>CAWIWP010000001.1:0-70781 GCA_963839875.1 uncultured Solirubrobacterales bacterium
AAAGCTACTATGGGTAGGAATGGCGGGCTCGACTCAGACGCAGACGGCCGGAAGGAAGCGGGCGGCCCACCTCGGCCCCGAACGGCGGCGGCCCCAGGTGCTGGACGCCGCGCTGAAGCTCTTCCTCGACGGAGGCTACGAGGGGACCTCGATGGACGCCGTGGCCCGCGCCGCCGGGGTGACGAAGCCCGTCGTCTACGCGTGCTTCGAGTCCAAGGACGACCTCTTCCGCTCCCTTCTGGCCCGCGAGGAGGAGACGATCCTCGCCGAGGTGGAGGGCGCCTTCGAGGAGGACGACCTCGCCGATCCCGAGACCACGCTCACCAACGGCTTCACGGGCTTCCTGACCGCGGTGGACAAGCGGCCCGAGGTCTACCGGCTGATCTTCTTCGGTGAGGGTGGCGGCAACGCGGCTGTCGCCGAGCGGGTTCAGGCCGGCCGCGCCCAGCAGGTCGAGGCGCTCTCCGGCCTCGCCCGGACATGGCTCGAGGCCCAGCCCGGCTCCGCTTCGAAAACGTCGGTCATCGCGAACTCCCGCCTGATGGGGCACATGCTCGACGGCCTCGCCGAGTCGGGCGCCCGGCTGCTGCTCTCCGGAGCCGACGGCTGGACCCCGGCCTCGCTCGGCCGCCAGCTCGGGCGGACCGCGGCGACCGCGTTGCGGTCGATCTAGCCCAGCCTCAAGCCCGAGCGGCTCGGTGCCGATCACTTACCCAGTTCTTCTCAGGCACGGCAACTCACCCAGCGGATCCAGCCCTGGCAGGGGCGAAGTCAGCGGAAAGGCTCCATGCACTCTCACTCTCATGCTCGGGCAACCTCGCTCTTCGCGGCCTTTGTCGCCGCGGCCGCGGCCTGTCTCGCCCTCGCCGCCCCCGCAAACGCGAAGCCCGCGCCCCAGCCGGTTGTCTCGCAGGTGTACGGCGGCGGCGGCAACGCCGGCGCCCAGTTCCGAAACGACTACATCGAGATCTTCAACCGCTCGGGCTCGACGCTAGATCTGACGGGCTGGTCGGTTCAGTACGCGGCCGCGACCTCGGGCTCGTGGTCGATCACCCCGCTGAGCGGGACCCTCGAGATCGGCCAGTATCTGCTGGTCGCCGAGGGCAGCGGCGGCGGCAACGGACAACTCCTCCCGGCCGCCGACGCCACCGGAACGATCGACCTGAGCAACACCACCGGCAAGGTTGCCCTCGTCTCGAGCTTCACGCCGCTCACCGGCACCTGCCCGTCGGGCGCGCAGATCATGGACCTCGTCGGCTACGGCACCTCGGCCAACTGCTTCGAGGGAGCCGGCCCGGTCACCCCGAACCTGCAGAACACGACGGCCGCGTTGCGCAAGCAGGCCGGGTGCACCGACACCGACAACAACTCTGCGGACTTCAGCGTCAGCGCTCCCACGCCGCGCAACACCGCCACAGCGCGCAGTCTGTGCTTTCCGGTCCCCGCGAAGCCCGCCCTGACCGCCACTGATCCGCCCTCGCCCTCGAACAGCCTCGCCCCGAGGGTGATCGGCAGCGCCCCCGCCGGCACCACGGTCGAGGTCTACGCGAACGCGGCCTGCTCCGGGGCCCCCGCGGCCACCGGGAGCGCAGACCAGCTCGCCGCGCCGGGGATCCCCGTCAACGCTCCGGCCAATGCCACAACCACCTACTACGCCCTCGCGTTCGACGCGAACAACGCCTCGGATTGCTCGACCACGTCGGTCACCTACGTCCAGGACTCGGTCGCTCCCGCGGCACCGACCTTGATCTCGACCTCGCCGGCCTCGCCTGCGAACGACCTCACGCCCGAGATTCGGGGCTCGGCTCCGGACGGGACCACCGTGAGGCTGTGGACGAACGCGGGCTGCACGCTCGGGCCAGCGGCCACCGGCACGGCCGCCGAGTTCGCGTCGCCGGGCCTCACGGTCACGGTCGGAGCCGACTCGACCACGACCTTCTACGCGACCGCGACCGACGCGGCCGGTAACACGTCACCCTGCTCGACGAGCTCCATCACCTACATCGAGGACTCCGAGTTGCCCGTCTCGCCGACCTTCACCGGCAGCGTGCCGGGCTCGCCGGCCGACGACACGGCGCCCAACATCAAGGGCACCGCAGAGGCGGGGTCGACCGTCCGTCTCTACACCGATGCGGACTGCGACACGCTCGCCGGAAGCGGCACCGCCGCGCAGTTCTCCTCCTCGGGCATCTCCGTCACCGTGGCGGCGAACTCGACCACGACGTTCTACGCGACGGCCACCGACGGCGTCGGCAACACCTCGGCCTGCTCGGTCGACAGCTTCACCTACGTCGAGGACTCCGACCCGCCCGCCGAGCCGACGTTCGACTCCAGCGCGCCGGTCTCGCCCGCCGGCGACAACTCGCCGCTGCTGCTCGGTACCGCCGACGCGGACTCGACGGTGCGGATCTACCGCGACGCCGCGTGCACGATCGTGACCGCGAGCGGCACCGCCGCGCAGTTCGGGTCGCCCGGCATCGGCGTCACCGTTCCCGCCAACTCCACGACCACGTTCCACGCGACGGCAACCGACGCCGTCGGCAACACCTCGGGCTGCTCGACGAGCTCGCTGACCTACGTCGAGGACTCGTCGCCGCCCGCGCAGCCGGTCCTGACCGCCAGCGATCCACCCTCGCCCTCGACCGACACGACGCCGTTCATCATCGGCACGGCCGACGCCGGATCGACGGTGCGCCTCTACAGCGACGCCGGGTGCACCAACCTCGCGGCACCGGCCGCCACGGCGGACACCTTCGCGGCGCCCGGCATCGAGGTCACGGTGACCCCGGGGACCACCACGGTCTTCCACGCGACCGCCACTGACGCGGTCGGGAACACATCCGCCTGCTCGTCGAGCTCGCTGGCCTACGAGCAGGACTCGGGTGCCCCCACGCCGCCGACGTTCAACGTCAGCGTCCCGGCGTCGCCCGCCGAATCGACGGCCCCGCGCATCCTGGGGTCGGCCGAGGCGGGGTCGACCGTCCGCCTCTACACCGATGCGACGTGCACGGCCCTCGCCGCCACGGGGACCGCGGCCGAGTTCGCGTCGCCGGGGATACAGGTCACGGTCGCTGCCGGATCGTCGACGACCTTCCGCGCGACGGCGACCGACGCCTTGAACAACACCTCGGCGTGCTCCCCGGGCTCCCTCACCTACGTCCAGCGCGACGAGGTGCCTTCACCCGCTGATCCGACCCCGTCCTTGAGCGGGCTGCGCCTGTCACCGCCGAACTTCACGACGATTGCCGTGAAAGCGACTTCCGGCGGCGTGGTCGCAGGGGCGAGCCGCGCGCGGGGCACAGAGATCGTGTTCTCCCTCTCGGCGCGGGCGCGGGTCAGCTTCACCGTCCTGCGCCGACCGCCGGTTGCGCAGCCTCCGGGACCCGACGCCGGCCTGATCAAGACGTTCGGCCGGATCCTCGAGGCCGGCCCGCAGGTGATCCCCTTCTCGGGGCGCCTCGGCCAGCGGGTGTTCAAGCCCGGCAAGTACCGGATGTTCGTCACGGTGCGCACGGTCGCCGGGGAAGCGCCCACGACCTCGTCGGTGCCCTTCCGGATCCTCCGCGGCTGACGGCTCGGCCGGCGCTCAACGGCCGATTTCAGCCTCGGGGTAGGCTGCCGCGCGAGCTTCGGCAATCCCCCCACAGGAGGTCCAGATGTCGGTCGAGAAGTCCCTGAGCGAGTTCAAGGAGACCGAGGGCGGCGAGTCGTTCCGGCTCCAGCACTCGAAGTGCGTCAAGGTCGAGCTGTCGGGCGAGACGATCCAGGCGAAGCTGGGATCGATGGTCGCCTACCAGGGCGATGTCGACTTCGAGCACGCCGGGTCGGGCGGCCTGAAGCGGATGGCGAAGAAGGCGATGACCGGTGAGGGCGCGGCCCTGGTGAAGATCTCGGGGAAGGGCGAGGTCTTCCTGGCCGACCTGGCCCAGGACATCCAGCTCCTGAAGCTCGACAACGAGGCGATCACGGTGAACGGCGCGAATCTGCTCGCCTTCGACGCCGACATCGACTGGGACATCAAGAAGGTCGAGGGCGCGTCGGGGATGCTCGGCGGCGGCCTGTACAACACCCACCTCTCGGGCACCGGCTACGTCGCGGTCCTCACCGACGGCGCCCCGGTCCTGCTCGAGGTCGACGGCGACGACGTCTACGCCGACCCGCAGGCGGCCGTCACCTGGTCTGACGGACTGAAGACGGGCATCAAGACCAACGTCTCGATGAAGAACCTGATCGGCCGCGGCTCGGGCGAGACATTCACGATGTCGTTCTCGGGCAAGGGTTGGGTGCTTATTCAGCCTTCCGAGGGCCGCGTCGCCGCTCCCTCGCAGGGCGGCGGCTCAGGTTCGGGCGCGGGCGGCACGATCGGCAAGATGCTCGGCGGCTGACCGTTCCGGCATAGCCGAGCGTTACCGTGGGGCCGGTTGTTGTGGGCGTGCGCTCGCAACTTCGGCCCCACGCACGCGTTGTGGGACTGGCAAGGGAATTCCATGCGCATCACGAGGACACCGCAAAGAACAGCGCACGACGGACTGCGCCCGCGCCGCCGCGCGCGGGCCGCGCTCGCCGTTGCGGCTGCCGGCCTCGCCGCGCTCGCCGGGATCGTCGTCGGCGGGCAGAGCGCCACGGCCTCGAGCAACGAGCCGAACGTCGTCCTGATCCTCACCGACGACCAGACGCTCGAGGAGATGGCGGCCCTGCCGAGGACCCAGTCGCTGATCGGCGGGCAGGGCGTGACCTTCTCCCGCGCCTACGCCTCCTACCCGCTGTGCTGCCCGTCTCGCGCGACGATCTTCAGCGGCCAGTACATGCACAACCACAACGTCCGGGGCAACAACTTCCCCACCGGCGGGTGGGACCGCTTCGTGATCCCCGGCACCGAGAAGCGAGCCCTGCCGACCTGGCTGAAGTCGGCCGGCTACTACAACGTCGAGATCGGGAAGTACATGAACGGCTACCTCGGTGAGCCGCCGAACATCCCGGTCGGATGGGACGAGTGGTACGGGAAGATCTCCGAGTACAACGTGGGGGTGACCGGTGGGTCGATCTACTTCAACTACCGGCTTCGCGAGGACCCCCCTGTGGACGAGAGCGAGATCCCGCCCGAGGACGGTGGGCTCTCGTGCCCCTTGGATCCGGTGCCGCCGGTGGAGCCCGGCGAGCCGCGGACCTGCCTTTACGGCGAGCGGCCCGAGGACTACCAGACCGACGTGGTCGGGAACAAGGCCGTGGACGCGATCAAGCGGCTCAGCGGCCCCGGCTCGCCCGACCAGCCCTTCTTCCTGAGCGTCAACTTCAACGCGCCGCACTCCCCCTACGTCCCCGCCCCCCGCCACGATGGCTTCTACGCGAGCCTGCCGATCCAGGAACCGGAGAGCCTGAACGAGAAGGACATCTCGGACAAGCCCCGCTTCCTGCGCCGGCTGCCCAAGCTCGGCAAGGGCAAGCTCGGCCAGATCGCGAACCGGCGGCGCGCGCGGCTGGAGATGCTGATCTCGGTGGACGAGCAGATCGAGCGGATCGGCAACGCCCTCCTGGCGGAGGGCCAGCTCAACAACACCTATCTGATCTTCCTCTCGGACAACGGCTACTTCTCCGGCGAGCACCGCATCCGCCAGGGCAAGTACCTGCCGCACGATCCCTCGAGCAAGATCCCGATGCTGATCCGCGGTCCCGGGATCCCCGCCGGGCAGGTGTCGAACGCGCTGGTCTCGAACGTCGACGTCGCCGCGACCATCGCCGACGTCACCAACGCGACCCCGACGCTGCCCCAGGACGGCACTTCGCTGATCCCCTTCGCGGCTGACCCGACGGCCAGCACCGGGCGCCCCATCCTGCTCGAGGGCGACACCGGCGACAGCATCGACGACGACGGCACCGAGACGGCGACCCCGCCGCTCGACAACGCCGACCGCAAGCGGCTGAAGCGCTTCTACAAGAAGCGCAAGGCGCAGATACGGAAGATCAAGCGCCGCTGCAAGGAGCTGAAGCGGATCAGCCCGAAGCGCGCCCAGGTGTGCGCCGAGCGCGGCGTCGGCAACCTCGAGCAGGAGCCGACCGACACGACCTACAAGCTCAGCGCGCCCGCCTACAGCGGCCTGCGCACCGAGCGCTATGCCCTGTTCCTCTACGCGACCGGCGAGCTCGAGCTCTACGACATGAAGGCCGATCCGCTCCAGCTCGAGTCGGTCCATCGCGACAAGCGCTACGTCAAGGTCCGCAAGTACCTGCTCGACAGGCTGAACGAGTACCGGGGCTGCATCGGCGCCGGCTGCAACATCGTGCTCGGACCGGACCCCAAGCCGCTGAAGAAGCGCAAGGCGAAGAAGGTCCGCAAGCCGCCGGCTAAGGAGCCGAAGCCGCCCAAGCCTTAGGGTCGGTCCATGGACCCTGCCGCGGCTGCCAGCTCGATTGCGCCCCGCGCGGCGGAGTTGGCTTCTGAGACCGAGTCGGCGCGGCGGTTGCCGTCCGAGCTGGTCGAGTCGATCTCCTCTGCTGGGCTCTTTCGGATGCTCGTGCCTGCCGATGTCGGCGGGGGGGAGGTCGAGCCCGCCCAGCTCGTGGCGGCTGTCTCCGAGCTCGCCCGCGGCGACGGGTCGGCGGGCTGGTGCCTGGCGGTCGCCGCGACCAGCGGGATGCTCGCCGCCTATGTGCCGAAGGACGCCGCGCAGGAGATGTACGGCGACCCCATGGGGGTCGCGGGCGGGGTCTTCGCGCCGATGGGGAAGGCGGTCGCAGGCGGCGATGGCGGCGGCGCTACACGGTCACCGGCCGGTGGCGGTTCGCAAGCGGCTGCGAGCACTGCGATTGGCTGATGGGCGGCTGCCTGGTCGAGGAAGGAGGCGAGCTGCGGAAGCTCGAGTCCGGTGCCCCGGACATCCGCTTCATGCTCTTCCCCGCGGCCGAGGTCGAGGTGATCGACACCTGGACCGTCGCCGGGCTCCGCGGGACCGGCAGCCACGACTTCTCGATCGAGGGAGCGAGCGTCCCCGAGGAGCGCTCGGCCTCACTGATCACCGACGAGCCGCGCTGCGAGGGGCCGCTCTACGCGTTCCCGGTCTTCGGCCTGCTGGCGCTCTCCATCGCCTCGGTGGGGCTCGGGATCGCGCGGGCGGCGATCGACGACCTCGTCGAGCTCGCGACCGCCAAGGTGCCCGCCGGCAGCAGGCGCACCCTCGCCCAGCGGAGCGACGCCCAGGCTGCGGTCGCGGCGGCCGAGGCGCAGGTGCGATCAGCTCGGGCGCTGGTGGACGACGCCGTCGGCGAGGCCTGGGACGCGGCGCGGGCCTCGGGCGAGGTCACCACCGAGCTCAAGGCGGGACTCCGGCTGGCGGCAAGCCACGCGATGCGATCGTCGCGCGACGCCGTCGACTCGATGTACGAGCTCGGGGGCGGAAGCGCGATCTACGAGTCGAGCCCGCTGCAGCGCCGCCTGCGCGACGTCCATGTCGCGACCCAGCACATGCTGGTCGGGCCCGCGACCTGGGAGCTGGCGGGCCGGGTGCTGCTCGGCCAGGAGGCCGACGCGAGCCAGCTCTAGGAGGCTCGGGTCAGACGGGTTTCGTCGTCATCGCCCAGATCGCGAAGACGTTCAGCACCACGAGCACGCCGAGGAGGATCCCGGCGGCTCGGGCCGTCCCACTGCCTCCGGCCTCCCCGGAGGCCTTTCGCGCCGCGCGCCACGCGAGCACGCCCGAGGCGATGATCAGGAGCAGGCCCAGATCAGTCGTGATGTAACCGATGTCGATCCAGCTCGGGGGCTCGTCGAGATCGGCGTAGCCCTCCTTGTCGGAGAGCCACTCCGCGCTGCCTCGCAGAACGATCCACGACGGGACTACGCCGAAGAGCAGGGAGCGGAGCCCGCGGCGCATGGCCGCGGGGTCACCCGAGCGCCAGGCCGAGAAGAGGAGAGTTCCGGTCAGCACGAGCGTCGCGGTCAGCGCAAAGGCGCCGATCAGGTGCACGTAGAGCGGGAGCTCCCACTCGTCGGGACGGATGGCGGCGATGCTGTTCATGCCCACGGCTTCCAGACCATGTCGGCCAGCAACAGCAGGACCAGGGCGGTCCGCACCCAGTGGGCGCCGACGGCGTTCTTCGCCAGCCTGCCGCCGCCCTCGAGCGCCTCGCGCCCGCCCTTGTGGGCTGCCTCGCTGGCCCCGAATGCGAAGAACCAGAGCACGATCGCGATCAGGACCCAGGCGTCCCAGGGGTCGTAGCCGTCGATGTCGATCGCAAGCGCGATCCCGAGCAGCAGGGTCCCGAGGCCGCCGATGTCCCAGCTCAGCTTCGAGACGGTCAGCGTCGCGCCGTCGACGGGGCTGCCGAACGCGTAGGCGGAGTGGACCGCGATCGCGACGAAAAGGAGCGCTGCGCTGAGGACGTGCAGGAACAGAAGCGCGTCGGTCATCGGGGCGAATCCTAAGCGCCGGCTCCGTCGTATTTCTGGATGCGCTCCGCCCACTCGTCGAGCTTGCGCGCGGCCGCGCCGGCGTCCACCGCGTCCTCGGGCCGGAGCATGTGGACGGTGCGGGTCACGCCGGCCTCCTCGTAGCGCCGCAGCGAGTCGAGGTCCTTCGGCGGGATCTGGAGGCTGACCGGGATCGGGTCGCGGCCCATCTCGGCGGCGCGCCGGCCGAGCTCCTCGATTCGCGGGATGTTGTGCTCCTCGGCGCCGATCCGGTTCGGGAACCACTCGTCGGCGAAGGCGAGGACGCGGTCGAGCACCTTGGGCCCGTTGCCACCGAGCAGGACGGGAGGGCCGCCCGGCTGGGCCGGCTTCGGCCAGCACCGGATGCGGTCGAACTCGACGAACTCGCCCTGGTAGGTCGCCTCGTCCTCGGTCCAGATCTCGCGGACGGCCTCGACCCGCTCGCGCAGCAGGCTGAAGCGCCGGGAGGGGTCGGTGCCGTGGTTCGCCATCTCCTCGCGGTTCCAGCCAGCGCCGACGCCGAACAGGAAGCGCCCGCCCGAGAGCGAGTCCACGCTCGCGACCTCCTTGGCGGTGATGATCGGGTCGCGCTCGACCAGCAGACAGATGGCCGTCCCCACCTTGATCCGCTCGGTCGCCTGGGCGGCGCTCATCAGGGCGACGAACGGGTCGTGGGTGCGCCAGTACTCCTCGGGGAGGTCGCCGCCCGCCGGATAGGGCGTCTCGCGGCTCGCCGGGATGTGGGTGTGCTCCGTGACGAAGAATGACTCGAACCCGCGCTCCTCGGCCATCGGAGCGAGCTCGGCCGGCGCGACCGCCTTGTCGGTGGGGAAGTAGCTGACTCCGAAGTCCACGTCCCGATCCTTTCAGGCCCGGACTGCGGGTAGGGTCCCGGCATGCCCCGCCCCTCGATTCTTCGCCGCGCGGTACTCGTCCTGCTCCTGGCAGCGCCCCTGGCGCTCGCGGCGTGCGGGGACGACGACGACGACGGCGGCGGCGGCGACGAGACGGTCGTCAGCGAACAAGACATCAGCAGCCCCGGCATAAGCGAGGAGCCGGCGGCCGGGGGAGTCAGCGGCGAGCTGACCGCGGAGGGGATCGGCGAGATACGCCAGGGCGCCACCACTGACGAGGCCGCCGCCGCGTTCGGCGATCCCGACAAGAAGCAGGAGGGACCGGGGTGCGAGCTCGCCCCCGGCAGCGACCGCGCGCTCGCGTGGACCTACCAGCTCGGCGACGGCACGGCCATCCTCGTCTTCGACGCGGCGACCGGCAAGCTCGGCAACTACCGCGTCACCTCGCCGAGCCTCGAGACCAGCCTGGGGGACACGGTCGGCGAGCCCTTCGCCGAGCTGCAAGCCAACTGGGGCGAGGACCTGAAGGGCCTCCCCCTGGGCGCGGAGCCGACGGCGAAGGCCGGCCTCTGGCAGGTCGTCGAGGACGACGACTCCCAGCTGCTCTTCGATGTCCGCGGCGGCAAGGTCAGCGGCATCTCCGGCGGCACGATCGAGATCTGCGAGTAACCCAGTCATGAGTGACCCCGGCATCACGGACCTGGGACAGCCGAGCTCCTACCTCGCGCTCGAAGCCGGCGCGCCCGTCTACGCCTGCGACGGCGAGGAGATCGGCAAGGTCGAACAGGTCCTCGCCGACGAGGGCGAGGACATCTTCGACGGGCTCGTGGTCAGCGGCCCGGACGCGCAGCGCTACGTCGCCGGCGAGCAGGTCGAGGAGATCTTCGATCGCGGCGTGCTGCTGAAGCTCGATGTGGCCGCGGCCGGCGAGCTTCCCCCGCCGCGCGGCTAGACCTTCTCGTACTCCAGCGTGAGGACGCCGTCGGACCCGACCTGGTTCGCCTCGTTCAGCTTCCAGGTCGAGCGGTCGGAGAAGTCGTCGAAGACCTTGTCGCCGGTCCCGAGCACCACCGGGAAGACCATCAGCCGGATCCTGTCGACGAGGTCGTTCTCGAGCAGCTCCTGAACCAGGCGGCGGCTTCCCGAGACGAGGATGTCGCCGTCGATCTCGTCCTTCAGCTTCGCGACCTGCTTCGGCACGTCCCCGGATCCGTCGATCACGGTGGTGTTGTTCCATTCCGGGTCGGTGATGGTGGAGGAGACGAGGTACTTCGGCATCTTGTTGAACTGCGCCGCGAACTCCTTCATCTCTCCCTCCCATTCCTCCTCGTACTTGGGCCAGGCGTCGGCGAAGCTCTCGTAGGTGACGCGCCCGATCAGCTGTGCCTCGGCGTCGAAGATCTCGCTGGCCTTGAACTTCTCGCCGTCCTCGCCCCGGTCGAACTCGAACGTCCAGCCCTCGTACTTGAAGTCCTCGCCGCCGGGCGCCTGCATCACGCCGTCCATGGAGACGAACTCGGTCACGGTGATGGTTCCCATCATCCCTCCTGTCTCGAGTGCGGCCCCACTATTAGCAACACGGGGCAGCTCAGGACTTCGCGCGCCGGGCCCGCCAACGCTGGAGGCGGGCCAGCGGCCCGAGCAGCAGGGGTTGCAGGCGGGGCGGAGGAAAGGCGGGGCCGGTGAGCACCGTCGAGTCGCGGTAGCGCTCGGCGAACTCGGCGGCCTCCAGCAGCGCGCCCGGCCCCTTGGGGATCCCGTGACGGGTGTAGGCGCCGCGCCGGGCGAGCGCCGCCGCGCGGGTCAGGAACTCCTGCAGGTCGGGGTCGCCCGGGTCGGCCTCGGTCATGACGTGGGCCTCGGTGTCGCCGATGTTCTCGAAGCGGTGGCGGACGCCGGGCTTCACGACCACGGGTGGGTCGCCGGGCCGGGCGACGACGTGGTCCCGGTCTGCGGTGAACTTCACCTCTCCGGCGAGCACCTCGAAGCGCTCCTCCATCTTCGGGTGGAAGTGGGCGACGCTGACGCCGCCGCCCGGGTCGGCCCAGACCTCGACCAGCAGCACGTCGTCGTCGCGCTGGGCGAAGCGCATGCGCATCCCGAAGACCGGATCCTCGACGACCTCGCTCCATTCGCCGACCGCCGCCATCAGGCCGCCTCGGGATCCTGGCGGCGGCCGCTCGCCAGGAAGAGAAGGGCCAGGGGCAGCACAGCCTGAAGGGTGAGGGCGCCGAGGCTCCCGACGTTGTCGGCGGTGGAGAGCGACTCGGTGGTGGTGAAGTGGTAGATGGCGTGCGGAGCTGTCCCGATGAAGACGGCCACGCAGGTCGCCTGGACGAGCCGGCGATCCATCCAGAAGGCAGCCATCGCCGCGAGGCTCGCCAAGCCCAGGCCCGCGGCTCCGTAGTCGCGGATCAGGTGCTCGTTGTAGGGAGGGAGCACGGAAACCCACTCCGAGCCGCCCACCGGGAAGTCGTCGTAGAAGCTCCGCGGCGCGATCAGGATGTAGAGGGCTACGAGCCCCATCGCCACCGCGAGATAGCCGAGCGCGAAGCGGATGACGCCGCGGTGTCGCTGTAGCTCCATCGGGTTATGGATATCAGTAGTTCTCCGCCGGAAACGTGCGGTTTTCGCCCGATGTGCGATTGCGCGCCCTGCGGCAACCTCCCGAGCGTGCCCGCCCTGCGTCCATCGATCACGGGAACCGACCGCCGCGAGTGCTCGAGCTGCCGGATCCTCTTCCAGTCCCACCTGGTTGCCTGTCCCAATTGCGGCCAGGCCCATGACCGCAGTGCCCCGGCTTCGCAGCGCCGGTTCCCGCCCTCGGCGAAGCCCCAGGCGAAGGACTAGCTCCGAACCAGCTCCCGGAGGTGCCCCAGCAGGGGCTCCGCGGACAGCGGCCCGCAGCCGGCCCCTTCCAGCACCTCGGCGGGGGAGAGCCTGCGCCCGTGGCGGTGCACCTTCTCGCGCAGCCACTCGCCGAGCGGTGCCATGTCGCCCGCGCCGATCAGCTCGTCGAGCCCGTCGATGTCGCGGCCGGCTGCCTCCCAGAGCTGGCCGGCGATCACGTTGCCGAGGCTGTAGGTCGGGAAGTACCCGAACGCGCCGCCGGGCCAGTGGACGTCCTGGAGGACCCCGCGCGCGTCGTCGGGGACCTCGAGCCCGAGGTAGTCCTCATAACGGGCGTTCCAGGCGGCCGGTAGGTCCTCGAGCGAGAGCCGCCCCTCGAAGATCTCCAGCTCGAGCTCGAAGCGGATCAGGATGTGGAGGTTGTAGGTCACCTCGTCCGCCTCGATTCGGATCAGCGACCGCTCGATGCGGTTGGCGTCGCGGTGCAGCTCGTCGATCCCGACCGACCCGAACGCCTCCGGGAAGCGGTCGCGCAGCTTGGGAAGGATGTGGCCCAGGTAGGGGCGTCCGCGCGCGACCCAGTTCTCCCAGAGGCGGCTCTGGGATTCGTGCAGGCCGAGCGAGCGCGGCTTCGCCAGGGGCGTCCGGGCGAGCGCGGGGTCGACGCCGGACTCGTAGAGCCCGTGGCCCGCCTCGTGCATCGCGCTGAACAGCGACATTCCCAGGTTCTCGGGGTCGTAGCGGGTCGTCAGCCGGACGTCGCCCCGCCCGATCGAGATCGCGAACGGGTGCTCGGTCGGGTCCAGGCGGTACGCCCCTTCGGGGAAGGGGAGCTCGCCGATCATCTCGGCGACCAGCTCGCGCTGGGCGTCGACGTCGAACTCGCCGCGGAAGCGGTCGGGGCCGTCGGGGTCTCCGGCCTCGGCGACCAGCGGGACGAGCCCGTCGCGCAGCTCGGCGAGCAGGTCGCGCATCTGGTCGGTGCTCATCTCGGGCTCGTACTCGTCGAGCAGGGGGTCGTAGGGGTGCTCGAAGTCCCCGAAGCCCTCGTAGCACCCGGCGTATCGCCGGGTCAGCTCGACGTTCCGCTCGAGGTGGGGGAGGAGCATCCCGAAATCCGAGGCGGCCTTGGCCTCGACCCAGGCACGCTCGGCGGTCGACGAGGCCTGGGCCATCTCCGCTCGCAGGGAGGACGGGACGAGGCGGGCCTTCTCCCAGTCACGGGCCACCACTCGGACCAGGTCGGCGTCGATCGAGCGCTCGCCCGCGGGGCCCTCGCCGTCACCGTTCAGCGAGTCGCGGACGCGCTCGACGAGGTTCCCGATCTCGTCGTCGCAGAACATCTCGTGGCGGACCTTCGCCAGGGTCCCCAGCTGCTCGGCGCGGGCCTCGCCTCCGGCGTCGGGCATCATCGTCCGCTCGTCCCACGCGAGCAGCGAGGCGGCGCGACTCAGGTCGTGGATCTCGCCCAGTCGGGCGCGGAGCTCTTCTGCTGCTGACACGCCGCCAGCCTAGGCCGGGTTAGCGCTTGGCCCAGGCGAAGTAGATCGCGCTGTTGTCGAAGTCGGGGGCGAAGCCGAACGAGTCCTCCGGTTCGTAGCCCCACTTCGAGATCTTCTCGCGCAGGGCGTCGCCGAGGTCCGTCCCCTTCTTGCGCATCACCATCGCCTGGCGGGGCCACCGGTCCTTCTCGACCTTGATTTTGGCCTTGTCGAACGGGACGCTGCTGGGTGAGGCGACGCCGGGCGTGATCTCCGCCTCGGGCCACTTGCCCTTCTTGTTCATCTCCTTCGCCCAGGCCGCCCGCCCGGCTTCGTACTCGGGGCGGTCGCGGTAGACGACCCAGAAGTCGTCCCACTCGGTGCTGCTCCCTCCGGAGTCGCCCGCGGTGTGGCTGGTGCGCGTCGTTCGCGGAAAGACGCCGTACACGTCCTCGGGGCAGAGGCTGAGCTCGTCGCGGTAGCGCGGCCCGAAGTGGTTCAGCTGGCGGTTCGAGCTGCGCATCCGCATACCGGGGTACATGCGTTGCATCACCAGGTTCGCAGCGTCGTCGGGGGCGCCGGCGGGCTTCGAGAGCGGAGCGGCGCCGGGGTCGCCCCCCGCCTCGATCAGCAGGCGGGCGTATTCGGTCTCGTTGATCGCGCCGGACTCCTTCAGCTTCTCGATCCGCTCGATCTTCGCCTTGTCGGGCTCGGCCGCGGGGGCACCCTGGATGCCGGGCACCGCCTGCGCCCAGTCCTGCTGCATCTGCTGGGCCTGCGCGATCACGTCGGCGAGGCCTCCCTCTCCGCCCTGGCCGGGCAGCAGCGAGGCGTCAGCCACATCGACGTCCATCGACTCCCCGCCGGTGCCCCCCATCATGCCGAGCGGGTCCATGGGGTCGTTGATCTCGGGCCCGGGAAGCTTGACCCGCGGCTCCTCGTACTCGGGACGGTCCCTGTAGAGGAAGAAGTACGAGCTGCCGCCCATGTCCAGGGGAAGGAAGCCGTAGCAGTCCTCGGGCTGGAGGCCGACGGCCCGGATGTACTCGAACGGCTCGACCGACCGCATGTCCTCGACGATGCTCATGTCGGAGGAGGCCCCCCTGCCGCGACGCGGGCGAGGCCCTCGAGCCAGCGCTGGTGGTAGCGGACCATGAGCCGCGACATTACGGGCCGGATCGGGGCGATGCTCCATCCGCGCTGCGTTTCCTCGGTGCGTACGAACGTGCCACCGTCGCGGTCGCTCAGCATCCAGACGTGGTGGCCTTTGGCGCCCAGCTCGGAGGCGGACCAGGTGAAGCGGCCGTCGAGCGCGTTGCACTCCACGATCTCGGACTGGACCACGATCCCGAAAGTGACCCAGCGGAACCGGGTCCCGACCTCGGCCCCCGGCCACGGGCCCTCGTGGTGCTTGACCAGCCACGAGTTGCCGTAGTACTCGGGCCAGAGCGAGGGGCGGCGGAGCCACTCCCAGACGTGCTCGCGGGGCGCGTCGATCTGGAGCTCGTTCACCGCGTGGAACGCCGCCTCGGAGGGGTCGAGGTCCGCAGGCCAGTCGATGGAGGCGGCGTCGTTCACGCGGCGAACCTAGCCCATCCCGCCCTCGCGATGTGAACTCGCTAAGGTGCCCGAACCCTTTTCCAGACTCTCTCGGTCAGGAAAGGACGGAAAGTCGGGAAACCGTTCCCCCGCTCTCCGTTTCGTCCCCAGAACATCGTCTGAATCACCCATCCCATGGATCCAGCAATCGTCCTATTCGGCTTCGGCGTCGGCTTCCTGGTCGGTCTCACCGGGATGGGCGGCGGGTCCCTGATGACGCCGCTCCTGATCCTGGTCTTCGGCGTCAAGCCCGTGACCGCGATCGGCACCGACATCTTCTATGCCGCGGTCACCAAGACCGCCGGCGGCTGGCGCCACCTGAAGCTGAAGACGGTGAACATGCCGCTCTCGTATTGGATGGCGGCGGGCAGCGTCCCCTCGGCGATCGCGGGCGTCTGGCTGCTCGACTACCTGCAGCGCAAGCTCGGGAGCGAGCTGGACGAGACGGTGTTCGCGATCCTCGCCGCCTCGCTCATGGTCGTCGGCGCGGCCACGCTTCTCCGCGGGTTCATGCTCGCCGACAAGATCGAGGAGCGCGAGGATTTCGAGATCCACCGCCGCCACAAGATCGCGGCGATCGGCATCGGCGCGACGACCGGCCTCGTGATCGGTCTGAGCTCAGCCGGCTCGGGGACCCTGATCGCGATCATGCTGATCGCCGTCTTCCGCCTGACCCCGCAGCGGGTCGTCGGCACCGACGTCTTCCACGCCGCGATCCTGCTCTGGGCCGCCGGCATCGCCCACATCTTCAGCGGCAATGTCGACTTCCTGCTCGCCGGGAACATCCTGCTCGGCTCGGTGCCCGGAGTGATCATCGGCTCGAACATGTCGGTCAAGTGGCCGCAGGGCATGCTCCGCACAGCACTCGGAATCATCCTGGTCGCGGCGGGCGTCGCGATCCTGCAGAAGGCAAACACCGACCTCGTCCCCTACGTGATGGCCGCCGCCACGCTCGCCGTGACCGCGCTGTTCGCGATCCAGATCCTGCTCCGCAAGGAGGTCGAGGGCGACCCCGACGAGCAGGCCGAGTTGCGGCGAATCCGGGCTAAGACCGCTTCGGCGAGTCCGGATCCGGCGCCAGCTCGTCGGCCGTGACCTCGTGGCGGGCCGCCTTCTCCAGCTCGCGCTCGGCCTGACGTTCTAGCTCCTGGGCTTCGGACTTGAGCTCTCCCGCCTTCTCCTGGTGGTCGGCTGACATCGCTCTGTGGTCTCCCACCTGCGCCTCGAGCTTCTCGGCCTCCCGCTGCCTCTCCAGCTTCCGTCGCTCGCGCGAGCGGTTGCCGAGATACAGCAGATAGGCGAGTACGAGAATCGCGACGACGAGGATCAGCCAGCCCATGGGTCCTACTTGCCGTCGATGCGCAGATCGACGTCGAAGAGGAGCAGTGGCCAGAGGAGGACCGCGAGGAGAATCGAGATCACGTCCGCGAGGTCCTCGACGTTCTTGAAGTAGTTGCGGTCAGCCGCGAGAAAGACGCCGATCGCGACGTAGATGATCGTGAAGACGCTGGGTCCTCGACTTCGGTACATGGCAGGAGGAATGCCCGCTCGGACCCTGGCGAAACTTCAGAGGCCGCAGTCAGGCACGAACTGACCCGAAAGCAGGTAGGTCAGCGCTTCGCGGAGACGTGGATCACGCCGGTAGGAGGCGCAGCCAAGGTCCTCGTTCAGCACCTGTCGGAAGAGCACGAACCCCAACGCTACTGTGAGGCCGTGGCTGCCGAGCAGACCAAGTTCATCAAGCCGGGGCCGGTCACGAGGCTCTTCAACTCATTCGTCGGGCTCCTGGGGAAGCTCGGCATCAGCCTCGCAGGGTCGCGGACGCTGACGGTCGCCGGCCGCAAGTCGGGCGAGCCGCGGACGACTCCGGTCAACCCGCTCGAGGTGGATGGGGTCAACTACCTGGTCTCGCCCCGCGGGGACTCGCAGTGGGTGCGAAACCTGCGCGCGGCGGGCGAGGGCGAGCTCCGGCTCGGCCGCAAGACGCGCCGGTTCCTTGGTGAAGAGGTCCGGGACTCCGAGAAGCTCCCGATCCTCAAGGCCTACCTCGACAAGTGGGCGTGGGAGGTGGGGGCGTTCTTCGAGCTCGAGAAGGACCCCTCTGACGAGGAGATCCGCGGCATCGCCCACCTGCACCCGGTCTTCCGCGTCAACTACTCGGACTGAGCCGTGGGCCCGCGGGACGCCCGGCCGGTCGTGCTCTTCGACCGCGACTGCGGCTTCTGCCGCTGGTCGCTCTCGAAGCTGCTGGCCTGGGACCGCCGCGGGCGCCTGCGCCCCGTCGCCATCCAGGATCCCGAGGGCGAGGAGCTGCTCGCGGGGATGAGCGAGGAGGACCGGCTCGGCTCCTGGCACCTGGCGGAGCCTGGGGGCGAGGTCCGCTCGGCGGGCGCGGCGTTCGAGCCTCTGCTGCGGGAGCTCCCCGGAGGGCGCCCGTTGGCCGCGATCGCCGCCCGCGCCCCGCGGCTGACCGAGCGCGCCTATCGCCTCGTGTCGGGAAACAGAACGCCGCTCGGCAGGCGCCTCACGGGCGGCGCGAAGACGCGGGCCGACGAGCGGATCGCACACCGGCAGGCCGCCGCCCAGGAGCCGTCCTAGCGATTTCGGGCTTCTATCGTGGGACCCCGATGAGCGAAGGCATCCAGCAGGAGACAGCACTCAAGCCGCAGGGAGCCGAGCGCTACAGCCCCGACAACTGGCTGGCCGGGGAGATCGGCCGCACCGACCCCGGCAGCGAGGCGTGGAGCCTGATCCACTGGATCATGGTCCACAACAAGTCGCGGATCGCGGCGATCGGCCAGGAGTTCGACCTCTCGGTGCAGCAGACGATCGCGCTGCGGATCCTCGGCGGCGGCCCCCGGAAGATGGGGGAGCTGGCGAAGATCCTCTCCTGCGACTCCTCGAACGTCACCGGCATCACCGACCGCCTCGAGCAGCGCGGGCTGGTGCGCCGGACCTCCGACGAGCACGACCGCCGGGTGAAGGTGCTCGTGCTGACCGAGGACGGCGCGCTGATGCGCGGCGAGATCACCAAGCGCATGGCCGAGCCCCCGCCCGAGATCGCCTCGCTGGACGAGTCAGACCAGGCGGCGCTCCGGGACATCCTCCGCCGGGCGACCGACTCCGAGGACGACTAGGCCGCAATGCGCGCGCTTCAGGTGACTGAGGCGCGCAAGCTGGCCGAGGCCGACCTGCCCGACCCCGAGCCGGGAGCGGGCGAGGTGACGGTGGAGATCGCCTTCTGCGGCATCTGCGGCTCGGACCTCCACATGCTTCCCTCGCCCGGCGATCTCGCCGGGCACCGTGATGGGGCACGAGTTCTCCGGGACCGTGGCCGCGATCGGCGAAGGCGTGGAGGGCTGGTCAGTCGGCGACCGGGTCTGCGTCCTGCCCGGAACCGCCTGCGGAGAGTGCCCGATCGTGCGCGGCCGGCCACGAGCACCTCTGCGCCGAGGCGACGATCCGCGGCCACGGCCTCGGCGGGCGCCAGGGCGCCTACGCCGAGCGGATCGCGCGTCGACGCCGAGTCGCTCTTCGCGCTGCCCGACGGCGTCTCCGACGAGCACGGCGCTCTCGTCGAGCCGCTCGCGGTCGGCGTCCACGCGGTGCGGCTGGCCGCTGCGGATGCCGCGGACCCCGTCTGCGTTCTGGGTGCCGGGCCGATCGGCGTGATGACCTCGCTGGCGCTGCGGGCCGAGGGGTTCGAGCGCGTCGTCGTCGTCGAGCCGGGCGAGAGCCGCCGGGCGAAGATCGAGGCGCTCGGCTTCGACGCCGTTCCGCTCGACGGGGTCCACGAGGCGGTCATCGGCGCCTTCGGGGGCGAGCTGCCCGCGGCGGTGCTCGAGTGCGCCGGACACCCCAGCGCGCTCGGCCTCGCCCTCGAGCTGGTTCGCCCGCGCGGAACGGCAGTCGCGGTCGGGGTGCTCGAGGAGCCGGTGCCCGTCAACCAGCTGCTGCTGATCCTCAAGGAGGCGCGTCGATCCGCGGCGCGTTCGCCTACGAGCGCGAGGACTTCGAGCGGGCGATCGAGCTGCTCGACGGGGGAGGGATCCCCGCGGACGAGCTCGTCACCGAGGTCGTCCCGCTCGCCGGCGCTCAGGCGATGTTCGAGGAGCTGCGTGCGCCCGGGGACCGAGCAGCTCAAGGTGCTGCTGAAGCCTTGAATCCCGGACGACTCGTTAGAGCCCGGCGGCGGGCGGCTGGATCGGGTCAGTCGTGTCGGCCAGGCCGCCTCGCCGGTAGTCCCGCCACTCCCTGATCGCGATCTGGATCGACGCGGCGGTGGGGATCGCCAGCAGCGCCCCGATCACCCCGAAGAGGGTCGAGCCGAAGAGCACCGCCACGATCACGACGAACGGCTCGATCTCGGTCGCGCGCTTCTGGATCTGCGGCTGGATCAGGTAGTTCTCGATCTGCTGGTAGACGATCACGAAGACGACCCAGACGATCAGCCCGACCGGGAAGTTGCGTGATGGCGAGGATGATGCCCACGAAGATCCCCGCGATGGTCGCGCCGATCACCGGTATGAGGTCGAAGAGGAAGACGATCACCGCCAGCGGCCCGGCGAACGGCGCGCCGAGGATCGATAAGACGATGAAGGCGGTCAGGCCGGCGATGGTCGCCTGCAGCAGCGCGCCGCCGACGTAGTTGCCGACCGCGTTCGCGATTCGCTGCAGCGTCCGCTCGATGCGCTCGGCGTGCTCGGGGCGCTGGGCCTCGACGAAGCGACCGGGCCCACCGGGGCCCGGCGCCCACCATGAAGATGCTCAGGATCAGGATCGTCACGGCCGGCGAAGATCGAGTTGACGAGGCCGACGCCGATGTCGCTCAGCACACCCGCCGCGTCGGGGATCTTCTCCGGGAGCTTCTCGGCCTCCTCCTGGAGCTTGGTCGTGATGTCGTAGTCGTCGTTCAGGTTGTTGAGCGTCTTGTTCTCGTTGACGTAGTCCTCGACGTCGGTCACGTACTCGGGCGCGTTGGCGGCCAGCTCCTCGATCTCGCTGACGAGCGGCGGGATCAGCAGCGCGCCGAGCCCGAACGGGATCAGGACGAGTCCGATGTAGACGAGCGCGATCGCGAAGCCGCGCTTCATCTTCCGCTGCAGGACGTTGACCGGCCCGGCCGCGGCGATCGCGATGAAGGCCGCGATGATGAGCCAGCTGATCGGCCTGCGGAGCAGGTAGAGGATGTAGAGGAAGAGCACGACCGCGAGCCGCGATCAGCACCGCGCGGGCGATTGTCCTGGGTGTCGAATCGATTGCGGGCATTCACGTCCCTTACTTCGAAGTCGGAGACCCGGCATCCTTCGCGCGATGCGGCACGACGCCCACGGCTACTGGCTCGCGGAAGCGCCCGCCGGCGAGCCGCTTCCGGCCGCCGAGGGGCGGATCGACTGCGACGTGCTCGTCGTCGGCGGCGGCTACACGGGCATGTGGGCCGCCTGGCGGCTGGCCGAGCTCGAGCCCGGGGCGCGGGTCGTCCTGATCGAGGCCGACCGCTGCGGGCGCGGGCCGAGCGGGCGCAACGGCGGCTTCGCCAACGAGATGTGGTTCAGCCTGCGGCTCGATGCGCGACCGCTACGGCGACGAGCAGGCGCATGGAGCTCGGCGCGCGCGTCGCAGCGAGTCGGTCGACGCAGATCGGCGAGTTCTGCGACGAGCAGGAGGTGGATGCGTGGTTCCGGCGCGCGCGGCTACCTGCAGGTGTCGGCGGCACCGGCCCAGGACGGGATCTGGGACGCGGCGGTCGACGCGCTGCCGCGAGCTCGGGGAGCCCGACGCCGCCCGCGAGCTCAGCGCCGCCGAGGTCGCCGAGCGCTGCCGCTCGCCCCGCTTCCGCGGCGCCGCGCTTCTATCCCGGGGCCGCGACCGTGCAGCCGGCGCGCCTGGCGCTCGGGACTGCGCGACCGCGCTCGCCGCGCACCGACGGCGTACGCGTCTTCGAGCGCTCGCCGCTGCGCGCGCTGCGGGCCGGGACCTGGGGCTGCGAGGCCGAGACCGACGTCGGCGAGCGATCCGCGCCGCGCTCATGCGTCCTCGCGATGGGGTCGGCCGCGAACGCGGCCGGGTCGCCGCTGCGGCGGCGGCTCACCGTCACCTCCAGCCACATGGCGATCACCGAGCCCGTCCCCGACGTGCTCGAGGAGGCGGGGTGGACCGGCGGCGAGTGCATCACCGACAGCCGGGCGATGATCCACTACTTCCGCACGACGCCCGGACGGCCGCATCGCCTTCGGCTGGGGCGGCGGGATGATCGCCTGCGGCGCCCGGCTCGGCGGCCGACCGAGCTCGACCCGGCGGTGTCGTCGAGGTCGTCGCCGACCTGCGCTCGTTCTTCCCCGGCCTGGAGGGGCGGCGGATCGAGCACGCCTGGGGCGGCCCGATCGACGTCACCCCGACCCACCTGCCGGTCGCCATGCAGGTCGGCTCGGACCGCGTCTACGGGCCGCCTTCGGCTACACGGGCAACGGCGTCGGGCCCTCGCAGATGATGGGCGGGTCCTGGCCTCGCTGGCGCTGGACCGCCGCGACGAGCGCTCTCGCCTGGCCCTGGTCGAGCCCCAGCGCCGGGCGGGTGCCGGGCGGGCTCGCCGGCTGGCTCGGCGGCAACGCGATCCGCGCTGGGCTGCTGGCCAAGGAGGCCGCCGAGGAGGAGGAGCGCGTCGCGGCGGCGATCCACCGCGGCCTCGCCTCGATCCCCGAGCGGATCGGGTTCCACATCGGGCGCTAGGGGCTGAGCTTGCTCCCGGCTTCCTTGAACGTCGGCTCGAGCCCCTGCGGGTTGGACTGGACCAGGGTGCCGCGGCTCTCGACGCCGCCGCCCACGAACTCGTAGGTCAGGGTGTTGTCGGCGGCCGGGGTGATCGTCACGTTCCCCGTCCCCTTGCAGTTGCCCCCCGCCCCGGCGGTGATCGTCTCCCGGAAGAAGTAGCGGACCGTGTCGCTTCCCTCGGCGGGACGCGCCGGGCCGAGCGCCCACGTGCCGGTGCAGTCGATGCCGGTGTACGCCACCTCGGCCGAGCCCGAGGCATCGATCCTCACCGCGACCTCGAACGGGGGCAGCCCCTTCTGGGTGAGCTGCCCGGCCCAGTCGCCGGCGACCTCTGCCGCGGGGCCCGACGCCGTCGTGGAGGTGGTCGAGGCGTTGGAGTCGATCTCGTCGTCCTTCTCGCCGCAGGCCGCGAGCGCGGCGGCGGCCAGGAACGTGGCGAGCATCGCGGCGCAGGGGAGGCGGGTCACGCGGCAAGGGTAGACCTAGACTCCTGCGCGTGTCAGACGCAATCGACAAGCGTCCGCTCGCCGACGGGGTCGAGATCCGGCCCGCCCGCCCGAGGAGGCCGAGCCGCTGCTGCCGCTGATGCGCGCCTACTGCGACTTCTACGAGGTGGATCCGCCCGACTCCGGCCTGCTCGAGATGGCGCGGGCGCTGATCGCCGACCCCGAGCAGGGCGTCGCTCTTCGTCGCGGCCGGGGGCGACGGGCTGATCGGCTTCGCCGCGCTGGGCTGGAAGTGGGCGAGCACCCGCGGAGCTCGGATCGGCGTGATGGAGGACCTGTTCGTGGATCCCGACGCCCGCGGCGGGGGCGTGGCCGACGCCCTGATCGAGGCCTGCGCCTCGCGCTGCCGCGAGCGGGGCGCTCCCGTCCTGGAGTGGGTGACCGCGCCGGACAACGAGCGCGCGCAGAAGGTCTATCGCCGCAGCGGGCGCCGAGGCCGAGACCTGGCTCGAGTACGAGCTCACCCTTTGAGTCATCCATGAGGCAGCGCCGCCCGTAGTCGATTCGATGGCCCT
Organism: uncultured Solirubrobacterales bacterium; assembly: GCA_963839875.1. Lineage (GTDB taxonomy): Bacteria > Actinomycetota > Thermoleophilia > Solirubrobacterales > 70-9 > CAVUAT01. The sequence goes on from CAWIWP010000001.1 coordinate 23,002, forward strand.
CGATCTCAACCACGTCCGAGCCGGCAGTGGCGACCCCGTCCTGCTGGTCCACTCGCTCGGCGGAACGCTGGGCCAGTGGGATCCGGTCTTCGACCTGATCGCGGCCGAGCACGAGGTCGTCGCGGTGGACATGCCCGGGTTCGGCGACTCGCCGTCGCTGCCCGGCGACGTGAGCCCGACCGCGCGCAACCTCGCGACGGCGGTGCTCGACTTCTACGACACGCTCGGGATCGGTGCGGAGCCGGTCGTCGCGGGGATCTCGCTCGGCGGGTGGGTCGCCATCGAGTCCGGCCGCCTCGGGCGGGCGCGCGGGGTGGTCGGCATCTGCACCGCCGGATTCTGGGGAAAGCCGCTGGGGCCGAAGCGGAGCGTCGCCCGCATCATCGCGAGGCTCGCCTCCCCACTCGCGCCGAGGCTGACGGCGACCCCCGAAGGCCGAAGGCGGGCCCTCGCCAGCCAGATCCGCCACACCGAGCGGATGACTCCGGAGCAGGCGACCGAGATGATCCGCGGATACGCGACCGCCGCCGCCTACGACGCCGCGAACGCCGAGATGCGCGGCAACGTGATCGGCGACCTCTCCGATGTGGAAGTTCCGCTGACCCTGGCCTGGGCGGAGTTCGACACGCTCGTCAGGCGCACTCCGCTCACGAACGTGCCGTCCGGTGTCCGGCAGCTGGTGATCGAGGACGCGGGCCACATCCCGACCTGGGACCGCCCCGAGCTGGTCGCGGAGTTGATCGAAAACGGCAGCACAGCTCGTCCCCTCCTCCGCCTTTCCCCTGGCGGCGGAACGAGCAGTGCCTCTACCAACGCGCGGTGATGACCTTCTTGCGCGTGTAGAACTCGACGGCGTCGTCGCCGTTGGCGTGCAGGTCGCCGTCCATCGAGTCCTTCCAACCCGAGAACGGGAACCACGCGACAGGCGCCGGGACGCCGATGTTGACGCCGAGCATCCCCGCCTCGACGCCGTACCGGTATGAGCGGGCAGCTTCTCCCGATGTCGTGAAGATCGATCCGGCGTTGCCGTAGCGCGAGCCGTTCGTGAAGGCGATCGCCGCGTCGAGGTCCGGCTCCGAGACCATCGCGAGCACCGGCCCGAAGATCTCCTCGCGGGCCAGGTCGGACTCGCGGTCGGACACCTCGACCATCGTCGGGCCGAGCAGCGCGCCGCCCTCGCCGCCGCCGATGCGGCCGTCCAGAAGCACCTCGTCGCCGGATGCCTCGGCCGCCGCCACGGCGGCCTCGGCGCGCTCGCGGGCGTCGGGGCCGACCATCGGGCAGACGTCCGTGGACGGGTCGCCGCCCGCGCCGGGCGTCAGGGCCTCGGCGGCCGAGCGGAGCGCGTCGCGGACCTCGGCCTGGCGGGCATCGTCGCCGACCACGACGCAGACCGAGCCGGCGAGACAGCGCTGGCCGGCGGCGCCGAAGGCCGAGCCCATGATCGCCGGGACCGTCACGTCCAGGTCGGCGTCGGGCATCACGATCAGGGAGTTCTTGGCGCCGCCCAGGGCCTGGACGCGCTTGCCGCTCTCGGCTCCCTTGGTCGCGATCATCCGCGCGGTCGAGGCCTGGCCGACGAACGAGATCGCGTCGATCCCCGGGCTCTCGAGAATGCCGGTCACGGCCTCGCGCCCGCCGTGGACGAGGTTGACCACGCCCGGCGGGAAGACCTCGCGCTCGTCCATCAGCTCGAAGAAGCGCTGCGAGGGCCGCGGGTCGCGCTCGGAGGGCTTGAGGATGAACGTGTTGCCGCTCGCGACGGCGTACGGCAGGAACCAGAGCGGGATCATCGCGGGGAAGTTGAACGGCGTGATCGCCGCGACCACCCCGACCGGCTGGCGGACCAGCTCGACATCGAGCCCCTTCGCGATCCCCTCGAGGTTCTGGCCCTTCATGAGATGGGGGATGGCGGTGGCGGCCTCGACCGACTCGATCCCGCGCCCGACCTCGCCGAGCGCGTCGTCGAGCGTCTTGCCCATGTCGGCCGTGACGATCGCCGCGAGCTCCTCGCGGTGCTCGTCGAGCACGGTGCGGAGGTTCATCACCCGGCGGGCTCGCTCCTGGGGCGGTACCCCCCGCCACGCCGGCTGCGCCGCGCGAGCCGCCTCGACGGCCCGCTCGACGTCCTCGGTGCCGGAGAGCGGCACGTGGGCCGATAGCTCGCCGGTCGCCGGGTCCCGGTCCTCCAGCGTCTCGCCCGCAACCGCGGCCGCGAACTCACCGCCCACGTAGTTGGGCAGGGTGGTGACGTCGGCGACCGTGCTCACGCGCCAAAGGTACAGCCGTCAGCCCAATTCCGGGCAAGGGATTGGACGGGCCGTCCGAGTGGCAAGGCAGCGCTTGGACGTCGCGTCAGCCGTCCTCCGCCTGCAGGTCTTCGATCGTCTTGCCGCTCAGCACCGACTCCGGCTGGGTCGATGTCGGGTTGCGCCTCGCGTCGGCGCCGTCTCCCTTCTTCTTGATCAGCAGCCATTGCTCGCGGTCGCCCGGATCCGAGGTGCGCACGAGCGCGTAGGGGCCGCGGACCTTCTCGCCGAGCAGGAAGAGCTTCAGGTCGCCCTTCTCCAGCGCCTCGTCGAGCTCCATCGGGACGCCGCGGCGGGTCTTCGAGATGTTCTCGAACACGCCGCGGTCCCAGACGATCATCGCGCCCGCGCCGTAGTTGCCCTCGGGGATGAGTCCCTCGAACGTCGAGGTACTCCATCGGGTGGTCCTCGGTGCGCATCGCGAGGCGCTTGTCGCGCGGGTCGAGTGACGGTCCCTTCGGAACCGCCCACGAGGCGAGCGTGCCGCCGATCTCGAGGCGGAGGTCGTAGTGGAGCGAGGTCGCCGAGTGCTTCTGGATCGCGAAGCGGGGGTGCTTCAGCTTCGGCGCGGACGCCTTGCCGCGCGGCTCGTCCGCCGGTTCGTTCGTCTTGGAGAAGTCCCGCTTGCGCTCGTATTCGCTCAGGCGCTTGGCCGCGCACGGATGTTTAGTGCAGCGGGCCTCCGGCGCAGCCTGTTTTCGCCCTCGATTCAGGCGGGTAAGGCGTTGGGACACAAGCAGTGGATAACTAAACGACACGCAAGGAGCGTGAACCAATGGGTGAGAACATCGATGAGGCCAAGGGCCGCGTCAAGGAAGCCGCAGGCGACCTCACGGACGACCAGGAGCTGAAGAACGAGGGCAAGGTCGACAAGGCCGTATCCGACGTCAAGGAGAAGCTCGACGATGTCGGCGACAAGGTCAAGGACGCAGTCGGCGAGGACCAGCGACCCTGACGCCCGGGCGACGGGGATCCGCGCCTGAGCTCCGACAACGCTTCGGAAGGACGAAGGGCCGGGCTTTCGCCCGGCCCTTCGTCTGTTCCTGCGGTGCCTACGGGGAGCTACTCGACGTAGCCCTCACGCCTGCAGGTACTGCGTTGCCACCGCGGTGGCCTCCTCGCGGTCGATGTCGACGCGGGCGCTCAGCTCCTGCATCACTTCCTCGGTCAGACCCTCCTGGACGGCCTCGATGGTCGCCTGGTAGTCGGGCCCGCCTCCTCGACGGTCGCCTGGTCGGTGACGAACGACGGGGTTGCCCCGGCGGGGAAGATGCCCTTGTCGTCCTCGAGGGTCACGTAGGTGTCCGACTGGGCGAACAGCTGCGGGTCGGTGCTGAACAGGATCGACAGGTCGGCCTGACCGTCGTCGAGGACCGGGTAGCGCTGCTCGATGTCGACGGGGGTGAACTGCTTGAACTGCAGCCCGTAGCCGTCCTCCAGCCCGACCAGGCAGTCGACGCGCTGGCGGCACTCGGGTGAGCCGAAGAGCGTCAGGTCCTGCGACTTGCCTTCGAGGTCGGAGATCGTCGTCGACGCCGAGCTCGTCGGCCGTCGTCTTCAGCATGCCGACGGCGTTCTCGCTCTGAACGGCGCCGGCGCGAACGCCACCAGGCCCTTCTTCGCGAACTCGGCCTTTGCATCGTCAGCCGCCTGGGCCGGGTCGGTCGGCACCTCCTCGGGCGCCAGCCCGAAGAACGACGTCAGCGCCGTCGAGGTGTACTCCGGGTAGCCGCTGATCTCGCCGGCCTTCAGGGCCTGGAGCGCGACCTGCTCGGAGCCGAGGTTGAGGTCCTTCTCGACGTGTAGCCGGCTGCCTCGAATGCCTGCGCGTAGATCTCGCCGAGGATGATCTGCTCGGTGAAGTTCTTCGAGCCGACCGTGAGGTTGACGCCTGAGTTGGCGTGGTTGGCCTCGATCAGCTCGCCCGAGCCGCCGCCTCCGTCGTCGCCGCCGTCATCGTCGTCATCACCGCAGGCGGCGACGCCGAGTGCCAGGACGAGGGCGGCAAGAAGCGCGAACATCGCGCGCAAGCCTGCCTTGCTGCTCAGCACGTGGACTCCTCCTCATCGTGGATGGCGACGGCCCTCCTCCGGAGGCCGTTCGCCTGGCGGGCAAAATCCTATGCGGCTGCGCGCTCTTGTGCCAACTTCAGGCCGCGGGGCGTGAGCAGCCGCTGAAGGCCCGCGAGCCCGAACTCGACCAGCATCGCCAGGACGGCGACCAGGATCGCGCCGGCGATCACGCCCTCGTCGCCGTAGACGTTGCGGTTGATGATGAAGTCGCCGAGCGTGACGACGCCCGCCAGCGGCGCGATCGTGGCCGTGGCGATGATGTTGATCGCGGCCGTCCTGACGCCGCTCATGATCGTCGGAACGGCCAGCGGCATCTCGACGCGGGTGACGATCCCGAAGTCGCTCATCCCCATCCCGCGGGCCGCCTCGACGGCGTCGGGTCGACCTGGCGAATGCCGACGTACGCGTTCGTGAGGATCGGCGGGATCCCGAGGACCATCAGGGCGATCGCCACGTTCATGAAGCCGAAGCCGACGAAGGCGACGACGATCGCGATCAGGGCCAGCTCGGGGATCGCGCGCGCCGAGTTGCCGACGCCGATCGCGAAGATCTCGCCCTTCCCGTAGTGCCCGAGGAGCACCCCGCCGGGAGCGCGATGGCGAGGGCGACGACGAGGGCGAGAGCGCTGATCTCCAGATGGGTCTGGGTGTACTCCCAGACCTGGTCCAGCCCGCCGACCTTGCGCCCGCCGGTGAAGCGATTCGACTGCGGCTCGAAGATGAACTCGAAGGCGCCGCCGAAGCTGCCGAGGAACGCGAGCGGCGCGGTCATGTCGCCGTCCTCCGGAACATCTCGAAGAACCGGGTGGATTTCGTCGACTGCTGGACCGACGCCGACCGCCAGGGGGAGAGCATCGCTTGGAGCAGGAGCAGGCAGACGTCGAAGACGATCGCCATGGTCACGCAGAGAACCGACGCGATGATCACGTTCGTCTTGAAGTCGATCTGGTTGTAGATCTCGAGTCCCGAGCCCGCCGCCTCCCGCGATGAAGGCGAGCGTGGCGATGGCCACTGTCGAGACCGTCGCGATCCGGAGCCCGGCGACGATCTCGGGGACGGCCAGCGGCAGCTCGACCCTCCAGAAGAGCTGGTTCGGCGTCATCCCCATGCCGCGGCCCGCGTCCTTGGCGCCGGCGGGGACGTTGTTCAGGCCCGTGATCGTGTTGCGGTAGATGATCTGGAGCGCGTAGGCCGTCAGCGCGATGATCGCCGTGAACTGGCCGCGGCCGGTGATCGGCAGCAGCAGAGCGAAGAAGGCGAGCGAGGGGACCGTGTAGAGGATCCCCGTCGTGGCTGTGAACCCGGGCTGCAGGAACTTGCGGCGGTGAGACAGGTACGCGAGCGAGAAGGCGATCAGGAAGCCAGCCACCACCGAGGACCCGACGAGCACCAGGTGCTCGAGGGTGGGGGTGACGTAGCGGTCGTAGTTGTCAGCTGCCCACCCGAAGCAGAACGTGCCGTTCTCGGTGACGCAGTTGGTCGAGCTGTCGTTCGGGTCTCGGACCTCGATCTGCGCGAGCGGGCGAGCGCTGGCGGTCCAAGCATCGGCGAGCGGGCGCTCGGCGGCCGCGTGCTCCTCGACCTTCGCCTCGGGCGACGACAGGAAATCGGAGATGATCTCGACCGAGAGGACGCCGTCGATGCGGCCGTTCCGGTCGGTCACGGGGGCGTACATCGTCTCGGCCTGCATCAGGTCCGAGAGCGCGTCGCGCAGGATGTCGTCGCCGTCGAGCACGGGGTGAGGGGTGCTGTCGGGGATCTGCGGGACGGTGTCCTTCTCGAGGTCGCGTTCCGAGAGCCAGCCGAGCGGCTTGCGCTCGGAGTCGACCAGAAGCGCGTGGGGGACCTCGGCGCCCTCGAGCTTCGTCCTTACCTCTGCGCTCGCCTGCCCGACGTGCGCGAGCGGCGCTTCCCAGAGCGAGACGTCGCGAACGCGCATCAGCGCCAGCCGCTTCAGCGCGCGGTCGGCTCCGACGAAGTCCTCCACGAAGTCGTCGGCCGGCGCCATCAGCAGCTCGGCCGGCGTCGCGTACTGGGCGAGCACGCCGCCCTCCTTGAGGACGGCGATCCGATCGCCCATCTTGATCGCCTCGTCGATGTCGTGGGTGACGAAGAGGACGGTCTTGCCGATCTCGGCCTGTAGGCGCAGGAACTCGTTCTGCAGGCGCTCGCGGTTGATCGGGTCGATCGCGCCGAAGGGCTCGTCCATCAGCATCACCGGGGGGTCGACCGCGAGGGCTCGCGCCACGCCCACCCGCTGCTGCTGGCCGCCCGAGAGCTGCGACGGGTACCGGTCGCGCATCTCCGGATCGAGGCCGATCAGCTTCATGAGCTCGTCGACGCGGGCGGTGGTGCGCTCCGCTCCCAGCCGACCAGGCCCGGAACGGTCGCGATGTTGTCGCCGATCGTCCGGTGCGGGAAGAGGCCGATCTGCTGGATGACGTAGCCGATCTCCCGCCGAAGCTGGGCGGGGTCGCGGTCCCGCACGGAGGCGTCCCCGATGAAGATGTCTCCGTCGGTGATCTCGACCGTGCGGTTGGCCATCCGCATCGCGGTCGTCTTGCCGCAGCCGGAGGGGCCGACCAGGACGCAGATCTCACCCGGTGCGACCTCGAGCGAGAGGTCACGGACGGCGGGCGACTGCTGCCCCGCGTAGCGCTTGGTCACGTTGCGGTAGGAGACCGCCTGCGCCTGGTGCGAGTCGCCTGGTTGCGTCTCTCCCGCCAAGGCGTCGATCCTACGTCAGTGCGGGTTTCTACCGATGCAAAGGGGTGGTTATCCCCGATGACGCGGGGGCCGTCCTGCGGGAAGCTTCGCCTGCGCTGGGTGGGATTTCCGCTCGCTGACTCGACTCGAACCAAGGACGGGGAGAGGGACGAAAGGCCGCCAGGGAAGGCGGCCTTTTCGTATTTCAGGGGGCCGGGATCTCGGCCGGCTCGCCCGCACGCCTCGCGCTCAGGTCGATCAGGGCGAGCGCCAGCACGACGGTCGCGACCGTGAGGATCGGCTCGACCAGCGCCTCGATGCCGAGATTCAGCAGCGCCTCTCTCTCCGCGTCGTGGAACGGCGACTCGAGGAGCGCGACGACGAGGTCGGAGATGATCAGCACGGCTCCGGCGAAGCCGAGCACGCGCCAGAAGTTGCCGCGAACCAGCTCGACGCTGCGCCTGACCGACTCCCGGATCGTCACGTGCTCGATCTCGATCAGCGCCGGGGCGATCAGCAGGTAGGTGAAGACGAGGACGCCGGGCACGATCAGGAGCACCAGGCCGATTGCGGTGCCCAGCGCCAGCAGCAGGTCGACGGCGATCAGCCGTCCGAACGGGATCTCGCGGGCGGCATCGCGGAAGCTGTCGAACCGCTCGCCGCGACGCCACGAGAGCACGAGCGCCGCGACGATCCCCGCGAGGAGGGCCTCTCCGCCGAGGTTGACCGCCACCCTGACCGGGATCGAGACCAGCGTCAGCACGTCGGACGTGCTCTCGACCGACTCGACCTCGATGTCGCCGAGCAGAGCGTCTCCCACCGCCTGCGGGGTCAGGACCACCGCGGTCAGCGGGATCAGGACCTTCCAGTGGAGCTTGTAGACGGCCCAGGTGTCGCGCAGCATCGGGCCGAATCGGAGCTTCACGGGTCCCTCAAGTCGGGGAGGGGGTTGGTCGGCATGTGGATCCACCCCTCGCGGGTCGCGCGGTCGGCCTCGTCAGCGCCATCGGGGCCGAGCGTAAGGCCGAGCGCGGCCGCTCGCGCGACAAGGGCGGCGACGATCGCGTCGAGCGCGTTGTGGTCACCGGTCGCAAGCACTCTCTGCGCCGGGTCCAGCTGAAGGCCGCCGAGCGCCTCCTCGATCGCGTCGAGCAGGACGGGGAGCCGCGACGACCCGGTGCGGCTCTTGTATCCGGCGGCGTTGATCCCCCAGCCGGCCATCGCCGGCGCCGGATAGACCTCCGCGACCTTGCCGGTCCCGGCGCGGTCGGCCGGCTCGCCGGCGGTGGCGAGGAGGTCGAGCAGGTTCGCCGCCCGCATCGCCACGACCCCGATCAGGTCGGTCGAGACGCTGAGCGGCCTGTCGCAGCCCGGACTCGATCAGCTTCCGGTCGGTCAGCCGGAAGCTGAGGTGGAAGCGGAACGATCCTGGTTCTCGCCGCGGCCCGGCCAGCCCGCGCGGTCGCGGTGGGCGACCACGGCGTCCACGAAGTCGTCCGGCCAGCCGAGGGGCGCGTCGATTCCGGCCTTGTCGGCCCCGCGAGATCAACTCGACCAGGCGCTGGTCGTCGCAGCCGACCTCCAGCTCCGAGACCGCGGGCCCGGAGGGGCCCCACTCGATGAGGGCGGCGCCCGTCGTCTTCGGCTGGGCGGCGAGGTCGATCCCGAGGGTCCGCACGGCGCGATGCTATGCGGCGATGGGATCGAGAGCTACGCCGCGCGGCGGCCGACCTTGGCCGCGGCGCCGCGGCGTCGGGTGGCGATGGAGACCACCGACCCGGGATGCGCATCGCCCGGCTCGGCGAGCTCGGCGACGCTCGTCAGCACGAACCCGTAGCCGCATTCGCAGGTGAAGCCGTCGAGCTGGACCAGCCGGTCCACGGCGATCTCGTGCTCCTCCGTGCAGCCGGGGTCCGAGCAGATGATCGTTGCGAGCAACATGATCCGAAATCGTGCGCGATCCCGCCGGATGGACCGTCGCGGGTACCCTGCCGCCCGTGGCGCGGAAGACGCTCAAGACGAGCGCGGCACCGGGGGTGGCCGACCCGGACATCACGGCCGCCGGCGGCGTGGTCCTGCGCGCGCGACGGCCGGCGCTACGCGGATCGCCGTCATCCACCGGCCGAAGTACATGGACTGGTCGCTGCCGAAGGGCAAGCTCGAGAAGGGCGAGAGCTTCGAGGAGGCGGCGCTGCGCGAGGTGCGAGGAGGAGACCGGCTTCAGTGCGAGCTCGGGAGGAGCTGCCGCCCGTCACCTACCTGGACCGCAAGGCCCGGTCGAAGCTCGTCCGCTACTGGCTGATGACGCCCGGGAAGGGAAGTTCAAGCCCCACGACGAGGTCGACGAGCTGCGCTGGCTGACCCGCCGCGAGGCGCGCAAGCTCCTGACCTACGACCACGACCGCGAGCTGGTCGCGGGCGTGCGATGACGGCGGCTGGACCGGTCCGCAGGCGCGTGCGGGCATAGGTTCACCTCGAATGGGGTACCTGATCAAAGCCGGGCTGGGGCTGGCCCTCTTCTTCGGGGTCGATCTATCGTCTTCAACGTCAAGCTGATCGAGCTGATGGACATCGGCACCTGCGCGTCCGGCAACACGCCGTACGAGATCGCCCGGCCCAGTGCCCCGAGGGGACCGGCAAGGACATGCTGCTCCTCACCGTCTCGATCCTCGCCGGGCTGATCGGCGCCGCGATCTTCGCCTTCCGGGGCGACCCGCCGTGGGGGCGCCGCAGGCGCTCGGGCGGGTTCTTCGGGCTCGGCGTACGTTCGCCTGGGGGTTCTTCTTCACCTGCACCGGCCGTGCGCTGATGCTGCTACACGGGCTTCGCGAACGACACGTCGTCGGCGCCCGACAGCGAGCTGGCCGGCGAAGATCGTCGGCTTCACCTTCCTGTTCATGGGCGTGCCCGGCCTGCTGCTCGCGCGGCTGGAACCTGGTCAAGGGCCTCGGCGGGCCGCGCGACGAGAGGCCCGCAGGTCGACACCGGTCGGCGTCCTCGGCGGGGCGCGGCGTGCTCGGCAGCTGAGCGAGCTATGCCGGGCGCACCCGGGAGCACGACCGCGGCGCCGAAGTCCAAGGGCGGAGGCGACGCGATCGGCAAGATCGAGCGCCTGCAGAAGCTGCGCGAGTCCGGCGCCATCACCGACGCCGAGTTCGACAAGCGAGAAGGCGAAGATCCTCGCCGAGCAGTGAACCAGCGCAGAAGGCGGGCGCATCGCTTAGGCTCGCGCGCGATGGGGACATGGCCCGGCGCTCGGGAGGCTCTCGTGTCCGAAGATGTTGCTCGCTGCGGGGATCCGTCGCCAGCGTGCTCGCCACCCTGCTCGCGATGCGGGCGCGACCGCCGCCGCGGCCCAGGGCGAGTTCGAGGCCGACATCCGCACCGACCGCCACGGGATCCCGCACATCCTCGCCGAGGACTGGGGCGGGATCGGCTTCGGCTACGGCTACGCGTTCGCCGCAGGACAACATCTGCACGATCGCGGACTCCTACGTGACGGTGCGCGCCGAGCGCTCGCGGTACTTCGGCCCCGACGCCGGCTACCCCCAGCGCGGCAACGGCTTCAACGTCGCGAGCAACCTCAACTCCGACTTCTTCTACCAGCGGATCATCGACACGGGGAAGATCGAGAGCCTGCTCGCCCAGGCCGCCGCCGCAGGGCCCGCGGCCCGAGGTGCGCGAGGGCGTCCGGGGCTACGTCGCCGGCTACAACCGCTACCTCGCCGAGACCGGCGTCGCGAACCTGCCCGACCCGCGCTGCCGCGGCGCGGAGTGGGTCAAGCCGATCACCGAGATCGACGCCTACCGCCGCTTCTACCAGCTCGCCCTGCTCGCGTCGGGCACGGTCGCGATCGACGGGATCGCCTCGTCGCAGCCGCCCGCCGTCGGCGCGCCGACGCCGCCGCTCGACCCCGGCGGGATCGCGGAGGGGCTCGAGGACGCGCTCGGGCGGCCTGCCGATCGGCTCGAACGGCGTCGGCCTCGGCTCCGAGGCGACCGACAACGGCAAGGGCATGGTGCTCGCGCAACCCGCACTTCCCCTGGGACGGGCCCGAGCGCTTCTACCAGTCCCACCTCACGATCCCGGGCGAAGGTCAACGTCTCGGGCGGGAGCCTCTTCGGCGTCCCGCTGGTGCTGATCGGCCACACCGACAACCTCGCCTGGACCCACACGGTCTCGACCGCCTACCGCTTCACGCCCTTCCAGGAGATCATCAACCCGGCCGACCCGACCGCAGTACCTCTACGACGGCCAGTTCGCGCGACATGATCGAGGACGAGGTGACCGTCACGGTGAAGACGCCGGCGCGGGCTCGAGCAGCGCACGCGCACCCTCTACTCGACCCACCACGGCCCGATCGTTCAACGGGCTCGCCGGCGTGCCGCTGCCGTGGACGCCGGCTGCTCGCCTTCTCGATGGGCGACGCCAACGCGAACAACTTCCGCTACCTGAACCACTTCTTCGAGACCAACCTCGCCGCAGAGACACGACGGAGCTGCGACGAGGTGATCAAGCGCAACCAGGGGATCCCCTGGGTCAACACGATCGCCGCCGACTCCGCGCGGCAGAGGCCTACTACGCCGACATCTCGGTGACCCGAACGTCACGGACGAGAAGGCGCACGACCTGCAACACGCCCGTCGGGCGTCGCGACGTTCCAGCTCCTGCGGCTGCCGATCCTGAACGGCGCCCTCGCGGCCTGCGAGTGGGACAACGACCCCGACGCGGCCCAGGACGGGATCTTCGGGCCCGTCGAACATGCCCGTCGCACTTCCGCGACGACTACACGTCGAACATGAACGACAGCTTCTGGCTCTCGAACCCCGAGGACCCGCTCGAGGGCTACGACCAGATCATCGGCGACGAGGAGACCCCGCGAGCGCTGCGGACCCGCCTCGGCCTGAAGATCATCGAGCAGCGCCTCGACGGGTCCGACGGGCTGCGGCGGGCCGAACCGCTTCACCCGCCAGCAGCTCCAGGACGCCGTCTTCAACAACCGCCAGTACGCGGGCGAGCTCTTCCGCGACCGAGCTGGTCGACGCTCTGCGACGGTCCCGGCGGCACCCTGATGGGGTCGAGCGGCCCGGTCGACGTCAGCGGCGCCTGCACGGTGCTCGCGGACCTGGAACCTGCACGACGACCTCGACTCGAACGGGGCGATCCTCTTCCGGCGCTTCGCCAGCCGCCTGCTCGGCAACCCGGGCGGCCTGCCGGTCGGGCTGCCGCTGCCGACCGGCGATCCGACCGTCTACACGACCCCGTTCAACGCCAGCGACCCGGTGAACACCCCGAGCGGGCTGAACCCGACGAAGGGAAGCCAGGCCCTCGCCGACGCGGTCAGCGACCTGAACGACGCCGGGATCCCGCTCGACGCGCCGCTGCAGGGCTGGCAGTACGAGAAGCGCGGCGACGAGCGCATCCCGATCCACGGCGGCCCCGGGACCCTCGGCGTCTTCAACGCGATCAACGTCGGCTGGTACCGGGAGCGGCGCCCGAGCCCGGCTACCCGAACGTCCCCCACGGCTCGAGCTTCGTGATGGTCACGCAGTTCACCGACAGCGCCTGCGGCGTCGACGACCGCTCGATCCTCACCTTCTCCCAGTCCGAGAACCCGAACTCGCCGCACTTCGCCGACCAGACGCGGATGTTCTCGAACAAGGAGTGGGTCGACCCGCCGTTCTGCGAGGCCGAGGTGCTGGCCGAGCCCGGGCTGGAGACGGAGAAGGTCTGCGACGCGCCGCCGTGCGCGGCGGCGGGTGGAGCGGGCCAGCCCGCGACCGGCCCCCAGGGGCAGGCGACCAAGCCGCGGTGCAAGGTCTCGAAGCAGAAGAAGAGCGCGCAAGGGCAAGGGCCTGAAGCGCAAGCGCGCGAAGATCAAGCGCTGCGTGCGGCCCGGCCGCTGACGCCCGGCGTCAGGCCCAGGTCTGGAGGACGCTGAGCGGGTCGTAGGGAGCGCCGCCCTTGTACCAGCCGGGCGGGGTCCACAGCTCGAAGTGGAGGTGGCAGCCCTGGGCGTTGCCGGTCTGGCCGACGCGGCCGATCTGCTGCCCGGGGGTGAGCGAAGTTCCGATCCGCGCCCACGAGGGCTTCTGGAGGTGCATGAAGACCGCTTCGTGCCCCGACGCGGCGAGCCGGACGACTACGTAGTTGCCGGCCGAGGACTGGAAGGCCCGCGCGACGACCTGGCCGGGCTCGGGGGAGACGAGCGGCGTTCCGCAGGCGGCGAAGACATCCTGGCCCTGGTGGGAGTGGCCGCTGCGCCCGGCACCGAACCGGGCCTGGGACCCGCCGAAGTCGTAGGGCCCGCGCACGGGGAAGAGCGACGAGCGCATCGAGAAGTTCCGCTTGCCGCGCACGCCCTTCAGCCGGACCACCTTCCCGGAGCCCGGGTGGCGGATCCTCCACGAGTAGCGGCCGGGCTTGCCGGGCCGCCCGTAGGCGTTCGTCCCGCTCCAGTCCACCGCCAGCGGGGTGGCCGGCGGCAGCGAGGATGCCGGGATCGCGACGACGACCCCCGCGCCCCTGCGCACGACCTCGACTGCAGGTCGCGGGCTTTGGTCCCCGCTGAGTTCGAACTGGAGTGCGACCGCACCGCCCGCGTATACGACCCGCTCGCTGGAGCGCGCATACTCGAAGCCGATGCCGGCCTTCGCCTTGGAGCTCGCGGCGGAGATCAGGAGCAGGGCCGTGAGGAGCAGGATGGTTCCCACTCGGATCGCCCAGATCAGCGTGGCCGCCTGCTCGCGTGAGTCGCGCTCGTGCATCCATTCCTTCCGGTTCTCATTTGTGCTCGTTGTGGAGCTCTCGCCTTCGGGGTTAGCTGACGGGCTCGCGCCGCCGCACATGTGTCCATTGCGGTTGCGCTACCAGGCGCTCGATCGCCTGTGATTCGCCCCGGGCGCCTTGTCTCCGGCGCAGGTTGGGTCCCCCGATCCCGCACGCGTAGGCACGGGACTCGGCTTGTTCACCTGACCGAACCCCGCCTCCCGCCCCGAGTTGCGGCCCGGTCGCTCACTTGCAGGCCCCGGGCGGCTGGACAACTGACCTCTACTCAAAAGTGTGGGAACACCTGATCCTGGGCACCAAGGGGAACTCACACAATCGGACACGGAGGTTCGAACAGATGGCAGGCATGCCCAGCAGGAAGCGGGCGCAGGGACGAGGCGGAACCACGCTGATCGTCGCCGCGTCCGTGATGTGCATCGCCCTCGCGGCGGTGACCGGACCGGCACTCGCCAAGAAGTTCAGCGGCTCGAAGCGCGGCGAGACGATCGCGGGCACCAAGGGCGGGGACAAGATCAAGGGGAAGGGCGGCAACGACAAGCTGAAGGGCAAGGGCGGTAGCGACGCCCTGAACGGAGGCAAGGGCCGAGACAAGGTGACCGGCGGCGCCGGCGCCGACCGCCACCTCGGCGGACCGGGCAACGACACGCTCCGGGCGGCCGACGGCCGCCGCGACAAGGCGATCAACGGCGGGCCCGGGCAGAACACCTGTGTCATCGACACAGCCCTCGAGCTGTCGATCGTGAAGGGCTGCTCCAAGGTCGTCGCCGGTGCACCCGGCGGCGGAGGCGGGGGCGGCACCGATCCCGGAGCGGGCCCCGGCCCCGGCCCGGGTGAGGGCATCAGGGTCATCGCCGTGGATGGCGTCGTTTGCGACTCGACGCTGCCGGTGTGCGTGTTCACGATCTCGGGCGACGGCGCTGAGGGTCTGATCGGCACCGTCACCGGAGGCGGCGGGGTCACCGGCCTCGGCGCGTCGGTTGTGGTCACCGGCAGCGACTGGACCGCGGCGGGCGTCTACGGATGCACCGCGGACGGTTTCCTGAGGGTCACGATCGGGTCGGAGAGCACCGACGTCCCGGTCGACTGCACCGCGTAGCGGGCAGCGACAGGTACCCGAGGATGGGAAGGGCCCCGCCGAAAAGCGGGGCCCTTTCCTTGACGCTCCGCCGGTAGCGTGCCGTCCGTGTCCCGGGAGACCGAAGCCGACATCGCAGTCGTGGGGGCCGGGATCGCCGGCCTCGTCGCGGCGCGCGCGCCTGCGCGCGGCCGGGCGCAGCGTCGCGGTGCTGGAGGCCCGCGACCGCGTCGGCGGGCGCACGCTGAACGTCGACGCTCGAGGGCGGCCGGCCCGGTCGAGGTCGGCGGCCAGTGGGTCGGGCCCGCCCAGACCGCGTCCTCGCCCTGATCGGCGAGCTCGGGCTCGAGACCTTCCCGACCTACACCGAGGGCCGCAACGTCCTCGAGCTCGGCGGCAAGCGCAGCACCTACAAGGGGACGATCCCGCGGATCTCGCCGCTGGTCCTCGCCGACATCCGGCGCGCGCAGCGCCGCTTCGACCGCCTCGCGCGAACGCGTCCCGGCCGACGCGCCCTGGGACGCGCCCGGACGCCGAGCGCCTCGACTCGATGACCCTCGGCGGCTGGCTGCGACGACAACGTCCGCACCGAGCGCGCCCGCACGCTCTTCTCGATCGCCTGCGGGACCGTCTGGGGCATGGAGCCGGGGCAGATGACCCTGCTCTGGGCGCTCGCGTGCGCCAGCTCGGCCGGCGGCTTCGAGGCGATGATCGCCGTCGAGGGCGGCGCGCAGCAGGACCGGATCGTCGGCGGCTCGCAGGCGATCTGCGAGTCGCATCGCCGAGGGCCTCGGCGGGCTCGCGTCGCGCTCTGGCTCGCCGGTCGCAGGCGATCGAGCAGGACGGCGACCTCGGTCTCGCTTCACGGTCCCGGCGGCGAGGTCCGCGCGCGGCGGGCGATCGTCGCGATGGCCCCCGACCTCGCCGGGCGGATCGCCTACGACGCCGCGTCTCGCCGGCCGCCGCGACCAGCTCACGAGCCGGATGGCCTCGCGGCGCCCTGACCAAGTGCACCGCCGTCTACGAGCGGCCCTTCTGGCGCGAGGACGGCCTCACCGGGCGAGGCGGTCAGCGACGCCGGGCCCGCTCGAGACGACCTTCGACAACTCGCCGCCCGGGCAGGGCGAAGGCGCCGGCCCGGCGTGCTGGTCGGCTTCATCTCCGGCCCCGCGGCGGCCGAGCACGCGCTGCTCGGCGAATCCGAGCGCCGCCGCGGCGTCACCGAGTGCCTCGAGCGCCTGTTCGGCGAGGCGCGCCCGCCACCCGACCGCCTACCACGAGCAGGCCTGGTCCGAGGAGGCGCTGGAGCGGCGGCGGACCGGTCTGCTCGCCGGCCCCGGGGACGCTCACCGCCTACGGCGACGAGCTCCGCCGCCCCGCCGGGCCGCGTCCACTGGGCCGGCGCCGAGACCGCGACGGTCTGGTGCGGATACATGGAGGGCGCGGTCCAGAGCGGCGAGCGCGCGGCCGGCGAGGCCCTCGATGCGGAAGGATGGCGGCTGTGAGCGAGGGGCGCTCGTGACCGAGGAGACTCGCCTACGCCGGGGCGCCGCGCGGCTGGCCGAGATGCTCCGCGCGCGGCGAGATCTCCTCCCGCGAGCTGACCGAGCTCTACCTGCGAGCGGATCGAGCGGATCGACCCCGAGCTCAACTCCTACCGCGACGTCTGGGCCGAGAGCGCCCTGGCCGAGGCGGACGCCGCCGACGCGGCGCCTCGAAGGCCGGCGAGGAGGCGCCGCTGCTCGGGGTGCCCGATCGCGATCAAGGACACCCTCGACGTCGCCGGCGACGTCACCGCGCTCGGCACGGCGGGCTTCGACCGCCCGCGGCCGAGGACTCGGTCCTGGTCAGCGCGCATCCGCGAGGCCGGCGCGGTGATCCTCGGCAAGACCAACCTGCCCGAGCTCGCGATCCACGGCTTCACCGAGTCCAAGACCTTCGGCATCACCCGCAACCCGTGGAACACGGGGCGGACGACCGGCGGCTCCAGCGGCGGCAGCGGCCGCCGCGGTCGCGGCGGGCCTCGCCGCGATCGCCCACGCCTCCGACGGCGCCGGGTCGATCCGCTACCCGGCCGCCCACTGCGGCCTCTTCGGCCTGAAGCCGCAGCGCAACCGGGTCCCGATCGACGCCGAGCACTGGCACGGGCTGTCGGTGAACGGCTGCGTCAGCCGCACGGTCGCGGACACCGCGCTCTTCCTGGACGCCGTCACCTCGGGCGCGCCTGGTCGGCGAACGCGCCGCCCCCCCGGAGCGCCCGTTCGCCGAGGCGGCGGCCGCCGGCCGGGCAAGCTGCGGATCGCCGTCGACCTGAAGCCGCCGCGCGCGCTCGCCCCGCCGCAGCTGGGCGACGAGTCCCGCCGGATGGTCGAGGAGACCGCCGAGCTGCTCGCGTCGCTCGGCCACGACGGTCGAGCGGCGCGACCCCGACTGGGGATCGGTCGGCAACCAGATCTCGGCCCGCTACATGGGCGGCATCGCCGACGACATCGACGGCGTCCCGCACCGCGAGCGGCTCGAGAGGATCACCCGCGGCTACCGGCGGATCGCGCAAGGTCGCCGCGCCCGGCTGGGCCGTGCGGCGCGCCGCTGCGAGCTGGAGGGCTCCGACCGCGACCGCATCAACGCGATCTTCGACGACCACGACGTGCTGCTGACCCCGATGACCGCCGGGCCCGCCTTCGAGCACGGCCGGTTCTCGAAGCCGCGGTGCGCTCCGCTGCCTGATCGGGCGAGAGCCGCTTCTATCCCTACGCGGTCGCCTGGAACCACACGGGCCAGCCCGGCGCGCGTCGGTCCCGGCGGGCCTCAGCTCAGAGGGCCTGCCGCTGGCGGTTCAGATCGTCGGGCGCCCGAACGACGAGGCGACGCTGCTCAGCCTTGCGGCGCAGCTCGAGCCCGAGCGCCCGTGGGCTCAGCGGCGTCCGTCGGCTGTGACCTCGAGCTCCTGACCCTCGGCGGCCATGTCGATCGTGCCGGGGTCGCCGCCCATCTCGATCCAGCGCTCGACCGCGGCGCCGTAGAAGTCGTCGAGGAAGTCGTCGGAGTGCAGCGGGTCGTGGTGGAAGAGCAGCAGCCGCTTGCGCCTCGACGCGGCGGGCGAAGGTGAGCGTGTCGGTGACCCGCGAGTGGCCCCAGCCGACGTGGTCGGGGTACTCCTCGTCGGTGTACTGGCAGTCGTGGATCAGCAGGTCGGCGTCGCGGGCGAGGTCGTAGCCCGAGATCCACTCGGGCTCGAGCTTCTCGAGCGGGGCGCCGAGCCCCGGCTCGTGGTCGGAGATGTAGGCGAGCGTCGAGCGCCGCCCTCCGTGCCGGTGTCGGTGATCCGGTAGCCGAGCGTCGGGCCGCGGTGGGTGACCGCCTCGGCGCGGATCGTGGCCGGGCCGATCTCCCACTCGCTCGCCGGGGTGTCGACGAAGGAGACCTCGCAGGGCAGCTCGCGCACCTCGACGGGGGAGAGGGGGGCCGAGATGTAGCGGGCGATCCGCTCCTCGAGCGAGGCCTCGGGCGAGGACGGCCCCCAGATCGTGATCGTCGTACTCGGAGCGGAAGCAGGGGGCGAAGAACATCAGCCCCTGGATGTGGTCCAGGTGCAGGTGGGTGAGGAGGATGTTGATCTTCGGCGAGCTTCGCGCCGATGCCGACGCCGAGGCCGCGGATGCCGGTGCCGGCGTCGAGGATCAGCGTCGAGCCGTCCGAGAGCTCGAGCTCGACGCAGGAGGTGTTGCCGCCGTAGCGGTTCATCTCGGGCCCGGGCGCGGGCACCGATCCCCTCGCTCCCCAGACCTTGACCTTCATGTACCTCATCGCTCATCTCGCTACTACCCGTCGTTCCGTCCTGGGCCAGAAGAGGATCATCGCGCCCTCCTGGCCGCCCTCGGCGACGATCGGCAGCGCGCTGGCCTCGATCTCGTGCTCGATCCCCGTCACCGAGCTGATCGCAGAAGTCGCCGTGCGCCGGGCGGCCCTGCGCGCAGCGCCTTGGTGGTCGGGCAGCTCCTCGATCGGCATCGGCTTGCCGTCGCTCGCCGAACGGCCCGACCTCGCGGCTCCACTCGTCGGCGCGGCTTGCGCCCGAACTCCTCGAAGGAGACGCCGAGCAGCGCGCCGGCGGCCTCGTTGTAGAAGATGATCCCGCCGTCGCGTCGACGAGGAAGGCGGCGGTGGAGAGGCTCGTCAGGAAGTTCCGCGCGAGGATCAGCTCCAGCGGCTTCTGCGTCGCTTCACCTGATCCGCGGTCTGCTGCTCCACGTGCGGGCGATTCTTCCACCCGAGCGGCATCCGTGTGGCGATCGGCGCCCGATGTGACGGATCGCACTAAGGTCTCGGCCGTGAGCTCGCGGGAGGCGCACGATCGCCATGGCTGCTGCTCGCGGCCGGCGCGCTCGCGGCTGCGGCGCTCGCCGGCGCTCCGCGGCCGCGCCCAGACGCCCGGGCTCCCGCCGCTGCCGATCCGACGGGCGTCGGCAGCGCCCCGAGCTTCATCGGCGCGCCCGGCGACGCCGAACCCGATCACGGGCGTGGCCGAGCCGCCGCGCCACCCGTTCATGGCGCCGAACGGGCGCTCGAACATCCACAACGACGCCTACCAGACCGACACCTACCGGGTCTCGGGGCCGCTCGGCGACGGCGACGACGGCCTCGACCCTGTTCGTCGCGCGAGTGCGCCTCGGTCGCGTTCGACTCGCCGGGGCGGATCGTCACGGTCTGCGTCGGGCTCGACCGGCCGGTGCTGGCGCTGCTCGACCCGGTCACGCTGGCGACGCTCGCCGCGATGCCGCTGCCGCTCCGGAACGTCCAGGGCAGCTCGCAACCCGTTCACCGACTTCTCCGGCGGCGGCTACTTCTACCTCGACCACCGCGACCGCGCCGTGCGTCCCGACCAACGAGCGCCACGTGCTCGAGGTCGCGGTCGGCGCCGACGGCTCGCTGACCCAGATCGCGCGCGACTACGACCTCTCGCGGGGCCATCGGCGCCTCGAGCGACGGGATCATCTCGGTGCTGCCCGACTGGAGCGGGCGGCTCTGGTTCGTCACCCGCAGCGGCATGGTCGGGACGATCGACCGCGACAGCGGCGCGGTCGCGCTCGCCGCAGCTGGGCGAGGGCATCTCGAACTCCTTCGCGGTCGACGAGACCGGCGGCGTCTTCATCGTCTCCGACAAGGCGCTCTACCGCTTCGACGCCGGGCCGGCGGGGCAGCCCGCAGGTCGAGCTGGCGCAGCGCCTATCCGAACTCCGGCGTCCGCAAGCCCGGCCAGAGCGACGCCGGCTCGGGCACGACCCCGACGCTGATGGGCGAAGAACTGGGTCGCGATCACCGACAACGCCGACCCGATGAACGTGCAGGTCTACCGCCGGCCAGCGGATCGTCCCGCAAGGCGAAGCAGCAGGCGCTCCTGAGGAAGGCGCGGAACAAGAAGGCGAAGCGAGCTGAAGGCGCGCTGGCGCACGCCAAGCGCCCGGTCTGCTCGGCGCGGTCTTCGGCAGGGCGCGAGCGCCGACCGACCAGTCGCTGATCGCCGCCGGCAACTCGATCGTCGCCGAGAACAACTACGGCTACTCGGGCCTCACCGTCGACCGAGCAGGGCGGGACCACCGAGCCGGGCCTGGCCCGGGTCGACGTCGTCCAGCAAGGCGACGAAGAACAAGAACAAGCGAAGCGCAAGCAGCGAAGGGGCGCGGCAAGGTGAAGCGCTTCGCTGCAAGACCAGTGGACGAGCCGCGAGATCGCGCCCTCGGTCGTGCCGAAGCTCTCGCTCGCCAACGGCCTCGTCTACACGTACACGAAGCCCGCCGGATCGCGGCACGACGACCCCTGGTACCTCACCGCGCTCGACTTCCGCACGCGGCGCGACCGTCTTCCGGCGCCTGGCCGGCGACGGCCTCGGCCACAACAACAACTACGCCCCGGTCACGCTCGGCCCCGACGGCGACCGCCTACGTCGGCGTGCTCGGCGGCCTGGTCGCCTTCGCCTGATCCGGAGGCCGTCGCGGTCGCATAGGTTGCGACGTGCTCTACGACTTCCTCGCCGCGCTGTTCCGGCCCGCCGCCTGGTGGGGGCGGATGCGGGTCGAGGGGCTGGAGCACGTCCGGCCGACGGGCCCGCTGCTGGTCGTGCCCAACCACGACAGCCAGTGGGACCCGATCCTGGTCGCGCTCGCGATCAAGCCCAGGCGGCGGCTGCGCTTCCTGGCGCGAGGCGAGCCTGTGCCGCTGGATCCCCTGGCTCGGGCCCGATCCTCTACGCGGCTGGGCCAGATCCCGATCAGGCGCGGAGCAGGCGACCGAAGGCGCTCGAGAAGGCGATCGAGGCGCTGCGCGCGGGCGAGGCGATCTGCGTCTTCCCCGAGGGCGGCCTCTCGTGGGGCGAGGAGCTGCGCGCGCGCACGGGCGTCGCGCGCCTGGCGCAGTGCGTGCCCGGGCGTGCAGATCGTGCTCTGCACGGTCGAGGGGGCGACCGACTACGCGCGGTTCCCGCGGCGCCCACGCGTGAGGGTGACCTTCCTTCGCCCGGCTGCGGGTGACCCGCAACCGGGCGAAGAGGCCCCAGTGCTTGCAGCTCGCCTACTCGACGAGGTCAGAGATCGCGTCGCGCCGGTCCCGGCTGGTCGCCGGGCACGCGTGGGTGGGCCCCCGCGCGTGCGAAAAAGGCTGGCTAGCTCCTCGAGCTTCCCGATCTTGAAGATCTTGGTGCCGCAGTCGGGGCACGTGCCCTGGATAGCCGGGCGACCGTTCTTCATCGTCACCTGCTGCGGGTCCTTGATCTCCACCTTCTTGCGCTCCTTGACGCAGTAGCCCTCAGCCACTGAGAGCCTCCTTTCAGAGCCGAATTGGACCCGTACGACGCTAGAGCACTCCTCGGACGCGTGCGCACGCACGGGCCCGCACGCACGTGCGATCTGCCACGTAGCCAGCGCCACGCGCATGGCACGGTCCGCACGCCGCGACTAGGCTGCGATCCGTGCCTGACCCATCGCACGAGCGCTGCCGCCGGATCGCCGACTCCGGCCGCTTCCAGGCGTTCATCTTCGGCGTGATCGTCTTCAACGCGGTCGTGCTCGGGCTCGAGACCTACGACGGCGATCGACGACGACTACGGCGGCACGCTCTGACCGTGCTCAACGACGCCTGCCTGGGCATCTTCGTGGTCGAGATCACGATCAGGATCTTCGCCTACGGGCGCCGGCCGCAGGACTTCTTCAGGGAGGGCTGGAACGTCTTCGACTTCGTCGTGATCATGGCCGTGTTCGTGCCCGGCGCTGCGCGAGAACGCGACGCTGCTGCGCCTGGTGCGCCTGCTGCGGGTCGTGCGCCTGGTCAGCGTCCTGCCCGACCTGCGCGTGCTGATCCGCGGCATGGTCGGCGCGCTGCCCCCGATCGGCAGCATGGGCGTGCTCGCCTGCTCTTCATCTACGTCTACGGGATGCTCGGCTGGATCCTGTTCGGCGACGAGCTGCCCGAGCGTGGGGCGAACATCGGCGACGGCGATGCTGACGCTGTTCACGGTGCTCACGCTCGAGGGCTGGAACGAGGTGCTCACGAGGCGATGGAGGTCCACCCGTGGTCGTGGATCTTCTTCATCAGCTTCGTGCTGATCGCCTCGCTGCTGCTGATCAACATCCTGATCGCGATCATCATCACCGCGATGGAGGACGCCCGCGAGGCCGAGCACCGCGAGGAGATCGCCCAGCGAGATCGAGGAGGCCGAGGCGGCGGGCGGCGAGCTACGACGAGCAGATCGAGACGGCGCAGGCGGATCGCCGGCGCTGAAGCAGGCGATCGAGGACCTGGAGGAGCAGCTCGGGCATCGAGACGGGCGAGGTCCGAGCGCTCAGCCGCGCAGTCGGCAGGCGCTGGGCCGGGCCGCTGGTGCGCCCGAGCTGGTGTCGGGTCGGGCGCCGTGGGTGCCGGGGTCGTGATGGCGCGCCGGCGCGGCGGCTGCGCCGCGCGCTCGCTGGCGGCTGGCTCTGCAGCGCTCGCGATGTCCTGCGTCTGCGTGTTCTGCGTCTGCTGGATCGTGCTCGAGCTGCTGCTCGACGCGTCGATCCGGCCGTTGATCGTCTTCAGCTGCTCCTCGGTGTCGGACTTGATCGAGGCGCCGAGCTCGTTCACCTGCTGGTCAGCTCGTCGACGTCGTCCTTGGCGCGCGTCCTGCTTGTTGATGATCCCGAGCGCCAGCGCGCCGCCCGAGCGGCAGCACCGCGAGGATCGCCGCGCCGCCCGCCGAGCTTGGTCATCCGCTCCTGCTTGCGCTCGATCTCGGCCATCCAGCCCTGCAGGCCCTCCATCCGCTCGCCCATGTTCGGGCGCGGGCTTGGGCTTCGGCCTTCGCGGCTTGGCCTGCCGAGGTCTTCGTGGCGGCCGCGAGCTTCTTCGCCGCGGCCGTCTTGGCGGTCGGCTTCGTGGCCGTCGCCTCGGCTGCGTCTTCGGCGTCGGTCTTCGCGGCGGCCTTGCTGCTGTCTCTGGCGGTCTTCTTCTGCGGCCATGGGCGGCCATCCTAGACGGTCGCCTCCCTAAGATGCGCCATCGCGGCACCCGCCGCACAAACCGACCGCAAGGAGACCCGCAGATGCCCGAAGCAGTGATCGTCGACACCGTCCGCTCGCCCATCGGCCGCGCCTTCAAGGGCTCGCTCGCCCAGCTGCGGCCCGAGGAGACCGGCGCCTACGTCATCGACCAGCTGCTGGAGCGCAACCAGGAGGTCGACCCGACGACCGTCAACGAGGTCTTCGCCGGCTGCGGCATGCCGCAGGGCCTGCAGGCCTTCAACGTCGCCCGGATCATGACCCTGCTCTCCGAGAAGCTCCCGAAGGAGACGACCGCGGTGACGATGTCGCGCTACTGCGCGTCCAGCCTCGACTCGATCCGCCACGCCGCCAACTCGATCATGGCCGGCCAGGGCGACACCTACGTCGC
The DNA here is from genome assembly GCA_963839875.1 of uncultured Solirubrobacterales bacterium. GTDB lineage: Bacteria > Actinomycetota > Thermoleophilia > Solirubrobacterales > 70-9 > CAVUAT01. The sequence continues at coordinate 46,872 of CAWIWP010000001.1, forward strand.
CGCCGGGCGTCGAGTGGGTCAGCCAGTTCAACGAGCGCACCGAGCCGGCCGGCGCCGACGACCGCAACCCGAACCTGATCGGCGAGAACGGCCAGCCCAACGCCTACATCGACATGGGCATCACGGCCGTCAACGTCGCCAAGAAGTACGAGGTCAGCCGCGCCGACATGGACAAGTACGCGCAGCGCTCCCAGGAGCTCGCCGTCAAGTCCCAGGAGGACGGCTTCTTCGACCGCGAGATCGTCGCGGTCAAGGACCAGGACGGCAACGAGGTCGCCAAGGACGACGGCCCGCGCGCCAGCTCGACCCTCGAGAAGCTCTCCGAGCTGCCCGAGGCGTTCGACGGGACGGCGGCGGCGTCACCGCCGGCAACTCGTGCCCGCTCAACGACGGCGCCGCCGCGGTGCTGGTCATGTCCGACGAGCGCGCCAAGGAGCTCGGCCTCACGCCGCGCGCCAAGATCATCACCGCCGCCACCCACGGCAACGAGCCCGAGCTGATGGGCGTCGCGCCGATCGGCGCGATCAAGACGGTGCTCGACCGCGCCGGCATGAAGATCGGCGACGTCGACGTGGTCGAGCTGAACGAGGCGTTCGCCGCCCAGGTGATCCCGATCATGGCCGAGTGCGACATCCCGATCGAGAAGATGAACACCCACGGCGGCGCGATCGCCCTGGGCCACCCGTTCGGCATGACCGGCGCCCGCATCATGGGCACCCTGCTGAACGTGATGGAGACCGACGACCACCAGGTCGGCATCGAGACGATGTGCGTCGCCGGCGGCCAGGGCGAGGCGATGATCGTCGAGCGGCTGAACTAGGCCGCCCGACGACGGTCACATCCGGTGCGGCAGGTTCGGCGGATGGAGCCGGGCCTGCCGACGCCGATACCACCCGATATCCAACGGGCGAAACCGCCATCCCGAGGACCCCTCGGATATCACGGATATCCGAGGCGAACCACCGGACCCGGACTCGGAGCCGCGATATCCAGCGCTATCGGCAGGCGATCCCGGCACAACAGCGCAATCAGGGCCCGGCCAACTGCCGACGGCCCATCGAGGAGGTCCTCGCCGATCAGCCGCTGTTCAAGGACAGCGGGTTCGATGACATCGACGAGTACCTGGAGTACCTCGACGACCTGCGCGCGCGAGCGCCTCGGGTCTCCCTGCATACAACCCGGCCGAGCTGAAGCGCGGTCGATCCGGGCGACTCGGGTGAGGCTCGCGCCAGGTCGGGCTGCGGCTTGCCGGCCATGGACTACAAGCTCCTGCTGGCTCTCGCCGAGGAACACGGCCTGACGCCGGCGACGGCTGCGCGGATGATCGTCGTCCGCGCCGTGCGTGCGTGGGAGGTCCATAGCTCGACCTGGCGATCTACGTGACGATGCTCGTCAAGCCCGACAACGGCAGTGCACGGTCGTCCGCGACCCCTCGGGCCCACGCTCCCGCCCCTCTTCTTCGAGGCGTGACGAGCCCCTGGCTCTCACGGCGCGGATCCTGGTCAATGAGGCCGCCGGCGGGATAGCTTTCGCTGCGATGGAGATGCTGATTCCGACAGTCATCAGCGCCGGCTACGCCGCCGGGCTGAATGCGTACGGGACGGTGCTGATGCTCGGCCTGCTCGGCAAGGCCGGGTTCGGCGGAGGAGGTTCCCGAGCAGCTCATGAGCGACAACGTGCTGATCGCGGCCGGGGTCATGTACGCGATCGAGTTCGTGACCGACAAGGTCCCGATCCTCGACAACACCTGGGACCTGCTCCACACGCTGATCCGGCCGGCGATCGGCAGCGCGATCGGCGTCGAGTTCGCCGATCTGGACCAGGCCGTCGGGGCCACCGAGGTCGCGGCGGGCGTGGGGGGCGGCGGCACCGCGCTCGTGAGCCACGCCCTCAAGGCCGGCACCCGCCTCGGGATCAACGCCTCGCCCGAGCCGTTCACGCAACATCTTCGCCAGCCTCGTCGAGGACGGGATCGTCGCGGTCGTCATCGCCCTGACCCTGCAGGAGCCGCTGATCGCGCTCGCCGTCGTGATCGTCCTGCTGGCGATCGGGATCGCGGCGGTGCTCCTGCTCCGGAAGGCGATCAAGAACGCGATGGAGAACCGGCGCGAGAGAAAGGGGCCTCTGATCGAGGAAGAGCACCCGGAACGGCCGAAACCGCCCGAACCGCCCGGCTAGTCCTGGAACAGGGCGTAGCCGTACTCGCCGCGCTTGTAGGCGAGCTTCGCGATCGCCGTCATTCGCTCGTCGTCGTTCGACTCGATCTGGTCGAAGTTCGACTCGACCCGGGATGCGGCGCGGGTGCAGAACGTGTCGGCGATGTAGCGCTCCTGGCCCGAGGGCTCGACGCCCTGGTCATCGAAGATCGCCGTGACGCGGGAGAGGACTGAGACCTGGGCGAAGATGTCGGCGACGGCGTCGGCGAGCCTCTTCTGTTGGAACTGTTGGAAAGTGATGCCCTTGCCGTGCTCGCGGAGCAGCTTCTCGGTGACGGTGGCCAGGCGCTTCACCTGGTCGGCGACCGCGTCGGCGTGCGAGTCGAGCTCGTCGTGGGCCTTGGTGATCTTGTCGGGGCGGACCTCGCGCTTGGCGCGGTCGGCGACGTAGTCGACCAGCACTCCGATCGATCCGACCGGGTCGCCGAGCCCGATGTCGCCGAGGCCCTCGAGCTTCTCGCCGACGGGCTTGATCCCGCCCAGCGCGATGAAGGCGCGCATCACGTCGTTGGCGCCCTCGAAGATCGGGAAGATCCGAATGTCGCGGACGATCTTCTCCCAGGGCTCCGAGCGCAGGTAGCCCTTGCCGCCGGCGAGCTGCAGCGAACGGTTGGCCGCGTACCAGAGGAACTCGGTCCCGGAGACCTTGCAGATCGCCGACTCGAGCGAGTAGTCGGGGACCCCGGCGTCGACCAGGCCGCAGGTCATGTAGCTCATCGCCTCCAGCCCGAACAGGTAGGAGACCATCCAGCCGATCTTGTCCTGGACCAGCTCGAAGTCGGCGAGGGGCTGGCCGAACTGGCGCCGCTCGTTGACGTGCTCGATCGTCATGTCGATCAGCTTCTTGGCCGCGCCGACCGAGCCCGTCCCAAGCCCGATGCGCCCGTTGTTGAGGATCTGCATCGCGACTCGGAAGCCCTGGCCGGGCTCGCCGAGCACGTTCTCGGCGGGGACCTTGACGTCCTTGAAGTAGAGGCGGCGCAGGTCGTTGCCGCTCAGGCCCATCGTGTCGAAGCGCTCGCCGACCTCGAGGCCCTCCATGCCCTTCTCGAGGACCAGGGCGATGTGCTTGTCCTCGCCGTCGATCTCGCAGCGGGCGAAGGTCGTGATCACGTCGGCGCGCGAGCCGTTGCCGATGTAGCGCTTCTCCCCGTTCAGGACCCAGGAGCCGTCGGGTTGCTGCACCGCTCGGGACTTCAGCTCGTAGGCGTCCGACCCGGCCTCGGGCTCGGTCAGCGCGAACGCGGCGAGCTTCCGGCCCGTGGCCAGGTCCGGCAGCCAGCGCTCCTTCTGCTCGTCGGTTCCGAAGAGGGAGATGCCCTTGAAGCCGATCGACTGGTGGACACCGAGGACGATCGAGAGCGTCGCGTCGATCTCGCCGATCGTCTCGAAGACGCGGGCGTAGCCGGTCTGCGAGAGGCCCTGGCCGCCGTACTTCTCGTCGACGTAGAGGCCGAGGACGCCGATCTCGCCGAGATCTCGCAGGATCTCGTCGGGCACCCAGCGTTCCTCCTCGATGCGGCGCGGGTCGTAGTTCTCGGCGCAGTAGTCGCGGAGCTTGGTGTTGAGACCGCGGATGCGCTCGCGCTCGGACTCGTCGGGGCGCGGCCAGGGGAAGACGAGGTCCTCGTGGATCTCACCGAGGAAGAGCGCCTTGGCGAAGGAGGAGACCTCCTCGGGCGAGTCGGTCTCCGATTCAGGGCGCTTCGGGATGGCTTCGCGGACGGCGATGGACGCAATCTAAAGAATCGGACCGCCCGGCTCCGCAGGGCTCTCCGTTTATGCTCGAACCATGGAGAGCGGAGGAGGCAGAAGCGCCGAGGAGCGCCGCGCTGCGGCCGAGGCCCGCGCACGCGCGCGAACGGGCCAGCCCCGCACGGGCGATGAAGATCTGGTGGCCGGGGGCGGCGAGCCCGCCCGAGCCCCGGACGAGGTCGCCCGCCACTACGGCGGCGGCGACATCTACGCCCGCAGGCGCCTGCTCGCTTTCGGCGCGGGGGCGATCGTCCTGCTCGTCCTCTTCCTGCTGCTGGTCGGCTGCTGAGATGCGCGCCGCGATGCCTCGCCGCGCCTCGATGGCGCTCGCTTCGCTCGGGCTCGCGATCGCGCTCGCCGCTTGCGGGGGCGGCGGCGATGATCCCGCGACCCCCTCCGAGCCGCCGGCCAAGCTGCTCACCGCGGCCGCCGCCGATCCGGCGACGAGCGGCGAGGCCTCGATCGAGCTGGACATGGACCTTCGCGGGGACGTCGGCGCTCGCCGGCGAGGCCGGGGTGGACGCGAGCGGGCCGTTCGACCTCGGCGACGGCACCGGGCTTCCCGCCTTCGACTTCGAGGCGGAGGCCGACGTGGCCGGCTACGGGCTGGACACGGACGTCGTCTCGACCGGCGACGACGCGTACGTCGTCTTCTTCGGTGAGAACTACCGCGTGGGGCCCGAGCGCGTCGCGCAGGCAGAACAGGGGCTCGCGGCCGCGGGTGGGGGCGGCGGCACCGGCCTCGACGTCGCGAGCTGGTTCCGCGACCCCCAGTACGCCGGGAGCGAGGAGGTCGGCGGCACCGACACCGAGCGGATCGAGGGCGTCCTCGACAACGAGGCCGCCGCCGCGGATCTGAGCGCGCTCGTCGAGGCCGTCGGCGCGCCCGGCTTCGTCTCGGCGCTCGTCGAGGGAGCGGGCTCGGGGCCGGTCGACGCGTGGGTCGCCTACGACGACCAGACGATCCGGCGGCTGCAGGTGCAGTTCCCCTTCACCGTCCCCCCGGACCAGGTCGCCCTGGCCCGCGGGATCGAGAGCGGCACCGTCACGCTCGACGCGGAGATCTCCGACGTCGGGGACGACGTGACGATCGAGCCGCCGGAGGGCGGCGGCTTCCAGCCGATCGACCAGCTGATCAGCAGGCTCGAGTCGCTGGCCTCTCTGGGCGGTTTCTAGGAGCGAGCAGGCACGCCGCCGGCTTCCTCCACGCGGTCGGCGATCAGGCGGGCCAGCGCCAGCGCCGAGGTCGCGGCGGGGGAGGGGGCGTTGCGGACGTGCAGCGCCCGCTCGGTCTGGTGGACGACGAAGTCGTCGACCAGCGAGCCGTCGCGGCCGACCGCCTGCGCTCGGACGCCCGAGGGCCCGGCGACGAAGTCGCTCGCCTCGAGCTCCGGGACGAAGCGCCGCGCCTCGGCGACGAAGGAGCGCTTGAAGGCCGCACGCCGCATCTCGGTGAGCCCGGTGCGCCAGAAGCGCTTCATCACCCGCCAGGTCCCCGGCCAGCCGAGCCCGCCGGTCAGCAGCGCCGATGGACCGAGCAGCACCTCGCCCGCGTAGGTCCGGGTCAGGTGGGCGCCGAGGAACGGCAGATCGGGGTCGGGGACCGGGTAGATGTTGGAGCGGACGAGCGAGTCCCGCTCGGGCCGCAGCTTCAGGTAGCTCCCGCGGAAGGGGACGATCCGAGGGTCGTCCGGCGCGCCGGCGGCGACCGCGAGCTTGTCGGCCCACGCGCCGGCGCAGAGGACGGCGTAGCCGGCGCCGATCGTCTCCTCGCCCGATCCGCCGCTCGCCCTCAGCGATATCTCGACCGAGTCGCCCGAAGCGCGGAGCCCCGTCACCTCGCGGCCCGTCTCGACCGAGCCGCCGGCCCGCCGCACGTCCTCGGCGAACGCCGAGGCCACCTCGGGGAAGTCGACGACGCCCGTGTTCGGCGAGTGCAGCGCCGCGAGGCCGCGAGCGTGCGGCTCGACCTCGGCGATCTCGCCGGAGTCCAGACGCCGCAGCCCCGGCACCCCGTTGGCCGTGCCCCGGCGCTCGAGCTCGTCCAGCCGCGGCATCTCGGCTTCGGTGGTCGCGACGATCAGCTTCCCCGAGCGCGGCGCGTCGATCCCGCGCTCGTCGCAGTAGGCGTAGAGGTCGCGGGCGCCCTCGACGCAGAGCCGCGCCTTCAGCGACCCGGGCGCGTAGTAGATGCCCGCGTGGATGACGCCGCTCGAGCGGCCCGTCTGGTGGGTGGCGAGGCGTTCCTCGCGCTCGAGGACCCTCAGCCCGATCCCCTCGTGGCGGCTCAGGAGCTCGCGGGCGACCGCGAGGCCGACGATCCCGCCGCCGACGACCACCACATCGTTCGCTGCTCCGTTCACGCGCGCGATCGTAGTATCGCGGCGTGGCGTACCCGCTCAGGCCCCCGATCAAGCCGCAGCTCGCGCTGTCGCGGAAGGTGCTGCCGGAGGGCGAGGGGTGGGCCTACGAGCCGAAGTACGACGGCTTCCGCGCGCTCGTCTTCGTCGACGGCTCGAAGGTCTACCTCCAGTCGCGCGGCACGCGCCCGCTGCTGCGCTACTTCCCCGAGCTCGAGTTCCCGGAGGGCCGCTACGTCCTCGACGGCGAGCTCGTGATCCTCGACGAGGAGGGCCGCGAGGTCTTCGATTCCCTCCAGGCCCGGCTGCACCCCGCCGAGTCGAGGGTGAAGATGCTCGCCGAGCAGACCCCCGCGCTCTTTCGCGCCTTCGACGCGCTGGCGCTCGACAAGCAGAAGCTGATGAAGGCGCCGTTCGCGGAGCGACGCGAGGCGCTCAAGGACTTCATCGCCGCAGCACCGGGAAAGAAGAAATCGGCCTCGGGCTCGATCGAGCTGACCCCGCTGACCAAGAACGTGACGACCGCCGAGCCGTGGCTTCATTCGGGCGAGGGTGTGATCGCCAAGGAGCTCGGCGCCTCCTATATCCCCGGCAAGCGCAAGGGGATGGTGAAGATCAAGCACGTCCGGACGATCGACGTGGTGATCATGGGCTGGCGGCCGGGCAAGGAGAAGGGGACGGTCGGCTCACTGATCCTCGGCCTCTACGACGGGAAGAAACTGAGGCCGATCGGCCACACCTCCGGCCTCAAGGCCAAGGAGAAGCGCGAGCTCGTCGCGAAGCTGGAGCCCTACGAGACGGGCGACGTCGGCAGCGGCGACCCCAGCCGCTGGGACACCGACCGAGACCTCGAATGGCGCGAGGTCCGTCCCGAGCTGGTGATCGAGATCACCTACGACCACACGAGCGGCGGGCGCATCCGCCACGGCTCGAAGATCATCCGCTGGCGCGACGACAAGAAGCCTGCGCGAGTGCAAGATCGACCAGCTGGTCTGAGGAGCTAGACCAGAGGCGAGGCGGACCTCAGGAGGTACGGCCAGACCTGGACCTCCCACACGGCCGACGCGAGCAGCATCGGCAGCGCGATTCCCACGGTGACGACGGTCGCCGCCAGCAGCTGGTCCCACTCGTCGCGGCGGCTGGCGATGGTCCACGCCGCCAGCGGCAGGAACACCGCGGTGAGCTCCAGCAGCGCGTGGGGGAGGACCGTGAGCACCAGCATCGCCGGCGAGATCCCGAGGCCCTCGGCGAGGGTCGAGCCGAAGATCCCGAGCGCGACGGCCTGCGTGATCAGCGAGAACCCGGTGACGAAGACGATCCACGCGAAGGCGACGGGGCGGGCGCGCTCGTGGACCCAGCGCGAGATTCCGCTGCGATTCTCGGCCGAGAGCGCCAGCGAGGACCCGGCGATGAAGCCCGCGATGCAGGCCACGGCGTGGAGGGCCAGCACGAGACAGTTGCGCGCGACCAGCTCAGCCGTATGGGCCGGCTCGGCGCCGTTGGGCTCGCTCGGAAGGAAGGCGAAGCCGAGGTCCGGCTCGACGGTGTAGGCGACCGCGAGAACGCCGGCGAGCAGCGCAAGGCCGATCAGCAGCGCCCCGCCCATCCAGGCGAGGACGACGGGCATCGGCTCCTGCTGCCACCGCTCGAGGGTCGCCCGCGTCGAGCGCATCCCGTGGGTCAGGGCGTACTGGTTAGCGTCCATGCCTGCCTGACCATCGGCCCGCCCGCTTGCCAACATGAGCGCATGGCCCACCGGGTGCTTCGAGCGAGCGAAGCCTTCTGGCGCCCGTCGAACCAGACGGGCGTCGACAACACCGATCTCGCGAAGCAGCTGGGGGCCGAGACCCTGGGCGCCCGCCTCTGGCGGGTGAAGCCCGGCCAGTGGATCACCAATCACCGCCACAGCGAGACGACCGAGCTCTATGTGCTGCTCGAGGGCGCGGGGAAGCTGCGCGTGGACGGTGAGCTGCTCGAGCTGGAGCCGCTGGACACGGTGCTGGTCGAACCCGAGACCGTCCGCCAGCCCTTCAACGACACCGACGCCGAGCAGCTCTGGCTGATCGTGGGCGCCCCGACCGAGCCGGCGAACACGCTCGAGATGACCCCAGAGGAGCTCGAGTTCCGCTACCCGGAGGGACCGAAGGCACCGCCGCCCGAACTGGCCTAGCGCTTCGCCTTCTTCGCCGTGTCCTTCGACGGCTGAACTCGCTTCGGCTCGCCCTTCTGCTTGGCGAAGTGAGGCGGCCACGGGGCGTCGCCCAGGCCCCCCTCCTCGTCGCGGCGGGCGAGGTCCAGGAGCTTGTCGAGCGACCCCGCGTGCTTGTCGATGTCCGCGGCCGGGTCGCCGAGCTTCGCGATCCGGTCGGGGACCGTGTCCAGGCGCAGGTCGCCGGCCTCGACGTCGGGGACCTCGTCCCAGTTGAGGGGGCAGCAGACCTTCGCCTCCGGGACCGGGCGGACCGAGTAGCCCGACGCGATCGTGCGGTCGCGCGCGTTCTGGTTGTAGTCCACGAAGACGCCGTGCCGCTCCTCCTTCCACCACTTGCTGGTGGCGTTCTTCGGAAGGCGCCGCTCGACCTCGCGTGCAAGGGCGAGGGCGGCGCGCCGGACCTCGACGTAGTCCCATTTCGGCTCGATCCGGACGTTGACGTGGATGCCGCGGTTGCCCGACGTCTTGGGGAAGCCGACGAGGCCGTGGTCGGAGAGCACCTCCTTGGCGCACATCGCGACCTTGCGGACCGTGTTCCAGCGGACGCCCGGCTGCGGGTCCAGGTCGACCCGCAGCTCGTCGGGGCAGTCGAGGTCGGCGCGGCGGACCGGATGGGGGTTGAAGTCGATGACGCCGAGGTTCACCGCCCAGGCAAGGTGGGCGCCGTCGTTGGCGACCAGCTCGGTGGCGCTCCTCCCGCTCGGGAAGGTGAAGGTCGCCGTCTCGAGCCAGTCGGGAGCGCCCTTCGGCACCCGCTTCTGGAAGAAGAACTCGCCGGTGACGCCGTCGACGAAGCGCTTCATCGTCCCGGGCCGCTCACGTAGCTGGTTCACCGCCGCGTCCTCGACCGCCAGGTAGTACTCGACGAGGTCGAGCTTGGTGATCCCGGGCTTCGGGAAGTAGACCTTGCTCGGGCTCGAGATCCGCACCTCGCGCCCGGCGGCCTCGACCGTCGTGTACTCCTTCTTCGCCACGGTTCGGGATGATTCCACCAGTGGCCGAGCCGAAGACGCTCACCTACGACACCGACGGGCGGATTGCGAGGATCACCCTCGACCGCCCCGAGCGCGGCAACGGGATCACCCTCGAGATGCCGCGCGAGCTGGCGGCTTGCGTCGAGCGGGCGAACCTCGACCCGGAGGTCCACGTGATCGCCCTGGCGGGCAACGGGACGGGCTTCTGCGGCGGCTACGACCTGGTCGCGTCCGCGGAGGGGATGACCGATGGGATCAGCGGCGACGACGTGCCGGAGGGATCGGCCATCGACCCGATGGTGATGGCGCGGAACCACGACCCGGGTGGCACCTGGGACCCCGTCACCGACTTCCAGATGATGAGCAGGAACGTCCGGGGCTTCATGAGCCTCTTCCACTCCGAGAAGCCCGTCGTCTGCAAGGTCCACGGCTACTGCGTCGCCGGCGGCACCGACATGGCGCTCTGCTCCGACCTGATCGTCGCCGAGGACAAGGCGAAGATCGGGTACCCGCCCGCGCGGGTATGGGGTGTCCCGACGACGGCGCTGTGGGCCTACCGCGTCGGCCCGTCGCGGGCCAAGCGGTTGCTGCTCACCGGCGACTCCATCGACGGGACCACGGCAGTGGAGTGGGGCCTCGCGGCCGAGGCCCACCCGGCGGCCGACCTCGACGCCGCGACCGAGGCGCTCCTCGAGCGGATCGCCCGGCTGCCGATCAACCAGCTCGTGATGCACAAGCTGCTGGTGAACCAGGCCCTCTACTCACAGGGGCTCCACGCGACCCAGGCCATGGGCACCTTCTTCGATGGCATCGCCCGTCACACCCAGGAGGGCTTCGAGTTCCAGCAGAAGGCTGCGGAGTCCGGGTTCAAGGAAGCGGTCCGCGAGCGCGACGAGCCGTTCGGCGATCACGGGCTGGATCGCTAGAAGAACTTCGGGTGGATCAGTCGATCAGCCGCTTGGTCATCCGAGAGACCGCGACCCGCCAGAGCACGACAGAGAAGACGCAGAGCCCCAGGAAGCGGAGCGCGTCGACTGCCTCGAACCCGAACGCGGATCCGCGGACGAGCTCGACCAGCTGGTAGAGCGGGTTGAAGTTGGCGGCGATCTGGAGTCCTTCGGGCAATTGATCGATCGGGAAGAAGGTGCCGGCCACCAGGAACAGCGGGGTGATGATCAGCGTCGTGACGTAGTTGAACTGGTCGATCTTGTCGACGCTGGCCGCGACGGTGATGCCGAATGCCCCGAATCCGAGCGCGGTGACGAACGCGAAGATCGGGACGAGCAGCATCGCGACCTTCGGGTCGAGGCCGAAGGCGATCCCGACCAGCAGCGGGAAGCAGCCGAAGAAGCCGGAGCGCAGGCCGATCCACAGCATCTCGGCGGTGACCAGCTCCTCGACGTCCACCGGGGCGGCGAGGATCGCGTCGTAGGTGTTCTGGAAGCGCTCCTTGACGAAGGTGCCGAACATCGCCGGCAGGGCGCTGGAGAAGATCACGGCCGTCGCGACCATTCCCGTGGCTACGAACTCGGCGTAGCTGAGGCCGTCGACGCCGTCGATCAGCGTCGAGCCCAGCCCGACGCCGAACGCGAGCAGGTAGACGATCGGCTCGAGGATCGAGCTGAAGGCGGTTCCCTTCCAGTAGGTGCGGAAGTTCGCGGCCTCGCGGCTCATCACGCCGGTGATGGCGGCGGGGTCGAGCCTTCGGATTCGTATTTCGTCCGGCGGGGTCACTCGGCCTCCTCGCCGGTCAGCATCACGAAGACGTCCTCTAGCGTCGCGGCGCGGCGGACAGCGTCATCCGGGACGGCGCCGTTAGCGGCCTTCTCGGAGCCGACGATGGCGATCGCGGGGCCCGCTGGGCGGACCCGGAGGCCCTCGCTCTCGGCCAGCGCCCGCGCCTCGGCGAGGCGGTCGGGGGGGCCGTAGACCTCGGCGGTCTCCACGCCGGCGTGTTCGGTGATGAGCCGGGAGGGCTTGTCCCGGGCGATGATCCTGCCGTGGTGCATCACGGCGACCTCGTCGGCGAGGCGCTCGGCCTCCTCGATGTAGTGAGTGGACATCAGGATCGTCTTGCCCTGGGTGCGCAGGCCGTCGATCAGGGTCCAGAGCTCTGTCCGGATCTGTGGGTCGAGGCCGACGGTGGGCTCGTCGAGCAGCAGCAGCTGGGGCTCGTGGACGAGGCCACGCGCGAGCAGCAGACGCCGGCGCATCCCGCCCGAGAGCTTGTCGACCGCGTCCTTGCGGCGGTCCGTGAGACGGGAGATCTGGAGGCAGCGCTCGACGGCCGCGGGCACGTCCGGCACCCGGTAGAGCCGCGAGTAAACGGCGAGGTTGTCCTCGACGGTCACGTCCACGTCGAGGTTGTCGAGCTGGGGGACCACCCCCATCTTCGAGCGCGCGATCTTCGAGTCGCCCGGAAGCTCGTGGCCGAGGACCCGGATCTCGCCCTCGTTGGCGATCACCTGGCCGGTCAGCATCCGCATCGTCGTCGACTTGCCCGCCCCGTTGGGGCCCAGCAGGCCGAGGCAGATCCCGGTCGGCACGTCGAGGTCGAGACCGTCGACGGCGGTGATCTCGCCGAAGCGCTTGACCGCCCCGCTGATCTCGATTGCATTCTGTCCCCTGGGGCCGGCCACGGAGGCCCAGGGTAGTAACCGCCCAGGGTGCTACTTCTTGCGCTTCCCCTTGCCCTTCTTGCCCTTCTTCTTCTTTTTCTTCTTGGGCTCGGTCAGGTCGTCCTTGACCACCACGCGCTCGGTCATCTGGACCGGGTGGAGCCCGCAGAAGAGCTTGTAGGTGCCCGGCCGGGAGAAGGTCTGCGTGTAGGTGCCACTCGCTGGTTGACCGAGCCGATGCCGAGGGGGCCGTTGGCGAGGGTCACGTTGTGCTCCTCGTTGCCGTTGAAGGCGTAGGTCAGCGACGAGCCCGTCTGGAGGGTGATGTTCCCCTCGGAGAAGAAGCGGTCACCGACGTTCACGACAGAGCCGGTGCCGAGCGTCTTCATCTCGCCGGGCGGGCCCTCGATCTCGAAGGGGTTGCGGTTCGCGTCGAGCCCGGTCAGCGGCACCTTGAACGGCACCGGTGAGGAGCGGCCGGGCAGGTTCGTTCCCGATCCGTAGACCATGTCGCCGGGCGCTCCTCCGCAAACGGCGGGAGTCGGCCCCCCGGCGGGGTCGGGCGCCAGGTAGAGGACCATGATCCCCATCACCCGGGTGTGGGGCTGCAGGTCGTCGTAGATCGAGTTCAGCCGGATCGTCTGCCCGTCGGTCACGGGTATCCCGGACAGCGATTTGAAGGCGCTCATGCCGATCGGCCCGGGCTCGTGCAGGACGGGCTTGACGTTGTAGAAGGGGTGGTCTGGGTTGCCCCAGGTCGGGTCGGACCTCGCCACGATGGGGTTGCCCGGGCAGCACGGCTTGGTGATGGTGAGCCTCTTCGCCCCGCCGTGCACGTGACCGGCGCCGGCGACCAGCCAGCCGTTCTTCTCGATCGTCACGTCCCTGGTCTCGACGTGCGACGCATCCGCCGGCCGCGCCGCCTCGACGGCCGCTGCCTGCTTCTGGCAGCTCCCGAGGCGCTTCTTGGCCTTCTTGACCTTGGCTTTGCCGGCCTTCTTCCTCTTCTTGGCCAGCTTCAGCTTGTCTTCCTGGGCCTCGCAGCTCATCGCGGGCGCCTGCTCGATGCCGGGCACGTTGTAGATCGGGTCGGCGAGGCACTTGGCGGCGTCCATCCAGTACGAGTCGACCGACTGGAAGCCGGAGCTCTGCGGCTCGATCGTCATCTTGTATTCGATGTAGGCCGTGTCGGTCTGGACCCGGTGGTTCATGTACATGTAGAGCAGGGCCCAGTAGCTGCTGGGGTTGACCGGGTAGCCGAAGCCGTCGGGGAAGCTGATCTTGGCGCGCTCCTCGCCGGCGGCGTAGAAGCGCTCGGGGCCGCCGCACACGGCGTCGGGGCGGTTGATGTTCGAAGAAGACGATGTGGTGGAGCATCAGCCGGTCGATCGGGCACGGCCGCTCCGCCGCTGTCGACGATGTCGACCTCCATCTTGGTGATGTGCCCGGTGGTGTTCGGCGTGGGAACGTCGACCAGCCGGTCCTGCTTGACCTCGAAGCCGCCGACCGTCACGGGGTTGGCGATGCACCTCCACTCGGTCGGCTCGCCGGCGGGCGGCGCGTTCGTCTGGGTGCAGCCGGGGGTTATCGCTCCCGATGCGGCATGCGGCAGCCCGGCGAATGCGAGCATGCCGAGCGCGGACGCAGCCGCCAGCGAGGCGATCCGTCCCCCAGTTCCCAGGCGTGGTGTCCGTACCACGCAACGGTTGTATCAGGGCGCCGGGCGATTCTCGACCGCGCGGCCAATGTCAGCGGGTAACTACTGAGAGGTCCTGGACGCCCTCAGGGGACCCTGTGGACTTCGAACAGGTTCGTGCCCAGCTCCTGGCTCGGGAGCCCGGCCGTCACCGCGATCATCTCGCCGGAGCGGGCGATGCCCTTCTCCTTTGCCAGCCGGGCGCAGTCGTCGAGCAGTGCTCGCAGGCTCTCCCACGGCTCGCTCTCGGCCGCCATGACGCCGAACAGCAGGTTCATCCGCCGCACGGTCTCGGGGCGCGCGGAGGCGGCGAGCACCGGCACGCGCGGCCTGTAGGCGGACACGAGCCGCGCGGTGCGCCCCGACCCCGTCGGGACGACGATCGCCGCGAGGTCGAGCCGGTAGGTCGCGGCGACCGCCACCTGCGCGACCGTTTCGGCGACGTCGGTCTCGACGCCCTCGACGCGCTGCCAGAGCCACTCGTCGTAGGGAAGGTCCTGCTCGGCCACCCTGGCGATCCGGTCCATCACGCGCACCACCTCGACCGGATGCTCTCCGACGGCGGTCTCCTCGCTCAGCATCACGGCGTCGGTGCCGTCGTGGATCGCGTTGGCGACGTCGGTCACCTCGGCTCGGGTGGGGCGCGAGGCCTTGACCATCGTCGCCAGCATCTGGGTGGCGGTGATCGAGGGCTTCGACCTGCGACCCGCGAGAGTGATCAGCCGCTTCTGGGCGCCGGGAACCTCCTCGAGCGGCAGCTCGACGCCGAGGTCGCCTCGGGCGACCATGATCCCGCCGTCGGCGGCGTCGATGATCTCCTCGGCCCGAGCGGCGGCCTGGGGCTTCTCGATCTTGGCGATCAGGGGGATGTCGAGCCCGCGCCTCTCGATCTCGGACTTGACCGTCTCCAGGTCCTCGGGCCTGCGGACGAACGAGACCGCCAGCATGTCGATGTCGTTCTCGCAGGCGAACTCGATCCAGGCGAGGTCCTCGTCGCGCGGTGTCGGGCAGGTCGGCGTCGGCGCCGGGCAGGTTGACCCCCTGGTGCGAGCTGACCGCGCCGCCGGCCTCGACCTCGGCGCTGATCTCGCCGTCGGTGACCTCCGCGACCTTCAGGCGGACCCTGCCGTCGGCCAGGAAGACGGGGTCCCCGACCGCGACGGCGCCCGTGAACCCGCCCCACTGGACGGGCAGGCGCTCGGCGTCGCCGGTCTGCGTTGCGTCGCCGTGCATCACGACCATCGAGCCGGAGTGCAGCACCGCCACGCCGTCGCGCAGGTCTCCCAGCCGCAGCTTCGGCCCGGGCAGGTCGCCGAGGATGCCCATCTCGACGCCCGCATCGGCCGCGGCGGCCCTGATCCTCTCCACGTTCTCGGCGTGCTCGCCCGCGGTCCCGTGCGAGAAGTTGAGCCTGAAGACGTCCACTCCCGCGGCGATCAGCTCGCGCAGGACCTCGGGGTCGCGGCTGGCGGGACCGACGGTCGCGACGATCTTGGTGCGCCTGGTGGTGTTCGCGCTCACGACGGGACCTTCCCAGACGCTGCTTCCTCGAGGGCCTGCGGGCGCTTGCGAAGCTCGCCGATCGACTCGAAGACCGCGACCGCGCCCGCCCCTCGCAGCTCGCCCTCGGAGTAGCCGCCGGTCAGGACGGCGACCGTGGGGATGCCCGCCCGCTTGGCCGCCTCGACGTCCCAGACCGAGTCGCCCAGCATCACCCCGGCATCGGCCTTCGCCTTGCCGAGCGCCGTCTGCACGAGCTCGGGATCGGGCTTCGTCTCGTCCACGTCGTCGGAGGTCGTCCATGCCGTGACGGTCTCGCGGGCCCCGAGGAGATCCAGGTAGTGCTCGACCTCCTTCTCCTTGGCCGAGGAGCTCAGGACGACCTCGTGACCGGCGTCCGCGAGCTCGGTGAGCAGCTCGCTCGCTCCCTCGAAGGCCTCGACCTCTTCGATCATCGCCATGTACAGCGGGCCCTCGGCGTCGCGGATGTCGTCGCCCTTCTCCTCCTCGACCTCGTCGCCGGCCAGCGCAGCCACGAGCTGGTCGCCGCCCATCCCGATCGCGCGGTGGATCTTCCAGACGGGGACCGATCACCTCGTGCTGGCGGAAGGCCCGGAACCAGGCGAGGGCGTGCTGGTAGTTCGTGTCCACCAGCGTCCCGTCGATGTCGCAGATCACGGCGGCCGGCATCAGCGCCGCCCGTCCGGTGCCGGAGATTGGTCGGGGTCGTCAAGCCTCTCTATGTAGGGCAGCCGCCAGATCGCGCTCGCCAGCACCAGGCCGCCGGCCGACGAGAGCAGCGCCAGGAAGAGCTGGCCGCCCCCGAGCTGGGTGAGCTCGAAGAAGTGGCGCAGGGGCTCGACCGCCAGGGCGAGCGCGTAGAGGGCGCCGAGCGCCGCGACCAGGGCGAGCATGTAGCTCTGGATCGCGATGTGCTCGCGGCCCGGGCCGCGCTCGAGCAGGAGGATGAAGCTGAGGCCGAGGATGACCAGGGTGGTCGTCGCGGCGGTGCGGCCCTCCTCGAGCGAACCGCCGAAGATCGTGTCGACGAGGAAGAAGCTGGCGAGCGAGCCGAACGCAATCGCGAGGCCCGCAGGGACCGCGAACGAGCACAGCGACCTGATGAGGTGCCCTCTATACAGAGGGCCGTCGCTGGGAGCGAGCGCCAGGACGAACGACGGGATCCCGATCGTCAGGAAGGCCGCCAGCGTCAGGTGGCGCGGCAAGAAGGGGAAGGCGAAGCCGGGGATCGCGACGACCGCGATCAGCGTGGCGGCGTAGACGGTCTTGGTCACGTAGAGGCGGCCGAGGCGGTGGATGTTCCGCGCGATCCGCCGGCCCTCGGCGACCGCGCGGGGCAGGCGCGAGAACTGGTCCTTCAGCAGGACGATGTCGGCGATGCCCTTGGTGATCTGGCTGCCCGAGCCCATCGCCACCGCCATCCGCGCCTGCTTCAGCGCGGGGACGTCGTTGACGCCATCGCCGATCATCGCCGTGAACCGCCCGGCGCTCGACAGCGCCCCCACGAGCGCCTTCTTCTGCTCTGGCCTGATCCGGCAGAAGATCGTGTTGCGCTCGGCGACCGCCGCGAGGGCGGCGCGGTCGCTCGGCAGCTCGCTGCCCTCGACCACGCCGGCGTCGGGCGGGACGCCGATCGCCGCCGCGACCGCGGTGACGGTCTCGCGCGCGTCGCCGGAGATCAGCTTCAGGTCCATGTTCTGCTCGCGCATGAAGGCGATGGTCTCGGCGGCGTCGGGGCGCAGGGTCTCCTCCAGGACGACCAGCGCGAGCGGCGCCACTGTCGGCGGGGCCTCGGCTGCAGGGTCCGAGGGGAGCGACCCCTGCGCCCGGCCGAAGACGACGACCCGCAGCCCCGAGCTCGTGTGCCGCTTGAGCGACGAGTCGAGGCCGGGAGGGAGCGTCAGCGCGCCCTGGGCCGCCAGCACGTCGGGCGCGCCGAGCACGAACGTGTCGCCCGCGCCGCGCCCGCTGCCGTTTTGGCGGAGGGTCACGGCGCTCCACTTCCACTCCGAGGAGAACGGGACCTCGCCCGAGACCTTCTCGGCGGTCGCCGGGTAGCGCTCGGCGATCGCCTCGAGCGTGCGGTTGCGCTCGCCGGAGCTGGCGGCGAAGCGGGCAAGCGCCTGGTGGGCGCCGGCGGGGTCGTTCTGGTCGGCGACCTCGACCCCGACGAGCTTCAGGTCGCCGCTGGTGAGCGTCCCGGTCTTGTCCACGCAGATCGTGTCCACGGCGGCGAGCGACTCCGTCGCGGCCATCTGCTGCACCAGCGTGTCGAGCTTCGCCAGCCGCACCGCGGCGACAGCGAGCGTCACGCTCATCAGCAGCACCAGTCCCTCGGGAATCAGCGTGATCAGGCCGGCGGTCGCGGTCTGGGCCGCCTCCTGGATCCCGATGTCGCGGAGGGCGAGCGAGAGGATCAGCAGGACGGCCAGCGGGATCATCAGCGTAGGTGCTCAGCACGATCACCCGGTTGACCTCCTCCTGGAGCGGGGAGGGGGGATGCCGGAAGGCCCGCGCCTCGCCGGCGACCTTCTCGGCGTAGGAATCCTCGCGGACGGCGTCCACCTCGTAGTAGCCCGAGCCCGAGATCACGAACGAGCCCGAGAGGGCGCGCTGTCCCGGCTTCTTGCGGATACCGTCGGCCTCGCCGGTCAGCAGCGACTCGTCGATCGTCAGCCCGCGGCTCTCGGCAACCTCGCCGTCGGCCACGAGCTGGTCGCCGGGCTCGAGCCTGACCCAGTCGCCGGGCACGACCTCGTCGGCGGGGACCTCGGCCACCTGGCCGTCCCTGATGGCCTTGGCCCTGGGAGCGACGAGTAGAGCCAGGCTCTCGAGGGTCTCCTTGGCCTTCAGCTCCTGGCGGATCCCGATGTAGCTGTTGAGGATCGCGATGAACCCGAACGCCGCGTCCGCCCAGAGCTGCAGGGAGAGGATGAGGATGAAGAAGACGCCGATGATCGCGTTGAAGAGCGTGAACACGTTCCCCGCGACGATGCTCGAGACCGAACGGCTCGAGCGGTCCTCGACCGGCCCGAGCTTCCGCAGCCGCTTCGCCGCTGCGGACGCACTGAGCCCGCCCGGATGCGTGGTGTTTCTGATGGAGCCCGCCATGCGTCCATTCATACCGAAGGCACAGGCTCAGAAAGCGAAATACAGGGGTGCACCCCCCATGAACTCCTACGGCGGACACGCCACGATCGCCCCATGACGACCGCGAATACGACTGGAAGGGGCAGGACATGAGACGGCGGAATCTGAGGGTGGCGGCTGTTTCGGCGCTGGCGGCGGGAGCGCTGTTGACGGTGCCGGCAAGCGGGAATGCCGCGACGATCACGCCCAACATCGGCACGGACGAGTTCACCATCGGCGACGACCCGAACTGCTCCCTGCGCGAGGCGGTCGTCTCGGCGAGTGACAACGGCCCCGTCGGAGGGTGCGATGCATTCGACGGGAACCTGGCCTACGGCAACGACACGATCGTGTTGAACCTCCCGGTCGTGAACTACGGGCTGACGCTCTCGGGGGCGGGCGAGGACGATGGCCTCACCGGCGACCTGGACGTCACCGGCCCTGTGACCGTCATGGCCCCGCCGGACTTCATCGAGAACCACGTGATCAGCCAGACGATCTCCGACCGCATCTTCGACCTGCAGACAGCGGGCAGCCACCTGACCCTGCGCCGCATCACCCTCACCGGAGGCAGCTCGGGCGGGGCAGGCGGCGCGATCAACGCGACCGTGCCCGGCAACGACATCACTCTGGACCTCACCACGGTCGCCAACAGCAGCGGCCAGAGCGGCGGGGGGGTGCGGATCGACGGCAACGGCAGCTCGCTTCTCGCCACCGACTCGGCGTTCACCCACAACTCCGTCAGCACCGGCGGAGCCGGCCTGAGCGCCGGTCCGGGCTCGACTGTCTCCCTGACGAGGCCGTTCTTCTTCGGGAACAAGGCGACGAGCCCCTTCCCGAACGGCCAGCCCGGCGGCGGGGCGATCGACGCGAACGCGGCGAACGTGACGGTCGTCGACGGCCTCTTCACCGAGAACGAGGCGTCCTCGACCGACCCCACGGGTGACTGGGGCCGCGGCGGCGCGATCCGCTCGAACGCGACACTGAGCATCGAGGGCTCGCTGTTCGAGGAGAACCTCGCCTTCAGCAACGGGCCGGCTGCCGCTTTTGAGTACGGGGGCGCGCTGCACGTCTCGAACCCCGGCGACACCGAGGTGGTGAACTCGACGTTCTACGCCAACGCGGCCGGGAACGGCAACGTGCCCGGCGAAGATGCGCGGGGCGGCGCCATCTACAGGAACGGTGGAGCGCTCGACGTCCGGTTCTCGACGTTCCTGGACAACGACAGCACCGGAGCCGGGGCCGACTCGATCGACAACGGGAACAGCGGGGGTCAGATGACCTTCAGCGCGAGCCTGTTCGCGGCGAGCGAGAACGTGTGCGAAGGCAACGACGACACGCTCATCTCAGAGGGCTACAACGTCGCGCCCCCTGACGCCCACTGCGAGTACGACGTGACCGACGACATCGGCATCGGCGACACGGCGATCATCGACGCGGACCCGGCGGTCAACGGCGGGCCGACCAGGACCATCGGCCTGAACGCGACCGGGCGGGGCCTGGACCAGGTGCCGTTCGCCGAGTGCGCCGCATCCGCGGGCGGCTTCGACGCCCGCAACTACCCGCGCTCGGGGCCCGACGTCGGCGCGGCATGCGACGCCGGGGCCTACGAGCGGACGGTGTGCAACGGAGTCCTCCAGAACGTGGACTTCACCCCGTGCCCGGTGATTCCGCCCGCGACCGGCGGATCGGCGGGGCAGAGCACGCCGCAGCAGCCGGCCCCAGCTACGAAGAAATGCAAGAAGGCCAAGAAGAAGAAGAGAAGGGCAAGTCAGCAGCCAAGAAGAAGCGTTGTGGCAAGAAGAAGGGGAAGCGGAAGCGGCGAAATTAGGTAGCGGCTCAGGTACGGTCCCCGAAGCCGGGGAATTCCACCGAAGGGGATTTGATGAGCCGCTCTGCCGTTGCTGCCGTGATCGCGACCGTTGGGCTGCTGGCGTTGCCCGCCATCTCGCATGGGGCGACGATCACGCCGGACGTCACCACCGACGAGCTCAACAACGACCTGGACTGCTCGTTGAGAGAGGCGGTCCAGTCCGCTCAGGACAACGCCACGGATTCCACCGGCTGCACGAACGGCGACGGGGGGACGGACGTCATCGTCCTGACGGGAACCTCTGCCACTCCCTACACGCTGACCGTCGGTTCGAACGCCGAGGAAGCCAACGCGGAGGGCGATCTCGATATCGGAACGGGCGGCCCCCTCGTCATCAGGGGCACGGGAGATTCGATCATCAGGGCGGTTTCACCCGATCGCGTGATCGACGTCAACAGCGGAGCTGCGCTCTTCCTCGAAGACCTGATCGTGGATGACGGCGACGTCACATCGGTGGTCAGCGGCTCCAACCCCACCCGCGGCGGGAACATCCGGGCCGCGAGTCCGAGCTCCCTCACGCTCGACAACGTCGGTGTCACCGACGGCCAGGCGCTGGACGGGGGCGGCGGCATCTACCTCAACAACCCCGCACAGTTGACGACCATCAACGATTCGACGATCGCCGGCAACAACGACGAGAACGTCGGCGGCGGGATCTTCGTCCAGGGGACCGCATCGTTTCGGCTCAACCGCTCGACGCTCAACGCCAACTCGGTCGAGACAGCCCTCGTCGGGAACAAGAGCGGCGGTGGAATCCGGGCGGGGGTCGTGAACGGCAGCGGCCTGCTGGCCATATCCGACTCGGTGATCAGCAACAACTTCGTCGAGCACCAGGCCATGGGAGGGGCCGACCAGTCCTATGGCGGCGGGCTCAGCATCGTGAGCCAGGGAACCATCCGGCGCAGCCTGATCCAGGGCAACCACGTCGAGGCCGCGCTGAACAACGTCCAGGAGCGCGGAGGCGGTCTCGACATCTCAGGAGGAGACGCGGGCGAGACGCTGACGGTCGTCAACTCGACCATCGAAAGCAACGACGCGGGCGACGCGAGCAACGATGGTCAGGCAGGCGCGATCTACCAGCGGGGGGACGTGAGCCTCTCGCTCGTGAACGACACCCTGGTCGCCAATACGGCTACCGACCCGGCGGAAGCAGACCACATCCAGGACACGGCGATCGGCACCGCAGGCGTGACGCTGCGCGCGTCGATCATCCAGAACCAGTTTCAGAATGCCTGCGCGGGAGCTGGGATCAGCTCGGCCGGCTACAACGCCACCTTCTTCCCGGACGCCCAGTGTGGCTTCGTCGGCACCGACGGCACGTCGGGCTCGATAGGAATAGCGACGGGGGCGCCCGTAGACAACGGCGGGGCGACGCCGACGATCGCGCTGAACCCGGGGAGCCGGGCGATCGACTTCGTCCCGGCCGCCGCATGCCTTGCAGAAGGTCAGGACCAGCGCGGCTATCCGCGCCCGCTTCCCCTCGGGGGAGCATGCGACGCGGGCGCCTACGAGGTGCACATATGCCCCGGCGACAGCGCCATCAGGAACGGCCCGTATTTGGCCTGTCCCGTGACCGCCGTCGACCCGGGCCCCACAACGGTGGTCACCCCGAAGGCGAAGAAGAAGTGCAAGAAGGCGAAGAAGAAGGCAAAGAAGACGGACGCCGCCGCAGCCGCGAAGAAGAAGTCGAAGGGCTGCAAGAAGAAGGGGAAGAAGAAGTGAGCGCAGTCCGGCTCTCGGTCGCCGCGCTTTGCATCCTCGGCTCGTTCGTCCTCGCCGCCCCGGCGCAAGGCCAATCGCTTCAATACGTGGACGAGGATGGAACCGGGGCGACGTGCGAACTCAGTAACCCGTGCGACCAGATCTCCGACGCCACCGCCGTTGCGGGGACGGGCAGCAAGATCTTCGTCGGAGCCGACCTCTATACGGAGAGCGTCACTCTCAACTCGGGTGTGTCGCTGATCGCGAGCAACTTCAATCCGGCGTTCACCGCGGACAACGGCGGCGTCACCGCGATCGACGGGGGCGCGGGCAACGGGATCCTCGTCGATGCGGGTGTCGTGGCCCGGGAGATCCGCGGGCTGACGATCGAAGGGGACGCCGACGCGATCGAGATCCAGGGCGGGATAGCCGGCACGACGGTCTCGATCATCGGCAACACGTTCCCCAGCCGCGACAACGAGTTCGACTCGAGAATCCAGATCAGCAACGGCGCGGGCGCGGCGAACGTGACGATCGAGGGGAACTCCTGGACCTGGGGCGCGGCGGTCGATCTCAGCATGAACCGGTACGGCGTATTCGACGACACGGTCGGGGCGCTGAACGCCAACGTTCGGAACAACACATTCGATGCCGTCTCGTCCCCGCTGGTCTTCAGCGGCAACGATCCGCAGATCACCGGCAACACCATGACCCGGGTCTACGAGGACACCGGTGGGACCATCAAGCGCGCGATCGACCTGACCGATTCGGACGCAACGATCGAGGGCAACTCGATCACGGGTGATGCGACCTCCGGCCTCGGCATCCTCATCGACAACGACTCTGCCGTCTTGGACACCCCTGTCCTGCGGCGCAACTCGATCACGGGATTCGATGGCAACCCGCTCAACGTGCGAGGGAATGCGGGCACCGCAGACAGAGTGACGGTCAGCGACTCGCTCTTGACGACCACCGGCGCCGGCATGGCGGTCAGCGCCAACGGCCTACGCGGGACCGGGTTCCTCGCGCTCACGGGAGTGACCATGCAGAACCCGTCCGGAAGCTCCATCTATGTCGAGGACACGGACCTCCTGCTCGATTCGAGCATCCAGCAGGGGGGAATTGCCAGGTTCGGCATGACCACGTGCGACAGCACCTTCTCGCGCGGCCCGTCGACGGGAACGCCTGGAGACCTCACGGATTGCAACGACTTCGCGACCACCGCGCCGCCCGGGTTCGTCAGCGCAACGGACTTCCGCCTCGCCTCGGGCTCGGCGATGATCGACGCGGGCAACCCTGTCTCGACGACGCCGCTCGACCTGGCGGGCAACCCGAGGGCGCTCCTCGGCACTCCGTCGTGCCTCCAGACCGCCGGCCGTCAGGACATCGGGGCCTACGAGTTCGTCGGGCAGACCGGCGTCGGCTGCCCGGTCCCTGCGGCGCAGCCGCCGCCCACGGTCAAGAAGAAGTGCAAGAAGCCGAAGAAGAAGAAGGGCAAGAAGGCGAGCGCAGCCGCGAAGAAGAAGCCCAAGGGCTGCAAGAAGAAGCGGAAGAAGAAGAAGTAAGGCCGCCGCTAGGGCGCCGCGCCCTCGGCACGGTCGCGCCAGTAGCGCGCCGCGGCCTCCTGCTCGCGGCACAGGCGCTGCGCCTCGAGCGCCTGCTCATAGAGCCCGTCCTTCTCCATCTCGAGCTCGAAGTCGGTGAAGCGCTCCTTCAGGCGCTCCGCACGCTTGGCCCTGTCGATCATCTGCTCGGTGGTCATGTTGCCCCTATCGGTCATCTCCCTTTTTCCCTTCACCCCAGAAACAACTAGAAGCGAATAGGGTCTCGGCGTGACTTTGAAGCTCGGGTTAAA
>CAWIWP010000002.1:0-445505 GCA_963839875.1 uncultured Solirubrobacterales bacterium
CGTGCGGGCGGTCTACGACGCGTGGCGCGAAGGATCCGTCGAGGCTCCCACCGTTTCGCTCTGACCCGTGCCACTCGTGACGGTGGCGCCGTTTGCCCGTGCGGCCCTGTAGTCGCCCGGGTTGATCCTGTGGGTCCGCCGGCGGAACTCGAGCCATGGACCCGGCCAGTTGTTGGTGCTGGCGCCGTCCTCGGTCACGTACCAGTTGCTGCTGCAGCCACCCGTGACCCAGATGGCCCGCTCGGCGCGGGTGTCCATCTCGCGGCGCCACTCGGCCTGGACCTCGGGCCGCAGGTCGATCCAGCGCAGGTTGCCGTCCCTCGCCCGCCGGATCGCGTCCAGCGCGTAGTTGAACTGGCACTCGAGCGTGTACGGGACAGAGCCCGAGATGTGGTTCGTGTTCGGCCCGTACATCACGAACATGTTCGGGAAGCCCGAGACGGTGGTCCCCAGGTAGGCCTCGGGCCGCCTCTTCCAGACCTCGTTCAGCTCGCGTCCGTCCGTGCCCGTGATCTCCATCGGCGCGACGAAGTCCTGGGTGCGGAAGCCCGTGCCCCAGACGATCGTGTCCGCGGGCCGCTCGACACCGTCGGCCGCCACCACGCCCCCGGCGGTGATCCGTTCGACCCCGCCGGCGATCAGCTCGACGTCCGGCCGTCGCAGGGTCGGGTACCACTCGCTCGTGACCAGGACGCGCTTGCAGCCGAGGCGGCCGTCGGGCGTCGTCTTGGCGATCAGGTCGGGGTCGCCCTCCAGCGCCTTGCGGCGGTCGCGGTCGGCCAGCCATTCGACGGGCCGCGCGAGCCAGTCGGCGCCCGTGAATGCATAGGTGAACGCCTCGAAGATCGCGAAGAGCCCGAGCCGGCTCGCCGCCACCCGCACCGGGACCTTCCTGAACAGGCGCTGCTCCCACTCGGGGTAGGGGCGGTCGTTCTTCTCCAGGATCCACGGCGCCGAGCGCTGGTAGACATCGACCTGCGCGGCCTCCTCGGCGATCCGGGGCACGAACTGGATCGCGCTCGCGCCCGTGCCGATCACCGCGACGCGCTCGCCGCCCAGGTCGTGGGAGTGGTCCCACTCGGCGGAGTGGAAGACCTCCCCCTCGAAGTCCTCGGCGCCGGGGATTCGCGGGACGTCGGGGTTGGTGAGCTGCCCGCAGGCCGTCACGAGGAAGTCGAAGACGTGCTCCTCCCCGTCCGAGGTCGCGAGCGTCCATTTGCCCGCGTCCGGGTCGAATGACGCCGAGGTCGCCTCGACGCCCAGGCGCACCCGGGGCCGGACGCCGTACTCGTCCGTGATCC
This sequence comes from uncultured Solirubrobacterales bacterium, assembly GCA_963839875.1. Lineage (GTDB taxonomy): Bacteria > Actinomycetota > Thermoleophilia > Solirubrobacterales > 70-9 > CAVUAT01. The sequence goes on from CAWIWP010000002.1 coordinate 1,302, forward strand.
TGTTCAGGTAGGAGAGGATCTCCTCCTGCGGGGCGAAGCGCCGCGACCAGTCGTGGCCCGGCGCGAACGAGAACGAGTAGAGGTGGGACGGGACGTCGCACGCCGCGCCGGGGTAGACGTTGGCCCGCCACACGCCGCCCACGGAGTCGCCGCGCTCGAAGAGCGTGAAGTCCTCGATCCCGGCCTGGCGCAGCCGGATGGCCATGCCGATGCCGCCGAAGCCGGCGCCGACGATCCCGACCGATGTCATCTCGGTTTCCTCAGTCGATGTCGGTTCCCTCGACCAGGAACGCCACCCGCACGTGGGCGCGCCACTCGTCGAGGTTCTCGCCGCGCAGGCCGGTCGACACGACGTCGATCGCCCTGATGTTGCGAAGCGAGCTCTGCGCCTGCTTCAGCGCCTGCTGAGCCGCGTCGTCGGAGGACTTCTTCGAGCTTCCGACGAGCTCGATGATCTTGACTACCGCCACGGGAGCCTCCTCCTAGAAGATTGCCGGACGGTTTGTATCACCGACCGACGGCAGGCCCCCATCCGCTCGGCTCGATCTGCCGCGCGGCGATCCCCTCCCGGAGGGCCGCTCGCTGCCAGGGGTTCTGCTGCTCCGCCGGCCGCGGAGGGGGTGCGGTCTCCATCAGGAAGCGCTCGAGCGCCGCCGCGATCGCCGCCGCCTCGCGGTCATCGGCGACTGCGGCCCCGATCTCGATCCTGGGCCGGGGCGGGGTGCGCTTGCCGTTCGATGCCATTCCGGCGAGACTAGCCGGACTATGTGAGCCGCGGCCGAGAACCGGCCGGGGAACTCAAGGGGAAGGAACACCAAATGAGCAAGCGTTATGTATTGATCGGCCTGGCGGCCGTCGCGAGCATCGCCCTGATGTCGACCGCGGTTGCCGGGAACGGCGACGCGGGGAGCGCAGCGAAGAAGAAGGCGAAGGCGAAGCCGGGTCCCGCCGGGCCGCCGGGCCACCGCGGCCCCGCCGGCGCACCGGGCGCGATGGGCGCGACCGGTGCGGCCGGTGCGACCAATGTCACGATCCGAACGGACGCGATGAGCTTCCCGGCGAACAACTTCGCCAACGGCACGGTGGATTGCAACCCGGGAGAGCGGGCAACCGGAGGCGGCATTGACATGCCGGACTCGTCGGTCACGGCCACCAACCTCGTGTTCTTGGACTCGCACCCGCAGAACACGTCCGGCACACCCACCGGCTGGCGGGCCCGGGCGTTCAACCAGGACGCCGGCAACTCGGGCACCGGCACGATCTATGTGATCTGCGCCGCCCCCTAGGGGACGAGCGGGACGCATCGCGAGCGGCCCGCTTCGGCGGGCCGTTCAGCTGCCTGGGCCGCTTTCTAGAGCGGGATGTTCCCGTGCTTGCGCTTCGGCTGCTCGACGCGCTTGGTCTGCAGCACGCGCAGCGCCTTGATCAGCTTCGGGCGCGTCTCGTGCGGCTCGATCACGTCGTCGATGTAGCCGCGCTCGGCCGCCGAGTACGGGTTGGCGAAGTGGGCCTTGTAGTCGTCGATCAGCTTCGCGCGGCGCTCGTCGGGCGTCGGCGAGGAGGCGATGTCCTTGCGGTAGATGATGTTGACCGCGCCCTCTGGGCCCATCACGGCGACCTCGGCCGTCGGCCAGGCGAAGTTGAAGTCGGCGAGCATGTGCTTGGAGTTCATGACGTCGTAGGCGCCGCCGTAGGCCTTGCGGGTGACGACGGTCAGCTTCGGCACGGTCGCCTCGGTGAAGGCGTAGAGCAGCTTCGCGCCGTGGCGGATGATCCCGTTCCACTCCTGCGAGGTGCCGGGCAGGAAGCCGGGGACGTCGGTGAAGGTCAGCAGCGGCACGTTGTAGGCGTCGCAGGTGCGGACGAAGCGCGCGGCCTTCTCGGAGGACTCGATGTCGAGCACCCCGGCGAGGTGCGCGGGCTGGTTGCCGACGACGCCGACGGGATAGCCGTCGAGGCGGCTGAAGCCGCAGACGATGTTCTTGGCGAAGTGCTCGTGGACCTCGAAGAACTCCCCGTCGTCCACGATCCGCGAGATCACCTCGCGCATGTCGTAGGGCTTCGAGGGGTCGTCGGGGACGAGGTTGTCGAGGTCGGCGTCCTCGCGGTCGGGGTCGTCGGTGGGCTCGACCCGCGGCGGCATCTCGAGGTTGTTCGAGGGCAGGAAGCTGAAGAGGTAGCGGGCGTCCTCGAGGCATTGGTCCTCGTCCTCGGAGGCGAAGTGGGCGACGCCCGACTTGGAGTTGTGGCTCATCGCCCCGCCCAGGTCCTCGAACTCGACCTCCTCGCCGGTGACCGTCTTGATCACCTCGGGGCCGGTGATGAACATGTGCGAGGTCTCCTTGACCATGAAGATGAAGTCGGTCATGGCGGGGGAGTAGACCGCGCCGCCCGCGCACGGGCCCATGATCAGGCTGATCTGCGGGATCACGCCCGAGCAGTTGACGTTGCGGACGAAGACGTCGCCGTAGGCGCCGAGCGAGACGACGCCCTCCTGGATGCGCGCGCCGCCGGAGTCGTTGATGCCGATGACCGGCGCCCCGACCTCGGCCGCGAGGTCCATCACCTTGCACATCTTCTCGGCCATCACCTCGCCGAGCGAGCCGCCGAAGACCGTGAAGTCCTGGGAGAAGACGAAGACCGTGCGGCCCGTCGATCGTGCCGTAGCCGGTGACGACCGCGTCGCCGTAAGGACGGCGCTTGTCCATCTCGAAGTCGTGCGTCCGGTGGCGGACGAAGGTGTCGAGTTCCTCGAAGCTGCCGGGGTCGAGCAGCTTCTCGATCCGCTCGCGCGCGGTCAGCTTCCCCTTGGCGTGCTGCTTCTCGACGGCCTCCTCCGAGCCCGCGTGGACGGCGGCCTCGCGCAGCTCGCGGAGCTGGGCGAGCTTCTCTTCGTGGGTCTCGGGGTACTTCTCTCGCACGGGCGGGCAGTTTACGGTCAGCCCGCCGGACGAAGCGCCTAGCTACCCCAGTTTCCGTCTGCCGGGCAGCCTCCGCGGCCGGCGCTCGCGCAGCCCAGGTCGACGGAGCCGTCGGCGTTGCGGCGGATGTCGAACGTGTTCCCGGTCGAGGACTGCACCCGGACCGTGTAGCTGTTGTTGCTCACAACAGGCACCGTCAGCGTGGCGTTGGTCAGCGCCGGCTCGGTGGTCTTCAGGTTCGCGACCGTGACCCCGCCGGCGCCGTCGTAGTCGCCCTCGTTGTCGCTCGCGATCGTCTCGGCGGTCGTCTGGGCGGAGCGGACCGCGGCCTTGGCGTCCGCGTCGGTGGCCTTGTCCTTCTGGGAGAAGAAGGAGGGGATCGCGATCGACGCGAGCAGGGCGATGATCAGCATCACCACGAGCATCTCGACCAGCGTGAATCCGTCCTCACCCCTGGACTCGGTTCCGCTTCGCTCCACCTCGCGCCTCATGCCATTCTGATCGGCTCCTGAGCGTGCCGGCCAATGCCCTCCACGCTTGAAAAAGGACGGGTGTTCTAGAAGAACGCGCCGCCCTTGTACTCGCCGAATACGTCGCGCATGGCGTTGCAGACGTCGCCGATCGATCCGTCGGCCGCCAGCGCCTCCTTGATCGGGGGAAGCAGGTTGCCCTCGCCGCGGGCGACGTCGCGCAGGCTCTCGAGCTTGGCGTCGAGCGCCTTCTGGTCCCGTGCCTCCTTGAAGGCCGCGAGGCGCTTCAACTGGCGGGCCTCGGCGGCGGGGTCCACCTTGAGGATGTCCACGTCGTCGACGACGTCGGTCTCGTACTTGTTGACGCCGACGATGATGTCCTGGCCCGTGCGGTAGCGCTCGTGGTAGCTCGACGCCGACTCCTCGATCTCGCGCTGCATGAAGTCCAGGGCCTGGGTCGAGCCGCCCATGTCCTCGACCTTCCCCATCAACTCCCACGAGCGCTCCTCGATCTCGTCGGTGAGCGACTCGATGAAGTAGGAGCCGGCGAAGGGGTCCACGGTGTCGGCGACGCCCGACTCGTGCGCGAGCACCTGCTGGGTGCGGAGCGCGATGCGGGCCGAGCGCTCCGTCGGGAGCGCGAGCGCCTCGTCGAAGCCGTTGGTGTGCAGGGACTGGGTGCCGCCGGCGACGGCGGCGAAGCCCTGGAGCGCCACCCGGATGATGTTGACCTCCGGCTGCTGGGCCTGGAGGGTGACTCCGCCCGTCTGGGTGTGGAAGCGGATCATCTGCGCCTTCTCCTCGGTGGCCCCGAAGCGCTCCTTCATCGTCTTCGCCCACATCCGGCGGACGGCCCGGAACTTGGCGATCTCCTGGAAGACGTTGTTGTGGCCGTTGAAGAAGAAGGCCAGGCGCTTGCCGAAGCGGTTGACGTCGAGTCCGGCGGCGATCCCGCCCTCGACGTAGGCGATCGCGTTGGCGAGGGTGAACGCGACCTCCTGCACTGCCGAGCAGCCCTTCTCGCGGATGTGGTACCCGCTGATCGAGATCGTGTTCCACTTCGGAACGTGCTCGTCGCAGTAGGCGAAGATGTCGGTGGTCAGCCGCATCGTCGGATCGGGCGGGTAGATGTAGTTGCCGCGCGAGATGTACTCCTTCAGCACGTCGTTCTGGACCGTCCCGCGCAGCTCTGAGGCCGGGACGCCCTGCTCCTCGCCGACGATCTCGTAGAGCAACAGCAGGATCGCGGCGGGCGCGTTGATCGTCATCGAGGTCGAGACGTCGGCAAGCGAGATCTGGTCGAAGCAGATCCGCATGTCCTCGATCGTGTCGATCGGGACGCCGGTGCGGCCGACCTCGCCCTGGCAGAGCGGGTCGTCGGAGTCGCGGCCGAGCTGTGTCGGAAGGTCGAAGGCCATCGAGAGGCCCGTCGAGCCGTGCTCGGTCAGGTAGCGGTAGCGCTCGTTCGTGTCCTCGGGGCTCGAGAAGCCCGCGTACTGGCGCATCGTCCAGGTGCGGTCGCGGTACATCCGCTCGTGGATCCCGCGGGTGAAGGGGTACGAGCCGGGCTCGCCGAGACGCTCCTCGAGGTCCGGCGCGACGTCGTCCTCGTCATAGAGGGGCTTGATCTCGATGCCGGAGTCGGTGATGACCCGCTCGTCGTCGGGGCCGACCACCGGCGCGATGTACCGGTCCAGGTCCTCCTCGGCCGCGGCGAGCTGCTTCTCGGTGTCTTTGGGCGCTGTCGCCATCGCGGGGGAAGGATAGGTTCTCGCCATGAGCGAGCCCGTCCGCATCGGCCTCCGCCTCCTGGGCTTCGTCCTGCTCCTGGCGGGGATCGCCGGCATCGTGGTGCTCTTCAAGCCGGGCCCCGGCGAGATCGCCGACTGGATGGGCCAGAACTGCGCCAACTCGGAGACCGGCCCGGCCGAGCAGTGCAGCACCACCGACGTGATCGAGATCCTGCTCATCTCGCCGATCCTGATCCTGGTCGGCGGCGTGATGGCGCTCGCCCTTCGCGACCCCGAAAAGGGGCCGATCACGCTCGATTTCAGCCGCGGCCGCGGCTGACGGTGAGTAACCGAATATTCGGGATTCCTCGCCCCGCCGGATGATCTAGATTCACTCGGCGAAGGCCCGTTCAGGGGGATCGGGAATAGGGGAAGGAAATGCAGGACGGCTGGATCAAGCGCGTCGCATCTGTATCGGGTGGGGCGATCGCCGCGGGTGCCTTCGGGGCGCCGGCAGCTGACGCCGCCAACTTCGAGGTCAAGAACCTCGCCGACTCCGGGACGGATTCGCTCCGCGACGCTGTCGATCAGGCGAACGCGACCGCGGGCGCTGACACGGTCACCTTCCAGTCGGGCGTGACCGGGACGATCGGCCTCACCACGGGGGAGATCTACATCAGCGACTCTGTGGCGATCACCGGTCCAGGGGCGACGCAGTTGGCCGTGTCCGGCGGAGCAAGCTCGCGCGTCTTCAACGCCCTGACGTTCTCCGGGTCGATCTCAGTCTCCATCTCGGGCTTGACGGTGAGGGACGGGAACGCATCCGGAGGAGCAGGCGTCTACGGCTACAACACCGAGCTCTCGCTCAGCGCCGTGACGGTCAGCGGAAACGACGCCGTCGAGGGAGATGGCGGCGGAGTCGCCACGCGCGGCTCGAACTCCTCGATCAGCGTGGTCGACTCGACTGTCTCGAACAACACCGCGACGCCAGGCGTGGAGAGCGGCGGGCTCGGTGGCGGCATCTACCGCGGCAGCGGCCCGATGGAGATCGTCAACTCGACGATCTCCGGCAACTCCGCGATTGAGGGCGGCGGCATCTACAGCGGCTACAGCGCCGGCACCAGCGACATCCGCAGCTCGACGATCGTCGGCAACGGCGCCTCCGAGGAAGGCGGCGGCATCTACCGCTCCTTCAGCCAGAGCAACACCAACCCGGTCAACCTCGACAGCACGATCGTGGCGAGCAACACGGCGTCGACCGGCCCCGAGCTCTTCGAGTCCGACACGCTCGCCACGAGCCGGTTCACCGCGGGGTTCAGCCTGATCGAGGATCCGACGGGAGCCACCATCGTCGACTCGCCCGGCATCAACATCTTCGGCGCCGACCCCGCTCTCGGGGGGCTGGCGGCCAACGGCGGCCCGACGGAGACGCACCTTCCGTCGTCGGGAAGCCCGGCTCTCGACAAGGGCCTATCGCCCGGCCTCGCATCCGACCAGCGCGGGGCGGCCCGCGTCTCCGACGACGCGGGAATCGCCAACGCGCCCGGCGGCGACGGCTCCGACATCGGTTCGGTCGAGGTCCCCGAGGTCCCCGCGGTTGGCGCCGGAGCGGCGGGCGTCCAGGGCCAGGTCGGCGGGCAGAAGAGCTCGGGCCGCTTCTGCCTGGGGCAGCGCGCGACGATCATCGGCACGATCAAGAAGGACAAGATTCAGGGGACCCCGGGCCCCGACGTGATCCGTGGGATGCGCGGCGCCGACCGCATCAGCGGCCTGGGCGGCGACGACGTCATCTGCGGCGATCGCGGCGAGGACACGATCTTCGGCAACGAGGGCGACGACCACGCCAAGGGCGGCACCAACGCGGACAAGGTCCGCGGCCAGGCCGGCAACGACCTCCTGCGCGGCGGAAGCGGTGTCGACCGGATCTTCGGCGGTGCCGGGAACGACACGATGTTCGGAGGCGCCAAGGAGGGCACCTTCCAGAGCGGCGGCGCGACAGGGCGGGACTCGGTCGGCAACAACTGCGACGGCGGGGAGGGCGACGACGCGGTCGCCGGCTGCGAGAACGTGCAGAACGTCCCCTAGGGCTTAGTCAGTCTTGCCCATCGGCAGGGCGCCTGTGACCCAGGCATGAAGAGTTTCGGGAGCGATGTCTGCGCCGTTGGGCCAAACGATCGTGTCTCCATGAGGGCTGAGCTCCACCTTCGCGAAGTATTCGGGATCCTCGAGAGGCTCGAACACACCGACCCAATCGTCGTCTGAAAGGTCAACCTCCCCCTCGACCCCGTCGTCGAAGCGCAGCCAGATGCGGTGAGTGCCAACTACTTTCACCTGGGTGGGATGGACCAGCTCAGCCACGACAGGATCTTAGGTCAGGGGCTCGACTGGCTCGAGCCGAGCACGGTTCCGGGCACGGGTCCAGTTAGCTCGGAGTTCCTTTCGGTGCAGAACGCACCATTCCTCGACGAGTCGCCGGGCTCGGCGCGGTAGACGGCCCTCCAGTACCTCGAGAGTGTCGATTGCGATCGAGGCTTGATACTCGGCGTAAATCGCGTGAAAGTGAGGCCGAGCGTGGTCCCGGTAATGCATCTTGATCACGATGCCGTAGAACCGGCTGATCTCTGGCACCCGCCAAGGAGCGCAGATAAAAGCGCACGTACGGCGCGCGGCTGGTCAAGGAAGTGCGACTGCGGCGGTGGGGCTCAGACGATGCCCTCGAACGGGCGCTTCTCGGGCGTCGCGAGCTCTTCCATCACGGCGTCGAGCCAGCCCTCGAGGCGGTGGGCCTCGCTCGGGCAGTCGGCGGTGATGTCGACGTGCGTGCCCCAGCCCTTCTCGGCCAGGTCGACCTCGATCCGGCCCTGGTTCATGTGGCTCGCGGCCACCCAGCACAGGCGCTCGCCTTCGCTCGCGCTCGGAGACCTCGATCTCCGTGGCGCGGCCCACGAGCGAGCACATCAGGCCGTGCATGCGCTCGGGCGTGTCGAGCATCTCCCAGAGCTCGGGAGGGGACTTCATCAGCGTGCGGCTGGCGGTCTCCATGCCGCTGGATTCGGCCCCGGGCGGGCCCTTCCTGCCCCTACTTCGGAATGGGTGAATCCTGCCGGTCGTCCTGCCCCTCGCGCTCGCGGTTCAGGCGCGCGAGCTCCTGGGCGAGCAGCTTGTTCTCGCGCGAGAGGCGCGAGACGACCGACGAGAAGCTCAGCAGCAGGACGAGGATGAATCCGAACCCGACCACGAACAGCGCGTTGGCGGGGGTCTCGATGCCGACCAGCTCGGAGAGTTCGCGCAGCAGCCCGTCGAAGATCGAGAGGAGGAGCAGCACGCCCGAGGCGAGCAGCCAGAGGATCGCGTAGGGCTCGCCCAGGCGGCGGCGCCGGACGAGCTCGAGCACGAAGAAGAAGAGCAGGGCCGAGCCCGCGATCGCGACGATCTGGACGCGGGTCGAGAGGGTGTCGGTGGCGGCGAGAATCGACGCGGCGATGGTCACCGCGTGGTCCCCTCGAGCGCCTCGGAGGGCGGCGTGGCCAGCCAGTCGTCGCCCGGCGGGGGGAATCGGGCGGCGGCGGAAGAGGCCGACGAAGATCGCCAGCAGCACCCGCGCCATGTAGTAGCGGGGCGCTGAGGCCGCCGAGCGACGAGCTGCCGGTCGCGCGCGGGCGCATCCGGACCGGGACCTCGCTGCATCGACATGTCGTGCGCGTGGACCATCAGGATCGCCTCGACCTCGGGGAAGTCGTGCGGGTAGTCGCGGGCGAAGAGCTCGATGCCGCGGCGGTTGGTCATCCGGAAGCCCGAGGTCGGGTCGGAGACCGGCTCGCGCGTGATCAGCGAGACCAGCCGGGCGAAGATCCGCTGCCCGATCCTGCGGGTCCAGTGCACCTGGTAGCCGGCGCCCTCGAGGAAGCGGCTGCCCCAGACCATCTCGGCCTCGCCGCCGTGGAGCGCGCGCTCCAGCTCCGGGAGCTGGTCCGGGTCGTGCTGGCCGTCGCCGTCGACCTGGACCGCGACGTCGTAGCCGTGGAGGTAGGCGTAGCGGTAGCCCGACTGGACGGCGCCGCCGATCCCGAGGTTGAAGGGGTGGGAGAGCACGATCGCCCCGGCGTCGCGGGCGATCTCGGCGGTGCGGTCGGTCGAGCCGTCGTCGACCACGAGCACGTCGTAGCCGGGAGCTTCGCGCGTGCAGCTCCTCGACCACCGCCTCGATCGAGCCCTCCTCGTTCGAGGGCAGGAACGATCGCCACCTTCTTGGTCCCCGAGTCCATCAGGCGCAGGAAGGATACGACCGCATCCGCGGCGCGCGGTCCCGCCTCGCCGTCCCAGTGCGGGATGTGCGGCGGGCGGTCGGGGGGCTCGGCGGCGAGCGCCTCGGCGGCCGCGGCGCGCAGCGCGTCCGGGATCGATGCCCGACGAGCGTGTTCGTGCCCAGCTCGACCGTCACGGGCCGCTCGGTCGTCTCGCCTGTAGGTCAGGCACGGGACGCCCAGCGCCGAGGTCTCCTCCTGCACGCCGCCCGAGTCGGTGATCACCAGGCGCGCCTCGGCCTCGAGCGCGATGAAGTCGGCGTAGTCCATGGGTCTCGGCCAGGCGCACGCCCGGCGGGCAGCTCGATCCCCCGCTCCTCGAGGTGGCCGACGGTGCGCGGGTGGGCGGGAAACAGGACCGGCGACGGTCGCCGATATCTCGCCCAGCACCTCGATCACCGCCGCCAGCGCCTCGCGGTCGTCCACCAGCGCGGGGCGGTGGAGCGTGACCAGGACGAAGCCGCGCTGCTCGACGCCCGGCCGCTGCGAGCGCCGCGGGGCGGTCGGCGTCCTCGAGGATCCGGAAGAGGCTGTCGATCATCGTGTTCCCGACGAGCTCGACGCCCGACGACATCCCCTCGGCGGCGAGGTTCTCGACCGCGTCCTCGGAGGTGCAGAGGAGCAGGTCGCTGACGCGGTCGGTGGCGATCCGGTTGACCTCCTCGGGCATCGACCAGTCCCGCGAGCGCAGCCCCGACTCGAGGTGGGCGACAGCGACGTTCAGCTTCGTCGCGGCCAGCGCCGCGGCCAGCGTCGAGTTGACGTCGCCGGCGACCAGCACCAGGTCGGCGGGGTGATCCTGCAGGTCGCCCTCGACTCCCAGCATCACCTTCGCGGTCTGCTCCGCGTGGCTGCCCGAGCCGACGCCCAGGTTCGCGTCGGGCTGGGGCATCCCAAGCCGCTCGATGAACCCGTCCGAGAGCGCGCGGTCGTAGTGCTGCCCGGTGTGTAGCAGCCGCACGTCGACCCCCTCGCGCTCGGCGAGCGCCTGGGTGACCGGCGCCATCTTCACGAAGTTGGGCCGCGCGCCGACCACGGCGAGGACGGTGGGCATCGCGGGAGTGTCGCCTACCCGGCTCCGTCGTGACTGGAGGCCGGGCCTCGCGACTGAATAGGCTCCAGCCATGGCGAGCAAGGAGAAGGGTGCGGTCGTCGTCACGGGAGCCTCGACCGGGATCGGCCGCGCGACCGCGCTACGGCTCGACGAGCAGGGCTACCGCGTCTTCGCCGGCGTCCGCAAGCAGGCGGACGCCAAGAGCCTCGCCGAGGCGGCGTCCGAACGGCTGACCCCGATCACCCTCGACGTCGCGAAGGCGCGCTCGATCCGCTGCCGCGCGCCAGAAGGTCCAGCGCGCGGTCGGCAAGGACGGGCTCGCCGGCCTCGTCAACAACGCCGGGATCGCGAACGCGGGCCCGGTCGAGCACATGCCGATCGAGGAGTTCGAGAAGGTCATCGACGTGAACCTGACCGGCCAGTACGCGGTCACCCAGGAGTTCCTGCCCCTGATCCGCCGCGGCGACCGGGACGATCGTCTTCGTCACCTCGATCGGCGGCCTCATCGCCACGCCCTTCATGTCGCCCTACCACGCGGCGAAGTTCGGGCTCGAGGCCGTCGCCGACTCGCTGCGCCGCGAGGTGAAGCCGTGGGGAATCAACGTGGTCGTCATCGAGCCCGGCTCGATCGCCACCCCGATCTGGGACAAGGGCGCCGACGCCTACGAGGGCATCAAGTTCAGCCCCGAGGCCAAGCGCCTCTACGGCAAGCAGATGGAGGCGATGAAGCAGGCCCTCATCGACACGGCCGAGCGCGGGATCCCGCCCGAGAAGGTCGCGAACACGATCACGAGGGCGATCGGCAGGCGCCGCCCGAAGACCCGCTACCTGGTCGGCACCGACGCGAAGATCATGAAGCGCGCCAAGGGCATAGTCGGCGACCGCAACCTCGACAAGCTGATGCGCCGCTCGATGAGCCTGCCGGACGAGGCGCCGAAGGCGAAGTAGGGCTGGCCTAGCCGGCCACCCAGGCCTTCGCCTCTTCCACGTCCTCGAGGTCGAACCGCTTCGCGTCGCCGGGCGCGATCCAGCCGCCCAGCTTCATCAGCCGCTTCAGCCAGTCGATGTTGGTGACGATCGCCGAGCGCTTGACGTTGTCGCGGTGCTTGGCAAGGACGTTGAAGTCGGCCTTCATGTCCTCCCATATGAGCCGAGGGTCGAACCCGACCTCGAAATCGTCGTAGAGGACGAACATCGTCCGCAGCTCCCCGTCGGCGTCCAGGACTTCGGCGATCGGCGGCATGATCGTGTCCTTCACGTCGGCGACCTCGAGCTTCCCGGCCGCGCGAAAGCCGAGCGCCCCCTCGGGCATGTCCATGACTCCGACCAAGCTCAGCCGGTGGAGCCGACCAGCCGCTCGACGCCGGACTTCTCGATCGTCAGCCGCAGGCCCTCGGCGAGCCCGACCTTGGGCTCCCAGCCGAGCAGCTCGCGCGCCTTGGTGATGTCGGGCTGGCGGATCTTCGGGTCGTCCACCGGCAGCGCCTCGTGGACGATCTCCGAGCGCGAGCCGGCGGCCTCGATCACGGACTCGGCGAGCTGGAGCAGCGTGTACTCGTCGGGGTTGCCGATGTTGACCGGCAGGTGGATGTCGGACTCCGCGAGCGCCATCAGGCCGCGGATCTCGTCGTCCACGTAACAGAAGCTCCGGGTCTGGCTGCCGTCGCCGAAGACGGTGAGCGGCTTGTCCTGCAGCGCCTGGCGCAGGAAGGTCGGGATCGCGCGGCCGTCGTGGGCGCGCATCCGCGAGCCGTAGGTGTTGAAGATCCTGACGATGCAGGTGTCCACGCCCTGCTGGCGGTGGTAGGCCATCGTCAGCGCCTCGGCGTAGCGCTTGGCCTCGTCGTAGACGCCGCGCGGGCCGATCGGGTTGACGTTGCCCCAGTAGTCCTCGGTCTGCGGATGGACCTCGGGGTCGCCGTAGACCTCCGAGGTCGAGGCGAGCAGGAAGCGCGCCCGCTTGAACTTCGCCACGCCCGAGCATGTGGTGGGTCCCGTAGGAGCCGACCTTCAGCGTCTGCAGCGGCAGCCGCTGGTAGTCGATCGGGCTCGCCGGCGAGGCGAGGTGGTAGACGAAGTCCACCGGCTCGTCGATCCGCACGTGCTCGGTGATGTCCAGGTTCATGAAGCTGAACTCGTCCGAGCGCAGGTGATCGATGTTGGCGAGGTTGCCGGTCTCGAGGTTGTCCACGCAGACGACGCGGTGACCCTTCCCGAGAAGGGCCTCGCAGAGATGGGAGCCGAGGAAGCCGGCCCCGCCGGTGACGACGCAGGTGGTCATAGGGCGGCGAGCATACGCACTAACGGGCCCGGTTCTTCGCAATTTGCGACCAGAACCGGCTCGTTCGGGGACGAATCATGCGAGCTTGAGCATCAGATGTTCGTGATCAAGCGTGGTGCTGTCGCGGATGTGGAGAGCTCGCCTGAGTCGAGGCGCCGCGCAGCGGCCGCATTGATCAAGACACACGACGCCGTCTTCCGCAAAACGGCCCGCCGTTACTCGATCTGCGGAGACGACGCCGAAGACGCATACCAGCGGGCCCTCGAGATCCTTCTGACCAAGGCCCCGCCGATCGAGGGCGACAGCCTGGTTCGGTGGATGCAGACAGTGACCAAGCGCGAAGCCCTCGGTGTCCGCGGCCAACGCGAGCGGATGCTCTCGGCGCCGCGCTCGCCGGATGCCGAGGACGACCGCGACCCTCTCGACTCGATCGCTTCCGAGCAGCCGGAGCCCGACGAGCGCGTCGCCAGCCGGGAGCGGGTCGCCCGCTCGAGCGAGGCCCTTCGCGCACTGAAGCCCCAGGAGGTCCGTGCGCTCACCCTCAAGGCCGAGGGGTACTCGTACGCCGAGATCGGCGAGATCACCGGTTGGACTTACACAAAGATCAACCGCTGCATGGCCGAGGGGCGCAAGCGCTTTATCGAGGTCTTCGACGAGCTCGAGCACGGCGACCGTTGCGAGGACATCAGCTCGGCCCTTTCGGCGATGGCCGACGGCGAGCGCGAGGTGTCCGGCGCGGACGCCGTCCAGGTTCACCTGCGCAGCTGCGCGACATGCCGGGCGAAGCTGCGCGCTTTCCGCGCGGTGCCCGACCGGGTCCTGGAGCTGATGCCGCTCGGAGGTATCGACGCCACGACGAAGGGGCACGCCTCGCAGTGGATCGCCGACCGATTCACATCCGCGACCGAGAAGGCTCGCGAGCTCGGCTACTCGGTGATGACGCGCGGCACGAGCGATGCTCCTGCGAGCCAGGTTGCCACTGCGGGCGGCACGCGCGGCGCGGGGTCCGTGGCTCTCGCCAAGGTCCTTGCCGTCTGTGTTGGCGGGAGTGCCGCGGCGGGCGTCTGCGTTCAGCAGGACGTCGTCGACCTCCCTGGCGCCGGAGCGAACAATCCCGTTGCCGAGCAGCCCTCGGAGGAGACCGAGGTACCGGAGGCGGTTTCCGACACACCTGCGGCGACGATCCTGCCCGAGCAGCCTGCTCCCGCGCCTTCCGAGCCGGAGACCCCGCCGAACGAGCCTCAGAACACCCCCCAGCAGATCGACAAGGAGGTCGGCATCGGCGACGTTGCGGCTCAGCCGGTCCAGCCCTCGAGCTCTCCACCCGCCGCAACCGGCGGCGGCACGGAGTTCGGTGGGGCCGCAAGCGGCGGCGGAGGCTCGTCGGGTGGCGGCGGCGGAGGGTTCGGTTTCGAGAAATGACTTCGTATCGACGAGGAGGCAAGCGATGACCGCAGCGAGGACCAATCCCACCATGAGACTCCGCGTGGCGGCCGCCGCCGCGTGTGCGAGCACCGCGTTGGCCCTCCTGGCGAGTCCGGAGCGCGTCGAGGCGGGGAGCTATCTCGTCACCCAATGCAGCGACGTTCCGGGCTACGTTGCGATTCCGGGTGCACACGGGGAAACGAACACGACGCCTTTCGGCTTCAGCGCCGACTGCACCACTCCGGGTGCCTTCAAGATGGGAGTCGGCGTCTACACCGAGGGGGCGAGTAGCGTCGCCGCCGGCGGGTACGGCGCCTGGGTCTGGGACGCGCCGCAAGGAGCGGCGTTCAAGTCGGCCAGCTTCCAGTACCTGATCTTCAACAACGCGAACCTCCGGGGACACGTTAGCGCTGCAGCGAAACGGCGCCTCTGCGATACAGTTTCCAACCACACCGGGACTGAGTGGAGAGATGACGATGCTGGGCAACAACGGATTCTGCAGCCGTTTCGGGGTCTACCTCGTCGCGGCCGGGCGGCTGCTCGCCGGCCGCCGCCGAGGCCCGGGTCCGCAACCTGACGTTTGAGATCGTCGACTCGGCCTCGCCACGGGTCGGCTCGCTCGGGGGCGATCTGCTCGAGGGCGGCCCCGCGCGCGGCACCGAGACCCTCAAAGTCGATGCTTCCGATCAGGGGTCCGGCCTCCAAGGGATCACCATCAGGGCGAACGGGGTGAAGGTCGACGAGGCCCGATTCGTTTGCGATACGAACTTCCTCTCGCCCTGCCCAGGCTCGCGCAGCGTCGAGTTCCCGGTCAAGACCGAGCAGCTCCCGAACGGGACCAACGCGATCGAGGTATGCGGCGCCGACCTCAGCATCACGGGCGAGCCCAACCGCGGCTGCGAGACCCGTGCGATCCAGGTCGACAACAGCTGTCCGAACTCGGGCGGGCAGCCTGCGAGCGCGCTCGATGCGGGCCTTCAAGCTCGGTGCGGGCAAGCTGCGCGCGGAGCTCAGGACTCGCTCCGACAAGGCGGTGGCGATCAAGGGCACGCTCGGTGGCTCGCCGTCGGCTCCGGGATCAACGGTCTGCCTGTACGAACAGGTCGACCTCCCCGGCGACGCGCGCGAGCTCGTCGACATAGCCAAGGTCCGGAACGACGGCACGTTCGGATTCGCGGTCGAGCCCGGACCCTCGCGGCACTTTGGAGTCTCCTACCGCTTCAACAACGCGACGCTCGAACGCGAGCAGCTGCGGCTCGAGTCGGTGTGCGGCCGCGCTTCCAGGTCGTTGGCCGCAAACTCCTCTGCAACGGGGAAAAGGTGCGCTTCAGCGGCCGTCTCCCGGGACCGAACGCCGGCGGGCGTTCTGTCGCGCTTCAGGCCGACGCCGGCAACAAGTGGCGCACCTTCAAGGTCGTGAAGACGGACGAGAAGGGGAAGTTCCGCGGCCTCTACAAGTTCGTGCGGACGAGCAGGACCGCGCGCTACGTCTTCCGGGCGCGGGTGAAGCGCCAGGGCGGCTACCCCTATCCTGCCCGGAAGCTCGCGCCGGCGCGACGTGGTTGTCGTGGTGCCCTGAGGCCCGCCTTCCCGCGGGTGCTCGTTCAGCTCCCGGGCGTCGCCGAGAGGCAAATCACCTGTGCGTTGGCGCCGGGGTCGGCGGCCAGGACCGCTCGCGGACCACCCAATCGGCGTCGACGCGCCCTGGATCAGCGGGACCCGAGTCTCTCAAGCGTCTGCGCCCACGGCGCTGGCGCCGCCCCCAAGCGGGATCTCCCCCGGGCCGCAGATCACCTGGACGGGGCGGTGCCATTGCTGGCCGAGGCGACACGAAGTGGTGCCAACTCCGCCGCCGCAACCGCCCCGTCGACGATGGCCTTGCTCGAGACCGAGCGCGGCGCCAGATCCGCTGCCTGAATCGACCCGTTCCGGATCGACTTGCTCGTGACTGAGTTCTTCGGAGCGACCTTCGAGTTCTTCTTGCCCGCAATCGAAACCGCCGTTGAACCGCCAACGAGGGCGAGAACGACGGCGAGCGTCGACATCACATTTGCGTAGCTGAGGTGCCTTCGGGCCTGCATATTCTTGGCCGCCTTTCTGGTCGCGTCGCTGGGCGTGTCCTCGGTCAACGGGTTCGTCCAACTACAGCACGCGACAAACAGGAAAGTCGCTCCATCCTCCTGAGCGTCAGCCTGATCCGGAAGGCTCCGCATCGTGGGAGTCGGTTCCGTGGCCCCGACGTGCGCCCGTCGACGCCCGCCTTAGCGCATCCGAGCCGAACCGCTTCCTGACCTCGTCGACCGCCAGGTCGACCGCCGGCCGATGCGGGGGCTCAAGCGGCAGCTCGAGCTGGATGCCCTTCGCGCCGTCGAGGTTCGTGATCGCGATGCCGAGCAGGGTCAGGCCTCGCTTTCGGATCGTCGGCATGGCGTCGGCGAGGAGGGATCTCGCCGGGATCAGGATCGTGCGGGTCATCGCGCTCGAGTGCTGCATCGTCCGCGAGCGCGTGGCTCGCTTGAAGTCGGAGTAGCGGAGGCGCAGGACGACCGTGCGGCCCGAGCGGTTCGCGCGGCGCATGCGGCCGGTGACGCGGTCGACGAGCGAGACCAGGATCGAGTCGAGCTCGGCGGGGGTGCGCGGCCGGCCGTCCATCGCGGACTGGGTGCCGAACGAGCTGCGCCGGCGGCCCGAGCGGACGCGGCGGTGGTCGCGGGCGTTCGAGAGGGCGTGGAGCTGGCGGGCGGCCGCCTTGCCGACGATCGGGACCAGCTCGGCCTCGGTGCGGCGGGCGAGGTCGCCGATCGTCCTGATCATCGCGCGGTCGAGCTTCCTGGCGGTCGAGTCGCCGACTCCCCAGAGCTCCTCGGCGGCGAGGGGGTGGAGGAAGGCCGCCTCGTCGCCGGGCTCGACGATCTTGAGGCCGTCGGGCTTGGCGGCTCGGCTCGCCATCTTCGCGACGACCTTGCTGGTGCCGCCGCCGACGGTGACCGGCAGCCCGACCCGCCGGCCGACCTCGCTGCGCAGGTGGGCGGCGATCTCGGCCGGCGTGCCCCAGATGTGCTCCATGCCGGTCACGTCGAGGAAGGCCTCCTCGAGCGAGATCCCCTCGACGACCGGCGAGACGGTGCGGAAGACCTCGAAGAGCTCGCGGCTCGCCTTCGTGTAGTCGTCGAAGCTCGGGTTGACGGTCACGAGGTCGGGGCAGAGGCGCCTCGCCTTCGCGTGGCGCATCCCGCCGCGGATGCCGTAGGCACGCGCCTCGTAGCTCGCGGCCATCACCACCCAGGAGCCGACGACCGTCGGGCGCCCTCTCAGGCTCGGGTCGTCGCGCTGGGCCACCGACGCGAAGAAGGCGTCGGCGTCGGCGTGGAGGACCGTGGCTGCCGGCTTCCTGGAGGACGACACGAACATATGTTCGCATCGCAGTCAAGCCGACAGGACGGGCCTAGGACGACCGCTTTCGCTCGCGGTAGGCCCGGTTCTTGAGGCGGTTGCCGCAGAGGCCGGTGCGGCACCACGAGCCTGAGCGGTTCCGCGAGCCGTCGTAGAAGGCCCACAGGCACTCGGGGTTCTCGCAGAGCTTCAGGCGCTCCCACTCGCCCGTCAGCTGGGCCTGGGCGATCACGCCGAGCAGCAGGCAGACCAGGTCGCTGACGTCGGTGGCCGGCGAGGTGTCGGGCTCGAGCCGGCCCGTCTTCGGGTCGGCCGTGAGCTGGACCCGGCGCTCGGCGGTGAGCTTCGCGAGGGCCGCGGAGGCCTTGGGGTCGGTGGTGTTCGCGCTCGTTGGCGATCAGCAGGTCGCGGACGACGTCGCGGAAGCCGCGTGCCAGGTCCAGATCCTTCGGACCGACCTTGATCCCGGGGACCGCGAGGCCCGATCGCTTCATCCAGTCGAGGAACTCCTCGCGCGAGGCCACCAGGTCCACCGAGTCCTCGATGTCCAGGGTGTTCGCGAACGCCTGCACCGCGAGCAGGGGCATCGGCGCGGGCTTGTCCTCGACCTGCCTCGTGAGCTCCTTGACGTTCATGGGGAGATTGATTCTACCGTGACCAGCGTCACGTGTTAGGGTGTCACGTGACGGGTATAGTCAGTTTGGTGGTCACGAGGCCACAGGCTTCATCCAAGAGACTTGAAAGGAGACGCACCATGTTCGGAGGACTCGCAATCGGATTCGCAGAGCTCACCAAGCCCAGCGGCGTCGCCAAGGGCCTGCCGCGCGACAGCGCAGAGCGCAAGCGCCGGCGCTTCGTTCGCCGGCCCCGCTAGCCGCGCAGCGGCCCTCGCCGGGGTCAGGCCTTGAGCCTGAAGGGCGGGTACTCGTCGGTGACCAGGATGAACGCGTACGCGTAGACCCTGTTCGACCAGCGCAGAACGCCTTCGATGAACTCGAACATCCCCCGCGGGTAGCGGCCCGTGAAGAGGATCGCGAACCACGCGATGAGCACGACGAAGAACGCCGCGATGTAGAGGAAGAGCAGCACCACGTAGTGCGGGATCGCGAGCAGCCACTTGACCAGCGGCAGGCCGCGGCTGAGCTGCTCGCCGTTCGGCTGGACGAAGTCGAGGTGGACCGCCTGCTCCTCGTCGGTCGAGGGGTACTTGTCGTCCATCAGCCAGAGATAGACGTGGACGCGGTTCGAGAAGCGCATCAGCTCGCGGTTCCAGTTGGCCCACCAGCCCGGGTACTTCTTGCGGAACAGGAGCATCAGGAGCGGTGGGAAGAAGAGGAAGCCGCCGGCCGCGATGTAGACCGAGGAGTCCCCGCCGGCCCCCGAGCCGCCGCTCGGCCCCATCACGGTCGCGAGCACGATCGCGATCGGGATGACCGTGAAGATGCGGAAGAAGGTCGTCAGCCGGTTCAGCTCGCGCTCCGGGTAGTCGACCGAGAACGTCAGCGGGTACTCGTTCATCGCCCCTCCTGGGGTTGGGTTGCAGCGAAGGTAAGACCCGGCTCGGACTGAAGTGGGATCCTGCCCGCGTGACTGGCTCCCGACGGATCTTCTTCTGCGACGTCTTCGCCGAGCGGCCTCTGGTCGGCAACGGCCTCGCGGTCGTCGCAGACGCCGACGACCTGAGTGACGAGACGATGCTCGCCTTCGCGCGGGAGACCCGGCTCTCGGAGACCACCTACGTCCAGACGGCGACCGAGGACGGCGCCGACTACCGCAACCGCATCTGGACCCCGGGCGAGGAGCTCGCTTTCGCGGGCCACCCGTCACTGGGGACCGCGGTCGCCGTCGCGCGCTGGCGCGGCGTGAGCGAGGCGAGCCTGACCCAGCAGACCGGGGCGGGGCCGGCGCCGATCGAGGTGAGCGAGCAGGGGGAGCGCTGGCGCGCGTCGATCGCACTCGGACCCACGGAGTTCGGAGACGAGCTGGACCCCGCCGCGGCGATGGCCGCCCTCGGGCTCGATGCCCGCCGACGCGCACCCCGAGCTGGCGCCGCAGATGGCGTCCAACGGGATCTTCCACGCGATCGCGCCGCTCGCCGATGCCGAGGCGCTCGCCCGGATCGTGCCCGACTACCCCGCGATCGACGAGCTGATCGCCCCGCATGACGGGGTCGTCCTGTACCCGGTGTGGGCTGACCCCGCCGCCGGCGAGGCGCGGGCGCGGAGCTTCTCGAGGATCGTCGAGCTCGGAGAGGACCCGGCGACGGGCTCGGCCGCCGCGCCGCTCGCCACCTACCTCGAGCGGCGGGCGGGCTGTTCGGCCGTGAGGGTCCGGCAGGGAGAGGAGATGGGCCGGCCCAGCGTGCTCGAGGCGGAGGTGGTTCGGGGACAGCGGGAACGGGGACGGCGTGCGGCTGAGCGGGTCCGTCGTGCCGCTGGTCGACGGCACCGTGGAGCTGCCGGGCTGATGGCGGCCGAGGTGGACCGGGAGCCGCCTCGCCGAGCTGACCGCGCGCGAGCGCGAGCGGTTCGCCGCCGAGCACTCCCGATCCCGCGAGCTCTTCGAGGAGGCCCGCGCGAACCTGCTGGGCGGGGTGCCGATGAGCTGGATGACGATGTGGCCGGGCGGCCACCCGATCTTCGCGGTCGAGGCCCAGGGCGCGTCGATCACCGACGCCGACGGCAACACCTACGTCGACCTCTGCCTCGGAGACACCGGCGCGATGGCGGGACACGGACCCGCCGCGACCGCCGATGCCGTCGCCGACCGCTACCGCCGCGGCGCGACGATGATGCTGCCGACCGAGGACGCGGTCTGGGCCGCGGCGGAGCTCGAGCGCCGCTTCGGCCTGCCCCTGTGGCAGCTCACGCTGACGGCGACCGACGCCAACCGCTTCGCGATCCGCATGGCCCGCCAGATCACGGGCCGGCCGAAGATCGCGGTCTTCAGCTACTGCTACCACGGCACCGTCGACGAGACGTTCGTCGTCGTCGGGCCGGACGGGCGCCCTGCTTCGCGCGAGGGCAACGTCGGGCCGCCGGTGGATCCCACGGTCACCACCGATGCGGTCGAGTTCAACGACGCCGAAGGGCTCGAGCGGATCCTGGCCGCCGGCGAGGTGGCCTGCGTCCTGACCGAGCCGGCGCTGACCAACATCGGCATCGTGCTGCCCGAGCCCGGATTCCACGAGCGGATGCGCGAGCTGACCCGCGAGGCGGGGACGCTCCTGATCATCGACGAGACCCACACCCTCAGCGCCGGGCCCGGCGGCTACACGGCGGCCCACGACCTGGAGCCCGACATGCTCACCGTCGGCAAGTCCATCGCCGGCGGTGTGCCGGCAGGGGCGTTCGGGATGAGCGCCGAGGTCGCCGAGCGGGTCACCTCGCAGGACGACGCCGACTACGAGGACACCGGCGGCGTCGGCGGGACGCTGGCCGGCAACGCCCTGACGACGGCGGCGATCCGCGCCACCCTGGGCGAGGTGCTGACCGCCGAGGCCTTCGAGCGCATGATCGCGCTTGCCACCCGGTTCACCGAGGCGGTCGAGGCGACGATCGCCGAGCACTCGCTGCCCTGGCACGTCGTCCAGCTCGGGGCCCGGGCGGAGTACCGGTTCTCACCCGACCCGCCGCGAAACGGCGGCGAGGCGGCGGCGGCCGGGGACGCGGGCCTCGAGGAGTACCTGCACCTCTACCTGCTGAACCGCGGCGTGCTGATCACGCCCTTCCACAACATGGCGCTGATGTCGCCGGCTACCACCGAGTCAGACGTCGACCGCCACTCCGAGGCCTTCGCCGCCGCCTGCTCCGAGCTGGCGTAAGCGGCGATACTCCGCGCGATGCCGGATCGCGACGTCATCGTCGTCGGGGCGGGGCTCTCTGGGCTCGCCGCCGCCCGCGCCCTGGAGGCGGAGGGCCTCGACGTCGTCGTGCTCGAGGCGCGCGACCGCGTCGGCGGCCGCACGCTCAACCACTCCGTGGGGGATGGAGACGACCAGGTCGTCGAGGTCGGCGGGCAGTGGGTCGGGCCGACCCAGCACGAGGTGATGGGGCTGATCGGCGAGCTCGGACTCGACACCTACCCGACCCACGACAACGGCCACAACCTCCTCGAGAAGCCGAGCGGCAAGGTCACCCGCTACAAGGGGACGATCCCGAACCTCGGTCCGCTGGTGCTCGCCGACTATGCGATCGCGGAGGCGCGGTTCAAGCGCCTGGCCAAGAACGTCGACCCCGCCGCTCCCTGGGAGGGCCCAAACGCGCGGGCGCTCGACGAGCAGACCGTCGCCACCTGGGTCAGCCGCGCGGTCCACACCGCGACCGGCAGGGAAGCTCTGCGCGCCGGCGTCAAGGCGTTGTTCTCGGTCGAGCCCGCCGACATCTCCATGCTCCACCTTCTCTTCTACGTCGCCAGCGCCGAAAGCTGGGACGACCTGCTCGGCGTCGAAGGCGGCGCCCAGCAGGACCGCGTCGTCGGCGGCTCCCAGATGATCTCGCTGCGGATGGCCGAGGCGCTCGGGGACCGCGTGATCCTCTCGACACCCGTCACCTCGATCCGGGTGCGCGGCGACGAGGTCGAGGCGGGCGGGATGAGCGCCGGCCGCGTGATCGTCGCGCTGCCGCCGGCGCTCGCCGGCCGGATCGACTACGACCCGGCGCTGCCGGGCCAGCGCGACCAGCTGACCCAGCGGATGCCGATGGGCACGGTGATCAAGTGCATGGCGGTCTACGACGAGCCCTTCTGGCGTCTCGACGGTCTCAGCGGCCAGGCGTTCAGCATGCCCGGCCCGGCCCAGGCCGTCTTCGACAACACGCCTCCCGGCGGGAGTCCGGGCGTCCTGCTCGGCTTTCTCGAGGGAAACGACGCGCGCAGGCTCGGGGCCGAGAGCGAGGGCACCAGGCGGGAGGCGGTCGTCCGCAACTTCACCCGCCTGTTCGGGCCGCGCGCCGCGAGCCCCACCGCGTACATCGAGAAGGACTGGAGCGCCGACCCGTTTTCGCGCGGCTGCTACGCCGGCGTGCCGACGCCGGGAACGTGGACGAGCTACGGGCAGGCGCTGCGCGAGCCCGTCGGCCCCATCCACTGGGCGGGGACCGAGACCGCGACGCGCTGGATGGGCTACTTCGACGGCGCCATTCAGGCGGGACGCCGCGCAGCAGCCGACGTTGCGCATAGTCTTCGCGCGTAATCGCCCAACGCTGAAAAGGGGAGCAAATGCCCAGGATTCCGTCAAGCCTGCCCGCCAACCCGCTGAATCGCGACCAGGCGCAGGCGATCGAGTCTCTGTCGAAGCTGTGGTGGCTGTGGCTGGTCTTCGGGCTGGTCTGGACCGCCGCCGCCGTCGTGATCCTTCAGTTCGACCAGGCGTCGGTCACGACCGTCGGCGTCATCGTCGGGATCATGTTCCTCGGCGCCGCGGCCCAGAACGCGGTGCTCGCCGCGATGGCCGACCAGGGCCAGTGGCTGTTCGGGATCTTCTCCGGGTTATTCGCGATAGCCGCGGTGCTCTCGTTCATCAGCCCCGAGAACACGTTCACGGCGATCGCCGACATGCTCGGATTCCTGTTCCTGCTCGTCGGGGTCTTCTGGATCATCGAGGCGTTCATGTCGCGAGGGGTCAACGACGTGTGGTGGGTCGGCCTCGTAGCCGGGATCCTGATGGTGATCCTCGCGTTCTGGACCGGCGGCCAGTTCGAGATCGAGAAGCAGTACACGCTGCTGATCTTCGCCGGCATCTGGGCCCTGATGCAGGGGCTCACGGACGTGCTTCGCGCGTTCCAGATCCGCGAGATCGGACGCCTGATCTGAGGTCAGGGTGAGGAAGGCTTCGCGGACGGCTCCGTCGTCAGGCTGACCGTCCTGTTGCGTCCCGACCGCTTCGCCTCGTAGAGGGCGCGGTCGGCGCGCGAGAGCAGCTCGGCGCCTGACTCGGCGCCATCCCACTCCGCGACGCCGCCGGAGACGGTCTGCCCGGCGGGCACGGATCCCCGCAGGGACTCGATGACCTCCACGGCCTGGCGCAGGGTCGTGCCGGCGAGGATCAGCGAGAACTCCTCGCCGCCGTAGCGAGCGACAAGGTCGGTCGAGCGCAGCCGGCCCTGCCAGCTCGCCGCGACCGCGCGCAGGTGCTCGTCGCCCGCCTGATGGCCGTGGTCGTCGTTGAAGTCCTTGAAGTGATCGAGGTCCAGCAGCGCAGCGCAGAGCCGGGTGCCCGAGCGCCCCGCGCGGGCGAGCTCGCGCGCGAGCTCGTCGTCCCAGGCCCGGCGATTCGGCAGGCCCGTGAGGGAGTCGGTGTGCGCGAGCAGGCTGAGCCGGTCGGAGAACTGCTCGCGCTGGCGGACGACTTCGCTGATCGCGAGGCCGGCGATCCCGCCGATCGCCATCCAGAGCCCGGCGCCGGCGATCCGGACGGCGGTATCCACGCCGTCGACCGACGGCGAGGGGATTGCGATCGTCACCCCGACGAGAACGATCGCGGTCGCGAGCTGAGCGCGGGTGCCGTAGAGGGCGAACCAGATCACGGGGAGCAGGACGACCGGGGTGTAGGCGGCGAGCGGGCTCTCGCTCTCGAGGCGGACGAGCGCCGTCATCGCGAACGGGACCATCGCGGGCACCGCCTGCACCCACGTCGGCAGCCGCGGCCACGGCGCGAACAGCGCCGCGAGCACGATCACCGGCACGAACGCCATCGCGATGACGCCGTTGATGCCCAGCCCGCCGGGCAGGAAGGGGATCAGGATGAACGCGAGGACCCCGGCCGCGACCCACGGCGCCAGGCGCGAGGCGACGCCGGGCCCTTCGAGCGGCCGGCCGCGCTTCACCTCGAGGGAGGCGACGTTCAATGCCCCGCCGAGGCGGCTCGTCCAGGTTGAGCCGGTCATGGACGAAAGCCTACGGGGCTTCCATAGGCTGGGATCAATGGTTCTTCGGGACGTCAGGCACCTCGGTAACGAGCGCGTGATCGGGTGCTGGGACCTCGACGGGGTGCTCGTCGACCCCGGCCCCGAGAGCTCCCTCGGCAATTGGATCGATGACCTGGACTCGCCGCCGCAAGCCCTGCTCCTGACGCACATCCACCTCGACCATTCGGGTGGCGCCGGGGCCCTCGTTCGCCGCTGGCCCGACCTGCCCGTCTTCGTCCACGAGCGCGGAGCGCCGCACCTGATCGACCCCTCGAAACTCCTCGCGAGCGCCGGTCGGCTCTACGGCGACGAGATGGAGCGCCTCTGGGGCGAGGTCGTCCCGGTGCCCGAGGCGAACGTCACTTCGCTCTCCGGCGGCGAGGAGATCCTCGGGTTCCATGTCGCCTACACACCCGGGCACGCCTCACATCACGTCAGCTTCTTTCATCCGGTCAGCGGCCGCGCCTTCGTCGGTGACACCGCCTGCGTGCGGATCCCCCCGAGCGAGTTCGTGATGCCGCCGACCCCGCCGCCCGACATCGACGTCGAGCTCTGGCTGGAATCGCTGGAGAAGATCGAGGCCTGGGAGCCCTCGAGCCTGGGCCTCACCCACTTCGGCGAGATCGGAGACGTCCCGGGCCACCTGGCGACGGTGCGCGAGCGCCTCACCCAGCAGGCCGAACGGGCGAGGACGATGGACGCCGAGGAGTTCGAGCGGGCCCTGCGCGACGACGTCGAGCGGGAGTCAGGTCCCGCGGGCGACGCGATGCTGCAGGCGGTCCCTCCCGAGCAGCAGTACCTCGGGCTCCGGCGCTACTGGGACAAGCGGGGCTAACGCTCGACGGCCTAACGCTCGAACACCACGGCGATGCCCTGGCCGACGCCGATGCACATCGTCGCCATCCCCAGGTCGACGTCGTCGCGGCGCCCCATCTCGTGGATCAGGGTGGTCGCCAGCTTCGCGCCCGAGCAGCCGAGCGGGTGACCGAGGGCGATCGCCCCGCCGTTGGGGTTCAGGCGCGGGTCGTCCAGGTCCATGCCCCACTCGTGGATGACGGCGAGCGACTGGGCGGCGAACGCCTCGTTCAGCTCGATCAGGCCGATGTCGCCCATCGCGACCCCCGCGCGATCGAGCGCCTTGCGGGCAGCCGGCACGGGGCCGATCCCCATCACGCGGGGAGGCACCCCGGCGACCCCGACCGACCTGATCCGCGCCATCGGCTCGAGGCCGTGGGCCTTCGCGAAGCCGGGTGAGACGACCAGCAGCGCGGCGGCGCCGTCGTTCAGCGGGCTGGCGTTGCCGGCCGTGACGGTCCCGCCCTTCTTGAAGACGGGCGGCAGCTTGGCCAGCGTCTCCAGCGAGGTGTCGCGCCGCGGGCCCTCGTCGGCCTCCACCACGGCGTCGCCCTTCCGGCCCGGGACGGTGACCGGCGTCAGCTCCTCGTCGAAGCGCCCGGCGTCCTGGGCCGCCACGGCCTTCTCGTGGCTGTGGAGCGCGAAGCGGTCCTGGCGCTCGCGCGAGATGTCGTAGTCGGCGGCGACCGCGTCCCCGCCGCCCGCCTCGGGGCTGACCTCGAACCGCTCCTCGACGAGATTCTCGGCGGTGACGCCCAGCGGGTCCGTGTGGCCGAGCTCCTCCATCTTGGGGTTCGTCATCCGCCAGCCGAGCGTCGTGTCGTAGACCTCGCGGTGGCCGGTCGGCTGGCCGCCCTCCGGCTTCGGCATCACCCAGGGCGCCCGGCTCATCGACTCGACCCCGCCGGCGATGTAGGCGCCCGCTTCGCCGACCATCACGGCCCGCGCCGCCGAGGCGATCGCCTCGAGGCCCGAACCGCAGAGCCGGTTGACCGTCGCCCCGGCCACCGTCTCGGGCAGGCCGGCGAGCAGCAGGCTCATCCGCGCGACGTCGCGGTTGTCCTCGCCCGACTGGTTGGCGCCGCCGAACCAGACGTCCTCGATCTCCTCGCCGGGAACGCCGGTCCGCTCGAGCAGCGCCTTGATCGCGACCGCCCCGAGGTCGTCGGGCCTCACCGTCGACAGCGCGCCGCGGTGGCGGCCGACCGGGGTGCGGACGGCCCCGGCGATCCAGGCTTCGCTCAGCTCCGGGCTCACCCGGGGAAAGCTATCCCGCCGGTGGCGGGGGAGGAGGCGGCGGGGGGCGTTGCCCGTCCTGCGGCGTCCTCGAGCCCGGCAGCGTCCCGGCGGGCCGGCCCATCGCGATCTGCCCCATCCTGAAGCCCACGAACGCGACGCCCAGGAGCCCGACCACCCAGAGAATCTCGCCCTCACCCGCGACGAGCGCCAGGATCACGATGACCGCTGCGCCGATCGAAACCGCCGACACCGTGTAGGCCGCGAGGCCGGCCAGGGTGGCGAAACCGCTGGGCCGTTGCTCCGGGCCGTCCGGAGGTGGTGGCGGCAGGGAGTTCAAGACGCTTCGGCCGCAAGCGCGAAGGGATTGCCCTCCGGGTCGCGGCAGATCGACCAGCGTTCGCCCGGGTGGATCACCGAGCCGCCGTGCTCGGCGACCTGCTCGAGCGAGCGGTCCATCTTCTCGACGGTGAAGTAGGGGAGTGAGGCCGTGTCGCCCGGGCCGGGGCCGCGCTCGTGGACGCCGAGGCGCAGCCCGTCGCGCGTTGCCTCCCACCCGGCGCCCTCGTCCGGGCCGCGGGCAGCCAGCTCCAGGCCGAGCACGCCGCGCCAGAACCCGAGCGCACGCTCGGCGTCGTCGGCAGGGAACTCGATCAGCGGCTCGGGCATCGAGCGGAGTATGGCGGGAGAGCGGTGCAGGTCAGGCGACGGCGACCCGGGCGATCGTGGTCAGCGACTGGTAGTAGACGTCGCGGCCGAACCCGGCGCCGGGAACAGGAAGCCCTGGACCGCCGAGGGCACTGTCGACCCGGGCCTTCTCCTCGCCGGTGTCGAGGTCGAGGACGACGAGGTGATCGCGAGCGGTCCGCAGCGAGTGCGCGCATCGCAGCGCTCGAGCGGGCCAGCAGAGGGCCCGCTGCTCGGGCGAATGGGCGAACGCCGCGCGACCGCAGCAGACCTCGGCCCGTGCCAGTCGCCGACGACAGCTCGCGGGTGTCGGGATAGACGATCAGATGGGCGGCATGGGCGAGGCCGTCGCGCCGCCAGAGCGGCTCGAGCTCGTCGCCGATCAAGCCGCCAGGCGCGGACGACCGCGTTGCCCGAGTCATAGGCGACGACCACGCCACCTCGGGGTCCCACGCGGGCGGGTTGGACTCGGTCCCGTAGGGCAGGCCGCTCACCTCGACCGAGCGGGTGTCGCCGTCGTCGCGGCGCGCCCACCACAGCCGCAGCGGATCGGGCTGCACGCCGCTGCCGAGCATCGTGCTGTCGACGTCGGTTGCGTCCGTTGTCCATCCAGAGGACGTGCTCGTCGGTGATCGACCGGGTCCCAGCCGAAGCTGCGGCCGGGCGCGGGCCCGTAGCTGGGTTGCCAGGCGTCGTCGATCGGTCAGCCGGCCGGCGTCGCGGTCGAGCCGCAGGCGGAAGGCGCGTGGTGGTCCCGATCGCGATCACGGTCTCGCCGTCGCTCGAGAGCCGCGCGATCGACGGCTCGGGCAGTCGCAGCGGCGGCGCGACGGGCAGCAGGGACTCGGGGTCGAGGACCGAGAAGGTCGAGGGCTCCAGCCCGGCGGGCGCGTCGCAGTCCTTGGTCACCAGCTCGCCGGTGTCGAGCACGACGAAGGAGTTGTGGGGCCGGGGCGACGGGAAGGCGGTGGGAGGCGAGCACCTCGAGGTCCGGGCTCAGGCGGTGGGCCCAGCGGCCGAAGACCATGTGCAGGTCGCCGTTCGCGTGTGCCGCGATCCCGCCCGGGCCAGAACGCGCCGCCGGGGAGCCTCGGGAGTCGAGGCCGTGACCTCGAGCGTCTCGGGATCGAGCCGCTCGGCCCACGCCTCGACCGGTGTGGACTGGATCCCGCTGAGCGGTACGTCGTGGCGAAGCGCGTACAGCTCGCCGGGCTCGCGCCGGACCAGGGCGTCGGTCGCGAACGCGCGGTGCACGGCAGCGACCTCCAGCGTCTCGCCCGGCTTTCAGGCCGAGCCCCTCGATCCCGGGCGCGGATCCGAGGCGGCGAGGACCGCCGTCCTCGCAGGTCCAGGGCTCGCGGCCAGTAGGCGCCCGTCAAGGCACTCAGGCGTCGCCGGCCGCGGACCGAAGATCGCGCCCATCCAGATCGTCGTGATGGTTGCGCACCGCCTCGGCCTCCGTGATCCTCGGCTCCCGCCCGAACGCGTCGAGCAGGTAGGAGTCGTTCATCAGGTTCAGGGCCCGGGCCACCTCCCGGACGTTCGCCTTCGGCATGCCGGCGAACTGGGGCAGCTCGGCGAGAGCGTCGGCTGTCGAGCTCGTCGAAGCGGTTCCGCAGCATGGTCTGGCCCTCGCCACCCGTCTCGTCGGCTGCAGCGGCCTCGGAGAGGGCGCGCAGCAGCGGGCCGTGGCGGTGGTAGAACGCGACCACCGGCTCCATCCCCACACGAATGGCGTCCGGGTTGGTGCCGCTGCCGTCACGGGCTGCGCCGAGGTCGATCTGGGCGTCGAAGAGGCCTTCGATGGCCTCGCGGCCCGCGGCGAGCAGCAGATCGCCGAGCCCGTCGAAGTGGCGATAGAAGAGCGTGCGCTCGATCCCGGCCCGCTCCATGACCTTGCCGACGCTGAGCTCGGGGTAGGAGTGCTCCCGCACCAGCTCGATCACGGCCGCGACGATGCGGGCCCGGGACTCGTTCCCGGCTCTGTCGGGTGGTGGTCTTGGCGGGGCCACAGTTGACAGAGTGTGACACACGGTGTAGCGTCAACCGACAGAGGCCAGGGACGGGTCTCCGAGCGAGGGAGAGGATGGTCACGAAAGAGTTCGCAACTTCAGGCTGGCGCGCTGCGATGTCGCTGCTGCTCGGCCTCGCGGCGGCCGGCGCTCTGCTTGCGGCGCCCGCTGCGGATGCCCGCCCCGCGGGCAGCAAGGACGACCGTCCCGAACATCCTCGTCGTGATGACCGACGACATGGCGACCACCGACGTCGCCCACATGCCGAACGTCAGGCGCCTGCTGGCGAAGCAGGGAACGACCTTCGCGGACGCCGTCGACTCGTTCCCGCTCTGTTGCCCGGCGCGCGCGACGTTCATCACCGGCCAGTACGCGCACAACAACGGCGTCATCGGGAACTTCTACCCGTACGGCTGGTACGGGATGCCCGACCGGGGGAACACCCTTCCGGCCTGGCTGGACAAGGCGGGCTACAAGACCGCCATGATCGGCAAGTGGCTGAACGGATACGGCGCGCTGGACGGCCACGGCGAGATCCCCGAGGGGTTCGACATCTGGCGCGGCCTGCTCGACGTCTCGGCCTACGACTACTACAACTTCTTGATGAACGCCAACGGGGTCCTCCGCTCATGGGGCGACGCCGATTTCGCCCGCAAGCTGGTCGAGTTCGCCAGCCTGGAGGTCAGCCCCCCGCCCTCCAAGACCGTCAGCGACCTCCTCAAGAGGCTGACCGCGGTGATGGGTCCGGGCCCATACAAGTACTGGGGGACCGAGGACCCGGCGAACTACTCGCCCGACGTCACCGGCCGGATGACGACCGAGCTGGTGAAGGCCCAGCGCAAGTCCAACAAGCCGTTCTTCATCTGGTGGTCGCCGGCCGCCCCGCACCGCGAGGACGTGGCGACGACGCTGATGGGCCGCGAGGGGCCCGACCCGAGGCCGCCCAAGCGCTACGAGGAGCTGAGCAAGACCTTCGTGCTCCCGCAGCCCCCGAGCTTCAACGAGGCCGACCTGAGCGACAAGCCGTCGAACTTGACCAAGAAGGCGCCTCTGTTGACCAAAGAGCAGATCGAGCAGCTCCAACTCGACTATCAGGGCCGCATCGGCTCGCTGCTGGCCGTCGACGACCACGTCGGCAAGCTCGTCAAGACCCTGAAGAGCACGGGCCAGCTGAGCAACACGATGATCATGTTCCTCTCCGACAACGGTTGGATGCAGGGCGAGCACCGGATCAACGGCGACAAGTTCCTGCCATACGAGGAATCGCTGCGGATCCCCCTGATCATCAGGGGACCCGAGGTGCCGCGGGGCAAGACGATCCACGGCCAGGTCGGGAACATCGACCTCGCGCCGACGCTGCTCGACGCGGCGCGGGCGAAGTCCGGTCGCCTGATGGACGGCGTCTCGCTGATGCCGACGATCCGCGAGCCGAAGCGCCGCCCCGACCGTGTGCTCCAGATCGAGGCGCTCGCCCCGCTCTTCGCGGGCCCGATTCCGGTCAACGCGTGGGACCGCCCCTACAAGGGCGTGCGCACCAACCGCTACACGTACGTCGTCTGGACGGAGACCGGCGAGGAGGAGCTCTACGACCGGCGCCTGGACCCCGGACAGCTCTCGAACCTGGCCAAGGACCCGAGCTACGCCGAGATCAAGGCGAACCTCGGGCTCAAGCTCTCGCAACTCGAATCGTGCCGGGGCAGGTCCTGCCGGATCGCGCCATAGACCGGTTCGGCGGCAAGAAGCCGCCGAACCTGATGGTGCTCATCACCGACCAGCAGCGCGCTCCGCGCCACTGGCCGGACGAGCCGGGCTGGCTGCAGGAGCTGATGCCGAACGACACCGAGCTGTCGCGTACCGGCCTCACCTTCAAGAAGGGCTTCACCAACACCGCGATGTGCTCGCCGAGCCGGGCAACCCTCTTCACCGGCCGGTTCCCGGCTGAGCACGGCGTCGAGCTGACCCTGACCGCCGCCGACCTGCACCCGAACCCGAAGAACACCGGGCACGTCGTGGCCGCGATGGCGGGGATCCTCCGCCGGCGCGAGGCGCCCGCCCGCCGGGTGCTGTCCCAGTTCACCAAGGGGCTCTTCCGCATCGGCCACAGCCGCGGCAACGAGACCCCCCTGCCGAAGGCGGAGGATGTGCCCAACATCGCGTCCGTCCTTCGCGCCGCCGGTTATCACGTCGCCCTGAAGGGCAAGTGGCACCTGACCCATCCACAGAGCGGGGCGGACGGCCTGCTCGGCGGCTGGGGCGAGAGGGACGCACGCCGGATCGAGGCGGACTACGGGTTTGCGGAGTGGGAGGCACCCGACGCGGGCGAGAACGCGAAGGCGGAGAACTTCGGCGGCGGCAACGCCGGGCCCGGCGAGGGGTGGGACGAGGTCTACACGCAGCAGATCGAGGCGTGGCTCGCCCGCGCGAAGCTGCCCGAGCCGTTCTGCCTGATCGTCTCGCTCGTCAATCCGCACGACGTCCTCGGCTACCCGGACGCCTACGAGCGGGGCGGGTACTCCCGCGATGACTTCCGCGATCTCGGGGTCGGGCTGCCCCCGACGGTCGACGAGGACGTTCGCAGCAAGCCGAGCGCCCACTCCCTGATGAGGATGGGCATGACCGCCTACATGGGACCGCTGCGAAACCGCGAGGACCAGCTCGACTACGTGAACTTCTACGCGTACCTCCACCGCCAGGTCGACACGAAGATCGGCCGGATCCTGAAGGCGCTCGGCCCCGCCGCCGACCCGGCCTCGCTGCGGTCTCGCACGGTGATCGTCCGCTGCGCAGACCACGGCGAGATGGGCCTCTCGCACGGCGGCCTGCGGCAGAAGGCGTTCAACGCCTACGAGGAGACGATCAACATCCCGCTCGTCTTCTCGAACCCCATGCTCTTCCCGAAGCCGGTCGAGACCGACGCCCTCGCTTCGCTCGTCGACGTCCTACCCACGGCGCTGACCCTGACCGGCGCGCAGGCGCCCGGCGGCCTTCGCGGCACGGACCTGACTCCGGTCCTTGCCCACGCCGCAGCGGAGGGCTCGAAGCAGGCCGGCGCGGCGGAGGTCGATCTCTCGCCCGTCCTGGACCACCCCGCCCCCGCCGCCGAGGTTCGCGACCACATCCACTTCACCTACGACGACCACCAGGCCGCGACGGCGATGACGGAGGCCCCCGGCAAGCCCAACCGCGTTCGGGCGATTCGCACCGCTGACGCGAAGTACGCCTTCTACTTCGACCCCGAGGGCCGGGCGCCCACCGAGTACGAGCTCTACGACCTGGAGAACGACCCGCTCGAGGTCGAGAACCTGATCGGCCTCACCTCCGGCCAGACCCAGAGCGCGCGCGCCGCTGAGCTGAAGCGAGACTTGTCACTGCGCCTCGATACCGCGATGCGGGAGTGCGCGACGACCTCGCTCTAGAGCCGTCTGCCGCCGGGTTCGAGCGGAGCGCCAGATCGCTCGCAGGCCGATGCCGACGGCCGCGAGCAGCGCCAGCGGGATGAGGGCGAGGAGCAACGGCAGCGCGAACGCCGCGGCGAGGATCAGGAACGGCAGCGAGAACGGGGCGAGGGCCAAGACCAGGATCCCGAACCCGACAAGCCAGCTCGACACGGTGACGATTGCCTCTTGGGTGGATGTGCTCGATTTGTCGTCCATTTCGTACCTCCTGGGGTTTGTCCCCTACGACGAGGCAGGGCGCCGGGCTGTGACCGACCAGGGTCGGCGGTCCGGCGAAACCCGGAACGAAACGGGCCCGCCGGAAGGCGGGCCCGTGTGAAGCGCTTGTCGGCCGGGATCAGCCGCAGCCGGTGTTGTTGCCGCAGCTCGAGCACGTGTAGCACGAGCCCGTGCGCTGCATCATGCCTCCGCACTGGTCGCACGCCGGGCCGAGCTCCAGGCCGCGCATCTTGGCCGGGCGGACCGGCGGGGTGTCGGTGAGGGCGGCGGTGGCGGGCTGAGACCTCGCGGCCTCTGTGGACTCCGCCATGTTCGCGTCAGCCTCGGCCTTGGCGTTGTCCTTGGCCTCGGCGACCGCGCTCTCCTTCGACTGGACCTCGGAGGCCTTCGGGTCAGCGTGACCGTTCCCGTTTCCGTTGCCCTTCCCGTTCGTGTCGGTCGCCGGGCCCGCCGTGTCCTCGGTCGGCAGCGCGAGCTGCGCGTCCTTCCGGGCCCTGACCTCGTCGGTCATGATCCCGAGGCTCTCGAGGTACTCGACGTCGTCGGCGAAGCGGCTGGCGAGCCAGCGCATGATGTAGTCCGGCAGCGACTTCGCGAACGGGATCTCCGGGTTGCGCGTGATGCCCTCGGGCTCGAAGCGCATGTAGGAGAACTTGTCGACGAAGTCCTCGAGCGGCACCCCGTACTGGAGGCCGATCGAGATCGCGGTGGCGAAGGCGTTCATCAGGCCCTTGATCGTCGAGCCCTCCTTGCCGATGTCGGTGAGGAAGATCTCGCCGACCGTGCCGTCCTCGTACTTGCCGGCGGTGATGTAGCCCTCCTGCATCCCGATCGAGAACTTGTGCGTGATCGACTCGCGCTCGCGCGGCATCTTCTTCCGGGCGGGCGGCGCGACGACGACCTCGACCTCGGCGTCCTTCGACTCGCCGGCGTCGGTCTTCAGCGCCTGTGCTGTCTTCGAGCCGTCGCGGTAGATCGCGAGGGCCTTCAGGCCCTTCTCCCAGCCGTATGAGTAGGCGTCGGCGATGTCGTCGATCGTCGCCGTCGCCGGCAGGTTGACCGTCTTCGAGATCGCGCCCGAGATGAAGGGCTGGGTCGCCGACATCATGTCGATGTGGCCGGTGTGCGAGATCGAGCGCTCGCCGACCGCGACGTCGAACACCGAGAGGTGCTCGTCCTTGAGGCCGGGCGCCCCGATGATCGTGTCGTGCTCGTTGATGTAGGCCTCGATCTGCTCGACCTCGGTCTCCGAGTAGCCGAGCGTCTCGAGCGCCAGGTCCACCGAGCCGTTGACGATCTTCATCTGGCCGCCGCCGACCAGCTCCTTGAACTTGACCAGCGAGAAGTCCGGCTCGATGCCGGTCGTGTCGCAGTCCATCAGGAAGGAGATCGTCCCGGTCGGGGCGAGCACCGTCGCCTGGGCGTTGCGGTAGCCGTGGGCCTCGCCCAGCGCAACCGCCTCGTCCCAGCTCTCGCGGGCCGCGTGCAGCAGCGGCTCCTCGACGACGTCATCCGGGATCTCGTAGGCCGCGGACTGGTGCATCCGCATCACCTGGTTGTGGGGCTCGCGGTTCTCCTCGTAGGCCTCGTAGGGGCCGATCGCTCCGGCGACCTCGGCCGAGCGGCGGTAGCCGCGGCCGGTCATCAGCGCGGTGATCGCAGCGGCGACCGCGCGGCCCTCGTCGGAGTCGTAGGGCAGGCCGTTCGACATCAGCAGCGCGCCGAGGTTCGCGTAGCCCATCCCGAGCTGGCGGAACTTGCGCGCGTTCTCGCCGATCTGCTCGGTCGGGTAGCTCGACGGGCCGACGATGATCTCCTGCGCCAGGAAGACGATGTCCACCGCGTGGGTGAAGTCGTCCACGTCGAACGTGCCGTCCTCCTTGCGGAACCGCATCAGGTTCAGCGAGGCGAGGTTGCAGGCAGAGTCGTCGACGTGCATGTACTCCGAGCACGGGTTGGACGCGTTGATCCGACCCGAGTTCGGGCAGGTGTGCCAGCGGTTGATGATCGAGTCGTACTGGACGCCCGGGTCCGCGCACTGCCAGGCGGCGTCGGCGATCTCGGCGAGCAGCTCGCGGGCCTGCAGCTTCTCGGCGACCGAGCCGTCGACGCGGTTGATCAGCTCCCAGTCGTTGTCGGCCGCGGCGGCCTCCATGAACTCGTCGCTGACGCGGACCGAGTTGTTGGCGTTCTGGAACTGGACCGACGCGAACGCCTCGGAGTCGAGGCGCATGTCGAAGCCGGCGTCGCGCAGGGCGGCGGCCTTCTTCTCCTCGTCGGCCTTGCACCAGATGAACTTCTTGATGTCCGGGTGGTCGACGTCGAGCACGACCATCTTCGCCGCGCGGCGGGTGCCGCCGCCCGACTTGATCGCGCCCGCCCAGGAGTCAGCACCGCGCATGAAGGAGACAGGGCCCGAGGCGGTGCCGCCCTTCGACAGCGACTCGTTCGAGCCGCGGATCTTCGAGAGGTTGATGCCCGATCCGGAGCCGCCCTTGAAGATGACTCCCTCCTTCGTGTTCCAGCCGAGGATGGAGTCCATGTCGTCCTCGACCGAGAGGATGAAGCAGGCCGAGCACTGCGGCTTCTTCCGCCAGCCGACGTTGAACCAGACCGGGGAGTTGAACGCGGCCTTCTGGTTGACCAGGATCGAGGTCAACTCGGCCTCGAAGGCGTCGGCGTCGGCGTCGGTCGCGAAGTAGCCGCCCTCGCGGCCCCAATCGGAGATCGTGCCGGCGACGCGGTCGATCATCGTCTTGACGGAAGCCTCGCGCTCCGGCGAGCCGGGCCGGCCGCGGAAGTACTTCTGGGCGACGATGTTGGTCGCGTTCTGGGTCCAGGTCACGGGGAACTCGACGCCGCGCTGCTCGAAGGCCGGGTCGGCGGGGTCGCCGATGATCGCGTCGCGCTGCTCCCACTCGAGCTCGTCGTAGGGGTGGGTGCCCTCGGTCGTGAACCGGCGTTCGATGGACAGGCCCTGCTCAGTCGTCCTCGCCGCCTTCTCTCCTGTCCTCGCCATCAGATGCTCTCCTCTCGCTCTCTCTTTTTCATCCCCGATTCCATGCTCCGGGGGGACGAATGAGCATCCTCTCCATCCCGGACAGAACTCGTGGTCGGATTGCGGCTATTTCCGAGCTCCGGAGCGAGCTCGTCCGGAAGGGTCCCCGCAAACTGCAGGAAGGCGCCGCGGTCGATCGGCTCGAGGCCCTCGAGGCAGAGGCGGCCGATCTCCCGGCTCTCGATCTCCCCACCGGTTTCCCTCGCCCGCGACTCGACGCCGTCGACGATCAGATCCAGCGCCCGCGGATCGACGTCGCGCTTGTGGGACGCGCGGAGGAGGGCGCCGGAGAGCTTCTTGCGATCGAACGGCTGAGGCCGGCCGTCGCGCTTGACGACGACGATCGCAGCCGGCTCGGCGCGCTCGAAGGTCGTGAACCTGGCGCCGCACCCGCGGCACTCGCGGCGCCGGCGGGTAGCGGCTCCGTCATCGGCCTTGCGCGTCTCGAGGGTCCGCGTCTGCTTTCCGCACTTGGGGCAATCCACAGGGCAATTCTACTAGGTGCAGGGTATGTGCGAGTCATCGAGACACTAGATGTAGGCCCGGCAGGCGTCCGTCCTCACGCGGCTATGTGAGTCCGCTCCGGCCTGCGTGCCCGCGCCCCGCGCTGGTTTATCGTGGGTCCCATGACGGCCGGAGACGACGCCCGCGGGCCCGACCCGCTCGGAGCCGCGCATGACGCGGCGTCGGAGGCGTTGGAGACCGCGCGCGAGCGCACCGCCGCCGCCCGCGAGGCGACCGCCGAGCGCGTGGGCGCCGCCAGGGACGCCGCCGCCGATGCCGCGGCCGAGGTCGTCGCGAAGATCCCGAAGCCCCGCCTTCGAGGCGTCTCGCACCAGTGGGCGGCGATCGCGTCGGTGCCCCTCGGCATCGCGCTGATCGTGATGGCCAGCGGGGCGCGCGAGATCGTCGCAGCCTCCATATATGCCTTCTCCCTGACGGCGCTGCTCAGCACGAGCGCCGTCTACCACCGCGTCAACTGGCAGCGCGACGGTACACGTCGCTGGATGCGCCGCCTCGACCACACGATGATCTTCGTGCTGATCGCCGGCACCTACACGCCGTTCGCGCTGCTGGTGATGGAGGGGACGCTCGCCGAC
This sequence comes from uncultured Solirubrobacterales bacterium, assembly GCA_963839875.1. Classification (GTDB taxonomy): domain Bacteria; phylum Actinomycetota; class Thermoleophilia; order Solirubrobacterales; family 70-9; genus CAVUAT01. The sequence goes on from CAWIWP010000002.1 coordinate 38,407, forward strand.
GTGATCCTGGTCGCCGTCTGGGCCTGCGCCGCGGGCGGGGCGATCCTGAACCTCGCCTGGTGGGACGCGCCGAAGTGGTTCACGTCGATCGTCTACGTCTCGACCGGCTGGGTCGCGGTCGCCGCGATGCCGCAGCTGTGGGACCGGATCGGCCCGCTGGGCGTCGGGCTGCTCGCCCTCGGGGGCGCGCTCTACACGGTGGGCGCGGTGGTCTACGCGACCCGGCGGCCAGACCCGAGCCCCGAGGTCTTCGGCTACCACGAGATCTTCCACGCGCTGGTGATCGTCGCCTCCGCGCTGCAGTTCGCCGTCATCGCGATCTACGCGATGCACCAGGGCTGATCCTCCCGGCTACCGGGTACGTCATACGAGACAGATGACGGCCCTCGTATGGATCCGGCGCGACCTGCGCATCCGCGACAACGTCGCGCTGCGCGCGGCGCTCGACTCCGGGGAGAAGGTCGTGCCCGTCTTCTGCTTCGACGAGCGCCTGTATGGAGGGCGGCACGCATCGGGTCCCCGCACCCAGTTCCTGCTCGAGTCGCTCGCCGAGCTTCGCGGCGAGCTGCGCGAGCGCGGCGGCGAGCTCTTCATCCGCCACGGAAAGCCCGAGGTCGAGCTCCCGAAGCTTGCGAAGGAGACGAAGGCCGGCGAGGTCCACTTCGCCTACGACGTCAGCCCCTTCGCGCGCAAGAGGGGCGAGCGGACCAACAGGGCGTTCAGGGACGCCGGGCTGGAGGTCCACTCGCACGAGGGGCTGAACGCGATCGACGTCCGCGACGGGATCGCCACCAAGGCGGGCAAGCCCTACACCGTCTTCTCCCCGTTCCACCGCACCTGGGAGGGGATCGAGCGGCGAGACGTGCTCGAGGCCCCGCGCGAGGTGCCGGTTCCGAGCGGGCCCAGCGCGGGCAGGCTCCCTTCGCTCGACTCGCTCGGCCTCGAGCAGGAGGTCGAGGACGCTGCGCCCGGCGGTGAGGCGGCGGCGCGGAAGAGGCTCGACTCCTTTCTCGCCTCAGACGTAAAGGAGTACTCGGACAACCACGACGCCCTGGGACGGGACGGGACCTCGCGCCTGTCTCCCTATCTGCACTTCGGCTGCATCAGCGTCCGTCAGATCGAGGAGCGGCTCGAGGGCCGGCGCGGGGTGGGGCCGGCGGCCTTCCACCGCCAGCTCTGCTGGCGCGACTTCTACCACCACGTCCTCTTCCACTTCCCGCGGAACGCGCGCTCGGAGTACCAGGACAAGTACCGGGGGATGCGGTGGAGCTACGCGAAGAAGCCCTTCGAGGCCTGGTGCGAGGGCCGCACCGGCTACCCGCTCGTCGACGCCGGGATGCGCCAGCTCCTGGCCGAGGGCTGGATGCACAACCGCGCCCGGCTCGTGGTCGGCTCGTTCCTGACCAAGGACCTCGGCATCGACTGGCGCTGGGGCGAGCGCCACTTCATGCGGTACCTGCTCGACGGCGACGAGGCCAACAACAACGGCAACTGGCAGTGGATCGCCTCGGTCGGCACCGACCCCCAGCCCTACTTCCGCCGGATCTACAACCCGACCCTCCACATGGAGCGCTACGACCCCGAGGGGACCTACGTGCGGCGCTACGTCCCCGAGCTGGAGGGCGTCCCCGACGAGCACCTGCGCGAGCCGTGGGAGATGCCCGAGGAGGTCCAGCGCGACGCCGGCTGCGTGATCGGCACCGACTACCCCGAGCCGATCGTCGACCACAAGGAGGCGCGCCTGGAGGCGATGGACCGCTACCGGGCGGCGAGGGACGCCGCGTACGAGAAGAAGTCCTAGCCTGAGCCGTCGCGTGGCGGCAATCGAGATAGCAGGGCTCAGCAAGAGCTTCGGGGCGGTCAGGGCCGTCCGCGACCTGAGCTTCGAGGTCGAGGCAGGCCGGATCACCGGCTTCCTCGGTCCCAACGGAGCGGGCAAGAGCACGACGATCCGGATGCTCTTGGGCCTGGTCGGGATCGACGCGGGCACGGCGCGGTTCCACGGCGAGGTCTACAACGGCCTCGAGCACCCGAGCGCCGAGGTGGGAGCGGTCCTCGAGGACGCGAGCTTTCACCCGGGACGGACGGGCCGCAACCACCTGAGGATCCTCGCCGCCGCGGGCGACCATCCGCGCGAGCGGGTCGAGGAGGTGCTCGAGCTGACCGGCATCGCCGACGCCGGCAACCGGCGCGTCAAGGGCTACTCGATGGGGATGCGCCAGCGGCTCGCGATCGCGGCCTCGCTGCTGGGCGATCCCGAGGTGCTGATCCTGGACGAGCCGGCGAACGGCCTCGACCCTCCGGGCATCCGCTGGATGCGCGAGCTGCTGCGCGCCGAGGCGGCGAAGGGCCGAGCCGTGCTCGTCTCGAGCCACCTCCTCTCGGAGGTGGCCCAGACCGCGGACGACGTAGTCGTGATCGCAAAGGGCGAGCTGCGCGCGAGCGGGCCGCTGGACCAGGTCATCGGGGAGGGAGCGGGTGCGGAGACGATCAGGGTCGCGGCGCCCGACAGGCCCGCGCTGGCGGCGGCCCTCGATGCGGCCGGGATCGACCACCGCGACGAGGGCCCCGCCGGGCTGCTCGTCATCGGCTCCAGCGGCGAAGCGGTCGGCGCCGCCGCCAACGCGAAGGGCGTGGCGCTCTCCGAGTTGACGCAGGTGTCCCGATCCCTCGAAGACGTCTTCCTCGAGCTCACCGGCGAGCCGGAGGAGCCCGAGTGAGGCCGCTGCTGCTTTCGGAGCTGATCAAGCTGCGCACCACCCGGACGTTCTGGGCGCTGGCGGGCGTGGCGATCGGGCTCTCGCTTCTGATCACCGTCCTCGTCACCGTGCTCTCGGAGCCGACGCAGGAGGACGTCATCACCGATGTCTTCACGAACGACACGACGAGCTTCTTCATCACGATCCTCGCGATCGTTGGGATCACGGGGGAATGGCGCCACCGCACGATCACCAGCTCGCTGCTCGCGGCGCCCGACCGGCTCAAGTTCCTCGCGTCGAAGACCCTCGCCTTCGCGGCCGCCGGGGTCGTGCTCTCGCTCGGCATCTCCATGTTCACGGCCGCCGTCGGCTACGCGATCCTGGAGTACCGCGACCTGCCGACCCCCGCCTTCGCCGACGTCCTGGAGCAGTGGGGCAGGAACGCGGTCGTGGCGGCGCTTCTCGGCGGATTCGGCGTCGGGTTCGGGTCGATCATCCGCAACCAGCCGACCGCGATCGTCGCGATCCTGATCTACGGGTTCGCGATCGACGGGACGCTGTCGTTCCTCGCGCCGGAGGTCGCCCGCTTCAGCCCGACCGGCGCGCTGCCGAGCTCGATCCAGGGGTTCGAGCCCGAGGATGTCGACGCCGGGGACGTGGACTACTTCTCCGCCGGAACCTCCGTGCTCCTGATGCTGGCCTGGATCGGCGCCCTCTTCACCGCCGGCGCCGCCCTGCTGCGCGCACGTGACGTGGACTGAACGCACGTCCGCCGCCGATGTGCGAGTTTTCGGTATGCCATAGACGTCCACGAAGGGGGACCCAATGAGCACAGCAGAACCGACCGAGGCCCAGCAGAAGGCGAAGGCACTCTGGAGCGGCGGCGCATACGAGGTGATCGCCGGGCGGATCGCCGGTGCGTCGGAAGCGGCGCTGGCTGCCGTCGGCGCCGCAGAAGGTGCGAAGGGCATGACACTCCTGGACGTCGCCTGCGGGACCGGCAACGCCGGGATCCCGGCGGCCCTTGCGGGCGCCGAGGTGACCGGGCTCGATCTGACCCCGCGCCTGCTCGATATCGCGCGCGAGCGTGCGACCGAGGCCGGAGCCGAGATCGAATGGGTCGAGGGCGATGCCCAGGACCTGCCGTTCGACGATGCGTCGTTCGACGCCGCGGTCTCGATCTTCGGCTCGATGTTCGCGCCGGACCACGCGAAGGCCGCCTCTGAGTTGGCGCGCGTCCTGAAGCCCGGTGGAAAGCTGGCCGTGGCAGCCTGGACGCCGGAGGGCAGCTTCGGGCAGATGTTCAAGCTGACAGCCGGCCATATGCCGCCACCTCCTGATGGCTTTCAGCCGCCGATCCTCTGGGGGTCAGAAGACCACGTGAGGGAGATCTTCGAGGGGACCGGGGTGGAGCTCTCGTTCCAGCGCAAGGCCGTGCGGATCGAGTACGAGTCCCTCGACGCCGGCATGACCGAGAACGAGGAGACGGTCCCGCCGGTGGTCGCCGCCCGCAAGGTCCTGGAGCCCGAGGGCAAGTGGGACGCCCTGCGGAGCGACCTGGCCGAGATGTACTCCGGGTTCAACGACAGCGGTGGCGACGCGCTCACCTTCGACGGCGAGTACCTGCTGAGCGTCGGGACGAAGGGCTAGCGCCCAGGGCCCTAGGGCCGGAGCTTCACCTTCCGCACCGTCACGCCTTCGTTCCCGAAGGCCGGTGTGAACGAGAGCTTGAGCTTCGCCTTCACCCGCACGTTTCTGCGCCCGGTCGCCGCGACCCTGCGCTTGAGCGCCGCGCGGCCCGCCGAGGTCGAGCGGACCAGCAGCGTCACCTCGCCCGGGCGGGAGGCCTGGGCTCCGGTGCTCCGCAGGAGCTTCTTCTTCGACCGGGCGTCAGCGACGGTGAGGGAACCGCGGTTCGGCAGGCCGACCGTGACCCGGAGTCTCCCCTTCTTCAGGGACTTGACGCTCTTGACATCCACCGCGGACGTCGGCTCGATCGTGGCGTTGATCGCCAGCTCGACCGCTTGTGTGGAGTCGGGCGCCCGGGTGGCGCCGTCGGCGAGGAACCCCGCGCCCGGGAATCCCCAGATCGAGGTTGTGCCTGCCCCCGGGACCCCGAATGTGCCGATGGCGGGACAGCAGTCGATGCCGATGTAGTCGCCGGTCGAGATCGGTATGGCGGGGGTATTGAACGTCGTGATCCCCGGGCCCGTCTGGACCTGGATCGAGGAGCCGCCGCCGGTGAAGGCGCTGCCGCCGATCGCCGGCCGCAGCACGCGAAGCTTCACCTGTGCGCCCCCGCCACCGCCGGTGGGCGAATTGCGAATCCGCCAGGTCGTGATCGTGCCGTTAACCGGGGAGACGATTCCGCCGGGCGCCGCGGCGCCGGGCGAAAGCCCGATCAGGGCCGCGGTCGTAGGCGCCATGTAGTCCTGGGTCGGGGTCCGGGCGAGGTTGCTCCCGATCGTCACCGTGGCGCTCGCGGAGGGCGGGATCACGAGCGCGGCGGTCGCCGCGATGAAGAAGGTGGCCGCGATGGCCTTCGAGTTCTTCATCCAACCCCCGATGCCGCCGGCGCGTGGCGCACCTTGGCAGCCTCGATCAGCTCCCAGACCTCGTCGGTGCGGCCGTCGCGGATCAGCTCGACCGGGTCGGGGTCGCCGTTCACGATCCCCTCGAAGAAGTCCCTGCGGTCGTTGTAGGTGGGGAGGGTGCCCTTGGCCCAGCCGCGGACCTCGTTCAGGATCACGGCGAGCTCGGCGTAGGCCTCGCCGAACTGGTCGGCGATCTCGCGCTTCATGCGCTTGGCGAGCGCGGGCGAGGCGCCCTGGGTCGAGATCGCGATCGCCATCGAGCCCTGGCGGACGATCGCCGGGAGGATGAAGTTGCAGAGCGGGGGGACGTCGACGATGTTGACGAGCATCGCCCGGCGCTCGGCGTCCTCGTAGATGCCGATGTTGACGTCGGTGTCGTTCGTCGCCGCGATCACGATGAAGGTGCCCTCGAGGTCGGCCGGCTCGTAGGCGCGCCGCTCCCAGCGGATCGAGCCTTCCTCGGCCAGGTCGGCGAGGGCACCGATCGCGTCGGGGGCGACCAGGGTCACGTCGCCGCCGCAGGCCATGAGGCCCTCGACCTTCTCCAGGCCGATGTCGCCGCCGCCCACCACCAGGCACTTTCGGCCGCTGAGCCGCAGGCAGGCGACGTAGACCGGGGTGTCGAGCATGTCGCGGACGCAGGTCTGGTCGCAGATCCCGCGCTTGAACTGGCAGACGCACTCCTTGCCCGCATAGGCCTGGGCCGGCATGCTGAAAACCCTAGCGACCGGGGTGATTCGGCCCGGGCGGCTCAGCCCGCCTCGAGGGTCTGCTCGAGGCCCTCCTCGAGCCCGCGGGACGCCCGCCAGCCGAGTGCCTCGGCCGACGCCTCCGTGCTGAGGGCCGTCCGCTGGACCTCGCCCTCGCGGGGCGGCGCGAACTCGGGATCGAAGTCATCGCGCCCGGCCATGGCGCCGATCGCCGACGCGAGATCGAGGACCGAGGTCTCGGTGCCCGTGCCCACGTTGAACGGGCCGGCGCCATCGGCCGCCTCGGCGGCGATGAGCGCGTCGACGACATCGGCGACGTGGATGTAGTCGCGTGTCTGCTCGCCGTCGCCGAAGACCGTGGGGCGGCCGCCGTCGCGGGCGAGGTCGCAGAAGATGGCGACGACCCCCGCCTCGAGGGCGGGGTCCTGCCGCGGGCCGTAGACATTGCCCAGGCGCACGACGGTCGCGTCGAGGCCGCGCATCCTGCGCCACAGGCCGACGTAGCCTTCGGCCGCGAGCTTCGACTGCCCGTAGACGGAGTCAGGCTCGCAGCGGGAGGTCTCGGCGAAGGGAAGCTCGTCCTCGCGGCCGACCCCCTCTCCATATATGGCCCCTCCCGTGGAGGTGAAGACCAGGCTGCGGGCGCCCACGCGCGTCGCTGCCTCGAGCACGTTCAGGGACCCGACGACGTTCAGGCGCGCGTCGAACGCCGGGTCGGCCATCGACTTGCGCACGTCGATCTGGGCGGCGAGGTGAAAGACCGCCTCGGGCCCGAATCCCTCGATCGCGGTCAGGAGCCGGGAGCCATCGGTCACGTCGCCGATCTCCAGGCTGGCGCCCGCGGCGATGGCTTCGTCCAGGTTCTCCCGCTTGCCGGAGGAGAGATCGTCGAGGACGAGAACGTCGTCCCCGCGCTTCAGGAGGGCGTCTGAGAGGTGGGATCCGATGAACCCGGCGCCGCCTGTGACCAGCGCTTTCACCCGGCGAGCCTATTCCAGACACCTGAATGAGCGTCCGAGGGCCCCTGCTACCTTGCCGCCCGATGAGGCTGATCGTCACCGAGAAGAACAACAGCGCGAAGAAGATCGCGGACATCCTGAGCGGCGGGACCGCCCAGGAGGACGCCTCCTTCCGCACTCCCTACTACACGTGGGAGGGCGAGGACGGCCCCCAGACGGCCATCGGGCTCAAGGGGCACGTGCTGAATCCGGCCTTCGGCGAGGAGTACAAGAGCTGGCAGAAGGTCGATCCGCGCGACCTGATCGACGCGCCGCTGATCAAGCAGCCGGTCGACAAGAACGTCGTCAAGGCGATCAAGAAGGTGGCCAAGGACGCCGACGACCTGGTGATCGCGACGGACTTCGACCGCGAGGGCGAGCTGATCGGGCTCGAGGCCCTTCAGGAGATCGTCGAGTCCAACCCCGACCTCGCCACCGCGGAGGGCGTCCACGAGGACGGGACGCCCGTCAAGCGGGCCCGCTACTCAGCGCTGACGAAGGAGGAGATAGACCGGGCGTTCTCGAACCTCGACGAGCTCTCGATGGAGCTCGCCAACGCCGGCGCCGCGCGCCAGGACATCGACCTGATCTGGGGCGCCACCCTGACCCGCGCCGTCTCGCGCGCCACCCGCCGCTTCGGCGCCAACTTTCTCTCGGTCGGCCGCGTCCAGAGCCCGACCCTGGGCCTGATCGTCGAGCGCGAGCTCGAGCGCCGCGCCCACGTGCCCGAGCCCTACTGGGAGATCGTCGCGAGCTTCGCGCACGCCGACGGATCATTCGAGGCGCACCACTCCACCGACAAGTTCTGGAAGGAGGCGGAGGCCAAGGCTGCGCTGGAGGGGACGAAGAGCCCCGGCACGGTCACCGAGATCAAGGCGCGGAAGAACAACCGCAAGCCGCCGACCCCGCTCAACACCACCGCCTTCACGACCGACGCCTCGAACCGGCTCTCCATCACCCCGGCGCGCGCGATGCGCCTGGCCGAGGACCTCTACATGGACGGGTACGTCTCCTACCCGCGCACCGACAACACCGTCTACCCGCCTTCGCTCGACACCCGCGAGCTGATCTCCGAGCTGGTCAAGATCGAGGACTTCTCGGCGGCGGCCCCGCTGCTCGACAAGCCCGAGCTCGAGGCCACCCGCGGCAAGAAGGAGACCACCGACCACCCGCCGATCTACCCGACCTCGGCGGTCAACCCGAAGCGGCTCGAGGCCCGCTCCGAGGCCCACCGCAAGGTGTACGAGCTCATCGCGCGCCGCTTCCTCGCCACCTTCTCCGAGCCGATGATCAGCGAGTCCACCCGCGCCGACATCAGGGCGGGCGACCAGGACTACTTCGTGCGCGGCTCGGTCGTGATCGACCCGGGCTTCGCCGGCATCTACACATACGCCCGGTCGGCCGACAACGAGATCCCGAAGCTCGAGGAGGGCCAGGAGCTGCCGCTGGACGGAGACCCCGAGCTGCTCGCGAAGGAAACCCAGCCGCCCGGCCGGATCTCTCAGGGCAAGCTGATCGAGATGATGGAGGAGCGCGGCCTCGGCACCAAGGCGACCCGCGCCGACATCATCCAGAAGCTCTACTACCGCGGCTACGTCCACGGCAATCCGCCGGAGCCGAGCGAGACCGGGGTCAAGATGTACGAGGGCTTCAAGCAGTACGTCCCCCGCATGGCCGACTCCGAGATGACGGCCCAGCTCGAGTCCGAGATGGACCAGATCGCGCAGGGCCAGATGACCAAGGACCAGGTCCTGACCGACAGCCGCGAGGCGCTGCGCTCGGCCTACGACGAGATGGGCGCCGACGTCGACGTCGAGGAGGAGGACGCGCCGTGGCGCCAGTTCGCGCGCCTGGTCTGGAGCGGGATGGACGAGGACCGCATCCTCGGCCCCTGCGTCGTCTGCAAGGAGGCCGGCCGCAAACAGGAGGACGGCTCGCCCAACATGCTCCGAGTCATCCGGGCCCGCAAGTCCGGGAAGTCGTTCGTCGGGTGCCAGGGCTGGGACGGGGACAACCCGGATTCGCCCGACTCGTGCGATCAGACCTTCCCGATGCCCCAGCCGCGCTTCTACGACGTGCACAAGCTCGAGGAGGTGTGCTCGGTCTGCGAGCGAACCCCGCGCGTCTCGGTCGCCCAGAAGTTCAAGCCGGGCCGCCCCTGGAAGCTCTGCTTCAACGACGACTGCCCCTCGATGGAGGAGATGAAGCGAAAGCGCGCCGAGCGCGAGGCCGCGAAGGCCGCCAAGGAGGCCGCGAAGGCCGAGGAGGAGGCGAAGGCCGACCCGAAGGAGGCCGTCGAGGAGGCCGAGTCGATCGCCGCGAACGGCGCCAAGCCCAAGGCGAAGAAGAAGGCCGCGAAGAAGAAGGCGAAGGCGAAGGCCGCGGCGAAGGCGCCCAGCGAGGACTGAAGCGCAAGTAGCCGCTGGCGTCCGGGGCCGCGGGATAGCCTGCGGAGCGTGTTCATCTCACTGGAGGGAATCGACGGCTCGGGCAAGACCACCCAGGCACGCCGTCTGGCCGACGCCCTCGGCGGCGACGCGCTCCTGGTGCGCGAGCCCGGCGGCACCGACACGGGTGAGAGGGTCCGCGAACTGATCAAGGACCCCGGTCTGGCGGTTGATCCCCTCGCCGAGCTCCTCCTCTTCTGCGCTGCCAGGGCCCAGCTGGTGAACGAGGTGATCGTCCCGGCGCAGGAGGCAGGGCGCGACGTGGTCTGCGACCGCTTCAGCGACTCCTCGATCGCCTACCAGGGCGTTGCCCGCGGGCTCGGGGCCGACAGGGTCGAGTCGCTGTGCGACGTCGCGACCGGCGGGGTCTGGCCCGACGTCACCTTCTTCCTGCGGCTCCACCCCGAGGTCGCCGCCGAGCGGATCGCCGCCGAGGGGCGCGCCGCCGACCGCTTCGAGGGCGAGGGGCTGGACCTCCAGAAGCGGGTCGCCGAGGGCTACGAGGAGGTCGCCGCCCGCCACACCGAGCGGATCAAGGTGATCGACGCCGGCGCCGACCCCGACGTCGTCCACGAGGCGCTCGTCGCCGCGCTCGGCCGGGTCCGCGCGTGACGCCGGTCGCCGAGGCGGCCGTCCCCGAGGTCCTCGCAGATGCGACCCGGCACCAGCCGCGCGCCCGAGCGGCGCTGGCGGCCGGGCTCGCGACGGGACCGAGCCACGCCTACCTCTTCCGCGGCCCCTCGGGCTCGGGCAAGCGGGCGGCGGCGCGCGCGTTCGCGGCCGAGCTGCTCGCGACCGGGGCGCCCGACCCCGAAGACGCACGACGCCGCGCGCTGATCGATCCGTCGCCCCACCCGGACCTCGTCTGGCTGACGCCCCCCGGCGCCCAGCACCTGGTCGAGGAGGTGCGCGAGTCCGTGATCCGGGCCGCGAGCCTGCGGCCGGCCGAGGGCGAGCACCGGGCCTTCGTGATCGAGGAGGCCGAGGGCCTGCGCGACGAGAGCCAGAACGCGCTGCTGAAGACGCTCGAGGAGCCGGCGTCCTTTGCCCACCTGATCCTGGTCTGCTCCGAGCCCGAGCTGCTCGCGGGGACGATCCTCTCGCGCTGCCAGACGGTGGAGTTCGCGCCTCTCGGCCCCGACGCGGTCCTTGAGTCGCTGGGTGAGTCGGGACCGGAGGCCGAGGCGCTGGCGCGGCTGAGCGGCGGCGACCTGGCGCTGGCCCGCTTCCTGCTGGGTGAGCGGGGACGAGCGGTTCGGGCCGCGGCCGAGTCCGCTGCCCGCGCGGCGCGCTCCGAGCGCGCGGCGTCCGAGCCGTGGCGGGGGATGCTCCAGGCAGCCGAGGAGGCGGGCGCCGACGCCGGCTCCGAGGAGGAGCGCCGCCTGCTCGAGGACGTCCAGGCCGGAGCCGCCCGCCGCGGGCGCTCGGGCAAGCTCACCAAGGACGCGACCGACCAGGTGAAGCGGGTCGGCCGCCGGGCGAGAACCCGCGCTCTCGACCTCGGCCTGGGCCTGGCCTGTTCGTGGTTCCGCGACCTCGCTGCGGTCTCGGCGGGGGCCGACGACGTCGTCCTCAACATCGATCGCCGCTCCGAGCTGGCGGCCGACGCCGACGGCCTCGAACCGGCTGCCGCCCGCGAGGCGGTCGAGCTCGTGCTCGAGACACGAAGGAGGCTGCGCGTGAACGTGTCCGAGGAGCTGGCGCTCGAAGCGCTCTGGCTCCGGCTCGCAGAGGCTCTGGCACGCTCCTGAGTTTGTAAGGGGATACTTAAACGATGGCCGCGAGCCCCTCAGGGTCAGCCGCGAAGGGGGCGCCCCGCGCACCCACCGGGCGCCGAATCGGCATGCGACTGTGGCTCGGCGCGGCATTCGCGGCGGTGACGCTGATCACCGCGGCTGCCGTCTATGTCTTCGTCGACGACTCTTCGGGCCGCACGCTTCAGACCGAGAGCTCCGACCTCGCGGTCGGAAAGGTCTCGAACCTCGCCGACGAGCTCGAGGACGCGAAGGAGAACCGCGCCGGCGAGATCCTGAACGAGGCGAACACCGAGACCTTCAGGGTCTGGGCGGTCAACCGCCGGGGCAAGCCATTCGCCCCCGAGGCGATCGCGCCGGCCGACCTGCGGCAGGTCGAGCAGGCCGCGGCGGCGGTCGCAGACCGCCCGCGCCGGGAGGCGCTTCCGAGCCGACGTCCGCGGGGACCGGACGATCGCCTCGGCTCCGATCTTCGGGAAGACGGCGATCCGCGGGGCGGTGGTGGTCGTCGCGGACCCGCCGCCCGCCCTGACCCGTGCCTTCGACGACCTCCAGGGCGACCGGCTGCGCGCCCTCTTCATCGCGATCGCGATCGGCCTGCTCGTCGGGTTCATCACGTCGTCGCTGATCGCGGTCCGGATCACCCGGCTGGCGCGGGCAGCCGAGCAGATGGCGGCCGGCCACTTCGACGCCCCCCTTCCCGCGGGGGGCAGCGACGAGATCGGGGACCTGACCCGCTCGCTCGACTCGATGCGGCGCGACCTCCGCGACAGCTTCGACGCACTAGCGACCGAGCGCGACCGGCTCTCGGCGATCCTCGACGGAATGCGCGAGGCCGTGATCGTCGTCGGCGAGGACGGGACGGTTCGCTTCTCGAACCCCTCCGCGGACCGCCTCGTCAAGAACCGCCAGCCGGCGGCAGACCTGATCCCTTCCCTTCGGCGTGCGTCCGAGCTCGGCGCCGACGAGATTCCCGCCCTCACGATCGACGACCGCGTCTACTCGGTTCAGGCCCGTAGCGTCCCGGCCGAGCACGCGGTGCTGATGGTGGTGCGCGACCGCACCGTCGAGCTGAAGCGGGAGGAGGCCGAGCGCGAGTTCGTCTCGAACGCCGCCCACGAGCTCCGGAATCCCCTGGCGGGGATCTCGAGCGCGATCGAGGTGCTGCGAGACGGCGCAAAGGACGACCCTCCGGTGCGCGACCGATTCCTCGACCGGCTCGGGGCCGACGCCGACCGGATGACCCGCCTGACCCAGTCGCTGCTGATGCTGGCGCGCGTGGAGGCGGCCTCCGAGCGCGAAGACTCCGACGTCGTGGACGTGACCCTGGCCGCCAACGAGGCCCTGCGGGAGGTGACCCCGCCGGAAGGGGTCGAGGTCGTCGTCGAGCTCGAGCCCGACCTGGTCGCGGAGGGAGAGCCCGTCCTCGTGCGCCAGGTGCTGACCGGCCTGCTCACCAACGCCTGCAAGAACACCCCGGCTCCGGGCACAGTTACCCTTCGCGGCTCCCGATACCCCCGCAGGGCGAAGCCCGAGGAGGTGGGCATGGAAGGAGTGGGAGGTTTCGTGACGATCGAGGTCCAGGACACCGGGAGAGGAATCCCGGCAGACGAGCAGAGCCGCGTGTTCGAGCGCTTCTACCGCGGTAGCGGCTCGCTCGAGAGCGAGGGCTTCGGCCTCGGCCTTTCGATCGCGAAGCGGATGGTCGACGTGATGGGCGGCGAGATGGGCCTGCGATCCGAGCCGGGCGAGGGGTCCACGTTCTGGGTGAAGCTCCGCGAGCACAAGCCGACCGCCACCCCGGTGGCCTGAGTGCTCGAGAGCCCGTCACCCCCCGCCCCCGGCCGGATCCTGGTCGTCGACGACGAGCCCTCGGTCCGGGAGTCGGTCGCCTACGCCCTCGAGCAGGAGGGCTTCGACGTCGAGCTGGCATCCGACGGAGAGGACGCCGAGAGACAGATCGACGACGACGGCGTCTTCGACCTCCTGATCCTCGACATCATGATGCCGGGCAAGAGCGGGCTCGACATCTGCCGCGAGGTCCGCTCGCAGAGCGCCGTCCCGATCATCCTCCTGACCGCCAAGGACGCCGAGGTCGACAAGGTGGTCGGGCTCGAGGTGGGCGCCGACGACTACGTGACCAAGCCCTTCTCGGTCCGCGAGCTTCTCGGCAGGGTGCGCGCGCAGCTTCGCCGCCGCGAGCTCGATCGCTCCGACGGATCAGACGGGCAGACGATCGAGGCGGGCCCGGTCGCCGTGGACCTCGCCCGGCACCTGGTCACCGTCCGCGGCGAGCCGGTCAACCTCACCCGCTCGGAGTTCCAGGTGCTGCGGCTCTTGGTCGAGAGCCCCGGCCAGGTCTTCTCGCGCAAGGAGATCATGGAGGAGCTCTGGCAGACGGAGTTCCGCGGCGACGTCCGCGCCTGCGACGTACACATCTCGAACCTGCGCCAGAAGGTCGAATCGGATCCGCAGAACCCCGAGCTGGTGCTGACGGTGCGCCGGGTCGGCTACCGCTTCGCCAGCTAGCGCTTCTTCGGCGCGCGGTAGCCGCGCAGCAGGCGCTGGGTGACTCCGGCGATGGTGGCCTGCCCGTAGCCGAAGCCCGCTCCGCCCTCGGTCAGGACCGCGAGGCCGAGCTTCCGCTTCTTCCCGAATCGCAGCAATGCCCCCTGGTTGACACGCCACCCGCCGCCGCCCGGGTACCAGCCGCCCTTGAAGTGGATTCGCGCGCGCTTGGGCGCGCCCTGCGGAATGCCCCAGCGCTGGCCGGGGACTATGCGGCGGAGCAGCCCGAGCCCGTAGGAGCGGTGGCGCTCGGGGATCAGCGAGCGAATGCGGAAGAAGAACCTGGCCTGGTCGCGGGCTGTGATCTGGCTGCCGCCCCAGGCCGAGCTGGGGATGAAGCGGCGCATGCCCGCTCTGCGGGCGAGGCGTGCCAGCCCTCCGGTTCCGACCCGGCCCATCACCGAGTCGGCCGCCCCGTTGTCGGAGACCCTGATCATCGGGCCGAGGAGCCCCCTGTCGCCCCCGTTCAGGCGCCGCCCTCGGACGCCGCGGAGGTAGGCGACCATCAGCATCGCCTTGACCAGGCTCGCCGAGGAGTAGCGGGCGCCGCGGTTGAAGCCGTGGATCCGCCCCCGCTCGTCGACGACGGCGAACGAGACAGCGCCGGCGCGGCCGCGGGCGAAGCGCTTCGCCGCCTTGACCCGGCGGCCCCAGGGATGCGCCTCGCGCTTCTTCTTCCCGCCCTTGCCCTTGCCCTTCGGTCCGGCGGGGGACGCGGTCGGGGCTCCGGCGGCCGGGGTGCCGGCGGGATCCGCCGCCGCGCCGTCCTGCGCGGCGACTCCGGCCGCGAGGCAGATCAGCGCGAGTGCGGCGGGAAGGCGAAGGCGCACCCGCGAATCATCCTCGATCCGCCGACGCGCCTGTCGGCCAGGGGCGGGCCCTAGACGTTTACGCGGTACCCGCCCTGGTAGCGGCGGGCTACCCCGACGATGCGGACCGGCGGGGCGGAGGACCGGATCGGGCTCTCGGTCCAGCTGATGCCGACGCGGTCCTGGCTGCCCGCGGTGCGGGGGTCGGGGCGAAGCTTGGAGTTGAGGTTCTGAGTGTGTGTGGTGTTCATTGAATCGAGGCTGGTCCTGGTTTCTACATTGGCCATCGGTCCCCTTCTGCGGTTTCACCACCCCATTAGTTGGGAAGTGGGTGAAGGTGTCTCAAGGCCGGCCAGGAGAGACGAAGGAGCAGCGGGCGGACCGCAACCTGAACGAGCTCCTCCAGGAGCTCCGCGTCGCCATTCCCGGGGTCCAGTTCCTGTTCGCGTTCCTGCTCACCGTGCCGTTCGCCACAGGGTTCACGAGCCTCTCCGACGGCCAGGAGGACCTCTACTTCGCGGTGCTCATCTCCACGGCCATCGCCACGGTGCTGCTGATGGCCCCCTCGGCCTACCACCGCGCCCTCTTCCGGCAGCGAGACAAGACGTACCTCGTCGAGGTCTCGAACAAGTTCGCGATAGCGGGCCTCACGATGCTCGCGATCTCGATCACCGGCGCGGTGTTGCTCGTGGCCGGGGTCATCTTCGACGGGACGAAGGTGGTCGTGTTCACCGTCGTCGTCGGGGCGGCGTTCGCGCTCGTCTGGGGAGTGATGCCGCTGATCCGCAGGCGCTCGCTCGAGGGCGAGGCTGGCGACGGCCGATGACCTGACTTCAGGAATCTTCGCGGGCGACCGAAATATTCGGTAGGTATTGAGGCGTGAATCCGGATCGCGCCTCCGACGGATGCTGACGATCGAGTCACTCACACGACGCCCCGACTTCGAGGCCGAGCGCGCCACCATGGGCGCGGCCTTGGCGATCGGCTTCACGGTCGCAGGCTTGCTCGGGCTGACGGCGGTCCTGCTCCCGCACCCGGCGACGATGGACGAGGGCGGGATCGTGACGATATCTGTCGTCGGTCTCGTCGCGGGGGCCCTCTTCATCGTCGCCCGCGATGTCATCCCACTCGTGGGCTACCACCTGGCAGCGCTCTGCGGAATCGCTCTCATCACCGCTTCGATCGACCTCTTCGGCACCCCGAGCAACAACAACGACCTCTTCTACCTCTACGTCGCAGGGTTCACCTTCTATTTCTTCAGGCCGATTGAGGCGATCGCCTACACGCTGGTCGTCCTCGTGGCCTACGGCTGGGTCGAGGGACATGTCGGCTACGGTCGCGTGGAGACGGTCAACCTCTTCCTGCTCGCGGGTGTGATGTTGATGGTCGGAGGAATGCTGAACGTCGTGGCCGGCAAGTCGCGCGCGCTCGTCTCCGAGCTCGACCGCCAGGCGACCACCGACGCGCTGACGGGCCTTCTCAACCGCCGCGGACTCCAGAGGATCGTCGATACCGAGATGCTGCGGTCCGATCGCAGGGGTGGCCCATTCAGCCTCCTGATCGGAGACCTCGACCATTTCAAGTCGGTGAACGACCGGCTCGGCCACATGGGCGGGGACATGGCCCTGGAGCGCGCCGCCGCCAGCCTCGCGGCAGAGGGGCGCAGGATGGACTCGATCGCCCGCATCGGAGGCGAGGAGTTCGCGATGCTGATGCCGGACACCGGAGCCGACAAGGCGCTGATCGCCGCGGAGCGCTTTCGCGCAAGGGTCAGCGCCGCCTTCGAGGGCCGCCCGGTCGAGCTCACGATCAGCATCGGGATCGCGAGCTACCCGAGGGACGGCCGCTCGTGGGAGGAGCTGCTCGACGCGGCCGACACCGCGCTCTACGCGGCGAAGGACGGCGGGAGGGACCAGGTCGTCGCGTTCGAGGGTCCCGCTTCTACAATCGCGTCTTCGCCGGCGTAGCTCAGTTGGTAGAGCACTTCATTCGTAATGAAGGGGTCAGCGGTTCGAATCCGCTCGCCGGCTTCTAGGGCAGCCCCGCCGCCCGCTTGATGAACGGCAGGCCCGCGCTGACCCTGGCGTAGATGCTGGGGGCGGTCACGCCGCACGGGACGGGGCCGACGCTCGTGACCCCGATCAGCCGGGGGCCCGCGGGGGTGGAGGCGACGAGCGGACCGCCGCTGTCGCCGGTGCAGGTGGTCGTGTGGACGCGCGGTCCCGTCCTGCCGTAGCGGCGGATCACGCGGCCGAGGGCGCAGACCATCGCCGGGGCGTGGAACCCGGCCTTTCCGTAGTAGCGCCGGCAAAGCGGGTTGGGGAATACGAACTCGCGGGTCGCCTTGAGGCGGGCGGCCAGGCGGTAGCCGTAGGCGCTGCGCGTGCCCCATCCCGCTGAGCGGAGCCGGCGCTGGGGGCGGGTCGCCCGCTTCGCCTCGCGGCGGTTCGCGAGCTCGATCACCGGGGCGTCCGCCGGCCGGCGCAGCGTGACGACGGCGAGGTCGCGCCGGTCCAGGCGCGGGTTGTAGTCCGGGTGGATGCGGACCCGCCTGACGCGGGTGGGCCGGGCACGGCGCGGGCCGTAGCTCCAGCGGCTTCCCGCCCGGATCCGGATCCGCTTCGCCTTGACGCGCCGGACGCAGTGCGCGGCGGTCAGCACCTTGGTCGGTGCGATCAGCGAGCCGGTGCAGGCGAAGCCGAACGGCCGCAGCTCGAGGGTGACGGCGAAGGCCCACCCCGAGGGGTTCGCCGGTCCGCCGCCGACGATCGAGGGCTCGGGCTTGAGCTGCGGGCCGGCCGCTGCCTCCTCGGATGGGAGTGCCGCGGCGAGGAGCGCGGTCGCGGCGGCGGCGGACGCGAGCAGCCGGGCGCCGGTCCGCACCGTGCCTGCCTCTAGCGCGCGGGCTGTAGCGGCAGCGGGCCCGAGCCGGACTGCTTCGAGGCCTGGAGGGCCCCCGCCGCGCCCAGGTAGTAGTGGTCGACGTAGCGCTTGCACGAGGCCTTGAACGCCAGTGTCCCGCGGTCCTCGAGGCGCGTGGCCGCGATGTTCCCGAGGTAGGCGGGCGAGTCCGCGCCGATCAGCCGCTGGCCGAAGGAGAGCTCCTTCGCCGTCGCCTCGAGCTCGATCGGGCCCCCGTCGGAGACGACCTCCCCGACCGGCCAGAACGGTCCCTCGTTGGGCCGGAAGGGAATGCTGCCCTCGACGCCGGGAGGCATCTCGAAGGTCTGGTCGCCGACCCTGATCTCGATCGGGGCTGCCTCGCTCGAGTACTGGAACGAGAGGTCCCACCTGCCCGGCGGGAGCTCGAAGTCGTGCGTCGCCGTGTCTCCGGGCTGGAGCTTCTCGTCGTCCTCCCAGGTGCCGCGCTTGGCGATCACGGGGCGCGGCCAGGTGATCGCGATGCCGGTGCGGCTGAGGAGGCGCTTGAACTTGGGGTTGTTGCAGCGCAGGATCCGGCCCGGCCTCGACGCTTCGGCGAGCACCCCGATGAACGGCGTGATCCCGTTTCGCTTCCAGAGGACGTAGGAGTCCGTGCGCTGGACCTCCTCGAAGTTGGGCGGCGCTCCGCTCTGGTAGTCGGCGTCGGTGGTGATCACGTAGTCGAAGCCGTCGAGGTCGCTCGCGTACGCGGAGTCGAAGTCCACCGGCAGGCGGAACTCCTTGCCCCGGCGCCCGGGGATCCGCTGCTCGGCGTTCTTCGCGGGGCTCAGGACCTCGGCGCCGCGCAGGTAGTAGTCCGTGTAGCGGTCGCTGGTCAGCGCCAGCACTGACGAGCCCTCGACCTCGTCGCGGAGCGAGCGCAGCTCGGTGAAGCGGTCGTCCGGCGCGACGACCGCGTCGCGAAGCGCGAGGAAGCTCGAGTAGGCGGCGAGCAGGACGAACGGCACTGCGATCACCGTCCGGAGCGACGGCCTCCCGCTGGGCTCGGCCGCGCGGCGGGCGCGGCGGGCCTCGTCGGGGTCGGCCGGCTCGTGCTGCGGGGCCTCGGCGGTGCCGGCTTCGCTCCCGTCGTGATCGCCCCCGTCGTGCTCCCCGGCGATCGGGTCACCCTCGGCGACCTCGGGCTTCAGGAGCAGCGCGCCGAGGATGAAGGCCATGATCAGCGAGGCGGGGACCGCGAGCGCCTTGGCCTCGACGTAGAGGCCGGCGCGGGCGATCGAGTAGAGGTAGACGAGCCCGGCGGCCGCGATGCCGGCCAGGAAAGCGGCGTCGCGCCGCGCGAACCACCAGCGGATCGAGAACACGAACGCGACCAGGCCGATGGCGGCGAACAGCCACCAGGCCTTGAGGCCGCTTTCGCTGGTCCCCAGCAGGAACTCGCCGCTGGGCCAGACACCGAGCGACTCGGGGGCGGGGACGGCGTAGCGCAGCTTCGAGGCCGTCCCGCTGACGATGTCCACGGCGTTCGAGTCGTAGAAGTCCTTGAGGCGGGGCAGCTCCGCGATCGCCACGGCGAGCAGGACCACCGCGCCCGCGATCAGCAGGGGCAGGGTCTTCCGGATCGCGGCCCTGACGACGTCGAGCCGGTTCTCACGGGCGGCGACGATGAGCTCGGCGACAGCCCAGAAGCCGAACACGGCCGCCGGCCAGACGAGGCCGGGGTAGCTGTACGAGGCGACCATTCCCGCGCAGAGGACGCCGAGGGCCACGATCAGGGCCGTCCGGCCCTCGCTCTCGCGGACGATCGTGCGCAGGATCAGGACGAAGGTCAGGAGCCAGAGCCCGACCAGCAACTCCTTGAACCCGGCGATCCCGAGCGTCGATGCGGCGAGGTAGGGAAGGGCGACGAGGGTGGCGGCGACGGTCCGCTTGACGGCCGGGAGCGTGTGAAAGAGGTTCAGCGCCGTCAGCCCGGTGATCACCGGGATCGCCAGCAGCAGGCCGAGGAGCGTGTAGAGGGTCTCGCTGGCGAACAGGTTCGCGATCGCGGCGGCGAGGCCGTGCGGGCCCATCGGGTAGCCGATCTGGATTCCCGTCGGCGCCGCGCCGATCTGTTCCTGGAGCCAATCCGACCAGATCAGGTGGGCGGCCATGTCGTTGTTGACCCCGATCCCCGGGATCCCGAGGTGGCCGGACGCGAGGTATGGGAGCGAGGCGGCCAGCAGGGTCAGCCCGATCACCGGCAGGACGATCAGCCCGGTCTCCTTGTCGAGGTAGCGGAACCGCGTGTAGGCGGCGGATGCGACGACGAGGACGCCGCACGCGATCAGCGCCAGCTCGGAGCGCTCGGGGATCGATCCGGTCCCCTCGGCGCCGAAGTGGAGACGGGTGCAGACCGAGCAGGTGACGACCAGGATCGCCAGGCCGACCGACGACTCGAGCCACCAGGTCTGCTTCCTTCCCAGCAGCTGGAGGAATGCGCGGCCGACGAGCTGCGACGCGAAGATGATGAGGGCCGCAGCCCCGTAGGTAGCCAGCACGAGCGCGGCAGGATAGGCGGACCCCGTGTGGTCAGCGCCCTGCCAGGATCTCCTTGCGTTCGGCCAGGCGGTTCCGCCTGCGCGTCTCGGCCTCTCGCTGGCGGCGCTCGTGCTCGTCCGAGGGGAGCGTCAGCCCCGGAACCGGCGTCGGCACGCCCTTCTCGTCCACGCACACCATCGTCAGGTAGGCGGTGGAGGTGTGCCTGACCTCGCCCGTAACGGCGTTCTCGGCCTCGACCCGGACGCCGACCTCCATCGAGGTGCGCCAGACCGCGTTCACCGAGGCGCTGCATCGCAGCAGCTCGCCCACGTAGACGGCCTCGGTGAAGGTCATGCGGTCCATCCCTGCAGTGACAACACGCTGGCCGCAGTGGCGGATCGCCGCGATTCCCGCCGCCTCGTCGCACATGCGCATCACGGTGCCGCCGTGGACGAAGCCGGCGGAGTTCGCGTCCTGGATCGACATCCAGCGGATCAGCTCGGACCGCGAGGCGGAGGCGGCCTTGGGCTCTGGGGCAGGCATCGGTTCGATCCTATGGCTACCCTGCCCGGCCCGATGTCCCCGAACGTCCCCCTCTTCGCCAACAAGCCGTCCCTCGAGCCGTTGCTCGGGGAGGTAGCCGACCGCCAGCGAGCCGTGCTCGAAGGAGGGAAGTACATCCTCGGCCCCGAGGTCGAGGCCTTCGAGTCGGAGTTCGCCGAGTTCCTCGGTGCGCCCCACTGCGTCGGCGTCGCCAACGGAACCGACGCCCTCCAGATCGGGCTGCGCGCCCTCGGCGTCGGGCCCGGCGACGAGGTGATCGTCCCGGCCGTCACCTTCTTCGCCACCCCCGAGGCCGTCGTCAACGTCGGCGCGACGCCGGTCTTCTGCGACATCGACCCCGACACCTGGCTGATGACGGCCGAGACGGCGGAGCCGCAGATCACCGAAAAGACCGAAGGCGTTCCTCCCCGTTCACCTGTTCGGGAACCCGGCGCCGGTCGCGGAACTCGTGGCCCTGGGCGAGGATGCGGGCATCAAGGTCCTCGAGGACGCCGCCCAGGCCCACGGCGCGACGCTCGGCGGCGCCAAGGCCGGGGTGCTCGGCCACGCGGCGACCTTCAGCTTCTTCCCCTCCAAGAACCTCGGTGCGTTCGGCGACGCGGGCGCCCTCGTGACGACCGACCCCGAGGTCGAGGCGCTCGCGCGCCGGCTGCGCTTCCACGGGTCCGAGGACAAGCGGACCCACACCGAGATCGGCTACAACTCGCGCCTCGACGAGCTCCAGGCAGCGGGGCTCCGGGTGCTCCTTCCCCACCTCGCCGACTGGACCGCGGCCCGCCGCGCGGCGGCCCAGGGCTACGCGGACGCCGGGCTCGGCGACCACGTCGCGCTCCAGGCCGAGACCGATGGCGCCGAATCCTGCTTTCACCTCTACGTCGTCTCGCACCCCGAGCGCGACGCGCTGCGCGAGCAGCTCACCGAGGCCGGCATCGGCGCGCGACCCTACTACGAGATCCCGCTCTACGAGCAGCCCGCGATGGAGCCGTACTCCAAGGGCCCGCTGGAGAACACAGAGCGCGTCTGCTCGGAGATCCTCGCCCTGCCGATGGGCACGGCGCTGGACCCCGACGCGCCGGCGCAGGTCACCGAGGCCGTCGGAGCCGCGCTCGGCGCACGGGCGTAGGCCTTTCGGCACACGGCGGGCTTGAATCGCAACGGGGCGCGCGTAGTCTTGGGTCCGTGGAAGCCCGTAGTGCTTGGACAGACGAGCGCCTCACCGACCGCTTCGATCACATCGACTCGGAGCTGATGCAGCTGCGCGTCGAGATGCGTCAGGGATTCGCCGAGTTGAGAAACGAGATCGGAGCGGTCCGCAGCGACCTCGGGACTGAGATCGGCGGGCTTCGCGGGGAGATCGCAGGGGTCCGCGGGGAGATCGCCGCCGTCCGGACCGAGATCAGCAGCTTCAAATCTACGATGATCCGGCTCTACGCGGCCCAGGGCATCGCGTTTCTCGGCGTCATCGCCGCATTCTTCGCCCGCGGCGGCTGACGCGGCGCCTAGCGCCAGCGCTCGAGCAGGTCCTCGTCGCCGACCTCGCGGATCTTGCGCGCCGGCACGCCGGCCATCACCGCGCGGGGCTCGACGTCCTTCGTGACCACGGCGCCCGCGGCGATGAACGCCTCCTCGCCGACCTCGACGCCGGGGCAGATGACGGCGCCGCCGCCGACGCGGCAGGCACGGCGCAGGGTGGGGGCCTCGGGCGGGCCGGGGTCGTGGCGGCCCATCGTGTTGTCGTTGGTGAGGGTGACGCCGGGGCCGACGAAGACGTCGTCCTCGATCGCCGTGCCGGCCGTGATGTAGCAGTTGGTCTGGATCGAGACGCGCTCGCCGATCGTGACGTCGTTGTCCACGGCGCTGCCGCGGCCGACGACGGAGCTCGCCCCGATCCGCGAGCGCTCGCGGACCTGGGCCTGGTCGCCGATCACGACCCCCTCGCCGATCTCGGCGCCGGCGAGGATCACGGCGCCCGCGCAGACCGCGACGCCGTCGCCGAGGATCGCGGGCGGCGGCGCCTCGCGCGAGGCCGTCGAGCGCCCGCCGAGCTTCGGCGCCTTGCCGACGACCGCGTGGTCCTGGAAGACGCAGCCGGAGCCGACCACGGTCCCGGGGTGGACGACGACGTGGGCGCCGAGCTCGGCGTCGGCGGGGACGTCGTTCATGCCGGCGTCGTTCATGCCCCGGCCTCCATCCAGCCGGCCAGCTCCTCGGCGACCCGCTCGCCGGCCTTCCCGCCTCCGTAGAGCTCGGCAGCGGGGGAGGTCCGCTCGCCCGGCAGGGGCAGCTCCGCGAGCGCCTCGGCGGCGGCGCCTGCGTCCAGGCCGACCAGCCGGTTCCAGCCGGTCTCGACGGTCTCGACCCACTCGGTCTCCTCGCGCATCGTCACGCACGGGACACTGGCAAGGAACGCCTCCTTCTGAAGCCCGCCCGAGTCGGTCAGCACGGCGCGAGAGTTCCGCACCAGCTTCGTGATGTCGAGGTAGCCGAGGGGATCGACCGGGCGGATGCCGCGCTCTTCGAGGCCCCCGAGCCCGATCCCCGCCTCGAGCCGCGCCTTGGTCCGGGGGTGGACCGCGAAGATCACGGGTGCCTCCTCGGCGCCGCGGGCGAGGACGTCGATCACCTTCGAGAGGTTGTCCGGGTCGTCGACGTTGCCGGCGCGGTGGGCCGTCGCTACGCAGTAGGAGCGCTCGGTGAGCCCGAGCTTCTCCAGGATGTCCGACCGCTCGTCTGCGATCGGGCCGAAGATCAGGGCGACGTCGGCCATCACGTCGCCGGCGAGCCGGGCGGTGGGGCCCAGCCCCTCGGCCTCGAGGTTCCTGACGGCCGCCTCTGTCGGGCAGAGGGAGAGGCCCGAGAGCGCGTCGGCGACGACGCGGTTGATCTCCTCGGGCATCGAGCGGTTGAAGGAGCGCATCCCGGCCTCGACGTGGGCGAGGGGCACCTCGGCCTTCGCGGCGACCAGCGCGCCCGCGAGGGTGGAGTCCGTGTCGCCGTAGACCAGCACGGCGTCCGGCGAGACTTCGTCCACCAGCGGCTCCAGCGAGTTCATCATCGAGCCGGTCATCTCGGCGTGGGTTCCTGAGCCGGCGCCCAGCATGTGGTCGGGCGGCGGCAGCTCCAGCTCCTCGAAGAAGACGTCGGAGAGCGCCCGGTCGTAGTGCTGGCCCGTGTGCACGAGGACCTCGTCGGCGCGCTCGCGGAGCTTCGTCGACACGGCGGCCGCCTTCACGAACTGGGGCCGGTTCCCGATCACGGTCATGACCTTCACGCTCCGCCCCTGACCTGTGAACGTCCCTGCTGGGCGAGGACGACGTAGTCCTCGATCTCGGCTCGCCCGGGCACGACTTCCCTCACGCGGGGCCCTCCGAGCCGGTGCAGGTACGTCCACGCGAACCCGGCGCTCAGCAGGTACGCCACGGTAGACCCGAGGGCGGCTCCCTCGGTCTCGAGCACGGGCACGAGCACGAAGTAGATGGCGATCGCGATCGGGGTGGTGATCAGGGCCGCCCGGAAGGCGAACTCCGGGTGCCCGCGTCCGGCCAGCGCGGCATAGAGAGCGTTGGTGAGTCCGAGCGCGGCCGACCCCGGGATCAGGATCAGCGCCGGTGTGATGGAGGGGCCGAACTCGGCGCCGAACACCGGCTTGATCACGACGGGTAGGGCGATGGCCAGGAGCACGGAGGTGACACCCAGGATGAGCATCGTGTGGCGCAGCGCCCGGGCCTCGGTCTCGCGCAGGAGGCGCTGCTCGCCCTCGCTGTCGAGGGCTGCCAGACGCGGCATCAGCACGCTCCCGAGTGCGGTCGGGAGCACCCCGAGCGCGCCCGAGACGGCGATCGCCACGGCGTAGTAGCCGGCCTCCGATGCCCCCGCGTAAGCGTTCAGCAGGAAGACGTCGAAGCGGTAGACCAGGATCACCATGGCGTTGGCGAACCACACGTTCGCCCCGAACCTGGCGGCCCTGCGCAGGCGGGCGAAGTCCAGCCCGCTGGAGCCGGTGGCGTCGCGGCCCTTCCGCCACCAGAGGAGGGCGACCGCGGCACCGGCGACCTGCCCGGCGAGCAGCCCGCCGACCGCACCCTCCAGGTCGAACCCGACCGCCAGCGCCGCGACGCCGGCGACGTAGATGACGGCCGTGGCAAGCCCGATGGCGGCCGCTGCCTCGTAGCGCTGCGTGGCGATCGCGGCCTGCGTGAAGATCGTGAGCAGCAGCGCCGGGGGCAGGGCGGCCAGGGCCGTGAGCGCCACCCCGGTGTCGATGTCCTCGAAGGCGGTGTCCGCCGCTAACCAGTAAACGGCGAACCCGATCGCCGCCGTGACTATGCCGAGCACCAACGAGGCGAACGCGGTGCTGGCGAGCGCACTCTGCCTGTCCCACCGCCCCGAGCCGAGCATCCACCCGACCCCGATCTCGAGCCCGACCGTCCCGAGCGCCGCCAGGGTGAACATCAGGCTGCTGATGACCAGGAAGCCGCCGCTGCCCTCCGGACCGAGGAGGCGCGCAACGAGGATGCTGACCGCGCCGCCCGCGACGACGAAGGCCACGCGCGCGACCGACGCCAGGAACGCGCCTCCGGCCATCGAGCGCGGCGTCGTGTCGACGGGCGCGCTGTCGTCGCGCGGCCGCCTGTCGCCCCGAGGGCGGAAGAGGAGCGAGTACGCCGCGCGCTCGAGCGCCGCGGGAACCGGCCGCCACGCCCAGAAGGTCCGGTAGGCGAGACGGCCCGTGGGCCCCAGGTCGCTCTCCCGCGCCAGCTCGGGCGCCCTCTTGAACAGGGACGCGTGCTTCGCGCGCAGTCGCCGGTAGAGCTCGCGGTAGCGGCGGCGGTCGGCCTCGAGCCCGGAGCGGCCGTGCTTGCGGTAGTCGAGGACGACGAGGTCGAGCCGCGTCCCTCGCCATCCGGCGCCGAGGGCGCCGAGGGTGAAGTCCCAGTCCTCGAAGCCCTGCAGGTCGGGGTCGAAGCGGCCGGCCGCCTCCCACGCCTCGCGGCGGACGAGCCCGATCCACCCCACGACGCCCCGGTAGAGCAGCCGGTAGGGGTCGTACGGCGGCAGGCGCACCTCGCCGGACCAGTCGCCGAAGAAGTGCATGACGCCGTAGGCGTAGCCCGCCTCCGGGTCGGCGTCCAGGGCCGCTCGGAGCTCCGCCAGGGCTCCCGCGGGCAGGCGGTCGTCGGCGTCCAGCATCAGCAGGTAGGGCGAGTCGGTCGCCTCGATTCCCGCGTTGCGCGCCGCCGCCGGGCCGGCGTTCGCCTGGTGCAGGACCTCGACCCCGTCGGGGAGGTGCTCGAGGGCCGCCAGTGTCCCCTCGTCGGTCGAGCCGTCGTCCACGACGATGATGCGCGGGGTCTCTCCCTCCTGCCCGAGCACGCTCGCGACGGCCTCGCCCACGTACTCGCCGTGGTTGAAGCACGGGATGACCACGGTGACGTCCCGGTAGGCGGGGGGCGCAGGCGTTTTTTGGGTGCGTTCGGCCGTGCTCACGGGCCTGACCCTAATGGGCCGAAACTTCGCTCCCCAGCGACTAGCGTTATGCGGTCATGTGCGGAATCGCCGGAGCCATCAACCTTCGGGGAGAGCGGATCCCCGACCTCGAGCGCCGACTCGAGGTGATGAACGACCCTGATCGCGCATCGCGGGCCTGACGACTCGGGCATCTGGGTCCACGAGCGCGGCCACGTCGGGCTCGCCCACCGCCGCCTCTGCCATCATCGACCTCGAGCACGGGCACCAGCCGATGACCGACGAGGCCGGGCCGCTGGATCACCTTCAACGGCGAGGTCTACAACTACCCCGAGCTGATGCGGGAGATCGCCGGCGGAGTTCCGGACCAACTGCGACACCGAGGTGGTGCTCCGGGCCCACGGCCACTGGGGCGCCGAGTCGCTCGACCGCCTGCGCGGGATGTTCGCCTACGCGATCTGGGACGAGCAGGCCGACGAGCTCTTCTGCGCCCGCGACCGCTTCGGGATCAAGCCCTTCTACTACGCGGTCGTCGGCGACGTCTTCTACTTCGCCTCCGAGGCCAAGGCGCTGCTGCCGATGCTGCCCTCGGTCGAGACCGACCTCGAGGGGCTCAAGGACTACCTCGCGTTCCAGTTCTGCCTCGCTGGCAAGACCCTGTTCAAGGGGATTCGCGAGCTGCCGCCGGGCCACTTCCTGAGGCTGAAGCGCGGCGTCCCGTCGAGCCCCGCCGCTACTGGGAGGTCTTCTACGAGATCGACTGGGACCACGACGAGGCGTACTTCACCGAGCAGGATGGCCGGTGCTGCTCGACGAGTCGGTCGGCCTGCACATGCGCTCCGACGTCCCGGTCTCCGCCTACCTCTCGGGCGGCGTCGACTCGAGCGCGGTCGCCTCGCTCGCAGCGCGCGAGCAGGGCGGGCTCGCCGCCTTCACGGGCAAGTTCTCCGAGGACCCCCGCTACGACGAGTCCGAGTACGCGCGGATCGTCGCCGAGCAGCGCGGGCTCGACCTGCACGAGATCGACATCGGCGTCGGCGACTTCATCGAGCAGATCGAGAAGGTCGCCTACCACATGGACTATCCGGTGGCCGGCCCCGGCTCGTTCCCCCAGTACATGGTCTCCCAGGCCGCGGCCGAGCAGGTCAAGGTGATCCTCGGCGGCCAGGGCGGCGACGAGATCTTCGGCGGCTACACCCGCTACCTGGTCGCCTACTTCGAGCAGTGCATCAAGGGGGCGATCGACGGGACCGCTGCGACAGCGGCAACTTCGTCGTCACCTACGAGTCGATCATCCCCAACCTCGTCGCGCTGCGGAACTACAAGCCGATGCTGCAGCGACTTCTGGAAGGAGGGCCTGTTCGGCGAGCTCGACGCCCGCTACTACCGCCTGATCAACCGCGCCCACGACGTCGAGAACGAGGTCGACATCGGCCGCGCTCGGGGACTACTCGCCGTTCGAGACCTTCGCGGAGATCTTCAACGGGCCGAACGTCGGGCACCAGGCCTACTTCGACAAGATGACCCACTTCGACTTCAAGACGCTGCTGCCGGCGCTGCTGCAGGTCGAGGACCGGGTCTCGATGGCCCACGGGCTCGAGTCGCGGGTGCCGCTGCTGGACCACCGCCTGATCGAGCTCGCGGCGACGATCCCGGCCGACATCAAGTTCCGCGACGGGGACATGAAGCACGTCTTCAAGAAGGCGACCGAGCCGATCCTCCCGGCCGAGATCATCGAGCGCACGGACAAGATGGGATTTCCCGGTGCCGCTCTCGGAATGGATGCGCGGACGAGCGCCAGGGAGTTCGTGACCGACATACTGTCCTCCGACGCTGCTCTGGGCCGGGACCTGATCGACAACTCGAAGGTCCTGGCGGGATCGCGGGCGAGGAGGCCTTCGGCCGCAAGGCCTGGGGCCTGCTTTCGCTGGAGCTCTGGCAGCGCTCCTTCCACGACCGCGGGCACGAGTTCCGCGCAATGCTCGACCAGGAAAGGACCGGTGTGAGATGAAGGTGCTGATCACGGGAGGGGCCGGGTTCATCGGCTCCCACCTAGCCGAGAGGCTGCTCGGCGAGGGCCACGAGGTCGCGGTCATCGACAACTTCGAGACGGGCCGGCGCGAGAACCTGCCCGACCACGAGAACTTCACGCTCTTCGAGGGCGACATCGCCAACCGCGACGCAGCTCGACGAGGCATTCGCGCTTCGGCCCCGAGGCCGTCGCGCACGCCGCGGCGTCCTACAAGGACCCCGACGCCTGGATGACGGACGCCTCGACCAACTCTCTCGGCGGGCGCCAACGTCGCCGAGGCCAGCCGCGAGGCGGGCGTGGGCCGGATCCTCTACTTCCAGACCGCGCTCTGTTACGGGACCCAGCCGATCGAGCAGCCGATCACGCTGAGCCACCCGATCCGGCCGGACTCGAGCTACGCGATCTCGAAGACCACGGCCGAGCAGTACATCGAGCTCTCGGGGATCCCCTGGGTCTCGCTGCGCCTGGCCAACATCTACGGGCCCGCGCAACGCTCAGCGGGCCGCCGCCGACCTTCTGGTCCCGCCTCACCGACGGGAAGCCATGCTTCGTGGTGGACACCCGCCGCGACTTCATCTTCGTGGACGACCTGATCGACGTCGCCGTCCCGGCGCTGATGGGGACCGGCGAGGGCGCCTACCACGCCTCCACGGGCTCGGACTACTCGATCAAGGAGATGTTCGAGGCCGTCACCGACGCGATGGGCGTCGAGCTGGAGGAGGAGGTCGAGGTGCGCCCCCGTCCGGAGGACGACGCGCCGAGCATCCTGCTGGACCCCTCGCGCACCAAGGAGGACTTCGGCTGGGAGGCGACGGTTCCGCTGACGGACGGGATCAAGAAGGCGGTCGAGTGGTACGAGGCAAACGGCGTCGGCGAGACCTACACGCACCTGAAGCACGACGAGGTCAGGGTCAAGGGCTAGGCCGGACCGGCCCTATCCTCAACCCCCGCTTATGGAGGCTCAGACGATGGAAGCCCAGACGACCAAGGAAGTGACGGTCATCGAGCCCCCCGAGGGGTGGCGATTCCCGGACTGGCGCGACCTCTGGGACAACCGGGACCTCCTCTATTTCCTCGGCAGGCGCGAGGTCGTCATCCGCTACAAGCAGGCGGCCGCCGGCGCGTTCTGGGCCGTGCTGCAGCCGCTGCTCCTCGCGGGCCTGTTCGCGGTCTTCCTCGGGATCTTCGCCCAGATCGAGTCCCCCGACATCCCGTACGCGCTGCTCGCCGTGACCGGCCTGGTCTTCTGGATCCCGTTCTCGCGAGCGATCGAGTTCTGCACGAGCAGCACGGTCGCATACGAGTCCCTGATCACGAAGATCTACCTCCCCCGGATCACGATCCCGGTCGCCTCGATCGCCGCCCCCGCGTTCGACATGGTCATCGGGACGGCGATCGGGATCGCGATCGCGGCCGGCTGGGGCTACTTCCCGACCTTCAAGATCCTGATCGTCCCGTTCCTGCTCGTGCTCGCCCTCCTGCTGGCGCTCGGCATGGGCATGATCTTCTCCGCGCTGAACGTCAGGTACCGCGACCTGACGCTGGCGGTCCCGACCCTGATGCTGGTCGGGCTCTTCATCACGCCGATCACCTATCCCTACTCGGCCGTTCTGCTCCAGGCGCCCGACTGGGTCGAGCCGTTTTACGCGCTGAACCCGATGGTCGGGATCCTCGAGGGGTTCCGCTGGGCGATCCTGGGGACGGAATGGCCGGGTGCCTTCCTCATGACCGTGCCCGTGGTCGAGGCCGCGATCCTGCTCGTGCTCGGATCCCTCTACTACGAGCGCAAGCAGGCGACGTTCGCGGACATAATCTGATGCCCCCCGCGATCAAAGTCGAGTCCGTCGGGAAGCAGTACCTCATGGGCGAGGCGAGTCGCCTGGACCGGAACATCGCCCAGCACGTGAACCGAGCGATCGGAGCCCCGGTTCGTCGCCTCTTGGGCAAGGAGGCCGTTCACCGGGAGCGGATGGACAGGGACTTCTGGGCGCTTCGCGACATCTCGCTCGAGGTGCAGGAGGGCGAGGTGATGGGCATCATCGGGGCGAACGGGGCCGGCAAGAGCACCCTCCTGAAGATGCTCGCGCGGATCACGCCGCCGACCGAGGGGAAGATCACGATGCGCGGGCTCACCGGGAGCCTGCTCGAGGTCGGCACAGGGTTCCATCCCGAGCTCAACGGCCGCGAGAACATCTTCCTGAACGGCTCGATCCTGGGAATGCGCCGGCGCGAGATCATGGACCGCTACGACGAGATCGTGGAGTTCTCCGGCATCGGGAAGTTCATCGAGACGCCGGTGAAGCGATACTCGAGCGGCATGTTCATCCGGCTGGCCTTCTCGGTCGCCGCCCACCTCGAGCCCGACATCCTGCTCATCGACGAGGTCCTCGCGGTCGGTGACGCCGAGTTCCAGCGCAAGTGCCTGAACAAGATGGAGAGCATCGCCCACTCCGACGGCCACACGGTCGTCTACGTGTCGCACGGGCTCTCGTCCGTGCGCCGGATCTGCGACCGCGTCGCGGTGATCGAGGGCGGCCGGCTGGTGTCGGAGGGGACCGTGGATTCGATGATCGCCGACTACATGCAGCGTGTGGAGCCTGTTCAGCACGGGGGCATCTCGGAGATCCACCCGGACTCCGCGCGGGTGGGCACGGGCGAGGCGCTGGTGAAGAAGGTCTCGCTGCTGAATGCCGACGACGAGCCGATCGACAACGTCCACTTCGGCGAGCCGTTCACGGTCGCGATGCAGGTCGAGGCGGTCACGCCCGTCTCAACCGCGGCGTTCCTGGTCGGGATCGCCACGGCTGACGGAGGCCGCGTGCTCACGGCGTCCAGCATCGACGGCGGCCGCCCCTCGCGCCAGCTCGTGCCGGGGGAGCCGATCGAGGTGCGCGCGACGATGGACTCGACCCTGCTGCCTGCCGAGTTCGTGATCGACGCCGCGGTGCTCGACCCGAGGGGAACGACCATCGACTACGTCGAGCGGGCCCTCACCTTCACGGCGCTCAACGTCACCCTGGACGGGAGCCCCGACAACTATCCGTGGGACACGGTGGTCGGCCAGGTCCGGCCCGAAACGAGCTGGGCCGTCAGCGACGCCAAGGGCGCCGCTGAAGGCGCGGAAGCCCCGCCGCTCGAGCAGAGCCCGGCGCTCGGCCTGACCAGCGACTAGTGCCCTGTCTAGCCGCTTGATCGCGCTCGAGCCGCTTTCGGACGCGGCGGATGACGCCGCCTGGGACGAGTTCCTGCTCTCGGTTCCCGGGTCGCTCGTCTACCACTCCACGCGTTACCGGGACCTGCTGGTGGACCACCTCGGCTGCAGGCCCGAGTATCTGGTCGCGCGCGAGGGCGGCGAGATCCGCGGCGTCATGCCGATGATGTGGAGCGACGGGATGTCTAGCGGCGGGAACGGCGCCAGCGTCCTCAACTCGCTTCCCTTCTACGGCAGCCACGGAGGCCCCGTTGCGGTCACGGACGAGGCCGCGACCGCGCTCACCTCGGCCTGGGAGGAGCGCGCTGCGGACCCGGGAACGGCGGCCGCGACGATGGTGGAGAACCCCTTTCTCGAGAGCCGGCCGGATCCGCCGCGCCACGAGCTCACCGACGAGCGGGTGAGCCAGGTGACGCCGCTTCCGCAGGGCGCGGGCGAGGACGAGATCCTCGCCCTGGTCGACTCCAGCGCGCGGCGGAACTTCCGCAAGGCGGTCAAGGCCGGGATCGAGGTCGAGCTGGACGAGGGCGCGCTCGGCGACCTGCATCGCCTCCACGCCGAGAACATGGACGCGATCGGGGGGTTGGCCAAGGATGCGGAGTTCTTCGAGGCGGTCCCCCGCCACCTCAGGGCGGGAGATGACTTCCTCGTCTGGGCCGCCCGGCTGGGCGGCGAGGTCGTTTCGGCGCTGCTGCTGCTGCGCTTCAACGGCGTGACCGAGTACTTCACCCCCGCGACGGCCCACGAGCACCGCTCAGAGCAGCCGCTGGCGGCGATCCTGGTCCGGGCGATGGCCGACGCCGCGGCTCGCGGCGACCGGCTCTGGAACTGGGGAGGGACGTGGGGCACCCAGGACGGCGTCCACCGCTTCAAGCGCAAGTGGGGTGCCGAGGAGGGTGCCTACCGCTACTACGTCAGCGTCAACGACCGATCGCTCCTCGATTCCGAGCCCGACGGGCTCCGGGAACGCTTCCGGCACTTCTACGTCGTACCGTTCTCGGCCCTGCAGGCCGACCCGAAGGGAGCCCCCCGATAGCGCGCGTAGTGGTGTTCGGCACCGGCGGCTTCGCCGAGATGGTCCACTTCTACCTGACCCACGACTCCGAGCACGAGGTCGTGGCGTTCACCGTGAACGAGGACCGGATCGAGGAGCCCACCTACCAGGGGTTGCCGGTGGTCCCGTTCGAATCCCTGACCGAGAGCCACCCCCCGGGCGACCACGCGATGTACGTCGCGGTGGGCTACGTCAACGTCAACCGCACCCGGGCGGACATCTACGAGCAGGCGAAGGCGAAGGGCTACGAGCTGGTCACCTACGTCAGCTCGAAGGCGACCGTCTGGGAGGGGGCCGCCGAGATCGGCGACAACTGCTTCATCTTCGAGGACAACACGATCCAGCCGCACGTGAAGATCGGCAACGACGTGGTGCTGTGGAGCGGCAACCACATCGGGCACTGGGCCGAGATCGGCGACCACTGCTTCATCTCCTCGCACGTGGTCGTCTCCGGATACACCGTGATCGGCCCGTACTGCTTCGTCGGCGTCAACTCGACGTTCCGCGACGCGATCAAGGTTGGCGCCTCGAACGTGATCGGGTCCGGTTCGCTGATCATGAAGGACACCGCCGACGACGAGGTCTACGGGCCGGTGCGGACCAAGCCCCGCGAGCAGAAGAGCCACGAAATTGGCTTCTGAGAGCGGCAGCGGGGGCGAGGTCGAGCGGGCCCTTGACAGCGTCAAGGCGCTCTACACGGGCAACCTGGCCGAGCACGGGCTCGACTCGAAGGCTGTCGGCTGGCCCGACGGCGACAGCCACCTGCTCCGGTTCAGAAAGCTCGCGCACGTGCTCGCGGCCGACCCGCCTGACGAGCCGATCGAGGTCAACGACTGGGGCTGCGGGTACGGGGCGATGTTCGGCTTCCTCGACGGGCTCGCGGGGGTCGAGGTCGGCGCCTACCGCGGTTACGACATCAGTGCCGAGATGATCGCGGCGGCGCGCGAGGCGGTTGAGGACCCGCGCGCGGAGTTCGTCGAGGGCGCGAGCATCGACCGCGACGCCGACTACACGTTCGTGTCGGGAACCTTCAACGTCCGCTCCGAGGCGACCGACGAGGCGTGGGCCGGCTTCGTGAAGGAGAGGCTTCGCGAGATCGACGGCCGCTCGCGCAGGGGCTTCGCGTTCAACCTGCTGACGACCCACGTCGACTGGCGCAAGGACGACCTCTTCTACGCCGACCCGCTCGAGTTCTTCGAGTTCTGCCGCTCCGAGCTCTCGCCCCGGGTCGCCCTGCTGCACGACTACCCCCTCTACGAGTGGACCATCTGCGTGCTCAAGTGAGGCACTGGCTCGGCGCTCCCGCGAGGGTCGCGAGGGTCCAGGGAAGGCGCTTCGCCGCCTGGGCCCGGCACCGGTCCGAGATCACCCTGATCCCCGGCGCTCTCGCCGCGCTCCTGCTCGCGGTCTGCCTCTTCGAGAGGGTCCGCAGCACCTGGAGGCGGCTGTGGAGGCGCCCGGCTCGTGTCATCTTCGGCCCCACCGCGATCCTCAACATCAAGTACTGGTCGCTCGCGCTCCGGGGGCAGGGCTACGAGAGCCTCACCCTCGTCGAGAGCCTTCCGTTCATGGTCGCCCGCGAGGACTTCGACCTCGTCCGGGACGAGCTCTTCCCGCGCGTCCCCCAGCGGTTCCGCGGCTACGCGATGTTCGCCTGGGCGCTGCGCCACGGCGACGTCTTCGTCAGGTTCTTCGACCTCGGGTTCCTGCGCGGAACCCGGATCCAATGGTGGGAGTACCCGCTGACCAGGCTCGCCGGCAAGAAGGTGATCGTGACGCCCTACGGCGGGGACGTCGCCGTCGTCGGCCATCTCGGCTCCTTCGAGGAGCTGCTCGTGGCCGACTACCCGGACCTGCCCGCGCGGGCCGAGGCGACGAAGCACGCCGTCGACCACACCCTGAGGTGGGCCGACCTGAGCGTGCGCACGACTCAGCTCGGCTATCAGCCCTCCTACGGAGCCGTCTGTCCCCACCTTCAGGGAATCGACACAGAGCTGTGGGCGAGCGACCGCGAGCCGTCGGACGCGAACGGCGCCGACGGCGAGGTCGTCGTCGTGCACGCGCCCAACCACCGGGCGATCAAGGGGACCGACAACCTCGAGCGGGTGATCGAGGACCTCCGCGGCGAGGGGCTGAAGGTGAGGCTCTCGCTGCTCGAGGGCAAGAGCAACGAGGAGGTCCGCGCCGCGGTCAAGGCCGGGGACATCGTGGCGGACCAGTTCTACGGCGGCTACGGACTGTTCGCGGTCGAGGGGATGGCTGCGGGCAAGCCGGTGATGTCGAACCTCACGATGTGGTGGCTGCCCGACGACGTGAGGCGGATCAAGGAGGCCGACGGCTGCCCGATCGTCGACACCGACGAGGCGCGCCTGCCGCAGAACCTGAGGCGGCTGGTCGAGGACCCGGCCATGCGCAGGGAAGCGGGAGACCGTGGCCGGGAGTTCGCCGTCAAGAACCATTCGCACGAGGCCGTGGGCAAGACCTGGGAGGCGCTCGTGGCGCACGTCTGGAACCGGCGCCCGCTGCCGGAGCGATTCGTGCCCGGCGACCCAGGCCCCGGCGAGCAGAGCGCCGGGGGCTAGAGGAGCAGGTCGCGGACCTCGCGCATCAGCGAGGTCCGCAGGCCCAGGCGGCCGACCTCCGCCGCGACGGCGGCGAACAGCGTCGCGATCCCCTCGCCGTCCGGGTCGGCCAGCTCCCTCAGCGCGGAGCCGCGGTCGGAGTGGTCGCGGAAGGCCGCATAGTGGCCGGGGTCGCGGGAGTTGAGTGCCAGGTGGATCGGGTGGAAGTTCAGGACCTTCAGGCCCGGGTCCCCGAAGCCCGGGGCGGTCGCATCGAACGGCAGGCCGAGCTCGAGGTGCTTGTCGTCCGACCACTTGAACGGGATCGAGACGAGGTCGTCGAAGCGGAGCACCGGCCGCAGGCCCGGGTGGTGGAGCAGGAAGATGTTGGACTCGTAGGAGAGGCCGTGCCGGACGTACTCCTGGAGGATCGGCGACGAGGAGACGAGCGAGTGGGAGCGGGCGCCGACCGCGTCGGGGTAGGCGCGCTTCAGCTCGGCGAGCGGCGCGCCCAGATCGGGCTCGCCCGGTGGGAAGTTCGGGTGCAGGCCGACCTCGAACCGGTCGGGATCGAGGCCGGCCAGCACCTCGGAGGGGTGGGTAGCGAAGAAGGTGGCGCGGAGCCCGGCATCGCCCAGCATCGAAACGCACTGCTCCAGCACCTCCTCGTCCGCCCAGTCCACGTCGAGGGTGATGCAGACGTCGTCGGGCGCGCTCACTCGACCTCCTCGGCGAGGCCGAAGCCGGCGCGGCCGATGTCGTTGCCGTTGTAGAGCATCCAGCGCCTCCCGCCGTCTGAGAACACGAACGGGTAGGCGACGGCCTCGGAGTCCCACCCCTCGTCCGAGACCCCGATGCCCGCGAGCTCGTCGCGGCGATCCCACTCGACGCCATCGGACGACCGGGCGTAGCCGACGCGGTATCCGGCCTCGCCGGCCACCGAGTACCAGCCCTCGTAGCCGCCGGCCCCCTCGGCCCCCTCATCAGGGGGGAGCACGCACATCCGCGCGACGTTCCGCTCGCCCTCGGCCAGCTCGATCGCGACCTTCCCCTCGCGCCGCCAGTCGATGCCGTCGTCGGACTCGGCGTACTTCAGGTGGTATCGGGAGACGAGGCCCTCCGGCTCCCGCGACCAGCCGAGGCCCGAGATGTACCACATGCGCCAGAGCCCGCCGTCGCGGATCACGAACGGCGCGCTCGCCATCCACGGGTCGACCTCGCTCCGCGCCATCACGGGAGCGGCGCTGTGGCGCTCGAACGTCTCGCCGCCGTCGCGGGAGATCGCCAGGCCGATCGACGGGTAGAAGATCCCGGCCGGACCCGGGTTGAAGCCGACGTAGTAGAGCCTGAGCTCTTCCTCGAATGGGACGATCGACATCGCGTACACGCCGTGGTCGTCGAAGTGGCCGAGCGGACCCGGCGCCAGCACGGGGTTTTCGCTGACCCGCGTCACCCTGGGCTCGTCTGAGAGCTCGAGCTCGGCGAAGCCCACGTGCGAGCGGTCGTGCTCGTCGCGCGAGGTGAAGTAGACGCGGTGCAGGCCTTCCCCCAGCGGAATCGCGACCGGAGTGGCCGCGTGGCTTCGCATCCACGGCTGCCCCCCGGGCTCGAATACGAGCCCGTGCTTCCGCCAGCGCACAGGCGTTTCAGACGACGACGGCACCGGAGGCGTCCGTGACGACCGATTGCGTGTGCAGCAGGAAACGCCCGCCCCAGGCGGGTGCCTGCGGCTCGATCCGCTCGCCGAGCGCCTGGCGAACAGCGAGCGCCACGAGGTTGACGCCACCGCCGAGCCCGCAGAGGACCGAGGAGGGGATCCTCGGGTTGATCTCGAGCAGCTTCTGGCGCCCCTCCCGATCGGGCTTGAAGGCGATGTTGACGACGGCATGCAGGTCCAGCTCGGAGACGATCCGCTCGGCGGCCTCGGCCGCCTCGGCGTTGGGCTCGAGCACCGCCACCCTCGCTCCTCCGCCGGACATCAGCAGGGTTCGCCGGGTCACCACGATGACGGGTTCTCCCTGGTCGGCGAGCACGTCGACGTCCCACTCCTCTCCGGGCAGGTACTCCTGAACCAGGTACTCGGGGAAGGGGTCGGCGTGGGCAAGTGTGTCCCTCACCTCGTCCAGGGAGGCCAGGGGACTGCCGGGGTTCTGGTTCAGCAGGGCGTCGAGCCTCGCCGGCCCGCTGTCGAGGATCCGCAGGCCGATCGCACCCCGGCTCGACCTCCGGCGGATGCAGACCGGGCGCTCCGGGTAGCCGAGCCCGGCGGCGGCATCGGCCAGCTCCTCGTCGGAGTGCACGCGCACGGTCTCTGGGATCAGCTCCGGGAAGCTCTCGCGCAGCCGCTCGTAGGCGAGCCACTTGTCGTTGCTGACGGTCACCGACTCCGGGGGCGAGACCGGCACCGCGAATCCGAGTCCCGCCAGCTCGTCGCGGCGCGGAGCGAAGACGTCCTGGTCGAAGGTGGGGAGGGGATAGATCACCTTTGCGCCCGCCCGCCCGGCGATCTCGGCGACCGCGTCCACGTAGCCCGGGTCGTCCCTCCTGGGGACCGTCTCGAACTCGTCGCACATCCAGCGGCTCGGGGGCTCCGCGTCGACGTCGACGCCGACGACGCGCGCGTTCAGGCCATCGTCCGCCCGCAGCGCACGGATGATGTCGGGGCCGGCGTCGATCCCGACCCCGGTCAGCAGCACCGTCGTGGGCTCGGTGCTCATCCCTTGCGCAGCAGCCAGAAGGCCTGGCGCCACAGGGTGAGCCGGTCGAGCTCGGGGTCGTCCATGAGCTCGACGATCTCGTCCAGCTCGGATTCCGGCGTGTCCCTGTCCTGGAGGAGGCCACCGAGGAGCAGCGACGGGAGCATGTTGATGCCGCCTTCGTCGAGTAGCTCGGCGCCGGGGAGCCCGGCGAGGCGCTCGGAGTAGAACCCTCTCGGGTTGACGGTGTAGCGGTCCTCCCGTGCGTCCCACATGCCGGCGCGGGTGCCCTCGGAACGGACCCTCCTGAACTCGTCCAGGTCCCCGCGGATGAGCGGGTAGACCAGGGCCTGCTCGAGCAGCGGCTCGGCGAACAGCAGGTGGCCGCCGGGCGCGAGCCAGTCCCACGCTCGCTTCAGCGCGCCCTCGAAGTCGCCCGTGACCGAGAGGATGCCCCAGGCGACGACGGCTCCGAAGCTCGCATCGGGGAGGGGCAGGCGGAGCATGTCGTCGACCACCAGGAGCACGCGGTCGCGGTCCTCGCCTTCGATCGAGCGGTCCAGCGCAGTGACGCCGGAGGCGAGCAGGTCGGTCGAGACGAGCCGCTGGGCGCCGAGGGAGAGCAGATGGTGGGCGATCGCGCCGTCGGCGCAGCCGAGGTCGAGGACGGGCTCTGAGAGGTCGATCCCGTGCTCCTTGACGAGCCTCGCGATGTGCCGCTCGCGCATCCGGGTCTCGACGGCCGAGGTCGTGCGCGGGGTGTTCGAGCGCGCGACGAACTCGCTTCCCGCCCAGAAGTGGCTCTGGGAGGGGTCGAGAAGCTCTTCGTGGCCGACCACATCGCCCTCGCGGCGGTACCCCTCGGGGAGCTCGCCGTCCGGTGCGGGGAGCATCGCGTCTTTCCAGCTCACGCGAACACCTCGCGGGCGGCGGCGATCACGGTGTCCTGCTCGGGTTCCATCAGGTCCGGGTATAGCGGGAGCGACACCACGCGGTCGAACAGGGCCTCCGCCTGCGGGAAATCTCCCGGGTCGAGGCCCAGGGTGCGGTGGCAGAGCTGCTTCACCGGCCGCCGCACGATGACCCCCCGGTCGAGGAACGCCGCCTCGATGTCATCGAAGCCGAGGTTCCCGTCCGTGACCACGGCGAACCGGTAGCAGGAGCTGCGACGCCCGTCCGCGTTCTCGGTCTCGGCGGGCCGGATCGCATCGACATCGGCGAGCCCGTCCAGGTAGCGCCCGACGAGCGAGCGGCGGAGCTCGACCGTCTCGCCCAGGCGCGCGAGCTGCTTCAGGGCGATCGCGGCGAGGGGGTTGGTCAGGCGGGAGTGGAGCCGGTACTCGCCCGCGGCGAAGTCGGGGTCGCGCATCCGGCCGTATCTGCCGGCCATCTCGTCGCTGTCGGTCAGGACCATGCCCCCCGCTCCCACGGTGATCATCTTCAGCCCGTGGAAGGAGAGGACCGTGGCGGTGCCGCGGCCGCCGGCCGGCTGCTCGCCCAGCGAGCCGCCCAGGCCGTGGGCGCAGTCCTCGATGACCGCAAGGCCGGCGTCCTCGAACTCGCCGACCCTGGCGGGCATCCCGAGGTTGTGGGCGAGGACGGCCGCGCGGGTCCTGGGGGTGACCCTGGCGGCCGCGTCCGCGGGGTCGGGGTTCAGGTCGTCCGGGTCGAGGTCCACCGGGACGGGCTCGGCACCCGACTGGATGACGGCCGAGAGGACGTCGTCGCAGACGTAGGTGGGCACGAGGACCTCGTCGCCCTCGCCGATTTCCAGGCAGAGCAGTGCCCCGTAGAGCGCGGTCGTCCCGCTCGCCGTCGCCCACGCGTGCCTGCGCCCCAGGAACTCGGCGAACTCCGACTCGAGCTCGCGGGTCTGCTCGGACTCGCTGATCTCGCCCGTGCGGAGCACGGCTGTCGCTGCGTCGATGTCCTCATCCGCGAGCGAGGTCCGCGAGTGGGGCACGGGCCCGGCCACCTGGCCCTAGCCCTTCCCGTAGAAGCGCGAGCGCAGCGTGTCGCCCTTCCGCGGCATCGGGAGGTCGAGGTCCATCGGCAGCGGGCCCTCCCCGACTCGGTACTCGATCACGTAGAAAGCGTCCCCCAGCAGCCAGTGGAGCCCCACCTCCCGCACGTCGACCGGGAGCAGCTCCAGCGGCGGGCGGTGCTTGTAGAGCTTGTTGGTGCGGATCAGGATCCGTCCGTAGAGCTTGCGCCGCAGCCAGGGCGCGATGCCTTCGTCCCCCAGCACGACCTTCCCCCCGGGGCGCACCACGCGCGTCGCCTCCTCGAGCGCCCGGCGGAGCTCGCCGAAGCCGTTCAGGCCCCCGAAGTGGAATGCGGCGTCGAACATGTCGTCCTTGAAGGGGAGGTAGGAGGCGTTGGAGAGGACGTACTCGACGTCCGTGTCGTAGCTGGAGAGCTTCTCGCGGGCGAGCTTCAGCATCGGCGTCGAGAGCTCCTGGGCGTAGAACGTGCCGCCGGCGCCGATCCGATCGAGGATGTGCACCGAGTCCTCCCCGGTGCCGGCGCCGATCTCCAGGACCGTCGCCCCCGGATCGAGCTCCATCATGTCCGCCATCCGGCTCCGGACGGCGCCCTTGTCCTCCTTGAAGACGTCGAACTGCCAGTCGAGGTCGGTGTCGTAACGCCCGGCGCGGCTGTCGTACTCCTCCTTGAACGCCGCGTCGATCTCGGGCAGCTTCTCCGGGTAGACGAGGTCGGGGATGCCGTCGGCGATCTCGAAGCTCTCACCGCATTCGCAGGCGAGCGACCCCTTTACGATCTCCTCGCCGTCGTCGCTGCGCAGGTCCATTACCCGGCCGCAGGCGGGACAGCGAAGGCTCTCGATCACGTCCCGCCTCATCTCGGCCAAGAGAATAGGGAGGGCGGCCGAAAACGCTACAGTCACGCGTCCTCCGCACCCCTTCTCGCCGCGCGAGGCCCCGTGAAACCAAGACTTCTCGACTTCATCGCCTGCCCAGACGACCACGCGAGCCTTGAGCTCGTCGATGGCGCGGAGAAATCCTCCGGCGGAGAGATCGAGTCCGGTGCCCTGCGCTGCCCCTCGGGCCATGAGTTCGCGATCGAGGGCGGCGTGCCGCGGATGGTCCCGCCCGAGGCCCGCGAGAGCAGCGAGCAGGAGGGAACCTTCGAGTCCTTCTCGAGCAAATGGACCTCGGTCGAGGACAGCGCCTTCGAGGAGCTCGAGAAGTTCCAGTACGCCTGGTACGACGAGCGCTACGGCTGGGGGGACGAGTCGAAGCTGGGCGAGTTCCTCAAGGGCCAGGAGGTGCTCCTCGACGCCGGCACGGGCATCGGCCGGGACGCGGCCCGCTTCGCCCGCCTCTCGGACGGGGAGGCCATCGGGATGGACCTCTCCGAGGCGATCGGCAAGGCCCACGGGAACTACGGCTCGATCCCCAACGTCCACTACGTCCAGGGCGACATCCTCAACCCGCCCTTCGCTCCCGACACCTTCACCTTCGTCTCCTCCGACCAGGTGATCCACCACACGCCCGACGCACCCAGGGCCTTCGCCACGCTGGCTGGGCTGGTCAAGCCGGGCGGGAGCATCGCGGTCTACGTCTACAAGGTGAAGGCGCTGATCCGCGAGATGGTCGACGACCAGATCCGCGACGAGATCACGCCGAAGATGTCGGTCGAGGAGTGCATGGAGTTCAGCGAGGCGCTCACCGACATGGCCAAGGCCCTTTCGGACCTGGACGCCAAGATCACGCTCGAGAAGGACATCCCGCTGCTCGGCATCGAGGCCGGGGAGCACGACGTCCAGCGGCTGATCTACTGGAACTTCATCAAGGCGTTCTGGAAGGACGAGTGGTCCTACGGGCTCAACGTCCTCACCAACTTCGACTGGTACCACCCGCCGTACGCGACCCGCCACACGGAGGAGGAGGTCCGCGGGTGGTGCGACGAGGCGAAGTTCGAGCCGACGCACCTGGATGTGATGGAGAGCGGGATCAGCGTGCTGGCCGCACGGGGCGCGTCCTGACACCGTGACGATCCCCATCACCAAGCCGTACTTCGGCTCGGAGGAGATCGAGGCCATTCGCCGGCCGCTCGAGAGTGGATGGATCGTGCAGGGGCCCGAGGTCGAGGCGTTCGAGCAGCGCTTCGGCGAGTACGTCGGCGCCGAGCATTGCGTCGCGACGACCTCCTGCACGACCGCGCTGCACCTCAGCATCGTCGCCCTCGGCGCCGGTCCCGGTGACGAGGTCGTGGTGCCCGCGTTCACCTGGGTCTCGACCGCGAACGCCGTCGAGTACGTGGGCGCGACGCCCGTCTTCTGCGACGTGCGGCTGGACACCTTCAACGTCGACGGGGAGGCCATGGAGGCGGCGGTCGGGGACAAGACGGTCGGGCTCTCCCCGGTTCACCTGTTCGGACTCTGCGCGCCGATGGGGCCGATCTCCGAGCTCGCGTCGAAGCACTCACTGTGGGTGGTCGAGGACGCGGCATGCGCGCTCGGCGCCCGGCAGGACGGCCGCCACGCCGGGACGTTCGGCGAAACCGGTGCGTTCAGCTTCCACCCCCGCAAGTCGATCACCACCGGCGAGGGCGGGATCCTGACCACGGCGGACGCCGACATCGCCCGGGCCGCGCGCAGCCTGCGAGATCATGGCGCCATCCGGTCGGACCTCTCGCGCCACGAGGATCGCACCGGAGTCCTCCTGCCGAGCTTCGACGAGCTTGGCTACAACTACCGGATGACCGACCTGCAAGCGGCGCTCGGCTCGGTCCAGATGGGCCGCGCGGACTGGATCCTCGACGAGCGCCGCCGGCGGGCCGCTCTCTACGACGAGGCCCTTGCGGAGCTCGACTGGCTTCGGACCCCGGTGCTCGGCCCGGACGACGTCCACGGCTATCAGTCCTACGTCTGCCTGTTCGCGCCCGAGGAGCCGACCCTCGACAGCCTCGACCGGGTCTCGGACGCGCGCAACCAGCTGATGCTGGGCATGGCCGACCGCGGGGTCGCCACGCGCCAGGGCACGCACGCCGCCGCCCTGACCTCCTTCTACGCCGAGAAGTACGGGATCAAGCGGGAGCAGTTCCCCGGCGCGGCCCTCGCCGAGGGCCTGAGCATCGCGCTTCCCCTGTACCCCCAGATGACCGACTCCGACCAGGAGCGCGTGGTCGAGGCCCTGGTCGCCGCGTTCGAGGCCCTCTAGCCATGTGCGGGATCGCCGGCGTGCTACGACCGGTCGGGTGCGCCCGTCCCGATCGAGCTGCTGCGGCGGATGGGCGACGTGATTCGCCACCGCGGCCCCGACGGGGAGGGGCAGTACGCCGACGGGCCCGTCGGGCTGGCGAACCGGCGCCTGGCGATCATCGACCCGCAGGCCCGAGGGCGACCAGCCGATGTTCGACGAGAGCCGGCGACCTCGCGATCGTCTACAACGGCGAGATCTACAACTTCCGCGAGCTGCGGGCCGAGCTGGAGGCCAAGGGGCGGCACTTCCGCACCGGCACCGACACCGAGGTCGTGCTCGCGGCCTACGCCGAATGGGGACCACAGGCGGTCGAGCGATTCAACGGCATGTTCGCCTTTGCGATCTGGGACCGGCGCAAGCGCGAGCTCTTCCTCGCGCGCGACCGCTACGGCATCAAGCCCCTCTACTACGCCGACGTCGGCGGCTGCATCGTCTTCGGCTCCGAGGTCAAGTCGCTGCTGGAGCACCCTGCGCTGTCCGCGCGGGTCAGCCTGCCCCACCTGCTCGAGTACTTCACCTTCCAGAACATCTTCACCGACGGGACGCTGTTCGAGGGCGTGAAGATGCTGCCGGCGGGCGCACACGATGACGCTCGTCGAGCGGACTCGGCCCGACCCGAGGCCCGAGCAGTACTGGGACTTCGACGTTCGTCGAGTCCGAGGACATGGCGCTCCGAGGAGGAGTACCAGGAGGAGCTCGACCGCCTGCTCCGCCAGGCCGTGGAGCGCCAGCTGGTCGTCGGACGTGCCGGTCGGCGCACAGCTCAGCGGCGGGAATGGACTCGGGGAGCCTCACCGCGCTGGCCGGCCGCAGCCTGCCCTACCTGAACACGTTCACGGTCGGCTTCGACATGACCTCGCAGCATGGGGCTCGAGCCCGGCGACGACGAGCGCCAGAAGGCCGAGGCGATGTCCTACCTGTTCAAGACCGAGCACTACGAGTCGGTGCTGAAGGCGGGCGACATGGAGCGCTGCATGCCGGCGCTGATCTGGCACCTCGAGGACCTGAGGGTGGGCCAGAGCTACCCCAACTACTACGTCGCCAGGCTCGCCAGCAAGTTCGTGAAGGTCGTGCTCGCCGGCATCGGGCGGCGACGAGCTCTTCGCCGGCTACCCGTGGCGCTACTACCGGGCGGTGGTCAACGAGACTTCGACCACTACGTCGACAAGTACTACCGCTTCTGGACGCGGCTGATCCCGAACGAGGCCCTGCCCGCGTTCTTCGCGCCCCGAGGTCTGGGACGAGGTCAAGGACATGCGCACGATCGACATCTTCCGCGACTGCACTGCCGCCGACGCGCGGCGCCCCGAGACCCCCGAGGACTACGTCAACCACTCGCTCTACCTCGAGGCCAAGACCTTCCTGCACGGCCTGTTCGTCGTCGAGGACAAGCTCAGCATGGCCCACAGCCTCGAGAACCGGGTCCCGTTCCTGGACAACGACCTCGTCGAGTTCGCGCAGCGCCTCCCGGTCGACCACAAGCTCCGCGACCTGGAGCGAGGTCGTCGCGCTCGAACGAGAACGAGCCGGGCCCGAAGACCCAGCGCTACTTCGAGAAGACCCGCGACGGCAAGCTGATGCTGCGCAAGGTGATGAGCCGCTACGTGCCCGACGACGATCACCGACCAGGTGAAGCAGGGCTTCTCGGGCCCGGACTCGAGCTGGTTCCGCGGAGACCGCATCGACTACGTGCGCCGCGAGCTGCTCTCGACCGACGCCGCGATCTACGAGTTCCTGAACCCCGACGGCGTCCGGCCGCTCGTCGAGGAGCACCTCGAGGGCCGGGCGAACCG
Source organism: uncultured Solirubrobacterales bacterium (assembly GCA_963839875.1). GTDB lineage: Bacteria > Actinomycetota > Thermoleophilia > Solirubrobacterales > 70-9 > CAVUAT01. Next base: position 82,994 of record CAWIWP010000002.1, read on the forward strand.
CCGCCTCCTGCTCTGGTCGCTGCTCAGCTTCGAGCACTGGTGCCGGATCTTCCTCAAGGGCGGCGCGGTCCGGACGATGAAGGTCCTCGTCACCGGCGCGGCGGGGACGATGGGGCGCCACGTCGTGCCGCGGCTCGCGGCCAACCACGAGGTCTTCGCGCTCACCCGCGGCGATGCCCCGGCGGAGCTGGCGGACTCGGCGACCTGGGTCCGCCAGGACCTGACCGAGCCGCTCGACCCCGCCGCGCTGCCCGGCGCGATCGACGCGGTCGTCCATCTGGCACAGTCGCGCCGCTACCGCGACTTCCCCGACGGGGCCGAGGACGTGTTCGCGGTCAACGTGGAGAGCACGCTGGCGCTGCTGCGATGGGCGACGGGCGCCGGCGCCTCGCGCTTCGTCCTCGCCTCGACCGGAGGCGTCTACGGCACCGGCGACCCGGAGCCCGTCACCGAGTCGAGCCCGCTGCGCCCGGAGGCGCCCTACTTCAGGTCGAAGCGGATGGCCGAGCTGCTGCTCGAGGACTGCGTCGGAGCTGATCACGCCGGTCGTCCTGCGCTTCTTCTTCGTCTACGGCCCAGGCGACGGCACGACCCTGGTGCCCAGGCTCGCCGATGCGATCCTCGAGGGTCGCGAGATCGTCATCGAGGGCGACCCCGGCATGCGGATGAACCCGCTCCACGTCGTCGACGCGGCGGCCGCGATCGAGGCCGCGCTCGCGCTCGACGGCCCCGCGGTCGTCAACGTCGCAGGAGCGGAGACGATCGCGCTCTCCGAGCTGGTCGAGCGCCTCGCCGCCTCGCTCGACCGCGAGGCGCTCGTGCGCCACACCGATGAGGAGCCGGGCGATCTGGTTGCCGCCACCGACGCAATGCGGGAGCGCCTCGGCGTCTCTCCCGCCGTCTCGCTCGACGAGGGCCTCGCGACCGTGGCCGCGGACCGGGTGGCTCGCTCCTAGCTCTCGATCGCGGCGGGCACGGCGTCGCTCATGCGCGCGCTAACGGCGCCCGCGTCGTCCATCAGCCCGAGCAGGTCGTCGTAGTAGCTCCGCGCTCCGTAGCCCTCGCAGCGCAGACCGTCGAGGGGATCGCCGGCTCTGAAGCCGTCCCTGCGCTCGAGGTATTCGTCAGCCGAGGTCGAGTTGAGGAGCAGGTGGATGGGGTGGAAGTCGAAGACGTAGAGCCCGTCGCCGCGCACCGCCGTCTCCAGCAGCTCGCGGGCGAACGGTGAGTGGCCGGAGCCCTCCCAGTGGCGGGCGAAGGAGATGTCGAGCGTGTCCATGTAGTAGATCGGCAGGTGCCAGACGCCCCACGCCTCCCTGTAGGCCTCGATGTCGGCTCGCCCCGGCTCGTCGCGGGTGCTGACCCAGTCGAAGCCGCGACGCCTCAGCTCGATCGAGAGGAGGTGGCTGTGGACGCACGAGTGGGTGCGGACCCCGCGGGCGCCGGGGAACTCGCCGCACTTCGAGTCCAGCTCCGCGTCCCAGTCGTCCCCGGCCTCGAGGGTGGGATGGGGGCAGAGCTCGTGCTGGGAGGGGTCGAGCGCGGTGTAGGGCTGGGTGCAGAAGAACGTCCCCGCGCCGGGCACCGGGACGTCGCGGACGAACTCGGCCATCCGTGCGTCATCGAGATGGTCGGTGTCGAAGCTGAGGCAGATCAAGCGCGCTTGCGGAGCACGAAGCCGACGAGGTGCCCGAGTCCCTGGAAGTCGGGTACGGCCCGGGTCAGCATCTTGGCGACCGCGTTCAGCGGGTGGTCGTAGCTCGGCTTGTCGGGTGCGACCAGGAGCGGCTGAACGATGCGCGTCAGGAAGTAGTACATGCCGAAGCGCTGGATCCGCACCAGCTCGTAGAGCGGCTCGGTGAAATCCAGCAGCTCCTGCTCGTGGAACTTCAGGGTCAGCAGCCGGTCGCGGCCCCCGGGATCGATCTCGTCGAGGTCGAACCGGCGCCGGTACTGGTTCAGCCGCTCGATCCCCTCGAACGTGCCCTCCATCAGCACCAGCGTCCCGCCGGGCTTCAGCACGCGGTGGATCTCGCGCAGCGCGTCCTGCTGGCGCTCCCACTCGAGCAGCGCCATCAGGCAGCGGTGGCTGGTCACGACGTCGAACTCGCCGTCCTCGAACGGGAGCTCGGTGACCGACGCGGCGATGAACTCGATCTCCGGGGCGCCCTCCGTCTTCGCGAGGTGCTTGCGCGCGGCCTCGACCATGTTCTCCGAGTAGTCGATCCCCACGGCCCTGATGTCGCGCTTCGAGGCGTAGTCGCGGAGCGCTGCCCCGGGCCCGCAGCCCACGTCGAGGACGGCGTCGCCGTTGCGGATGTATTCGCGGCCGAGGTCGATCTCCAGCTCCCTCAGCTGGTAGTCGGCTGCTGTGACGCGATCGTCCCCGTCGAGGGCGATCTCGTCGTAGCGCTCCTTCAGGATGGCGTGATCGTCGGGCATTTGCGCGGGGAGTGTAGGGGCCCGGCGATCCCACAGGCAGCCCCTATGCTCACGCGCGTGGCGACGAACGAGACCACGAACGCGACTACTGCGGCCCCCGGCGAGATGCTGATGGAGCCGGTAGCGCTCAGCGAACTGGCTCGCAGGCACGGTCTCGAGCACAGGGGTCCCGACTGCGAGATCGTGACCGTCGGCGCCCTGAACTCCAACTCGGAGAGCGTCGACCGGATGCTCACCTACATCATCGGTCCCGAGCTGATCCCGGCGCTGCTGGACCGCGACGTCGCGGCCTGCGTCGTCCCCGGCGAGCTCGCCGATGACCTCGAGGGGAGGTCGCTGCTGGTCACCGACGGCGACGCGGCCGACACCTTCTACTCGCTGTACGCCAAGACCACGGAGGACGGGCTCTGGGGGAGGCTCGAGGCGAAAGCCGGCGAGGGGAACGAGATCGCCGCGAGCGCGGTGGTCCACGACAACGTTCAGCTCGGGAACGACTGCACGATCATGGACAACGCGGTGCTGTTGCCGAACACTCGCCTCGGCGACGGCGTCACGATCCAGCCCAACACCACGGTCGGGGGCGACGGCTTCCAGGTCGCCTCGATCGGCGGGCGCCCCAGCATGGTCCCGCACAGCGGCGGCGTCTGGATCGGCGACGACGTGCACGTCGGGTCCTCGACCTGCCTGGACCGGGGCATGTTCGGGGAGTTCACGATGGTCGGCGACGAGACCAAGATCGACAACCTGATCCACGTCGCGCATTCGGTCAGGCTCGGCCCCCGGGGCGTTGTCGCTGCGTCCACCGAGATCGGCGGGATCACGGCAGGGGAAGGCTTCTGGCTCGCGCCCCAGTGCTGCGTCCTCCAGGGAGCGAACCTCGGCCACCACAGCTACGTCGGCATCGGCTCCACGGTCGTTCGGGAGGTGCCGCCTCACGCGCTCGCCTTCGGCGTCCCCGCCCGCCAGCACGGGTGGGTCTGCACCTGCCGCACGAAGCTCGACTTCGGAGACGGCGACTCCGCGACCTGCCCGCGCTGCGGGCGCCGCTGGAAGGCGGGCTCAGAGGGCATCGCCGAGCAGTGACGCCGCAGGAGGCCGAGCCGGCCGAGCCGACCCTGCGCGCCAGGATCGGCGGCGAGATCACCCTCGCCGTCGCCGCACTCATCGGCCTCGTCGGCATGGTCGGCGCCGCCCTCGCCTCCCGGGTCCAGCGCGCCGTGCGCCGTGCGCTGGGGAAGCGCCCCCGAATCGTCTGGGGCCCGATCCCCCTGCTCAGCATCCAGTACTGGTCGGAGGGGGTGAAGCGGCGCGGCCTCGAGAGCACGACCTGCGTCTACGGGGTCTCGGTCCTCCACGGGCGCAGCGACTTCGACATCTGCTGGGACAGCCTGCGCGGGTCGGAGACCCTCACCTACCTCTTCCACTACTACGCCGTGACCGCGTGGGCCTTGTTGCGCGCGGACATCCTCTGCTGCTTCTACGAGGGCAGCTTCCTCTACGGGTCCCGGCTGAAGCGCCTGGAAGGCCCGCTCCTGAAGCTCGCGGGGGTGAAGCTCGTCGTGTCCCCGTACGGCTCCGACGTGGCGGTCCCCGGGTACCTCGGCGTCTACGAGGAGCGGATGCTCCAGGACTACCCGGTCTTCCTCGAGATCGGCGACGAGGTCAAGGAGCGTGTCGACCGCGTCAGCCGCTGGGCCGACCTCGCGATCGGCAACTACCACCAGCTCGGCTACCGGCCGCGATCCGACGTCCTCTGGTACACGCAGCTCGCGATCGACACCGACGCCTGGCCGGAGTCCCCGCCTGGTGGCGGCGACGGCGGCGACGCGGGCAAGGTCACCGTCCTGCACGCGCCCAACCACCGCCGCATCAAGGGCACCGACGCACTCGAGGCCGCGATCGCCGTCCTCAAGGAGGAGGGCCTCGACGTCGAGCTCGACATGCTCGAGGGCCGCCCGAACTCCGAGGTCCGCCAGGCGCTGCTCGACGCCGACATCGTCGTCGACCAGCTCGTCGCCGGCTACGCGATGTTCGCGATCGAGGGGATGAGCGCCGGCAAGCCGGTGATGACGTCGCTCTCCTGGCTCCCCGACGAGATCCTCGCGACGGAGGCGCTGCGCGAGTGCCCGCTCGTCGACGCGAACCTCGAGACGATCACCGACGAGCTCCGCCGCCTCGTCGTCGACCCTGCTCTCCGGCGGGATCTCGGCGCCCGCAGCCGGCGCTTCGCCGAGCGCTACCACTCCCTCGACGCGGCCGGGCGCACCTGGGAGGTCGTCTTCGAGTCGCTGTGGCGAGGCGATCCGGTGCCCGCGATCCTGCCGGCCGCCTGATGGCGGGGGGCGGCGGGCCGACGCCCGCGGAGTACGTGCGCTGGAGGTGGGTCCAGGTCAGCGACGCGCTGGCGGGCGGCGCGGCGTGGCTGCTGCTGGTTCCGGTCGCGCTTGTCGCCCGCCTGCAGACCGCCGTGCGCCGCCGGCTCGGGATGCGCCCCCGCCTGATCTGGGGCCCGCCCCCGCTGCTCAGCATCCGGTACTGGTCCGACGCGGTGAAGCGGCGCGGCTACCCCAGCACCACCTGGGTCTACGGGCTCACGGTCCTGCACGGGCGCAACGACTTCGACGTCTCCACCGAGGGCTTCTCCTCCCCGAGGCTCACCTACCTCTTCTACTACCACCTGGTCATGGCGCGGGCGCTTCTGAAGGCCGACGTCTTCTGCTGCCACTTCGAGGGGAGCTATCTGCACCCGGCCAGGCTCAGCCGGCTCGAGGGGCCGCTGCTGAGGCTCGCCGGCAAGAAGCTCGTGATCTCGCCATACGGCTCGGACGTCATGGTGCCGGGCTACCTCGGTGCCTTCGAGCAGCAGATCCTCGAGGACTACCCGGTCTTCCTGGAGACCGGCGACATGATCCGCGAGCGCGTGGACTACTACTGCCGGTGGGCGGACGTGGTCGTGCGCAACTGGCAGTGGGGATACATCCCGCGCGCCGACGTGATCTGGCCGACGATGATGGCGATCGACACCGATCAGTGGGCGGAGCGGCCCCCCGGGGACGGCGACGGGCACTCGGGCCCGGTGCGAGTGGTCCACGCCCCCAACCACCGCCGGATCAAGGGCACGCAGGCGCTGATCGACGCCGTCGCCGAGCTCCGCGAGGAGGGCCTCGACGTCGAGCTCGACCTTCTCGAGGGCCGCCCGAACTCCGAGGTCCGCCAGGCGATGCTCGACGCGGACATCGTCGGCGACCAGTTCATCGTCGGCTACGCGCTGTTCGCGGTCGAGGGGATGTCCGCGGGCAAGCCGGTGATCTCGCCGGTCAGCGAGATGCCGCCCGAGACGCTCGGGACGCAGGCGATGCGCGAGTGCCCGCTGGTCGATTGCGATCTCGCGAGCCTGAAGGAGGTGCTCCGCGGCCTCGTCGAGAACCCGGAGGAGCGCCGGCGGCTCGGCGCCGAGGGCAGGAGGTTCGTCGAGCGCTACCACTCGCTCGACGCGGCCGGCCGCTCCTGGGAGGTCGTGCTCGACCATCTCTGGAAGGGGTCCGCACTACCCTCACACCTCCCTCCCGAGTCCGGCCTCCCTGCCGAGTCCGGCCACGTTCCAGAGCAGCAAGATGCCTGACACCACTCTCCCGGAGCCCGACACTCAGTCGGCGACGCCGCACGGCGAGTCGCCGGTACAGGCCCCGGCCCCGCCCGTGGTCGAGCACACCGACGACTCCCCGCCGATGCCCGCCGGGCCGCCCCCGGGCCGGGTCCTTTTCGCTGGTCAGGCCTACTACAACACCTGGTACCTCTCGCGCGCGCTGCAGAAGCTGGGCTGGGAGGCGCACGTCCTCAACTGGGACACGACGCCCGAGAACCAGCACCACTACCACGGCGAGGACTTCACCCTCGAGTCCGACTACGCGCTGCGGGCGCTCCCCCGGCACCTGCGCTTCTACCTGCGCGCGGTGCGCCACTACGACCTCTTCCACTTCTCGAACATGAACGGGATCCGCTTCAGCCACATGCTGCACGAGGCCTTCAAGCGGACGACCGGCGAGGGGTCGGAGATCAGGCTGCTGAAGCGCCTCGGCAAGAAGGTCGTCTACTCCGGGAACGGGTGCCTCGACGCGGTCAAGAAGAGCTCGTTCGCCGCCTGGGGCGACCGCCCCGTGTGCGACGACTGCAAGTGGCGCGACCGCCCCGACATCTGCAGCGACGAGCTCAACATGGCGTGGGGGAAGTTCCGCAACGAGGTGGCCGACTACCAGGTGCTGATGGGCGGCAACGAGGTCGACTACAACGACGACCCGACCTGCCACAACGTCCCCGAGTACTACTGCCTCGACCCTGAGTTCTGGAGCCCCGAGCTCGTGGTACCGGGGAACTACCGCCTCGGGCTCCCGGACGACACGGTCAAGATCTACCACGGGGTCGGCAACTTCGACGTCCGCAGCGACGCAGGGTCGTTGCGCAACATCAAGTCGTCCCACATCTACTTCCCGCTCGTCGAGCAGCTGAAGGACGAGGGCCACGACGTCGAGCTGATCTTCTTCAAGGACGTGCCGAACAAGACGCTGCGCTACTACCAGGCCCAGGCGGACATCATCTGCGACATGCTCACCCTCGGCTACTACGGCGCCGGGGTCCGGGAGGGGTTGATGCTCGGCAAGCCCGTCGTCTGCTTCATGCGGCCGGAGTGGATGGAGAAGATGCGCTCGGAGATCCCCGACTACGTCGACGAGATGCCGATCGTCAGCGCGACGCCCGAGACCGTCCACGACGTGCTGGTCGACCTGATCGAGAATCCCGCCAAGCGGGCCGAGATCGGGAGGCGGAGCCGCGAGTTCGCCCTCAAGTGGCTCTCGGCCGACGCCGCCGCCGCGCACTTCGACAAGGTCTACCGGGGCCTGCTCGCCGGCGAGTCCGGCGCCAACAGCTTCCGTTGAGCGTGAATCGAGTCCGCGGCTGGGTGGGGTTCGCCGCGGTCATGGGCGCGGCCCTTCCGAGCGTCGCAATGCTGTTCGTGGTCGCCGCGCTGGCGCGGGTGCAGACGACCTTCCGCAAGCTGCGCGGGGCACGGCCGCGTGTGGTCATGGGCCCGACGGCGCTGGTCAGCATCAAGTACTGGTCCGAGGCCCTGCGGATGCGCGGCTACACCGCCCGCACCAGGGTCCCCCTCGTCGCCTCCGTCAACAACAGCGACGACTACGACATCGTGCGGGACACCCTGTGGGGCTCGAAGCGCCTCTTTCTCCTGTTCGGCCACTTCCTGTCGATGGCGTGGGCCCTGTGGCGGGCCGAGGTCCTGGTCTGCTTCATGGACGGGAGCTTCCTGCGCTGGACCCGGTTCTGGCGCCTCGAGGGCCCCCTGTTCCGGCTCGCCGGCAAGAAGCTGGTCATCACCCCGTACGGCAGCGACGTCGCTGTCCCGGGGACGATGAAGGTCCTCGAGGAGGTGATGCTGGAGGACTACCCGATCTTCCTGGAGATCGGCGACGAGATCCGCAGGCGCGTCGACTACTACTGCGAGTGGGCCGACCTGGTGGTGAGCAACTACCACCAGCTCGGCTACCAGCCCCGCAGCGACGTCCTCTGGCCGACGATCCTCGCGATCGACACCGAGCGCTGGCCCGAGGCCCCGCCCGGTGACGGCGACGGCCGCAACGGGCCAGTGACCGTGGTCCACGCCCCCAACCACCGCACGATCAAGGGCACGCAGGTGCTGGTGGACGCGATCGAGGAGCTCCGCGCCGAGGGCCTGGACGTCGAGCTGGACATGCTCGAGGGGCGGCAGAACGAGGAGGTGCGCCTCGCCATCCTCGCCGCCGACGTGGCGGTCGACCAGCTCGTCGCCGGCTACGCGATGTTCGCGATCGAGGGGATGAGCGCCGGCAAGCCCACGGTCTCTGCGATGGGCTGGCTCTCCCCCGAGTACATGGCGACGGAGACGATGCGCGCGCTGCCCCTCGTCGACGGCGACCGGGAGACGATCAAAGAGGTCCTCAGCCGCCTGGTCGAGAACCCCGAGGAGCGCAAGCGGATCGGCGCGGCGAGCCGCCGCTTCGCCCTCGAGCACCACTCCTACGAATCGGTCGGGCGCGGCTGGGAGGCGATCCTGGACCACCTCTGGTCGGGAGCCGAGCTGCCCACGGAGCTGCCGCCGCCGGCAGAGCCGGAGTTGAAGCGGGGCTGAGGCTCAGCTCGGGGTGGCGGCGGCCTGGTCGGCCTCGCGCCACTCGACGACGGAGCGAAGGCCGTCCTCGTAGGGGACCTTCGCCTCGAAGCCGGTCAGCTTCTCCGAGAGCTCGGTGGATCCGACGCGCTCGGTGACGAACATCTGCTCCTGCGGGAGGTACTCGGGCTCGATGTCCGAGCCGGTGATCTCGAGGAGCGAGTCGACCAGCTCCTTGATCGTGGTGCGGATGCCCGTGCCGACGTTCAGGTTGACGTCGGTCGCGTCGCTCTTCAGCGCCAGGATGTTGGCGAGGGCGACGTCGGAGACGTGGACGAAGTCGTAGGCCTGGGAGCCGTCGCCGAAGATCTGCGGCTGCTCGCCGGCGTCGAGCTTGTCGAGCACCTTCATGATCACGCTGACGTAGGTGCCCATGTAGTCCATCCGCGGGCCGTAGACGTTCATGTAGCGAAGGCCGACGTAGTCGAGGCCGTGCTGCTCGTTGTAGGCGCGGAAGAGCTGCTCGCCGGCGATCTTGGTGGCGCCGTAGGTGGTGCGGTTGTTGAAGGCGTGGTCCTCGGTCATCGGAGTCTCGAGCGCGTCGCCGTAGACGGAGGCGGAGGAGGAGTAGACGACCTTCTTGACGCCCGCCTTCTGGGCCGCCTCCAGCACGTTGAAGGTGCCGACGATGTTCACGTCGATCGCCGAGCGCGGCTCGTTCACGCACTCGCCGAGCCACAGGGCGGCCAGCAGGAAGACGTAGTCGGTGCCCTCCATCAGCTCCGCGAGCAGGTCCGTGTCGGTCATCGAGCCCTCGATGAGCGTGACGCGGTCGTCCTCGAGAGCCGACGCAAGGCTCTCCTTCTTGCCGCGGACGAGGTTGTCGAGGACGACGATCTCCTTGACGGGCTCGTCGGTCAGCTGGTCAACGATGTGGGAGCCGATGAAGCCGGCGCCGCCGATGACGAGGATGCGGGAGTCGGTGAGGTCGTTGGTGTGGGCCATGCGCAGCGGGAGAGGCTAGCGCCTCGCACTCGGGCCATCCCGCTACCCTCGCCGATCGCATGACCAAGGTCCTGATCACCGGCGGCGCCGGCTTTCTCGGCTCCCACCTCGCAGATCGCCTGCTCGCCGAGGGCAACGAGGTGCTCGTCGCTCGACAACTACGAGACCGGGCCGCCGCGAGAACCTCACCGACCACGACAAGCTGACGGTCGTCGAGGGCACGATCGAGGACCGCGCGCAGGTCGACGAGGCCTTCAAGAGCTTCGACCCCGACGTCGTCGCCCACGCGGCCGTCTCCTACAAGGACGGCGACGCCTGGGAGCAGGACGTGATGGTGAACGCGATGGGCACCGTCAACGTCATTCGCGCCGCCAAGGAGGCCGATGTCGGCCGCTTCATCTACTTCCAGACCGGGCCTCTCCTACGGGATCGACCCGGCGACGCTGCCGGTCCCGCTCGACCACCCCCAGCCGGGAGAGTCGAGCTACGCGATCACGAAGACGACCGGCGAGAACTTCGTCGCGATGTCGGGCCTCGACTGGGTCAGCTTCCGGCTCGCCAACATCTACGGCCCGCGCGTCGTCGCCGGCCCGGCGCCGACCTTCTACCAGCGCCTGAGCAAGGGCCAGCCGTGCTTCGTCACCGACGCGCGCCGCGACCAGACCTACGTCGGACGACCTGGTCGACCTGCTGATGATGGGCGTCGAGGGCAAGGGCTCGGGCGCCTACAACGTCGGCTCGGGCTCCGACCGCCCGGTCAAGGACATGTTCGACCTGATCGTCGACGCGATGGGGATCGAGCTCGACTACGAGGTCGAGGTCCGGCCCCGTCCCGAGGACGACGCCGCGACGCTGCTGCTCGACCCCGCGAAGACGATCGAGGACTTCGGCTGGAAGCCGCACCATCCCGATGGAGGAGGGCATCCCGAAGACCGTCGAGTGGTACCGCGAGAACGAGGTCGGCGAGACCTACACCCACCTCAAGGACGAAGAGCTGAAGGTCAAGTGACGCTGAGTGTAGCTGATTATCGAGGGCAGCCGGACCCTGGTCGTCGGCGGGCGCCGGGCTTCGTCGGCTCGAACCTGGTCCGGGCGCTGCTGGACGAGGGCGCTGCCGAGGTCCTGGTGGTGGACAACCTGCTCTCGGCCGAGCGCGAGAACCTGCCCGCCGACGACCGGGTCACGCTTCGTCGAGGGCTCGATCGCCGACGACGAGGTCCTGGCCGGGCTGCCCGCCGACCGCGACTTCGTCTGGCACCTCTCGACCTTCCACGGCAACCAGAGCTCGATCGAGTTCCCGCTGGAGGACCACGAGAACAACACCCTGACGACGCTGAAGCTCTACGAGCGGCTCAAGGACTTCGACGGGATCACCAAGGTCGTCTACTCGTCCTCCGGCGGCACCGTCGCGCCCGAAGACCTTCGACGACGCCACCGCCACCGCCGAGGACCAGCCGGTCTCGATGCACCTCGACAGCCCGTACCAGATCTCCAAGATCGTGGGCGAGTTCTACTCCAACTACTACAGCGACCGCCACGGCCTGCCGGTCTCGATGGTGCGCTTCCAGAACGTCTACGGGCCCGGCGAGGTGCTGGGCGCCGGGCGCTGGCGCGGCTCGAACACCGTCTGGCGGAACGTCACGCCCGACCTTCGTCTACAAGGCGCTGAAGGGCGAGGCGATCCCGGTCCAGAACGGCGGCGTCGCCACCCGCGACTTCATCTACGTCGGCGACATCGCCCGCGGCCTGATGGCGACGGCGACTCCGCGGCGAGCCGGCCGACGTCTACAACATGGCGAGCGGCGACCGAGACGACGATCCGCGAGCTCGCCGAGACGATCGTCGAGCTCGCCGGTGGCGACGCCGAGATCGAGCTCGCGCCCGGCGCGCGAGTGGGACCACTCCGGCAAGCGCTTCGGCGACCCGGTGAAGGCGCGCGAGCAGCTCGGGTTCGAGGCCGAGGTGCCGCTGAGCGCGGGTCTCGAGCGGACGGTCGAGTGGACCCGCGAGAACCTCGACTGGATCGAGAGCTGCATCGAGCGCCATGCCGAGCACCTAGCTGCGGCCCGATGAACCCGGCCCGATGAAAGCCACACTTACCGGCGGCGCCGGGTTCATCGGCTCGCACCTCGACTGACTCGCTGCTGGAGCGCGGCTGGGAGGTGGTCGCCGTGCGACGACCTCAGCAAGGGCCGACGCTCGAGGTGATCGAGCACAACATCGGGCGGGACGACTTCGAGTTCGCTCGAGATGGACTGCCGCGACCTCGACGGGACTGCTCGAGATCGGCGAGGGCGCCGACGTCGTCGTCAACCTGGCCGCGACCAAGATCCCCCGCTACGGCTACCGCGCTCGGGAACCTGACCGTGAACCTCGCAGGCGAACCGGATCGCCCTCGAGGTCGCCCATCGGAACCGCGCGAAGTTCGTGCTCGCATCGACCTCCGACGTCTACGGCAAGAACCCCGACCTGCCGTTCCGCGAGGACGGGGATCTCGCTCATCGGCCCGAGCACCACGCCGCGCTGGGCCTACGGCGTCACCAAGCTCTGCGACGAGCACATGGTCTTCGCCTACCAGGACGAGTACGACCTCCCCGTCTCGGTCCTCCGCTTCTTCGGCAGCTACGGCGAGCGCCAGTACCTGAACTGGTGGGGAGGGCCGCAGGGCGTCTTCCTCGAGGCGATCTCCAACGGCAAGCCGATCGAGGTCCACGGCGACGGCAACCAGACCCGCTGCTTCACCCACATCGACGACATGGTCGAGGCGACCGCGCGCGCGATCGAGCGCGACGAGGCGAACGGCGAGATCATCAACATCGGCACCGACCGCGAGATCACGATCCACGGGCTCGCGGCGCTGATGCACGAGCTGTCGGGCGTCGGCGGGGAGCCGAACATCGAGCTCGTCCCCTACGAGAACTTCTCCCGCGGATACCAGGACGTGCTCCGGCGGATTCCCGCCCTGGTGCGCCAGCGCGAGGTACTCGAGTTCGAGCCGACGATCAGCCTCGAGGAAGGAACCCGCCGGCTCTGGGAGTGGTACCGGAGCCTCACCCCCGAGGAGCGGCAGACCGCCTGACCGTCCTGCTCCTCTACCGCAAGCCCCTCTCCCGCTGGTACGGGGAGGCCGGGAACGTCGACCAGAACGTGGCCTCGTTCGCGCGCCACTCCCGCTTTCCGGTCGAGACCTACAACGCGGAGCAGGGGTTCCCGCGCGGGCTTCGGGACGTTCGTCCCGACGCGGTGATCCTCCATTACACGATGTTCGGCGAGGGGCCCGGGCGCTATCCGTTCTCGCCCCTGTTCGACCGGTGGCTCGACGCATCTTCTGACACCTATGTGGTCGCCACCTTCCAGGACGAGCACCACTGGTGCCGCAAGCGGTTCGAGTTCCTCGAGAGCCACCGGATCGACTGCGTCTTCACGATGCTGGAGGAGCCCTGGGGCGAGCAGGTCTACGGCGGGCGGGGTTCGGTCTCGCGGGTCGTCTCCCACCTGCCGGGCTACGTCGGCCCCGAGCTGGTCGAAGCGAGTGCCCGCTTCGCCCGGCCCCTGGGCGAGCGGACGATCGACGTCTCCTACCGCGGACGGCCCACCCCTCCATATATGGGGCGCGGCGCCGCCGAGAAGCACGAGATCGGCCCGCGGTTCGCGGAGGCGGCCGAGGGCTCGGGCCTGGCGCTCGACGTCAGCGTCGCCGAGGAGGACCGCGTCTACGGCGAGGACTGGTTTCGGCTGCTCGCCGGCAGCCGGGCGACGCTCGGCGTCGAGTCGGGCGCGTCGTTCGTCGACCTGGAGGACGAGGTGCGGCTGGAGTACGAGGCGCTGGTGGCCGAGGGCCGCGATCCCACGATCGAAGACCTGGAGGCCGGGGCGCTCGGGCGCTGGGAGGGGAACGTCCCCTACCGAACGATCAGCCCGCGCCAGTTCGAGGCCGCGGCCTTCGGGGTCGGCCAGGTCCTCTACGAGGGGAGCTACTCGGGACTGCTCGAGCCGATGCGCCACTACATCCCCCTGAAGAAGGACCTCTCGAACGCGGCTGAGGCGATCGAGCGGATCCGCGACGCCTCGCTCCTCCAGGAGCTGACCCGGAACGCGCGGGCCGACCTGATCGACTCCGGCCACCACAGCTACGAGCGCTTCGTCCGCGAGAGGTTCGACCCCGTGCTCGAGGAGGCGGGGGTTTCGGTGGACGGCGGCTCGCCGGCGGCGGGTGTGACGAGGGCGGCGCTGAAGCGATCGGCGCCGGCGCTCGCCCTGGAGCGGACCCGCTCGACGCTCAGCTACCACCCGGTGTTGAGCCGGCTGCTCTGGCGGGTCTCGCGGCCGGTGCTCGGGGCGGTCAGGTGGCTGCGCTCGCGCCGGCATCGCGCGGACTAGCCTCGACCCATGCCCCCACCCGACACGCACGAGGACCAGCATCAGGTCGACGCCGCCAATGCCTCCTTCTGGGACGAGCTCTGCGGGACCTCGCTCGCGCAGGAGGTCGGCGTCACAGACGCGTCGCCCGAGAGCCTGCGCCGCTTCGACGCGGCCTACATGGACGTCTACCCCTATCTCGACGGCTACCTGCCCCGGCCCCACGAGCGTGCCGAGCGCCCGGAGCGGCTGCTCGAGATCGGCCTCGGCTACGGCACGGTCAGCCAGATCCTCGCCGAGCGCGGCTTCGACTACAACGGGCTCGACATCGCGCGCGGGCCGGTCCAGATGGTGCGCGACCGACTCGAGAACCTGGGGATCGAGGGCGCCGAGGAGCGCGTGCGCGAGGGCTCGATCCTCGAGGCGCCCCACCCCGACTCCACCTTCGACCGCGTCGTCGCGATCGGCTGCCTGCACCACACCGGCGACATGCGGGGCGCGATCGGCGAGGTCCACCGGATCCTCAAGCCGGGCGGCGAGGCGACGGTGATGGTCTACAACCGCCGGTCGTTCCGGCGGTTCACGCAGGCGCTGGCCCGCCGGCTCGGGCGTGGACCGACCGATGAGGAGGCCCGCGCCGCGTACGACACCGACACCGGCGGCGCCGCGGCCCCAGCGACGGAGTACGCGACCAGGGGAGAGGCCAAGCGCGACCTCTTCGCCGACTGGTCGGAGGTCAAGGCGAGGACCGAGAACTTCGACCTCGCCCGCGTGCCGGTGCCGCGCCGCGCGCTGCTGGCCGGGCCCGGCAGGGTCGCCGGGCTCGACCTCTACGTCAAGGCCGTTAAGTAGGAGGCGGAAGCGTCGCGGGCTACGCGCCGGCGACTGCGGGCTCGCCGACCGGCTGCGGTGCGCCGCCGGCGTCGAGCGATGACTGCAGGGCCTCGAGGACCCGGACGACCCGGGCGCCGTTGTGGCCGTCGGAGCGGGGGGTCGACCCGTCGCGCACGCAGCCGACGAAGTGCTCGCACTCGATCCGAAGCGGCTCCTGGGAGGGAGTCGGAGGGCTGTAGACCACGCCCGAGCGGCTGACGTACTCGCGGTCGCCGAACGAGCTCTCCTGGGGATCGAACCCCTTGTCGTAGATCGTCAGCTTGCGGTCCATGTCCATGTCGTCGAGGACGGCCATCTTGTCCTCCCCGACCACGGTCATCTTCCGCATCTTGTGCGGGTCGAGCCAGCTCAGGTGCAGGTGGCCCGCCATCCCCGAGGGGAACTGGAGGTAGCCGAAGACGACGTCCTCGACGCCGTCCTGGATGAAGTCGTTGCCGCGGGCCGAGGCCTCGACCGGAAGCTCGCCGGCAAGGGAGAGGAGCACCGAGACGTCGTGGGCGCCGAGGCTCCAGAGCGCGTTCTCGTCGGCGCGGATCTGGCCGAGGTTCAGGCGCTGGCCGTAGATGTAGCGGACGTCGCCGAGCTCGCCGGAGTGGATCATGTCGCGCAGCTGGACGATCGCGGGGTGGTACTCGAGCAGGTGGCCGACCATCAGGACGCGGTCGTTCTCCGCGGCGGTCGCGACGAGGTCCTCGGCGTCGGCGACGTTCTGGGCCAGCGGCTTCTCGACGAAGCAGTGCTTGCCCGACTCGAGCACCCGCTTGGCCAGCGGGGCGTGGGTCGGGACCGGGGAGGTGACCGCGACGGCGTCGAGCGCGTCGTCGGCCAGCAGGTCGTCCAGGTCCGGGGTGAACGTCGTGTCGGGATAGGTGCCCTGCCACTTGCTCCGCATCGCCTCGTCGGCGTCGCAGATCCAGGCGAGCTCGCAGTCTTCGATCGCGTTCAGGTTTCGGGCGATGTTGGGGCCCCAGTAACCGATTCCCACCATTCCGACCCGGACTGAATCAGGCACGTCGATACTCCTCCGTCGAGTTGCTCTGCCAGATCAGGCAGGCGGCTGAGGATAGGGGGATCGGGGCCAGCATGACTGTGCTCGCGTTCCGCTTCGCTCCACGCTCGCGGCGATCGGGGCCGCCCGTATGCTCGCTCCGTGGACCCCGCTTCCCGCCCGAACGTCCTCGTCCTCTACGGGCTCCTGCAGTGGCCCCTGCGCCAGTGGCACTCGGACCACCTCTACTCGTTTCGCAACTACGCGCGCAGCCGCTGCTTCTACGTCAACGTCGGCGTTCGCAAGGTCCCGCGCGCCCTGCGCGAGGTCGAATGGGACGCGGTGGTCCTGCATCACACGCTGACCGGCCAGCGGATGCAGCCCCCGATCCTGGACTTCCAGCTGAAGCGCGCCGGCGCGGTCAAGGGGATGGCCCCCACGACGGTCGCGATGATCCAGGACGAGTGCATCTACACCGACCTGATGTCGGGCCTGATCGACGACTTCGGGGCGGACCACGTCTTCTCGCTTGCGCCCGAGAGCGAGTGGCGAAAGATCTACCCGGCGGTGGACCACGACAAGGTGCGGTTCCACCGGGTGCTCGCCGGCTACCTGGACGAGGCCACCTTGAAGCGGGTGGACGCGATCGTCGCCGAGGGCAGGCCGCGCGAGATCGACATCGGATACCGGGCCTGGAGCGGCCTGCTCTCGCTCGGACGCCACGGAACCCTGCGCCGCCGCCTCGCTGAGGTCTTCGAGCCGGCCGCGAAGGCGCGGGGAATGACCACCGACATCTCGGTCGACATGGCCGACGTCCATCACGGCGACGACTGGTACCGCTTCCTCGCCTCGTGCCGCTACTTCCTCGGGGCCGAGGGCGGTGCCACCGTCCTGGACTCGACCGGCGAGTTCATGCTGCGCACCGAGCGCTACCTCGACGAGCATCCCGGCGCGAGCTTCGAGGAGGTCGAGGCCGCCTGCTTCCCCGGCGAGGACGGGAAGCTCCAGCTCTTCGCGATCTCGCCCCGCCACCTCGAGGCATGCGCGACCCGCACCTGCCAGGTGCTGGTCGAGGGTGAGTACTCCGGTGTCCTCGAGGCGGGTGTGCACTACATCCCGATCGCGCGGGACCTCTCCAACGTCGAGGAGGTGCTGGACACCCTCCAGTCGGACTCCGAGCGCGAGCGCATCACCGAGGCCGCGCACCGCGACATCGTCGAGACCGGCCGCTACACCTACCGCGGACTGGTCGAGCAGGTCGAGGGCGAGAGCGGGATCGCGGCCCTGCCGGGCCCGCGGCAGGCGTTCACGCCGGCGCTGGAGAAGCTGCACCAGAGGATGGAGGCGGCCGACCGGCGCTCGTGGCTTCGGGTGCAGGCGTCGGTCCGGAGCGCCAGGGCGGTGCGCAAGGTCGGGACGACGGTGCTCCCGTCAGGAGTCACCGACCGCGTGCGCGACCGCCTGGCCGGCGGCGGCCGCCAGTCGTCCACGCCGAGCGGCGGCGCGCCGGGCGTCTAGCGCCCCGCTACCTGAGCAGGGCGCGGACCAGGGCCCAGTAGCCGCGGAGCGCCCACCGCAGCGGAGCGATCCCGCCGGCGCGGCCGAGGTATGCCGAGTCGAGGTCCGGCGTGAGGAAGGCGGCGAACTCGCCCGCGCTGATCTGCCGCTGCTCCTGGATCGGCTTGCGCTCGCGGAGCGTCCGGCGCAGGCCGCGCCAGGTGTCGCCCCAGGCCGCCAGCTTCAGGCGGCCCCAGCCGCCGGCGACGGCGATGCCGAGCAGCGCCAGCTCCGTTGCGATCAGCCCGGGGGCGAGTAGGGCCAGGAGCGGGCCGGGGTAGGTGCGCAGGATCGTGGCCCAGCGGTTGCGCTCGAGATGGCGGTACTTGGCGGGGTTGGCCGAGAACTCGTAGTCGTGGTCCACCACGGCCGTCGGCTCTATCCCGACCCTGCCGCCCTCGATCCGCAGGCGCAGGGAGAGCTCCACGTCCTCGTGGTACATGAAGTAGCCGGGGTCGAAGCCGCCGATCCGTTCCCAGGTCTCGCGCGGGATCGCGAGGCAGGCGCCGGAGACGAAGGGGACCTCGCCCGGGCGCGGCTGCGCGGGGACCGGGTCGCCGGCCCCGCCGGCCCAGGCGATCCCCGTGAAATGCAGGACCCCGCCGAGCGTGTTCACGATTGCGCCTCCTTCTGCGGTGACGAGGCCCTGCCATGCCGCCCAGCCCCGGCCGTCGGCGAGCGGCCGGGCGATCGCCTCGCGAAATCCGGGCTGGGGGACGGCGTCGGGGTTCAACAGGACGACCAGGTCGCCTCGCGCCGCTGCGACCCCTCGGTTGACACCCTCGGCGAACCCGAGGTTCTCGGTCTCGCGCACCAGCGTCGCGGCGGGCGCGAGCTCCTCCACGAGCTCGGCGCTCCCGTCGGCCGAGGCGTTGTCGACGACCACGAGCTCGTCCCCTTCGCCGAGCTCGCGCAGGACGGCGGGGATCGTCCCGCCGAGCTCCGCGCGGCTGTTGAAGGCGACGATGACGATCGAGACGGTCAAGACCGGTTGAAAGTAGCCTGAACGCCATGTCTCGCAAGCTCCTCGCATTGAGCGCGTCCCTGGCCATCGGCCTCGGGGCGAGCCTCGGTCTCGCCGCCTGCGGCGACGACGACGAGGACGACTCCGCTGACACCCAGCAGGAGTCGACCACCGAGGATGACTCGGGCGGCTCGGGCGCCCTCGGCTACTAGGACGCTTGGCGCACTCGCGTGAGCTGAGTGCGCTCGCGCGCGAGGTCTCCGGCTGCCGCGCCTGCCCGCGCCTGGTCGAGTGGCGCGAGGCGGTGGCGGCCGACCCGCCCAAGCGCTACCGGGGCCAGGACTACTGGGCTCGTCCGCTCCCCGGGTTCGGCGACCCCAACGCCAGGATCGTGGTGGTGGGACTTGCCCCGGCGGCGCACGGCGCCAACCGCACGGGGCGGATCTTCACCGGGGACCGATCGGGCGACTGGCTCTTCGGCGCGATGCACCGGGCGGGCCTCGCCAACCAGCCGGAGTCGGTCAGCGCGGACGACGGGCTGGAGCTGCGCGGCGCCTGGGTCACGGCGATCAACCGCTGTGCGCCGCCGGCCAACAAGCCGACGACGGCCGAGCGCGACCGCTGCCTGCCGTTCCTGGTCAGGGAGCTGTCGCTGCTGCGCCGCGCGCAGGTCCTGGTGCCCCTCGGCTCGTATGGATGGGACAACTCGCTGCGGGTGCTCCGCGAGGCGGGCCACGATGTGCCGCGGCCCAAGCCGCGCTTCGGCCACGGCGCCGAAACGGAGATCGGCGGCCTGACGCTCGTCGGGTGCTTCCACCCGAGCCAGCAGAACACGTTCACGGGGAAGCTGACCGAGCCGATGATCGACGCGGTGTTCGCCCGCGCGGTCGAGCTCGCAGGCTGACCCGCAGATTCGCGCGCCGGGCGGGCGATAATGCGGGGCGTGTTTCCCATGAATCTGCCGAACACGCTGACGCTGCTCCGCATCTTCCTGGTGCCGGTCGTCGTGGTCGCCCTGCTCGACGAGACCCCCAACGGCGATGCCATCGCCGCGGGCGTGTTCGCCCTCGCCGCGCTGACCGACGGCCTCGACGGATACATCGCCCGGTCCCGCGGCGACATCACCACCTTCGGGAAGCTGATGGACCCGCTGGCCGACAAGCTGCTGGTCACCGCGGCGCTGGTCAGCCTGGTCTCGCTCGGGCGACTCGAGGCGTGGATCGCGATGGTGATCATCGCGCGGGAGTTCGCGGTCACCGGCCTGCGCGGCGTCGCGGCCGAGCAGGGGGTCGTGATCCAGGCCTCGGCCCTCGGCAAGGCGAAGACGATCCTCCAGGTCGCGGCGATCATCGCCCTGATCGCAACCGACCCGGCCCCGCTCGGAGTCGACGTCCTGGTCTACATCGCGCTGGCGGTCACCGTCGCGAGCGGAGTGGACTACTTCTTCGGCTTCCGCCGGATGATCGCTGAGGCCCAATCCGGCGGGGCGACGCTCAAGGAGCCCAACACCGCGGACTAGCCACCCTGTATCCCCGCAGGGCGCAGCCCGAGGAGATGCAGGTGGATGTCAGGCTGTCGGAGCTTCGAGCCACTCCCGCATCGTCGTGTGATGCGGGGAGTGCTCGCCTGAGCTGAGCTCGTCGAGGATCTCCGCGACGAGGCCGTAGCGCTCGGCGACGACGTTGTGGCGGTGGATCGTCTCCAGGTTCTCCTGGCGAGCCATGACGAAGGCGCCGGGGGCGAGGGCCTCGCTGTAGTTCTCGGCGACCTGGCGGATCATCTCGCGGACGCAGTCCTCGACGAAGCGGGGGTTGGCGTGCGCCTTCTCGACGACGTGGCGCTCGTCCTCGCGCTTCATCAGCTCGTAGATCTCGCTCGACATGGAGGACTCGACGATGCGGAGCAGCTCGCGGGCGTCGATGTCGACGCTGGATGACTCGGTACAGCCGACCCAGAGGGTGCCGATGCCGCGCTGGTTGTGGGTGGCGATCGGGACGGCCTCGACGATGCGCTCTATCTCCTCGTCGCTGAAGCCCTGCTCGACCAGGCGGGGGCGGGCGGCGTCCTCGACCAGGCCCTGGGCGCAGGGGCAGGCGGTCATCCCCTGGGCCTGGACGCCGCGCAGGGTGCGGGTGCCCTGCTCCGACGCCACCGCGGTGCCGAAGAGGGTGTAGATCTCCTGGGTGGGGATGCCGGACACCGGCGCCGGGACGGTCTCGGGGTAGGTGGCGACGATCTTCACCTCGGCGCGCTTGCCGGCCTGGCGCTCGCGGACGCGCTCGGCGATGTGGGCTGCGAGCTCCTCGGCGCGGAGCGACTCGCCGAGGACGACCTCGTCGATCGCCTCGTTGACGACCTCCTCGAAGCGGGACATGTGAACGCCGGCCTGCTCCGGGTTCAGGTCGACAAAGCACTCGAGCTCGGCGTGGTAGAGGCCGTCGCCGACGTGGATGACCTTCTCGACTCCGGTGACGCCGACGCGCGAGAGGCTGGCGCGGGTGGCGGGCGCGGCGGCCTGCGCGTCGCTGGAGGGGAGCGGCTGGACGGTCGTCACGGGATCGGCCATCGGAAAGAAGGGTACCCGCGGGCCTCCACCGCACAGACTGAAAAGTGAGTGCGTCCTGTGTCCGGACCGTCCTTATACTCCGCCGGGTTGTTGGCGGCCTTTAGGGGGGCCGTCTAAGGGATAACGGGGTACGGGGAGGACGAGTGGCTACAGCGCAGCAGGCAGCACCCGCGGAGGCGTCACTTGCTGGGACGGATGAGATCCGCGGCCTGAAGGCCGTCGGCACCGAGCGCGGCTATCTCACCTTCGAGGAGATCGCGACGACGCTCGAAGAGGTCGAGGTCGACAAGGAGCAGGTCGCCGAGCTCCACCATCACCTCGTCGAGCAGGGGGTAGACGTGATCGCGGCCGGCGAGGTCGGCGCGTGGGAGAAGGGGAGGCGGAAGGCGACCTCCAAGCAGGATCTGGACTTGACGGTGGAGCCGAGCCTCGATTCGCTGCGGCTCTACCTGCGCTCGATCGGGCGGGTCGAGCTGCTGACCGCCGACCAGGAGGTCTCGCTGGCGAAGCGGATCGAGCGGGGCGACATGCTCGCGAAGCGGCACATGGTCGAGGCGAACCTGCGGTTGGTCGTGTCGATCGCGAAGGGATACCTCGGGCGGGGGCTGAGCTTCCTCGATCTGATCCAGGAGGGCTCGCTCGGGCTGATACGCGCCGTCGAGAAGTTCGACTACCGGCGCGGCTACAAGTTCTCGACTTACGCGACCTGGTGGATCCGCCAGGCCGTGACCCGCGCGCTGGCCGACAAGTCGCGGACGATTCGCATTCCGGTCCACATGGTGGAGAAGCTGAACCGGATGGCGCACGTCGAGCGGGTTCTGGTGCAGCGGATGGGCCGGGAGCCCGAGCCGGCCGAGATCGCCGCCGAGCTGGGGTGGACCGTCCGCGACGTCCGCGAGGTCCGGCGAGTGAGCCAGACGCCGGTGTCGCTGGAGAAGCCGGTCGGCGGCGAGGAGGACACCGAGCTCGGTGACTTCGTCGCGGACGACTCGGTTCCCGAGCCGTTCGAGTCAGCGTCGGATTCGATCCGGCGCGAGGACGTGGCACGGGCGCTCAGCACGCTGCCGCAGCGCGAGCGCGAAGTGATCGAGCTGCGCTACGGCCTCAACGGGACCGACCCGCTCACCCTCGAGCAGGTGGGCCAGGCATTCGGCGTGACCCGCGAGCGGATCCGGCAGATCGAGAACAACACGCTGAAGAAGCTCAAGGTCCTGCCCGAGGCCCAGCCGCTCCGCAGCGAAGCCTAGAATCGGCCGCCCCCGGGGGAGTGCCCGAGTGGTTAAAGGGGACTGGCTGTAAACCAGTTGGCTATGCCTACGCAGGTTCGAATCCTGCCTCCCCCATGATCCAGGCTCGCCGCGGCCCGGCCGCGGGCGCCTAGTCCTCCCGGGCGTACGGGTTGTAGGAGGGGTCCGCCGCCGGGTCGATCGGCTCCGGTGAGACCTCCGGGGTGGTGGGATCGCCGGTGCGATTGGCCGATCCCCGGTCGATCATCCGCAGCGTGAACGGGATCGTGAGGAGGTCCACGACACCCACCCCGGCGAGGATGAATCCGGTGTTCGAACCGGACAGGATCAGGTACACGCCGATCCCGATCATGAACAGCGCGCCGGCAAGAAGGGCGGGCCTCAGGACGCCTTTCGGGGCCACGAGGTGAACGCTACAGTTGCGAATCCGTGCCCGGGTAGCTCAGTTGGTAGAGCACTTCCATGGTAAGGAAGGGGTCACCGGTTCAAATCCGGTCCCGGGCTCCTAGATGGAGCGCGCCGCCGACGGTCATCCGTCCGCCACCATGGTCATCCGCGAGGGGGAGGGAGCCGGCTCCGAGCACCCGCTGGACGGCGAGGTCGTCCTCGGCCGCGAGCGCGGCTCCGCCGACCTCGTCCTCGACGACCCCGGCGTCTCGCGCCGACACGCCGCCGTCCGCGCCGAGGGCGGACGCATCACCGTCACCGACCTCGGCTCCTCCAACGGCACTTTCGCCAACGGCCACCCCGTCAGCGGGGAGGTCGAGCTCGCCGACGGCGACGAGATCCAGCTCGGCGGAACCGTCATCACCGTCCACTCCGCCGACGCCGCCACGGCCCTGATGGGAGCGCCGGGAGGCGGCGGCGCCCCCGCCACCGCCGAGCACCCGGGCCCCGCGCACCCCGGCCCCGCACCCTCCGCGCCGGGGCCGGCCCTGGGGCGCCGCCAGCCCTCAGGGGTCAACGGCCGCCTCGACGACTCGGGGAACATCCCGGCCCTCACGTCGGTCTTCCTCGGCCCGCTCTCGATCTTCCTCCTCGTCTTCAGCACGGGCGCCGCCTTCTTCGTCTCCCTCCCATGCGCGATCGGCGCGATCGTCCTCGGCAACATGGGCATCCGCCGCGTCCAGCGCGGCGAGGCCGACAGCCACAAGACCCTCGCGCGCATCGGCCGAATCACGGGAATCATCGGCACGATCCTCTCGCTCCTCGCGATCGCCGTCTGGGTCATCGTCGCCGTCGCCCTCGACGCCGCAGAGGACAACCTCAGCGACCTCATCGACCGCGTCCGCGAGGAGATCGACGGCGCGACTATCGAGTAACTTCGCGCCTGTGAGGTCTTTCTGCCGTCTGCGGGTGTTGACTCACTTGATATGAAGTCCCCGACAGCGGGACGATCAGCTTCCAGGAGGAGAGAGATGAGTCAGGAGTCGTTTGAACACGCCGTGGATCTCGAGGAGCTCGACGGCTCCAAGCGGCTAGGCCGCCGCACCTTCCTCATGGGGGCGCTCGCCACGGGCGCTGCCGCGTCCTTGCCGCTGAACTACGCCGCGATGGCCCGCGCGAAGCGCGTCCCGCTGGCCAAGGACGGCCTCTTCAAACTGGGCGTCGCCTCCGGCTTCCCGCGGCCCAAGGGCATCACGCTCTGGACCGAGCTCAGCGGCCCCAAGCGCACCTCCAAGTTCAAGGTCGCCGTCGCGACCGACCCCAAGTTCAACAACGTCGTCGAGGAGAAGCTGGTCACCGCCCGCAGGGAGCGCGGCATGACCGCCAAGACCTTCGTCAAGGGGCTCCAGCCCCACAAGGAGTACTACTACCGCTTCTTCACCGAGGACTCGAAGTCCGAAGTCGGGCGCTTCCGCACCGCGCCGCCCGCCGACTCCCAGGAGACCATCCGCATCGCCTACTTCTCCTGCCAGAACTACGAGGCCGGCTTCTTCAACGCCCAGCGCGCGATCGCGAACGAGCCGGACATCGACCTCGTGGTCTGCCTCGGCGACTACATCTACGAGTACTCCGACGCAGTCGGACCCGAATTCGGGAATCGTCCGCAAGGACACGTCGGGCCGCAACCGCGACGGCGACACCCAGTTCCTCGACGAGTACCGCAGAAGTACCGGCTCTACAAGGCGACCCCGACCTCGGCGATGCACGCCGCGCATCCGTTCATCTCGCGTCTGGGACGACCACGAGGTCGAGGACAACCATGCCGACGGCAACCCGAGCTCGGCCCAGTCCGACCCGAACAAGACGAACCTGAAGGACCTGCCGCGCGAAGGTTCCCTTCCGGAGCGCACGGCCAACGGCTACGCGGCGTTCTTCGACTACATGCCGCGCGCCCGGTTCAAGGGCTGACCGCAACCGGATCTACGAGGACTACCGCCTCGGCCGAACGTCGACCTGTTGCTCACCGACGAGCGCCAGTACCGCGACCAGCAGCCCTGCGCCGACGCCGATCCTGGAGCCCTGCGCCGACGCGGAGACCCCGCGGACGCTGCTGGGCGAGACGCAGAAGAACTGGCTGCTCCGCACCTCAAGGCCTCACCGGCGGCCTGGAAGGTCTGGGGCACGCAGCTGATGCTGATGGGCCTGCGGGTGGGCCCGAACGATCGCCGCTCAGGTGGACGCCTGGGACGGCTACGGGTGCGAGCGCAAGCAGATCCTCGACTACATGATCGACAACGGAGTCCAGCAACGTCGTCGCCATCACCGGCGACATCCACACGTTCTTCGCCGGAACGGCCTACAACACCGGTGACGACAAGGGACGGCCGGCGTTCCCCGAGTTCGTGGGCGGATCAGCGACGTCGACCGGGATCCCCGAGGCCACCGGGCTCACCGACCTGGAGCTCAAGGTCCTGGCAACGGGAAACCCCTGGGTCGGTTCTCCGAATTCCGCAAGCGCGGATTCGGGGTCGTCGAGGCCACCTCCAGCTCCCTCACCTGCGAGCTGAGGTCCGTCGACGCCAAGACGTCCGGCGCGGCGACCTCCACGGTGATCGCGAAGTTCCAGGCGGTCCCGGGGCGCCCGCAGCCGGTCCGCATCGCTTAGCTTCCGGAGGGGCGCGCGGAAACTGGCCAGGCGGCCAGTTCCGCTAGGTTCCCGCCCGTGGACTTCAAGCTCACCGACGAGCAGAACGACTTCGTCGCGTCGCTCCGCGACTTCTGCGAGCGCGAGGCCGGCACCCCGGAGAAGCGCGAGAAGCTGACCGAGGGCCACACCCTCCACCACAACTTGGACATCTACCAGCAAGATGGCGCGACCTCGGGTGGCTCGGGCTCACCATCCCCGAGGAGCACGGCGGCTCGGGCGGCAGCTACCTCGACGCCTGCCTCTTCATGGAGGAGACCTCCCGCGGCATGGCGCCGATCGGCGGCTACGGCACCACCCTGATCGTCGCCGGCGCCGACCAAGCGCTTCGGCACCCACGAGCAGAAGGACCGGATCCTCGGCAACATCGCCAAGGGATCCGTCGAGGCGATCGCGATGACCGAGCCCGAGGCCGGGCTCGGACGTCGGCAACCTCTCGACGAAGGCGGAGCGCTCGAACGGCAGCTTCGTCATCAACGGGCAGAAGGTCTTCATCTCGAACGCCCACATCTCCGACCACGTCCTGGTCGTCTGCCGCACCACGAAGGGCGAGTCAAGCACGAGGGCCTCTCGATGATCTTCGTCCCCAAGGACACCGAGGGAATGGAGATGACGCCGATCGACACGATGGGCGGCCGCGACACCAACACCGTCTATCTTCAACGACTGCGAGGTCCCGAGCCGAGCAGCTCCTCGGCGAGGTCGACCGCGGCTGGATGCAGCTGATGGCCGGCCTCAACGTCGAGCGCCTGATCCTCGCCGGCGATCATGCTCGGCATCGGGCAGCGCGCCTTCGACGACGCCCTCGCCTACGCGAAGGAGCGAAAGCAGTTCGGCCGCCCGATCGGCTGCTTCCAGGCGCTCCAGCACCGCTTCGCCGACCTCGCCACCGACCTCGAGGCGGCTCGCCTGATGACCCACTGGGTCGCGAGCCTCACCGACGAGGACCCCGACAGCGTCCTGCCCAAGGAGTCCTCGATGGTCAAGCTCTACGTCACCGAGACCGCTCAGAAGGTCGCGCTCGACGGGCATGCAGATGATGGGCGGCTACGGCTACTCCTCCGAGTACGACATGGAGCGCCTGGTCCGCGCGACCCTCGTCTCGACGATCTACGGGGGCACCTCCGAGATCCAGCGCGGCATCATTGCGAAAACACTCGGGCTCTAGGCCGAGCGTTTTCACAGGTGTGGCGAAGCCGTCCACCCGTACCGCGAATTGGGTGACTTTTCCCCGCGCTGTTGACAGGTGGGGAGGTCGGCCTGTACCAATCGTCGTTCGCAGGGAGGGAGAGAGATGACTTCAGGCTCGGCCCACAGACGAGGCGCGCCCGCGCCGATGCGCGCTTTCGCCATCGCGGCGCTCATCGCCGCTGCGCTGATCGCCCTCGCCGCTTTCGCCTCGGCGGGTGACGCCGGAGCCAAGGGCAAGGGCAAGAAGGGCAAGAAGGGCGTGACGCTGGCGATCCAGACCGCCACGCAGTCCGAGGCCCTCGGAGCGGGCTCGATCGCCGTCGTGGTGACCGGCAAGCGGAAGCTCACCCTGACGGCCGCCAAGGGTCAGACCACGCTGGGCGACCCCGTCACCGCCAAGGGCACCGGCGCCGGAGCAACCGTCCAGCTTCCCCTCAGCAACGAAGGACGCGCGGCGCTCAACTCCTGCGGGGCCCAGGACGTGACGGTGACCGGCACCTACTCCGTGAAGCCAAAGGGCAAGAAGAAGGCGAAGAAGAAGGTCCGAACGGCGTCAGCGGCGAAGACGCTTGCCGCGGCGGGCACCGGCTGCCCGGCCGCCCCCGCCTCGCCGCCCGACGGATGCGCGGGCATCCCCGACTGCGTCAACGTCACGGCGCCGAACGCCGACCGCTGCGACCCGATCGACCTGGCCAACTGCCTGACGCCCTTCCCGAACGACTACTACACCGAGTCCGACCCGTCCACGGGCACCGGCCTGCGGCTGAACATCCACCCCGAGTCCGTGGTCAAGAACGTCAGCGGCATCTCGGCCTTCACCCCCGAGTTCAACCGGAACGACGGCTTCAGCCCGAACAACATCATCATCACCAAGGTCCCGGGGATCGACACACCGGCGGCGTTCAAGCTCAACGACATCGTCCCGCAGCTCGACGTCGGCCGCTACGAGGACGCCGACCAGCGGGTCGTGCTGATCGACACCACGACGGGTGACCGCCACCCGATTTGGGCCGAGCTCGACATGGTTCCCGGCACTCCGAACCCGCACGACGGCGGCAGCGTCAACGGCACGGTCGCCGACCGCGCGCTGCTGATCCACCCGGCTGTGGCGCTCGAGCCGGGCAGGCGCTACGTCGTCGCCCTTCGGAACCTCGAGGGCATCGGCGGCACGGACCTCACGCCCAACACCGCGTTCCGTGCCCTCCGCGACGACCTCCCGACCGATAGCCCGGCAGTCGAGGCGCGCCGCCCGCAGATGGAGGACATCTTCGACGAGCTCGGCACGGCCGGCATCGCACGAGACGACCTCTACCTGGCCTGGGACTTCACCGTCGCCAGCGAGGAGAACCTGACCGAGCGCCTGGTGACGATGCGCGACGACGCCTTCGGGCAGCTCGGGGACACCAACCTCGGTGACGGGATCATCCCGGCCGCATCCTCGCCCCCGGAGGTCAACATCACCAGCTTCACCAACTACGACCTCTGCAACGTCGACGCGACACCGGAGTGCGAGACGCAGGGCGACGAGCAGAACGACCCGCCTCCGCAGAGCCACTACGTCTTCCGCAAGGTGCGGGGCACGGTCGAGGTCCCGTGCTACATGAACGCTCCGGGCTCGGCCTACAACCTGGTCGGCGATTCGACGACTCCCTGCGCCTCGGGCTCCCGCCTGCACTACGACGCCGGGGACGACGTTCCAAGCCAGGGTGGGCCCGGCGGGGCGGCGACCTGGAACGCGCCGTTCACCTGCGTGATCCCGCGAACCGCGAAGGACTCGACGACGATGCAGACGGGCAACAAGGGCGTGGTCTTCGGTCACGGGCTGCTGCAGAACCACAGGATCGTCGAATCGCTTGCGCTGTTCCCGGCCTCGCTCGAAGGGGTCGCCTGCTCGACGGACTGGATCGGGCTGTCGGGAAGCGACGCCGTGACGGGCGACGTCACCCCCAACGGAGACATCCAGGGGCACCTCATCACGATGATCCTGCTCAGCCAGAACCTCGCCCTCTTCTCGGCGCTGCCCGATCGCTCGCAGCAGGGCTACGTGAACATGCTCTACCTGGCCCGCGCGATGGCCCACGAGGACGGGCTCGGCGCGGAGCCCCAGATGCAGGACGCCGGCAACAACCCGTCGATCGTCGTCGACCAGAACGACACCGCCGACGACCTCGGCTACTTCGGCGTCTCGCTCGGCGGGATCTTCGGGGCGGCCACGACATCGGTAGCCCCCGACTGGGAGCGAGCCGTGCTGAGCGTCCCCGGCATGGGCTTCAGCACCCTCCTGACCCGCTCGACTCAGTTCAACGAATTCCTGCCGCCGATCTACGACGGATACCCGGAGCCGCTCTCGCGCACCGTCGGGATCTCACTGCTCCAGCTGGTCTGGGACCGCGGCGAGCCGAGCTCCTACATCCAGCGGCTCACCGACGATCCGCTCCCCAACACCCCGCCGCACCAGGTCCAGATCCACGAGGCCTTCGGCGACCACCAGGTGACGAACATCCAGACCGAGACGATGGCCCGGACCATCGGCGCCGAGCACCGCGTCGACGGGTTCGGCAACGCCGTCGATCCCGATCGCCACGACGACATCGGCTATCTGTTCACCGACACCGTGGATCCCTTCTGGGACCTGGAGCCGATCGACGCCGGGGACATGAACCAGGCCGGCGGCTGGGACTCGCCCGACGACGCCGTGATGTACACGTTTGACACCGGCCCCCTGCGCATCGAGGGCGGCGAGGTCGTCGGGACGACACCCAACCCGGACTGGAACATCGCCCCGGTCAGCAGAGCCGGCACCACGCTGGCCCAGGCCAATAACGGGCTTGACCCCCACGAGCCCTCGGCGACGAGCCCGGCGTCCCAGCTGGCAGCGATCCCGTTCGTCCTCGGTCAGGGCAACTACGACCCGTGCGTGACCGGTGCGCCCGGCCCGGCGGACATGCCGCCGTGGACGGTGCCCTACCCGAACCCGTTCCCGGGCTCGCCTTCGGACGCCTTCCCCTGCCCCGCGCCGCCGGTCCACTCGCTCGGGCAGGGCCTGTAAGCGGATCGGTTCTGAATTTCGGTTAGGCTCCCGCGCGCGGGGGTCGATCGCAAACCCGGTAGTGCCCGGCTGTGTGGCCGGAGGAGAAGCAGATGAAGCAGGGAATCGCTGCAATGGCCGCCGCAGCCGTGTGTCTCGCGCTGCCCTCCGCCGCGAACGCGGCGACCCAACTCGTGGACGACGCCACCGGCGTCGACTCCGCCGATTGCACCGTCACCCCCTGCGAGCACATCCAGGCGGGAGTGGATGCCGCCGCGCCCAACGACACCGTTTCGATCGCCGCCGGCACCTACGACGACGAGCCGAACAACCAGGTAGTCGTCACCGAGCCGCTGATCATCACCGGTTCCGGGCCGGGAACGATTCTCGACGGGAATAGCGCCGAAGGCCTCCTCAACGGCGCGGGCACGCTGACCGTGCAGCTGCCGAATGGGGTTGGCGGCACCGTCGCGGTCAGCCAGCTCACCGTCCGGGAGCCTGGAAGCAACATCGTCGCACCCCCCCATGGGGCGGCCGGGCACAGCCACACCGCGATCTTCGCGCGCAGCCAGACGACGGCCGCCGCGGCCCCGACCTACACCTTCAACTCAGTCTTCGTCGAGGGGAACGGCGCCGGCGGGCAGGACTACAACTTCCGCACGATCGGCAGCACCGCCGACATCGAGGTGGTCAACGGCGCGTTCCGGTTCGCCGACTTCAACCCGATCCTGCTCGAGCGGAATCAGGGCGCGGCCGACATCCGCGGCAACGTGATCTTGAAGCAGGCTGGGACAGCCAACGCGGCTGCCTACTTCGACATGAACTACTCGCCGGCGCTCGTGGGCGTTACGAACGGCGTGGCGGAGCCGCACCTGTTCCGCAACAACGTCGTCAATGCCGGCGGACGCTCCGGCATCACCTTCAGCGCCCGTCCGACGTTCGGGACCGCGCCGCTCGGCGGCTACCAGCGGATCCAGGTCTCGAATAACCAGGTCACGAACGTCGACCCGGCGACCGGTCTCGCCATCTCGATCGCGAACGACACGACCGACCCCGACGGCTCGGACGCCGAGATCCAGGAGGCGGACGTCACGAACAACGTGCTCCAGGGGCCCGGCGCAACGGGAATTCGCTTCCGCGGGCTCGTCAACAACATCGACGTCTCCCTGCAGAATCAGATCTTCGACGGGTTCACGCGGGGGATCCAGTTCGCCCAGAGCGTCGCCGCTGCCCACGCCCCCGGTCCCTCCGAGGTCCACTTCAACCGGATCGTCGGCGGCACGGGCGGCATCGAGCAGCTCGCCGGCGGGGCGGTCGACGCCGAGAACAACTGGTGGGGCTGCAACGAGGGCCCGAACGCGAGCCCGGACTGCACCTCGGTGGCGGGCGCCTCTGTGGACTTCGATCCCGTGGCTCGTGCTGACAGTGACCGCGGCCCCGACCTCGATCGAGGTGGGCGGCAACAACTCGACGATCACGGCGGACCTGAACCTGAACTCCGACGGCGCCAACGTCGGGACCGCTCACCGCGACGGCTTCCCCGTCGCCTGGACAACCGACCTCGGCACGATCGCGCCCCCCTCCTCATCGGCGACAGAGGGCGTCGCGACCAGCACGCTGACCTCGGGCGCCACCTCGGGCACCGCCAACCCGGCGGCGACCGTCGACAACGAGACCACCTCGACGCCGGTCCAGTTCACCGACACCGGGATCCCCGAGACCGCGATCACGAGCGGGCCGACCGGCGGGGTCACGATCGCCCAGACCTCGGCGACCTTCGAGTTCAACTCCCCGAACGACCCGACCGCGACCTTCGAGTGCCGGATCGACTCGTCGGACCCGGGCGCCTGGGCCGCCTGCACCTCCCCGCAGGCCTACGCGGGTCTGGCGCAGGGCGCGCACGTCTTCGAGGTTCGGGCGGTGGACTTGAACAACAACCCCGATCCGAGCCCGGCGCGCGGCGTCTTCAACGTGGATACGACGCCGGCCCCGGTGACGCCCCCGGCCACCACTCCGCCGGGCGGCGGGGGAACGGCCGGTGAGGTTGCAGGGAGCAAGGCTGCCGGCGCCTGCGACAACCGGATTGACGGCAACGACAAGCCGAACGACATCAAGGGCACCGGCCAGGGCGATCGCATCCTCGGCTTCAGCGCCGACGACACGCTCAAGGGCCGCAGCGGCTACGACTGCCTCAAGGGAGGCAGGAACGACGACGAGCTGGTGGGCGGCCGCGCGGGCGACATCCTCCAGGGCGGACCCGGCTCCGATCTCGCGCTCTCGCGCGACGGCAAGCGCGACAAGATCAACTGCGGCGCGGGCGACGACACCGCCCTGGTCGACCAGCGCGATGTCGTGAAGAACTGCGAGTCGCTGCGCGTGCTCGTCGTGAACGGGGTCAGCTGAGGCGCTGCTGTAGCGATTAGCGGGTAGGGGCAGCGGTACGCGGTTCGGCCCCGAGCAGATCTGCGGATTTCTACGGTGTTCGGCCGCAGATCCCTCCGATATACCTCTCCTTGCAACGCGTCACCGCTGCTTGGTGGCACACGGGAGAAGCGCCGGTAGGGAGCCGGCGCAAGAGGAGAGAGACCAGCTTGCCGTACCAAGGCGGAGCTTCCGCCACACGCATCCCCTATCGCCTCGCAGCCGCCCTGATCGGGGCCGCCGGGCTGCTGGCCCTCATCGCACCGGCCGGTGCGCAGGGCTTCGTCACGATCGAGAACACCACCTCGGTTGGCGGGCAGACTTCGTGGCTCGAGTCCTTCGCAAGCACGGGTCACAACGGCGACCAGGCGGACGCCAAGCGCATCAGGATGACGGTGCTCGTCCGCCACGACGTCGGGCAGCAGGCGACCGGCCTGAAGATCGACCACAACTGGGATGGGACCGACAACACCCCAGGGCTCGCCGCAACGACATCGGGCATGGACATCGAGCGGCCGACGATCTCGGGCGGTTACGGGTACACCCGCATCAGCTACGTCCTCACCCAGAGCGATCCGCCTCTGAGCAACCGCCGCGCGAACCTTCCACTGCGCATCCGGGCGGTGCTCAACGACGGTCAGCAGTCCGCCACCTCTGTTTCGAACGTGGACTTCACGGGAGCCAACCAGGACACCGGCAACCAGGACTACCCGTACATGAAGACCTGGCCCACCAGCGGAGGCAACTTCAACCGGGTCCTGACACCCGGCGGGAACATCACGTTCACCTACACCTGCGACGACCCCGACATCAACCTCTTTAGCTCCGATGACGAGTGCGACGGTGTTCGCTGGCGGGTCCGGAACATGAACACGGGTGCGACGACCTCGCCGCAGCACGACTGCGACGGCGGCGACGACAACGGTGACAAGACCACCAACGTCACGTTCCCCGACCGCGGTCGCTTCGTCGTCGAGGCCGAGCTCCTGAACGAGGGCAACAACTGCGCGGGATCGGGGCCGAACGCCGGCGTGTGGTGGCCGATCGGCACCGTCGACGTGAACAGCACCGCGGCGCCGAGCATCGCCCTGTCCTCGACCCGCGTTCCGAACGGGCCGACGACCGCGATCGCCACGATCGGCACCGACGCCGACAACGCCGACGGCGGCCGCCCCGAGTACGTCGAGTGGGACCTGGACGACAACGGGAGCTTCGAGACGACCACGCTGTCGAGCACCACGGAAACCGGTCTCGTGGACGAGCTCCCCGGGATGGCCGGCCTCCAGGTCACCAAGGTCGTCCCCTCGAACCGGGCCTCCGGCACCTACGACTTCAACGCGCGCGTCGTGGACAACGGAGCCATGGCCGCAGCCGACAACCTGCGGCGGA
Organism: uncultured Solirubrobacterales bacterium; assembly: GCA_963839875.1. Classification (GTDB taxonomy): domain Bacteria; phylum Actinomycetota; class Thermoleophilia; order Solirubrobacterales; family 70-9; genus CAVUAT01. Next base: position 116,296 of record CAWIWP010000002.1, read on the forward strand.
CGAGCGCGACCGCCACCGGCACTTACCAGGGCAACACTCCGCCCGTTGCGAACAACCAGACGGTGACGACCGAGAGCGACGCCAGCGAGGCCGTCACCCTGACCGCGTCCGACCCGGTGAACGGCGATTCCATCGCCTCCTACAACGTCACCTCGCAGCCGCCCGCCGGCGAGGGCACCGTGACGCCCGCCGGCTCCGGCGGCGCCGCCCGCAACTACAACCCGAGCGGCACGTTCGCGGGCCCGACGAGCTTCCAGTTCACCGCCACCGACAGCGTCGGCGGCACGACGGGGACGGACGCCACCCCGGCGACGGTCACCGTCAACGTCACCCCGCAGACCCAGATCGATTCGACCCCGCCGGCGAACTCGTCGAGCTCCGACGCCACGTTCACCTTCAGCTCGCCGGTGACGACGCCGGGCGTCACCTTCGAGTGCAGAATCGACTCGACCCTGGAGTCGGACTTCACCGCCTGCAACAACCCCCGGCCCTACGTCGGGCTCACCGACGCCCAGCACACCTTCGAGGTCCGAGCCCGTATCGGAACCCTGGTCGACCCGACCCCGGCCTCCTACACCTGGACGCTCGACGGCACGGTGCCCGAGACGACGATCACCGGCACGCCGCCGAACCCGAGCAACGACATCTCGCCGACCTTCACCTTCACCTCCGACGAGGACCCGAACGCGGACTTCGAGTGCCGGGTCGACTCCGACCAAGAGGTCAACTTCGCGCCGTGCACCAACCCGTACACCTTCGGGGCGCCCGAGGGCGAGCACACCTTCGAGGTCCGCGCGGTGGACGAGTTCGGCCGTCGCGACCCGATCCCGGCGAGCTACACCTGGCGCGTCGACACCACGGTTCCGACCGTGACCTTCCAAGAGACACCGCCGAACCCGAGCAACTCGGCGAGCGCCCACTTCGAGTTCTCCTCGACCGACCTCACGGCGACCTTCGAGTGCCGGCTGGACCCGACCGGGCCCGGCGGCTGGACCTCGTGCGACTCACCCGAGGATTTCGCCAGCCTCCTCGAGGGCCCTCACACCTTCGAGGTCCGGGCAACGGACACCGCGACGAACGTCGGCCCCGTCGCCTCGTACGCCTGGACGATCGACCTGACGACTCCGGAGACCGATCTTCTGACGGGGCCGCCGAACTCGAGCGCCTCATCGGTCGCGACCTTCACGTTCGACTCGCCCGACGACCCGACGGCTGCGTTCGAGTGCAGGATCGACTCGAACCTCTCGGCCGATTGGGAGGAGTGCTCCTCGGCTCAGCTCTACGCCGACCTCGATGACGGCCCGCACACCTTCGAGGTCCGGGCGACCGACGCCGCCGGCAACAAGGACGCAACCCCGGAGAGCCAGACCTGGACGATCGACACCACCGCGCCCCAGACCACGATCGACGGCGGACCGAGCGGCACCACCGGTGAGGTGGACGCAACCTTCGAGTTCTCCTCAGACGAGGATCCCGATGCGACGTTCGAGTGCAGGCTCGACGAAGCCGCCTTCACCTCCTGCGACGACCCCCAGCCCTACACGGGGCTCGGGCCGGGCAGCCACACCTTCCGAGTCCGCGCCACCGACTCCCTCAACAACGTCGAGGGGACCCCCGCGGTCCGCACCTGGGTGATCGACACGGGTGCCCCAACGGCGACGATCGACTCGGCCCCGAGCGACCCGAGTGGCTCCGACGAGGCGACCTTCGAGTTCTCGGCCGACGAGGACGCGACCTTCGAGTGCCGCCTGAACGGGGAAGTGGTGGACGGCGGCACCGGCTGGGTGGACTGCGACTCGCCCGAGAGCTACACCGACCTCGAGGACGGCGACAACACCTTCGATGTGCGCGCCACCGACGGAGTCGACAACGAGGGCTCGGTCGCCTCCCACACGTGGGAGGTGGACACCACCGCGCCCGACGTGTCAATCACGACCGGCATGCCCGACACCACGAGCTCGACGTCGGCTTCGTTCTCCTTCACCAGCACCGACGGTGACGCGACCTTCCAGTGCCGGCTCGACGGCGGCGGTTGGCAGAACTGCGACTCGCCGAAGAACTACACCGGGCTCGACGAGGACGAATACACCTTCGAAGTTCGCAGCCGCGACGACGTGAACAACACGAGCGCCCCGGTCTCCGACACCTGGACCGTCGTCGACAGCGACGCGCCCGACACGACGATCGCGTCCCGGCCCGACGACCCGACGCTCGCCACCACCGCCACCTTCGAGTTCTCAGCGGACGAGATGAGCGACTTCACGTGCCAGCTCAACTCCCAGCCCACCGAGCCGTGCGGCACGGACGCAACCTCGGGCACGAAGACCTACCCGAACCTCCCCACGGGCACCCACACCTTCAAGGTCTTCGCGACCGACCAGGACGGCAACGCCGACCAGAGCCCCGCCACCGACACCTGGACGGTCAGTGCGCCACCGCAGCCACCGCAGCCTCCGGCACCTTCGGGCGGCTCGGGCCAGCTGGGTCAGACGGCGGCCTCGAAGGCACCGGTGATCACCGCGGCGACCGGCAAGCTCAAGCTCGGCGGACGCGTCACCGCCGGCACCATCACCTGCGGCACCGCCGCCTGCACGGTCAAGGGCAAGGCCAAGGTCAAGATCAACGGGACCTCCTACACCCTGCGCACCCGCATGCCCGCTTCGATCCCGGCCGGCGGCACCGCGTCCATAGCGGTAGTCGCCTCCAAGGCCGCCCGCACCGCGCTCGCCTCGGCGGCCAAGGGAATCCTGACCGTGAAGCTCGCAGTGAGCTCAGCCTCCGGCAACACCGCCAAGAAGATCAAGTTGAAGGTCAAGAAGTGACCACGAGGGAGAAGAGAATGACCCGAGCATGGACGCCCACCGCCCGCCGCGGACGGATCGCCCTGCTCAGCCTCGTCGCCTTCGCGGCCTTCGCAGGGAGCAGTGCGCGACCGCGGCCGGCGCGCTCATGCCCAGCGATTGTCAACGCCGGCACGGTGCGATCCGGCCAGACCTCTTGGCTGACCTCGTGCAGCGAAGGCGGGCCAGGCCGCGAACGGCGCCAACCGGACGATCCTGCCCGTCTGGATCAAGCACGATCCGTGGACATAGACCGTCACCGGCGTGCGGGTCGGACGACGGATTGGGACAGCACGACGAGTCAACTCGACCGCGACGCTGAGGACGCTGAGCTCCCAGCAGAGCGGACCCACATTGGCCGGCGGCTACCCCCGCTCCCGCGCCAGCTTCGAACTTCCTTCAACAGCACCGTCAGCAACACGGGCATGGGCCTTCGACCGGCCGGGCGCACTGACCACACGAATCTTCAGGATCCGCGCACGGTGACGAGCAACGGCACCGTCACGCCAGCGTAACCAGCAACTCGGCCATCAAGTTCACGCGGCAACGCGGGTCAAACGGGCTCCGACGGACTTCCCCTACATCTATCAAACCCAGCGGCGCCGCACTTCCGCAACAACGACCGGTGACGCTCGAGCGGCGACACACGTTCACCTTCCGGGGGACGACCCCGGACTCCGGGGGCGACAACTTCACGGTGTCCGCTGGCGGAAGCGGCGGGCAATCGCCACCGGTGACGATCGAGGGGACGACCACTCGCCCCCTGCACCCGAGCAACCAGTGGGACAACCACGCCAGAGCCTCACCTCGACTTTCCCCAGCCGCGGGCACTGGGTCGTCGAGGCGGAGTTGCTCAGCGACGCGACCGCGCACCTGCGGCGGCAACGACAACGGCGGCTACTGGTGGTACCTCGGGCAGGTCGACGTGAATAGCACGCAGGTGCCGAACGCCTCACTGATCTCCGCCGATGCGCCGACGGATGCCGCGGAAGTCGGCGTCGTCCGGCCCACCTACGGCAGGACTGGACCGCGCGCGCGACCAACTTCTTCGACCAGAACCAGAACGACTCGACCGGCCCCGGCACGGACGACGATGGCGGTGTCCAGATCCTCGAATGGGACCTAGACGGAAACAGGAAGCCAACGGGGACGGACGGATTCGAGCACCGACTACGCTCAGTGGCGCCGGCCAGACAAGCAGCCAGCTGACCAGCGCCGAGAAGCAGAACACGATCAACACCACCGGAGACGCCCCCGGCACCTACACGGTCACCGCAAGGGTCACGGACAACGGTGCGCTCAGCGCCGCCGACAGCATTCGCCGCCAGAGCGATCGCCTCGACCACCACACCGATCAACAGCCCGCCTGTGTTGACGGCGCAGACGGTCACCATCAGCACGGACACCGGGGTCGCCGTGCCGATTTCGCTGAGCGCGGCCGATGCCAACAACGACACCCCGGACCTATTCGATCACCGGAGGCGCCGAGCAACGGGAGCGGCTCGTTCACTTCGACCACGGGTGCGAGCACCACCTACAACTACACGCCGAATCCCGGCTTCGCCGGGACCGACTCGATCACGTTCAGGGTGAGGGATGGCTTCAACGGCTTCGACACCGCGACCGTCACGATCGCGGTCTTCCCGAACACGACGATCGACACCCCGCCCGCGAGCCCGAGCGACCAGCGCTCGGGCACCATCGACTTCAGCTCCGACGCGACCGGCGCCACCTTCGAGTGCGCGCTGGACTCGCCGACGGCTTTCACGCCCTGCACCAGCCCGTACAGCTACTCGGGCCTCGCTGACGGGTCGCACACCTTCCGCGTCCGTGCGAGCGCGGGTGGCCGCACCGACCAGGTACCGGCCGTGGCGACTTGGACGGTCGACGCGCCGCCGCCCGGACACCCAGATCGATCCGCCTACTCCGGAGAACCCGACGAACGAGCCCAACGCCACGTTCAGCTTCTCGTCGCCCGGCGAGCCGAGCGCGACCTTCGAGTGCCGGCTCGACGGCGACCTGCCCGCCGGTTCCGGCTGGCAGCCGTGCACCGACCCGAAGACCTACACGGACCTCGCGAACGGCTCGCACACCTTCGAGGTGCGCGCCGATCGCGCTACGGCGAGACCGACCCGACGCCCGACCTCCTTCACCTGGGTCATCGACACGGTTGCGCCCAACGTCACGATCGACCCCCCGACGCCGGCCAACCCGAGCAACTCGGACAGCGCGACCTTGAACTACTCCTCCGACGAGTCCGGGACCTTCGCATGCAGGCTCGATACGCCGGCCGGCAACGGGACCTTCCAGCCCTGCGGCACCGGGCACGGGCGCTTCGCAGCGCCTACTACAGCCTGATCGACGGCTCGCACACCTTCCGCGTCCGCCAGACCGACGCGGCCAACAACACGAGCACCGAGGCCACCTTCACCTGGGTCGTGGACCTGACCCCGCCGACCGTGGACCTGCTCACCTTCCCGAACACCTTCACGAACCAGAACACGGCGAGCTTCACCTACGAGGGCTCCGAGCCCGGCGTGACCTTCCAGTGCAAGCTGGACACGCCGACGGCCACCGGCACCTACGAGCCCTGCGACACGCAGCCCAAGATCTACGGAAGCCTCGGCGACGGCGAGCACACCTTCTTCGTGAAGGGGACAGACACGGCCGGCAACGAGGGCCCGGCGACCGAGCACACCTGGACGATCGACCAGACGCCGCCGAACACCACGATCACCCCGCCGACCCCGGCCGAACCCGAGCAACATGACGACGGCGAGCTTCACCTACGACTCGACCGAGGCGAACTCGAGCTTCGAGTGCAGGCTCGACACGCCCACCGTCACCGGCACATTCCAGCCCTGCAACACGCAGCCGAAGAACTACGCCAGCCTCGGCCAGGGCTCGCACACGTTCCACGTGCGCGCCACGGATCCGGCGGGCAACACCGATCAGACCCCCGACACCTACACCTGGGTGATCGACACGCAGGCGCCGAACACGTTCATCGACGAGGACACCGCCCCGGGCAACGGGAACGCCAACCATCGGACCACGTCCAACGACGCGTCGTTTGACATCTTCTCGAGCGACCCGACCGTCACATTCGAGTGCCGCCTCGACCCGACCGGCCCCGGCGGATGGAGCGCGTGCCCCTCGCCGCAGCCCTACACGGGCCTGCCCGACGGCCCGCACCGCTTCGAGGTCCGCGCCAAGGACCCGGCGGGGAACGTCGACCCCACGCCGGACTTCTGGAACTGGGAGATCTACAGCGGCCTGCCGAACACGGTCATCACGGACATGCCGGACAACCCCACGAACTCGACCAGCGCCCACTTCGAGTTCACGTCGTCGATCCCCGGCTCGACGCTTCGAGTGCACGTTCGAAGGCTCGGCGCCGGCACCGTGTGACTCCCCCGAGGACTTCCCGAACCTCGCCGGAAGGCGAATACACCTTCACCGTGGTCGCGACCGACGAGTTCGACCGCCCCGACCCGACGCCGGCGACCTACACCTGGGTCGTGGACCTGACCGCGCCCGACACGAACATCACGGCGCAGCCTGGCAACCCGACCAACGTCGACGACGCGAGCTTCCAGTTCACCTCGACGGAGCCTCCGGCGCCACGTTCGAGTGCCGCCTCGACGGCCCGTCCGCGGCCCACGACTGGGTGGCCTGCGGCGATCCGTCGCTCCAGCAGGACTACACCGACCTGAATGACGGCACCTACACCTTCCAGGTCCGCGCGACGGACGCCGCCGCGCAACCAGGACCAGACCCCGGCGCTCTACACCTGGGTGATCGACACCGACGAGCCCGAGACGACGATCGACGACCAGCCCGGCGACCCGAGCAACGTCGTCAACCCGCAGTTCGAGTTCAGCTCGGACGAGCCGAACGGCACCACCTTCCAGTGCAAGCTCGACACACCGGCCGGGCCCGGCACCTACCAGCCGTGCGACACCCCCCAGCCGTACTCCAACCTCGTCCAGGGCGAGCACACGTTCTTCGTGTACGCGATCGACGCCGCCGGGAACATCGACCAGAGCCCCGCCACCTACACGTGGACGGTCGACCTGACCCCGCCGGAGACCCAGATCGACGCGCCGACTCCGATCGACCCGACCAACGACATCGCCCCCGAGTTCACCTTCAGCTCGCCGACCGATCCCGACGCGACGTTCGAGTGCCGTCTGGATTCGACCGACTCCGACGACTTCGAGCCGTGCGCCTCGGGCGACACGTTCAACACCCTGAACGGACCGCACACCTTCGAGGTGCGCGCAATCGATGAGGCCGGCAACGTGGATCAGACGCCGGACTCCTTCTCCTGGACCGTCGACACCGTCGATCCGACGACCACGATCACGGCCATGCCCGACGACCCGACCGGCCAGACGAGCGCCTCGTTCTCGTTCACCTCGGACTCGAGCCCGGCGACCTTCGAGTGCCGCATCGACTCGACCGATGACAACGATTGGACCAGCTGCGTCTCCGGCCAGACGTACCCGACGCTGACGGCCAACACGACCCACACCTTCGAGGTCCGCGCGACCGACGAGGCGGACAACACCGACGAGACCCCCGCCTCCTACACGTGGGAGATCGACACCGACGAGCCGGACACGACGATCACCCCGCCGACTCCGGCGAACCCGACCAACCAGACCTCGGCGAGCTTCACGTACACGTCAGACGAGGACCCGGCGAGCTTCGAGTGCAGCCTCGACTCCGACGATGAGTCGGCCTTCGCTCCGTGCAACACGCAGCCCCAGACCTACAACGTGAGCGAGGGATCCCACACCTTCTACGTCCGGGCCATCGACGAGGCCGGCAACAAGGACTCGACGCCCGCCAGCCACACGTGGACGGTCGACACGGCCGCGCCGCAGACCACGATCGACCCGCCGACGCCAGACAACCCGACCAACTCCGACGACCCGACGTTCAACTTCAGCTCCGAGGCTGGTGCGACCTTCGAGTGCCGCATGGACGGCGACCCCGTGGACGGCGGCACGGGCTGGGTGGACTGCGATTCGCCCGAGGACTACATGGATCTGGCGCCGGGCCCCCACACCTTCGAGGTCCGCGCGACCGACGAGGCGGACAACACCGACCAGTCCCCGGCCTCCTTCATGTGGGAGATCGACCAGACCGAGCCCGAGACCACCATCGACCCGCCGACCCCCGACGACCCGACGAACAGCCAGAGCGCGACGTTCAACTTCAGCTCCGAAGCCGGGGCCACGTTCGAGTGCTCGATCAACGGGAGCGCGTTCACCTCCTGCTCCAGCGGGGTCAATTACACGACCGAGCTCGTCGAGGGCGAGAACACCTTCCAGGTCCAGGCGACCGACACGGCCGGCAACACCGACTCGACCCCGGCCGAGTACAAGTGGGAGATCGACACCACGGCCCCCGGCGTGACGATCACCGACGGGCCGCCTGACCCGTCCAACAGCAACAGCGCGACCTTCGAGTTCAACTCGACCGACACGAGCGCGACCTTCGAGTGCCGCATCGACTCGAATGACGACGCCGACTTCGAGCCGTGCGCCTCGGGCGACACCTTCACCGTTCCGGGAGACACGAGCCACACGTTCGAGGTGCGGGCGATCGACGACGCCGGCAACCCCGGCACCCCCGACTGCCTACACCTGGACGATCGACACCGACGCTCCGACGGTCGACGATCACTGACGAGCCCGAGAACCCGACCAACGCGACCAGCGCGACGTTCACCTTCACACGTCGGCGGCGACCCCGCGACGATCCAGTGCAAGCTCGACACACCGGCCGGCACCGGCACCTACGAGCCGTGCACGTCGGGGCAAGACCTACACGGGCCTCGACCGCGGGCAGCCACGTCTTCACGGTTCAGGTCATCGACGCCGCCGGCAACGACAGCAGCGACGACTACAGCTGGGAGATCGACCTGACGGCTCCGGAGACCACGATCGACCCGCCGACCCCGGCCAACCCGACGAACCAGACGAGCGCCCAGTTCAATTTCAGCTCCGAGAGCGGGGCGACGTTCGAGTGCCTGCTCGACTCGAACCCGGCCGGGTTCCAGCCCTGCAACTCGGGGCAGAGCTATTCGTCGCTCAGCGAGACGAGCCACAACTTCCAGGTCCGGGCGACCGACACGGCCGGCAACCCGGACCCGTCGCCGGCCTCCCACACCTGGGTCGTGGACACCACGGCGCCGACCGTGAACATCACGGGCGGGCCGACCGGGACCACCAACCAGACGAGCGCGAGCTTCCCGTACGTGACGGCGGGCAGCCCGGTCAGCACCATCTGCCAGCTCGACTCGCAGACGCCGGAGCCCTGCACCAACCCGATGGACTACACCGGGCTCGGCGACGGACCTCACACGTTCACCATCACGGTCACCGACGCGGCGAACAACTCCAGCAGCGACAGCCAGGCCTGGACGGTCGACGCCGCGGTTCCGGACACCACGATCACCGCGGGTCCGGACGCCAGCACGACCGCGACTGACGCGAGCTTGGCGTTCACCTCGACCGAGCCGGGCACCTTCGAGTGCAGCCTCGACGGAGCGGCGTTCGCGTCGTGCACGTCGCCGAAGGCCTATTCGGGACTCGCCGTGGGCGGCCACAACTTCCAGGTCCGCGCGACCGATGCGGTCGGCAACGTCGATCCGACCCCGGCCGTGCGCACGTGGACGGTCGTGGCGCCTCCGGCCCAGGGCGTCCTCGGCGCCGGCCCGCCCATCATCAAGAAGCGGATCAGGGCCCTGAACGTCCCGGCCAGCTTCTCCTTCCAGATCGCGACCGTGATCTGCCGGTCCACCTCGTGCTCGCTGACCGGCTCGAGCGCGAAGATCCGGGCGGGCGGCAACACCTTCGACGGCAACATCTCCGTCGAGGTCGTAGCCAAGGAGGCGGCGTCGGCGGCGATGACGAAGGGCGAGATCTCACAGGTCATCGTCCACTTCTCCCCGGCTGCGCGCCAGGCCCTGGTCGCCAATGACGTCGGCCACCTGATCGTGAGGCTCGAGGCCAAGGCCGACATCGGCGGCGCCGCGACGAGCAAGCGGATCCGGCTCAAGTCCAAGCACCTGAAGAAGCTGCTCGGCTGATGAAGGGGAAGGCACTACTCGCGGGGTTGCTGCTGATCGGGCTTCTGCTCCCGGCGACCGAGGCGTCCGCCCGGAAATTGGGCAACTCGGGGACGAGCACGAACTTCGTCGCAACGGTGACCACCGGCAGCAGCATCAAGGTGGGCAGCCAGGAGTTCTCCCTCGGGGGAGACGATCCGGTCACCATCAGCGGCTCCGTGAACAACACGACGGGCGCGGTGAACGTCCCGGCCAGCGGGGTCGACTTCCCGACCGCTCGAGGCCGGCGGCTATCCCGTCCACATCAACGTCGTGGACACGGTCACCGGGCACCCTCAACCCCCTCACGGGCTCCCTCGTCATGAACAACCTCAGGGTCTGGATCAAGATCGACGACGTTCCTTTCGGCGGGGGCTGCCGGATCGCCTCCGCGAGTAGCCCGATCGTGGTCAGCCCAATGACCACTGCCACCAGCGGTTCGGTTTCCGGTACGCCGTACAACCCCGCCAACGGCACGGGGCGAGTCGTCAATGGCACCTTCTCGGTCCCGGCGTCGAGCGACTGCGGAATCGCCGGCGGCACCGTCGACAGCACGGTCGGGAATCCCCTCTGCCTCAGGCAACAACAACGCCCAGTTCAATCTCCAGTTCAGCCCGATCCTCACAAAGGGCGTGAACGCCTCATTCACGACCACGCCGAGCTCCGGCAACACCCCGCTGAACGTCGAGCTTCAACGGCTCAGGCTCGACCTGCCTCGCGCCGCCTTGCCAGTACCGCTGGGATTTCGACGGGGACGGGACGGTCGACCAGGCGAGTCACGACCACCACCCCGACGACTCCACCAGCTTCATCTACACGACGGGTAGCACCCAGACCGCTACACGCCGCGGCTGACGGTCATCGACGCCGACGGCGACTCGGACACGACCACCGGCACGGTCACGGTGAACCCGCCGCCATCCGATCTGACGATCGACAAGTCGCACACGGGCAACTTCCTCGCGAACTCGAACGGCTCCTATGAGCTCGTCGGTCTCGAACCTCGGCCCCGGGCCGTCGATCGGCGACCATCACCGTCACCGACACGCTCCCGACCGGCCTGACCTTCGTCAGCGGGTCGGGGACGGGATGGAACAACTGCACCGCCGTCGGCCAGGCCGTCACCTGCGTGCGCCCCGCCGGCAGTCCCATCGCGTCGGGCTCCTCCGCTCCCTCGATCACCCTGAACGTCGCGGTCGCCGGCAACGCGCCCTCCTCCCTGACCAACACCGCAACGGTCGCGAACGGGAACGACAACGTTCCCGGAAACAACTCCGACTCCGATCCGACGACCGTCGACAACGTCGACGTCGGGATCGTCAAGTCCCACATCGGCGACTTCAACACCGGCACCGGCGGGACCTGGGAGCTGGCGGTGACCAGCAGCGGGACCGTCGCGACGGTCGGCACGACCACGGTGAGCGACACGCTGCCCAGCGGCATCAGCTTCGTCAGCGCTGACGCTCCGGCGGAGTGGACCTGCGGAGCGGTCGGCCAGCAGGTCACCTGCACCCGGATCGCGGGCTTGGCCTCGGGCGCCACCGAGACGATCGATCTCAACGTGACGCGCCGGCACCACCGCCGTGCCGTCGGTGACCAACACCGCCACCGCCACGACGACGGGTGACAACAACGCCGCCAACAACTCGTCTTCGGACCCGACCACCGTCAACGCCGGGGTCGATCTGTTCGATCGACAAGTCGCACGCGGGCTCGTTCCGCGTCGGCTCGTCCGGCACCTACACGCTGGCCGTCCAGAACCGCGGCGGCCGCGCAACGGCGGGAACGACCACGGTGACCGACACGCTTCCGGCGGGTCTGACCCCGACCGCCGCCTCGGGCAACGGCTGGACCTGCCCGATCACCGGCCAGACGGTCACCTGCACCGACACGACCCCCTAGGGCCCGGCGCCAGCGCGGAGCTGATCTCGATCACCGTGAGCGTGGACGCCTCCGCTCTTCCGTCGGTCGACAACACCGCCACCGTCGCCACCGACGGCACGGGCGAGGACGCCGACCTCAACCCAGCGAACGACTCGGACACCGACGCGACGGCGATCACCGCCACCGACCTGACGATCGACAAGAGCCACGTCGGCGGCTTCCCGATCGGCGGCCAGGGCGACCTACACGCTCTCGGTTCGCAACGACGGCAGCGCGGCGACGGCCGGGACGACGACGGTGACCGACACCCTGCCCGCCGAGCTCGGCTTCGTGAGCGCCACCGGCACCGGCTGGACCTGCGGCGCCCTGGGCCAGGTCGTCACCTGCACCCGCACCGCCTCCATCGGCGCCGGGGCGACGGCTCCGGCGATCACCCTGACCGTCGCCGTCGATCCCGATGCGACGGCCGAGGAGACCACCAACACCGCCTCGGTCAGCACCGCCGACGACGTCAACCCGGCCAACGACTCCGACTCCGACCTGACCGCTCTGACGGCCGCCGACCTGGCGCTCGAGCAAGAGCCACTCGAGCGACTTCCGGGTCGGCACGACCCGCGCCTACGTGCTGCGCGTGTCCAACGTCGGCTCGCAGCCCGCGACGGGCACCACGACGGTCACCGACACGCTGCCCGCCGGCCTGACCTACGTCGACGGAACCGGCTCGGGCTGGACCTGCGGCGCCGCCGGCCAGGACGTGACCTGCACCCGCACCGCCGCGGTCGCCGCGGCGCCAACGCGCCCGCCATCACCCTCCAGGTCGCCGTGGGCAACGCCGCCTATCCCGTCGCGTGACCAACACGGCCACGGTCGCCAACGACGACGACCGCAACGACGCCAACGACTCCGACACCGACCCGACCACGATCACGGCCCCCGACCTCGAGATCGACCAAGGCGCACCTGGGAGCACTCCAGGTGAACGACCGCGTCAGCTACACGATCGACGTCGAGAACGTCGGCACCGCCGCGACGACTCGCGTCGGCGACCGTGACCGACACGCTTCCCGCCGGCCTCACCTACGCCGGGTCGCCGCCTCCAGCCAGGACTGGAGCTGCGGGGCCGCCGGCCAGGCCGTCACCTGCGAGCACGACGGCTCGATCGCCGCCGGCGCCTCGGCTCAGACCCTCGAGCTGCTCGCCGACGTCGACGCGAGCGCGGCCGCCCAGGTCACCAACACGGCCTCGGTCTCCAACGCCGACGACCCGGTCGCCGCGCAACGACTCCGACGGCGACACCGCCGACGTCGGCCGCATCGACCTCGCGATCGACAAGAGCCACACCGGCGACCTGCCGCGCGGCGGCACGGGCAGCTACACGCTCGACGTCGAGAACGAGGGCACCGACCCGACCGAGGGCCCGACCACGGTCACCGACGCCCTGCCCGCCGGCCTCAGCTACAGCGGCGCGACGGGCACCGGCTGGAGCTGCTCGGTCTCGTCGGGCACCGTCGACGTGCGACCACGCCGGCCCGATCGCAGGCGGCGCCACCGCGCCGCCGATCACCCTGGACGTCGACGTCGCGCACGACCGCCGCGGCCCCGATCACCAACACGGCGACCGTGTCCAGCGGCGACGACGCCGACGCGACCAACGACTCCGACACCGACCCGGCGGACGTGGTCACGGGCCTCGACGCCGCGGTCTCGATCCGGCCGCAGGTCCCGTCCGGGCGGATCCTTCCGCGTCGGCACCAACGGCACCTACACCGTCACCGTCCGCAACACCGGAGCCGGGGACGATCACCGGCGCCCGTCACGGCGACCGTCGACCTGCCCGCCGGCCTCAGCTTCGTCAGCGGCACAGGATCGGGTTGGACCTGCGGCGCGGCCGGCCCGGACGTCACCTGCACCCGCGCCAGCGGCCTCGCGGCAGCCGCCGGGCGCAGCGACATCGCGCATCGAGGTCGGGGTCGCCACCGCTGCCGTCGCCGAGCGTGGTCACCCCGGCCACCGTCACCACCTCGGGTGACACCGTCGTCATCCAACAACTCCGCCGAGGCTCCGCACGGACGTGGACGATGATCGACCTCGCGATCTCGATGCAGCACGCCGGCAGCTTCGCGGTCGATGCGCAGAGCACGTTCACGATCGGCGTCGAGAACGTCGGGACCGCGGCCACGATCGGCACGACCCGGGTCACCGACACGCTGCCCGCGTGGCCTCACGCCCGGCTCGGCGTCCGGGACCGGCTGGACCTGCTCGACCGCCGGCCAGACCGTCACCTGCACCCGCCCCGCCGGCCTGGCCGCCGGGGCGCAGGCGCCGACGCTGACGATCCCCGTGACGCCGACGGCGGCGATCGGCAGCCAGGCGATCACCAACACGGCCACGGTCTTCACCAGCGACGACGGCGACGCCGCCAACAACAGCGCAAGCGACGGCGCGACCGTCGGCCCAGCGCCGGCCGCGATCCAGCCTCCGGCCGCGACCACCACCCCGCCCCGCCGGGAACCTGGGGACGTGCAAGGCCAAGAAGGGGAAGAAGGGCAAGAAGGGCAAGAAGAAGACGTGCGGCAAGAAGAAGAAGAAGAAGAAGTGACGTGCGCAGGGGGATCTCACTTCTAGCCGGCTTGGCGGCGCTCGCCGCCGCCGCTCCGGCCGATGCCGCGGATTACGTGGGGCTCGGCGACTCCTACTCGTCGGGGACCGGCACCGCCAGCGAGTACTCCGACAACTGCCAGCGGACCACGGCGGCCTACCCGACCCTGATCGACCCGAGCATCCCCGGGACGGGGATCAACCTCTCGTGCAGCGGGGGGCGGACCCAGCACATCGACCAGGAGGCGCAGGCACCCGGCAACACCGTCGCCCAGCTCGACGTCCCCGGCGCGGTCAACGCCGACACCGACGTCGTCACCCTGCAGATCGGCGGCAACGACGCGGGCTTCGTCGACACCCTGATCGAGTGCGGCAACCCGTTCGGCGACTGCGACGCGGCCATCGAGGAGGCGGAGCAGACCGCGACCACGGAGCTGCCGCCGAAGCTGAACGCGCGTCTACGACGCGGTCCGGGCGCAGGCGCCGAACGCCACGATCGCCGTCGTCGGCTACCCGCGGATCTTCAGGCCGAACCAGAGCTGCAACACGTTCTTCAGCGCCGACGAGGTCAACGACCTGAACGCCGCGGCCGACCTGCTGAGCGAGTCGATCGAGGCTCTCGCCCAGGCCAAGGACCTCGCCTACGTCGACCCCCGGCCCGCGTTCATCGGCCACGGCGCCTGCGACTCGGTCGAGTGGATCAACGGCCTCTCCTTCAGCCAGACGGCGAACTCCTACCACCCGAAGGCGCTCGGGCACTCGAGCGGCTACGGGCCGCTGGTGCTCTCCTCGATCCAGGCGATCCCCGACACGACGATCAGCGCCAGGCCCCCGGCCCTCTCGAACACCGCCAACCCCATCTTCCAGTTCACCTCCGCGCCGGCCGCCGCCTCATTCCAGTGCAAGCTCGACGCCGGCGCCTGCGCCGCCTGCACCTCGCCGCGCCAGTTCACGGGCCTCGCCGAGGGCTCGCACACGATCCGGTCCGCGGCATCAACGCGGCGGGCAACGTCGACCAGTTCCCGGCCACCTACGCCTGGACGATCGACGTCACGGCGCCCGGGCGCAGCGATCGACCCGGGCAGCGGCCCGACCGGCACGGTGCGCGACCGACGCCGCGGGCTTCGCGTTCTCGACGCCCGACGGGTCCGCCCAGCTGCCAGTGCCGCCTCGACGGCGCGGCGTTCGCGGCTGCTCCTCGCCAGCGTCGCTACACGGACCTCGCCGACGGGGCCGCACACCTTCACGGTCCGCGCGACCGACGCGGCGGGCAACGTCTACCACGGCCTCGCGCACATGGACCGTCGACACGACCGCGCCGGAGGCGACCGTCAACGCGGGGCCCGCCCGACCCGACCGCTTCGACCGACGCGACGCTCGACGTTCACCGTCGATGACGCCGACGCGAGCGCCGTGTGCAGCCTCGACCCGCCCGACGGGCCCGACGTCGTCGAGCCGTGCACGTCGCCCGCATCAGTACGCGGGGCTCGGCCAGGGCGAGCACTCCTTCACGGTCACCGCGACCGACGGCGTCGGCAACGCGACCACGAGCGACGCTTACGAGTGGACGGTCGACTCGATGGCCTCCGTCGGCGACCATCGACTCCGGGCCCGATCCGCTCACAAAGGAAACGGCCGCGGTCGTTCACCTTCACGGTGGACGACCCCGCCGCGGACGTCGACTGCTCGTCGACGGCGGCGACTTCGAGCCATGCACCTCGGGCGACGATCTTCGGCCCGCTCGGGGACGGCGAGCACAACTTCACCGTGCAGGGCGACTGACTTGGCGCTCGAACGTCGCGACCGACACCTACTCGTGGACGATCGACACGCAGGCGCCGGCCGCGCAGATCACCTCCGGGCCGCCCGCCGCCACCGGCGAGACGACGGCGACCTTCGACTTCACGAGCCCCGACACGGAAGCGAGCTTCGAGTGCCGCCTCGACTCGGACTCCCCGGCCGAGTTCGATCCGTGCACCTCGCCGGCCAGCTACTCGATCCGCTCGGCAACGGCCCGCACCGCTTCGACGTCCGCGCCGTGGACGAGGCGGGGAACGTCGGCACCCACGCCTCGCGCACGTGGACGGTCGACATCACCGACCCGGTCGCGTCGATTCCGCCAGGCGGCCGCCCCCCGGCCGCCGACGACGACAACAGCGGCCAGTTCGGCTTCACCGCCGACGAGCCCGGCTCGAGCTTCGAGTGCCGACTCGACTCGAGCGCCCCCGGCGACTTCCAGCCCTGCGCCGTCGCCGCAGCCCTACTCCGGGCCTCGACGACGGGCCGCACACCTTCGACGTCCGCGCAACCGACCCGGTCGGCAACACCGGCGCGGCGGCGAGCTACACGTGGACGATCGACACGACCCCGCCGGTGGCCTCGATCGTCACCGGCCCGCCGGCGATCAGCCCCTCCTCGAGCGCGTCCTTCACCTTCTCCTCCAGCGAGCCGGGCTCGACCTTCCGAGTGCCGCCTGGACTCCGGCGACGCCTCCGCCTTCAACAGCTGTCCGCACACCCCGCACGTTCAACGGGCTCCCGGACGGCCCGCACACGCTCGAGGTGCGGGCGCACCGACCTCTCGGGAACACAGGGCCGACCACCGCGTACGCCTGGAACAGCGACACGATCGCTCCGAATGCGCAGATCGACTCCGGGCCCGACGACCCGGTGGACGAGACCGAGGCCGCCTTCACCTTCTCGGCGAGCGAGCCCGGCGATTTCCAGTGCCGACTCGACAGCGGCGACTATGTGGGCTGCGATACCGCCAAGACCTACAGCGGCCTGTCCGAGGGGCCACACACCTTCCGGATCAGGTTCACCGACGCCGGCGGCCGCTCGGTCACCGACGCCGACACCTGGACGGTGGACACGGTTGCGCCGGCCGTCTCGATCACCTCCGGGCCCTCGTCGCTGACGAAGACGCCGTCGGCGACCTTCGCGTTCTCGGCCTCCGGCGGCGCGGCTCCGGTCTGCCTCCTCGACGGAGTTCCGGTGACGCCCTGCGCGTCGCCGAAGAACGTCGCCGCGGGCCACGGGTCCCACACCTTCGAGGTCCGCTCCACCGACGCCGCGGGCAACACCGGCTCCGACGAGCGGGCTTGGACCGTGGACACCGTCGCACCGGAGACCTCCATCACCTCAGGACCACCCGCGGTCACGACCTCGACGTCGGGCTCCGTCGGGTTCGCCTCCGACGACGCGGGAGCCGGCTTCCAGTGCAGCCTGGACGGGGCCACGTTCGGGGCCTGCGGTACGCCGCAGGCGCTCGCGGGGCTCGGCACCGGCGATCACAGCTTCAGGGTCAGGGCTGTCGACGCCGCGGGCAACACGGACGGCTCGCCGGCGGACCACCGCTGGCGGGTGGAGCCCCCGCCGAGCGCTCCGAGCGCTCCGAGCACTCCCCAGTCGGGCGTCGCGCCGGCGACCAAGACAAAGCCCAAGTGCAAGAAGCGGAAGGGCGGGTCGCGGGCCAAGGGGTGCAAGCCCAAGCGGAAGAAGGGCTGACCCCGGGCCTCGGCGCGCGGGCGCTATTCTTGACGCCTACCTCGTGCCTCCGGGCCCGAGGTTTTCTTTCGACTGGAGTAGGAGAAATGGCCTCAGACGTGCGAATCGGCGTGACCCTCGCCTGCGAGGAGTGCAAGCGCCGCAACTACGAGACGAACAAGTCGCGGCGCAACTCGCCCGACCGGATCGAGATGCGCAAGTTCTGCCGGTGGTGCAAGCAGCACACCGCGCACAAGGAAACTCGCTAGCTCTCCATATATGGCGAAGTCGAGGGCACAGCGAAAGGCCGAGAAGCGCCGGCGCCAGGAGGCGCAGCAGGAGCGCCAGCCCGGGCGCCCCGAGTCCGAGCGCGACGACGAGGAGCGCGCCCAGGAGCAGACGCAGACCCCGGTCTCAGGGGATGTCGCCGAGTTCGAGGCGGCGCTCGAGACGGGCGCCGACACCGAGGACTACGGCGAGCACGTCCGCCCGTCCGGCGACCCCCACGCGGACACCCAGGCCCGCGCAGACGTCCCCGGTGTCGAGCCCGACCCGGTCGTGCCGGAGCCCGTCGCGCCGGCGCCCTCGCGCGCCGACACTCCGGGCGAGCAGAAGGAGACCCGAGCGGACCGCAAGGCCGCCAAGCAGAAGGAGAAGGAGCAGCGCCGCCGCGAGCGCGAGCGGGCAATCTCCAAGCAGCAGGAAGCCAAGGCCGAGAAGAAGCGGAACCCCGTCATCGCCTTCTTCATCTCGTGCTGGGCCGAGCTGAAGAAGGTCCAGTGGCCCGATCGTGACACTCTGGTCCAGGCCTCCGCCGTCACCCTGATCTTCGTCGTCGTCATGGCCGCGTTCCTCGGCGGCCTCGACGGAATCTTCAACTGGCTGATCAAGCAGATCCTCTAAGGAGCTTTCGAGAAATGTTTCGCTGGTACGTCATCAACACCTATTCAGGCCACGAGAACAAGGTCAAGCAGAACCTTGAGCACCGCGTCCACACGTTGAGCCAGGAGCGCAACGTGCGCCAGGTCGTGGTCCCGACCGAGCAGGTCACCGAGGTCAACAAGGACGGCCAGAAGGAGTCGAAGGAGAAGCGCACGATGCCCGGCTACGTCCTGGTCAACATGGAGATGACCGACGACGCCTGGGGCCTCGTCAAGAACACCCCCGGCGTCACAGGCTTCGTCGGCGCCGAGCGCAACAAGCCGGTCCCGCTCTCGAAGGTCGAGGTCGACCGCCTCCTCCACCGCGAGACGGCCGAGCGCCCCCGCACCCGCGCCCAGTTCTCCATCGGCGAGTCCGTCAAGGTGATCTCGGGTCCGCTGCAGGACTTCTCCGGCGAGATCGCCGAGATCAACGAGGACGCGGCCAAGTTGAAGGTCCTAGTCTCCATTTTCGGCCGCGAGACCCCGGTCGAGGTCAACTACGACCAGGTGAAGAAGATCTAGCGATGGCGAAGAAGGTCCTGACACTCATCAAGCTGCAGATCCCCGCGGGCGCCGCGAACCCGGCCCCGCCGGTCGGCCCCGCGCTGGGCCAGCACGGCGTCAACATCATGGAGTTCTGCAAGGCGTTCAACGCCCAGACCCAGGCGGACCAGGGGACGATCATCCCCGTCGAGATCACGGTCTTCGAGGACCGCTCGTTCACCTTCATCACCAAGACGCCGCCGGCCGCCGTCCTGATCAAGGAGGCCGCCGGGATCCCCAAGGGCTCGGGCGAGCCGCACACCGAGAAGGTCGGGTCGATCACGGTGGACCAGGCCCGCTCGATCGCCGAGCGCAAGATGCCGGACCTCAACGCGAACGACCTGGACGCCGCGACCAAGATCATCGCCGGCACCGCGCGCTCGATGGGTGTGACGGTGGAGGGGCTGTGAGCGTGAAGCGGAGCGAAACGCGAAGGAAGGTGCGCTAGTGGCCAAGTCCAAGCGCTACAAGGCGGCCTACGACAAGGTCGACCGCACCAAGGCCTACGAGCCCGCCGAGGCGGTCGCCCTCCTGAAGGAGACCGCAGGGGCCGGCTTCGACGAGACCGTCGAGCTGCACCTCCTGCTCGGCGTCAACGTCCGCCACGCCGAGGAGCAGCTTCGCGGCACCCTTGCACTCCCGCGTGGCCTCGGCAAGGACGTGACCATCGCCGTGTTCGCCGAAGGCGACCAGGCGCGGCAGGCCACCGAGGCCGGCGCCCAGCACGTCGGTGGGGAGGACCTCGCCTCGAAGGTCGAGGAGGGCTGGACCGACTTCGACGTCGCCATCTCGACCCCGGGGATGATGCCCACGGTCGGAAAGCTCGGCCGCGTGCTCGGCCCTCAGGGCAAGATGCCGAACCCGAAGGTCGGCACGGTGACCGACGACATCGCCAAGGCCGTTGACGAGGCCAAGGCCGGAAAGGTCGAGTACCGCACCGACCGCCAGTCGATCATCCATCTCTCGATCGGCAAGACCAGCTTCGAGGCGGACGCCCTTCTCGAGAACTACGCCGCGGTGATCGAGGAGATCATCCGCGCCAAGCCCGCCTCCGCCAAGGGCCGCTACCTGATCTCGGTCACGCTGACCTCGACGATGGGCCCGGGCATCAGGGTCGACTCCTCGAAGATCCGCGCGTCCGAGATCATGGCCGGTGCCGGCGCCGCGGCCCCGAACGCCGACGCCCGCGAGGGCGGCGACGAGCACGAGGATGTCTCCCAGCCCGTCGACGAGACCCAGGAGCCGGCGACCGCCTAAGCTGTCCGCACAACTTCTGCCCGAGACCATCGGCAGGCGCTCGCGCCGCTAAGTCCGATGCAGGTGGAGCCGGATCGTCAGGTGAACGACTGACGGACTTCCGAGCCCGCCTGCGAGCGGGCTCTTTCATTTCCAGACACCAAACGAAACCGGGAAGCAGATGAACAAGGAAGAAAAAGTCGCAGTAGTCGAGAAGCTCACCGGCGAGCTCAAGGACGCCGACGCGATCTTCGCGATCGACTACCGCGGGATCAGCGTGCCCCAGGCAGCCGAGCTGCGCTCGGGCCTGCGCGAGGCCGACGCCCGCTTCCGGGTCGTCAAGAACCGCCTGACCCTGCTCGCGGCCGACGCCGCCGGCACCGGCGACCTGAAGGAGCACCTGACCGGTCCGACCGCCCTGACCCTCGTCAACGGCGACGTCGCCCTGGCCGCCAAGACCCTTTCGAAGCTCGGCGGCGAATGGGAGCTCCTCGAGTACAAGGGCGGGATCATGGACGGCGTCGCGCTGGACGGCGACTCCTTCCAGGCGATCGCCAAGCTCCCCGGCCGCGACCAGCTGAACGCCCAGTTCGCGGGCATCGTGGCGAGCCCCCTCACCGGCCTCGTCCGGGGCCTGGGCTCGATGGTCCAGGGCCTCGCCCTGCAGCTTCAGGCGATCGCCGACCAGGGCCTCGTCACCGGCGAGGCCCCGCCGGCTGAGGAGGCTCCGCCCGAGGAGGCGCCCGCCGAGGAGGCCCCCGAAGATGCGCCTGCCGAAGAAGAGGCGCCGGCCGAGGAGGAGGCGCCGGCCGAGGAGGAGGCGCCGGCCGAGGAGCCCAAGGACGAAGCGTCCGAGCCCGACCCCGAGCCCACCGACTCTCCCGAAGAGGAGCCCTCCGAAGAGGAGGCCCCCGAGGGCGAGGACGCCGGCATCGACGACGATTCCGCCGGCACCGGAGAGGGCGACGCCGACATCGGCGAGGGCGACGCGGGCGAGAAGAGCGAGTCCGAAGAGCCCGGTGAAGAGACTTCCGAAGATTCCAGCGACGACGAGAAGGAGAACGACTAGAGATGGCGACCAGCACGCAGGATTGGATCGAGGAGCTCAAGGGCATTTCGGTGCTCGAGCTCTCTGAGCGCATCAAGGCGCTCGAAGAGGAGTTCGGCGTCTCCGCGACGGCCGTCGCGGCTGCGGCCCCGGCCGCCGGCGACGGCGGCGGCGCGGCGACCGAGGAGGAGTCCAGCACCGTTGACGTCGTGCTGACCGGCGCCGGCGACAAGAAGATCGGCGTGATCAAGGCCGTCCGCGCGGCGACCGGTCTCGGCCTGAAGGAGGCCAAGGCCCTGGTCGACGAGGCTCCCAGCCCGATCAAGGAGGGCATCGAGCGCGACGAAGCCGAGAAGCTGAAGGGCGAGATCGAGGAAGCCGGCGGATCGGCTGACCTGAAGTAACGCTTCAAGGGGGCGGCCCGACATAGGCCGTCCCCGGCTTCACCTGTTCGTGAGCAGACGCTGATTCTGTCCGAACGGCTCTGCTATTCTCCCGGGCCGCGCCCGGTGAGGCTCGTTGCCGAGGGACAGGCAGCCGCCTCCGTTAGCCCTTCCAATTTTCGAGGAGTCGCCAAGTTGGCCCGATCCAGCGCTGCCACCGTATCCCGTCGTAGCTTTTCACGCCTACGGAACCCGCTCGAGGTTCCTCACCTGATTGACATCCAGCGCCGTTCGTTCGAGGCGCTCGTAGATCCGAAGAACGGCCTCTTGAGGGCCACGATCGACGATGTCTCTCCGACCGAGGACTACACGGGCAACCTGGCGATCGTCTTCCAGGACTTCGAGTTCGACGACCAGGCGCACGACGTCGCCGAGTGCCGTGAGAAGGACATGACCTATTCGCGGCCGCTCAACATCAAGGTCGCCTTCCAGAACCGCGAGACCGGCGAGATCCGTGAGCAGACCGTCTTCATGGGCGACTTCCCGTGGATGACCGATCGCGGCACCTTCGTGATCAACGGCACCGAGCGAGTCGTCGTCACCCAGCTCGTCCGCTCCCCCGGCGCCTACGTGATGGAGCCGAAGGACCGCGAGAAGCAGGTCTTCATCGCGAACCTGATGCCGGCCCGCGGCTCGTGGCTCGAGCTCGAGATCGACAAGAAGGGCCGCGTCTTCGTCCGCATCGACCGCAAGCGCAAGCTGCCGGTCACCGTCCTGCTGCGCGCGATGGGCTACGTCTCCGACGAGAAGCTCCTGGAGATGTTCGACAACTCCGTCTACATCAGGCACACCATCGCCGCGGACACCGATACGACCCGCGACGAGGAGGGCGCGCTGATCGAGCTCTTCAAGAAGCAGCGTCCCGGCGAGCCGCCCTCGGTCGACGCCGCCCGCACGCTGCTGGAGCAGCTCTTCTTCGACCCGAAGCGCTACGACCTCACCCGCGTCGGGCGCTACAAGCTGAACGCGCGCCTGGACCTCGACATCGACCTCGACACGAGGACGCTGACGCACGACGACATCATCGCCCTGGTCAAGGAGCTCACCTCGATCCCGAAGATCCTGGGAGTCCCCGAGGAGATCGACGAGGAGAACCCGATCAAGGACTACGCCGCGGAGGCCTCCACCTACCCGCGCGAGCCGGTCCACGACCACCTCGACGAGTACGAGCACTTCGGCAACCGCCGCCTGCGCACCGTCGGCGAGCTGATCCAGGAGGCCTTCCGCATCGGCCTCTACCGGATGGAGCGGGTCGTCCGCGAGCGCCTCACCACCGAGGACGCAGACGCGATCACTCCGCAGACCATCATCAACATCCGCCCGGTGGTCGCCGCGCTCAAGGAGTTCTTCGGCTCCTCGCAGCTGTCCCAGTTCATGCAGGAGACCAACTCGCTCGACGGCCTGACGCACCGCCGCCGCCTGTCGGCGCTCGGCGCCGGAGGCCTGACGCGTGAGCGCGCCCCCATCGAGGTCCGCGACGTGCACTCCACCCATTACGGGCGCATGTGCCCGATCGAGACCCCGGAGGGCCCGAACATCGGCCTGATCGGCTCGCTCTCGAGCTACGCGCAGATCTCAGAGCACGGCTTCGTCACCACGCCCTACCGGGTCGTTAAGGACGGCGTCGTGACCGACGAGATCGTGCACCTGGACGCCACCCAGGAGGAGGAGCGGGTGATCGCCCAGGCGAACGCCGAGATGGACCAGGACTCGGGCAAGCTCAAGGGCCCCCGCGTCCTCTGCCGCCACCGCGAGGGCGAGCTGACGACCGTGCCGCCCAAGGAGGTCGAGCTGATGGACGTCTCGCCGACCCAGATCTGGTCGGTCGCGACTGCCCTGATTCCCTTCCTCGAGCACGACGACGCCAACCGCGCACTGATGGGCTCCAACATGCAGAGGCAGGCCGTGCCGCTGCTGAAGCCCGAGCCCCCGCTGATCGGCACCGGCATGGAGCGCCGCGCCGCCGTCGACACCGGCGACGTGACCCTGGCCGAGAACGACGGCGAGGTCACGAGCGTCGACGCCGAGCGCATCACGGTGACCCACGGCTCCAAGCGCGACGAGTACCCGCTCCACAAGTTCATGCGCTCGAACCAGGGCACGATCATCCACCAGCGCCCGATCGTCAGCTCCGGCGACAAGGTCAAGGCCGGCGACGTGCTCGCCGACGCCTCCTCGACCGCCGGCGGCGAGATCGCGCTGGGCAAGAACTGCCTGGTCGCCTTCATGTCCTGGGAGGGCTACAACTTCGAGGACGCGATCATCCTCAGCCAGCGGCTGGTCAAGGACGACGAGCTCACCTCGATCCACATCGAGGAGTACGAGATCGACGCCCGCACCACCAAGCTGGGCGACGAGGAGATCACGCGCGACATCCCGAACCGCTCCGAGGAGTCCCTGCGGAACCTCGACGAGCGCGGCATCGTGCGCATCGGCGCCGAGGTCGAGGCGGGTGACCTGCTGGTCGGCAAGGTGACGCCGAAGGGCGAGACCGAGCTGACCGCCGAGGAGAAGCTGATCCGCGCCATCTTCAAGGAGAAGGCGCGAGAGGTCCGCGACACCTCGCTCAAGGTGCCCCACGGCGAAGGCGGCGTCGTCATCGACGTCATGACCTTCAGCCGCGACGGGGGCGACGACCTCTCACCGGGCGTCAACGACCTGGTCCGCGTCTTCGTCGCCACCAAGCGCAAGATCGCCGAGGGCGACAAGCTCGCCGGCCGTCACGGCAACAAGGGCGTCATCTCCAAGATCGTCCCCGAGGAGGACATGCCGTTCCTCGAGGACGGGACCCCGATCGACGTGATCCTGAACCCGCTGGGCGTGCCGAGCCGAATGAACATCGGCCAGATCCTCGAGACCCACCTCGGGTGGGTTGCAGGCGAGGGCTGGTACGACGACGGCTCCGACGCCTACAAGCAGCGCGACCGCAACCGCAACCGCGTCAACGTCGCCACCTCCGTCTTCGACGGGGCCACGCTCGAAGACGTGGACAACGCGATGGTCCGCTGGCAGGAGGAGCACGGCGACGAGCGCGGGGTGGACCTGGGCGTCGACAAGAGCCAGAAGCCCGGAAACCGGGCCGCCGGCAAGTTCCAGCTCTACAGCGGCCGCACCGGCGAGCCGTACGAGGGCAAGGTCACCGTCGGCTACATGTACATCCTGAAGCTGCTCCACCTGGTCGACGACAAGATCCACGCGCGCTCGACCGGCCCCTACTCCCTGGTCACCCAGCAGCCGCTGGGCGGCAAGGCTCAGTTCGGCGGCCAGCGCTTCGGCGAGATGGAGGTGTGGGCGCTGGAGGCCTATGGCGCCGCGTACACGCTCCAGGAGATGCTCACCGTCAAGTCAGACGACACCGTCGGCCGCGTCAAGGCCTACGAAGCCATCGTCAAGGGCGAGAACATCCCCGAGCCGTCGATCCCCGAGTCGTTCAAGGTGCTCCTGAAGGAGATCCAGAGCCTCTCGCTCGACGCGAACGTGGTCTCCGACCAGGGCGAGGGCGTCGAGATGGGCGAAGAGGAGGACGACCTGCTGCGCGCAGCGGAGGAGCTCGGCATTGAGCTCTCGGGCGTGCGCGCCGAGGGCGACGGGGACAGCAAGAAGGGCGCCGCTGACGAGAAGGAAGAGCAGGTGGTCAGCGGCGACGGGGACAAGGAAAGCGGCGAGGCCGAGGCCAGCACCAAGGGAGGCAAGTAGATGATCGACATCAACAACTTCGACGCGATCGAGATCAGCCTCGCGTCCTCCAAGAAGGTCCGGGGCTGGAGCTCCGGCGAGGTCACGAAGCCCGAGACGATCAACTACCGCACGCTGAAGCCCGAGAAGGACGGCCTCTTCTGCGAGCGCATCTTCGGCCCGACGAAGGACTGGGAGTGCTACTGCGGCAAGTACAAGCGCGTCCGCTACAAGGGCATCGTCTGCGAGCGCTGCGGAGTCGAGGTGACGCGCTCCAAGGTCCGCCGCGAGCGCATGGGTCACATCGACCTCGCCGCCTCGGTCAGCCACATCTGGTTCTTCAAGGGCGTTCCCTCGCGGATCGGCTACCTGATCGACATGGCTCCGAAGGAGCTCGAGAAGGTCCTCTACTTCGCCGCCTCGGTCATCACCTGGG
The DNA here is from genome assembly GCA_963839875.1 of uncultured Solirubrobacterales bacterium. Classification (GTDB taxonomy): domain Bacteria; phylum Actinomycetota; class Thermoleophilia; order Solirubrobacterales; family 70-9; genus CAVUAT01. The sequence goes on from CAWIWP010000002.1 coordinate 142,530, forward strand.
TCGACGTGGAGGCCCGCGACAAGGACCTCGGCAAGCTCGAGAAGGAGATCGAAAAGCAGGTCGGCGAGTACGAGCGCGAGCGCGAGCAGCGCACGCAGGAGCTGAACGAGTCCCTGACCCGCCGTCTCCATTACCTAGGCCTCGCGGCCGAGGGCGAGGAGGAGTCCCCGCCGGCCGGCTCCGTCGACGGCTTCAACGAGGACGACGAGCTCTGGGCCGACGCCACCGGCTCCCCGAAGCGCATCAAGGCCGACGACCGGGAGAAGATGGGCAAGGAGCTTCGAAAGACCTTCGAGACCGAGATCGCCGACACCGAGGCCTACCTCGAGGAGGCGGGCGACCGCCTGCGCGAGGTCTTCAAGATCTTCAGCGAGATGAAGCCGAAGGACGTCATCAACGACGAGACGACCTTCCGCGAGCTCAAGGACCGGTTTGGCTCACCCTTCGGCTGGGGCGAGTACTTCCGGGGCGGCATGGGCGCCGAGGCCGTGCGCGACCTGCTCGAGCAGGTCGACCTGAAGGCCGAGGGCGAGCTGCTCGAGGAGACCATCAACACCTCCAAGGGCCAGAAGCAGGCCCGCTCGGTCAAGCGCCTGAAGGTCGTGGACGCGTTCGTCAAGTCGGACAACAAGCCCGACTGGATGATCCTCGACGTGGTCCCGGTGATCCCGCCGGAGCTGCGGCCCATGGTCCAGCTCGACGGCGGCCGCTTCGCGACCTCCGACCTCAACGACCTCTACCGCCGCGTCATCAACCGGAACAACCGCCTCAAGCGCCTGCTCGACCTCGGCGCGCCCGAGATCATCGTCAACAACGAGAAGCGCATGCTGCAGGAGGCCGTCGACGCCCTGTTCGACAACGGCCGCCGCGGCCGGCCCGTCACGGGCCCGGGCAACCGCCCGCTGAAGTCGCTCTCGGACATGCTGAAGGGGAAGCAGGGGCGCTTCCGCCAGAACCTGCTCGGCAAGCGGGTCGACTACTCCGGCCGCTCGGTGATCGTCTCCGGTCCGTCGCTGCGCCTGCACCAGTGCGGGCTGCCGAAGCTGATGGCCCTGGAGCTGTTCAAGCCGTTCATCATGGCCCGGCTCGTCGAGCGCAAGCAGGTCCAGAACATCAAGGCCGCCAAGAAGATGGTGGACTCGATGATCCCCGAGGTCTGGGACGTGCTCGAGGAGGTCATCCACGAGCACCCGGTGCTGCTGAACCGCGCGCCGACCCTGCACCGCCTCGGCATCCAGGCCTTCGAGCCGGTGCTGATCGAGGGCAAGGCGATCCAGGTCCACCCGCTCGTCTGCCACGCGTTCAACGCCGACTTCGACGGCGACCAGATGGCGGTGCACCTGCCGCTGTCCGCCGAGGCGCAGGCCGAGGCGCGGATCCTGATGCTGTCGTCGAACAACATCCTCTCGCCGGCCCACGGCGCGCCGCTGGCGACGCCGACGCAGGACATGGTCCTTGGCCTCTACTACCTCACCTACGGCCCGTCGGGCGACGAGCTCGCGGCGCTGGACGAGAAGCTGAAGAGCGGAGGCTGGAGCAACGGAGACGGCCCCCGCCCGCACACGTTCCGCTCGGCGCAGGAGGCCGAGCTCGCCTACGAGAACGGCATCGTCGAGCTCCACCAGTACGCCGAGTACCGGCGCGCGGGCAAGGAGCACTTCCTGACCACCGTGGGGCGGATCATCTTCAACGACAGCGTCGAGCGGGCTCTCGAGATCGCGCTCGAGGAGGAGTACGCCGCCGAGAACTACGACTTCGTGAACCACTCGCTGAAGAAGCGCGACGTCAACGACATCATCACGGGCCTCGTCGACGCCTACGGCGCCGCCGCCGTCGCCCTGGTGCTCGACTCCTTCAAGGAGCTGGGCTTCCACTACGCGACCACCGCCGGGATCACGATCTCCAAGAACGACGTCGTGGCGCCTCCCGACAAGGAGGACATGCTCGAGCGTTACGAGAAGGAGTCGGACACCGTGATGGGCCAGTACGACGACGGCTTCATCACGGCCGAGGAGCGCAAGGAGAGCATCACCAAGCTCTGGAACCGCGCCACGGACGAGGTGGGTCAGGCGATGGAGGACAACCTCCAGGAGCTGAACCCCATCTTCATGATGGCCAACTCCGGCGCCCGCGGGTCGTTCAAGCAGATCCGCCAGCTCGCCGGGATGCGCGGCCTGATGGCCAACCCGAAGGGCGAGATCATCGAGCGCCCGATCAAGGCGAACTTCATGGAGGGCCTGACCGTCCTCGAGTACTTCATCTCGACCCACGGCGCCCGGAAGGGCCTCGCCGACACGGCGCTGCGCACCGCCGACTCGGGCTACCTGACCCGCCGCCTGGTGGACGTCTCGCAGGACGTGATCGTCCGGATCGAGGACTGCAAGACCAAGGACCTGGTCGAGATGCCCGTGCGCCGCGAAGAGGGCGTCATCAACCCCAACCTGCTCGGCCGCGTCGTCGCGAAGAAGACGACGACCAAGCGCGGCCGCGAGCTGCTGAAGCGCAACCAGCTGATCGACAAGCCCATGGTCGCGGAGCTCGACGAGGCCTTCGAACAGAGCGACACCGAGTCGACCGTGCCCGTCCGCTCAGTCGCCAAGTGCAAGGCCGAGAGCGGGATCTGCCGCCAGTGCTACGGCGTCATGCCCGCGACCGGCTACCTGGTGGAGATCGGCGACGCGGTCGGCATCATCGCCGCCCAGTCGATCGGCGAGCCCGGCACCCAGCTGACGATGCGCACCTTCCACACCGGAGGCGTGGCCGGACTCGACATCACCCAGGGTCTGCCCCGCGTCGTCGAGCTGTTCGAGGCGCGCAAGCCGAAGGGCCTCGCCCGCATGGCGGAGGTCGACGGCAAGGTCTCCGTCGAGGAGACGGACAAGGCCGTCAAGCTGACGATCACCGACGACAAGGGCGAGGAGAACGACTACTCCTTCCCGCCCCGGACCAACCTGTTCGTGAAGGCCGGCCAGAAGGTCGAGAAGGGCGATCAGCTCAACGAGGGCTCGCTCTACCCGGCCGAGATCCTCGAGACCCGCGGCCGCACCGCGACCGAGCAGTACATCGTCGCCGAGGTCCAGCGCGTCTACAGGACCCAGGGCGTTGACATCAACGACAAGCACATCGAGCTGATCGTGCGCCAGATGATGAACAAAGTCAGGGTCGACCAGAAGGGCTCGGCCGACCTGCTGCCCGGCCAGCTCGAGAACCGCCTCGTGTTCGACCAGATCAACGAGAAGTTCAAGGGCAAGAAGACCAAGACCCCGGCCAAGGGCTCCGACGTGATCCTCGGGATCACCAAGGCCTCCCTGGCGACCGATTCCTTCCTCTCTGCCGCCTCCTTCCAGGAGACGACGAAGGTCCTGACCGACGCCGCCCTGGAAGGCAAGCGCGACAAGCTCGCCGGCCTGAAGGAGAACGTGATCATCGGCAAGCTGATCCCGGCCGCGACCGGCCTGCGCCACTACCGCTCGGTCGAGATCGAGCCGGTGGAGCCCGCCCAGCCGCCGGCCGAGGAGCTCCTCTCCGAGGAGGAGCTGCAGGCCGACCTGGAGCTTGCCGACGGCGACGGCTCGCAGCTAGAGGGTTTCGGCCCGAGCTTCGCGGAGGAGCTCGAGGAGCTGGCTTCCGAGATCGAGACTCCTGAGTCGGGCGAGGCGCCTGCTGAGGCTTCCTCGGGTGACGGGGAGTCCGAGAAGAAGTAGGTCCGAGGACGCAGCGCGCCGCGACGCCCGCACCGCGGCGAATTCTGGGGTTGACTCGGGAAGATCGCAGCACATACGCTCGTCGTGGGGATCGGGAGAAGAACTTGACGATGCGTCACAAGAACCTGCCGCGTCAGCGGGCGACTCTGTTGCTCGTGGCCGTCGTTGCCTTGGCCCTCTGCCTGGGGCTGTCGACCTCGTTCGAGGCGGCCGGCGCGGCCGAGGCCGGCACCGCGGCCAAGAAGGGCAAGCGCTGCTCGAAGTCCAAGGGCAAGCCGTCCAAGGGCAAGGCGGAGAAGAACCTGAAGCGGGGGGGCTGCAAGAAGAAGCCGGCGACCCCGCAGTCGCCCGCCCCCGCGGTGACGCCTCCGCTCGGGCCGGCACCGCCGACCCCCGGGGCGCCCGGAATCCTTTCGCTTGAAGCCGACCCCGAGCTCTTCCCCGAGTTCGATCCCGGCGTGAGCGACTACGTGGTCCGCTGCGACGACGACCCGGTCACCGTCGAGGGCGTGGCTGCCCCCGACAGCTCGGTGCTGGTCGACGGCGAGGCCGCGGCACTCTCCGCCGGTGCCTTCGACGCCGAGGTCGAGCTCGACGCGAGCGAGGCGTTCACGGTCGAGGCGACCGGCGCCGGCGCGCCACGGCGCTACCACGTGCGCTGTCTTCCGACCGACTTTCCGGCGTGGGACTTCGAGCGCTTCGGACAGCCGGCCAGCGATCTCTACGTGGTGGCGCCCAGCAGGCGCGTGCCCGTGGGCGCAACCCCTTATGTGGTCATCTTCGACGACAACGGCGTGCCACTCTGGTGGTACGGCGCGCCGGTCTCTCTCGCGGACGCGAAGGTCCTACCCGGGGGAATCGTGGCCTGGGCCCGCGGCGATTCGACGGGCTACGAGCTGCGCCGGCTCAACGGCTCCCTGATCCGGACCGTCTCATTCGTCGGCGCGGCGACGGGCGAGCACGAGCTGCAGCCGATCGGCGACAACTTCCTCGTCATGACCTACAAGACCCGGGGTACGACCGAGGACCTCAGCTTCTGTCCCGGCGGCGCACCCAACCAGTCTGTGCAGGACTCCGCGATCCAGGAGATCGACGCGAGCGGAAACGTGGTCTGGTCGTGGAACAGCAAGGATCACATCGGACTGGACGAGATCACCCCGCGCTGGTGCCCCTCCGTCATCACCGGGTCCCACGACACGGTGCACCTGAACTCCATCGAGCCGAACGGGGACTCGATCGTGGTCTCGCTGCGGCGCACGGATGCCGTCTACAGCATCTCCCGGGCCACGGGTGAGGTCGAGTGGAAGCTCGGCGGCACGACCATTCCCGAGAGCCTGACTCCCGTGTCCGACCCCTCCGGAGCGGATCCTCTGGCGGGCCAGCACGACGCTCGGATCCTCTCCGACGGGACGCTCACGGTGCACGACAACGCCACCAATTCAGCTGACGCGCGGATGGCCAGGGCGGTGCGCTACCAGCTCGACGAGGTGGCTCGGACCGCGACGCTGCTCGAGGCGGTCACCGACCCCGACCTCGCGGCCTCGCCCGTGGGTTGCTGCGGGTCCGCCCGCCGTGCGATCACCGGCGACTGGCTGATGAGCTGGGGCCAGGTCTCGCGCGTGACCGAGTTCGCGCCGAACGGCGATCGCAACTTCCGCCTCGGCTTCGGCCCGGCGACCACCGCCCCATTCTCCTACCGGGCCGTCCCGGTGCCCGCGGGTGAGCTCGACCCCGCCACGCTCCGCGCGGGGATGTCGGCCAGGTTCCCGGGGTGAGCGGCAGATCGAGACCGAAAACGGCCTTCGAAGCCTGCGGGTTAATACGGATGCGCCCGCCTCCCCAGCCAGGGGAGAATCTGCATCGATACGTCGAAGCACGACTCCGGCGAGACACATGACCAAAGGGAGATCACTGTGAGTTCCAAGCGTTTCCGCTTCAACGGACTGCCACGGGCCACCGCCCCGATCGCCGTGCTGGCGACGGCGGGCCTGCTCGTCGGGCTGTGCGTCACGATCGCCGGGGCGGCGTCGAGCGACCGCTCCCACCTCACTTGCGGGCCTTCGGGCCCCTCTGGTCCGTCCGGCCCCTCGGGCCCGAGCGGTCCGTCCGGTCCCAGTGGTCCCTCCGGGCCGACCGGTCCCTGCTCGGGAGTCACCGTCGAAGGTGACGTCCTGGCGCCCGGCGGTGTCTCTCCCACCGGTGGAGCATGGGTCCAGGTCTGCGCTGACGCCGGGCCCTGCAACTCCGATCTGACTGATGTAACCGGCCATTACGTCGTCGGGGGCCTGCCTCCGGGCGACGTCGAGGTGACGGCGTTCTCGCCGCCTGGCAACAACTTCACCGAGGGGACGGCGACGGGCATCGCGCCCGACGACGACCTCGACGTGACCCTTGGCGATCCTCCGGCACCGCCGCCGGGAGGCGTCTCGATCACGCAGTCCGGCCAGAGCCGCGACACCTCGGGAGTCCCCGCGGTGTACATGTTCGAATCGTTCGTGCTCAGCCGGAACGCGTGCGCGAACGGCACTGCCACCTACACCATCACGGTCGGAGGCACGGTGATCCGCAACGCGCTGCCGATGCCGGAGACCCCGGCCGGATCCGGGAACTACAGGGCCACCGTGGCGGCGCTCGCGCCGGCTCACGGCACGGGGGAGGTCGACATCAACGTGGACTGCCCCGTCGGCCCCGACGACAACTCGGAATTCGGACTCTACATCGACCCGAGCGGCGTGGTCCGCAGCGCTCAGACGGGCAACCTGATCCAGGGCGCGACCGTGACGCTGTTCCGCTCCGACGCGTTCGGCGGCCCGTTCACACAGGTGCCGAACGGCAGCGCAATCATGTCTCCCAGCAACCGGACGAACCCCGACACGACTGATGCCGTGGGCCACTTCGGTTGGGACGTGATCGCGGGCTACTACAAGGTCAGGGCCACGGCGCCGAACTGCAGCCCCGGCGAGACGGCGGTTCTCACCATCCCGCCGCCGGTCACCGACCTGGACATCAGGCTGAACTGCCCGTCCGGTGGAGGTGGCGCAGCCGCCAGCCCGCCGCGCTCGGACCAGCCCGCCGCACCGAAGAAGACGACGTGCAAGAAGCCGAAGAAGAAGAGCAAGAAGAGCGCCGCCGCGGCGAAGAAGTGCAAGAAGGCCAAGAAGAAGAAGTAGTAGGCCGCGCCGACAGAAGCTCCGATAGACGACCCCTCGCCGAACGGCGGGGGGTCGTTTCATCTAGACGGCTCATAGTTGAGCTGGTGATCGCGTGTTGACATCCTGGGTCCTGCTGCCATTGCTGCTGACGGCGCTCGCTGTCGGCTGGGGCGTCCTGGTCGAGCTCGCGAGCGGGCGCCGGCTCCCCGCAGCGCTGCTGCCCGGGGCGGGACTCGCGGTGATCATCGTGGTGGCGGGGGGCACGACAGCCGCTGACGCGACGGCCGAGCTGACGGTCCCGGTCGTCGCGGCGGGCGCGCTCGCGGGCCTGGCCGTGGGGTTCGGCCGCCGGGCATGGCCGGATGCGTGGCTCGTCGCGGCCGGCGCCGGCGTGTTCGCCGTGTACGCGGCTCCGATCGTCCTCTCGGGCGAGGCGACCTTCGCGGGGTACATCAAGCTCGACGACACCGCGACCTGGCTGACGCTGACCGACCGGGTGATGGAGCACGGGCGGGACCTCGACGGCCTGGCTCCCTCGAGCTACGAGGCCACCCTCGCGTTCAACCTCGGCGACGGCTACCCGGTCGGTGTCTTCCTGCCCTTCGGCGTCGCATCCGCGCTGCTCGCCACCGACGGGGCATGGCTGATCCAGCCGTACATGGCGTGGCTCGCCGCGGTCCTCGGGCTGTCGCTCTGGGCCCTTTGCCGTCCCGCGCTCGGGTCCCGGGCATCCGCGCTCGCGGCGTTCCTGGGCGCCCAGCCCGCCCTCCTTGTCGGCTACTACCTGTGGGGCGGGATCAAGGAGGTCGCCGCCGCGGCCCTGATCGCTCTCGCCGCAGCCCTCGCGGCCGAGTACGGGCGGGAGGGCTCAGGGTGGCGCGACTCGCTGCCCCTGGCGCTCTGTGCCGCCGCCCTGCTCTCGGTCCTGACTGCCGGGGGCGCGGTCTGGCTGGCCGCTCCGCTCGCCGGTGCGCTGGCGCTGGCCGTCGGCCGGCTGGGCTGGGCCCGGGCCGGCCGTGCTGCGGCCCTCTTCGCCGCCAGCGTCGCCGTTCTCTGCCTGCCCCTGGTGCTGGCCGAGGCGCTGCTTCCCCCGACCTCATCCCCGCTCGACAGCGGCAGCGCGCAGGGCAATCTGATCGAGCCGCTCAACTGGCTGCAGGCTCTCGGCATCTGGCCCGTCGGGGACTTTCGGGTGACGCCGGGAGCGCCGCTCCTGACCTACGCCGCCTGCACGGTCGCGCTGGCGGCCGCCGCCTACGGGTTCAGTCGCGCGTGGGGGCACACCTGGGGCCTCGTCCTGCTCGGCGCGGGCGCGCTGGTCGGCGCCGGCGCGCTGATCGTGGCCGGGTCGCCCTGGGTGGAGGGGAAGGCGCTGGCGACGGCCTCGCCCGCGTTCGTCACTCTCGCCGTCGCGGGGGCGATCCTGCTGCGGCGCACGGATCGCCGCCTGCTCGGGGACGCGGCGGTCGCCGTGATCGCCGCCGGGGTGATCGTCTCGGGCGTGCTCGCATACGGCGAGGTCTATCTCGCTCCGCGCGACCAGCTCGCCGAGCTCGAACAGGTCGGCGAGGAGATCAGTGGGCACGGGCCCTCGCTGATGACCGAGTACCAGCCCTACGGGGTGCGGCACTTCCTGCGGGAGGCCGAACCCGAGGGGCTCTCGGAGCTGAGGCGCAGGATCATCCCCCTGCGGACCGGGGGGATCGTGCCGCGCGGGCGGACCGCCGACACCGACGAGATCGCACTCGACGCGCTGCTCGAGTACCGGACCGTCGTGCTCCGGCGCTCGCCGGCCCAGAGCCGCCCGCCGGCGCCCTACGAGCTGACCTGGGAGGGAGAGCACTACGAGGTCTGGCAGCGGCCCGAGGGCTCCGAGGACGCCGTCGTCGACCATCTCTCCCTCGGGGTCGCCGGCGGTACCGCGCCTTTCGACGCCCGAGCGGAACGGCTCGGGTCGGCGAGCTGCTCCGAGGTCGACTCGCTCGCGGCGCGCGCCGGGCGCGGCGACCGCGTCGTTGCCGCCACGGGGCCGGATCCAGTCGATGTGCCTCTGCCAGAGGGCGGGTCCCCCGAGGAGTGGGAGCCGTCGCTTCGAGCCGATGTCGAGTTGACGAGCGGCGGAACCTACGGCCTCTGGCTCGCGGGCGTGATCAGGGGGACCGTGGTTGCGACCGTCGACGGCGAGAGAATCGGGGAGGTCCGCGACCAGCTCAACAACTTCGGCGAGTACACGCGGCTGGGCGAGATCGAGCTCGAGGCCGGCTCGCACTCGGTCGAGCTCGAGTATTCCGGGCCGGGCCTGGCACCCGGCGGTCGCGGGCGCGAGTTCGACGTGGGGCCGTTGATCTTGGGCGAGAGCGCCCGGGCCTCCCGCCTCGAGACCATCGATCCGGCTGACGCGAGGGAGCTCTGCGGCAGTGGCCGCTGGGATTGGATCGAGCTGGTGCGCGGCTCGTGAGCCTTGGCTCCTACGTACTGGCCGCCGGCGGCCTCGCGTTCGTCGGCGCCGCGTTCGCATACGCAGCCGTGCGCACCCGCAGGTTGCTCCTGCCCTCCTGGCAGTCGACCCCCGCCCGGCTGGCCGAGATCGTCCTCTGGGCCTCCGGTCTGACGATCGCCCTCCAGCTCCTGGGTGCGTTCGGCCTGCTCTCGGTCGTCTGGGTCCTCGTCGCTTCGCTCGTGACGATTCTGGCCGCGTCGCGCATTCCGCTTCCGACCGGACCCGCTGACCCCGCCCCCCCGGCTCCCCGTGTGGACGCCCCGCTGCGCTGGATCTCCATCGCCGGGGCGGCCGCCGTCGCCTCCTACTGGGTGACCGGGCTCGAGTACAGCTGGGACCACGGGATGAACCACTTCGACACGCTCTGGTACCACGCGCCGTTTGCGGCCCGCATCGCCGAGACCGGTTCGGTCTGGTCCCTGCACTTCACCGACTCCGAGTTCCTCAACTGGTTCTACCCCCAGGGCTCTGAGCTCCTGCACGCGCTCGGGATCGAGTTCTTCGGCCGGGACCTGGCTTCGCCGCTGCTCAACCTCGGCTGGCTCGCCGTGGCGCTCCTGGCAGCCTGGTGCATCGGGCGTCCCTACGGGGCGGGGCCGCTCTCCCTCCTGGCGGTCGGCGCGATCCTCTGCACGAACACGATGGTGCCGCGCGAGCCGGGCAACGCCGCGAACGACATCGGGGCGATCGCGCTTGTGCTTGCGAGCGGCGCCGTGCTGGTCAATGCGGGCGCCGCCGGGGCACTGTCCCGGGGAGCGCTGATCGTGGGCGGCCTCGCTGCCGGACTCGCCTTGGGCACCAAGCTCACGGCCGCGGCGATCGTGGCCGCGCTGACCATCGGGGCGGGCGTGATCGCGCAGGCGGGAGACAGAGTTCGCTCCGCCGGGGTGTGGCTTGGCGCGGTCCTGGCGACGGGAGGGTTCTGGTTCGTTCGCAACCTCGCGCACTCGGGCAACCCGATTCCGTGGCTCAAGGACATCGGCCCGATCCACCTGCCGTCACCCGAGCGGGGCCTCGAGGGCAGAGACCCGTTCAGCCTGGCGCACTACCTGCTGCCGCCCGACGGCACGGTGATCGGGGACGTCGTCGCGACGGGCCTGCTCGACTCCCTTGGCGTGGGCTGGCCGGCCCTGCTGATGCTGGCAGCGGCCGGGATGGGTCTGGCGCTCTGGAGGGGCGAGAATCCGTCGGTCCGGGTGCTCGGCGCGGTCGCGATCGTGGCGGCGATCGCCTACGCCTTCACACCCCTCACGGCCTCCGGGCCCGAGGGCACCGCCCAGGGCTTCAGGGGCAACCTTCGCTACGCGGTGCCAGCGCTGGCGCTCGGGCTCGCGTTGCTGCCGCTCGACAGGGTCTTCGCTAAGCGCTCCGTCGCGCTCAGCGCGGCCCTCGTGATCTTCGTTCCGCTGCTGGTGTCGGTGCTGCTCACGGCGAGCGACTCGGATATCGGCGGCGACGTTTCGACCTCTTTCGCGATCGTGGTCGGCACCGTCGTGACCGCGATCGTGCTGCTGCTGCTCCGCGAGGCCGACCGCGATCCTCGCCGCGCGGTGCTGGCGTCCGCCGGCGCCGTCCTCGCGCTGATCGTCGCCGTCGGCGTGGCGCGCGACGGCTACTTTTCCGGGCGCTACGAGGAGGGCGTCGGCTACGGACTGGGTCCCGCGGTCCAGTGGGCGAAGGAGCAGAGCGATCAGCGGATCGCGGTGACCGGGACGGGCGGGGCCTTCTTCCAGTACGGCTTCTACGGCGACGACCTCTCGAACCACGTCCAGTACCTGGGGAATCCGGCGCCCAACGGTGACTTCCAGGCGTTTCAGTCCTGCGAAGAATGGCGGACCGCGTTGAACCGCGGCGACTACGACTTCCTGATCGCCACCGGCAACCTCGACCTGAACCGCGCGACCTATCTCCGCCCCTCCGCGACCTTTCCCTGGCCGCAGGACGACATCGACGCCCCGTTGGTGCTGACGGCGGGCAGCCTGGTCGCCATCTACGAGATCAAGGGTGACCTCGACCCGGCGGGGTGCCCGGAACCTGAACCCGAGACAGGCGCCGGCGCCTAGCGGCGCTCGCGGCCCGAGGGGACCGCTGCGACCCGCGGGTGCGGGGCGGTGAGGCGGCGCCGTGTGCCCGGCGGGCAGTCCGGCTGGACCGCTGCACCGCCGCCGTGGGACCCGCCGCGGCGGGGACCGCGTGGCTTCCTGGGCTCGCGGCGGAAGCGCCGGAAGCCGGGACCTCATCGCCTCCGGCGAGCTCTTCGCCGAACTCGTCGTAGGACTTTGCGCTCCACCAGACGAGGTAGAGCGCGAAGAAGACCGGAATCTTCAGCACGACGAGCAGAAACATGATCGGCAGCGCGCCCTCCATCGGGCTCAAGTCTACGGAGTGAAGCCGCTCGCGGCCCAGGATTCGAGCGCGGCGACGTGGCCCTCCTCGAGCCCGCGGCTCGACTCCGTCGGGACGAGCAGGGTCGGCTCGGGCGCGGCGCTCGGCCCACTCGTAACAGCTTGAGTCGAGGCTGTCGTCGATCCACGCGAGCGGGCGGCCGCGCGCGTACTCCTCCAGGGCCTCGAGCTTCCAGTGGGCGGTGCCGAAGCGCGCCCTGCCGTCGAAGGTGAGGTAGGGCAGCTCGGGCACGCCGATGATCCCCGGAAGGTGGTCGTTGGCGCGATCCTCCCAGCCGGTCGCCCAGACCATCTCGTACGCGGGCGCCAGGCGGTTCGAGCATCGCGCCCGTCGGAAGCGAGATGCAGTGCAGCATCCCGTCCACCAGGTGGTACTCGCCGGGCGGGTTGTCCGTCCCCTCCTCGAAGCCGAACAGGCTGATGACGCCGTCGACGTCGATCGCGAGAACCGGTCTGTCCGACCCGCCGGACTTGTTCCCGAAGATGGGCACGATTCGGCACTCTACGACCACGACTGGCTAACATCCCGCGCCGTGCCGAATACGAACCAGCTGGTCCGCAAGGGCCGCAAAGCAAAGCCGAAGAAGATGTCGACGCCGGGCCTGAAGTCGGGCCAGGGCCGCAAGAAGCGCGTCTCCGCCCCGCAGCGGCGAGGCGTCTGCACCCGCGTCGCCACGGTGACTCCGAAGAAGCCGAACTCCGCGCTTCGCAAGATCGCGCGCGTGCGCCTGACCAACCAGATGGAGGTCACCACCTACATCCCGGGCGAGGGCCACAACCTGCAGGAGCATTCCGTCGTCCTGGTTCGCGGCGGCCGCGTCAAGGATCTTCCCGGCGTCCGCTACAAGGTCGTCCGCGGCACGCTGGACGCCGCCGGCGTCTCGGATCGCAAGCAGGGCCGCTCCCTGTACGGCGTCAAGGCTTCCTAGAAGTGGCCCGCCGCAACCAGGCCACGATCCGGCCCCTCGAGCCGGATTCGACGTACCGCAGCCGAATCGTCCAGCAGGTCATCAACAAGGTGATGAACCACGGCAAGAAGAGCACTGCCGAGCAGATCGTCTACGACGCGCTCGCGATCGTCGGCGAGCGCTCAGGCGGCAGCCCAGTCGAGGAGCTCGAGAACGCGATCAAGCAGCTCACCCCGGTGCTCGAGGTCCGCTCACGCCGGGTCGGCGGCGCCACTTACCAGGTGCCCGTCGAGGTCCCGGCCCGCCGCGCCCGCACGCTCGCGGTCCGCTGGCTGGTCGAGTTCGCCCGCGCCCGCGGTGAGAAGTCGATGCCCGAGCGCCTCGCGAACGAGATCAGCGACGCGGCCAAGCAGCAGGGCAACGCCTGGAAGCGCAAGGACGACATCTACCGCATGGCACAGGCCAACAAGGCCTTCGCGCACTACCGCTGGTAGGGGTGGCTCAGCGCTAGTCGCCCGACCGCGAGGGCCAGTTGAAGCTCTCCTCGCGTTCGGTGTCATCGTCCTGCTTCGGCTCGTTCGGGCGCCCGATCCGCTTGCGGCGGCGGCCGCCGAGCGAGGGGAGGCTGGGCAGGCTCGGGAGGCTCGGCCGCTTGAAGCCCGCGCGCTTGGGTTTGGGCCTCGGCTTCGGTTCGGCGGAGGGTTCGGGCTCGGGTGCCGGGGCATCCTCACCCGGTGCGCCCTCTCGGCCCGCACGGGGCCGCAGCCGCCGGCGCGCCGGCGGGGCCTTGGGCCCGTTGGGCTCGGGGACCGCCTCGCCGCCACCCGAGCGTTCGGTGCCGCGGGTCCCGATCGAGAAGCTCTCCGGCCCGAGGGTGGCGAGCGCGCCGCCGCAGATCGCCAGGACCAGCGAGCCGACCAGCTCGAACCAGAAGCCCGCGGCGGGCTCGGCCTTGGCGTCGATGAAGGACTCGCGGGCGTCGTCGAGGGTTCCGATCTTGTTGGCGTCCGGGAGGTCGCTGACGAGGAAGATCAGGAGGGCGACCGCCCCCGACGCGGCGACGGCGAAGGCGGCGATCTGGGCGAGCGACTCGGTGCGCGCGGCGATGCCGACGACGATCATCACCAGGGCGAAGACCGCGAGCACCAGGGTCGCGTAGCCGTGCTGGTCGGAGGCGTCGATCTCGGCGAGCGCCTCGCCGCCGGGGGGTGTCAGCTCGAACATCGTCGTGAACTGCGAGGCGGCCAGGAGGGCAGCGCCCGCGGCGCATGCCAGGACGAGCAGGGTCTCGCTGCGCGGCAGCCGGTTCACCGCAGACCTCTCATGCGCTGACCTCTCATGCGCTGGCCCCCGAGGGACGTTGCACGGCGGTGCGGCGCGGCCGGGCCCTGTCGCGGCGTCGCTCGGCCCTGCTCCCGTGGCCAGCGGACGCCCGCTTCGCATAGAGGCCGAGCAGCGGCCCGGTGACCAGCAGCGTCGCCGAGGCCGCCATCTGCGCCCAGAATCCCTCGATCAGCCGCGCCTCGGTGTTCAGGTAGGCGACGCCGGAGCGGCCGGCGTCGAGCCCCTGCGGCGCGTCGACCGCGATCCCCACGACGATCCCGGCGAGGCCGATCAGCCCGACGGCCCGTCCGAGGCGCCAGCGGCCGCGGGCGGTGAGAAAGATCAGGACCAGGGCGACGGCGGCGAGGGGGATGAACGCGTACGAGTGAGCCGAGCCAGTTTCCTCGAGGTCGGTGAACGGGGCGGGGGCGACGGCCCCGATCTCGCCCTCGTAGGCGTCTGCGCCGACGGCGATGCCCCTGTAGTCGGCGAACTGCGACGCGGCGAGCGCGATCGCCGCTCCCGCTGCCACGAAGGCGAGCGCGTTGACCGGGGTGACGACGCGGGTGACCAGCGCGCCGACGCCGGCGGCCAGCGGCCCGACGGCCGAGCGGAACCACCGCGCGACGTCGAGGACGACGTCGAGGAAGATCGCGATCAGGGCGGCGGGGACCCGGACGACCAGGAGCAGCCCGCGGGAGATCAGCGGCGCGATGCCGCCGGCGTGGCGCTCGGTCCATTTGTCCCACGCCGCAAAGCGCTCGGAGCGGCGCTTCGCGCGGGCCTCGCGGGCCTCGGCGCGCTCGCGCTCGGAGACCGCGCGCGCCTCGCGGCGCGCCTCCTCGGTCGCCTTGCGCATGTGCTCGGGCGGCTCCCCGCGCCTCACCCGGAGCGGTTTCAGACGGCTATTTCCCTTCCTTAAAGCCACGGACCCCTTGCTATCATCCTGCGTCGCTCCAGGCGTCACTTCGTGCGTGGAGCATTCGTTTCGATGAAGATCGGTACGGCGACATAGAAGAGGTTCGGGTTACTTGACGCGCGCAGCGCTCGGGCCCGCAAGGGCCTTTTTCGTGCGCGAAACCGGACTCAGGCGTCAGACGACTCACTCACTCTCCTTCAAGGACAACCAAACAGGACAGCACTCCCATGCCCCGCAGCTTCCCCCTCGAAAAGACACGCAACATCGGCATCATGGCGCACATCGATGCGGGAAAGACGACGACCACGGAGCGCATCCTCTACTACACGGGTCGTACCCACAAGATGGGCGAGGTTCACGAGGGCGCCGCGGTCATGGACTGGATGGAGCAGGAGCAGGAGCGCGGCATCACCATCACCTCCGCCGCCACCGCGTGTGAGTGGAAAGACCACCGCATCAACATCATCGACACGCCGGGGCACGTCGACTTCACGGTCGAGGTCGAGCGCAGCCTCCGCGTCCTCGACGGCGCCATCGCCGTCTTCGACGCCGTAGCCGGAGTCGAGCCCCAGTCCGAGACGGTCTGGCGCCAGGCCGACAAGTACAAGGTCCCGCGCTTCGCCTACATCAACAAGATGGACCGCACGGGCGCTGACTTCTTCTACTGCGTGAACACCATGGTGGACCGCCTCGGCGCCAACGCCGTGCCGATCCAGATCCCGATCGGCAGCGAGGACAACTTCAAGGGCGTCGTCGATCTGGTCAGGATGAAGGCGCTGACCTGGAGTGACGAGCTCGGCACCGAGACCGAGGTCGGCGACATCCCCGAGGACCTCGTCGCGCAGGCCGAGGAGTACCGCGACAAGCTGCTGAACGCCCTTTCCGATCACGACGACGAGCTCGCCGAGCTCTTCCTGGCCGAGGAGGAGATCCCCGAGGAGCGGATCATCGCGTCGCTCAAGCGGGCGACGCTGGACATCGCGCTGACGCCGGTGCTCCTGGGCTCCAGCTTCAAGAACAAGGGTGTCCAGCCTCTGCTCGACGCCGTCAACGAGCTGCTTCCCTCTCCGCTCGAGGTCCCGCCCATGACCGGCATCAAGCCGGCCGGCAAGGGCCAGGAAGAGGACGAGGAGGAGGTCCGCGAGCCCTCTGACTCCGCGCCCTTCTCCGCTCTCGCCTTCAAGGTCGCCGTGGACCCGTATGTCGGAAAGCTGACCTACATGCGCGTCTACTCCGGCAAGCTCGAGGCCGGCGGGCGCGTGCTCAACACGTCCACCGGCAAGACCGAGCGCATCGGCCGCCTGCTGATGATGCACGCGAACTCGCGCGAGGAGATCGAGGAGACCTACGCGGGCGACATCCTCGCCGGCGTCGGCCTCAAGCAGACCTCCACCGGCGACACCCTGAGCGCCCCCGACGCGCCCATCGTCCTCGAGCAGATCGAGTTCCCCGAGCCGGTCATCGCCGTCGCGATCGAGCCGAAGACCAAGGCCGACCAGGAGAAGCTCGGCCAGGCCCTGCAGCGGCTCTCGGAGGAGGACCCCACCTTCCGCGTCGAGTCCGACGAGGAGACCGGCCAGACGCTGATCCACGGCATGGGCGAGCTGCACCTCGAGGTGCTGGTCGACCGCATGCTGCGCGAGTTCTCCGTCGAGGCGAACGTCGGCAAGCCGCAGGTCGCCTACCGCGAGACGATCCGCGAGGCCGTCCAGAAGGTCTCCGAGCGCTTCGTGCGCCAGACGGGTGGCCGCGGCCAGTACGGCCACGCCGTCATCGACCTCGAGCCCGCGCCGGGTGAGGGCTTCGACTTCGTCAACAAGATCAAGGGCGGGACCATTCCGACCGAGTACATCCCCTCCGTCGAGGCGGGGATCGAGGAGGCGCTGCAGTCCGGCGTGAAGGCCGGCTACCCGATGGTCGACGTCAAGGCGACGCTCACCGACGGCTCCTTCCACGACGTGGACTCCTCGGAGATGGCGTTCAAGATCGCCGGCTCGATGGTCCTGAAGAAGGCCGCGCGCCTCGCCAAGCCCGTCCTGCTCGAGCCCGTCATGTCGGTTGAGGTCGTGACCCCCGAGGACTTCCTCGGCGACGTGATCGGCGACCTCTCGCGGCGGCGCGGCAAGGTGCAGGGCCAGGAGCAGCGAGGCAACGCGCTCGTGGTTGACGCCTTCGTGCCGCTCGGCGAGATGTTCGGGTACGCCACAGACCTTCGGTCATCGACGCAGGGCCGCGCCAGCTACACGATGCAGTTCGAGCGCTACGAGGAAGTCCCCCAATCCATCGCCGAGGAGATCACCGACCAGACCTCCGGCGAGCCCGTGGGTGCGGAGGCGTGAGCGTCACGCGAACACTGGTGTGAGAGCCGCACCACTCAGGCAGGGCTATATTCCCGTGGTTGGTCCACTGGCGAACCATTTTCACCGAAGCACCTAAGACTTAGAAACCAGAAAGGCAAAGGAGCGAGATGTCCAAGGAGAAGTTCGATCGCGATAAGCCGCACGTCAACGTCGGCACCATCGGCCATGTCGATCACGGCAAGACCACGCTGACCGCCGCGATCACGAAGACACTCGCCGAGAAGGGCGGTACGGAGGTCAAGTCGTTCGAGGAGATCGACAACGCCCCCGAGGAGAAGGAGCGAGGGATCACCATCGCCACCTCCCACGTCGAGTACGAGACGGACAACCGTCACTACGCGCACGTCGACTGCCCGGGCCACGCCGACTACGTCAAGAACATGATCACGGGTGCCGCCCAGATGGACGGCGCGATCCTGGTCGTGTCGGCGCCGGACGGCCCGATGCCCCAGACCCGCGAGCACATCCTGCTCGCCCGCCAGGTGAACGTCCCGTACGTCGTCGTCTACCTGAACAAGACCGACATGGTCGACGACGACGAGCTCCTGGAGCTCGTCGAGGAGGAGGTCAAGGACCTGCTCAACGAGTACGACTTCCCGGGCGACGACACGCCGATCATCAAGGGCTCGGCCCTGAAGGCGCTGGAGGGCGACGAGGACGCGAAGCAGTCGATCCTCGACCTCGCCGCCGCGCTCGACGAGTACATCCCCGAGCCCGAGCGCGACCTGGACAAGCCGTTCCTGATGCCGGTCGAGGACGTCTTCTCGATCACCGGCCGCGGCACGGTAGCCACGGGCCGCGTCGAGCAGGGCATCATCAACACCGGTGACGAGATCGAGATCGTCGGGATCGCTCCCGACAGCTCGAAGACGACCATCACCGGCGTCGAGATGTTCCGCAAGATCCTCGACGAGGGTCGCGCGGGCGACAACATCGGCGCTCTGCTGCGAGGCACCAAGCGCGAGGAGATCCAGCGCGGGCAGGTCCTCTGCAAGCCGGGCTCGATCACGCCTCACACGAAGTACAAGGCGGAGGTCTACTGCCTGAAGAAGGAGGAGGGCGGCCGTCACACGCCGTTCGTCACCGGCTACAGGCCCCAGTTCTACTTCCGCACGACCGACGTGACCGGCGTCGTCAACCTGCCCGACGATCGTGAGTTCGTCGCGCCGGGTGAGAACGCCGAGATGGAGGTGGAGCTGATCCAGCCGATCGCCATGGACTCCGGACTGCGCTTCGCGATCCGCGAGGGCGGCCGGACGGTCGGCTCGGGAGTCGTCACCGAAGTCATCGAGTAGCACGGCGAGCGGGCCCCCCAGGGGCCCGCTCTCTTCGAATCAGCACAACCGAACCGCATCAGATACGACCAGCATCCAGGGCGCCGGCCCCGCTTTTCAGGGCCGCGCCCTATTTGCGCGACAGGACAGAGAACGAAGCAGATGGCATCACTGACAGCAGGAAAAATCAGGATTCGGCTCAAGGCGTACGACCACGACGCCATAGATCGGGCTGCCACGGAGATCGTCGGGATCGTCGAGCGGACCGGCGCGAGCGTGTCCGGTCCCGTTCCCCTGCCCACAGAGAAGAACGTCTACTGCGTCATCCGCTCCCCGTTCAAGGACAAGGACTCGCGCGAGCACTTCGAGATCCGCACGCACAAGCGGCTGATCGACATCCACCAGCCGACCCCGAAGACCGTCGACGAGCTCCAGCGCATGGAGACGCTCCCCGCGGGCGTCGACATCGAGATCCGCCTGTAGCCGCCATGTCAGCGATCCTCGGAATCAAGCTCGGCATGACCCGCGTCTTCGACGAGGAAGGCAGCCAGATCCCGGTGACGGTGGTCGAAGCCGCGCCGAACACGATCACCGCGATTCGCCGCGCCGACCGCGACGGCTACGACGCCGTGCAGCTCGCGGGCATCCCGACCGAGGAGCGGAAGCTGACCAAGGCCGAGCTCGGCCACCTGGCCAAGGCGAACGTGCAGTCCGCCCAGAAGAAGCTGGTCGAGTTCCGCGACGTCGAGTTCCCGGCCTCGGGAGGGGACACCGGCGCCGAGAATGAGGGTGAGGGTGACTCCGGCGGCGAGGACGGGTCTTCTGATGGCGAAGCCGGCGAGCGCAAGGTTGGCGATCTCGTGACGGTCACCGACTTCGAGCCCGGCGAGAAGGTCAAGGTCTCGGCGATATCGATCGGCAAGGGCTTCCAGGGCACGATCAAGCGCCACAACTTCAGCCGCGGGCCGGTCACCCACGGCTCCCACAACGTCCGCGCGCCCGGCTCTGCCGGCGCCAGCGCGGACCCCGCAAGGATCTTCAAGGGCATGAAGATGCCCGGCCAGATGGGCGCCAAGCGCGTCACCCAGGAGGGTGCCACGGTCGTCGAGGTCGACGGCGAGAACAACCTGCTGCTGATCAGGGGCTCGGTGCCCGGTCCCAGGAACGGCACCCTGGAGGTGAAGAGCGTTGGCTGAGCCGTCATCAAGCCGGAGTGCTCCGATCCTCGGCAAGCAGGGCAAGGCCGATCTGCCGAAGGCGATCTTCTCCGAGCCCTTCCACGAGTCCCTCGTGCACCAGGCCGCGCGCGCTGACCAGAACGCGCGCCGCCGCGGCACGCATTCGTCGCTCACCCGCGGCGAGGTCTCGATGACGACCGCCAAGGCCTGGCGCCAGAAGGGAACCGGCCGCGCGCGTGTCGGCGCCCTCGGTGTCCCGCACCGCTACGGCGGTGGCGCCGCGTTCGGCCCGAAGCCCCGCCACTACACCTTCAAGATCAACCGCAAGGAGCGGCGCAAGGCCCTGCGCGCGGCGTTGAGCGTTCACGCCGGCCGCGACAGCCTGGCGGTGCTCGACGCCTCCGCCTACGACACCCCCTCGACGAAGAACGCCGCCGACGCCCTGAAGAAGTGGGGCGCGGAGGGCCGGGTCCTCGTCATCGTCGCCGGCGCCGACGAGCTGGGCGCCGCCAAGAGCTTCCGCAACATCCCCTCCGTCGCGGTCCTGGGGACCGAGGCGGTGGGCGTGGCGGACGTGATCGGCGCCGCCTCGCTGGTCATCACCCAGGCCGCACTCGAGTCCCTCGAGGAGCGAGCCTCCGAGCCGGCCAAGTCGAAGGCCCCGGCGAAGGACGAAGCACCGGCCGCCAAGGCTCCGGCCAAGGCCAAGGCCAAGGCGAAGGCGAAGGCCGAGGCCCCGGCGGAAGGGGAGGACGACTGATGGACCCCCGCCAGGTGATCATCCGCCCCGTCGTCTCGGAGAAGAGCTACGCGCTCATGGCCGACGGCAAGTACACGTTCCGCGTCCACGACCGCGCTCACAAGACCCAGATCGCGCAGGCGGTCGAGGAGGTCTTCGACGTGCACGTCCGCGCGGTGCGGACCTCGAAGGTGAACGCGAAGCCGAAGCGCCGCGGGCTCCACGCGGGCAAGACCCGCGGGTGGAAGAAGGCGGTCGTCCAGCTCGCGCCGGGCGAGCGCATCGAGCTGTTCGAGGGCGCCGCGGTGGAGAGCTGATCTGATGGCCAATCGCAAGACAAAGCCGACCAGCCCGGGGCGCCGCTTCGGGACCTACCAGCTCCGCGAGGAGCTGACCGGCGCCGAGCCCGAGAAGAGCCTCATGAAGGGGAAGAAGCGCTCGAGCGGCCGCAACGCGAACGGCCGCGTCACCTCGCGCCATCGCGGCGGCGGAGCCAAGCGGCGGTATCGCGAAATCGACTTCAAGCGCATCAAGGACGACGTCCCGGCCAAGGTCGCCTCGATCGAGTACGACCCGAACCGGAGCGCCTACATCGCCCTGATCAACTACGCCGACGGCCACAAGTCCTACATCCTCGCCCCGCAGGGGCTGCAGGTCGGGGCCGAGGTCGTCTCGGGCGAGAAGGCCGACATCGCCCCCGGGAACGCCCTGCCGCTGAGCCGGATCCCGACGGGCACCGTGGTCCACAACGTCGAGATGACGCCCGGCCGCGGCGGCTCGCTCGGCCGCGCCGCCGGCACGGCGATCCAGGTCGTGGCGAAGGAGGGCGACATGGTGTCGCTACGCCTGCCGTCCACGGAGGTCCGGATGGTCCGCGCCGAGTGCCGCGCGACCGTCGGCACCATCTCCAACTCCGACCACCAGAACGTCGAATGGGGCAAGGCCGGCCGCAGTCGCCACCGCGGCAAGCGCCCGCAGACCCGCGGCGTCGCCATGAACCCCGTTGACCACCCGCACGGCGGCGGCGAGGCGCACAAGACGCCCGGCGGCCACCCGAAGACTCCGTGGGGCAAGCCGACCCTCGGCTACCGCACGCGCAAGAAGAACAAGAAGTCCGACGCCCTGATCGTGCGCGGTCGGCGCAGGAAGAAGAGGTAGGCGGCGATGGGACGCTCGATGAAGAAGGGCCCGTGGGCGGAGGAGCGGCTGATGAAGCGCGTCAACGCCATGAACGAGTCGGGCCAGAAGCAGATGCTCAAGACCTGGTCGCGCCACTCCACCGTCTTCCCCGAGATGGTCGGGCACACGATCGCCGTCCACGACGGCCGCAAGCACGTGCCCGTCTACATCTCCGAGTCGATGGTCGGCCACAAGCTCGGCGAGTTCGCGCCCACCCGGACCTTCCGCGCCCACTCGGGCACCGGCACGAAGAGCGAGGAATAGGGACCTCCATGGCAGACGAAGCCAAGAAGCCCGCCGCGAAGAAGAAAGCCGCTGCCAAGAAGCCGGCAGCAAAGAAGACGGCCGCGAAGAAGACTGCCGCCAAGAAGCCGGCGGCGAAGGCGGCCGCGAAGAAGGCTCCCGCCACGACCGGGTCGTCGCCGAAGAAGGCCGCCGCGAAGCGCGAGGCCGCGAGGGTCGAGGGGACGGTTCCCGTCGTCAACGCCAGGGCCCGCTACGTCCGCGTCGCCCCCCGCAAGGCCCGCCTGGTCGCCGACCAGGTCCGCGGCCTGCCCCTGGACGAGGCCCAGACCCTGCTGCGCTTCTCCTCGCGCGGGGCCGCCCAGGACATCGCCAAGCTGATCTCCTCCGCCGCGGCCAACGCGGAGAACAACCACGACCTCGTCGCCGACGACCTGGTCGTCAAGAGCATCAACGTCGACGAGGGCCCCACGCTGCGGCGCTACCGGCCGCGCGCGCAGGGCCGGGCCACACGAATCAACAAGCGAACCTGCCACATCGCCGTGGCGCTGACACCGGAGGAGTTCTAGACACATGGGACAGAAGATCCATCCAGAGGGCTTCCGGGTCGGCTACATCCACGGCTGGAAGAGCAACTGGTTCAACGAGCGCGGCTTCTCCGACTACCTGATGGAGGACATCGCGATCCGCGACCACATCGAGACGAACCTCTCGCACGCCGGCCTGTCCGACATCACGATCGTCAAGGGATCGAACGAGATCGAGGTGGACATCGCCACCGCGCGCCCGGGCATCGTGATCGGCAAGTCCGGGAGCGAGGTCGACAAGCTGCGCAAGGAGCTGCACAAGATCACCGGCCGCCCGGTCAAGGTGAACATCAAGGAGATCAAGCGCCCCGAGCTCGACGCGAAGCTCGTGGCCCAGTCGATCGCCGAGCAGCTTCAGAACCGGGTCGCCTTCCGCCGCGCGATGAAGCGCGCACTCACTTCCGCGATGCGCTCGGGCGCGAAGGGCGTCAAGGTCCAGGTCTCCGGCCGCCTCGGCGGCGCCGAGATGGCGCGGACCGAGGGCTACTCCGACGGCCGCGTCCCGCTGCACACGCTGCGCGCGGACATCGACTACGGCTTCATCGAGGCCCGCACCACGACTGGCCGCATCGGCGTCAAGTGCTGGATCAACAAGGGCGAGGTCATGCCCGAGGGGTTCCGCAAGGCCGGCGAGGAAGAGGAAGACGATCGTCCCCGCTCCGGCGGCGGCGGTGGCCGCGGCGGACGCGGTGGCCGAGGAGGTCGCGGCTGATGCTGATGCCGAAGCGGGTCAAGCACCGCAAGCAGATGCGAGGCCGCATGCGCGGCTACGCCAAGGGCGGCACCAACGTGGACTTCGGCGAGTACGGCCTGAAGGCGATGGAGCGCGGCTGGATCACCAACCGCCAGATCGAGGCCGCTCGAGTCGCGATGACCCGAAAGATCAAGCGAGGCGGGAAGGTCTGGATCAACATCTTCCCGGACAAGCCGATCACCCAGAAGCCCGCCGAGACCCGCATGGGGTCCGGAAAGGGCAACCCCGAGGGCTGGGTCGCCGTGGTCAAGCCGGGGCGCGTCATGTTCGAGCTCGCCGGCGTGCCCGAGGACCTCGCCAAGGAGGCGATGAGCCTCGCGGGCCACAAGCTGCCGATCAAGACCAAGTTCGTGAAGCGAGAGGGAGCCGATTCGTAGTGAAGGCTTCCGAAGCTCATAACCTGAAGGACGCCGAGTTGATCGAGCAGCTGAAGCAGGCCCAGGACGAGCAGTTCAGCCTGCGCTTCCAGCACGCGACCGGCGAGCTTGAGAACACCTCGCGGCTGGGTGGCGTGCGACGCGACGTCGCCCGCCTGCTCACGGTGGCGAAGGAACGCGGAATCGACCTCGATACGGAGTTGAAGGACTAGAGATGGCCGACGAAGAGAAGAACGAGAAAACTGAAGAGACGCCGGAGGCCGACGCCCCCGAGGAGCAGGCGACCGAGGCCCCGCCCGAGGACGCCCCGCCCGCCGAGGATGCTCCGAAGGAGCAGGAGGCCCAGCCCGAGGACGAGGCCCCTGCCGAGGAGGCCGCAGCCGACGACGCGCCGGCCGACGATGGCGCTCCCGCGGCCGACGCCGGCGACGACGGTGGATCGTCCGATGACGATGGTCTCGACTGGAAGACCAAGAAGCGTCTTGAGAAGTCCCGCGAGTCCGGCGAGGCCGGTCCGCAGCGGACGCCCGAGGAGCGCGCCGCCGAGCGCGCGACCGCGCAGGCCGCGGCCGCCAAGGGCCGCTCGTCCTATCGCAAGAAGCAGCGCGAGAAGAGCGAGGCCGGCACAGGCACAGAGCCCGTCGAGCACGAGTCCGCCGGCAGCAAGGAGCGCCGCGGCTACGTCGTCTCGGACAAGGCCGACAAGACGATCACCGTCCGGATCGACACCGCCCGCCGCCACCGCGCCTACGAGAAGATCGTCCGCACCTCCAACACCCTTCACGCCCACGACGAGCAGAACGAGGCGGGCGAGGGCGACCTGGTCAAGATCGTCGAGACCCGCCCGCTGTCGAAGACCAAGCGCTGGCGCCTGGTGGAAGTCATGGAGAAGGCCAAGTGATCCAGCAGGAATCCCGGCTGAAGGTCGCCGACAACTCCGGCGCCCGCGAGATCCTCTGCATCCGCGTCAAGGGCGGATCGCACCGCCGCTACGCGCGGATCGGGGACACCATCACCGCGACCGTCAAGCAGGCCACGCCGCACGGCGGGGTCCGCAAGGGCGAGGTCGTCGAGGCAGTCGTGGTCCGCACCCGCAAACAGCTCGGCCGCAAGGACGGGACCTTCATCTCCTTCGACGAGAACGCCGCCGTGCTGATCGACCCGCAGGGCGCGCCGCGCGGCACCCGCATCTTCGGACCCGTCGCACGCGAGCTGCGCGACAGGAACTTCATGCGAATCGTCTCCCTGGCGCCGGAGGTCCTCTGATGTCCCACATGAAGATCCGCAAGGACGACACCGTCCTGATCACCGCCGGCAAGGACAAGGGCAAGACCGGCAAGGTCGTGCGCACCGAGCCCAAGAAGCGGCGCGTGTTCGTCGAGAACCTGAACATCGTCAAGCGGCACACCCGCCCGACGTCCGTGAAGGAGAGCCAGAAGGGCTCCCAGGTCGGCGGCATCGTCGACAAGGAGGGCCCGATCGACATCTCCAACGTGATGCTCGTGGACCCCGCGAACAACAAGCCGACCCGCGTGCGCATCGAGCGCGGCGCCGGCGGCAAGCGCCAGCGGATCTCGGCCAAGAGCGGAAAGCCGATCGACTAACACAATGGAAGCCACGCAAATGGAAGCCACGACGACAGAGACCACACAGGCACAGCAGGCGGCCCCGCCGCCGCGCCTGCGCGAGGCCTACCGCGACGAGCTGCGCGGTCAGCTGATCGAGCGCTTCGGCTACTCGTCCCCGATGCAGGCGCCCACGCTCGAGAAGATCGTCCTCAACATGGGCGTCGGCGAGGCGAAGCAGAACACCCAGATGCTCGAGGCCGCGACCGAGCAGCTCGCGACCATCGCGGGCCAGGCTCCGAACGTGCGCCGCGCGAAGAAGTCGGTCGCCTCGTTCAAGATCCGCGAGGACATGCCCATCGGGCTCGCCGTGACGCTGCGCCGCGCGCGCATGTGGGAGTTCCTCGACCGCCTGATCTCGATCGCGATCCCGCGCATCCGCGACTTCCGCGGACTCAACCCGCGCTCCTTCGACGGACGCGGCAACTTCTCCATGGGCGTCCGCGAGCAGATCATCTTTCCCGAGATCGACTACGACGCGATCGACGAGGTCCGCGGCCTCGACGTGATCATCGTGACCACTGCCGCCACCGACGTCGAGGCCTTCGCGCTGCTCGACGGGCTCGGCATGCCGTTCGCGGCCGACGGCCGTCCCGGCGAGGTCGACAAGGCCGCCGAGGAGGAAGAGGAGAAGCGCAAGGAGGAGGCTCGCCTGCGCGCTGAGGCCGAGGAGGCCGCCCTCGAGCAGTTGAAGGAGGAGAACCCCGATGCGTACGCCAAGCCCGAACCCGAGCCCGAGGAGGGCGAGGAGGGTGCCGAAGGCGAAGGCGGCGAAGGTGGCGACTCCGGCGGCGACGCCGAAGCCAAGAAGGACGACGGCGCCGAGGGCAAGGGCGGCGGCGACGACAAGGAAGGGAACTGATGGCGAAGACTTCACAGCGGGTGCGCCAGGCGCGCGAACCGAAGTACAAGACCCGGGGATACAACCGGTGCCGCAAGTGCGGCCGGCCGCGCGCGGTCTACCGCAAGTTCGGCCTCTGCCGGATCTGCCTGCGCGAGAACGCGCACCGCGGCTACATCCCCGGCATGACAAAGAGCAGCTGGTAGGTGACTGACCTGTGCTGACCGACCCCATTTCCGACTACCTCACCCGCGTCCGCAACGCGCTCCAAGCCGAGCACGAGGACGTGGTGATCCCCGCATCCCGCCTGAAGGTGGAGATGTCGCGGATCCTCAAGGAGCAGGGCTACATCACCGACTTCGACGTCGCCGCGGGGGACAAGGGCGAGGTCATCAACGTGACGCTCCGCTACACCGAGGACCGCGACCCGGTGATCAGCGGCATGGAGCGCGTCTCGCGCCCCGGCCGCCGCCGCTACGTCCCGAGCAAGGACGTACCCCGGGTGCTCGGCGGGATGGGCACCACGATCGTCTCCACCTCCAGCGGGGTGATGACCGGTCACGAGGCGCGCAAGAAGGGCGTCGGCGGCGAGGTCGTCGCCTACGTCTGGTGAGGCGCTCCTACCCTCTTTGAACCCATGAGCCGCATCGGAAGACAGCCAATCTCAGTGCCCGACGGGGTGACCGTCGACGTGAAGCCCGGAGAGGTCGCCGTCAAGGGGCCCAAGGGCGAGCTGACGCAGATCGTCGACCGCGACATGAAGGTGTCGATGGACGACGGCAGCGTCAAGGTCGAGCGTCCCACGAACCGGGGCGACCACCGGGCCCTGCACGGGCTCACGCGCAGCCTGATCGCGAACATGGTGGAGGGCGTCACCGACGGCTTCGAGCGCCGCCTCGAGATCCAGGGCGTCGGCTACCGGGCGCAGCTCAAGGGCAAGGCCCTGGAGCTCGCACTCGGCTACTCGCACCCGGTCAGCCTGCCGGCTCCCGACGGCATCGAGTTCGAGGTCCCCGAGCCGACCCAGGTGGTCGTCAAGGGCATCGACAAGCAGCTCGTCGGCGAGACGGCCGCGCGCATCCGCAAGAGCCGGCCGCCCGAGCCCTACAAGGGCAAGGGCATCCGCTACGCCGGTGAGCAGGTCACCCGCAAGGTCGGGAAGAGGGCCTAGCCATGGCAGTCGCGACCCGACAGCAGCAGAGGCTTCGCCGCCGGCGCCGCGTGCGCGCCAAGATCCGCGGCTCCGCGGACCGTCCGCGGCTGTCCGTCTATCGCTCGAATCGGGGCGTGTCGGGGCAGCTGATCGACGACGACAAGGGCGTGACCATCGCCGCCGTCAACTGGACCGAGTCCGACCTCAAGAGCCTGGACCGCATGGAGCAGGCCAAGAAGGCCGGGGAGGAGCTCGCAAAGCGCGCCTCCGCCGCCGGTGTCGAGACCTGCGTCTTCGACCGCGGCGGCTACCGGTACCACGGGCGCGTCAAGGCTCTCGCCGAGGGCGCCCGAGAAGGGGGGCTGAAGTTCTAGCGCCGGCACCCGCCGCGCTACCTTCAACGACCTCATGGCAGTAGAAAGCGTCAGCTCAAAGGGACTCGACCTGCAGGAGCGGGTCATCGAGATCAACCGCGTCGCCAAGGTCGTCAAGGGCGGCCGGCGCTTCTCGTTCACCGCGCTCGTCGCGGTCGGCGACGAGGACTCTGTGGTCGGCATCGGCTACGGCAAGGCCCGCGAGGTCCCGCTCGCGATCCAGAAGGCCGTCGAGAACGCCCGCAAGGACCTGATCCGCGTGCCGAAGTACGGCCAGACGATCACCCACCGCGTGATCGGCCGCTTCGGCGCCGGTCACGTCGTGCTGCGCCCGGCGAGCCCCGGTACCGGCGTCATCGCCGGCGGAGGGGTCCGCGCCGTGCTCGAGCTCGGCGGCGTCCGCGACGTGCTCACCAAATCCATCGGCACCCAGAACCCGATCAACCTCGTCAAGGCGACCATGCACGGCCTCTACCTTCTCCGCAGGCCCGAGGACGTGGCCGAGCTGCGAGGCATCTCGGTGGCCGAGGTTCTCGGCCTCGAGGAGAACGGCAAGAAGGAAGCCGAGACGATCAGCGACGACGCGACCCCGAAGCCCGTCCCGGAGAAGCCGAAGGCCGAGGAAGCCCCGAAGGCCGAGGAAGCCCCGAAGGCCAGGAGGCGAGGCCGAGGAGCCGAAGGCTGAGGACGCCCCCGCCGAGGAGGCGACGCCCAGTGGCTGACGTGACCCTGAAGCAGGTCCGCTCCGCCAACGGCGCCTCGCCCGACCAGCGCGCAGCGCTTCGCTCGCTGAAGCTCGGCCGGATCGGCAACGTCTCCAGCTTTCCCGACTCCCCCAACCTCCAGGGCCAGATCCGCGCGGTCGAGCACCTGGTCGAGGTCGGCGAGGACGATGGCTGAAGAGAAGGACCCGAATCTCAATGAGTCGGTGGGCCTCCACAACCTGAGCCCCGCTCCGGGCTCGCGCCGGCCGCGCAAGCGGCTCGGGCGCGGCAAGGGCAGCGGCACCGGCAAGACCTCCGGCCGCGGCCACAAGGGCGCCGGCGCTCGCGCGGGCAGCAAGCGCAAGGTCGCCTACGAGGGCGGGCAGACCCCGATCCACATGCGGATGGGGAAGCTGCGCGGCCCGCACCACAAGATGTCGATGCCCTTCGAGAAGTTCCGGACCCGCACCCAGCCGGTCAACGTCGGAGACCTGGACGCGCGCTTCGCGGCGGGCGACGAGGTGACCCCGGAGTCCCTGCGCGAGGCGGGCCTCGCCAAGCGGAGCCACCCGGTCAAGGTCCTCGGCACCGGCGAGCTCTCGACCAAGCTCACCGTCCGCGCCCACGGCTTCAGCGCCAGCGCGAAGGAGAAGATCGAGTCGGCGGGCGGGACCGCCGAGGTGCTCGACTAGATGCTCCAGACGATCCTCAACGCGTTCGCGGTCCAGGACATCCGCAAGAAGCTGCTGTTCACGGCCGCGATCCTGGCGCTCTACCGGCTCGGCGCGTACATCCCCTCGCCCGGTGTGGACGCCCAGACCGTCAAGGACATCGAGGACAACTTCTCCGGCGACAGCATCCTCGGGTTCCTGAACCTCTTCTCGGGCGGGAGCCTCTCGCGACTGAGCCTCTTCGCGCTCGGGATCATGCCCTACATCACGGCCTCGATCATCCTGCAGCTCCTGACCGTGGTCGTGCCCTCGCTCGAGCGCCTGCAGAAGGAGGGCGAGGTCGGCCAGCAGAAGATCACGCAGTACACCCGCTACCTGACGGTCGGTCTCGCGTTCGGCCAGTCCCTCGGCTACGTCTTCCTCTTCCAGAGCTTCCAGGACACCGCGGGCACCAGCGTCGTCGGCGAGCTGACCGCGACCAAGCTCTTCCTGATCGTGATCACCCTGACGGCGGGCTGCACGCTCCTGATGTGGATGGGCGAGCTGATAACCCAGCGCGGAATCGGGAACGGCATCTCGCTGATGATCTTCGCGTCGATCGTGTCCGGGCTGCCGAACGGGATCACCCAGTGGTGGAACAACCCCGACCAGGTCTTCGTGGTGATGATGCCCTTCGTGGCGCTAGCGGTGATCGTCGCGATCGTGTTCGTACAGGAGGGCCAGCGAAGAATCCCCGTCCAATACGCCAAGAGAGTGGTCGGCCGCCGCATGACGGCGGGCGGATCGACCTACCTGCCGCTGCGCGTGAACATGGCGGGGGTGATCCCGGTCATCTTCGCCGCGTCGATCATGGCCTTCCCGCCGACGATCGGCCAGCTCCTGAACACGCCGGCGGCGCTCGACTTTGCGGCGTTCTTCGGGCCGAACACCTGGGCCTATGTGGTCGGCGAGGTGTTCTTCATCATCATCTTCACCTACTTCTATACGGCGGTCACGTTCAACCCGGTGGACCAGGCCGACAACCTCAAGAAGTACGGCGGCTTCATCCCAGGCGTGCGGCCGGGCAGGCCCACAGCGGAGTACCTGGACCGGATCCTCTCGCGCCTGACGTTCCCCGGCGCCCTGTACCTGGGTGCTGTCGCGGCCCTGCCGACCATCCTGATCAGCCAGACATCGGCCAACTTCTTCTTCGGCGGCACCTCCATCCTGATCGTCGTGGGCGTGGCCCTCGATACGGTCAAGCAACTGGAGGCGCAGCTGATGATGCGCAACTACGAGGGCTTCCTGAAGTAGCACGGGTGGAAACCGCCCGGCCATGTCAGAGCTGAACCTGATCCTCCTCGGCCCTCCCGGCAGCGGGAAGGGCACGCAGGGAGAAAAGCTGCAGGAGGACCTGCGCCTGCCCTACTACGCGACCGGCGACATCCTGCGCTCCGCCGTCAAGGAGGGGACCGAGCTCGGCCAGAAGGCCAAGGAGTACATGGAAGCCGGCGACCTGGTGCCGGACGAGCTGATCATCGCCGTGATCGCCGAGCGGATCAAGCAGGCGGAGGCGAGCGACGGGTTCATCCTCGACGGCTTCCCCCGCACGGTTCCGCAGGCCGAGGCCCTGAGCGAGAAGATCGGAGAGCTCGGCCGCGAGATGAGCGCAGCCCTGATGATCGACGTCGACGACGAGGAGGTCGTCAGGCGGCTGAGCGGGCGCCGGACCTGCGAAGAGGGCGGACACGTCTTCCACCTCGAGTTCAACCCCCCGAAGGAGGAGGGCGTCTGCGACATCGACGGCTCCAAGCTGATGATTCGCGACGACGACAAGCCAGAGGTCATCGAGAAGCGGCTCGCGACCTACCATTCGAAGACGAAGCCGCTGGTCGAGTGGTACGACGACCACAACATCCTGCAGCGGGTCGACGGAGCCGCCCCGCCCGAGGACGTCGC
The DNA here is from genome assembly GCA_963839875.1 of uncultured Solirubrobacterales bacterium. Classification (GTDB taxonomy): domain Bacteria; phylum Actinomycetota; class Thermoleophilia; order Solirubrobacterales; family 70-9; genus CAVUAT01. The sequence continues at coordinate 173,438 of CAWIWP010000002.1, forward strand.
CGAGCACATCCGGGGCCTGCTGGCGACGTTGAGGCGCGAAGACGAGATGGAGATGTAGAGGGCCTATCGAGATGTACCGCGGAGGGATCATCACGAAGACCACCGAGCAGCTCGACGCGATGGCCGCGTCGGGCGCGATCCACTCGATGTGCATGAAGATGCTCGCGGCCAAGGTCCGCCCGGGCGTCACCACGGCTGAGCTCGACGAGGCGGCCGAGAAGTTCATCCGCTCGCAGGGAGCCGTCCCCTCCTTCAAGGGCTACCGGGGCTTCCCGGGCTCGATCTGCGCCTCGCCGAACTCGATGGTGGTGCACGGCATCCCCGGCCCCTACGAGCTGGCCAAGGGCGACCTGATCTCGATCGACATCGGGGTCACCTACGAGGGCTGGGTCTCCGACGGCGCCCAGACATTCCCAGTGGGCAAGGTCTCCGACGACGCCCGGAAGCTGATCAAGGCGACCAGGGCCTCCCTGTTCGAAGGCATCGCCCACGCCCGCACCGGCAACCGCCTCTCGGACATCTCTCACGCGATCCAGTCCAGGGTCGAGCTCGACGACCTGCACGTCATCCGCTCGCTGGTCGGTCACGGCATCGGGCGCGACATGCACGAGGATCCGCAGATCCCGAACTTCGGCGAGCCGGGCAAGGGCCCCGAGCTCGAGGAGGGGATGGTCCTCGCGATCGAGCCGATGGTGAACGTCGGGACGCCCGAGATCCGGATGGGCGACGACGGCTGGGCCGTCTACTCGGCCGACGACTCGCTTGCCGCGCACTTCGAGTTCACCGTCGCCGTCACTGGCGGACGGCCCTCGGATCCTCACCCCCTGGCACGAGTAGACGCCAGGGCGCACTGCCGCATGTCCCTCTAGCCCTCCGGCTCCATCACGAAGCGCCGCAGGCTCCGGGGCGCCCACCAGTTGCGGTCCCCGAGCAGCTTCATCAACGCGGGCACCAGCATCGCGCGGACGATCGTCGAGTCGATGATCACGGCCGCGGCCAGGCCGAAGCCGGTCTCCTTGACGCCGATCAGGCTGCCGGTCACCAGGGCACCCATCGCGACCGCGAAGAGCAGCGCCGCCGAGCTGATCAGCCGCCCGGTGCGCTCCAGGCCCAGCGCCACCGATTCCTCGTTGGTGGCGCCGCTGTCGTGGATCTCGCGCATGCGGCTGAGGCTGAATACGCCGTAGTCGGTGGATAGGCCGAAGCCCGCGACGACGACGAGCACGAGGATCCCGATCTGGATGCCACCGAAGCTGTCGAAGCCGAACAGGCCCTCGAGGTTGCCGTCCTGGAAGACGAGCGTCATGAGCCCCAGCGTGGCTCCGAGGGTGAGGACGTTCATAAGCAGCGCCTTGAGCGGCAGGATCAACGAGCCCGTCATCGTGAACAGGGCGGCGGTGATCGACACGACCAGGATCGCGATCGCGAAGGGAAGGCGGTCGGTGACGCTGCCCTCTTCGTCGATCTGGCTCGCAGCGAGCCCTCCGACCCGAACGCCTGCCTCGGGTGGCGAATCGAGCGCGCGCACCTCGTCGACCAGCTCCCGGGTCTCCGGGGAGGCGCGGCCGACGCCGCTGAACACATCCATCCGCACGATGTCCTCGCCGACGAGGGTGGGCCCGTTGACCCCATTGACCCCTTCGAGCGCCAGGGCGTCATCGCGGTACTTGATGACCCACGGGGGCGGAGGCCCGCCGGGGTCGGCCGACACCCACTGGGTGATGATCGGGTACTGCGGGTCCGGCGTGAAGTCGCTAGCGAGCTGGCGGTCCACGGCGCCCGCCGACTTGTCCTCGGGCAGCAGGCTGGCGTCGTCGGGGACGAACCGGATCCCGAGGGCCGGGAGCGCCAGGACGATCAGGATCGCGGCCGAGGCGATGGCGACCGAGCCGGGGTGGCGCATCACCCATTGCGACCAGCGGTACCAGCGGCCCTGTTCGTCGGGGGTGTCCGTCGCCTTTGCCGAGCGCTGCAGCCAGCTGGGCGAGAGGGCATTGACCTTGTCGCCGAGGAGGGCCAACACTGCCGGCAGCACCACCAGCGCAGCCAGAGCGCAGAAGAGTGTGACGGCGATCCCGCCGATCGCCACCGAATAGAGGAACTGCTGCGGGAAGACGAGAAGGCTCGCCATCGCGCACGCGACGGTGATCGCGCTGAAGGTGACCGCGCGCCCGGCGGTCGACAGCGTCCGCATCAGCGCCGCCGAGGTGTCGAGGCCTCGCGCCAGTTCCTCGCGGTAGCGGGACAGCACGAAGAGCGAATAGTCGATGGCGAGGCCGAGCCCGAGGCCCGTGACGACGTTGATCGACAGCACGGTCAGCGGCACCGCCTCGTGCATCGCCCGCATCAGGGCCAGCGACGCGACGATCGCGACGCCGCCGAGAACGAGCGGCAGGGTGGCGGCGACGAGGCTGCGGAAGAAGATGAGCGAGAGGAGCAGCAGCAGCGGGAAGGCGAGTATCTCGGCGCGGCGCAGGTCCTCCTCGGCCTGCACCGAGATCTGCTCGTCGGCGATGACGACCCCGCCCAGCTGCACGTCGTCGGACTCCTCGAAGGCCGCCTCCACGGCGGGCGCGACGTCGGTGCTCTCGGCGTCCGCGTCCACGAATCCCAGCACGAAGGCGCTCTGCCCGTCCTCCGCGATCCAGGTCGGCTGGGGAGGTCCCCACGGCGTCAGGACGGACTCGATTCCCTCGACCTCTGCCAGCTCGGCGCCGACGTCCTCGACCCGCTTGTGGCCGGCGTCGGTCCTCGCCGGACCCTCGACGAGGGCGATCACCGTGCCGTCCGCGCGCACGCCCGTGACGTCCTCCAGCGCCTCGCTCGCCTTGGCGCTGTCGGTGCCCGGATCCTGGAACTCGTAGGGATCGAGCGCGTCGAACGCGGTCATCCCGAGCGGGGCGGCCACCGCCAAGGCGACCCCCGCGACCACGAGCGCTCGCACCGGCGAGCGCACGGCGACGCCCGCCACTTTCGCGGCGAGTGGCGTACGCGAATTCTTCTCCTCGTTCCCCGTTCCCCTCATGCGTAGGCCCACTATCCCTCACCGGGGGTCGCGGGGCAAGGGCGCCCGCACTGATATGTCCACTGACATCTACATACTGAGCGCTCGTGGCGGCGACGCCTAGCCACGCACGGGCATGCGCACGACGTTGCTAATCTAATCGGGCTCGCCTCCCGGCGGGTTGTACGTGCCCGCGGTCCGACTCCTGGGACCGCCTGGGCCATATCGAGTGTCCGATACGACGTAGCGAGGGACGATGAAGGTCCGAGCATCCGTAAAACCGATTTGCGAGAAGTGCAAGGTGATCCGCCGCGGCGGAGCCGTGCTCGTGATCTGCCCGAACCCGCGCCACAAGCAGAGGCAGGGCTAGCGAATGGCACGAATCGCGGGAGTCAACCTCCCCATCAACAAGCGCGCCGAGATCGGCCTCACGTACGTCTTCGGCATCGGCCGCTCGACCGCGTTGGAGATCCTGAAGACCGCCGGGGTCGACCCCAACACGCCGGTCAAGGACCTGACCGAGGAGGAGATCCTGAAGCTCCGCGAGGCCGTCGAGGCCCGCGACGTCGAGGGCGACCTGCGCCGGGAGCGCTCGCAGGACGTCAAGCGCCTCCAGGAGATCGGCTCGTACCGCGGCCTGCGCCACCGGCGCGGGCTCCCGGTCCGCGGCCAGCGCACCAAGACCAACGCGCGCGGGCGCAAGGGGCCGAAGCGGATGAGCATCGCCGGCCGCAAGAAGGCGCCGACCGCCAAGTGAGAGACCAGAGGAGCAACAGCTAGATGCCACAGCCGAAGAAGGGGCGCCGGAAGGCGAAGAAGAACGTCGCGTTCGGGCAGGCCCACATCAAGACTTCGTTCAACAACACGATCGTCACCCTGACCGATCCCGAGGGCGCCGTCATCGCCTGGGAGTCCGCGGGCAGCGCCGGCTTCAAGGGCTCGCGCAAGTCCACTCCGTTCGCCGCGCAGGTGACCGCCGACGCGGCCGCCAAGAAGGGCATGGAGCACGGCCTCACGAAGGTGGAGGTCTTCGCCAAGGGCGCCGGCTCCGGCCGCGAGACCGCGATCCGCTCCCTTCAGGCCGCCGGCCTCGAGGTGACGACCGTCAAGGACGTCAGCCCCCAGGCCCACAACGGCTGCCGGCCGAAGAAGCGGAGGCGCGTCTAGTGGCCCGCGACACCGGACCCCAGTGCAAGCAGTGCCGCCGCGAGGGCCAGAAGCTCTTCCTCAAGGGCTCGCGCTGCTTCACCGACAAGTGCGGCGTCGAGCGCCGCTCCTATGCGCCGGGCGAGCACGGCCGCGGCCGCATGCGCCAGTCCGAGTACCGCGACCAGCTGCGGATGAAGCAGCGAGCTCGCCGCTACTACCAGGTGCTCGAGAAGCAGTTCCGCGCCTACTACGACAAGGCGAGCCGCATGGAGGGCGTCACCGGCGAGAACCTGCTGCGCCTCCTCGAGTGCCGCTTCGACAACGTGCTGGTCCGGCTCGGCTTCGCCGCTTCCCGGCGCCAGTCGCGCCAGCTGATCCGCCACGGCCATTGGACGATCAACGGCCGCCGGGTCGACATCCCCTCTTACCAGGTCCGCTCCGACGACGTGATCGCGTTCAAGGCGGGCAGCACCGCCCAGGAGACGGTCCGCAACGCGACCGAACTGACTTCGGGAGTGCCGGCCTGGCTACAGGCCGATCACGACTCCCTCACCGCGAAGGTGCTGAGGCTGCCGGAGCGCAGCGAGATCTCGGCACCCGTCGAAGAACAGCTCATCGTCGAGCTGTACTCGAAGTAACCACCGTTCAGCAACGAGAGAAGGACGTGCGATGACCACCCTGCCCGAATTCCAGACCCCCAAGATCTCCGCGCAAGACGAGGCGGACGACACCAAGGGGACGTTCACGATCGAGCCCCTCGACAAGGGCTTCGGCTACACCTTCGGCAACAGCCTGAGGCGGGTGCTGCTCTCGTCCCTCGGCGGCGCCGCGATCACGAGCGTCCGCATCGAGGGCGTCGCGCACGAGTTCTCGACGATCCCCGGCCTCAAGGAGGACGTCACCGACCTGGTCCTGAATCTGAAGGACATCGTCGTCCGGATGCACACCGACGCCGACGAGGTCGAGACGCCCCTCGTGGCGACCGGCCCCGGCGAGATCAAGGCCAAGGACATCGACCTGCCCGCGGGCGTCGAGATCCTGAACCCTGACGCTCCGATCGCCACCCTCGAGAAGAAGACCAAGCTCGAGATGTACCTGACGATCGGCCGCGGCCGTGGCTACTCGCCGGCCGACGAGAACAAGTCGGACGACAAGCCGATCGGCGTCGTGCCGATCGACTCGATTTTCTCGCCGATCCGGCGAACGGCCTACAGCGTTGACTCCGCTCGAGTCGGTCAGCGGACCGACTACGACAAGCTCACGCTCGAGGTCGAGACCGACGGCTCGATCGAGCCCGGCGCCGCGCTCCGCGACGCCGCCGAGATCCTGATCAAGAGCCTGGCGATCTTCACGACCGCCGACAGGGTCGACGAGCTGCGCGGCGAGGGCGCGATGGTGGCCGGCAACGGCGCCGCCGCCGCCGGAGCAGAGGCCGGGGCTCCGGTCCCGGGCGCAGACGGCCTCGACGAGATCCTGATCGAGGAGCTCGAGCTTGGCGTCCGCTCCTACAACTGCCTCAAGCGCGCCGGCATCCAGACCGTCGGCGAGCTCGTGCGCAAGTCGGAGTCCGAGCTCAATGCCATCCCGAACTTCGGTCGCAAGTCGATCGAGGAGGTCCAGGAGACCCTGCGGGCTCGCGGCCTGGGCCTGCGGGCTGACTGACCCCGGTTAGAGTCCGACCATGCGCCACTCGAAGAAAAAGGGAAAGCTGAGCCGCGACACGGCTCATCGCAAGTCGATGATGCGGACGATGAGCAAGCAGCTCATCGAGCACGAGCGCATCAAGACGACCCAGCCGAAGGCGAAGGCGCTGAAGCCCGAGTTCGAGAAGCTCATCACCCTGGCGAAGCGCGGCGACCTGCACGCGCGCCGCCAGGCCCTGAGCCGCCTGAACCAGGACAAGTTCGTGGTCCACAAGCTGTTCGAGGAGATCGCACCGCGCTACTCGAGCCGCCCCGGCGGCTACACGCGGATCGTGAAGCTCGGCCCCCGGCGGAGCGACTCCGCCGAGATGGTCCTGATCGAGCTGGTCTAGCCCCTCCGGCTCAGCTGCGCTTGCGCTTGGCGCACTTCTTCTTGCCCTTCTTGGCCGCGGAGGTTGCCTTGCCCTTCTTCTTCTTGACCTTCTTGCACTTCTTGGCGGGTGGCGCGGGGGTGGGAATCGGAGCGGTAGGAGCCATCGGAGTCACTGGCCCGTCCGTGAGCGAGAAGTTGTCGAGCCGGTAGTTCTCGCCCGTCCCGGCCCTCACATCCAGATCCAGGATGATCTGGGTCGCGCCGGCGAGGACCGTCCGCATCTGGTCCTCGGTGGCTCCGCCGAGGGCACCGCAGGGCCCCACCGGGGGGCAGTAGCCCCATCCGTTGCCTGGCAGGAGGGTGTCCGATACCTCCTGGTAGGCGTTGGTCTGCGCGAGCTCATCGACATCGATCACCTGATTGATCGAACCCTGCGTTCCGCGCACGAAGATGAATCCGACCCCGTCCACAGGGGTCGCCTCGACGACGTCGACCTGGAAGTCGAAGGAGATGAGGCCCCCATAGGTCGGCGTGAGCGCGCCTGGGGCGATGGCCGGCGTCCCCCACTGGAAGAAGGAGCACTGCCCCATGCAGCCCTCGCCGATGGTGTCCTGGTAGAAGAGCGAGCCGCCCGTGCCGGGGTTCCCGCCGGTGCCGTTCGCGATGGCGTTCACGAAGACCCCGCTCTCGTCGGCGCGTACCTGCCAGCCCTGTGCCGAGCCCTCTTCGAAGCCATACGAGAGCGCCGCCGAGGCGGTACCCACAGAGCCGAGCAGAGCGAACGCTGCAACGCCAACCGTGAAGAGTCCCCTGATCACATCGCCAGCGTACCCAGAATTGGGCGCTCGCGGGGAAGGCGGCTAAGCCGTCGTCGGCGGTTTCTCCTCCTCGGGCGCCGGCGCGTCGTCCAGCGCGCCCTCGGCGGTTCCCGCTCCCTCGACCATCGTGTCGGCGGGGTTGTTCTCCCTGCGGGAGAGAGCCAGGAACGGGATCGCGACCGCGGAGATCGCGGCTGACATCAGGTAGGTGGGCGCGTAGCCGTAGAGGTCGGCCGCCTTGCCCAGGCCCGGCTGTGCCCAGACGCCCCCGGTCGATCCCATCAGCGAGTCGAAGGAGAGGATCGTCGCGCGCTGGCGCGAGGGGATCATGCCGTTCAGGTAGGCCGCTCGGATCGGCATGTTCGCCGCGAACAGGAGGCCCCAGACGACGACCAGGCCGACCACGATCGCGAAGCTCTCGAACACGCCCATCAGCGCCAGCGCGAGGGTGCTCGTCGCGGCCGTGAAGATCAGCGCCGTCGTCCGCTTGTGGAAGCGGCGGCGGATCCGCGGCGCGGCGAGGCCTCCGAGGATCTGGGCGCCGGCGATGATCGCGGCCACCAGCCCGGCGATCGAGTAGGCCTCCGGGTCGCCGTAGAGCTCGAGCAGGTAGGGCTGGAGCGCGTAGAACGCGTAGATGCCGACCCCCCCGGTGAAGAAGGTCTCGAGCATCAGCCACTTCACCGAGGGAACCCGCCACCCGTAGTCGATCGAGGCCGACGCGATCTTCCGCATCTCGGCCAGGGGTCTCTGGCCCTTCTCAGGCGTGAAGCCGATGTCGCGCATCAGCTTGAAGGCGACGACGAACATGATCGCGAGCGCCGCGGCCCTGACGAAGAAGGGGACTCCGAGGCTGAAGGCGGAGGCCAGCAGGCCGCCGCCGACAGAGCCGACCAGCATCGCGACGCCGCCCGCGACCTGACCGCGCCCGAGGACCGTCTCGAGGTCGCCGGTGAATCCCGTCGCGTCCAGCGCGTCGACCAGCCACGCCTGCACCGCGCCCGAGAAGAACGTGAAGCCCAGCCCGAGCAGGATCGAAACGAAGGCCCACCACCAGAAGCCCGCCTCCACCTGCCACAGGTAGACGTACGCCAGTGTCGAGAACGTCAGCGTCACGACGCCGAGCAGGTAGGACACCCGGCGGCCGATCGTGTCCGCGACGATCCCGGTGGGCACCTCGAAGATGACCATGCCGGCGGTGAAGAAGGCGTTGGCCGCGAAGGCCTCGAGGTTCGAGAGGCCCGCGTCCAGCAGGAAGATCGTGTTGATCCCCCAGATCGCCGAGTTCGCGAGCGTCTCGCCCAGCATCAGCACGTAATAGGTGCGCTGGATCCGCTGGGGGGTCGGCACCTGCCGATCCTAGGGGCGGGCCAGGGTCATACACGCCTCGATTGTGCTCAAGGCGCTCACGCGGGTGTCAGGCGAGGCTCAGGCGCCGCGGCGGTTCGGGCTCAGCGCGATCATCGCCCCGATCAGGGTCACGAAGATCATCCCGAGGACGACCCACTGCCACCCGTTGTTGATCGTCTCGACCGCTGCGTATGACAGTGCCGCCGCGATCACGAGCGCGATCGCCACGTAGATCGTGGAGCCTCTCTCGGTGCCGCGCCGAAGTCCGTCGTTGCCCGCGAGCGTGCTCCGCTCGAGGTTGTTCCGCTGCGTGATGTCCAGGTTCGCCATGTCTTCTCCTCCTAGTGATGGACGGCACAACCGTAAGGCCTCCGGCCCCGGCGACACGGTGAGTCGGCTCACACAGGTGCCGGCGATGTGCGCTGGTGGGGCTAGCCGCCGCGGCGAGCCGGGTTCAGGGCGATCATCGCCCCGATCAGCAACACGATGATCATCCCGAGGACGACCCACTGCGACCAGTTGTCGATCGACTCATAGGCGACAGCGCCGCCGACCATCGCGACGACGATGGCGACGATCTCGTAGGCGGCCATGCCGGTGGAGCTGGCTCCGTGCCCGTACATCTCCTGGCGGGCCTCTTCGCGGCTGATCTCCGGAGGCTCGTCTGACATCGGTGGCGCCATGTGCCAATAGTCTCGCGCACCGATGAGCTTCGTGCGTCTAGACCTCGCCTACGACGGGACCGGGTTCGCCGGCTGGGCGACGCAACCCGGCGAGCGCACCGTCCAGGAGGACCTCGAGGGAGCCATCGCCCAGGTTCTGGGAGAGGAGATCGGTGTGACGGTCGCCGGGCGAACCGACGCGGGCGTGCACGCCTGGGGCCAGGTGGCGAGCTTCGAGCTGCCCGGCAGGGAGCCGCCGGAGGAACTGCGACGCGCCCTGAATGCCGTCACCGGGCACGACGTCGCCGTGCTCGGTGCCAAGGTCGTGCCCGACGGCTTCGACGCCAGGCGCGACGCGCGCTCGCGGACCTACTGCTACCGGCTCTACTGCGCCCCCCAGCAGAGCCCCTTCGAACGTGGCCGCTCGCTGTACTGGCCGCATCGCATCTATCCCGGGCTGCTGGAGCGGTGCGCCGAGGCGCTGGTCGGCACGCACGACTTCACGGCGTTCACTCCGACCAGGACCAGGCACGTGCGCTTCGAGCGAGAAGTGATTCGGGCGGAGTGGGTGCGCGGGAGAAGCTACGCGCCGCCCCTGCCTGTCGAGGTCGGCATCGCCGAGCTCTTCGAGCTCTGGATCGAGGCGAACTCGTTTCTGCGGGGAATGATCCGGGCCCTGGTGGGCACGATGCTCGAGGTCGCCACCGGCAGGCGCGACTTCGACGACTTCACCGCGCTCCTGGAGGGCGGTCCCCGCGAGGAGGCGGGCGACAGCGCGCGGGGGCACGGCCTCTACCTCGCGTCGGTCCTCTACTGACCCCTTCATAGAATCGTGAGCGTGAGCGAAGCGAACGCGAACAAAGGGATGAAGCGTGCAGCGAAGCGGAACGCGAACACAGGGGTGCCGATGCGGGTCTTGATCACCAACGACGACGGGATCGGCGCCAAGGGGCTGCAGGATCTCCGGCGGGCCCTCGCCGAGGTGGACGAGCTCGAGCTGAGCGTGATCGCGCCCGACTCCAACCGCAGCGCGACCGCCCGCTCGATCACGACCCGCTCCCCCCTCTGGGTCGAGGAGATCAGATTCCAGGACGGGACCACCGGATTCGCAACCGACGGGACGCCGGTCGACTGCGTCCGCTTCGCGGACCTTGGCCTGACCGGGGACGAGAAGCCCGACCTGATCGTCTCGGGAATCAACCACGGCGCGAACCTGGGGGACGACATCACCTACTCGGGGACGGTTGCGGCCGCGCTCGAGGGAATCGTGCTCGGCATCCCGGCTATCGCGGTCTCACAGCAGTCCGGCGCACGCGAGATGGACTTCCGCCTGGGCCGCCAGTTCGACTTCGGCGTCGCCGCCGCGTTCACCGCGGAGCTGGTGAAGGGCGTGGCGAAGAACCCGATCCCCGACGACACGCTGATCAACGTCAACTGCCCCGCTGGAGATCCTTCCGGGATCGAGGTCACCCACTTGGGCAAGCGGCTCTACAACGATGAGCTGAAGCTGGTCGACGAGGACGCCGAGGGCTCCCGGCGCCGCTACGAGATCTACGGCTTCGAGCCCAGCTTCGAGGACGAGTCCGGCTCAGACCTCTCGGCGATCGCGCAGGGCCGGATCTCGGTGAGCACGCTCCACTTCGACCTCACGGACCGCGCCGGCCTCGACACCCTGCGCTCGTGGGACTTCGAGGGGATGCTGGCGGGCGCGACCGAGGCCGCGGGGGAGGGCAAGACCGAGTCGGTCGAGACGGGCGACGCCTCGCGGTGACGCCGGCGAAGGCGAAGAAGAAGGCTGCGAAGAAGGCTGCGAAGAAGCCAGCTGCGTCGCCGGCGAATCGCGCGGAGGAGCTGCGCCGCGAGATCGCCAAGCACGACCACGCGTACTACTCGCTCGACGATCCACAGATCTCCGACACCGAGTACGACGACCTGCTGCGTGAGCTTCAGGAGATCGAGGCGGAGAACCCCGACCTGATCACCCCCGACTCGCCGACCCAGCGCGTCGGCGGGGCGCCGGCCGAGAGGTTCGAGCGCATCCAGCACGCCGAGCCGATGCTCTCGCTGGCCAACGCGCGCGACGAGGACGAGCTGCGCGCCTGGGGGGTGCGGGTCGAGCGGGGCCTCGAGCGCCTCGACATCGAGGGCAAGGAGATCACCTTCGTCACCGAGCCCAAGGTGGACGGCCTCGCGATCTCGCTCACCTACGAGAACGGGGTGCTGACTCGGGGCGCGACCCGCGGCGACGGCCGCGTCGGCGAGGACGTGACCCAGAACCTGCGGACGATGAAGTCGGTGCCGCTGCGGATCGACGACGCGCCCGACCTGGTCGAGGTGCGCGGCGAGGTCTACCTGCCGATCGAGGACTTCGCGAAGCTGAACGAGGAGCGCGCCGCGGCCGGCGAGGCGACCTTCGCCAACCCGCGGAACTCGGCGGCCGGTTCGATCCGCCAGCTCGACCCCAAGCTCGCGGCCGCCCGCCCGCTGACGATGTGGACCTACGGCATCGGCGCCCGCGGCGGCTGGGAGCCCGACAGCCACTCCGAGATGCTGGAGTGGCTCCGCGAGCACGGGTTCCGGGTGAACCCCGACATCGAGCTCCACAAGGGGATCGACGACGTCGCCGAGCGCTGCCGCTGGTGGGAGGACCGCCGCGACCAGCTCGACTTCGAGATCGACGGGGTCGTCGTGAAGGTGGACGACCGGGGCCTGCAGCGGGAGCTGGGGGTCGCGGGCCGCGACCCGCGCTGGGCGGTGGCGTGGAAGTTCCCACCGTCCACGGCGACGACGGTGCTCAACAAGGTCGTCTGGAACGTGGGCCGCACCGGCCACCTGCTGCCGTTCGCGATGCTCGAGCCCGTGCACGTGTCGGGTGTGACGGTCTCGACGGCGACGCTCCACAACGAGGAGGACCTGGAGCGGAAGGACGTGCGCGAGGGCGACGAGGTCGTGGTTCTGCGCGCCGGCGACGTGATCCCCCAGGTGGTCTCGCCGATCATCCAGAAGCGGAAGAAGGGCGCGCGGCGCGCCCGGCCACCGAAGAAGTGCCCGCTGTGCGGCACCCCGACGATCAAGCCCGAGGACGGTGTCTTCACGATCTGCCCGAACCGGGCGGAGTGCCCCGGCCAGATCTTCCAGCACGTGAAGCACTTCCGGGGCGCGCTGGACATCGAGGGCATGGGAGAGAAGAACGCCCAGCGCTTCCTGGACGAGAAGCTGATCTCGGGCGCCGCTGACATCTACGACCTCACCACCGAGAAGGTCGCGGCGCTCGAGGGGTTCGGCGAGACGTCCGCGAACGCCCTGATGGCCGAGATCGAGAAGTCGAAGCAGATGCCCTTCAGCAGGGTCCTCTACGCGCTCGGGCTGGATGGCGTCGGCGCGGTCAACGCCGAGAAGCTCGCCGAGCACTTCGGCACGATGGACAAGCTCCTGGCTGCATCGGCCGAGCAGATCGAGGGGACCGACGGAATCGGGCCGATCCTCGCGAAGCAGATCGTCGCCGAGCTCGACAACGCCAAGACGCGGGAGCTGGTCGACCGTCTCAGGAAGGCCGGGCTGCGCATGGAGCTGGACCCCTCCGAGCGCCGGGTCGAGGGCGGCCCGCTCGACGGCAAGACCCTGGTCCTGACCGGCACGCTGTCCGACCTGAGCCGCGAGGAGGCGACCCGGCTGATCAAGCGGGCGGGCGGCAAGGTCGTGAACTCGGTCTCGAAGAAGACCGACTACGTGGTCGCGGGAGACAGCCCCGGGTCCAAGCTCGCGAAGGCCGAGGAGCTGGGCACCGAGGTGCTCGACGAGGGCGGCCTGCGGGCGCTCGTCAAGTAGGCCGCGGCCCCGCTACTTTTCCCTGCAGGGCTGTTCTCGCTCACTCATGCGCCTTTCTCTCCCTACGCTTCTGACGCTGGCCCTCGCCTGCGTCTTCACAACCCCCGCCGGTGCGGCCGTCGTCGGCACGGACGGTGCGGGCCAGCTGCGTTTCGACGCCCAGCCGGGCGAGGAGAACAAGGTCGAGATCACCTTCCGATCCTCGGGGGCGCCGGGCAACGTGGGGGAGGGCGACAGGATCGTGATCACGGACAAGAGCGCCCTCGTCGTCCCGGTCGGGACCGGCTCCACCTGCACCCCCTTCGACTTCACCAAGACCTCGGGGTCCGTCTCCTGCGCGGCGAGCGCCTACAGCTCGCTGGCGCTCGCCATGGGCGACCTGAACGACACCGTCGCCGTCGAGTCGGTCGGCGAACGCGCGCTTCCGGTGGGCTACCCGGTGAGGGTCCGGGGCTTCGAGGGCAACGACGTCCTCAATGCCGGGCTCGGCGACGACACGCTGTCGGGCGACGCGGGCCGCGACGTGATCGCCGGTGGGCAGGGAGCGGACGATCTCTTCGGAGGTGCGGGCAGCGACGGACTGATCGGCTTCGAGGGCGACGACGATCTGCGAGGCGGCCCGGGCAACGACGCCCTGTTCGGGCAGCTCGGCCGTGACCTCTTCAAGGGAGGTGTCGGCAACGACGTCCTCCTGGCCCGCGACGGCGAGCGCGACCGCGGGATCGACTGCGGCCCCGGCGCCAGACAGCGGGTGACGATCGACGCCTCGGACCCGAAGGCCCGGGGCTGCGACGAGAAGGGCCAGAAGCGGAAGGGCTAGGGGTTGTAGCGGGCGATCAGCCCGGCCATCCGGTCCTGCGCGACGTGAGCGCGACCGATGTCCACCTTCTGCATCAGGATCGAGAAGACGACGAAGCGCCCTGACCCGTCCGCGCCGATCTCGCAGTAGCCCGAGAGGGCGCTGACCCCGTTGAGCGTTCCCGTCTTCCCGATGCAGTTGCCCTGGGCCGCCGTGCCCCGCATCCTGCGGGCGAGGGTGCCGGTGCCGCCGGCGACCGCCAGTGAATCGAGGAACGCCTGCTTGACCGGATCCTCCTCGTTCAGCATGCCCGCGAGCAGGGCTCCGACCGAGCGCGGAGAGGCGACGTCGGCGCGGCTCAGGCCCGAGCCGTTCTGCGTCTTCAGGACCGCGCCGTCCTGGCGCGCGAACCCCTTCACCACCGCCGCACCTCCAGCCGTGGTCCCGACGCCGCGCTCATCGGCGCCGACGGCCTTCAGCAGCATCTCGGCGTAGAAGTTGAGCGAGAAGGTGTTGGTGGATCGGGCCAGGGCGGCGAGCGACGAGGAGGTCACCTCCGCGACGATCGCGGTGGGCTGGGGGTTGGCCGGCGAGGAGCCAGGACCGGTCTCCTTCGAGACCGAAACCCCGCGATCTCTCAGGATCTCGGTCATGGCGGTTGCGGCACTCAGGGCCGGGTCGGCTGACCGGCCGCTCTCGTACGAGAGGCCCGAGAGGCGCCCCAGCTCTTCGAACGGACCGCCGGAGATGCCCTTCTGGGGCACGGACCTGACACCGTCGAAGATCGACTCGTCGTAGACGAGCCGTCCCGTCACCCTGGTGAGGCCGGCGTTGCGCGCCTGGTCGGCGAGCCTGTTGAGTCCCTGCGAGGTGAGGCTCGGGTCGCCGCCCCCGACGAGGACCAGATCCCCCTGGACGGTGCCGTCCTCGAATGGCCCCGTGGCGACCAACCTCGTCTCGAACTGCTCGGCGGGCCCGATCAGGGAAAGGGCGGCCGCCGTGGTGAAGACCTTCATGTTCGAGGCGATCTGGAAGCGCTTCGAGGCCCCGCTCGAGAACAGGGTCTGACCGGTGACCGGGTCGCCGACCCAGGCCCCTGCCTTGCCGCCGCTACGGCGCAGGTAGCGGGCGAGGCCGCGCTTCAGGTTGGCCCCCGACACCGCAGCCTGGGCCTGGGCGCCGCCCCGCACCACTGGGGTCGCGAAGGCGCGGTCGGGGCCCGCGGCGTGGGCGGCGGCGGGCGCCTGGGCGGCCACGAAGGAGCAGGCGATACCCGTTACGGCGAGGGCGGCGAATCGTGGCCGCGGGATGCGGGGAAAAGGTCTCACAGCGCACACAAGAACAGCAGTGGCGCGCCAGGGTAGCGGTGGCCCCCGTCGCTACCGCGTCGTGTATAACCGCCCGGGCCATGGGGAAGGTCGTTCCGATCGATGGAGACGGGGAGCGCCCGCGCGGTTCGCGCGGTCGGCTACGGGCGCGCAATCGCGCCGACAAGACCGCCCTGGTTCTCGGAGGCGGCGGCTTCACCGGGGGCGTATACGAGATCGGGGCACTGCGCGCGCTCGACCTGCTCGCCGTCAACTCGACCGTGAACGAGTTCGACGTGTATGTGGGGACCAGCGCCGGCTCGTTCGTCGCGAGCATGACCGCCAATGGGGTCACGCCGGAGGAGATGATGAGGGTGCTGAACAAGGCGCTCCCGTCGCCGATCGCAGATCCGAAGCTGAGAACCCTGCTCCGGCCGAACTACAAGGCGTGGCTGACCAAGGGGGCGACGCTGCCCTTCAAGGTCGTCAAGACGCTGCGCCACCTGGCATCGAACTTCGGAGAGGTCTCGATGGTGGATGTCGCGATGGGAATCGCCGAGGGCCTGCCCTCAGGCGTCTACAACAACCACGGGCTCGAGCGCTACATGGCCGAGGTGCTCGGGGACCCTGACCGCTCGAACGACTTCCGCGAGCTCCGCCGCGAGCTCCTGCTGACCGCCACCGACGTCGACACGTGCGAGCGGCTGGTGCTCGGCCAGGGCGAGTGGGCCGACGTCCCGATCTCGAAGGCAGTGGCGGCCTCGACTGCGCTGCCGATGGTCTACGAGCCGATCGAGCTGCGCGGACGCCACCTGATGGACGGCGGCATCGCCTCGACCACCAACGTCGACGTCGCAGTCGACGCGGGCGCCAAGTTCATCATCGTCGTGAACCCCCTCGTGCCCTACGTCAACGACTTCGAGACGAAGATGCCGACGATGTTCGGGGAGCGGGTGAAGCGGGTCAGCGACATGGGCCTGCCGGGGATCGGCAACCAGGCGTTTCGCCTGATGGCCCATGCCCGCCTGCAGCTCGCCGTCGAGTCCTGGAAGCACCGCTTCCCCGACGTGGACATCATCCTGATCGAGCCCGAGGCCGACGACGAGCTGATGTTCGGGACCTCGATCCTCGACTACTCCTCGCGCCTGAAGATCGCCAAGCACGGCTTCGAGTCGGTCACACAGAAGCTCGCGCGGGACTACCCCCGCTACAAGGAGCTCGCCGCGCGGCACGGCATCGACATCTCCGCCCGCCGCGTCCGCAAGGTCCTGCAGACGGTCGAGAGCGAGGAGCCCGAAAGCGCCTCGGCCTGGCGCCGCGTCCTGGAGCAGACGACCGGCGCGCTGCTGCGCCAGTCGGGCCAGGAGAAGGAGACGGCGGACTCGAGCAGGTAGGCCTGTGCCTCACCGGCGGTGCGAGTCGCGCGCCGTCGCCTGGGCCGTGGGCTTGATCGAGAGGTAGTCCACGTCCACGTGGGGCGGGCGGGTGACGACGTAGGCGATCGCGTCGGCCACGTCCGAAGCGGTCAGCGGGTCGATGCCCTCGTAGACCTTCTCGGCCTTCGCGGCGTCACCCTCGAAGCGGACGAGCGAGAACTCGGTCTCGACCATCCCCGGGGCGATCTCGCTGACGCGGATCGGCTTCCCGAGGAGCTCGAGCCGCAGGGTGCGCGCGACGGCGTTGGCCGCGTGCTTGGCCGCGGTGTAGCCGGCGCCACCCGGGTAGACCTCGACGCCGGCCACCGACCCGACGATGACCACGAAGCCGTCGCCGCTGCGCTCGAGCGCGGGCAGGAGCGCCTTGGTCACGCGCATCGTCCCCATCACGTTCGTCTCGTACATCCCGCGCCAGTTGTCCTCGTCGGCCTCGGCGACCGGCTCCAGGCCGAGGGCGCCGCCGGCGTTGTTGACCAGGACCGAGACCTCGGGCACCGCCTCCGCGAGCGCGGCGACCGAGCCGGGGTCGGTGACGTCGAGCTCGATCGCGCGTCCCCCGATCTCAGCCGCGAGCTCCTCGAGGCGGTCGAGCCTGCGGGCCGCGGCGACGACATCGAAGCCCTCCGCTGCGAGGGCGCGGGCGGTGGCGGAGCCGATGCCGCTGCTCGCGCCGGTGACGACGGCGGTGCCTCGCTCAGTGGTGCTCATGCGCCCAGCGTATTGGCCGCCCCGCAACCCCCGTTGCATCCCCTGCGTGGGGCAGGCCGGGCGCGCACCGCGGCGAAATCGGCCTTATGGCCTCGACACTCCGACCTCGTGCCCGGCGTTCGAAGGGGGCCGCGGCGATCTCTGCCACGATCGCCGGGTTCGCCTCCCTCGCGCTGTTCGCCCCCGGCGCATCCGGCTCCGTCCCCTTCGATTGCCGCGAGGTCGACTGTCCCATGGACCTGTCGGTGGGGGGCACGGCGGTGAAGTGGGCTTCGCCGGAGTCCTTCTACCCGAACAACGAGCAGGTCTGGGCCGGATTGGCCACGCAGGGCCGGTCACTCGCCCTCACCCGCAGCTACGGGCCAGAGATGTGCAAGCACAGCTTTTTCGGCGGCGGGATCAGCGCGGTGGTGAAAGCCTGCGGCGACCAGACCACCACGGTCAGGGTTCGCGCGGTCCGCCTGAAGGAGGGCACCAGGCCCCTGCTCGTCAGCTACACGGCGATTCCGAACTTCGACGGCCAGGCGGCCCCGCCGCCGTCGGGGGACCCGGAGACCGGGCCGGTGCCGCTCATGCACCCCATCACCGGCCTGCCAGGCTTCTAGCCGCAGCCTCGATCTGATCGAGGGTGGACGCCTCGGCGACCGAGGCGGCTCCCAGTCTCCGCCTCCCTTCGTCGTCGAGCGCGACCGAGCCGGCGATCAGGTGGCATGGAACGCCGGCCGACCTGCATCGCTTGGCGATCTCGCCGGCGAGCTTGCCCTCCAGCGTCGTGCGGTCGAGGCGCCCCTCGCCGGTGACGACGGCGCTCGCGTCCTCGAGCCTGCGGTCGAATCCGAGCGCCCCGAGCACGTAGGCGGCGCCGGGCACGAGCCGAGCGCCGAACGCGGCCCAGAGGCCCCCCGAAAGGCCGCCGCCCGCACCCGTCATCGCCTTGCCGCGCGGGTCGCGGGGCAGGGCACCGGCGCGCGCGGTCAGCCGCTCGCCGAGCCGCGTCACGGCGGCCGGGTCGGCGCCCTTCTGGGGGGCGAAGACCTCGGCGGCCCGCTCGAAAGGGAGCGAGGTGTCGCAGATCACTTCGAGCTTTGCGCCACCCAGTCCCCCGGCGGCCTCGATCGCCTCGATGGCGCCCGCGCCTCCGTCGGTGGTGGCGCTGCCGCCGGCGGCTACCAGGATCCGCCTCGCTCCGGCCCGTGCAGCCGCGTCGATCAGCTCGCCGGTGCCGGCGGTGCTCGCCGTCTCGGCGTCGCGATCGGGCTCGGAGACCAAGGAGAGGCCGGAGGCCTGCGCGACCTCGACCACCGCAGTCTCGCCGTCGCCGAGCAGCGCGAACCGCGCGTCGATCTCGCGGCCGAGGGGATCGTGACTCGGGGCGTCGCGGTACTCGCCACCGAGCGCGCGGATCAGGGCGTCCGCCGTTCCCTCGCCGCCGTCAGCGGCAGGCATCAGCTCGGCTTCCCCACCGGCCCCGCTGATCCCACGGCCGATCGCCTCGGCGACGTCCGCCGCTGAGAGCGTGCCCTTGAACGAGTCTGGCGCAGCGAGGATCACTCCGCTCCAAGGCCGGCGACCTTGGGCCCCTCAGCCGTACAGCGCCTCGATCTGGGGCTCGTACTTCTCGTTGACCACGTTCCGCTTCACCTTCAGCGTGGGGGTGAGCTCGCCGCCCTCCTGCGAGAGGTCCGCGGGCAGGATCTCGAACTTCTTGATCTGCTCGACCTGGGCGAACTTCTTGTTGATTTCGTCCATGTGCTCCTGGATGAGCTCGCGCATCTCGGGCTGGTCCGCGATCGCAGCGGGGTCGGTTGCCCAACCCTTCTCCTCTGCGAGCTTCACGATCTCCTCGGGGTCGAGCGTCACCAGCGCGATCAGGTACGGCCGGCGGTCGCCGATCACGACGCACTGGGAGATCCAGCGGCTCTGCTTCATCTCGGCCTCGAGGTTGGCCGGCGTGATGTTCTTGCCGCCCGCCGTGATGATGATGTCCTTCTTGCGGCCGGTGATCTTCAGGTAGCCGTCGGAGTCGAGCTCGCCGATGTCCCCGGTGTGGAGCCAGCCGTCGACGATCGTCTCGGCCGTCGCCTCGGGGTTCTTGTAGTAGCCCTGGAAGATGTTGGGGCCCTTGACCAGGATCTCGCCGTCGTCGGCGATCCGGATCTCGGCGTTCTTGAATGCCCGGCCGACGGTCCCGAACTTGAAGGCGTCGGGGCGGGCGATCGTGGCCGCGGTGGAGGTCTCCGTCATCCCGAATCCCTCGAGGATCAGGACGCCGGCACCATCGAAGAAGCGAAGGATCTCGGGGTTGATCGGCGCGGCTCCCGTGACGCAGACCCGGATGTTGCCTCCGAACAGCGCGCGGATCTTGCTGAGGACGAGCTTGTCGGCCAGCTTGTACTGGCGCTCGAGCAGGAAGCCGAGGTCCTTGCCGGCGCGCTCCTTTGCGCGGACCTTCTTTCCGACCCCGATCGCCCAGTTCATGATGCCCTTCTTCGCGCCGGTGGCGTCGGCCGTCGCGGCGGTGTAGATCTTCTCGAAGATGCGCGGCACCGAGGGGAACACCTCGGGCTTCACCTCCGAGAGGTTGGGGACGATCTTCAGCGGGTCGCGCTCCCAGTAGGCGATGTTGCCCCCCAGGTCGAAGCTCAGGAGCTGGATCAGCAGCGCGAAGCTGTGAGCGAGGGGGAGGAAGAGGTAGACGGTCTCGCCCTCCTCCTGGACGCTCTCGGTGACCGACATCGTCAGCATCGAGCGGTAGTTGCCGTGGGAGATGACGCAGCCCTTGGGCGGGCCGGTGGTCCCCGACGTGTAGATGATCGTGCAGATGTCGTCCGTGGTGACCGCGCTCCAGCGCTGCTCCCACTGGGCGACGTCTCGCCCCTCGCCGCGCTGGGAGAGCTCGCTCATCGAGATCGCGTCGTCGGCGGTCCCCTCCATCATCAGGATTTGCTGCAGCTTCGGCAGGGAGCCGCGGACCGCCCGGACCTTCTCGAGCTGGGACTCGTCCTCGACTACCACCGCGACGGCGTCGGAGTTCTCCAGCACGTACTGGCACTCCTCGGGCGAGTTGGTCTGGTAGATCGGCACCACCGTCGCGCCGACGCTGAGCGCCGCGAAGTCGAAGTAGGTCCACTCGGGACGGGTGTTCCCGAGGATCGCGACCTTGTCGCCCTTGGCGATGCCCAGGTCGATGAGGCCGAGGGCGAGCTTGCGGACGATCTCGCCGACCTCGGTGAACGTCTTGGACACCCACTGGCCCGAGGGGTCCTTGTAGGTGACGGCACTCTGGTTGCCGTGCATCGCCGCCGCGCTCGGCAGCAGGTCCGCGATGGTCTTCGATCCGGTGCCCTTCATGGCGCGCATCATATTGCGCGACTGGCTGCGCGGCCAGGGATCTCCCGGCCGCGCGGCAGTCGTTGACGCTCGTGCTCTAGGCGGCGGCTTCCTTTTGGGAGCCCTGCATCGCCTTGAGCGAGGACTCGAACAACGTCCTGTCGATACGCCCGGCGAGCACCGGAACGTTCATCTCGATGCACTTGACGAGGACCTCGCGACGTTTCATGTCCAACTCGTCAGCGAGCTCGGTGGGCGTCAGGTGTACGGCCATTCAACACCTCTCCGTCGTCTACATCCTCAGAGAGCGACTTATATCGCCTGCGGCTGACGTGTCAACCGAATCTCCGCTAGTTGCGGAAATCGAGCCCTCTCGCACCGGGCTCTAGACAGGGTTCGGCACGTGGATGAACCGGTGCCCGACCTCGAAGCGGGCGCCGACGAGCTCGCCGAGCCGGCGGATGCCCAGGATCTCGGTCGCGTAGTGACCTCCGGCCAGGAAGTGGATCCCGTATTCGCGCGCCTCCCCCATCACGGGCTCGGTCGGCTCGCCGGTCACCAGGGCGTCGAGGCCCATCTCCGCGGCCTCGTGGATCGCGAACGCGCCGCCGCCCGTGACGATCCCGACAGTGTGGATCGCGTCGGGCCCGGTGTCGAAGACCAGCGGTTCCACGCCGGTCGCGGCGCGGAGCCTTGCCTCCAGGTCGACGATGTCGATCCCGGTCTCATCGAACCCGATCGCGCCGATGTGCGAGCCCTTCGCCTTCGCGAACGGCCTCGGGTCCGGCACCAGGCCCAGCGCGTCGCGAAGGAGCGCGTTGTTGCCGATCTTCGGGTGGGCGTCGAGCGGCAGGTGGTAGCCGGCGAGTCCCGTGTGGGAGCCCAGCAGCGTGCGCAGGCGGCCCGCCATCATCGGTGTCAGCGGCTCCGCTCCGCTGCCCCAGATGACTCCATGGTGCACCAGCACGAGCTGGGCACCGCCGTCGATCGCAAGCTGGAGGGACTCGAGGTTCGCCGAGACGGCGGTCGCGATGGCGCCGACCTCCTGGACGCCTGGGACCTGGAGGCCGTTCGGCGCGTAGTCGTCGAACGAAGGGACGTCGAGGACCAGGTCGCAGTACGCGACGATCTCATCCCGCGAGGCCATCGAGGCAACCCTAACTAGCATGGCGGTCAATGGCGCCGTCCAAGGCAGACGCTGACGCGGGCTTCATCGAGTCGCTGATGGAGACGGACCTCTACTCCATGGGGGCCTTCTTCTGTGACCAGCATCCCGAGCTCGTCGACGAGGTCGTCGCCCGCAGCGAGGTAATCGAGCGCGACGGCCTCGAGCGCTGGGCAGGCGACAGCGGAACGCCGGTCGAAGAGGCGTTCAGGACGCTCCTGACGGGGCTCGCCGTCAGGTACTACAAGGCCCTCGCGGGGTGAACGAACCCCAGCGCCGCCGTCCCCGCCTGGTCGGGGTGATCGTCATCGCGGTCGTCGGCCTGATCGGGTTCGCCGTGCTCGCGAGCCTCTCGCTCGACTCCGGGGACGACGAGCCGATCGACATCAGCGGGGCCCAGGAGGTCCAGCGCCTCGTCGGGGGCATCCGGCAGCTCGAGGACAGGCTCGGCGACGACGATGCCGCGGTCACCGTGGAGGTCTTCAGCGACCTCCAGTGCGAGGGCTGCGCCGACTACCACCTCGAGACCATCGATCCCCTGATCGAGGACGAGGTCCGAGCCGGCGAGGTCAAGCTCGTATTCCGCCACTACTCGATGGACGCCGACAGGGCCACCGGCGTCGGCGGGATCGGCGCCGAGGCGGCCGGCCTCCAGGACCAGCAGTGGCAGTTCATCGAGCTCTTCTTCCGCAACCAGGACAGGACCGGCGGGGACGCCGGGATCATCAACCAGGACTTCCTCGACCAGATCGCCAACGGCATCCTCAACCTGAACGTCGAGCAGTGGCAGCGCGACTTCAACGAGGAGGAGGTGCAGGACGCCCTCGAGGAGGACGAGATGGCGGCCGTCGAACGCCGTCTGCCGCTCGAGCCCGCGGTGGTCGTGACGGGCAACGCCCTGAGCGAGGAGCTGATCGAGAAGCCGAGCCTGGACGAGATCCGCCGGGCGATCGACGCGGCACAGTGACCCGGCGCATCGCGCTGGTCGTGCTCGGGGCGCTGACGCTTGGCATCGGCGTCTTCCTGAACGGTCAGGACGAGGAGATGCGCGACACGGGCGGACCCGGGATCGTGGTGTTCGAACTGGCCTTCGACCGCGAGCGAGCGGAGGACATCAAGGCTGACTGGGACAGCCCGGGCCAGGACGCCGCCCGCGTCTCGCTGATCGTCGACTACCTCTTCCTGTTCGCCTACGGGGCCTTCCTCACTCTTGCCGCCGTGGCGACCCGCGAGCTCGCCTCCGAACGGGGCTGGACGCGCATGGCCAGTGCCGGCCTGGTCGCGGTCCCGGCGGCGGTGGCGGCCGCCGCATTCGACGCGATCGAGAACGCCTGGCTTCTGATCTCGCTCGAGACCAGGGCCGGAGATCTGGCGCCCTTGGCGGGCGGGATCTTCGCGTGCCTGAAGTTCGCCGCCCTCACGCTCGTGGTCGGCTATCTCCTCGCCGGTCTCGCGATGCGGTTTTCCGGGCGTAACCCCCAGCGGTCGCCTGGCGCTTGAATAGGCGGTGCGCCAACCGCAACACTCGGTGTCCAGGCGTGCTTACCTGGTAATGGGCTTGAATCGAACCGCGGCGTGCGCCGCGGGTGAGGAGACGGCATGAGAGGCAGCGAGCGCAAGAGGACCATCGGAGTCGCCACCGGAGTATCGGCCCTGGCCGCCGCCGCGGTGTTAATGGCTGGACCGACGGGTGGGGCGATCGCCGCGCCGGGTACCACCGATCTTCGTCTCATCAAGAGCGACAGTCCCGACCCCGTGGTCGAGAAGACCGACCTCGCCTACACGATCCAGATCTCGAACCTCGGCGGGCCCGTCCCCGGCACGGCAGACGCGACGAACGTCACCGTCACCGACACGCTGCCGAACGGCATCACGTTCGTGTCGGCAACCTCCGCCAGCGGGACCTGCAACAGGGCGGGGCAGACGGTCACCTGCGACCTCGGGACGATCCTCGAGGGCGCGAGCGCGACCGCGACGATCAGCGTCAAGGCCGGCGACGACGGCACGATCTCGAACACCGCCTCGGTCCTGGCGACCGAGATGGATCCTGACACCGCCAACAACCAGGACACCGAGACGACGACCGTCAGCAAGGCGCCCGCGACGCCCAAGACCACCAAGCCGAAGAAGACGAAGAAGAAGGGGAAGAAGGTTCAGCCGAGTTGCGGCACGCCGACGATCACCGGGACGCCCGGCAGGGACGTCCTGGTGGGGACCGGCGGTGGCGACGTCATTCGCGGGTTCGCCGGTAACGACGTCCTGCTCGGGGGTGGGGGTAGCGACATCCTCTGCGCCGACTTCGGCGACGACGTCGCAAGCGGCGGCCCCGGCGGGGACATCCTCATCGGCAGCGCGGGTGGCGACAGGCTCGTCGGCGGTGGCGGACCCGACGTGCTCCTCGGGAAGTCCGGCCGCGACCGCCTGCGCGGCCAGGGCGGCCGGGACTTCATGAACGGCGGCTCGAGCACGCGCGACAAGTGCTCGGGCGGCGCAGGCAGGGACGTCAGGAAGGCCTGTCCCTAGTACCGGTTCTGCCGCTTCGCCCTCAGACGGGACCGCTGGCGCCGGCCGGCACCCTTCGCGCCGCTCACGCGGCGCTCGGAAGAGTGCCGGCTGGCGATCCCTAGCTGAAGATCCCGAGCGCCAGCGCGATCACGCCGATCACGATCAGGCCGGTCATGCCGAGCTTGAAATCCTTGCTTCCGATATCCATCTCGCTCCCCTCGTAGCCGGTGTGAGCGAAGCCTATATCTAGGCGGGCGGCTTGTACACCGTGACGACCGCCGCGCCGCCGAGCCCGATGTTGTGCTGCAGGCCGACCTTCGCGTCCTCGAGCTGGCGGGCGTCGGCGGTGCCGCGGAGCTGCCATGTGAGCTCGGAGCACTGCGCCAGTCCCGTCGCGCCAAGGGGATGGCCCTTCGAGATCAGGCCGCCCGAGGGGTTGACGAGCGGGCCGTCGCCGCCGTAGGTCGTCGCCTCGGCCTCGACGAGCTTGTGCCCCTCGCCCTCCTCGGCGAAGCCGAGGGCCTCGTAGGTGATCAGCTCGTTTGCGCTGAAGCAGTCGTGGAGCTCGCAGACGTCGACCTCGTCGGCGGAGATGCCGGCCTCTTCGTAGGCCTGGTCCGCTGCCTGCTTCGACATGTCGGAGCCGACGATCTTGATGCAGTCGGTGTCGTCGGCGAACGTCGAGCTCAGGTCGGTGACCATGGACTGCCCGGCGATCTCGATCGCCTGGTCCCAGAGGTCGTTCTCCTCGACGAAGGCTTCCGAGGCGACGATCGCGCAGGCGGCGCCGTCCGAGGTGGGGGAGCACTGGAGCTTGGTCAGCGGGTCGTGGATCATCCGCGCCTCTTTGATCTCGTCGATCGTGTACTCGTCCTGGAACTGCGCGTATGGGTTGTTGACCGAGTGCTTGTGGTTCTTCCAGCCGATCCAGGCGTAGTGGTCGGCCTCCGAGCCGTACTTCTCCATGTGGTCGCGCCCGGCGTTGCCGAACATCTGCGGGGCGGGCGGCGACTCCTCGGGGTCGCGGATCGTGAACATCGCGGCGGCGTGCTTGTCGAGCGCGTTGGTGCGGTCGGTGTACTTGACGCCCAGCGAGCCCTTCTCCATCTTCTCGAAGCCGACCGCCATCGCGCAGTCGGCGAGGCCGCCCTTGACGGCCTGGCGCGCGAGGAACAGGGCGCTCGAGCCCGTCGAGCAGTTGTTGTTGACGTTGACCACGGGGATGCCCGTCAGGCCGAGGCCGTAGACGGCGCGCTGGCCGTAGGTGGAGTCGCCGTAGCAGTAGCCCGCGAAGGCCTGCTCGATCTTGTCGTAGGGAACGCCCGCGTCCTCGAGCGCCTTGGTTCCGGCCTCCTGGGCCCAGTCGGGATAGTCGCCCTCCTTCGTCCCCGGCTTGTCGAACTTGGTCATGCCGACGCCGATCACGAAGGTGCGGTTGCCGTTGCTGGCGCTCATGGTTCTCCCGTCTGAGTGGTATTGACTGGAAACTGGCCAGTCGGCGATGGCCAGGACCGAGGCGTAGTGCGTCAGTCCGGAACGTCTCCCGAGAGGAAGAGGTCAACCTGAAGGTGGCCCTCGCCCCGCCGGTACTCGGAGAGGTCCGTGACGCCCTCCTCGGCAAGGACGTCGTCGTCGATGAAGAAGTTGCCGGTGCAGTCCGCGGAGGGGCGCGTGAGGATCGCGTGGGCGGAGTCGGCCATGATCTCGGGGGTGCGGGCCGCGGCCATCGCCTCGTCGCCGCCGAGCAGGTTCTGGACGGCGGCGGTCGCGATGATCGATCGGGGCCAGAGCGAGTTGGCGGCGATTCCCTGGGGGCGCAGCTCCTCGGCGAGCCCGAGAGTGCAGAGGCTCATCCCGTACTTGGCGATCGTGTAGCCGAGGTGCCCGCCGGCCCATTTCGGGTCGAGGTCGATCGGAGGGGAGAGGGTGAGGATGTGGGCGTTCTCGGCCTCGGACAGATGGGGGATGCAGGACTTCGAGAGCAGGAAGGTGCCGCGGCAGTTGATGTCCTGCATCAGGTCGTAGCGCTTCATGTCGATCGCCGAGGTGGGCCGCAGGTCGATCGCGCTCGCGTTGTTGACGCAGATGTCGATGCCGCCGAATGCGTCCACGGCCTCGGCGACCGCTCGCTCGACGTCGGCCTCCTCGCGGACGTCGCCGACGACCGCGTGAGCCTTGCCGCCGGCCGCCTCGATCTCCTCGGCAGCGGTGTGGATCGTCCCCTCCAGCTTCGGGTGGGGCTTGTCGGTCTTGGCCAGCAGGCAGACGTTGGCGCCGTCGCGCGCGGCTCGCAGCGCGATCGCGAGACCGATCCCCCGGCTCCCGCCGGACATGATCAGGGTCTTCCCCTCGAGAGTCCGCTCCATCGCTCCTGACAATATCCGGTGGCATGAGCGAGGCACTCGACATGGACGGGCGCGCGGTGGCGATCACCGGGGCTGCCCGCGGGATCGGTCTGGCGACGGCGCAGCTGCTCGCCTCGCGCGGGGCGAGGGTCGCGATGGGCGACATCGACGGGGCCGCGGCCGGTGAGCGCGCATCGAAGCTGGAGGGTCACGCCGCCGGTCTCCCGGTCGACGTCAGGTCCGCCGACTCGATCGAGACGTTCTTCGCGAAGGCAGAAGAGGAGCTGGGCCCGCTCTGGGGAGTCGTCAACAACGCGGGCGTGATGCCGATCGGGCCGTTCCTGGACGAGTCCGACGAGACCGCCCGGACGATCTTCGACGTCAACGTCCACGGGGTGATCGCCGGGACCAAGGCCGCGCTGCGGCTGATGGTCCCGCGGGGCGAGGGCAGGATCGTCAACCTGGCCTCGTTCGCGGGACGCCTCGCGGTCCCGGGCCAGGCGACCTACGCCGCGAGCAAGGCCGCGGTGATCGCGGTGACGGAGGGAGTCGCCTGGGAGTACAAGGACTCGGGGGTGACGGTGGGGGCGGTCCTGCCGTCGTTCACATCCACCGAGCTGACGGCGGGCACCGGCCTCCCCAGGACGGCCAAGTCCATCGAGCCCGGAGAGGTGGCCGAGGCGGTCGCCGCCTCACTCGGCGACGGTGCGCTGCACCGCTACGTCCCCCGGAGCGTGCAGCCGACCGGCGCCGTCATCGGAGCGCTCCCGGTCCGCGCCCAGCGGGCGATCCACCGCTTCCTGGGGACCGACCGGATCTTCCTCGAGGCCGATCCCGCGGGGCGAAGCGGATACCAGCGGCGCGTCGACGAGCAGACCGGCGAGACGTCCTGAGCGAGAAGCCTTGAGCGAGGCCAAGCCGAGGAGCGCCGACGAGGAGCTGATCTACGCCGACTGGCCGGCGGTGGAGACGCCCGAGGCCGACGACGAGGAGCGCCTCCAGCGGATCGAGGCAGAGTTCCGCAAGGGGTTCGAGACCCTCGCGGACCTCGGGACCGCGGTCTGCGTCTTCGGCTCCGCCCGGACCCGGCCCGGCGACGCCGAGTACGAGGAGGCCCGCGAGACCGGCAGCGCCCTGGCCGAGGCGGGCTTCGTCGTCATCACGGGCGGGGGGCCGGGAACGATGGAGGCCGCGAACCGGGGCGCCCAGGAGGCGGGCGGGACCTCGGTCGGGCTCAACATCCAGCTGCCACACGAGCAGGCTCTGAACGACTACTGCGACGTCGGCATCGAGTTCCGCTACTTCTTCGTCCGCAAGCTGATGTTCGTGCGCTACTCAGACGCGTTCGTCTGCTTCCCCGGCGGGTTCGGCACCCTCGACGAGACCTTCGAGGCCCTCACCCTGATCCAGACCGGCAAGGCCGTGGACCATCCGGTCGTCCTCTGCGGGAAGGATTTCTGGAGCTCGCTGCTCGACTGGGCGCGGGTGCACCTGCTCGAGGACGAGCGAATCTCACTCGAGGACTACGAGCAGGTCGAGCTCGCGGACGGCCCCGAGGACGTCCTCGCCCGGCTCTGTCGCCAGGTCAGCGCCCCCCGGGCTCGCTGACGGCAGCGCCCTCGGGCGCCGTCGCCTTCGGGTGCAGCGCCCGGATCTGGTCGATGTAGGCGGCCATCCGCTCGGCGATCCCGGTGTCTCGGATCTCGAGCATGTTCTCGGCGTTCCGCTCCCCCGAGCGCGACAGGTTGAACGAGCCCAGGAAGACGACATCGTCGGCCACGGTCATCTTGCAGTGCATGAAGTCGTGGAGCTTCGATTCGGGGGTCCACGGCGTCGAGTCCTTGGCCGTGAAGTCGAGGCCGGTGAGCGCCTTGGCCAGCAGCGGGATCTTCCACGCGCTGCTGCCGTTGTCGCGCCACTGGTTGAAGACCGTGCCGACCTGCGGGCCGTCGACGACGCCGGCCACGTCAGCCCGGTGGCGGTCGGCCGCCTCGGCGAGGGTGCCGAGGACGGGGCCCGAAGTGATCACCGGCGAGGCGATTCGCACCAGCCTGCGCGCGCCGCCGATCGCCGTGGCGATCCGCTGGGAGAGCTCCTCGCCCTGGCCGGGTGTGAACCAGGCACGCACTTCGGCGCCGCCGACGTCCACTGGGCCCGGCTCGATGTTCCCGCTGCGCCCGACGTCGCGGCCCTCCCAGAGCTCCTCGAAGTTCCGCCTGAAGCGCTCGCCGACCCCCGCCGACTCGACGATCGCCAGCACGTTCTCCTGGCGCGACCAGGAGTCGACGGTCCAGTTGGCCGAGCCCGTCCACACGGCGGAACCGTCGCGGACGACGTACTTGTGGTGCATCAGGTCGGGGACGCCGGCGATCGCGCGCACCTCGATGGGGAGCTCCTCGAGGATCTCCGGCCTCGTCTCGGGCGGCGGGTGCAGCGCCGCGGGCCGGCTCGAATCAACGTTATGGATCAGGCGGATCTCGACGCCGCGGTCCGACGCGGCGCGAAGCTGGTCGCCGACGATCGAGCCGACCGGGTCGGGCAGCCGCACGTCGTAGAGCGCGAGCTCGAGGCTCTCGCGCGCCGGCTCGATGAAGCCGGCGATCCGCTGCGCGACGCTCTCTGCCTCTTGGCCGCCATCTGTGAGCGTGATGAGCTCCACGGCGCGACATACTGCCGAAGATGCGCGTGCTCGCCATCGTCCATCAGGAGGACGCCGGTCCTGGGGTCTTCGCAGAGGAGCTCGCCGCCCAGGGGGTCGAGCTCGAGTACTGGCGCGTGCCCGAAGAGGACGACCTGCCCCACGACGTGCACGAGTACGGCGCGGTGATGACCTTCGGAGGCGCGATGCACGTCGACCAGGAGGACCGCCATGCCTGGCTCGCCAGGGAGACCGACCTGCTGCGCGAGCTCATCGAGCGCGACACGCCGCTCCTGGGCGCGTGCCTCGGCGCGCAGCTCCTGTGCGCCGCCGCCGGCGGCCGGGTGACGCGTATGCGGGAGCCAGAGATCGGCTGGGTGGACGTCGAGGTGACAGATTCGGAGGATCCGCTCGTCGGGCCCCTGGCCCCGGCGTTCTCGGCCTTCGAATGGCACAGCTACGCATGTGAGCCCCCGGCCGGAAGCGCCGTGCTCGCGCGCAGCGAGCAGTGCGCGCAGGCCTTCCGGATCGGCGACGCCGCCTGGGGGATCCAGTTCCACGCCGAGGTCAGCACGGCCGACGCCGCCCACTGGATCGACGACTGGCGAAGCGACGAGGACGCCGTGCAGGATCGGCCTCGACG
This sequence comes from uncultured Solirubrobacterales bacterium, assembly GCA_963839875.1. Taxonomy (GTDB): domain Bacteria; phylum Actinomycetota; class Thermoleophilia; order Solirubrobacterales; family 70-9; genus CAVUAT01. The sequence goes on from CAWIWP010000002.1 coordinate 203,141, forward strand.
TCGAGTCTCTCCGCTCGGAGACCGACGAGGCGATCGGTGCCTGGAACGAGCTCGGGCGGGCGATGGCCGGGCGCTTCCTGGAGGCGGCCGCCACCCGCGCCTAGGGGTACTCGAGCGTCTCGCGCTACTCCGGCGTGATGTAGGCGCCCGAGAGGCCGCCGTCGACCATGAACGGCGTGGCGGTTATGTAGGAGCTCTCGTCGCTCGCCAGGAAGAGCGCGGCCTTCGCGATCTCCTCTGGCTCGGCGAAGCGGCCGAGGGGCAGGTGCAGGAGCCGCCGCCGGGCCTTCGCCGGGTCCTTGGCGAACAGCTCGCGCAGCAGGGGCGTGTTGACGGGGCCCGGGCAGAGGGCGTTGACCCGGATCCCGCGGTCGCCGAACTCGACGCCCAGCTCGCGGGACAGGGAGAGCACAGCACCCTTCGAGGCCGTGTAGGAGATCTGGGAGACGGCGGCGCCCATCACGGCCACGAAGGAAGCGGTGTTGATGACGCTGCCGCCGCCGGCCTCGAGCAGGTGGGGAATGCCGTGCTTGCAGCAGAGGAAGACCGACTTCGTGTTCACGTCCTGGACCCGCTGCCACGCGTCGACCGAGGTGTCGAGGACCGAGGTGTCGTCGGTCGGGTTGATCCCGGCGTTGTTGAAGAGGACGTCGATGCGCCCGAACTCCTCGGCGGCCTGGGCGTACATGTCCCTGACCTCGTCCTCGTGGCTCACGTCGGCCTGGATCGTCAGGTCGCCGACCGTTCCGAGCTCGAGATCGACCCCGACGACCTTCGCGCCCTCGGCGCCGAACAGCTTCGCCGTCTCGGCGCCGATGCCGCTCGCGGCGCCGGTGACGACGCAGATCTTGCCCTCGAGCCGTCCCGCCATCTAGCCCTCCCCGGTCGCGAAGTACACGTTCTTGACCTCCGTGTAGTGCTCGAGAGCGTTGGGGCCCAGCTCGCGGCCGACGCCCGACTGCTTGAAGCCGCCGAAGGGCGTCGAGACCCGGACCGAGGTGTTCGAGTTGATCGAGATCACGCCGGTCTCCATCGCCCGGGCGACCCGCAGCGCGCGGCCTCCGTCGCCGCTCCAGACCGATCCCGAGAGCCCGTACATCGTGTCGTTGGCCATCGCGATCGCGTCGGCCTCGTCGTCGAAGGGGATTACCGAGACCACCGGGCCGAATATCTCCTCGACGGCCGGCGCGGTCCTCGTTGGAGACGGGGGAGAGCACCGTGGGCGGGAACCAGTAGCCGGGGCCGTCAGGCGCCGAGCCCCGGATCGCGACCGGCGCGTCGTCGGGCACGAAGGAGGAGACGGTCTCGCGCTGGTCCGCCGAGATCAGGGGTCCCATCTGGGTCGACCGGTCGAGCGGGTCGCCAACCGCGATCCCCTCCACGGGACCGCGCAGGGCATCGAGGAACGGGTCCATCGCCGAGCGCTCGACGAGGAGGCGGGAGCGCGCGCAGCAGTCCTGCCCGGCGTTGCCGAAGACGGCCATCGGGGCTGCCTGCGCTGCCGCCTCCAGGTCCGCGTCGGCGAAGACGATGTTCGGCGACTTGCCGCCGAGCTCGAGGGTCACCCGCTTGATCGTCTGCGCGGCGCCCGCGGCGATCCCGCGGCCGACCTCCGTGGACCCGGTGAACGCGATCTTCGCCACGTCGGGGTGCTCGACCAGGCGCTGCCCGCAGACGCTGCCGGGGCCGGCGACGACGTTCAGCACGCCCTCGGGCAGCCCGGCGGCGAGCGCGATCTTTTCGAGCTCGACCGAGGTAAGCGGGGTCAGCTCGGCGGGCTTCAGCACGACGGTGTTGCCGGCCGCCAGCGCCGGCGCGACCTTCCACGACGCGATCACGAGCGGGAAGTTCCAGGGGGTGATCAGCCCGACGACGCCGAGCGGCTCGCGGAAGGTGAAGTCGACTCCGCCGGAGACCGGGATCGTCTGGCCCAGCAGCCGCTCTGGCGCCCCCGCGTAGTAGCGGAAGCACTCGACCACCATCCCGATCTCTCCCTCGGCGTCGGTGATCGGCTTGCCGGCGTTCCGGGCCTCCATCTCGGAGAGGTCGGCGGATCGCTCCTCGATCGCGTCGGCGAGGCCGCGGAGGATCGTTGCGCGGTCACCGGGGTCGACTGCGCGCCAGTCCGGGAACGCGGCCTTCGCCTTCGCGACGGCCGCATCGACATCGTCGGCCCCGGCGCGCGGCAGCTCGGCCATCACCTTCTCGGTCGCGGGCTCGATCACCTCGATCGTGGTCTTGGTCGTCATACGGGCGCCCGGTCCTTGGCCTCTTGGACGAGCGAGAGGATCACCGCGTCATGGCCGCTCGCCTCCTCGGGGTGCCAGACGACGCCGAGGGCGTAGTCGGAGCGGTCCGGGAATTCCACGGCCTCGATCGTCTCGTCCTCGACCGCCCACCCCGTCGCGATCAGGCCCTCGCCCAGGCGGTCGACGCCCTGGTGGTGGTGGGACTTGACCGAGAGCATCTCGCCCCCCGCCGCGCGTGCGGCGAGCGAACCCGGCTTCAGGCGGACCTCGTGGTCTCCGAAGGCGCCGGGGGTGTGCATGTGCTCGGTGTGGCCGACGACGTCGGGCAGGTGCTGGTGGAGCGTCCCGCCCAGGGCGACGTTCAGAAGCTGCATGCCCCGGCAGATCCCGAGGACGGGCATTCCGCGGTCAAGGGCGCCGCGGCACATCGCGATCTCGAACGCGTCGCGCTCGGGCCAGGTCGTCTGGATCTGGGGGTGGGGCTCCTCGCCGTAGCTTGCCGGGTCGATGTCGGAGCCGCCCGCGAGGATCAGGCCGTCGAGGCGCTCGAGCAGCGGGGAGGGGTCGGTCAGCAGCGACTCGTCGGGCGGGAGTAGGAGCGCGATGGCCCCGGCACGCTGGACCGCCGTCGCGTATGAGCGGGGCGCCATCGTGACCGTCTCCTCCCAGACCGTCCAGCGGGCGCGCTCGACGGCCGTGCAGATGCCGACCGCGGCGGTCGCCGTCATGAGAGCGGGCTCACAACCGCTCGAAGCCGCGGAACTTCTCCCAGTCCGTGACCGCCGCCTCGCTGGCGTCGATCTCGACCTGGGCGCGGTTCAGGTAGTGGTCCACCACCTCCTGCCCGAACGCCTCTTTCACGACGTCGCTGTCACGAAACAGGTCGCGCGCCGCGTAGATGTTCGTCGGCACGTGCGGCTTGTCGGACTCGTAGGCGTTGCCCTCGAGCTCCGGCTCGAGCTCAAGCTCCGAGTCGATTCCGTGGAGCCCTGCCGCGATCAGCGCCGAGAGCGCGAGATAGGGGTTGACGTCGGCGCCCGGCAGCCGGTTCTCGACGCGCAGGCCCGGCCCGTGGCCGACGACCCGCAGCGAGCACGTGCGGTTGTCCACCCCCCAGGCAACTGCTGTTGGAGCGAACGAGCCCTTCGCGAAGCGCTTGTAGGAGTTGATGTTCGGCGCGTAGAGGAGCGAAAGATCCCGCATGCAGGCGAGCTGGCCGGCGATGAAGCGATCGAAGAGCTGCTGGTCGGCGGCGAAGGCGTTCTCTCCCTTGTCGTCGGCGAGCGAGACGTGGATGTGGCAGGAGTTGCCCTCCATCTCGTTGTACTTCGCGATGAAGGTGAGCGCCATCTCCTCCTGGGCGGCGATCTCCTTGGCGCCGGTCTTGTAGACGACGTGGTCGTCACAGGCCCGCAGAGCGGGGCCGTAGTGGAAGTTGATCTCGTGCTGGCCGAGGTTGCACTCGCCCTTCGAGTTCTCGACCGTCATCCCCGCGCCGCCCATCTCGTTGCGGATGCGGCGGATCAGCGGCTCGACCCGCGCGGAGCCGAGCAGCGAGTAGTCGATGTTGTAGAGGTTGGCCGGCTCGAGGTCGCGGTAGGCCTTCTTCCAGGCCTCCTCGTAGGTGTTCTTGAAGACGATGAACTCGAGCTCCGTGCCGGCGAACGCCTGCAGGCCGCGCTCCTCCAGCCGCTTCAGCTGGCGCCGGAGGATCTGGCGGGGTGAGGCGACCACGTCAGAGCCGTCCTCCCACTCGAGGTCGGCCAGCAGCATCACCGTGCCCTCGTGCCAGGGCACGTGCCGCAGCGTGTCCATGTCCGGTTTCATCACGAAGTCGCCGTAGCCGCGCTCCCACGACGACATCGCGTAGCCGGGGACGGTGTCCATGTCGACGTCGACGGCCAGCAGGTAGTTGCAGCCCTCGGCGCCGTGCTTGACGGTCTCGTCGAGGAAGTACTGGGCGGTGAGGCGCTTGCCCTGGAGCCGTCCCTCCATGTCCGCGATCGCGAGGAGCACGGTGTCCACCGTGCCCCCCGCTACCGCTTCCTTCAGCTCATCGAGCTTCACACGGGCGCTACTCGACGTGCTCCACGTCGAATCGCTTCTGACCCGTGAACCACTTCTTGGCTCCGAGGTGCCAGCCAAGGGTCGTGAGGGCGAGCAGCACGATCACCGTCACGGGCGCGTAATTCAGCGCCTGGTAGTCGAACTCGTCGTTCCACGGGACTGCCGCCGGAGTGAACGGGAGGCAGAAGATGATCGTGATCAGGATCGTCCAGACCACCGCGAACGGGTTCATCCACTTGTAGCGATTGCCTAGGGACCACGTGCCCGAATCCCAGTCGTCGCCCTTGCGCCAGCGGTAGTAGATCGGGATGGCGAACGCGACGTAGAGCCCGATCACGGTGATCGAGACCACCGCGAAGAAGGCCCACGGAACGCCTGCGTCGTTGCCCTTCAGCGCCGGCAAGGTGATCAGGAGTGCCATGAGCGCCATGAAGATCACGGCGGCGTACGGCACGCCCTTGTCGTTGACGACCGCGAGGCGCTTCGACAGCCCGGTTCCGAACGCGCCGTCACGGGCCCAGGCGAAGCACATCCGCGAGGCGCTCGTCAGGCACGCAAGGCCGCAGAAGAGCTGGCCGATCGTCGATATGGCCAGGACGGCCTTGAACGCCGACGTGGACAGCGCCGAGTTGAAGATCTCGAGCGAGGAGCCGGCGCCGTAGGTTTCGCCTCCGTTGATCGCATCGAGGTTGGTCGCCGCAAACGTGATCGCCAGCAGCACGAACCACCCGATGATCGACGAGTAGAAGATCGACTGCCAGACCCCGCGGGCCGATCCCGTGGACGAGTCAACTGTCTCCTCGGACATGTGCGCCGAGGCGTCGAACCCGGTGATCGTGTATTGCGTCAGCAGGAAGCCGAGCGGCAAGACAAGGAACCAGAAGGGAACGCCCCCAATCGAGCCTCCGTCGAACCCGGAATTGTTGATGCGCTCCGAGAACACGAAGTTCACGCTCTGGTGGTCGTCGGGGACGAAGACGAGGATCCCGATGATCACCGCCACCCCGAGGACGTGCCACCCGACCGAGATGTTGTTGATCACCGCGAGCAGGTGGGTTCGGAAGATGTTGATGATCGTCGTGATGATCAGGATCGCGACGAACACGAAGAACTGATCCCGCAGGAAGTTCTCGGAGTCGGCGAAGTTGATGATGCCGAGGTCGACCGAGTACAGGCCGAGAAGCGATGCCAGGAAGAACGCCGACGCGTACTGAACCGACGCGACGACGCCGACGAGCCCGATCCAGTTGAACCAGCCCGTGTACCAGGCCGCCGCTGGGTTGCCCAGCTTCCCGGCGAACCAGTAGATCCCCCCGGAAGTCGGGTAGCGCGAGACAAGCTCGGCGAGGCAGAACCCGATGATCAGGATCGGGATCGAGATCAGCGGCCAGCCGATCGAGATCGCAATCGGGCCACCGTTGTTCCAGGCCTGGCCGTACGTCGTGAAGCAGCCGGCCAAGACCGAGATGATCGAGAACGAGATCGCGAAGTTCGAAAATCCGCTCCACGCGCGGTTCAGGTCCTGGTTGTAGCCGAGCTCCTTGAGAAGGCTCTCATCGGCCTCTCGGGTCTTGTCAGCGGTTGCCATCTACCTCTCCTCTTTCCCCTCGGGACCGCGCATCCGATAAAAGGTGTGCTGGCCCGACCTATTGGACGAGGCGGACTCTATTCCCGATTCCGGGACGATTTCAAGGCCTGTGAGCGAAAAAGACGAAATAGCGGAAATTGTGGACCGGGTGTCCGGGATGCTCGGACCGGTGGCCGGAGAGCCCGAGCCCCTCGACGGCGGGATCACCAACCGCAACTACAAGGTCCGCTTCGGAGAGAAGGACTACGTCGTCCGCGTCCCCGGCAAGGACACGAACCTGCTCGAGATCGACCGCTACGCCGAGCTGGCCGCGAGCGAGATGGCCGCCGGCGCCGGCGTCGCGCCGAAGGTGGCGGCGATGCTCGAAGACCCGCCCTGCCTGGTCGCCGAGTTCCTCGGCGCCCGGACGATGACCGCCAGAAGAGCTGCGGGGCCCCGGATGCCTGGTCGACGTCGCGGCCGACCTGCGGAACATCCATAACGCGACCGAGAGCCTGCCCTCGACCTTCTCCGCCTTCCGGATCGTCGAGACCTACGCCGACACGGGACGCGAGCGCGGCGCGACCGTCCCCCACGAGTACGCGCAGGCCCACGAGAACGCCCGACTCATCGAGGAAGCGGTCTCGGGCCACCCCGAGCACGTCCCGGTTCCGTGCCACAACGACCTGCTCGCCGGCAACTTCCTCCACGACGGGGATCGGCTCTGGATCGTCGACTGGGAGTACGCCGGGATGGGCGACCGCTACTTCGACCTCGGCAACTTCGCGGTCAACAACGAGCTTTCGGCTGACGACGAGTTCGCGCTCCTGACCGCCTACTTCGACGAGCGGCCCCCGGCGCGCCGGGTCGCCGCACTCGGCCTGATGCGCTTCATGTCCGACTTCCGAGAGGCGATGTGGGGAGTCGTCCAGAGCGCGGTGTCGGAGCTCGACTTCGACTTCACGGGCTACGCCTCCAAGCACTTCGACCGGCTCCGCGAGCAGGCCGCCGACCCTCGCTTCGAGCGCTGGCTCGAAGAGGTGCGCGGTTCATGAGGGTCATCTAGCGGTGGCGCTTCAGAGCAAGGAGCCGCCGAGCTCGGCTCGCTGCGTGATCATCGGGGGCGGGGTCGGCGGGACCTCGATCGCCTACCACCTGACCAAGCTCGGCTGGGACGACGTGATCCTGGTCGACCGCGACCAGCTCACCTCGGGCTCGACCTTCCACTCGGCGGGGCTCGTCGGCCAGCTGCGCGGCTCGGTCTCGCTGACGAAGATGATGATGCACTCGGTTGACCTCTACCGCCGGATCGGCGAGGAGTCCGAGGACTTCGACCCGGGGTGGACGGAGTGCGGGGGCATCCGCCTCGCGTCCAGCGAGGAGCGGATGGAGGAGCTCCGCCGCCAGGCCGGCTGGGCCAAGACCTTCGGCCTGCCGCTGGAGCTGATCTCGGCCGACGAGGCGAAGGAGATGTTCCCCCTGATGTCGACCGAGGGCGTCCTCGGCGCGGCGTGGCTTCCCACCGACGGCTACCTCGATCCCTCGCAGCTCACCTTCGCGCTCGCCGACGGCGCCCGCCAGGGCGGCCTGCGCACCTATACGAACACCCGGGTGACGGGGATCGAGGTCGACGAAGGCCGGGTCCGCGCCGTCGAGACCGACAGGGGCCGGGTCGAGACCGAGGTGGTCGTCAACGCCGCGGGGATGTTCGCCGCCGAGATCGGGCGCCTCGCCGGAGTCCGCGTCCCGGTGATCCCGATGTCCCACCAGTACCTGGTCACCCAGCCCTTTCGCGAGCGCGATCCCGACAACCCGCTTCCGACGCTGCGGGACCCCGATCTCCTCATCTACTACCGCGAAGAGGGGGGCGGCCTGGTGATGGGCGGCTACGAGCGCCAATCCGAGCCGGCCTTCATGCCCGACGGGACGGGCCGCGTCGAGCAGATCCCCCCCGACTTCAACGGGCGCCTGCTCGAGGACGACTGGGACCGCTTCGAGGAGATCACGGAGAACTCGAAGAAGCGCGTGCCCGGTGATGGACGAGGTCACGATCACCCGCCTCATCAACGGGCCCGAGGCCTTCACCCCCGACAACGAGTTCTGCCTCGGCGAGTCGGAGGTGGCGGGCTTCTTCGTCGCCGCCGGGTTCTGCGCCCACGGCCTTGCGGGCGCTGGCGGCATCGGCAAGGTGATGGCCGAGTGGATCGCGGGCGGCGAGCCCGAGATCGACCTCTGGCACATGGACATCCGCCGCTTTGGGTCGCAGTACCGATCGCCCGCCTACACCCACGCGCGCACCCGCGAGACCTACGAGACCTACTACGACATCCGCTACCCGAACCACGAGCGCGAGGCCGGCCGGCCGCTCCGGCTGAGCCCCGCCAACGCGTGGCACCGGGAGCACGGCGCCGCCTTCGGCGAGAAGTCCGGCTGGGAGCGGGTCAACTGGTACGAGTCGAATGCCGCCGCCGGCGACGAGTCCCTGCGCCCGCGCGGCTGGGCCGGCCAGCACTGGTCCCCGGCGATCGGCGCCGAGCACCTCGCGACCCGGGAGACCGCCGCGATCTTCGACGAGTCCTCGTTCGCGAAGATGGAGATCGAGGGACCCGGCGCAGCGGCCTACGTCGAGCGACTGTGCGACAACGAAGTGGCGCGCGGAGTCGGGAAGATCACCTACACCCAGATGCTGAACTCGCGCGGCGGGATCGAGTGCGACTTCACCGTCGCCCGCCTGTCCGAGGAGCGCTTCTCGATCGTCACGGGGACGGCCTTCGGCAACCACGACCGCGAGTGGATCCGCCGCAATCTCCCCGACGACGGTTCCGTCGCCGTCCGCGACGTCACCTCCGCCTGGGCTTGCTTCGGCATCTGGGGGCCGAAGACGCGCGAGATCCTCCAGCCGCTGACCCCCCAGGACCTCGGCAACGAGGCCTTCCCCTACATGAACGTGCGCGAGACGACGGTCGGCCACGTCCCGGTCCGGGCGCTCCGGGTCACTTATGTCGGGGAGCTCGGCTGGGAGCTCTACTGCCCGACCGAGTACGGGATCGGGCTCTGGCGGGCGCTCTGGGAGGCCGGCGAGCCGCACGGCATGGTCGCGGGCGGCTACCGGGCGATCGACTCGATGCGCCTCGAGAAGGGCTACCGCGTCTGGGGCGCCGACATCACCCCCGACGAGACCCCTTATGAAGGCGGGGTCGGCTTCTGCGTCAAGCTCGACAAGGACGGCGGGTTCATCGGGCGCGACGCGCTGGCGAAGGCGAAGGAGGAGGGCCCCCGGACGAAGCTCTGCTGCATCACCCTCGCGGACTCGCGCTCGGTGGCCCTCGGCAACGAGCCGGTGCGGGTGGGTGGCGCCGATGGTGAGGTGGTCGGCCGCGTCACGACGGGCGGCTACGGCTACACGATCGGCTCCTCGATCGCCTACGCCTACGTCTCACCCGAGCACGCCGACGCCGGAACGGCGGTCGAGATCGACATCTTCGGAGAGTGGATCGAGGGCGAGGTGGCGACCGAGCCGCTTTTCGATCCCAAGGGTGAAAGGATCAGGGCATGAGCCAGCACGTCCAGTTGACCGGCGACTTCGCGGCGAACCCCGACGAGGTCTTCACCTTCTTCACCGAGCGCTTCGACGAGATCTGGCCCGGGAAGATGGACCGCGTCAGCGACGGCTCCGATCCCAATGAGCCGCTCGGCCTCGGCTTCATCCGGGTCATGCACACACCGGCCGGTGCCCTCCGCGAGGAGATCACCGCCCACGATCGCCCCAGGCTCATCGAGTACAAGGTCATCGACCCCGACGCGAAGATCCAGAACCACCTCGGCCGCATCGAGTTCAAGGACGACGGCAAGGGCGGCACCCACGTCGACTACGACGTGAGCTTCGACTACCGCCCGTCCTTCCTGGGCCCGGTCGCGGCCGGTGTGATGAAGGCAGGCTGGGCCACGCGAGGCAAGCGAAAGGTCGCGGCCGGCGTCAGCTAGACCGCGCGGGGCAGCAGTCCGGCGAGGATGTGCTCGGTGCCCTCGATGTGCTCGCGCATCAGGTGGGCGCAGCCGGGTCCGTCTCCCAGGCGCATCAGCTTCACTATTTCGGCGTGCTGCTCGTTGGAGCGGGTGAGCACCTGTTCGGGGTGGGGGATCTGGGCGATCAGGTCGCTCATCTGTCCCTGGACCTCGGTCATCGCTGAGACGAGGCGGGGGGAGTTGGCGGCCTCGGCGACGCCGATGTGGAAGCGGACGTCGGCCCGGCGGTACTCCTCGAAGTCGTCGGCGTCGGCCATCCGGGTGACGAGCTCGTCGAGCCGGCCGATTCGCTCGCGGTCGGCGCGCTCCGCCGCCAGGGTCGCGGCGCCGGTCTCGACGGCGACCCGGTAGTCGAGGACGGCCCAGGCCTCGGCGCCGAGGGCGTCCGACGAGCCGGCGCCGGGAGACTCGGCGAGGGGCGGCTCGTCGGCGACGAAGGTCCCGCCGCTGCGGCCGCGCAGCGAGACGAGGTGACCGCTCTGGGTCAGCGTCGTCAGGGCCTGGCGCAGGGTCGAGCGGGAGATCGCCAGCTCGTCGGCGAGGGTTCGCTCGGGAGGGAGCTTCGTCCCGGGCAGCAGCAGTCCGAGGCGGATCGCGGTGCCGAGCCGCTCGACCGTCTCCTCGAAGGTCGTCGGCGGGCGGACCGGCTTGAAGACGGCGTCGAGCGCGGCGTCACGCTCCATCGGCGAGAAGGTACAGGGTTGCGGAGCGGGTCAGGTCAGGCCGACGTACCAGAGCCCGAACAGCGACGCCGAAGACGCCGAGCAGCGGGATCAGCACGGCCCGGTAGAGGGGCTCGACGGGCCGGCGGGTCAGGACCCAGACGAAGGCCGCGGTGCAGGCGGTCATCGAGAGGATCGCACATCGGCGCGAACACCGCCATCGCGGCGGCGGCCTCGACCTTGCTCGGCATCGCCGCGATCAGCAGCAGCACCACGGCGCCCGTGCCGGCGAGCCCGTGCAGGACGCCGATCCCGAACGCCTGGCGCGGGCGTCCGCGCGGCGCGGTGGGCGTGATCGTCGCCTGTGGTGGAGGTGGCGGTGCTCGCGCGGCCGTCGTGGACGTGGGCGGCTGCTGCGGTAGTCGCCGTGCGCCCACTTCCAGATCACGCGGACGGCGAGGACGATGATCACGAGGCCGATGGCCTTCTCGGCGCCGCTCTCGAGCCACGCGGGCAGCTCGGACTTGAGGAAGATCAGCGGCAGCCCGATCGCCAGCAGCATCGCCGCGTGCCCGAGGCCCCAGTAGGTGCCGAGGCGCGCGGCTTCGCGGCTGTCGCTGTCCTCGGAAGCGACGAGCGAGGTGACGGCGACCAGGTGGTCGGGGTCGGATGCGTGGCGCAGGCCGAGCAGGAACGCGATACCCAGCGCGACGAGCAGCGGGGCGCCTTCGAACAGGTGGGTCAGGGACTCGTCGAGCTTCTCCACCGGCTCGAAAGGAACTCGAAGCTCATGGTGTCGAGCGTCGACGCGCGGTGGGCTGCCGCAGGCTTCGGGTTAGGGCGCCGGTTCCCGGGCAAGCGGTCGAAGCCATGCCCGGAGCCGCGCTCGACACCTACCTCAAGGACCACTTCGCCGGAGCGGCCGGCGGGGGCGAGCTCTGCCGCCGGATCGCAGAGAGCGCCGCGGGCGACGAGGAGGCAGGGACGTGCAGCGAATCGCCGAAGAGATCGAGGCGGAGCAGGAGGCGGTCTGAAGGAGCTGATGGGACGCGCTCGGGACCTCGCCGAGCCGCTTCAAGGCGGCCGGCGCGTGGGTGGGCGAGAAGGCGGGGCGCCTCAAGCTCCGCTCCGCCGACGAGGCGGGCCGCGTCCTCCAGTACGAGGCGATGATCATGGGCGTCACGGGCAAGCTCCAGCTCTGGCTTTCGCTGCGTGGGATCGAGCCGCAGGTCTCCGAGCTCGATGCGGCCGAGCTCGAGGAGCTGACGCGCCGGGCGGAGGACCAGCGCTCGCGGCTGCAGCGCTGGCACGACACCGCCGCCGCCAACCTGACCGCCTGACGCTGATTCAATTGGGCCGTGGCGCTGACCGCGGTCATCACCGGAGCATCGAGCGGGATCGGCGAGGCAACGGCCCGCCGGCTCGCGCGCGAGCCCGGTGCCGAGCTCGTCCTGGTCGCCCGCCGCGAGGACCGGCTGCGCGCACTGGCCGAGTCGCTCGCCGCGCCGACGACCTGGGTGGCCGCCGACCTGACCGATGACGACGCCCCCGAGAGGGTCGCCGCCCACGTCGGGGAGCACCACGACCGGCTCACCCTTCTCGTCAACAACGCGGGCGCGTCGTGGCGCGCCACCTTCGCCGACGGCGGCTACGAGAACGTGAAGCGGACGATGGACCTGAACTTCGACGCTGTCGTTCGCCTGACCGAGGCGCTGCTGCCCGCCCTCCGGGCCTCCGCCCCGAGCGCGATCGTCAACGTCTCGAGCACGGCCGGCCGCGTCTCCCGCGGAGGCGCCGGCGCCTATTCGGCGAGCAAGTTCGCCCTCGCCGGCTGGAGCGACGCCCTCTTCCAGGAGGAGAAGGCGAACGGAGTCCACGTCGGCCTGGTGCTGCCGGGCTTCATCGAGACAGAAGGCTTCCCCGCTGCCGAGCTGATCTCGAAGCGCCTCACCCGCTGGCTGGTCTCCGACGCCGACACGGCCGCCGAGGCGATCGCCGACGTCGGTCTGAACGGCAAAGCCGAGCGCTACGTGCCGCGCGGGTACTTCGTCGCGGCCGCGGCTCGCCTGCTCGCGCCGGCCCTGATCCGCCGCGCCCAGGCCGCCGGCGTCGGGAAGCTGGCGACGCCGCAGACCGCCGAGCAGGCGGGACGCGGCGAGCAGAATCCGTAGGAATTACGGATGCCCCGCCGTTCCAGGGCGGGTTAGGGTCGCCCGTGGAGGCACCGTCAATAGGGGATGAGCTTGGAGGGTTGTTGATGTTCTCAGCACGAAAGTCACTTCTCGTGGCCGCAGGCGCATGCGCTGCGTTCGCGATCACAGCTGCACCCGCGTCCGCGACGTCTGTTCAAACCGCGGCCGGGGTTCCTTACACGGGAGCAATCACCGGTTCGGCGGTCGGAAACGCCGTCTTCACGACGGGGCTCGGAACCATCACGTGCAACGAGGCACCGCTGAGCGGGACCATCACCAACTCCGGCGCAACCGCAACTCCCGCGACGGGCCAGGTGACTGCGGCCGACTTCACGAACAACGGCAATCAGGCGTGCCCCGACACCCTCGACGTCGGTGGCGGCTTTCCGACCCACGAGAACTTCACGGCCAACGTGCCGTGGGCCGCGAGCATCGACTGGATCAGCGACAACACCGCAGGTACCCCGAACGGCACCATCACGCTGAGCGGCGTGACAATCCTGGCCGAGCTCGATGCAGGCGACTGCACCTATCGGGGAGACGCCGGCGACACGGGTGGCACGACCAACCAGGTGGTGGCTGATGTCTACAACCACGACAACACGCCGTCCGGGGATCTCGAGATCAGGTTCGTAAACGAGCCACTCGAAACGGTCGACGGCTCACCGTGCACGATTGTTCCGACCGCTTCCGTGAATCTCACCTACGCGGTGCAGGGTGCGGCTGCGGTCGATCTGCGGCTCCGCGAGAGCCCCCCGGTCGTGCCGGTGATGCCCACCTGCAGCGACCTCAGTGTCTCGACGCCGTATCAGACGGCCCTCGGGGTGCAGCTCAGCTGCACCGGCACGGCGCCCCTGACATACGCGATCTCGACGCCGCCGGCGAACGGCGCGACGTCGGGTCTCGACACGGCGACCGGAGCCGTCACGTACACGCCCAACGCCGGGTTCTCCGGCGTCGATACGTTCCAGTACACGGCCTCGAACGGCGTCGGCATCAGCATGCCGAAGACGGTGACGGTTACGGTCGGGGATCCCCCGACCACCCCGCCCGGCACCACGCCGAGCACGCCCGCGACGCCGACGACCCCGTCGACGCCCGCCGGCAAGGCCAAGCAGGGCAAGTGCGGCAAGGCCAAGAAGGGCGCGAGCGCCGCCAAGAAGAAGTGCAAGAAGAAGAAGAAGAAGTAGCGACGCCCTGAAGCGACGACGCGCCATGTCTCCTCACCGCGCTGCGGTGAGGAGACATCGGGGCGCTCGGATTTGAACCGAGGACCTCACCGACCCGAACGGTGCGCGCTACCAGGCTGCGCCACGCCCCGAGGCGGCGAAGGATAGGGGGACTGGCGCCGCCGGTGCCCGCTGCGGTTAGGGTTGGCCCATGGTCGACAACGGAAAGATCATCGAGCGCTTCTACGAGGCCTTCGGGCGCCTCGACGGCGAGACGATGGCGATGCTCTACGCGCCCGACGCCCACTTCCGCGACCCGGCCTTCGGCGACCTCACCGGCGAGGAGGCAGGCGACATGTGGCGGATGCTCACCTCGCGCGCCGAGGACCTGAAGATCGACCTGGCCTCGCACTCGGCCGAGGGGGACTCCGGCGAGGCGAACTGGATCGCGACCTACACCTTCCGCACGGGCCGCCCGGTCGTCAACGACATCCAGGCCCGCTTCCGTTTCCGCGACGGCTTCATCGTCGACCACGTCGACTCGTTCCCGATGCACAAGTGGGCCCGCCAGGCGCTGGGCGCCCCCGGCTGGATCCTGGGACTGCCCGGCGTCAGCCTCCTGATCCGCAAGCAGGCCAGGGGCGACCTGGACAAGTACCGCGCGGAGAAATCCGCCTAGCGCCCCTCGAGGCGCGGCTTCAGCTGCCGAGCAAGCAGCATCATCGCGATCAGCGCCAGCGCCGAGACCCACAGGATCGGGTCGGTCGGTGAGAGCTCCTCGAGCTGCGAGCCCAGGTAGACGAAGATCGCCGTGATCGGCAGGTAGCCGACCAGGGTCGTCCAGCAGAAGCGGCCCAGGGGAACGCGGGCGGCGCCCGCCGCGATCGAGAAGAGGCTGAAGGGCACGATCGGGATCAGGCGCATGGCCAGGAGGAGTGTCACGCCGCCGCCCTCGACGGCCTTCTCCATTCGCTCGAAGCGCCGCCGGCCCGCGAGCCTGTAGATGATGGGGCGGCCCGCGTTGACGCCGATCGCATAGGCGAGCAGGGCGTTGCCGAGCCAGCAGGCCATGATCAGCGGCAGGGCCCACCAGAAGCCGTAGACGTAGCCGACGGCGGCGTCGAGGATCTCAGCCGGGTACCAGATGACCGCGTGGAGCAGGGCGAGGGCAACGACCATCGCGATGCCCCACGCCCCGAGGTCGCGGAGGTCCTCGCGGACCTGGGAGGTGTCGCCGCTGACGGTGTCCAGGACGGCCTCGCGGAGGGGCTCGATCGCGAAGGCGATCGCGAGGCAGGCCACGATGCCGCCCGCCGTGACCGCGACGCCCGTCCAGGTCCCTTCGCCGGGGGGCGTCCTGTCCACGCTCGCTAGATTAGGAAAACAAGGCTTAGACGACGACGAAAGAGAGATCCCCATGGCTTTCGAGGTCCCCGATCTTCCGTACGACTACGACGCGCTCGAGCCTCACATCGACGAGGCGACGATGAAGGTGCACCACGACAAGCACCACCAGGCCTACGTCGACAAGGCGAACGCCGCCCTCGAGGGCACCGAGTGGGCCGACAAGGACGTCGAAGAGGTCCTCCAGAACCTCGATTCGCTGCCCGAGGACAAGCAGGGCCCCGTCCGCAACAACGGCGGCGGCCACGCCAACCACACGTTCTTCTGGCAGGTCATGAGCCCCGACGGCGGGGGCGAGCCCGAGGGCGACCTAGCGGCCGCCATCGACGAGAAGTTCGGCAGCTTCGACGATTTCAAGGAGGAGTTCAAGCAGGCCGGCGTCGGCCAGTTCGGCTCCGGCTGGGCGTGGCTGATCCACGACGGCTCCGGCCTCGCGATCACCTCGACGCCCAACCAGGACACCCCCGTGTCCGAGGGCCACACGCCGATCATCGGCGCGGACGTCTGGGAGCACGCCTACTACCTGAAGTACCAGAACAAGCGCCCGGACTACCTCGACGCGTTCTGGAACGTCGTCGACTGGAAGCGTGCGGGCGAGCTTTTCGACGGCGCCTCGGGTTAGAAAGTCAGGTGATCAGGCGCGTCTCGACAATCGCAGCACTCGCGGCCACGGCACTCGCCGTGGCCGCGTCGAGCGCCCACGCCGCGCCCGCCAACATCATCGCGGGCGCTCCGTCACCGCCCGCTCCGGACGCGAACGTGTTCAACCCGCCCAGCTACACGCACGACGCAGGCACGATCGCGACAATGACCTGGGTCGCCGGCGGTTCCCACAACGTCACCGGCTCAGCCAACGGTCCCGACGGCAAGCCGATCATGACCAGCGAGACGATCCCCTCGGGGGCCACCCCGGTCAAGGGCTCGCAGTACCTCCCGATCGGGAGCTACCCGTTCGTCTGCACAGTCCACCTCGGGATGAACGGCACGCTGGTCGTGAACGCGGGCACTCCGCTGCCGCGCCCGGCGATCGCGGTCAAGCTCGCCAGCAAGAGCGTCGAGAAGGTGGCCAAGAAGGGCAAGGTCAACGTCGCGGTCACGCTGACGGGCACCGAGGCGGCGACGGTCACGCTGATGCTGGGCAAGACGCCGCTGGGCACGAGGGACACGAACACAAGCGGCACGCTCGCAATCCCGATCAGCGACGCCGGCAAGACGGCCATCGGCAGGAAGTCGAAGGCGACCATCACCATCGAGGCGAAGGTCCCGTTCGGCAGCCCCGCCACGGCCACCGGCAAGCTCAAGAAGAAGAAAGCCGCCGGCAAGCCCAAGAAGTAGTCGGCTCAGCCCTCGTAGGGGTTGAAATCGGACTTCCTGGCCCCGCATACGGGGCAGAACCAGTCGCCGGGGATGTCCGCGAACGCCGTTCCCGGCGGGATGCCTCCGTCGGGGTCGCCCTCGGCCGGGTCGTAGACGAACCCGCACGACTCGCAGATCCACAACGTCGCTTCGGAGACCTCGGCCACGCGCGGCAACCTAGCAGACCTCCGAGCTTCGTGACACAATGTCAGACACATTGTCTGACACTCCGTCACAAGCGCGCAGACGCAGGCGTGGGCAGGCACGCACCGACGTCCTGCGAGGGGCGCTGAATCTCGCCGACGGCCGCGCCTTTCGAGACGTGACCGTGGACGAGATCGCGCGCGAGGCCGGCATCTCGCGCAGCGCCTTCTACACGCACTTCTCCGACAAGCACGAGCTGCTGCTCGAGGCGGTGGGCGAGGTCGCCGAGGAGCTCTACACGGAGTCCGACCGCTGGTGGAGCGGGACCGGGCCGCCCGCCGAGCGCGTGCGCACGGCGATTTCAGGCGTCGTCTCGGTCTACGCGCAGCACGCCGGCCTGATGCGGATCGCGACCGAGGTCTCCACATACGACGACGAGGTCAGGGACTACTGGCTCGGGGTCATGGAGAGGTTCATCTCGGCGACGGCGGACCACGTCCGCTCCGAGCAGCGCGCCGGGTTGATCCCGGACCTGCTCAAGGCCCGCCCCACCGCCGAGGGCCTCGTCTGGATGGTGGAGCGCTGCTGTTACATCTACCTCGCGAGGGGCGACAGGACCCCCGAGAGCCTCGTAGACGAGACCGCGCCCGTCTGGGTGGCCGCCCTCTATCCCGGTGTCGTCCCCGCGGAGCAGCTCCGCCCGGATTTCGATGAGGCCAAAGAGCCCGATCTCTGATTTACTGGCGACCGGTAGGTAGTCAGTCATTCAGGGAAGCCAGGGAAAGAGGAACCCATCTTGAAGTCGAAGCGCGGTCTGCTGTTCGTCGCCATCGTCGGAGCGCTGCTCGTCACCGCGCCCGCCGCATTCGCTCACATCGAGCGCGCGTCCTACTGGCCCAGCCCGGGCGCCCAGGACGCCGGTGGGCAGCCCACCGGCGGCGCAGTGCCGACGGAGCGACCGCTCTTCACCGCGCTTGACGAGAAGCCCGCCGGCGACACCCGCGTGGTGTGCCAGGGCACCGTGCCGAAGATGCCGAAGGCCCTGAAGAAAGGCAAGAAGGGCAAGAAGGTTTCGAAGAAGCAGAAGAAGAAGGCTCAGAAGTCGTACAACAAGGCGATCAACAAGAACGACTCGATCAAGCGGCTCGATGCGTCGCTCGCCACGGTCGTCGGCTCGATCCCCAAGAAGGGCAAGAAGAAGAAGGGCAAGAAGAAGAGCGCCAAGAAGGGCGCCGAGGCCATCGACTTCGCAAAGAAGGGCAAGAAGGGCAAGAAGGGCAAGAAGAAGGGCCAGAACAAGGAAGGTGCCGGCTACGTCCTGCGCCCCTCCGAGCCCAACGTCACGGTCACCAAGGGCGAGGGCCGCAAGCTTCGTGACTACAACGTCAGCCTGCTGAAGCGGTGCAAGTACACCTCGATCCAGAAGGCGGTCACCGACTCGGCGAACAATGACCGCGTCGTGATCATGCCCGGGGTCTACACGGAGCCCGACTCGCGCGCGGCACCCACCAACGACCCGAAATGCGACGGCCTCGAGGAGACCAACGACCGCGGCCGCACAGGCGCGCTCTCCTACAAGTACCAGGTGACCTGCCCGAACGACCAGAGCCTCGTGTTTGTGGCAGGGCGCGAGATCAGCTCAACCCCGGCCCCGCAGCCTCCGCTCGAGGACCGTCACGGTCTGCCTGACGAGGGAGCCTGCATCCGCTGCAACCTCCAGGTCGAAGGATCCGGCGTCACCCCCGATGACGTGGTCGTCGACGCCGGCAACGTCGCGGCGGGCAACAAGGGTCCGGCCGCCCCGGTCAAGGACGTCGTCTTCCGGATCGACCGCGCCGACGGCTTCGTCGCGCGCAACATGAACGTCCGGCACGCTCGGGAGCACGGCTTCTACATCCACGAGGTGGACGGCTACCTGCTCGACCACTTCCGGGCCGCCTACAACGAGCACTACGGCGTCCTCGTCTTCACCTCGGACCACGGAGTGATGTCGGACTGCGACGCGTTCGGATCGGGCGACTCAGCGCTCTACCCGGGCGCAGCGCCGGAGACCGGCGAGCAGACCCGCGAGGGGTCCCAGCGCTACAACACCGAGATCACCCGCTGCGACATGCACCACAGCGCCGCGGGGTACTCGGGGACCGACGCGAACGGCGTCTGGGTCCACCACAACGACATGTACGACAACGCCAACGGGTTCACGACCGACGTGTTCACGGCGGCCGCGCACCCCGGCTTCCCGCAGGACTCGGACCTGATCGAGAACAACGAGTTCTACTCGAACAACTTCAACCCGTACCTGCCGGGCTCTGACGTCGTCCCGATCGTCCCGATGCCCGTCGGCACCGGGATGTGGATCGCCGGCGGCAACAACAACATCGTCCGCAACAACCGCTTCTACGACAACTGGCGGCGCGGGGCGATGCTGTTCGCAGTGCCGAACTCGTTCGTCACCGGGTGCGGTGAGCCCACGGTTCCGGAATGCGAGACGGACAATCTCGACACTTCATTCCGCAACCGGTACTACGGCAACATCATGGGAATCGCGCCCGACGGCACCGTGAAGCCGAACGGAAACAACCCCGCGGCGGGGCGCGCCGACTTCTGGTGGGACGAGAACGGCACGCACAACGCGCAGCCGCCCGTCCCCCCGGTCCCTGCGGAGTCAGGGAACTGCTGGTACTCGAACACCGGCCGCGCCGGCACCGCCGCGAGCGTCACGAGCGTCCCTGCGCCGCTGCCCTCTGACTGCGCGAACAGCGAGGGCGGTGTCGGACACGGGGTCGTCCAGGCCGCGGAGCTGCTCGATTGCTCCGGGACGGCGCCGGCCGTCAGCTGCACCTGGTTCCAGACACCACCCAGGCCGTAGGGATGCGGGGGCGGACAGCGCGCGCGGCCGCGTACTGCGCGGCCGCGCTGGCGGCCGCGGCCCTTCCAGCCTGCGGCGACGATGACGCGGGTGCGCCACCGGTGGAGCTCGGCGGGCCCTCGATAGACGTCCGGCTCGAACTCGCGAGTTGCGAGGACTGGAAAGACGCGACGGTCGAGGAACGCCTCGGCACGATCGCCCAGATCGAGAACTTCGTGGGAGGCCCGGTCGGCAACGACGCCGGCACAGGGAACCTGCTCGACCAGGACACGGCCTACGACATCCTCGAAGGCCAGTGCGAGGCGGAGTACGCGCGGGGCTTCCTGCTCTACAAGCTCTACACCCGTGCGGCCGCCTTCCGCACCTCCTGACGGGCGCCTTCCGGCCGACTTAACGTCATCTAAACGAGGTAGGACCCGGAAACGGCTTTCCCATGCGGTTTCTGGCCCTTTCGACGCACGGTTGTCCGTTGACAGGGATCGAGTGCCTGGGAGAGAATTCAGCCTGAGCTCTTCGCTTCGGGTCGGGGTACCTGGGCGGGGAGGCCATTCGACGGGTGGAGAGAACGGAAAGTGCCTACATCTAGCGCCGTTCGCAGGATCGCAGCGATCCTCGCGCTGGTCGGCGCCGCCATCGTCGTCTTCCTCCTGCTCGTGGGCGGGGGCAACCCCTACACCGTCACCGCCAAGTTCGAGAACGCCAGCCAGCTCGTCAACGGCAACACCGTCAACGTCGCCGGCGTCCAGGCGGGTTCGGTCAAGAAGATCGAGCTCGCCGACGACGGCCAGGCGCTGGTCGAGATCGAGGTCTCCGATGAGTACGCGCCCCTCCCCGAGGGCACCCACGCGACCATCCGCTCGCAGTCGCTCTCCGGGCTCGCCAACCGCTACGTGGATCTGGCGCTTCCCTCGGGCGCGACGGAGACCACGGCGATCGACGACGGCGGCTTGATCGATCAGACGGACACGACTTCCGAGGTCGACCTCGACCAGCTCTTCGCCTCGCTCGACGAGCGCACCGTCGGGAACCTGAAGAAGGTGATCCAGGGCTTCGCGCAGTCCTACGACGGCGTCGGCGCGCAGGCCAACAAAGGCTTCTACTACCTGAGCCCGTTCCTGTCGACCTCGCGCCGGGTCTTCGGCGAGCTCAACTCCGACCAGGCCGCGCTCGAGTCCCTGATCGTCGACACCGACTCCCTCACCGAGGCGCTGGCGAGCCGTTCGCCCGACATCGAGCAGCTGGTCGGGAACCTGAACCTGATGATGAGCGCGATCGGCCGCCGCGAGACCGAGCTCGCGTCCGCGATCGGCCAGCTCCCCGACTTCATGCGCCAGTTCAACACGACGGCGGTCAACCTTCGCGCGGCGCTCGACGACGTCGATCCGCTCGTGGCGGCGTCGCGTCCGGTCGCCCGCAAGCTGCGTCCGTTCGCCCGCAACCTCCGCGGCTTCGCGCGCGACTCCGTCCCCACGATCAAGGCGCTCGACGGGATCGTCAAGCGCAAGGGCGCGGCCAACGACCTGATCGAGCTGACCGAGCTCCAGGTCCCACTCGCCGAGATCGGCGTCGGCCCGGTGAACCGCAACGGCGCCAGCCGCCAGGGCGCGCTGCCCCAGTCGGTCCAGGCGCTCAGCGACGGCCAGAACGAGCTCGAGTTCTTCCGCCCCTACATCACCGAGGACGCGATCACCGGATGGTTCGACGACTTCAGCCACTCGGGCTTCCCTGATGCGATCGGCGGAGTCGGGCGAATCGGGACCACCTTCAACGCGTTCTCCCTGGGCGCCGCCCCGGGCCTCGGGACCCTGCCCTACCCCGATCTCCTGGCGCCCCTCACACCCGCCCAGCTCCAGGGCTCCCTGGACATCAAGAACCTGCGGCGTTGCCCGGGGTCGAACGCCCATGGTTCGGTCCTGACCGCTCAGGAGCAGGCCCAGCTCAACTACAACGGCACGATCGACTGCGACCCGGCCCAGACCCTGCAGGGCGCCCCGGGGCCGATCTTCCCATGAGGAGGATCGCGCTGACAATCCTGGTCCTGATCCTGGGCGCGGGTGCCTGGGTCGCCTCAGCGGGCGCCGAGGACAAGCGCACCTACCAGGCCGAGCTCTTCAACGCCTTCGGCCTGGTCGACGGCTCCGAGCTCCGGATCGGCGGGGTCACGGCGGGGACGATCACCGGCCTCGACATCACCGAGGAGAAGACCGCCCTGGTCACCTTCGAGGTGGGGCCCGAGTTCCCCGAGCTCAAGGCCGACGCGAGCTGCTCGTCGGAGCCGCAGTCCCTGATCGCCGAGTACTTCCTCGACTGCCAGCCCGGTACGAGCCCCGACCCGCTCGAGGGCCCGATCGAGGCCGCGGCCAACCAGACGACGGTCCAGAACGACCTCGTCAACAACACCCTCCGCGAGCCGTTCAAGCGGCGCTTCCAGCTGATCCTGAACGAGTTCGGGACCGCCCTCGTCGGCAACGGCGAGAACCTCAACGCCGCGATTCGGTCCGGCGCCCCGGCGCTCCGCGAGCTGCGAAAGGTCCTGAAGATCCTGGGCCGCCAGAACACCCTGATCGCACAGCTGAACGCCGACTCCGACACGGTGTTCGCCCGCCTGACCGACAGGCGCGAGGAAGTGGTCGATTTCATCGACGAAGCCGAGGACACGGCCCGCGTCTCGGCCTCGCGACGTGAGGACCTCTCGCGCAACTTCGACAAGCTCGACGACTTCCTGTTCGAGCTGAAGCCCGTGATGCGGGAGCTCGGCAACCTCGCCCGCGAGCAGACCCCGCTGCTCGTCGACCTCAACGCGACCGCACCGGGCCTCAACCGCCTCGCCACGAACCTGCCGGCGTTCAACGACGGGACCCGCGTGTCGCTGAACTCGCTCGGCCGGGCATCGGAAGTCGGCAGCCGGGCCCTGAGCAAGGCCGACGACGAGATCGCGGAGCTGAAGCGGACCAGCGAGAAGGCCTTGCCCGCCGCCGACATCGTCGCCACGTTCCTGGAGAGCCTCGACAACCCGCGCAACGCCGTCGAGGAGGACTCGCGAGCCCGTGAGGACCTCTGTGGGGTCAACGTCACCCGCGCGGCATGCCAGGGCGCCGACACCGGCGAGGCGGACCGGCGGGTCGCGACGCTCGAGCAGAAGCTCGGAGCCGATCTGGTCGGCGGCGGTACGGGCAACCCCGGCTACACCGGCCTCGAGGGGCTCCTCAACTACGTCTACCGCCAGACCATCTCGGTCAACATCTACGACCAGCTCGGGCACGGCCTCCACGTCAACATCGTCGGCGCGCTCGACGGGAGCGAGGGCGGTGGCAGGTGCGGCCACTTCGGCCCCGGACCGACGCTGCCCACTCCGGGAGGCGGCGACACAACCAACGTCAGCCAGTCAGCTCAGTGCGTCGGCGCGCTCGGCGACCTCCAGCCGGGCATCACGCCCGGGACCGTCGATGCGAACGGACTGGCTTCGGGGCTGGCTCCCTACCACGGCTCGGTCTGTCCTGACGGCAGCACGAACATCGGCATCTGCGACCCGACCAACGTCCGCCGCTCCGCGGCGGTCAGGGCAACGCCGCAGGCGCCCGCCCCCGAGCCGGCCGGCCCGGATACACCAACCGCCCCGGAAGCGCCGACGGGCGAGGAGCAGGAGGACCTGCCCGGCGCCGGGATCCTCGACGAGATTCCCGACCTGACGCCGCCTTCGGATGGGGCGCCGTCCCTGCCGGGCCTCCCGTCCCTGCCCGGCCTCGGCCTGAGGTCCAACCGGGGCTCGGGCCAGATGGACAGGGACTCGGCCCGCGCCTTCCTCGGATACCTCTTCGGCTCATGACCCCGCACGAGACGACACCTGAGATGACCTGCGTCCTGACGCCTCGGGAGGCAACCCGATGAGGGGCCGCAGCCGAGCGCTGGCGGCGTCTCCGACCATGGTCGGAGCCGTGACGACGCTGATCGCGATCGTCGCCGTCTTCCTCGCCTACAACTCGAACAACGGGCTCCCGTTCGTGCCGACCTACAAGGTCCAGGCCGAGATCTGCAACGCCTCCAGGCTCTCGCCGAACAACGAGGTCCGGATCGGCGGAAACCGGGTCGGGGTGGTCGAGTCGATCGACACCGTCCAGCTCGAAGAGGCCAGCGGCTGCCTGACCGCGAGCGGCGACAGCTCCACCACCGCGGCGCTGCTGAACCTGAAGCTCGACGAGGCTGCCAAGCCGCTGCCCGAGGATTCCACGATCCGCGTGCGCTACCGCTCCTCGTTCGGGCTCAAGTACCTCGAGGTCGTCCGCGGCGATGGGCCGGGCCTGGACGAGGGGGCCACCCTGCCGGTCTCCCAGGCCCAGGAGCAGGTCGAGTTCGACGACATCGCGAACACGTTCGACACGCCCACGCGCGAGTCGAGCCGCGACGTGCTCGAGGGCTTCGGGAACGCCTTCGCCGCCCGCGGCGCAAGCCTGAACCAGGCGATCACCTCGCTCCGCCCGCTGTTCGCGAACCTGAAGCCCGTGTCGGAGGCGCTCTCCGATCCCACGACCAACCTCGTCCGCTTCTTCCCGGAGCTCGCTGACGCGGCGCGGATCATCGCGCCCGTTGCCGAGGACAACGCCTCCCAGTTCGTCAACGGCGCGATCGCCTTCGGTGCGATCTCCGCCGACGAGGAGGCGCTGGCGGACACGATCTCGTCCGGGCCTTCCCTGCTCGAGACCGGCATCAGGGCGCTCCCCCCGCAGCAGCCGTTCCTGCGCGACTTCGCGGACTTCTCGAGGCTCCTGCGACCGGGCGTCCGCGACCTCAGGATCTCGCTCCCGGTGCTGAACGGCGCGATCTCCCGCGGGGCGAAGGTGCTCCCCAGAACGGTTCAGATGAACCAGGACCTCGAGGGGGCGCTGGTCGAGGCCGAGCAGCTGGTCGACGAGCCGGCCACGAAGATCACTCTGGGCAGGCTCGGGGAGCTGTTCGACGAGGCCAACAGCGCGGCTCAGTACATCACCCCGTATCAGACGGTCTGCAGCTACTGGAACTACTGGTTCACGTTCCTCCCCGAGCACTTCGGCGGCGAGGACGCCTTCGGCAGCGCCGAGCGTCTGATCCTCACGGGCTTCCCGGGCGCCACGACTCCCACGGAGTTCCCGAGGAACGCCGGACTCG
The DNA here is from genome assembly GCA_963839875.1 of uncultured Solirubrobacterales bacterium. Classification (GTDB taxonomy): domain Bacteria; phylum Actinomycetota; class Thermoleophilia; order Solirubrobacterales; family 70-9; genus CAVUAT01. The sequence goes on from CAWIWP010000002.1 coordinate 227,988, forward strand.
ACTACGCCGGCGGCCAGTCCGACGGCCGCTACTCGGACTTCAACCCGCTGAATCCCGGCAAGGCGGGGGTCTTCGATCCGCAGTTCGCTGACCCCGCTCCGGATGCCGGTGCGCCCGACCCCGCCGACACCGAGGCGCATTTCGTCCTCCACGGCGGCCCCTACGGCCCGAGCGGCACCGAGGCTGCTCCGAATTGCCAGGCCGGCCAGTTCGGCTACCCGCTCGGCCAGGCGCGCATCCCCGGCCAGCCGCTCGACAGCCCGGTCGTGGGCGTGTCTGACCTGTCCCAGTCGCTGGGCTACCCGCTCGGCCGGACCGACCTGTTCCTCCGCCAAGACGGCGGGCGAATCTTCTGGGACTCCCCGTGAGCGCGCGTTCATCCGACAAGGGCCTCTCGAACGTCACGATCGCGGTGATCGCGCTGGTGGTGCTCGTGTTCGGCTTCTACCTGGCCTTCGCGAAGTCGATCCCATTCGTCGGCGGCGGCTACGAGCTCAAGGCCGTTTTCTCCGACGCCCAGAGCGTCCGCGTCAACAGCCCGGTGCGCGTGGCCGGGGTGGACGTCGGGAAGGTGAAGAACGTCGAGCACCTGACGGACGAGGACGGCGAAGGCCTCGACGCCGCCGTGGTCACGATGGAGCTCAAGGACGAGGCGCTGCCGATCAAGGAGGACGCGACGCTGCAGCTGCGCCCGCGGCTCTTCCTCGAGGGCAACCTGTTCGTCGACATCCAGCCGGGCACCCCCAGCGGCGAAGAGATCGACTCCGGCTCCGTGATCCCACTGGAGCAGACCTCCGTCTCGGTCCAGCTCGATCAGGTGCTGACCAGCCTCCAGAAGCCGACCCGCGAGAACCTGGCGCTCTTCCTCCAGGAGTTCGGGACCGCGCTCTGCGGCCCCGGCAGCCCCACGGACGACGACCTGGAGTGCACGCAGACCTCCGGCGGCGCCGGCCTGAAGGAGTCCTTCCGGACCTCTCCGGGGGCGTACCGCTACACCGCCGAGGTGAACGAGGCGCTGCTCGGCACCGAGCCGGGCGACCTCGCCGGCGTCGTTCGCAACCTCGGCACCACCGTCGAGGCGCTCGACCGCAACCGCGAGGAGCTCAAGGACCTGGTCACCAACTTCCGCATCGTCACCGGCTCGTTCGCCGCCGAGGACGAGGCGCTCGAGCAGGCGATCGCAGAGCTCGATCCCGCTCTGGCGGAGGGAAGGCCCGCCCTCGCGAAGCTGAACGGCGCCCTGCCGGAGCTCCGCGCCTTCTCGCGCGAGATTCTGCCCGGCGTGCGCTCCGCGAACACGGCGCTCGACGACGCCAACCCCTTCATCAAGCAGCTCCGCGCCGCGGTGGCGAAGCCGGAGCTCCGGGGCCTCGTCAAGGACCTGCGCCCGACGATTCCCAGCCTGGCGCGCCTCGCCAGCGAGTCGCGGCCCTTCCTCGAGGAGTCGCGATCGCTCGCGTCGTGCTTCAGCAGCGTGATCATCCCCTGGGCGAACACGACGGTGCCGGCCGCGAGCGACGATCCGGACGCCCCCGTGTACAAGAACACCGGCTACGGGCTCGCCGGTCTCGCCGGCGAGAGCCGGGCGGGAGACGCGAACGGCCAGTACTTCCGCGTGCTGGGCGGCGGCGGGACGAACACCGTCGCGTTCAACACCCCCGACCTGCCCGGCGGCGTCTCGGCCGGTGTTGCCCCCTTCCCGATCGTCGGAGTTCAGCCCGCGAAGCAGTCCGCGGACAAGACACCGTTCCGCCCCGACGTCCCGTGCGAGACACAGGTCGCCCCGGATCTGAACACGGCCGATCCCACCACGCCGCTGCCCCGCAGGAGCTCGGTCTCGGCTGACGCCACGGACTCCTCACCGGCGGGTCAGGCCGCGATGACGCTCAGCAAGGAGTACGCGGAGATCTTCACCGAGTTCCTGAAGGCCGACGCGCTGGAGGCCGGCGGGGACCTGGAAGAGGCCGCCGACGTCCGGCAGGCGGCTACCAAGCAGATGAAGATCTACAACCGGGATCTCCTGCCCGAGTACGAGCAGGCGATCGACGACCTCGGGAGCGGCGGCTGATGCGCACCGCGATCAAGGCACACCTTCGAGACTTCCTGGCGATCCTCGGCCTCGCCGTGGTCGCCCTCCTGGTCACGGGCTACATCGTCCAGGAGCAGCGCCTGCGCATCCCGGTCCTCGAGGAGCGCCCGTTCGAGCTCAAGGCCGAGCTCGAGACGGCCCAGGCCGTGACGCCCGGCCAGGGGCAGACCGTTCGAGTCGCCGGCATCAGGGTCGGGGACATCGCCCAGGTCGACTACGAGGACGGCCTCGCCGTCGTCACGATGGACATCGACCAGAAGTTCCTGCCGGTCTACAAGGACGCGACGATCCTGCTGCGGCCGAAGACGGGCCTGAAGGACATGTTCCTGGAGCTCGATCCGGGCACGAAGACCGCGGGCGAGTTCGAGGAGGGCGACACGATCAAGGTCGAGAACACGGCCCCCGACGTGAACCTCGACGAGGTCCTGGAGCTTCTGGACGCCGACACCCGCGCCTACCTCAACCTGCTGCTGAGCGGCGGGGCCCAGGGGCTGGACGGTCGCGGCGAGGACCTCGGCGAGCTGCTCGGCAGCCTCGGCCCGCTCAACCGCGACCTCTCCCGCCTCAACACCGAGGTCGCGAAGCGCAAGACGAACCTCGCGAACCTGATCCACAACATGGACACCTTCTTCGGCCGCGTCGGCCAGGAGGACGAGGAGATCGCGGCGCTGATCGACAGCTCGAACTCCGCGCTCGGCGCGATCGCCTCCGAGGACCTCGACGTGCAGCGGGCGACCGGCCTGCTGGGCCCGACGCTGCGTGAGACGCGGGTCGCGCTTGGAGAGACCAACGAGCTCGCAACGGTGCTCGGCCCCACCCTCAACAACCTGCGCCCCTTCGCGCGGAAGCTGGACAAGGTGAACACCACCCTTGCGAGGACCGCGCGCGAGACCACGCCCGACGTTCGCAACAGCATCCGCCCGTTCATCCGTGTCGCCCGCAAGCCGGTGCGGGACCTGAAGCCGGCGGCCGACCGCCTTTCCGACGCCGTCCCGCGCCTGACCGTGGTGGGCAACAAGCTGAACCGCCTCTTCAACATGGCGGCCTTCAACCCGAACGGCAACACCGAGGCGCTCACCGATCCCAACCGCGACCAGGGCTACCTCTACTGGGCGGGCTGGCTCAGCCACGTCGGCAACAGCGCCTTCTCCGCTGCGGACGCCCACGGCGTCTACAGGAAGATCTACCTCACGGTGACGTGCGAGGCCGCGACCGACCTGCTCGCTTCCAGCCCACTGGCGCCCGTGATCACCGGCCTCGCACCTCTGATCGGCCCCGGCGGGCCGCTGTTCGGACTCTGCTGATGCAAAAACAGGCCCCCTCATTCGGCAAGATCGCAGTAGCAGCGGGCTTCGCGCTCTCGTGCTTCGGGCTGCTGCTCTTCCTTTGGGTCACCTTCGGCGGGTCGGTGCCGTTCAAGCCCGCGAGCTACAAGATCTCCGCCGACTTCCCCGAGGCGATCACCCTCGGCAAGGAGGCCGACGTCCGCATCGGCGGCGTCAGCGTCGGCAAGGTGAAGGAGCTGGAGCTGCCCGAGGACGGGAACGCGACACGCGCGGTGATGGAGATCGACCCGGCGTACGCGCCGATCTCCTCGGACGCCAACGCAGTCCTGCGCCAGAAGACGCTGCTCGGCGAGACCTACATCGAGCTGACGTCGGGAACCCAGTTCGACGAGCGGGGTAACCCGGTCGACGCCGCCGCGACCCCGGATGACGAGACGACCGACGTATCCACGCTGAGCGGCGACGACGCCGCCGAGCCGCTGCCCGAGGACGGGCACCTCGAGGACACCCAGGTCACCGAGCAGGTCCAGATCGACGAGATCTTCAACGCACTCGACGAGCCGACGCGCCAGGCGTTCCAGCTCTGGATGAAGAATTCGGGCATCGCGGTCGACGGCCGCGGGCTCGACCTGAATGACGCCTTCGGCAACGTCGGCCCGTTCTCCGAGGACGCCAGCGACGTCCTGGCGACGCTGCGCCGCCAGGAAGAGGCGCTGCGCGGCGTGGTGCGCAACACCGGCACCGTGTTCGAGGCGCTGACGGCCCGCGACCAGGAGCTGGCCAGCGCGATCGTCGGCACGAACAGGACATTCAGGGCGCTCGCCTCGCGTGACGAGGAGCTCGCCGAGACCTTCCAGATCTTCCCGACGTTCAACTCCGAGGCCCGGCTGCTGCTCGAGAGGCTGGAGGTCTTCGCCGGGGACGCGGGCCCGCTCTTCCGCGACCTGAAGCCGGTCGCCCGCGACATCAGCCCGACCCTTCGGGACCTGCGCCGCCTCGCCCCGAACGCCCGGCGCCTCTTCAAGAACCTCGATCCGCTGATCAAGGCATCCGCCACCGGTCTGCCCGCTCTCAGCCGCTTCCTCGACGCCCTGCGCCCGGCGATGGTGGCGCTCAATCCCTTCCTGGCGAACCTGAACCCGATCGTGCGCTACCTCGACTTCTACAAGGGGCAGGCGGCCGACTTCCTCGCCAACCCGGCGGCCGGCACGGCGGGCGCTCTGCCCCCGATCGCCACCCAGCCGACGCCGCGCCACCTCTCGCGCCAGGGCGGGATTCTCAACGCGGAGACGCTCTCGATCTATCCGCAGCGCCTCCGCACCAACCGCGGCAACGCCTTCCTGCTGCCGAACGCCATCGGCAACTTCCGCTCGGCCACCGAGGGCGAGGTGTTCCCGAGCTTCGAGTGTGAGAACGCCGACACGAACGCCCCTGACAACGAGGTCCTGCTGAGCCCCAACCCGGCGATCCCCAACCTGCGCTCGGATCCCGGGGTCCAGGAGGGCGCGTTCCCGGCGCCGGCGTTCGACCCCCAGCAGCCGGTCCTCGGCGCCCGCGCCGTCTTCGCCCCGTGCACCCTGCAGTCCAAGAGCGTCGGCCTGTTCCCGCCGGAGTTCGGCGGCGGCCGGATGCCGCAGGTCCTCCCGGACCCCTGAGCACCCCGAGCGGGGCATGAGCCGTAGGATTCCGGCGTGGCCTACTTCAAGGACGCGCAGGAGGTCTACGACACGATCGGCAAGCTCTTCGCCGATCTGTCGACCGACGACGAGCTGTCGCCCAAGTTCCGCAAGGCGAACACGATCCTCCAGTACGAGTACCGCGACCCCGAGTCGGTGATCACCCTCCGCCTGAAGGAAGGCGAGGACCCGAAGGTGGACTTCGGCGAGACCGAGATGGAGCCCGAGGTCGTGATGAGCATGGATGCCGACACGGCGCACCGCTTCTGGCTCGGCCAGGTGAACGTCACCGTCGCTCTGGCGCGCGGACAGATCAAGGCGAAGGGGCCGGTGGCGAAGATCCTGAAGCTCGTCCCCCTGACGAAGCCCGTCTACCCGATCTACAAGGCCCAGCTCGAGAAGCAGGGCCGCCAGGACCTGGTCGAAGTCTGAAGTCCCGCAGGACCTGATCGTGGCCGCGGCCTTTCCCGACTACTACCAGTTCCTCCATCCCACCCGGGTCGTCGCCGGCCGGGGAATGATCGAGGGGACCGGCTTCGAATTCATGAAGGAAGGGGCGAAGCGGCCCCTGGTCGTCACCGACGCGGGCCTGAGGGCGACGGGGCTCGTGGAGAAGGTCGAGGCCGGGATCACGGACGGCGGCCTCGAGGTCGCCGGCGTCTTCGACGAGATCGAGCAGGATTCCTCGACCACGACCGTCGAGGCCTGCGCCGAGGCGGCCAAGGAGGCCGGTGCGGACTCGTTCGTAGCGGTCGGCGGCGGCTCGGTGATGGACACGGCGAAGGTCGCGAACGTGATCTTCAGCCACGGCGGCAAGGTCCTGGACTACGAGGGCATCTACCAGCTGCCCCGCGGGGACGACGGCATGGGGGCGCCGCTCCCGAGCTCGCCCCTGGCCTGCATCCCGACCACTGCCGGCACCGGGTCCGAGGTCTCCTTCGCCGCCGTCATCAAGGACCCGGAGCAGAAGATCAAGCTCCTGATCGGGGACTTCCCGGTGTTCCCGCGCCTGGCGATCCTGGACCCCGAAGCGACCGCGACCCTGCCGCCCCAGATCGCCGCGGCCACCGGGATGGACGCGATGACCCACGCAATCGAGGGCTACGCGACCCTTGAGGGGACCAACCCGCACTCCCACGCCTACGCCCTCCACGCCCTCAGGCTGATTCGCGACAACCTGCCCGTCGCCGTGTCCGACCCCGGAAACGAGGACGCCCGCGGCAACATGCTGGTCGCAGCGAGCCTGGCGATCGTGCCGGGCGGCAGCGGGAACCCCGCGCTCGGAGCCGTCCACTCGATGTCGCACGCGGCCGGAGCGCAGCACGGGGTCCCTCACGGGGTGGCCAACGCCATCAACCTGCCGCACGTCATTCGCTACAACGCCGGCGGAGGCGCCGTGGTGGCCGACCGCTACCGCGACCTCGCGGGCCTCCTGGGCGCCGAGTCCGGGGGCTCGGACGCCGACGTCGGCGACTCGCTTGCGGCCTGGGTCTCCGGCCTCACCGCCGAGCTCGATCTGCCGCAGCGTCTCTCGCAGGTCGGCGTGCCCGAGGCCGGGGTCCCCGACCTGGTCGAGGGGGCGATGGGGGACGGCTGCACGCTCACCAACCCCCGCGAGCTCGAGCCGAGCGACTTCGAGGCGCTCTACAAGGCCGCTCTCTGATGAGGGTCGGCTGATCATGGGCGCGCGTCAGGACGCCGAGGCCTGGGCGGACGCCGTCCGCGCGGTGTCAAAGGACCGGGGCCTGCAGCTCGACCCCGTCGGCGGCCTCAACCCCGTCGGCGGCCCGGTCGCGCTCTGCCCCGGCGGCACGAACCGCATCACGGGCGAGCTGACCACCGGCTTCTGGGGCGCATCCTGCGACGCGGACGAGCGCCAGCAGGGCGGGTTCGGCCGCAAGGCGGTCGTCCCGGGGGCGGTGCTCGTCAAGGCCCACACCCCCGATCTCGCCACGGTGGTGCCGATCTTCAACGTCGAGTCGATCGAGCGGACCGCGGGGGACACCCTGGACCGCGCCTCCCGCCGCCGGGTCCAGTTCGAGAGCATCGACTTCAACAAGCGCTACATCGCCACGGTTCCGCGCGACCACGACCCGGTCGCGCTGCGCGAGCTCTTCAGCCCCGCGTTCATCGACTGGATCACGCGGCTGCCCGCCGAGGTCGACTTCGGCATCACCGATCAGCAGCTCTTCTTCCACTGGCGGCTTCGCGAGCTGACCCAGGCCGAGCTCGAGGCGGCGATCGACGGTGCCTCCGGGGTCTTCCGGGGGCTGCAGCGCGAGATGGCCGAGAACGGGCTCACCACCTACGAGGCCGGCCCGTGGAACGCGGGACTGGAGCCCTTCCCGGAAGTGCCCGGCGCCACTTCCTGACCCCGGTTCGAGGTCTGCGGGTTTACCCGGATGTGCCACCACGCCTCGTTCGCCTACCTTCGACGTGTGGGGTCAGGCAGGCATAAAACGGGACTATGCGTTCTTGCTGCACTCTTCGTGCTGGGGGCCGCCCTGCCCGCTTCCTCCCACGCCGACCACCCCTCGCTGGAGAGCCAATCAGCCCAGCGCACGACTTCGGGCCTTCGTGGCCAGGTCGCCACCCACGGCGACCCGATCCCGGACGATCGCTCCGGGGCGAGCGAGCCCGCGCTGCCGCCGGCACAGGCTGCGGGTGGCGCGGTCGCGCAGGACGTGCCGGACGCCACCTGCACGCCGGTGGCGAACACCGCCGACAACACGGCCAACTCGCCCTATCCGGCGGGCTCGCCGGTCTTCAAGGTGATCTACGCGCACACGAGCGACCAGACCGACGACTTCGCCGCCGACGCGCCGGTGATCGCCGCGGGGGCGAAGGCCGTCTCCGAGTTCGTGCTCAGCGAGACGGGGGGCCAGCTCTCGGTCCGCTGGGACCTCGGCACGACCCAGGGCGCGAACTGCCTCGACATCCAGAAGGTGTCCCTGCCCGAAGACCGTGACTTCTACGTCGTCCCTGAGTTCAACGGCAGCGACAAGACCTCGTTCGAAGAGGTCGAGGAGGACACCCGAGCGCTGTTCGGGGCGCAGGGATCGGGGCCCCGCAACTTCCTGGTCTTCGTCGACGAGGTGCCTCGCGGCGTCTACGGCGAGGCCTCGCGCTGGACCACGGAGTCACCGAGCGGCTCCCTGCAGAACGGCGGGGGCCTCTTCGCCGTGATGTACGGCGCCGGTGTGAACAACGGCGGGACCGACTTCTTCGGCAGCACCACCGCTTTCCCGGCCGGCACGACCAGCCGCAACCACCTCGAGTACGTGCTGCACGAGGTGAGCCACACCCTCGGGGCGGTCGGCCCCAGCGCTCCGAACACCTCGGGCAAGGGCCACTGCAACGACGAGTACGACGTGCTCTGCTACGAGGACGGAGGCCCCGGCACGCCGTTCCTCAGGAGCGGCTGCAACGGCGCCAACCCTCCCGCCGACCAGCCCTACGGCTTCGCCCTCCAGGCTTGGGACTGCGGCAGGGACGACTACTTCTCGATGGACCCGGCCGCGGGCAGCTACCTGGGCGTCAACTGGAACATCGCCAACTCGGCCTTCCTCGATTGCGAGATCGCGGTGTGCACGCGGCCGGGAATCCGGCAGAGCCCGCCCGCCGTCACCCCGCCCGCGGTGCAGCCCCCCGCCGTCCAGCAACCTGCGGCGCCGGCCAAGAAGAAGCCCAAGAAGAAAAAGAAGAAGAAGCGAAAGGGCCGCGGCCGCTAGCCGGCCTGCTTGGCCCGCTTTCTGGCGGTCTTGTAGTACGGGACCATCCGTTTCAGGAACTCCGCGTTTCGGCCGGCGAAGCCCTTCGGGACCTCGAAGCCCCCGACGAGCCTGCGGGGGACGAGGCGCCAGCCCTCGGGATGGCGCTCCAGGTCGCCGCGCACCTGGAAGTTGTTCTGCCAGCTGAAATCGGGCGCGTGCCGGTGAACCGTCAGGCAGGCGCGGCCCTCGGCGAGCGGGAGCCCCGCGGGCTCGGAGAGGAGGTGGATCGCCTCGGCGGCCGCGTCAACCCGGATCGGCAGCCGGACCGAGAGGGGGAAGCCGTCGGGGGCGAGCCAGGTGACGACGGCGGTCCCGTGTTCGCGGCCGAGCTCGTCCACCCGCCCGTCCCAGCGGACCGGCCCTCCGATCGGTGCGCCGTGGTCGGCGGACGGCTCCTCGGCGTGTCCTGAGCGGACCTCCTCCAGGTGGCAGTCGTGGACCTGCGGCTCGGTCGAGGCGTCGGCCGTGGGCCAGAGGAAGACGCGCTCGGGCCTGACCTTCACGTAGATGCGGGTGTAGTACCAGCCGATCAGCGCGCGGACCGGCTTCGGCGGGTGCATCTTCTTGGTCGCCGGCAGCTTCACGTTGGACTCCCGCCAGTAGCGCTCGCGGTTGGCGGCCAGGTCGGTGTCGTCGACCTCGGCGATCCCCTGGACCAGGACCTGGCCGGTGCCCTCGAGGCCCGAGCCGGTCGGGTCGGAGAAGAGCAGCGAGACCCGCGGGTTGCGCTTGGCGTCGTCGGCCTTCTTGGGGTAGCCGAGCCCGGTGCTGATGTCCACGCTCGGGCCGCCGTCGGAGTAGTAGGGCGTGACGGGCCAGGTGATCGGCTGGCGCTTCGCGCCGACCGCCGTGTACTCGGTGGTGATGAAGTTCCCGAACGCGTCGCGGGCGGCCTGGGGGAGGGAGCTGGTCATGCTCCCGGCTCAGACCTCGTCCGGCAGAACGATCCGCCGGTCGGTCCCCTCGCCGACCACCTCTGGCTCGACGGCCACCACGTCGCGCTTGCGCGCGGCCTCGATCGCCTCCTCGGCGTTCGCGTAGGGCAGCAGCGACTCGAGGTGCTTGATGGTCGGGAAGACCAGCGGCAGCTCGTCGGCTCGGTGCATCTCGAGCGCCTCCTTCGGCCGGTACCAGCCGGCGTCGACGATCTCGGAGCCGTCCGGCTCGGGCGGCGTGTGGGCGGGGGCGAGCGCGACGTAGAACTTCGTGTCGAAGCGGATGGGGACGATCCTCGGGGTGATCCAGCGGGAGTAGGCGACCAGCTCGGACTCCTCGAGCTCGATCGAGGTCTCCTCGGCAAGCTCCCGTACCGCGCAGGCCCGGAAGCCGGCTTCGCCCTCCCCGTCTGCCTCGTCCACGGCCCCGCCGGGGAAGACCCAGACGCCCGGCATGAACCTCGCCTCGGGGTTGCGCTGCCCGAGCAGCACCTCGACGCCGCGGTCGGCGTGCTTGCCGCCGCGCCGCATCAGGATCACCGTGGATGCCGCCCTGGGGGTCGCCGGCTGCTCGTCGTCGCCGAGGAGCGGAGAGCCGCCCGCTTCCGGCACGTCAGGTTCGGTGATGCCGGGCTCTCCATCCCCTATGTCGGATTCGGCCACTTCGGCCAGCCTATAAATTGCGGCCGTGGCCGACACCGAGACATCCGCCGCGCAGCTCTACGTCTGCACCTCCTGCGGCTTCGTCTACGACCCCGCCGAGGGAGATCCCGACGGAGGGATCCCGCCGGGCACGGCCTTCACCGACATCCCCGACGACTGGTTCTGCCCCGTGTGCGGCGCCCGGAAGTCGGACTTCGAGCCCTACGAGGAGTAGGACATGAGTCCATCCCGCTGGGTCTGCGGGATTTCACGGATGCCGGGAGCCCCCGACCCCGCCTACCCTCGGGCCGATGAAACGGGTGGGGATCCTCATTGCGGCTGCGGGAGCAGCCATGGCGCTGACGGCTCCGAGCGCCGGCGCGGCCGCCACCCGCGCCGAGTACGCCTCGCAGGTCAACTCGATCTGCATCGCCTACAACGCCGAGCTTGACCGGGTCACCAACCTCCTCTACGAGAAGGCCTTCCCCGACAGCCCGGGCGACGACCTCCCCACCATCAATCCCAAGGGCTTCCGGCGCCTCCTGAACGCGATGACCGCGATTTCGAACGCCTCCTCCGCAGAGGTCGCTCTGGTGCCCGCCGCCCCCGGCGACGAGGGGCTGGTCGGCTCGTGGGTCGCGAACAAACAGCAGATCGCGGCGACCGTCCAGGAGCTCAACCGCACGCTCCTCCGTTCCCTGAAGCTGGAAGGCGAGAAGCAGCAGAAACTCGAGCGTCGCCAGGGCGCCCTGCTCCTCAGATACGTGCGCCTGGCCGAGACCGACACGAGCCTCGGCACCCAGCTCGGCACAACGGCGTGCCTCGAGGACACGGGAATCGGCGAGTGAGGCGGCGGCTCTAGTCGTCCAGCGCGCTCTCGCGCCTGCGGCGGCGGAGCTTGGTGGCCGCGAACCAGATCGCCGCTGCAATGAGGCCGAGGGGGACGATCGCGGCCAGTGCGATCAGCGTGGCGCCGGCGATGTCCGAGAGGACGCTGAGGGCGTCGTCGCTCGCGTCGCCGAGTGACCAGCCGTCCGCGTCGCCGTCGCCGGTGACGGTGATGCTCACGCGGGAGAACTGGGCGCGCTGCTTCAGCTCGGCGAGCTCGGCGCGGGATGCGGCCAGCTCGGCGCGGGCGCCGGTGAGGCGGGCCTTGACCTCGTCGATCTCGGTCGTCGAGTCGGCCTCGGCGAGCTGGGTGAGGAGGGAGTCGACTTCCGCCTTGGCGTCATCGAAGCGCTCCTCGGCGGTGACGAACGGAGCCGTGATGTCGGTGGTCCCCTCGTTGCGGGCCTGGACGCTCGCCAGGTCGGAGACGTCGGAGAGGAAGGCCTCAGGTTCTGGGTCGGGATGCGCAGGTCGAAGGTGGCTCGGCCGCGGTCGCCGGCGGTGTTGACGTTGGAGGGACGACGATCCCGTCGTAGCGCTCGGTCACCTCGATCACGCCGTCGGCGACCTCGGCGACCTCATCGGGATCGGTCGAGAGCGTGCATGGAGACGGTGCGCTCCTGGATGCGCTCCTCGCCGGGCTTCAGCTGCTCGCCGCCGGGCGGGACCGGGCGCGTTGCGGGGACGTCGGGCTCCGGCACGGGCGCGGTCGCCGGCGGCGATCGCGGTGCTGTTCTCGTTCTCGCGCGCCTGCTCGGACAGCTCGGGGACGGCGGCGTCGCCGGCCGCGGAGCTCGGGGCCGCGGCGCCACCCGATCCGCCTTCGGTCTCCTGGAACGTGGCTCCGCCGGTGGGGTCACCGCCGTCGTCGGTGCCGCTCTCGTCAGGGAGCTGATGCCGACCACCAGGCAATCAGCGCCACCGCGAGGCCGCCGGCCGAGGCGAGGAATCGCATCGAGCGCGAAGCGCGGAAGGCGGGCGCGGAGGTCGTCCCAGGCCGAGCCTCGGGACTCGCCCTCGCGCGGCGGAAAGCCCTCGGCCGCCCAGGCGTCGAGCTCCGCCGCGAAGTCGCGGTCGATCTCGGGCCGCATCGCCCGCAGCTCGCGGCTCGAGGCATCGTTGTCGTCACGCAGCTTCATCGAACGACCTCCTCAGCTTCTCGACGGCGCGGTGGAGTGCGGGTGCCGGCGTTGCTCTCGCTCGTGCCGATCACCTCTGCGATCTCGGCGTTGGAGAGCCCGGCGAAGTACTTGAGTGCGACCAGCTCGCGGTCGCGGCCGTTCAGCGTCGTCCATCGCCTGGCGCAGCGCGGTGCGCCGCACGGCGATCTCGGCCGGGTCGCCGCCGGAGGCGCGCGGCGGCCGGCGCGCCGCAGCCGGCCTGGTCGGGGGTGTCCGTCGGGCATGTCGGCCCTGCGGGAGCGGCGGCGGAGCTCGTCGAGCGCGGCGTTGCGGGCGATGCCGAACAGCCAGGCTCGCGGGCCGACCCGCGGTCGGGATCGATCTGGCGGCGCTTGCGCCAGGCCCGCTCGAACGCCTGCGGAGGTGACCTCCTCGGCGGCCGAGCGGTCGCGGAGCAGCCCGGCGACGTAGGCGTAGAGGTCGTCGCGGCTCTCGCGGTAGAGAGCCTCGAAGGCGGCCTCGCCGTCCGGGCGCTCGGCTGCCCCGGCGGTGCTCATGCGGTACTCGGTCGCGGTGTGTCACACAGCGGTGCTCACGTCCCGTACTACGGCGCCTCGCGCGGCTGGTTTCATCCAGCCAGGCGATTTCCAGGGCGAGGCCGTGCGGTCCCGACGCGGGGCCCGGCGCTGAGGCGCCGCGCGTTCTAGGCCGCGTCGAGAAGCGCCGCGTCGCGCGCCCGGCGGCCGCCGGGTCCAGCCGCTCCAGCGGCTGCGCCGCGCTGATCGACTCGGCCACAACGCCGACCAGCCGGCGCAGCTCGAGCCTGCGTGATCGACAGCGGCGGCATCAGCACGATCATGTCGCCGAGCGGGCGGACGATGACGCCGCGCTCGCGGGCCTCGCGGGTCGACCCGGTGGCCCATGCGCTAGCGCAGGGTCGTGCTCGCCCAGGTCGATGCCGACCATGAAGCCGCGCTGGCGGACCTCGGCGACCTCGGCCATCGCCTCGACGTCGTCGAGCAGCTCGGTCGAGCAGCCTGATCTTCGGCTGGAGCGAGCAGCGTCCGCTCCAGCTCGAACGACGTCGAGGCAGCCGAGCGCGGCCGCGCAGGCGAGCGGGTTGCCCGTGTAGGTGTGGCCGTGGAAGAAGGTCTTGAACTCCTCGTGGGCGCCGAGGAAGGCCTCGTAGATCGCGCTCGGTCGCCAGCGTCGCGGCGAGCGGCATGTAGCCGCCGGTCAGGCCCTTGGCGAGGCAGAGCAGGTCCGGGCGCGACGCCCTCCTGCTCGCAGGCGAACATCGTCCCGGTGCGGCCGAAGCCGGTCGCCACCTCGTCGCAGATCAGCAGCACGCCGTGGCGGTCGCAGAGCTCGCGCACGCCCGCAGGTAGCCGGGCGGGTGCATGACCATGCCGGCCGCGCCCTGGACCAGCGGCTCGACGATCACGGCGGCCAGCTCCTCCTCGTGGCGGCCGAGCAGCTCGCTCCATGTCGGCGATGTCGCCGGCTCGGCGCGCGGTGGGTCGCGGAAGAGCAGCGGGCGCGAAGCTCGAGTGGAAGAGGTCCATGCCGCCGACCGAGACCGACCCGATCGTGTCGCCGTGGTAGGCGTCCTGGAGGCAGATGAACGAGCGCCGGCGCACGTGCTGGCCGCCCTGCTGCTGCCAGTACTGGAAGGCCATCTTCAGCGCGACCTCGGCGGCGGTGGAGCCGGAGTCGGAGAAGAAGACGCGCGACAGCCCGGGCGGCGCGATCTCGACCAGCCGAGCGGCGAGCTCGGCGGCGCCGGGGTGGGAGAGGCCGAGCATCGTGGAGTGGGCGACGCGGTCGAGCTGGTCGCGCACGGCCGCGTCGATCAGCGGGTGGCGGTGGCCGTGGACGTTGCACCACAGCGAGGAGACGCCGTCCAGGTAGCGGCGGCCGTCGGCGTCGATCAGCTCGCAGCCCTCGGCCTGCTCGATCATCAGCGGCTCCTCGGCGATCCAGTCCCGCTGCTGCGTGAACGGGTGCCAGAGGTGCGAGTGATCGAGCTGAGCCTCGGTGCTCATTCGCTGGCGAACTAGGACCGTGACGGACGTCACAGATGCTTGCGCTTGCGAAATAGTTTCGGAAGTGCGCAATCATCAAGGCATCCAAGCAACCGCCACCCCCACTGCCGAGAAACGCTCGCCCACCGCGATGACCGCGACCTGGCGATGCGCAGCTCGGCGCCGTGATGCTCCACTGATGGGGACCGGCGGGCGATCGAGTCCTGCGGGTGATCGACGAGACCGGCCTGAACCTGGTGCAGATGAAGGCGATGCTCGCTCTCGCGTCCGCGGATGAGTCCGAGGCGACTTCCGTCAAGTCCCTGGGCGAGACGCCTCGAGATCTCGGTTCCCTCGGCGAGCCGCGCGGTCGAGGGCCTCGTCAAGCGGAAGCTCGTGACGCGCGTCGAGGACTCGGAGGACAGGCGGGTCAAGCGCGTTTCCCTGACCGCCGCGGGTCGCGCGCACGACGGACACGATCGTGGCCGCCCGCCTGCGCGGCCTCGAGAGCTTCGCCGCCGGCCTCGACGCCCGGGGAGCGCCGCAAGCTCGGCGCCGCCCTGGATGCCCTCCTCGAGCGCGATGAGATCGCCGCCAGCCTACCGAACGCATTCTCGACGGGCGGCCTCGGCATGACCCGCTACCGCCACCTGATCACCGACGACAACCGCAAGTGGTGGACGCTCGGCGCGATGTGCTTCGCGCTGTTCATGGTGATGCTCGACAACACCGTCGTGAACGTCGCGCTGCCGTCGATCCAGCGCGACCTGGACGCCGACATCGGCGATCTCGAGTGGATCGTCAACGGATACACGCTGACCTTCGCCGTGCTGATCGCGACCGGGGGCCGCCTCGGCGACATCTTCGGTCGCCGCTCCATGTTCCTGCTCGGCGTCGTGATCTTCGCGCTGACCTCGGCAACCGCCGGGCTCGCCGTCAACTCAGAGATGCTCATCGCATCGCGCGCCGTGCAGGGCATCGGGGCCGCGCTGATGATGCCCGCGACGCTCTCGATCGTCACCAATGCCTTCCCCGCCGCCGAGCGCGGAAAGGCCATCGGCACGTGGGCCGGAGTCTCCGCCCTCGCCCTCTCGATCGGGCCCGTGGTCGGCGGCTTCCTGACCGAGCACGTCGGGTGGCAGGCGATCTTCTTCATCAACCTCCCTGTCGCGGCGGGGGCCATCGTCGCCACCCTGTTCGCCGTCACCGAGTCGCGTGACGACTCGGTCGACCGCACCGTCGACTACCCGGGCGTCATCGCCCTGACCGCCGGCCTCACCGCCATCGTCCTCGCCTTGATCGAGGGCAACGCCTGGGGCTGGGGATCGCCCGAGATCCTCGGCCTCTTCGTCGGCGGCGCCGCTGCACTCGTGGCCTTCGGCTTCATCGAGGCCCGCTCGCGCGTTCCCATGGTCGAGTTCGGCCTCTTCAAGTCGAAGCAGTTCATCGGCTCGAACCTGGTCGCGTTCATCATCACCTTCGCGATGATGGGGTCGTTCTTCTTCCTGGCTCTCTACATGCAGGACATCCTCGGCTACGACGCCCTCGAGGCCGGGATCCGCTTCCTGCCGACGACGATGGTGATCGCCGTCATCGCGCCGATGGCCGGGCGCCTCTCCGACCGCTTCGGCCCGGTCTGGCCGATGAGCATCGGCCTGGCGATCCTCAGCGGCTCGATGTTCATGTTCTCGGGGATCGACATCGGCACCACCTACAGCGGCCTGATCGTCCCCTTCATGCTGCTCGGAGTCGGCATCGCCCTGGTCATGTCGCCGATGTCGACCGCAGCGATGAACGCGGTCCGCGTCCAGAAGGCCGGCGTCGCGTCCGGCGTCCTCCAGATGTCCCGAATGGTGGGAGGCACGGTCGGCGTGGCCGCAACCGGCGCGATCTTCCAGCACCAGCTCGGCAGCGGCTTCGACCCCGCCACGCTGGCCCGCGCCCCCGAGCAGGCCCAGGCCGTGTTCGTCGACGCGCTGTCGAGCGCGATGCTCCTGGCGGCCGTCGTGTCCGTCCTCGGCTTCGTCGTCGCGGTGACCCTGCTGCGGGGCGGCAGAGTCCGCCCGTCAGACGGCACGCCGATCCCCGACATCGCCGAGCCAACGGTGCCGGCACCCGCCGAGGTCGCGAGGCCGACGGCGGCCTCACGGGCCTGATCGAGAACGGTCCGCCGTAGCGGGTCATCTCACGCGAACGTGTCGCTCCTCGTCCTGAGCGCTACTCCGCCGACCCGGCAGCCTCGACTGCAGCATCAAGACGCGGATAGGTGACGATCCGGCGCACCCGTTCTTGCCGCCAGGTCCAAACTTGAGCGAGCTCTTGATCGAGTGGCAACCCGCTTGCCCGCGCCGTTCCCGTCAGTCGCAGGAGGATCACCGCTCGCGCGTCATCGACGTCATGTATCTGCAGGACCTCGATCCTGAAGTGGGCCCAGGTTTCCGTGACGTTCCTCCATCGCCTCATCTGCCCCTCGAGACCTCGATAGATCTCACCTTCCAGCGCTCCGAAAACTGACTCGTGCTCCAGTTCGGGATCGAAGACGGTGGCGAGTGCCGCGAAGTCCTCCTCGTTCAGCGCATCGGTCGCGATGCGGACCTGCTCTCGCCGGCCGACAGGTGGGTGCTCGGGCACGCGAGGAAGTATCGCTTTCCGTGCGAAACACGGTCGCTAGAGCGAGGGCCAGGACTCCGGGTCTGTCAGGTCGAGGTGGGGGAGGGTTCGCACCGGCACTTCACCTAGGCGCTCGATCGTTTCGCGGTTGGATTCCTCCATCCGCGAGGGCTCGTCCGGCCACGGGTTGAGGACCACCGCGCCCACCTCCAGGCCGGCGGCGCGGATCGCCTCGAGGGTCAGCAGGGTGTGGTTGATCGTCCCCAGGCCAGGGGAGGCGACGACCACGACCGGGAGGGCGAGCTCACGGGCGAAGTCGCGGACCAGGTAGTCGGGGGCCAGGGGGACCAGGAAGCCGCCGACCCCCTCGCAGACGAGGGTGTCGGCGCCCTCGGCTGCGGACCGGACGGCTTCGCGGAGCCCGTCCGGGTCGATCGGCTCGCCGGCCATCTCCGCGGCGAGGTGGGGGGAGACCGCGGGACCGAAGCGGTAGGGGGCGATTTCTTCGTCGGTCTGCCCTGAGCCCGAGGCGAGGCGCAGCAGCTCGTGGTCTGGCAGCTCTCCCTCGGCGAGCTCGTCGAGCCCGCTGACGGCGGGCTTGAAGACCGCGACCGAGTGGCCGGCGGCAGCCTGGACCCGGGCGAGTACGGCCGCGACAACCGTCTTGCCGACCTCGGTTCCGGTGCCGGTGACGAAGACTCCGCGCATCGGGCCGGCCCCGGCGCCTCAGGCGGCGCGGGGGAGGCTCTCGGCCGCGGGCCGCTCGGCGGGCCGCTCCGCCGGCGCGGGCACGACGGCCGGGGCGCGCACCAGGCCGAGCTCGCGGGCCGCGGCGCCGATCACCTTCGCGGCGCGGCGGAGCTCGCCGACCTTGTGGGTCGCCATCGCCGTCATCCGCAGGCGGCTGGTGCCGTTGGGGACCGTCGGCGGGCGGATCGCCTGGGCGAAGACGCCCTGCTCGAGGGCGCGCTCGCAGAGGGCCATCGCATCCTTGGCGCCGCCGACCATCACGGGAACGATCTGCGTCCCCTCTGGATCGACGGCCAGGCCCTCTTCGGCCAGTCCCCGGCGCAGGGCCGCCGCGTTCGAGGCCAGGCGGTCGACCCGCCCGGGCCGCTCGGCGACCAGCGCCAGGGATGCCCGGGCCGCGGCGACCACCGGAGGGGGCAGGGCGGTCGAGAAGATGAAGGGCCGCGCCGTGTTGACCATGTACTCCGTCAGCTCGGCCGAGCCGGAGACGAAGGCGCCGTACCCGCCGAGCGCCTTGCCGAGGGTGCCGACCAGGACGTCCACCTCGTCGTCCACGCCCGCGTCCGCAACGGCGCCCCGGCCGCCGGGGCCGACGCAGCCGGTGCCGTGCGCCTCGTCCACCATCAGCCGGCAGCGGTGGCGCCCGGCCAGCGCGGCGATCTCGGCGAGGGGCGCCACGTCGCCGTCCATGGAGAAGACGCCGTCGGTCACGATCAGCGAGGCGCGGTCACCCGCCCGGCGCAGGCCCCACTCGAGGTGCTCGACGTCCGCGTGGCGATAGACGAAGGTCTCGGCCTTCGCCAGCCGGCAGCCGTCGACGATGCTCGCGTGATTCAACTCGTCGGACAGCACGACCTCTCCCTCGCGCGCGAGCGCGGCGATCGCCCCCGTGTTGGCGAGGTAGCCCGAACCGAAGAGCAGGGCGGAGGGGCGGCCCTTGAACTCGGCGATGTCGCGCTCGAGCTCGGAGTGGACGCTCATCGAGCCGGAGATCAGCCGCGAGGCCGAAGCGCTCGTACCCCACTCCAGGGCGGCGTCCGCGGCGGCGCGCCGGACCGCCGGGTGGTCGGCCAGCCCCAGGTAGTTGTTCGAGCAGAGGAGCAGCACCGCCTGGCCGTCGAGCTCGACCTGGGGGCCCTGCGGGCTCTGGACCGTGCGGAGCCGCCGGTGCAGGCCGCTCGCCCGAAGCTCCGCCAGCCTCTCGGAGAGCTCCAGCATCAGTCGCCCCAGCCTGCCGGCTCCCTCTCCTTCTTCGGGTACGCCGGCACCTTGCCCTTCGTCTTCACCACCCTCAGCTGGGTCGAGGGGTCCCAGAAGTTCGCGTCGGCCTGGCTGTCGATCAGCTCGTCGATCGGTGTGTCCGGGAGGTCGGGCGAATCGCCCTCCATCCAGCCCGACCGGTTGTCGGGGCGGGGGTTGGCGCCGTTGTCGGGCTGGCGCGCGACGTTCAGCCCGAGCTCCTCGAACATCTCGCGATCCTCGGCCGGCTCGACGCCGAGCGTCGTCAGGAAGTTGCCCATCATCACGCCGTTGAGGCCCGCCTTGACGGCGAGCGGCTGCAGGTCACCGAGGTTCTCGACGCGGCCGCCGCAGAGGCGGAAGAGGGCGTCGGGCAGGATCAGCCTGAAGATCGCGACCCACTTGACGACGTCCCAGGGATCCATCATCTCCCGGTCGCCGAACTTGGTCCCCGTGCGCGGGTTCAGCAGGTTGATCGGCACCGACTCGGGATCGATCTCGGACAGCTCGAAGGCCATCTCGACCCGCTGGCGCGGCGACTCGCCCAGGTTCAGGATCCCGCCGACGCAGCTCTCGAGCCCCGCCTCCTTGACCGCGTCGATCGTGCGGATGCGGCCCTCGTAGCGGACGGTGGTGGAGACCTCGTCGTAATAGGAGCGCGCGGTCTCGACGTTGTGGTGGACCCGCTGGATGCCCGCCTCTTTGAGCGTCTTGGCGCGCGCCGGCGACATGTGGCCGATCGAGGCGCAGCGCTTCAGGTTCGTGTGCTCGGAGACGAGCTTGGCCCCCTCGACGATCTTGGCGAAGTCGCGCTTCGAGAGCCCCTGGCCCTGGGTGACCATGCAGAAGCGGTGGGCGCCCGCGGCCTCGGCCGCCTTCGCGTGCTCGAGGATCTGGTCGGGCTCCATCATCGCGTGCATCGGCGTGTCGGCCTCGGCGTAGCGGGACTGGGCGCAGAAGCCGCAGTCCTCGGCGCAGCCCCCGGACTTGGCGTTGACGAGGGAGCACATGTCGGTCGAGTCCCCGAAGCGGTCGGTCCTGACCTCCCAGGCGCGCTCGATCAGCGCCCCGATCTCGTCGTGGTCGGTCAGCTCGCCGAGCCGCAGAGCTTCATCGAAGTCGATCAGGGGAGCCACTGGCGGCAGGCTCGCATCCGGGTCGGACGGGAGGCGCAATCGGCGCCTGGAGGCCCCATCCGCGTTTATGATCCGCCCATGGGCCGGGAGACCATGCAGCGCGCGAGCGCAGCCTTCGCCGCATCGCTGATCCTCGGCGCCTTCGCGCTTGCCCTTCCCCCTGCCGCGAGCGCCGAGGGCCCGCCCTCGCTCGACCGCTACGGCCTCGCGGGCGGCTGCTTCTCGCTCCGCTCCGAGTCTGCCGGCGCGAACGTGGCGAAGGTCGCCGGCACCTACGTCGCCAACTCGGCTCCGGGTGGCGGCGAGCGGTTCCGGATGCAGGCGACTGCACTCGGCAAGTACCTCTTCTACGGCCCGGCCCCCGACTTCATGGCGCGCAACCTCGTGAACGGGATCGCGCCCGCCGCCAGCCCCAGCAACGACGCCGACTGGACGATCACCGAGGCCGGGAACGCCTTCCGCATCGTGAACGCGCCGACCGGCCGCGAGCTCGTCGCCGGTGCCGGAGGGCTGATCGGCACAGCGGCCGCGGGCGCCGGCGGCAACGCGGGGCTCTTCACCTTCGACCGGGTCACCGGCTGCGCGACCTATCCGGAGGTCGAGACCAACGTCACCGGGACGCCGGCCGGCGGTTCGCTGCCCTACGGGCAGGTCACGGGAATGGTCGAGGGCCACATGCACGGCATGGCCTACGAGTTCCTCGGCGGGGGCGCCCACTGCGGCGAGCCCTGGCATCGCTTCGGCGCTCCCTCGGCTCTCGTGGACTGCGTGGACCACCAGCCGAACGGCTGCGCCGCGGTGCTCGAGAACGTCCTCTTCGGTAACCCGGCGCGCTGCCACGACCCGGTCGGCTGGCCGACCTTCGCCGACTGGCCGCACCCCGATTCGCTGACCCACGAGCAGTCGTACTACAAGTGGATCGAGCGGGCCTGGCGCGGCGGGCTGCGCGTCTACGTGAACCTGATGGTCGAAAACCGCGTGCTCTGCGAGCTCTACAGCACCGCGATGCCGGCCACGAGCCCGAACGGCTGCAACGAGATGGACAGCGTGCGCCGGCAGATCCAGCGCATCCACGAGTTCCAGGACTACATCGACGCGCAGTTCGGTGGGCCCGGCAAGGGCTTCTTCCGGATCGTGCGCGACCCGTTCGAGGCGCGGAAGGTCATCAACCAGGGCAAGCTCGCCGTGATCATGGGGATGGAGGTGTCCGAGCCGTTCGGCTGCCGGATCGTCAACGGGAACTCGCAGTGCTCATCGGGCCAGATGGCCCAGGAGATCGACGCCCTGCACTCGATGGGCATCCGCCAGCTCGAGATCGTCAACAAGTTCGACAACGCGCTGACGGGCGTCGCGGGCGACTCGGGGACGACCGGGACGATCACCAACACCGGCAACTTCTCGTCGACCGGCAGCTTCTGGGACTACGAGACGTGCACCGACCCGGACAACCACGACCGCTCGCCGGCGGCCATCCACAACGTCGACCAGGGGCTGGCGAACGGCCTCAACGCGCTGCTCCCGCCGGGCGGGCTGCCCGCGTATCCGCCCGAGCCCCACTGCAACCAGCTCGGCCTCACCACCATGGGCGAGCTCGCGATCCGCCGGATCATGGAGCGGAAGATGATCTTCGACCCCGACCACATGAGCGTCCTGGCGCGCAACAAGGCGCTCGACGTGGTCGAGTCCCAGAACTACCCGGGCATCATCTCCTCGCACAGCTGGAGCACGGCCAACGCACTCCCGCGCATCGCCAGGCTCGGGGGCCTGATCACGCCCTACGCGGGCGGCTCCGAGGGCTTCGTCTCCCAGTGGCGCCAGATCAAGCAGTTCCGCGACCAGTTCGGATCCCAGTTCTTCGGCGTCGGCTACGGGGCCGACATGAACGGCTTCGGAGCCCAGGGCGGCCCGCGCGGCGCCGGCGTCTCGAACCCCGTGACCTACCCGTTCCCCTCGATCGACGGCTCGACCACCATCTTCAAGCAGGTCTCCGGCCAGCGGGTCTACGACATCAACGTCGACGGGGTCGCCCACTACGGCCTCTACCCCGACTGGGTCCAGGACCTGCGGATGATCGCCGGCAACGAGATCGTCAACGACCTCTCGAACGGCGCCGAGGCCTACCTCCAGATGTGGGAGCGGAGCCAGGGCGTTCCCGAGGCCGGGTGCACCACCTGGCCGGGCACGATCACGGCCGGCGGGATCGGCTCGAAGCTGAACCTCGGGACCGACACGCGGAGCGCGCTCTTCAGCGCCGGCCAGCCCGAGAGCCGCGCCGCGGCGTGGCGCTGGTGCGGCCAGGAGGAGCTCGCCGCCGCGAAGAAGGCGAAGAAGAAGGGCAAGGGCAAGAAGAAGGCTTCCAAGAACCGGACCCTCGCCGCGAACACCAGCGCCAAGAAGGGGAAGGGCAAGAAGAAGAAAAAGAAGCGGCAGCCCTCGCCCTCCGCGCTCAAGGCTCCCGTCGCCGCCCTCTTCGACGGCGGCGATAAGGCGACGCTGATCCTCAGCGGCCTTCGGAACCACACCGCGCTGAACGTCGGCCCCGGCACCCCGGAGAAGGTCCTGCGCAAGCTCGCGGGCAAGGCCAAGAGGAAGAAGGGGACCAAGGGGGCGAAGAGCGCAAAGAAGAAGAAGAAGAAGCGCACGGCGAAGGTGAGGAACCTCGGCGGCGGGATCTGGGTGCGCGACGCGGGCGAGGGCAAGCAGTTCGTCTACGTGGTGGCCGCCAAGAAGGTCCTGTACGCGGGAATCGCCTCCGCTGAGATCACCAGCCCGGATGACCTGCGCGGGGCAGTGGCGCGGACGGGCCTCCCGGGCGTCTGAGCCCCTCCCGCCGACCTTCCTGACGCACGTCCCCTAGCCTCGCTCGCATGAGACGTCGCACCGTCATCGGCGCCGCCGTTGCGATTGCCGCGGCCGCGGCGCTCGTGGTCATGTCCGACGAAGTCACCGCACCCGGGGGTGGCTCCAGCGAGGGCGCCGAGCCGGTCCCGAGCGCGGCCTCCGCGCTGTCGGTTCGCCAGCTCGCGGGGGCCCGCATCGTCTGCGGGTATCCGGGAGCGACGGCACCCCAGAGCCTGCTCGGAGCGATCTCGGACGGCGAGGTCGGCGGGATCATCTACTTCGACCGCAACATCCGCAGCCGAGGCCAGCTCGCGAGCATGTCCGCCTCGATCCAGGCTGCTCCGCGGCCGCCGGACCTCGCGGCTCCCGTGATCATCTCGATCGATCAGGAGGGCGGACAGGTCAAGCGGCTGCCCGGCCCCCCGTCGACCAACGCCAACGTCATGGGAGCCCGGGGCGCCGGCTTCGCCCGCTCCCAGGGCGCGGCGACAGCGAGGTCCCTGAAGGGCGTAGGCATCAACGTCGACCTCGCGCCGGTCCTCGACGTCGAGCGCCCGGGAGGGTTCATCGACGACCAGCAGCGAGCGTTCGGGTCGAAGCCCGGCCGGGTCGCCTCGGCGGGCGTGGCGTTCGCGGAGGGGCTGCAGTCGGGCGGGGTCGCCGCGACGGCCAAGCACTTCCCGGGTCTCGGCTCGACGAGCGACAACACGGACCTGCGCCCCGCGCGGATCGGCCTCAAGGCCGGCGTGCTGCGGAGTGTGGACCAGGCGCCCTACCGCGCCTTCT
The DNA here is from genome assembly GCA_963839875.1 of uncultured Solirubrobacterales bacterium. Lineage (GTDB taxonomy): Bacteria > Actinomycetota > Thermoleophilia > Solirubrobacterales > 70-9 > CAVUAT01. The sequence goes on from CAWIWP010000002.1 coordinate 251,784, forward strand.
CGGCGGCCGGCGGCAAGCTCGTGATGGTCAGCTCGGCCCGCTACCCGGCGCTCCGGGACCCGCGCCTGCCGGCCTCGCAGTCTCCGGCGATCGTCCAGGGCGAGCTGCGCGAGCGGCTGGGCTACGAAGGGGTGACGATCACCGATTCGCTCGAGACGCCGGCCGCGACCAGGGGCGCATCACCCGCCGAGGTCGCCGTGCGCGCAGCCGGGGCGGGGATGGACCTGCTGCTGTACGTCCACTGCGACGCCGCCGTTCGCGCTGGGCGTGCGCTGCGCGAGGCGCTGGAGGCGGGCCGCCTGGATCGCGCCGCGTTCGAGCAGTCGGTCGACAGAATCCTCGCTCTGCGCGCGGGTCTGTAGCTCAATCCGCGATCGTTTGACCACACCTGAAAGCGGGTAGCCCGCGCGAGCCGCTAGGGTGCCGCGCGGCATGAAGGCACTCGCCAACTTCGTAACGGGCAGCAAGACCAAGTGGGTCGTGCTCGTCGTCTGGTTCGTGGCGATGTTCGTCATGTCGCCGCTCGGCTCGAAGCTCGCCGACGAGACCCGCGACGACACCGCCTCCTTCCTCCCCGAGAGCGCCGAGTCCACCGAGGTCGTCGAGGCCCTCGAGGACGACTTCGACGCCGGCGAGACCTCGCAGGGCCTGATCGTCTACGAGCGCGACGGCGGGCTGACGGCCGAGGACAAGCAGAAGATCGCCGACGACGCGGAGCAGATCGCGGCCGCCGGCGACGAGGAGATCGAGCTGACCGAGGAGCCGCTCGTCCCGTTCCAGCCCGGCACCCCGCCGGGATTCGTCTCCGAGGACCAGTCGGTCGCCTACACCCTGCTCACGCTTCCCACCGACTTCGACAAGACGGCGGACTGGGGGGAGAACACCCGCGAGATCATCGACGAGGGGAATCCCGAGGGCCTGACCGTCCTGCTCAGCGGCGACCTGGGCTTCTTCGCGGATGCCGAGGAGGTCTTCGGCGAGCTCGACGCGAAGCTGCTGCTCGCCACCGTCCTGCTCGTCCTGGTCCTGCTCGGCGCGATCTACCGCGCCGTCCTCGTCGCGCTGACGCCGATCCTGGTCGTCTTCTTCGCCTACACGATCGCCAACGGCTTCATCTACCTCTACGCGCAATCGGGCGCGATCGTCTCCTCGAACGCGACCGGGATCCTGATCGTCTTGATGTTCGGGGTGGGGACCGACTACTGCCTGCTCCTTGTGTCGAGATACAGGGAGGAGCTCCACCGCCACGAGGACAAACACGACGCGATGGCGCTCGCCCTGCGCCAATCGGGCCCCGCGATCCTGGCGAGCGGCCTGACGGTCGCCCTGGCGATGCTGGTGCTGGTGATCGCGGACTCGCGGAACACCAACACCCTCGGGCCCGTCGCCGCGATCGGCGTCGCCTCGGCGATGCTCGCCGGCCTGACGCTGCTGCCGGCGCTGCTCACGATCTTCGGCCGTGCCGGCTTCTGGCCCCGCAAGAGCGCGGTCGCCTATGACCCGACAGGCTCTTTCGCCGCGCGCACCGGGGTCTGGCGCCGCGTCGGCGACAGGGTGCTGAAGGCGCCGGCGACTGCGCTGATCGTCACCGTGGTCGTCTTCGGAGCGGCCGCCCTGGGGACCCTCGCCTACAAGGTGGACTACTCGAGCACCAGCTTCTTCAAGACGTCCGTCGACTCCGTCGAGGGCTTCAAGATCATCGAGGACAACTTCCCCGCCGGCCTGAGCGCCCCGACGACGGTGCTCGTGACGAGTGAGGGCGGGACGAGCCAGCAGGCCGACGTGGATGCGGCGATCCAGCAGCTTGAGGGCGCCGATGGTGTCGCGAGCGCAACCGACACGACGCTCCGGTCGAACGACGGCTCGACGGCCTCCATCGAGGTCGTGCTCGACCGAGACCCCTACACGAAGGACGCGCTCGCGCTCGTGCCGGGCATCAGGGACAGCGTCAGCGATCTTCCCAACGGCGCCACGGCGATCGTGGGCGGCGGCGCGGCGCTCCAGTACGACTTCGACCAGGCGGTCGAGAGCGACCTGAAGAAGATCGCGCCGATCGCCCTGCTCGTGATCTTCATCATCCTCGCGATTCTGCTGCGCGCCCTGGTCGCGCCGCTGGTCCTGATCGCCAGCGTGATCCTCTCGTTCCTGGCGACCCTCGGCATCTCGATCCTGATCATCCGCTACGTGGTCGGCGACCCCGGGCTTGACGCCTCGATACCCACCTTCGCCTTCATCTTCCTGGTCGCTCTCGGGATCGACTACACGATCTTCCTGATGGCACGAGTGCGCGAAGAGGCGCGAAAGCACGGCACCCGGGAGGGGATGCTGCGAGCCCTGAGCGCCACCGGCCCGGTGATCACGAGCGCGGGGATCATCCTCGCCGGCACGTTCTCGGTGTTGATGACGCTGCCCGTCACGTTCACCTTCGACCTGGGTCTGATGGTCGCACTCGGCATCCTGCTGGACACGTTCATCGTGCGGACGATCATGGTCCCGGCCGCCGTCGAGCTGATCGGCGACAAGGTCTGGTGGCCCTCGACGGCCCAGGGTGGAGCGCAGATCGGCGAGTCCGTGGAGGCCGGGGCGGAGCCGACGCAGTCCGAGCGCGAGGGCAAGGAGCAGCCCCCGCCGCCGCCACCTCCGCCCGTCCGCCAGCCGTAGGCCCCCGGGGCCGCTCAGTTCCTGAGCCGGTCCATCTCGCGCCGCACCTGGTCATCGGAGATCGACCGGCGCTTCAAGCCGTACGCGTGCCAGCCCTGGAACACGAGGCCGATGCCCCAGCCGCCGATGACCCAGATCGGCCAGAAGCCGTCGTTGTCGGCGTCCTTCGTCACCAGCCAGATCCCCACCAGCAGCGCGTTCACCAGTACATAGATGAGAAGGGACCTCTGGAACGCCCTCTTGCGGTGGATGCTGGCCACTGCCTGACCCCTGAGGCTGTCCTCGCTGGTCGGGTCCGTCGCGGTCGTGTCGCTCTCGGTGATGTCGGTTCGGGCGGTGCCGGGTTCCGTGATGTCGGTCCCGGTGTCATCGGTGCGATCGTCGTTCACTTGCCCCTCCATTCCGGTTTTCGCTTCTCGGCGAAGGCCTTGATTCCCTCGCGCATGTCCTCGGAGGCGAAGCTCGACTCGCGCAGCGCGATCAGCTCTTTCTCGTCGGCGTCGCTGACGCGATCGTAAGCGTTGAGCATGCCGATCGCGCGCTTGTTGCCCTTCATCGAGATCGGGGCGTTCGCGGCGATCTCGGCTGCGAGCTCGAGCGACGCGGCCTCGAGCTCGTCCTCGTCCAGGACGTCGTGGACCAGGCCGATCTGTTCGGCGCGCTCGGCGCTGACGTTTCGGCCCGTCAGGAAGAGCTCCTTCGTCCGGGGCACGCCGATCGTGTCGATGAAGCGCTGCAGGCCGGTGTGCCCGTAGATCAGGCCGAGCTTCGCCGGGGGCATGCCGAGCTTCGCGCCGCGCGCGCAGAGCCGCAGGTCGGCGCAGAGCGCCAGCTCCAGGCCGCCGCCGAGCGCGTGGCCGTTGAGGGAGGCGACGACCGGCCAGGGGTGGCCGGCGACGGCCTCGAGGGCGGCGGTGAAGGGATGGGCGACGAGCGCCTCGGCGTCCGTCTCGAAGGAGTCCTCGGGGATCCCGGCGATGTCATAGCCGGCACTGAACGCTTTCCCCTCGCCCGTCAGGATCACGCACCGGGTCTCGATCCCGTCGTCGAGCCCGGGCATCGCATCCGCGATCGCGCCGAGCACGTCGTGGTCGAGGGCGTTCCGCGCCTCGGGCCGGGTGATCGTCAGCCGCGCGACCGCGTCGGCGGGACGGTCGATTCGGAGCTTGTCGCTACTCGAGGACGACGAGGACATCGCCTTCGGAGACCGACTGGCCCTCCTCGCACTTGATCTCCGCGACCTTGCCGTCGTCCTCGGACTCGACCGGCATCTCCATCTTCATCGATTCGAGGATGACCACGGTGTCGCCGTCGGCGACGTCGTCGCCCACTTTGACCTCGATCTTCCAGACGGTTCCGGTGATGTGCGCCTCGATCTCTGCCATGGGCGGGCACAATATCCCGCCGTGCCCCCGGAACGCCCCGCCAACCCAGACCTGTACGTCATCGCAGCCGCCCGCAACGAGGCGGACCGCGTCGGCGACACGTTCGATTCCCTCCGGGCCGCGTTCCCGGGCGCCCGGCTGATCCTGGCCGACGACGCCTCAGAGGACGGCACCGCGGACGTCGCGATGTCTCACGGCGCCACCGTCGTCAGGCGGAACCGCGTCCACGGCAAGGGCGGCAACGTCACCGCCGCGGCGGAGGCCGCCCTGTCGGAGCTCGGGGACGGCGACGAGCCGGTCTTCCTCCTCTGCGACGCGGACCTGGGCGACTCGGCCGGGAAGCTCGCGCCGCTGGTCGACGCGGTCAAGGCCGGCAGGTGCGACCTCGCCGTCGCCGCGTTCGCGAAGAGGGAGGGAGGAGGGTTCGGCTTCGCCCTGGGTTATGCCCACGACGCGATCGAGGAGCTCAGCGGCTTCGACGCCGCGGCCCCGATCTCGGGCCAGCGCGCGATGACGACGGCCTGTCTCCGCGACGTGCTCCCCCTGGCCGACGGCTTCGGAATGGAGATCGGAATGACGGTGGACGCGGTCCGCGCCGGCCACCGGATCGAGGAGATCGAGCTCCCTCTCACCCACCGAGCGACGTACAGGACCCTGCGGGGCTTCCTCCACCGCGCCCGCCAGCTGCGCGACTTCCGCAAGGTGGCGCGCTCCCGGCAGCGCTCGGGCCGCTCCCGATAGCGTCTCGCGGCGTGATCCTCGCTCTCGACCAGGGCACCACCGGTTCCACCGCCATCGTCTTCGGCGAGGACGGGCGCGAGGTGGGGCGCGGCTACAGCGAGTTCGAGCAGCACTTTCCGCAGCCGGGGTGGGTCGAGCACGATGCGGCCGAGATCTGGGAGACGACGCGCAAGGTGGCGATCGGCGCGCTCGCTGACTCGGGCGTCCAGGGGTCGGACCTGAAGGGAATCGGGATCACGAACCAGCGGGAGACCGTGGTGGCGTGGGATCCGAAGACCGGCGAGCCGATGCACCGCGCGCTCGTCTGGCAGGACCGTCGCACCGCCAAGCGCTGCGACGAGCTCCGCGAGACCGACGGCGTGCTCGACATGGTCCGCGAGCGGACCGGCCTCGTGATCGATCCGTACTTCTCGGGGACCAAGATCGAGTGGCTGATCCAGAACGCCGAGGTCGAGGGCGCCGTCTTCGGCACGATCGACTCCTGGCTCGTCTTCAAGCTGACGGGCCGCCACGTCAGCGACTACTCCAACGCGTCGCGGACGCTCTTGTTTGACATCGGGGTGCTGGCGTGGGACCCAGAGCTCTGCGAGCTGCTCGGCGTGGACCCCGGCCGGCTGCCCGAGCCCGTCCCGTCGGCCGAGGTCTACGGGACGACGTCGGTCTTCGGCGGCGAGGTCCCGGTCGCGGGGATCGCCGGGGACCAGCAGGCGGCCCTCTTCGGGCAGGCGTGCCACTCGCCCGGCGAGGCGAAGAACACCTACGGCACCGGCAGCTTCGTGCTGTTGAACGCCGGCACCGAGAAGCCCTCGCCGCAGGAGGGCCTCCTGACGACGGTCGCGTGGGGACTCGAGAAGGAGGTGGACTACGCCTTGGAGGCGGCGGTGTTCGTAACCGGGGCCGCCGTCCAGTGGCTCCGCGATGGGCTGGGGATCATCAAGGAGGCGTCCGAGACCGAGGAGCTCGCCGCGTCGCTCGACTCGAACGACGACGTCTGGTTCGTCCCGGCCCTGACGGGCCTTGGGTCACCGCACTGGGACCCCTACGCGCGCGGGACGATCGTCGGCCTGACGCGGGGGACGACGAGGGCCCACTTCGCGCGGTCCGCGCTCGAGTCGATCGCGTTCCAGACCGTGGACGCGGTCCGGGCGCAGGAGAAGGCCGCCGGCGAGGCGATCCCCTCCCTCAAGGCCGACGGGGGCGCGGTCGCGAACGCCTGGCTGATGCAGTTCCAGGCCGACGTCCTGGGCGTCCCCGTGATCGTGCCAGAGGTGCCAGAGACGACCGCGCTCGGCGCCGCGTACCTGGCGGGCATCGCGACGGGCCTGTGGGACCTCGAAGGGGTGCGCGAGATGTGGCGCGAGCAGGCGGTCTACGAGCCCCGGATGAGCGCCGACGAGCGCGAGACCCTGGTCGCCCGCTGGAGGCAGGCCGTCGAGCGCTCGCGCGGGTGGTCCGATGCCTAGGCTGCCGCGTAGAAACAGGCGTAACCACGCACGAAGGGACGGGTAGGAACCAGAGATGGCAGCCGAGCGCGAGAAGGTGAAAGAGACCGATCTGAAGCCCCAGGTCTACAAGGACCCGCGCCCCGCGGAATACTTCGACCGCTTCCACGCGCAGGCGCGCAAGGGACCGAACCTGATGTGGGACGTCGTCCGGGTGATCGTCACCCCGATCTGCCTGCTGTTCTTCCGGACCCGCGCCATCGGCGTAGAGAAGGTGCCGCTGACCGGCCGGGTGATCATCACGCCGAACCACTTCAGCCAGATGGACCACTTCCTCGCCGGCGTCTACATGCGGCGGAAGGTGCAGTTCATGGCCAAGAGCCAGCTCTTCGGCAACCCCATCCTGAATTGGATCTTCCGCAACGGCGGCGTCTTCCCCGTCCGGCGCGGCTACGACGACACCGAGGCCTTCAAGACGGCCAAGACCGTCCTCGAAGGGGAACGCGCAGTGCTGATGTACGCCGAGGGCGGCCGGTCGCGGAGCGGCGACCTGGGCAAGCCCAAGCGGGGTGTCGGCAAGATCGCGCTCGAGACCGGTGCCCCCGTGGTGCCCGTCGCGATCCATGGATCGCTTGGCGTCCGCGGCTGGAAGCGCCTGCACTTCCCCAAGGTCACGGTCCAGTACGGCGAGCCGATGTCGTTCCCCGTGGTCGAGGACCCGACCCGCGAGCAGCAGCAGGAGGTCGCCGACCAGGTCTTCGACCACGTGCGCGCGATGTACGTGGAACTGGAGGAGAACGGGCGCAGCGGTGTCCTCAAGCGCGTCCGTGATGGTCTCCCGACGCCCGACCAGAGCACCGCCGCCTCGCGGCACTCCTCCTAGGTCACTCTTCCTAAGTCACTGTTCGTAGACGGGGTCCAGCTTCGGCCAGTACTCCGGGTCGTGGCCGGGGACCAGCAGCGCGTACGGATAGGCCTGCCGGTACGCGTTGATCTCCCGCAGGGACCGCCGCCAGGTATGGCGGTCGGAGACCTGGAAGGGCTCGGGGCCGCCGTCCAACTGACTCCAGTTGTACGCGGCGTCCGCGAGGATCACGAAGTCGCGCCGAGGCAGGCGGCAGATCACGGAGCAGTGGCCCTCGGTGTGGCCGGGTGTGAACACGAGCCGCACGGTGCCGTCCCCGAACACGTCGAAGGCGCGGCCGAACGGACCGTACGAGTCGATGTAAGGGGCGTCGAAGTCCACCGTCCGAAAGTCGAACGCGTAGTCGTAGTGGCCCTTGACGTACCCCTTCAGGATCGAGGGCTTCTCGGTCGCGTCCCTCCACTCGGGGGCGCTGACCACGAACGTCGCCTCGGGAAAGGCGGAGACGGCCGACGCATGGTCGGCGTGCAGGTGGGTCATGATCACCACGCGGATGTCCTTCGGCGCCAGGCCCTTGCCTCGCAGCTGCGACGCGGCGTCCCGCCCGGCCTCGAGCTCGTGGTAGCGGGCGAGCACCCGGCCCATGTTGTCCCTGGGGTCCGAGGCGATCGACGCGTGCAGCCCCGTGTCGATCAGCACGGGGCCGATCGTCGGGTGGCGGACGAGATAGGCCGGGACGGGCAGCCGCGCGTAGTCCTCGCGCGAGACCCCGACCCCGCGCGCGGCGAGCCAGCTCCTGACGGCGCCCCCCTGCAGCGCGAACATTCCCGGGGGGAAGATCGCCGTCCCGCACTCCATCGGCTCGATGACGACCGAGGCATCGGGGCCCTGCGCCCCTCCGGGAAGGGGACCGTCCAGCGCGATCGCGTCGGCTCGGACTCTCAACGCTGTGTTCGCGTTCCGCTTCGCTCCACGCTCACGTTCCCAGCGTATGCTCAGCGCCAGATGGCTGAGCTTCGTGATGACGCCGCGCCCTCGCGCATCTTCGCCCGCGGCCTGCTCGACGGGGTCGTGGCGGTCGTCGCCGGGCCTGCCGGGGGCCAGGGGTCGGTGGCCACGGCCGAGCTGCGCGAGCTGGGCGCGACCGTCGCCGAGGTTGGGGACCTCGACCTACGCGACGCCGAGGCGGTGGACGCCGCCGTCGAAGGCCTGGTCAGCGAGCACGGGCGCATCGACGTGCTCGTGATCGACGTCCCCGGGAACGGCGCCGAAGGCGGGGCCGGCGGCGCGGCGCCGGGAGGGATCACCCCCGACGCTTTTCATGACTATCTAGACCTCCGCATTCAGGGTGCGTGGCACCTCTGCCACGCCGCCGCGACCAAGGCGTTCATCCCGCAGGAGGCGGGGAAGATCGTCTGCCTCTCGCCTCCGGGCGGGGACGGCGGGGCACCCGAGAACGCGGTGCGGGCGGCCGTCGAGAACATGATGCGGACGCTCTCGATCGAGTGGGCGCGGTTCGGGATCCGGACCGTGGCGATCGCGCCCGGCACAGCGGACGCGGACGCCGAGATCGCCTCGCTGGTCGCCTTCCTCGCCTCGCCCGCCGGCGACTTCCATTCAGGCAGCGTGATCTCGCTGGGGAGCGCCTCGAACACTCGCTGAGTACCGCCAGGGCGCCTAAAGGAGCGGCTGGGGCCGCCGATCCGTGCCTGGATGAGCGTGGGGTCTCAATTGGGGAGGTGGGTGGCGGCCGCGGCCGCCGCCTGCATGCTGGCGGCCCCGGCCCCGGCCGCGGCGGACCCCTCGTGCCCGCTGCAGAACGAGCCCATAACGGCAGTCAACCGCGACCAGCTCGAGGTCTCGATGCTCTGCCTGACGAACGCCCACCGGGCGGATGCGGGGCTGCCCGCCCTGGCGCTCGACACGCGGCTCGCGGGGGCAGCGCGCGGCCACGCCGAGGACATGGTCTCCCGCGACTACTTCGACCACGTGAGCCCTGAGGGCGCCGACTCGGACGACCGCGCCGCTGCGTTCGGATACCCCGGCGGCGTCGGCGAGAACATCGCCTACACGTCGGAGCGCACCATCCGGGCGCTGTTCAACGCGTGGCGGAACAGCACCGGCCACAACGAGAACATGCTCGACCCCGGGTACCTCGCCGCCGGCATCGGCCTCGCCGTCGGCAGACCGGGAGGCTCGGGGATCACCGGGGTCCAGATGTTCGGCACGGCGCCGGCCAACGGCTCTCAGGATCCCGACTCCGAGGGGGATGAGGAGTCGGGGGCGAGCAGCGTCCGCTGCATGGAGGCGCGCCGCGCCCTGCGGGCGAAGCGCCGCGCCTACCGCAAGGCGCCCTGGGTCTCGAGCGCGTCCACGATCAAGCGGCTCCGTTCCAAGATGCGCGCAGCGAAGCGCCGCGCCGACGCCGCCTGCGCCTAGCCGCACCCTTGTGCCGGCTCAGTTCGAGTCGGGCGGGCTGAACGCGATCTCGCCGAGGCGGCGGTAGCCCTCGACCGAGGGGTGGTCGCCGTCAGCCGTCCACTCGGCCTTCATCCGGCCGGGCGCAGCCGGGTCCTCGAGCGTGTCGTGGAAGGGGAGCAGCGGGATGCCCTCGTCCGCCGCGATCTTCCCGATCAGCGTGTTCAGCTCGCGGATCTGCGGGTCGGCGCTCGGGTGGCCGTTGTTCCAGGGCAGGACGTCGGCGATCGCGACCGCCAGGCCCATCCGCTTGGCCTCCATCACGGCCCTGCGCAGATTCGCCGCGGCCGGCTGGACGTCCTGTCCCTGGGCGATGTCGTTGATGCCGCCCTGGATCACGACCGAGTCCGCGCCCTCGGCGCACTCCCCAAGCCGCGCGGCGATCTCGTCGGTGCGCTCGCCGAAGACGCCGCAGTTGCGGATCTCGATGCCGCCCGGTTCAGCTTGCTCGGCCCAGTACCCGTAGGAGCTCCGCTCGTCGTCGCCGAAGCCGTAGGCGGAGCGCGCAGCGGGGTCGGGGTCGTAGCCGGGAGAGCCGGAGGTGATCGAGTCACCGAGCGCGGCGACCACCGTGCCCTGATCGCCGGCGAGCTCGTCGCCGGGCGACGGGTCGTCGCCCTCGTCGCCTCCGCAGGCCGAAACGAGGACCGCCGCGGCAAGGGCCGCGGCGGCTGTCCACATCCTCATGTCTCTAATTCGCTTCGCGGACCGAGACGGATCAGCTACTGGTACATCCCCGTGAACTGGCCGCCGGTCACGTTGATGACCTGGCCGTGCACGTAGTTGCCGAGCTCCGATGCCAGGAAGAGGACCGGGCCGGCCGCCTCCTCGGGCTGGGCCGGACGGCCGAGCGGGATCATCATCGAGGCCATCGTCCGCATCTGCTCGGGGATCCCGAGCTCGACCTCGGCCTCGTTGTCGCCGGCCGCCTGCATCTTCTCGCCCTTCTCCTTGGCCTGCGTCAGACGCGTCTCGACGAAGCCGAACGCGACCGCGTTGCAGTTGACCTTGAACGCGCCCCACTCCTTGGCGATCGTCTTGGTCAGGCCGGTGACGCCTGCCTTCGCCGATGAGTAGTTGGCCTGGCCGGCGTTGCCCATCGTGCCCGAGACCGAGCTGATGTTGATGATCTTGCGGAAGACCTCTTTCTCCTCGGCCTTCTCCGCCTTCGCGGCCTCGCGCCATGCGGGTGCCAGGGCGCGGATCACCCGGAAGGGGACGATCGTGTGGATGTCCAGCATCGCCTGAAACTGCTCGTCGCTCATCTTGTGGACGACGCCGTCCCAGGTGTAGCCCGCGTTGTTGACGACGATGTCGACCGTGCCGAAGGCGTCGGTCGCGGCCTTGACGAGGTCGTCGCAGGCGCCCGACTGGGTCAGGTCACCGGCGAAGACGGCAGTCTCGCCGTCGATCTCCTTCGAGGCCTCCTCGGCCACCTCGCCGTCGAGGTCGTTGATCAGCACCTTGCATCCCTCGCTCGCGAAGAGCTCGGCGGTCGCCCGTCCGATGCCTCGCGCGGAGCCGGTGATGATCGCGCTCTTTCCGTCCAGCATTCCCAAGACAGTGCCTCCTTGTAGGCGGGGTGTGAGCGGGGGATTCTTGCGGAAACTGGCCGCCGAGCCAGTCTCCCTCGGGCGGTCAGCCCAGCTTGTACGTCGCCATGCCGTGGGCCACGAGCTTCCCGTCGGCGTCCCGGACGTCCACCGTGCACGAGCTGATCTGGCGCCCGCGCCTCACGACCTTCCCCTCCGCGCGCAGGTCGCTTCCCCGCGCGGCCGAGACGAAGTTCACCGTCAGCGAGACCGTGGAGCCGGCCGGCGACTCCGGCACCTCGTCGGTGGCCCAGGCCGAGACGGTGGCGGCCATGTCGATCAGGGTCGCGATGGCTCCGCCGTGGACGACGTCGCCGATCGTCACGAGCTCGGGCTTGAACGGCATCGCCATCACGCAGCGGTCCGCCTCGATCTCCTCGATCGTGATCCCGAGCGACTCGGCGTGGGGAGGCGTGTAGGCCTGCACCAGGTCCATCCGGGTCTTGGGCGATTCAGGTGATGCGGGTTCAGTCATGCGGGTTCAGTCACGTCGGTTCAGTCGAAGATCACGTCGCCGAGAGCGGGGCCGAGGAAGCCGATCCCGCGCGGGTCCTCACCGTACTTGCGCTCGTAGTCGTCGGCCAGGTCCTCGTTTGCGATCGCGAGCAGCAGCTCCTCGCGGCTCGAGCCCGATTCGCACGCGGCCTCGTCGAGAGTCTCCAGGGCCCGGTCCTGAAGGAATCCCCCGATCCCGCCGGTGTCGGGCAGGTCGCGCTCGGCACGGCAGGGATCCTGGATGCGCACGCGTTCTCGCTCCGAGCCGGCGAACACGACGCCGTAGCCCGCGACGACGGCGGTGGTCGCGAGCACGGCCGCGGCCAGCGCTCCGCCCGCCACGCCGCGCGAGGGCGCGAGTGCGCCGGCGAGGAGGATGAGCGCGGCGCCCAGAGCCAGCGCCGCGGTGACGATGAACGCGACGCGGAACGAGCTGCGAACCGCGCCGGTGATGATGTCGTCGAGCTGGGAGGCGAGCGAGTCGAGCTCGTCCAGGTCGTCGCCGTCGAGGTCCTCGCGCGCCTCGACGACCGATCGCTCGAGCTCGCCGCGGGGATCCTCGGCCTCGATGCCGGCGAAGAGCTGGGGGGCCACCTCGATCTTCGTCCGGGGGTCGAGCTCCGCGTCGAGCAGGACTGCGGTCCCCTCCTCACGGGCCTCCTTGATCGTCTCGTCGAGGCTCGACGAGACGATCGGGGCGAGCAGCACCAGGGCGACGGCGATCCCGATGTGGCGGACCGAGAGAAGCCGTGCGGCGTCGGAGCGGGTGCGCTCGGGCATCAGCTCGCCGGCCAGGGCGGGCAGCGCCATGCCCATGCCGGCGCCGGCCAGGATCTGCGGCGGGACCGTCCACCAGGCCGAGGCGTCGGGGAGCATCGCGAGGCAGGCGATCCCGCCGGCGACCAGCAGGCACCCGGAGGTCGCGCGGGTCTCGGGATCGCCGCCGATCTTCGACGCCAGGTAGGCCGACGCGGGGAGGACGCTGACGGCGAGGGCCGCCGCGATCGGGGTGATGCTCCAGCCCGCGACCAGCAGCAGCACGACGAGGAAGACGACCGCGGTGAGCGCGGCCGAGAGCAGCGCAAGCGCGATGACGGGCCGCACCGGCAGCTTCGATGAGGGCCCGGCCTCGACGCCTCCCTCGGCCTTCGCCAGCGGGCCCTCGCCCCGCAGCGCCGCAAAGAATGCGATGGCGCCCGGCAGGACAATCGGCAGCTGCGCCAGGAAGATCGCGCGCCAGTCGAAGAGCTCGGTCAGCGCGCCGCCGAGCGCGGGCCCGGTCGCCGTGCCGAATACCGACGCGGCCACCCAGAGGCGCCTTCCCGGCCCGCCGGTGCCGCCGTCGAGCAGGTCGAAGGCGGCCACCAGGGCCGCCGCGCCGCCGAGGGCTTGCACCCCGCGCAGCCACAGCAGGCTGTTCAGCTCGTCCACGAGCCCGCAGGCGAGCGACGCGACGCCGAAGAGAGCGAGGCCCCAGGCGCCGAGCCAGGCCGCGCTGCGGCGGCGGGCGATCACGACGCAGACGGGCAGCGCCAGGGCGAGGACGGCCGTGTAGACGCCGAGGACGAGGGCAACGCCCTCGACGGTCGTATCGAGCTCGACCAGGATGGATGGGAGCCCCAGCGTGACGATCGAGGCGTCGGCCAGGGCGAGGCCCGCCGCGACCGCGATCCCGTACCTCGCGATCCCGCTCATCTCGCCGTCTCGCGCCACACACGGTTTCTAGCCGAACGGGACTCGCTCCAGGGTGACCCGCATCCATAACAGCTGACGACCCGGATCGCCGCCGCTGAAATCCCGTATGCGAAACGGGCGTCTAGAACGTTCGTTTACCCGGAATCGATGGCTCCGGCGTACCGATTCCCGGGGGTATTGCGCGGAGCGCGCAGTGGGCTGCCGATGGGGCCGCACAATGCCCGACGCCACCAAACCGATCCGGAGAAGGAGCAGCGAAGTGCACACCCGCAACGCCCCGAAGGCCCGTCACACACCGAAGGTCCTCGTCACCGAGGCCCTCATCGTCTGCGCCGCCACGGCCGCGCTGCTCGCACCTGCCCACGCCAGCGCCGGCACCGCGATCTCGAGCGTCCCCAACCTTCCCAGCGGCGCGCGCGCCGGCGGCGACGTGACGGTCAAGGAGACCGGCATCGTGGGACACGTCCTGATCACCCAGACCTTCAACGGCGGGGACGCGGGGGCAACCGCCCGCCTGCGGTTGATCCGCCTCTCGCTCAACTGCGGACCCGGACCGAGCGTCGGCAACCCCGGAGCCAACGGTCCCGCGATCAACAACCCCGAGACTCCCTGCACGAACCCCGATCTCGGCGTGTTCGGAAACGTGAGCCCGACGGGCACCGGCAGCCTGACCTGCGCCGGGACCAACTTCGCGATCACCGCGCCGGACGCCCAGGGCCAGGTGGACATGATCCCGACCGCACCCGTCTACCTGCGAAACGGCGAGAGCTGCGAGATCACCTTCACCTTCGACGTCCTGAAGGAAGCGGCGCTCGACACCTTCCCGAACGCAGCAGGGATGCACACCACTTCCGTTTCCTCGGTGCGCTCGGAGATCGTCTCCAACCCCGGCAATCCGGCCGGCGTGGGCCTGCAGGCCGCCGGCCTCGGTTCGGGAGACGCGATCCTGGTGAAGCTGCCCACCTGCGCCGACGACCCGACGCTGCCCGGCTGTACGACCGACTGCACCACGAATCCGAGCGCCAGCGGCTGCACCACCACCAACTGCGACACGGACCCCAGCGGCGCGAACTGCGCCCGCGCCGGATCGAAGAAGCCGGCCTCGGCGAAGATGAAGTTCGCCGCCAAGTGCAAGGGGCGGCGCCTGCGCGCGTCGGTGACCGGCTCGGGGATCAAGAAGGTCACATACCTGGTCGACGGCCGCGTGCTGAAGGTCGTCAAGGGCGGATCCCCGTTCAAGCTGAATGTCGCCGGCAGCAAGGTCGGCCGGGGCGCCCACCGCGTGACCGCGAGCGTCGCGTTCAAGGACCGGTCCTCGCCGAGCCAGGTGATGAACAAGCGCGTCTCGGCCTGTGCCTCGGCTGCGGCTGCGCCGAACTTCACCGGGTAGATCCGGTGCGATCGTGACCCGGACGCTGACCCGCGGCAGCCTCGCCCGCGCGCTGGCGCTGACCGCGGCCGTCGCTGTCCTGGCTCCCGCCGCGGCGACGGGCGCAGAGCCCGACGAGCGGCTCTCGAACGAGACCACGATCACCTACTGGGCCTACCCCGAGCGCAGGGAGGCCGTCCGCGCCGAGCCCGCGACCACGTCGCCCGAGGTGGCCAAGCTCCGGATGGCGACCGAGCTGGGCGCCCCCGAGGTCTACCTGGCGCTTCGCCGCCGCACCGTGGACGGGACTCCCTGGCTGGAGGTCCGCGTTCCGACGCGGCCGAACGGCACGACGGGCTGGGTCCCGGCCGACGCCCTCACCGAGCTTCACGTCACCTACACGCAGCTCGTCGTCGACCTCGGCAAGCGCCGGGCGAACCTGTACGAGAGCGGCACGCGCATCTGGAGCGCCCCCGTCGGCATCGGCAAGGCCGGCACGCCGACGCCGCGCGGCAGCTTCTACATCCGGCAGCGGCTCCAGCTGGGAAGGAGCGGGGGTCCCTACGGGGCCTACGCGTTCGGCACCAGCGCTTACTCGACCAAGCTGACCGACTGGCCCGGCGGCGGGGTGATCGGCATCCACGGCACCAACCAGCCCCGCCTGATCCCGGGCCGCGTCTCACACGGATGCATCAGGGTGCGCAACGCCCAGATCCGCGACCTGCGGTCGCTGATGGGCGTCGGCACCCCGGTGCTGATCCGCTAGCGCTAGCTCCGCGCCTCGGCGCTCGCCGGCTGGGCCTCGACGTCGAGCTTCGGCAGCGACCGGTCGAGCCACCCCGGGATCCACCAGTTGCGCTTCCCGAGCAGCTGCATCACCGCCGGGACGAGCACCATCCGGACCACGGTCGCGTCCAGGAAGATCGCCGAAGCCAGCCCGATCCCGAACAGCTTCAGGAACGTGTCGGGCGCGGCGATGAACGCGAGGAAGACCACGACCATGATCGCCGCGGCGGCGGTGATCACCCTGGCCGTCTTGGCCAGGCCGTCGGCGACGGCGTTCCTGGTGTCGCCGGTCTTCAGGTACTCCTCGCGGATCCGCGAGATCAGGAAGACCTCGTAGTCCATCGAGAGCCCGAACAGGATCGCGAACATCATCACCGGCATGAACGGGGCGATCGGCACCTCGCCGTCGAGCCCGATCAGCTCGCCCAGGAACCCGCCGTTCGAGAACAGGGTCATCACGCCGTATGCCGCGGAGACCGACAGCAGGTTCATCACCGCCGCCTTCAGCGAGATCAGCGGAGATCGGAACGCGATCAGCAGGAGCAGGAACGAGAGCCCGACGACGCCGGCGATGAACACCGGCATGCGGTCGGTGATGAAGGTGCTCTGGTCCTCGAGGGCGGCGGTCACGCCGCCGACCTCGGCCCTGATCGTGGTGTCCCCGAGCTGCGCCGGAATCACGTCATCGCGCAGGTTCGTGACGAGCTCCTCGGTCTCTTCGTCCTGGGGTGAGCCCTCGGGGATCACCGTGATGATCGCGGCGTTCCCGGCCTCGTTGATCGTGGGCGGGGGCACGAACTCGACGCCGTCGGTTTCGCGCAGGGTCTGCGCGAACGAGTTGACCTCGCCCTCGGCGGCCGGGTCGGGCGGGAACTCCGCCGCGATCACCAGCGGGCCGTTGGTGCCGGGACCGAAGCCCTCGGTGTTGAGGTCGTACGCCTGACGCGTCATCGACTCCGGACGGTCGTTCCCCGCGTCGGGGAATCCAAGCCGCATGTCGAGGGCGGGGACGGCCAGCGCGAGCAACAGGGCGGACGCCGTGATGGCGGCCAGCCACGGGCGCCGCTGGACCGCGTGGCTCCAGCGGGCCGCCGGCGAGTTGCTGTCCACCGGCTTGTCCAGGTTCCGGCCCAGGAAGGGGACCTTCAGGCTGTTGACCTTCGGCCCCAGCATCGAGAGCAGCGCGGGGAGCAGGGTGACGGCGGCGAACATGACCACCAGCACCGCGAGCGATGCCGCGATCGCGACCCCGTACATGTACGGCAGCCCGGTCAGGGCGAGGCCGAGTACCGCGATGACCACGGTGAGGCCGGCGATGATCACGCTGCGGCCCGCCGTCGTGACCGCCTCGACCACCGCGTCGTGGGTGTCCTTGCCGTCGTTCATCGCCGAGCGGAAGCGTGTGAGCACGAGCAGCGCGTAGTCGATCCCCACTCCGATCCCGATCAGGCCGGTTACGGCCGTCGCCCAGTCGGGGACGTCGACGACGTTGGTCAGCAGGGCGATCAGGCCGCCCGTGGAGATGCCGAGACCGATCAGGGCGATCCCGAGCGGCAGGCCGACCGCGACGATCGAACCGAATGCGATCAGGAGAACGATGGCCGCGCCGAGGAACCCGATTGACTCGGGGCTCGACTGCTCCTGGGCGGTGTAGATCGGGTCGCCGCCGAGCTTGATCTGCAGCCCGTCGCCGGAGTTGGAATCGGCGGCTTCGATCAGCTTCTCGCCGTCCTCCTTCTCGACCTCCCAGCCGGGGACGGTGAGGGGGAGGCTCGCAGCGCCGATGGTCCCTTCCTCGGAGATGCGCACGTCAGTGTGCGGTGCGATGTTGTCCACCGCTTCCGCCTCGGCGAAGAACGCGTCGACGCGCTCTGTGACCGCTGGGGAGTCCGCCCCTTCCTCGTCCTTCCAGACGACGTAGATCTCCTGGCCCGTGTAGCCCTCGAAGCGCTCCTCGGTCAGGTCGCTTGCGGCCTTGGACTCGGATCCGGGGGTGTCGTAGTCCGCCTGGAACTCGCCGGCGAACGAGGAGCCCACGCCGATGATCACGATGGCCGCCACGATCCAGGCGAGCACCATGCGGCCACGGCGGCGGTAGGCGAGGTCAGCGAGACTGGCGAGACGGCGGGTCATGTGTTTCCTCCTGTGCGATTCAAGGGTTCGGGGATCGCCTGGCACCGTTGCGGATCGCGGCGGCGTCCGCAATGGGGGATCACCCCGATGGTGCCCCTAGTGGGCGGTTACTTGTGTGACGATTCCGCAGGGCGTTCTGTGACCGTGCCCGCGGCGAGCGACGAGGGCCACCAGACCCTGTCCCCGATCTCGAGCGTCAGAGCGGGCACGAGCAGTGTCCTCACGATCAGCGTGTCGATCAGGACGCCCGTGGCCACTACGAAGCCGATCTGCGCGAACGAGTAGAGGGGAAGCACGCCGAGCGCGGTGAACGTCCCGGCAAGGACGATTCCGGCAGATGTGATCACGGTGCCGGTCACGGCCAGGCCGCGCAGCACTCCCTGTCTCGTCCCGCCCTGGAGCGTCTCTTCTCGGACGCGGGCCATCAGGAAGATGTTGTAGTCGATGCCCAGCGCCACGAGGAAGATGAACGTGAACAGGGGCAGCCCCGGGTCCATGCCGGGGAACCCGAAGATGTGCTCGAACGCGAACGACCCCAGGCCGAGCGCGGCGCCGAACGAGAGGATCACCGTCCCGATCAGCACCACCGGCGCAACCAGGGCGCGGAGCAGCGCGGCGAGGATCACGAACACGACGAACAGGGCGATCGGGACGATCAGCTTGTTGTCCCGGATCGCGGATTGGCGCAGGTCGTACTCCTCGGCCGTCGGGCCGCCCACCAGGACCTCTTCTCCTCCCGCCTCCTTTGCGGCGTCCCTGATCCCTGGGATCAGGTCGAACGCGGGCGTGCTGTAGGGGTCCTCCTCCAGGGTCGTCTCGAACTTGACGCCGGTGGGGCCCTGCTCGACCTCGGGGTTCACCTCGGCGACGCCCGGGGCGCCGGTCACGGCCGTCTGCACCGCCTCGAGATCCGACCCCTCCGGGACGATCACGTTGGTCGGCGCGTTGGAGCCGGCGGGGAAGGCCTGCTCGATCAGGGCCTGCCCCTCGACGGACTCGACGTCCTCCCGGAAGCCGTTGCCGCTCGTGAGGTCGGTGTTGAGCTGGGTCAGGCCCAGGCAAAGGACGGCCAGCAGCGCAGTCGCGCCGATCCAGACGCGGCGCGGCCCCTTGTCCACCCAGGCGGCGACCCTGCTCCAGAAGCCGTGGGTCGCGTCGACCCCGTGGGTGCCGAGCTGCGGGATGAAGGGCCAGAAGGCCTTGCGGCCGGTGATCGAAAGCAGGGCGGGGAGGACCGTCAGGGTGGAGAGCATCGCCAGGCCGATGCCCAGGGCGCCGATCGGGCCGAGGCCGGACGTCCCGGTGACCTCGGCGAAGGAGAGCGTCAGGAGCGCCGCCATGACCGTCAGGCCGGACGCCAGGATCGCCGGGCCGGCGGTGAGCATCGCGACCCTCACGGCTTCGCGCTTGTCCTCGTGGCGTCTCAATTCCTCTCGATATCGGGACACCAAGAGCAGCGCATAGTCGGTCCCCGCCCCGAACACGAGCACGGACGAGATCCCGGCGGACTGCCCGGTCACGGTCACGCCCGCCTCGGCGAGCAGATAGCCGAGGCCCTGTGAGGTCACCTCGGCGAGAGCGACGGCGAGGAACGGGATGAGCCAGAAGATCGGGCTGCGGTAGATGATGATCAGCAGCAGGAGCACAAGCACGCCGGTGGCCAGCAGCAGGGTCCCGTTGATCTGGTCGAAGACGTTGATCGCGTCGGCCGAGAACCCGGCCGGACCCGTGACCTTCGCCTCGAGGCCCTCGGGCACGTCCTCGATCTCCGCCTTGAAGGCGTCGCCCGAGTCGACGAGCGTCTCGCCGGCCTCGTTCGTCCCGTCCTTGACGGTGATCGGGTTGATCAGGAGCGCGGTGGTGCCGTCCTCGGAGAGGATCGGCGGCGACGTTTCGCCCACGCCCTCGATGGGGACTTGGTCGAACGCGGCGCTCTTCTCCTCGATCGTGGCGCGATCCTCCTCGGTGAGGCCGCCGTCCCTGCGGAAGACCGTGATCGCATCGACGATGTCTCCGGAGGGGTAGTCCTCGAGCTCGTCGATCGCCTGCACCGACTCGGCGTCGCCGGGGAGGTAGTCGGCGGGGTCGTTCTCCTGCGCGTCCTCGTAGGAGCCGGCCAGGCCGCCCATCGACATGAAGAGGACGACGGACAGCGCCACGATCACCCATCTGGCGGCGCGCCCTGACGGCACCTCCAACAGTCGGGTCCCCAGCGCCTTCATCGGCGACAACCTAACGAACCGCGATGTCCTACAAGCCGATCTGCTTCGAGAGGATCTCCTTCATCACCTCGTCGGTGCCTCCGCCGATCGGGCCGAGGCGGGCGTCGCGGTATGCGCGTTCGACCCCGTATTCGGCCATGTAGCCGTAGCCGCCGTGGATCTGGATGACCTCGTCGGCGACTTCGACCGCGGCGCGCTGGGTGAAGAGCTTGGCCTGGGTGACTTCCTTGATCGCGTTGTGGCCCTCGTGGAAGAGGCGCAGCGCGTTGTAGGTCATCGCCTGGCCGACCTCGGCCTTGATCGAGAGCTCCGCGATCTTGTGGCGGATCACCTGGAACTTGCCGATCGGGCGGCCGAACGCCTCGCGCTCCTTCGCGTAGGCGACGGCGACCTCGAGCAGGCGCTTCATGCCGCCGACGGCGCCCAGTGCCATCAGCAGCCGCTCCCACTGGAAGTTGGCCATGATCAGGTAGAAGCCGCCGTCCTCCTCGCCGAGCAGGTTCTCGTCGGGGACCTCGACGTCGGTGAAGCTGAGCTCGCCCGTGTCGGAGGCGTGCCAGCCCATCTTCTCGAGCTTCGCCGTGACCTCGTAGCCCGGCATGTCGCGCTCGAGGATCAGGAACGAGAGGCCGTGGTGGCCGCCCTCCTCGGTCGTCTTCACGGCGCAGACCAGGAAGTCGGCGCGGACGCCGTTGGTGATGAACGTCTTGGAGCCGTTGACGACGTATCCGCCGTCGACCTTCTTCGCGAAGGTCCTGATCCCGGCGACGTCGGAGCCCGCTCCCGGCTCGGTGATCCCGAGGGCGCTGACCTTCTCGCCCTTGATCGCGGGGACCAGGAAGCGCTGGTGCTGGTCCGGGGTCCCGAACTTGAAGATCGGGGGGGTGGCGATGCCGGTGTGGGCTCCGAGGCCGGCACCCACACCTCCGCCCGCGCCTGCGTAGGCCAGCTCCTCGGCCCAGACCGCGTCGTGGAGGTAGTCGCCGCCCTGGCCGCCGAGCTCGGTGGGGTACTTGAGCCCGAGGAACCCGAGCTCGCCGCAGCGGTTGTAGAGCTCGCGTGGGAACTCGCGGGCGGCCTCCCACTCGTCCACGTGGGGGACGATCTCCTTCGTCACGAACGAGTTGATCGACTCGCGGAGGTCCGTGTGCTCCTCCCCGAACGGCGGAAGCGGAGCGCGCACGCCCTGATCCTTGATGATGTTCATTGACGCGCTGTCATCCCGGGCTCATCTCGGTGCTGTCCAGTCTTCCATGGTCGTGTGGCCCCGCCCGGCGTGGTCGAAGCCGAGCAGGTCGCCCTGGGGGTTCTTCCCGTCCCCGTGGTGGTAGGCGCGGATCTCGGCGATCTTGCCGTCGGCGTCGAAGCGGAACCACTCGGTCCCGCGGTTCAGGCGCTCCTCCCCGGACTTCGGGTCGCGCCAGGTCATCGTCCACTCGATCACGGCCTCGTCCCCGGACTCGATGCCGTGCTCCAGCCACCACTGGCCGTCGATCAGCTCGACTCCCCACCTGGCGTTCTCGGCGATCTCCCGGCCGTGGTGGGGCCCGAGGCGCGTGTAGTAGTGCGTCGCGTCGTCGGTGAAATGCGAGGCGACGAGGTCGGCGTCGCCCGTGTTCAAGGCCTCGTAGTAGGAGCGGACGTGGTCCAGGTGTTTGGAGTCCAGGTGGGTGCCCATCGCCCGATTCTCGCGCACCCTGTCGATCGGGGCCCCGCCCGTTCGTCGTATTGGTAAGAGTGGCGATAAGGCGCCACTCGTCACACGACGACACCACCCAAGGAGGACGACATGCAGTTCATGCTCGCGATGGTCGGAGACGATTCGGGCTGGGAGATGGAGCCGGGCCCGGAATTGGAGGAGATGCTGGAGACGATGGGCGCCTACAACCGCAAGCTGGCCGAGGCCGGCGCCTTGGTCGAGGGCACGGGCCTGAACCCGCCCTCGACAGCGAAAACAGCGACTTTCAAGGACGGCGAGGCCGTGATCACCGACGGTCCGTTCGCCGAGGCGAAGGAGCACCTTGCCGGCTACTGGATCATCCAGGTGGACAGCGAGGAAGAAGCCCTCGACTGGGTCAAGCAGGTGCCGATTCCCGAGGGAAAGATCGAGATCCGGGGAGCCATCGGCCACAGCGAGCCGATCACGATCGAGGAGTTCGAGCGCAACGAGGAGCGGGGGAACGAGGTACTCAGGCAGGAGGTCGCCAAACGCCAGGGCGACTAGGCCGTCCCGAGTGTCGATTTCGGCCCAACCCGTTCGTCGTAGGCGAAACAACCGAGGAGGACCACCATGAGGTACATGCTCACGCTGATCGGCCCCGAGGGCGGCATGGAAGACGCCACCCCCGAGCAGATGAAGGAGGAGATGAGCCACTGGGCCAAGTTCAGCGAGGACGCGATGGAGAAGGGCGCGTACGTCGCCGGCGAGGGGCTCCAGGAGAGCTCGACCGCTACGACGCTGCGCGGCGGACGCGGGAAGGAGTGGGCGATCACCGACGGCCCCTATGCCGAGTCGAAGGAGCAGCTCGCAGGCTTCTACCTGCTCGAGTGCGAGGACCTCGACGCGGCGATCGATTGGGCGAAGAAGGTGCCGTTCCGGGAGGGGTCGATCGAGGTCCGCCCGGTGATGGACTACTCCTGATCGAGGGCTCTACCGAGATCGTCGACCGCCTGTTCCGGCACGAGTCGGGACGGGCGGTCGCGAGCCTGATCAGGGTGCTCGGCGATTTCGACCTCGCCGAGGAGGCGGTGCAGGAGGCGTTCGCGGTGGCGCTGGAGCGCTGGCCGGACGAGGGCGTCCCAGACAACCCCGGCGCCTGGATAACGCGGGTGGCCCGCAACAAGGCGATCGACCGCCTGCGCCGGGAGCGGACCCTTCGGGTGAAGAAGGAGGTGCTGGAGGGTCTGGAGCGCCTGGAGCCGGACGCCGAGGTGATCGTCCCGGCCAAGGAGCCTCGCGCACTGTCCGACGACCGGCTGCGGCTGATCTTCACCTGCTGCCACCCGGCGCTGGCGCCCGAGGCGCGCGTCGCGCTGACGCTGCGGACACTCGGCGGCCTGACCACCGCCGAGATCGCCGCGGCGTTCCTGACGAGCGAATCGACGATGGCCCAGCGGCTCGTCCGCGCCAAGGGGAAGATCGCGAAAGCCAACATCCCCTACGAGGTCCCGGGCCGGCCGAGCTGCCGGAGCGCCTGCCCGCCGTGCTCGCGACCCTCTACCTGGCCTTCAACGAGGGCTACCTGGCGTCGGCCTCGGACTCGCTGGTGCGCGTCGAGCTCGCCGACGAGGCGATCCGGCTCGCCCGCGTCCTCGTCTCGATCCTGCCTGACGAGCCGGAGGCCCGCGCGCTTCTGGCGTTGATGCTCCTCCAGCATTCGCGCCGCGATGCCCGGCGTGAACGACGCAGGCGAGCTGGTGCTGCTCGGCGACCAGGACCGCTCGCGCTGGGACCTCGACCAGGTCAGGGAGGGCCTCGAGCTCGTCGGCTCGCGCGAGGGGCCGCCCGGCCCCTACGCGATCCAGGCCGCGATCGCCGCCGAGCACGCCCGCGCCGAGGAGGCGGAGGCGACCGACTGGCAGCGCATCAGCGCCCTCTACGGGCGCCTCCGCCAGGTTCAGCCCACACCGGTGGTGGAGCTGAACCGAGCGGTCGCCGTCGCGATGGCCGAGGGCCCCGACGCCGGGCTGGGCATCGTGGACGCGATCGAGGGCCTCGACCGCTACCAGCCCTTCCACTCCACGAGGGCGGAGCTGCTCCGCCGGCTCGACCGGGGCCCCGAGGCGGCGGATGCATACAGGCGCGCCCTGGACCTCACCGAGAATCCGGTACAGCGGGCGTTCCTCGAGGGCCGCCTGGCCGAAGTGGCCTGAAGGGGCGCCCCTGACAGGAGTCCTCGGAGGTACGTGGCGCTCAAGCGGGGACCTGTCACGCCCGATACGTGCCCGGAGCACATATGTCCGGGCAACTTCAAACCGTCAAGAAGGTCGGCAACCTGACCATGAGCGAGCTCTACAGGCTCGGCATGGTCAAGGTCGGCCCGGGCTTCAGCGGGCGCCTCCGCGAGGTGCTCGGCGAGCTCCACGACGGGCGCAACGGGAACGGCGCCGTGAAGGTCAGGGAAGGAGCCGCCGTCGTCCTGGTCGCCGACGGCGACCCAGACATCGCCGAGCTGCTGCGCCTGATCCTCGAGGACGAGGGCCACCAGGTGATCCGCGCCGACGACGGCGAGCAGGCGATGATGCTGGCCCTGCAGCACCGGCCCGACCTCTGCGTCCTGGACACGGACCTGCCGGGCTTCGACGGGCCGCGGACGACGCGCCTGCTGCGCGCCGCCGACCAGACGGCTGCGACGCCGGTGATCATGATGAGCACCGGTGTCCGCCCGGATCGCCTCGACGCCGGCCAGCAGGCCGGGGCGGACGTCCAGCTGATCAAGCCGTTCGTGCCGGACGACCTGCTTCAGTCGGTCCGCAGCCTGCTCCAGCCAGCCGCCTAGGGCCTAGAGCCCGTAGCTGCGGCCGATCACCTCGAGCATGATCTCGTCGGTTCCGGCGCCGATTCGGTTCAGGCGGCCGTCGCGGTAGGCGCGCTCGACCTCGTACTCCTTCATGTAGCCGTAGCCGCCGTGGATCTGGATGCACTCGTCGGCGACGTCGCAGATCAGGCGTGAGGCGAAGAGCTTCGCCTGCGAGATCTCGCGGACCGGGTACTCGCCGTTGTCGAAGCGCCAGGCGGTCGAGTAGACGAACTGCTTCGCCGCCTCGATCTGGGTCGACATCTCGGCGAACTTGTGGCGGATCGACTGGAACTTGCCGATCGATCGGCCGAACGCCTCGCGCTCCTTCGCGTACTCGAGCGTGCGCTCGAAGACGCGCTCGGCGCCCGCTACGCATCCGATCGCGCCCACCAGCCGCTCTCCCTGGAGCTCCCAGCTGATGTGGTAGAAGCCCTTGCCCTCGGTGCCCAGCAGGTTCTCGGCCGGCACGCGCACGTCCTGGAAGCTCAGCTCGCACGTGTCCGATGCGTGCATGCCCATCTTCTCGAGCTCGGCGGAGACGCTGAAGCCCTCGACCTCGACGCCGTTCTCGTCTCGCAGGTCGACGATGAACAGCGAGATGCCGTCGTGGCCCGCGTCGGGGTCGGTCTTGGTGACGAGCACGATGTAGTTGGAGCGCTTGCCGTTGGTGATGAACGTCTTCGAGCCGTTGATGACGTACTCGTCGCCGTCGCGCACGGCGGTCGTCCTGATCCCCGCGACGTCGGAGCCGGCGCCGGGCTCGGTGATCCCGAGGCTCCCGATGAGGTCGCCGGCGATCGAGGGCACCAGGTAGCGCTGCTTTTGGTCCTCGTTGCCGAGCAGGTGGATCGGCGGGGTGACCATGTCCGTGTGGACCGCCATGCCCATGTTGAAGCCCGCCGCAGCCGGAGTAGCTCAGAGCCTCGGCGCGGACCAGCGAGTAGAAGTAGTCGCCGCCCTGCCCGCCGTACTCCTCGGGGTAGCAGAGGCCGATGTAGCCGAGGTCGCCGGCGCGCTTCAGGATCGAGTCGGGCCAGTAGTTCTCCTCCCACTCGAAGCGGTTCGGGTGGACCTCCTTCTTGACCCACGCTTCCATCGACTCGCGCAGCTGCTCGTGCTCGTCGGTGAAGATGAAGTGCTTGCGCGACGCCCCGTGGTCGGGCTTGATGACGGTCTCGGTAGCGGTGGCCACGTGCCGGTCTCCTTCTCGGTTCGGGTTTCCCTGGGTCGCCGCGGGGCGACAAAGTGGACAGTAGCACCTACTACTTCTCACTTAGTGCCTGGATCCGTGCCTGCACGGGGGTCTCGGCACCGCGGGTACATTGGCTCGGTGACCGGAGAGCTGCCACCCGGTCCCGGCTCGTCCGGGGTCGTCCAGACGCTGCGCTGGTTCTTCCGGCCGATCCCCTTCATCGAGAGCTGCCGCGAGAGCTACGGGAGGGTCTTCACCGTCCGCCTCGGCCCTGACCGCAACGTCGTCGTGGTCGCGGACCCGGAGCTCGCCCGCCAGGTGATGACCGGGCCGACCGACGTCTACCGCGCCGGCGACGCGAACGGGATCCTCCGGCCGGTCGTGGGCCCGAGCTCGCTGCTGGTCCTCGACGGCGACAAGCACATCCGCCACCGCCGGATCCTGCTGCCGTCGGTCGCGGCCTCGCACGGCGCGAGCTACGCGTCGACGATCGAGCAGATCGCGAGTCAGCGCATCGGCCAGTGGCGGCCCGGCGACGAGCTCGTCCTCCAGGACGAGATGGAGCAGATCTCGCTCGAGGTGATCATGAAGGTCGCGTTCGGCGCCGAGCCCGAGCAGCGCCTCCATCGGTTCCGCGAGTTGATCCCGGAGATGATGGAGCGCTGCGCTTCGCCCTTCACGATCCTCCCGTACTTCCGCAAGGAGCTCGGCGGGATCACCCCCTACGCGCGCCTCCGCCGGGTGCTCGACGAGCTCGACGGCCTCTTCTTCGACGCGATCGACGAGCGGCGCGCCCTGGGAGCCGACGGGTCCGACGCGCTCTCCCTGCTGGTCCGGGCCCGCAACGAGGACGGAGAGGAGCTCCCCAACGAAGAGATCCGCGACGAGCTGCTGACGATGGTCATGGCGGGCTACGAGACCACGACGAGCGCGCTCGCGTGGTCGTTCGAGCGGCTCCTGCGCTCGCCCGCTGCGCTCGAGTTCCTGCTCGCGGACCTGAGGGCGGGCAACGAGGCCTACCTGGAGGCCGTCTGCAAGGAGGCACTGCGGCTTCGGCCCGTCGTCCCGGTGGTCGCCCGCAAGCTCCGCGAAGAGGTCTCGCTCGCCGACTACACGATCCCGGCGGGAACGGTCCTGATGGCCTCCGTCTACCTGATGCACCGCGACCCGGTGCTGTTCGAGGACCCCGACGAGTTCGTCCCCGAGCGCTTCCTCGAGGGCGAGGGGGAGGGAGGCGCCTGGGTCCCGTTCGGCGGCGGCGTGCGCCGTTGCCTGGGAGCCAGCTTCGCCCAGCTCGAGATGGAAGTGGTCCTCTCGACCGTGCTTCGGTCCGTGGTCCTGGAGGCCATCGGCGAGGCCGACGAGCCCATTGCGCGCCAGCGCTTCACCTTCGCTCCGGGCCGCGGCGCCCGTGCGAGGGTCTCCCACGCGCTGGTCGAGCCCGCCTGAGCGGTTCTCGGCCGGCCGTTCTGCAAGCGAACACCCAGAGAAGTCCCGGTTTGGTCGAAATCTCGTCCAACCGCACGCGGCGGGTTGGCCGTTCGTGCGTCCAAAGCTAAAGAAAAGCCCCAAATTGCCCGATGATCAGGTCATGTTGTGAAGGCGGACCAGGTAGGCCGCCGGCTACGCGTACCCGGGAGGAGCATGAAGCCCAGAAACGCGGGATTCGATGAGCCCCGCGAGCTGTTGTCAGGCGAAGGCGCGGCGGGACCGTTCGCGCAGGTCCAGGCGTACCTGGCCATCGGCGCCGCGATCACCGGCGCCATGGGCGTCATCCTGCCCCACCCCGACTACTTCGACGTCGTCGGGCTCCTCGCCGTGCAGGCGTGCTCGCTCGGCTACGGCATCCTCGTCCTGGCCCTCCGCAACCGGGTCTCGTTCAGGTTCCTGCGCATCGGGAACCTGGCCGCCGCGGCCCTGACGACCTTCGCGGTCTACTTCAGCGGGGACAGCGCCGGCGCCTACGCGATCTTCTACCTCTGGATCGGGTTCTACGTCTTCTACTACCCGGTCTCGCGTTTCCAGGCCGCCGTCAACATCGGCTGGGGCGTCCTGATGTACGCCGTCGCCATCGCGATCACGCCGACGCCGCCTCCGACCTCGACCAACCTCGACATCGCCTTCTTCACGATCGTCTCGGGGACCCTGATCACCGCGGGCGTGCTGCTGAGCTACCTGCGCCAGCGGGTGGACAAGCTGATGGGCCGCCTCGTCGAGGCCTCGCGCACCGATCCCCTGACCGGTCTCCCGAACCGCGTCGCACTCCACCAGGCGCTCGCGCGAGAGCTGGAGCGCGCGCGCCCCGAGCAGCGCCCGGTCAGCGTGATCGTCCTCGACATGGACGGGTTCAAGGCCTTCAACGAGCGCCACGGGATCGCCGTCGCCGACCAGGCGCTGCAGCGGGTCGGATCGCTGGTCACCGAGACGGTCCGCATGATCGACACCGTCTCGCGCTCGGGAGGCGAGGAGTTCACGATCATCCTGCCCGAGACCGACCGCCACCAGGCCTTCCTGATCGCCGAGGAGCTGCTCAGCAGCATCCGCGACGTCGAGGGCGGGCACGACGAGCTGACCGCTTCCGCCGGCCTCGCCACCTTCCCG
The DNA here is from genome assembly GCA_963839875.1 of uncultured Solirubrobacterales bacterium. Taxonomy (GTDB): domain Bacteria; phylum Actinomycetota; class Thermoleophilia; order Solirubrobacterales; family 70-9; genus CAVUAT01. Next base: position 279,961 of record CAWIWP010000002.1, read on the forward strand.
AGCCACGGCGAGGACCTGGCCGCCCTGATCTCCTCGGCCGACAAGGCCCTCCACGCGGCGAAGATGCTCGGCCGCGACCGCGCCGTCATCTACAGCCCCGAGGTCACCGGCACGCTCGGCGAGGTCGCCGGGCGCCGCAACGTCGAGGCCCAAGCCCACCTCTCGACGGTCCTGAGCCTCGCCGAGGCGCTCGACCAGCGCGACACGGGCACCGCCGCGCACAGCCAGACCGTGGGCCAGCTCTGCGAGATGATGGCCAAGGAGCTCGGGATGTCCGCCGACCGGGTTCAGCGCCTGCGCCTGGCCGGCGTCCTGCACGACATCGGCAAGATCGGAGTTCCGGACTCGATCCTGCGGAAGCCCGGCCCGCTCACCGACGAGGAGCGCGAGCACATGCGCCGCCACCCCGAGCTCGGAGGCAGGATCCTCTCGACCGCCGAGCTCGATGACGTCCGCTCCTGGATCGTCGCCCACCACGAGCGTCCCGACGGCGGTGGCTACCCGGCGGGCCTGACCGCCAAGGACATCCCGCTCGAGGCCTCGATTCTCGCCGTCGCCGACGCCTACGAGGCGATGATCTCCGACCGCGTCTACCGGCTCGGCATCGGACCCGAGGCCGCCCGGCGCGAGCTGCTCGACCACTCGGGCACCCAGTTCAACCCGGATGTCGTCGACCGCCCTCCTCCAGGCACTCGAGCGGGACCCCGAGATCCTCAAGGTCTCCTAGCCGGCCGCCACGGCTAGCCGCGCGCCGCCCAGCGTCGGGCGAACGCCGGGCCCCGCCAGGTCCAGCTGCCGCACAGCTTCATCAGCGCGGGGAGCAGCAGGGTCCGCACCAGCATCGCGTCGATCAGCACCGCGAGGGCCGTGCCGACCGCGACCTCCTTGATGAAGATCATCCGCGAGAAGACGAACGCGCCCATCGCCACCGCGAACAGGAGGGCCGCGGCGGTGATGATCTTTCCGGTCCGCTCGAGCCCCGTCGCGATCGCAGCGGTGTCGTCCTCGCCATCGCGGCGCGCCTCTGCCACCCGGCTCAGCAGGAAGACCCCGTAGTCGGTCGAGAGGCCGAAGATGACGGCGAACAGCAGGATCGGGACGGATAGGTCGATCGCCCCGACGCTCTCGTAGACCAGCAGGTCCTCCAGGCGCGCGTCCTGGAAGAGCAGCACGAGGACCCCCAGGGCGACACAGATCGTGAGCGTGTTGACGAAGACGGCGAGCAATGGCAGCACCACCGAGCCCGTCATCACGAACAGCGCCGCCACGGTTGCGAGGACGATGATCGCCACCGCGTAGGGGAGGTGGTCGGTGACGCTCTCGCGCTGGTCGACCAGCTCGGCGCTCGGACCCGTGACGAGGGATTCGGTGCCCCACGAGATCTCCCGCACCTCTCCCACCAGGTCGAGTGCGGCGTCCGAATAGGGGCCCTTCTCGATCCCGGCCTGAACCACGATCGTCCCTCCGCCGATCCGCGAAGTGCTCACTTGAATGACGCCCGGGAGCCGGCGCAGCTCGCGCCGGCCCCTCGAGAGGTCCGCGGCACTGGCGGCGCGACCGTCCGGGATGACCACCAGCAGCGGGTCAGAGGGGTCGTTGGAGAACTCGTCGCGGATCGTCTTGTCGACGATGTAGGCGCTCTCCTCCTTCGGGAGGACGCGGGCGTCGGCGCGGGTGAGCTCGGCGCGCAGGAACGGGAGGCCGGCGACGAGCATCAGGGCGCTGACCAGCAGCGCGACCGGCAGCGGGCGGGCGAGGACGAACTCGGCGACCCTCCGCCAGCCGGGGGACCGGGTGGGAGATCGGCGCAGCCGGCTGGGCGAGGCGGAGTTGACCCGCTCGCCCAGGATCGCGAGCACGGCGGGCAGCACGATCAGGACAACTGCCGCTGAGAGCACCGCGACCAGGGCGCAGCCGATGCCGGTCGAGTACAGGAACCTCTGGGGAAACACTGCGAGCGCCGCGACGGAGACGGCGACGATGACGGCGCTGAAGACCACCATCCGGCCGACCGGCCGCATGGTTGCGTCCAGGGCGGCACTGCCCGGGCCGTGTCTCTCGAGCTCCTCCCGGTAGCGCGAGACCATGAACAGGCTGTAGTCGATCGCCAGGCCCAGCCCGAGGACGGTGATGACGTTGAGAGCGAAGATGTCGACCTCCATCACCTCGGTCAGAGCCCGCAGACCGGCCAGCGTGAACGCGATCGAGAGCCCGCCGACCAGCAGCGGCAGGAGCGCCGCGACCAGCCCGCGGAACACGAGCAGCGAGATCAACAGCAGGAAGGGCGCTGCGAATAGCTCGATCCGGCGCAGGTCCTCCTCAGTCGAGTCGTTGAGCTGTGCCGCGGCAACGGCGACTCCGCCGACCTCGACGTCGCTGCGCCCCTCGAATGCCTCCAGCGCCCCGATGCCGGCGTCGGCTGGATCGTCGACATCGGATCCCAGGAAGCCGATGACCAGTCCCTTCGACTCGTTGTCGGAGGTCAGCCGCCGCCCGTCGGACCCCGGTCCGCGGACGCGCTCGATGCCATCGACCTGCGCGAGGGTCTCCTTGGCGGTCCGAATGGACTCCAGCGCGCGTTCGTCGTCCGTGCCGCCGGTGTCGACGACCACGACCACGGCGGGGGAGGCCTGCAGGCCGGTGGCGTCCTCGATGGTCTCGTAGGCCCGGGCGCTCTCGGAGTCGGGGTCACTGAACCCGAACGGTCGCGCCGCGTCGAACACGCCCACCCCGTAGATCCCCGCCGCGGCAGCCAGCAGCAGCGAGACGACGAGCGTCAGGCGGCGGTAGTGATACGCGTAGAGGCCTACTCGGTTCAGCTGGGGAGTGACTCGCGCTCGGTGGCCGGCTCGGCCGAGCGGTCGAGCAGGTCGTCAAGGGGATGGCCATCGCGCGGCGGGGCCTCGCGCGGCCCTTCGACCCTCACGCGCACTCCGTTGCGTGGGACGATGATCGCTCCCTCCGCGCGGGTCGTCTCGGCGCTCTCGTTCATCGGCGTGAGCCGCAGCTTCGACAGCACCTGCTGGACGACGGTCCGCATCTCGAGCATCGCGAACGGGGCGGCCAGGCAGCGGCGCGTACCGCCGCCGAACGGGATCCACGTGTAGGCGCCCTGGGCGGAGGTGCCCTCCTCCAGGTAGCGCTCGGGGCGGAACTCGTTCGGGTTGTCGAAGGTCTCGGGGTCGCGCTGGATCAGGCTCATCGGCGTCCAGATCCGCACGCCCTCGGGGATGCGCCACGGGCCCAGCTCGACCGTCTGGCTGGTCACCCGGCCGGCGGCGATCACGGGCGGGCGGAGGCGCAGCGACTCCTTGATCGCGGCGTCGGTGAAGGTGGACTCGCCGACGGCGGCCTCGGAGACGATCCGGGCGACGGCGCCGGGCCGGTGCATCACCAGGTCGAGCGTCCAGGCCATCGACGTCGAGGTCGTCTCGCTGCCGGCCACGATCAGGGTCACCAGCTCGTTGCGGATGTCGTCGTCGCTCAGGGAGCCGCCGTGCTCGAACTCCGCCTCGACCAGCATCGTGAGGATGTCGTCCGGCGCGTCACCGCGCGCGACCGCCTCGCGGTGGAGGTCGATCTGCTCGTAGAGGAGGCTGTCGAGCTTGTGGCGGCGGCGCAGGAAGTACGCCCAGGGCGAGATCGGGCCGAAGTCGTGGCGGATCCAGTTGCCCACCGCGCACATCGACATCATCGCCATCAGCTCCATCGAGGCGGTTGTCAGGCGATCGACGTGCTCGGGCTCGGTGACGTCCATCAGGACCTCAAACAGGAAGTCGGTGGTCAGCTTGTACATCTCGGGGTGCAGGTCGACCACCGATCCGGTCTCCCAGGTCGCCATCCGGCGCTCGGCCGCCGCGGCGAAGTCGGCCTCGAGGCCCTGGATCGCCTTGCCGTGGAAGCGGGGGAGCAGCAGCTTGCGCCGCTCGAGGTGGGGCGCGCCGTCGAGGCCCGTGACCGACGTCGTCCCGAAGATCGGCTTGACGAGGTTGCCGGCCGGGCTCAGCGGCATCTCGTCCTCGCGCTTGAAGACCTCCTTGATCAGCTCCTGGTCGGTGACCCAGACGGTCTTGCCGAACCCGAGGATGTCGATCGTGACCGAGCCGCCCTCGGCGTACTTGCTCTGGGCGTTCTCGAGGAACGTGAAGGGGTCGCGGACGTAGCGAGCGGTCTGGACCAGCACCGGAGCCCGGGGGCCGGGGGGCATCCTGATCTCGCTGTCCAGGCCTGCCTTGGACGCTCGTTGGCCATCCGTCCGAGCCTCGGTCGCCTGCGGCCTGGTTGCCGTCCCGGCTTCCATGACTGGAAGATAGATGGAACTGGGTCGAACGTCCACCGGGGAAACTCCCTGCAAGCTGACCGTCGAATAGGCGTCCATGCGCAGGCGTGGAGAGGCTGGAAGTAGGAAGTGTCACTTCCCATCCGCGCCCAGATCCGCTAGGGTGCCGCGCCGATGGCCGACGAGCTTCTCTACGAGGTCGAAAAGGGCGTCGCGACGCTCACCCTCAACCGACCCGACCAGCGGAACGCGCTGAACGGCGAGCTGCTGGGCGCGCTCGTCGAAGGTGTCAAGACCGCGCGCGACGACGAGGCCGTCAAGGCAGTGGTGCTCACCGGCGCCGGCGACAAGGTCTTCTGCGCGGGTGCGGACCTGGGCGGGTTCGCGGCCGACGCGTCGCTGGTCGAGAAGCACTTCGCCTCGGATCTCTTCCTCGAGTTCTTCCGGCTGATGCCGCGCCTCGGGAAGCCCTCGCTCTGCGCGGCCAACGGGCACGTGCTGGCCGGCGGGATGGGACTGGCCCTGAGCTGCGACCTGGTGATCGCGAAGGAGGGCTCCCGCTTCGGGACGCCCGAGATCAACGTCGGGGCGTTCCCCTACATGATCATGTCGATCATCTACCGCAACGTCCCGCGGAAGAAGGTCAACGAGATGATGCTGCTCGGCGAGCAGATGTCCGCCGAGGAGGCCGTGACCTTCGGGCTCGCCAACAAGGTCGTCCCCGCGGACGAGTTCCAGTCCGCGGTCGACGACTGGGCGACCAAGCTCGCGTCTAAGAGCCCGGTGCTGATGCGCCTCGGCCACGACGCGATGTACCGCCAGCAGGACATGGCCCTGGACGACGCGCTCGAGTTCCTGCGCTCGCAGCTCTCGCTCACGTTCTCGACCGAGGACATCCGGGAGGGCGTCGAGGCGTTCTTCGGCAAGCGCGATCCCGAATGGAAGGGGAAGTAGTGGAAGCCAAAGAAGCCGAGATCCGCGCGCTCCAGCAGTCCACGGAAGAACTTCACGAGCGACGCGAAAAGGCGAAGCAGGGCGGCGGCGAGGAGAAGATCGCCAAGCAGCACGACCGCGGCAAGCTGACCGCGCGCGAGCGGATCGATCTGCTGGTCGACGAGGGCACCTTCGTCGAAATGGGGATTCACGGGCGCCCGCACTTCTCGCAGCGCTCGATGGAGGGGAAGGAGGCTCCCGCCGACGGCGTCATCACCGGCTGGGGCGACGTCGACGGCCGGCCCTCCTGTATCGCCGCATACGACTTCACCGTGATGGCCGGCGCGATGGGCATGACCGGGGAGCTCAAGGTCACCCGGCTGCGCGAGATGGCCCTGACCAAGCGGATGCCGTTCATCTGGCTGCTCGACTCCGCCGGCGCGCGGATCCAGGAGGCCTCCGGGTCGCTCTTCGCCGGCTCGGGCCACCTTTTCCAGGAGGAGGTCGTGATGTCCGGGGTGATCCCGCTGGTCGCCGCGATGATGGGCCCCTGCGCCGCGGGAACCGCCTACATCCCCGGCCTCTCGGACTTCGTCCCGATGGTGTCGGGCCAGGGCGCGATGGCGCTGGCGGGCCCGCACCTGACCAAGGCCGTCACCGGCGAGGACATCTCGATGGAGGACCTCGGCGGGGCCAAGGTCCACTGCCGCAAGTCGGGCGTCGGCGACCTCGAGGTTCCTGACGACCAGGCCTGCATCGACGCGGTCAAGACCTACCTGAGCTTCTTCCCGTCGAACTGCGAGGAGAAGCCGCCGATCAAGGAGGTCTCCGACCCGATCGACCGCCAGTCCGAGAAGCTCCTCGAGATCGTCCCCGAGTCGCCGCGTCATCCCTACGACATGTACGACGTGATCTCGGAGATCGTCGACGACGGCGAGTACTTCGACATCAAGCCCAAGTTCGCGAAGACGATCATCACCTGCCTCGCGCGTTTCGGCGGACAGCCGTGCGGGATCGTCGCAAGCCAGCCGAAGCAGCTCGGCGGCATCCTCGAGAACGACTCCGCCGACAAGGCCGCGCGCTTCGTCAACCTCTGCGACGCCTTCGGCATCCCGTTGCTCTTCCTCCAGGACGTGCCGGGATTCATGGTCGGCTCGAAGGTCGAGCACGCCGGGATCATCCGTCACGGGGCGAAGATGCTCTACGCGGTCTCGCGCGCGACGGTCCCGAAGATCACCGTGATCGTCCGCAAGGCCTACGGCGCCGGCTACTACGTGATGAACGGCCGCGCCTACGAGCCCGACCTGATCGTCGCCTGGCCCTCGGCCGAGATCTCGGTGATGGGCGCCGAGGGAGCCGTGAACATCATCGGCCGCTCGGCGATCGAGGCATCGGACGACCCCGACGCGACGCGGGAGAAGATGCTCGAGGCGGTTCGCGAGCAGATCGACCCCTACATCCCGGCGGGCAACGCGATGATCGACGACATCATCGACCCGCGCGAGACCCGCGAGACGATCGTCCGCGGGCTGCGGATGTCGGCGAACAAGCGGGTGGACCGGCCCTGGAAGAAGCACGGGGTGATGCCCGTATGACCCGCCGTGAGGTCGTCCTGGAGAACGGCGTGCTGGCCTTCGACAGCGACGTCGTCGAAGCCTTCACCAGCCAGGGCTCGAACCGGGTCCCCGTCACCCAGATCAACGAGGTGGACCTGACACCCGGATCGCTCCGGATCAGCTGCGGGGGATACATCAAGCCGCTGATGGTCGCCCTCGCGAGCGACGAGGCCGAGAACCCGGAGCTGACCAAGCTTCTCGACGATGTCCGCGGGAAAGCCCCCAAGCTGGAGGACGGATGACCGAATACCGGTTCAGCAGCGACGATGCCCGCAAGGACGGCCTCTTCGTGATCGACGGTGATGTGCTCGAGGCGTTCGGCTTCGGCGTCAGCGACGCGCGCCGCGTCCACATGAGCTTGGTGGACACCGTCGAGATCGTCGAGAAGGGTGAGACCTACTTGAAGGTGGATGGGTCGAGCCCGGGCGTCCAGCAGCTCGCGCAGGTCGTGGACGGCGGCGACGCCCGGTTGCAGGAACTCGTCTCCGAGCTTCAGGGCGCCGCGGGAGGAGCCGCATGAGCCGCTTCGAGGACCCGGTGATCATCAGCAACTCGATCTCGGGGGCGATCGCGAACCGCGACCAGTGCCCGGCGATCCCGTACACGCCGGAGGAGTACGCGGCCGAGGCGCGCCGCGCGGTCGACGAGGGCGCAAGTCAGATCCACGTCCACGCCAGGACGCCGGACGGCACGCCCAGCTACGAGATCGAGGACTTCCGGGCGATCACCGAGGCGATCCGCGCCGAGGTCGACGACGTGATCATCAACTACTCGACCGGCGCGATCGGCGTGCCCGTCGAGAAGCGCCTCGAGTACCTCCGCGAGCTGAAGCCGGACGTCGCCGCGCTCAACATGAGCTCGATGAACTACGCGAAGTACTCCCGCCGGCGCAAGGACTGGGTCTTCAAGGCCGTCTTCGAGAACAGCTTCGACCTGATCGAGCAGTTCATCACCGAGATGCTCGACCTCGGGATCCAGCCCGAGCACGAGTGCTTCGACGCCGGCCACGTCGCGAACCTCGATCCATTCATCGACATGGGAACGCTGACGCCGCCGCTGCAGATCTCCCTCGTGATGGGGGTGACCGGCGGGATCCGCCCGGTCCCGCCGAACGTCCGCTTCATGTCCGAGCAGATCCCGGGCGGGCCCGAGGGGCCGAACAACTGGCAGGTGATCGGGGTCTCACGCGACCAGTGGAAGCTGCTCGCCGCCTCGCTGAACCTCGGCGGCAACGTCCGCGCCGGCCTCGAGGACAACCTGTATCTGCCGAACGGGGACATGGCCCGCTCCAACGGCGACCTGATCGCCAAGGCGCGCCAGATGGCCGAAGACATCGGGCGCCGCGCGGCGACCGTCGCCGAGGCCCGAGACCTGCTCGGCATCCCGAAGCGCGAGGCGACGGCGGCCTGACCGTGGCCCCGGGCCCGCTCTCTGACGTTCGCGTCCTCGATCTGAGCAGGCTGCTCCCCGGCGGGTTCTGCTCGCTGCTGATGGCAGATCTCGGCGCCGAGGTGCTGAAGGTCGAGGACACGGGGATGGGCGACTACGTCCGCTGGGCGCCTCCCTTCCACGAGGGGGTCGAGGACTCGGCCAAGTCCGGCATGTACATCGGCTTGAACCGCGGCAAGCGCTCGATCCGGCTGAACCTGAAGGAGGAGGGCGGGCGCGAGGCGCTCCTGCGCCTCGTCCGCGACTACGACGTGTTGCTTGAGTCGTTCCGGCCCGGCGTCCTCGACCGCCTCGGTGTGGGCTACGAGGTGCTCAAGGCCGAGAACCCGGGGTTGGTCTATTGCGCGATCTCCGGCTACGGCCAGGACGGCCCGAACCGCGACCGCTCGGGACACGACATGAACTACCTCGGGCTCAACGGCGTCCTCGGCATCACCGGCGACGCCGGTGGGCCTCCCGTCCAGTCCGGCGCCCAGATCGCCGACCTGGGGGGCGGAGCGCTGATGGCCGCCTTCGGGATCATGGCCGCGCTGCACGAGCGCCGCAGCTCGGGCGAGGGGCAGTTCGTCGACATCTCGATGACCGACGGCGCGATGTCGTGGCTGGGGATGCTGGCCGGCAAGCACTTCGCCGACGGCTCGGTGATGAAGCGCGGGGACAACGAGCTCGCGGGCTCGATCATCTGTTACCGCCCGTACGCGGCGAGCGACGGGTGGGTCACACTCGGCGCATTGGAGCCGAAGTTCTGGAAGGCGTGGTGCGACGGGGTCGAGCGCCCTGACCTGGTCGAGCATCAGTTCCAGCCACCCGGCTCGGATCCCCACAAGGAGGTCGAGGAGATCTTTGCCTCGAGGACCCGAGATGAGTGGCGGGAGTTCGCCTCCGTGCACGACTGCTGCCTCGAGCCTGTCCTCGAACTCGACGAGGCGATCAACTCCGAGCTGACGGCCGCGCGCGAGATGGTCGTCGAGATCGCCCAGCCCGGGGCCGAGAAGCCCGTCCGCGGCATCGGCAACCCGGTCAAGCTCAGCCGGACCCCCGGCGAGGTCGGCGCCCCCGCGCCGTTGCTCGGCGAGCACACCGAGGAGGTCCTGGCAGCCGCCGGCTACTCCGCCGAGGAGATCGAGTCGCTGATCTCCTCCGGAGCGGCCGCCGGCCCGGCCACGGAGACGAAGGGGGCGTTCCTCGCATGAGCGCGCAGGAGACCGGGACCGACGAGATGTTCCGGATGAGCGAGCTGGCGGAGGCGTCGGGCGTCTCGGCGGCGACGATCAAGCACTACCTGCGCGAGGGCCTGCTGCCCGAGCCCGTCAAGACCTCGCGGAACATGGCCTACTACCCGGCCGAGTTCGTCGAGCGGATCAGGCTGATCAAGCAGCTCCAGGAGGAGCGCTACATGCCGCTGAAGGTGATCAAGGACCTGCTCGACGAGGACCCCGAGCGGGCGAAGAGCCTGATCGAGCTCGGCGACCGCCTGCTCGAGCACGCGCGGGAGGGCGAGGAGCAGAGGGTCCCGGCGGCCGAGGTCCGCCACCGCTACGACATCCCCCAGGACGCGCTCGACCGCCTCGCCGAGCTCGAGGTCCTGACGCCGACCGACGGGGGCTACTCGCCCACCGACCTCCGGATCATCGCCGCGATCTCGCGCTTCCGCGCGGGCGGCTACGACGAGCGGATCGGCTTCACGGTCTACGACACCCTCCGCTACAAGAAGGCGATGGGGGAGCTGGCCAAGGAGGAGGTCGACGTCCTGATGGACCGCCTCGCCGGCGAGATGGACGCCGACGCCGCGATCACCCTGATCGAGTCCGGCGCGGAGCCGCTGAACGAGCTGATGTCGGCCCTGCGCACCAAGCAGCTGGTCGCGGAGCTGGAGCGCCGCCGCGGCGACGGTGCCGGCTAGCCGCATCGCAGAAGTGCCCGGAAATGGGCGATGTCAGGCCCCTAGAGGCGAACTGATCGTCTAAATTGACTGGTCAGTCAACCGACCGGCGGGGGCGACGGTCGGGGACAGAGGAGGAGATGCGCGCAGCCGCTGTACAGATCAACTCGACCGACGACTACGACCGGAACATGCGGGTCGCCGAGTCGCTCGTCCGCGACGCCGCGGCCGACGGAGCCGAGCTGGTCGTCCTGCCCGAGAAGTGGACGACCCTCGGGCCGCCCGAGGCGCTTCGCGCCGCCGCGCAGCCGCTGCACGGCCCCGCCCTGACCGCGGCCTCCAGCTGGGCCAGCGAGCTCGGCATCCACCTGGTGGCGGGCTCGGTCCCCGAACTCGTGGAGGGGCGGTCGAAGCTCTTCAACACGTCGGTCCTGATCGGGCCCGACGGGGTCCGGCGCGCGGTCTATCGCAAGATCCACATGTTCGACGTGGACATCGGCCAGGTCGAGTATCGGGAGTCCGAGACCGAGGACCCCGGCGCGGAGGAGGTCGTCTCCGACGCCGGCGGCGTCCTGGTCGGGCTGACCATCTGTTACGACCTCCGCTTCCCCGAGCTCTACCGCGTCCTCGCCCTGCGCGACGCCCGCGTGATCACTGTCCCGGCCGCGTTCACCGACCGAACGGGCCGCGACCACTGGGAGGTGCTGCTGCGCGCCCGCGCGATCGAGAACCAGCTCTTCGTCGTCGCCGCCGGTCAGATCGGAGACGCACCGCCCCAGTACCGCAGCTACGGGCGGTCGATGATCGTCGATCCCTGGGGCGTGATCCTCGCCCAGGCCGCCGACACCGAGTGCTTCGTCGCCGCCGAGCTCGACTTCAGGATCCAGGACGAGATGCGAAACAGCCTGCCCGCCCTCCGCAACCGCCGCCCTGAGGCCTATCGCTGGCCACAGCCGAAGCAGCCGCAGGGTCCGCCACCGCCTCTCACGCCCGACGCCCGCGTCGCCGAGGCCAACGCGCGGGCCTCGAAGCACGAGCAGACTGCGGCCGAGGCAAAGGCGGCCGCCGAGGCCGACGCGAAGGCCGTCGAGAACGCGGCGAAGGGCAGGAAGCGGCAGAACGCCGCGGGCAACGGGGCCGGCGGCGGCACCACCGCGCCAATCGACAGGGGAGATCGGAAGGGCTCTTCGAGCGAGTGGGTCCTTCCCTGATGCCGAACGGGAAGCCGGGGGAGAAGCGGCGGGCGATATTGGACGCGGCGATCAGGGTCTTCGCGCGCCAGGGGTTCCACAGCGCCCGCGTCTCGGACGTTGCCCAGGAGGCCGGCGTGGCCTACGGCCTCGTCTACCACTACTTCGACTCGAAGGACCAGATGCTGAACGAGCTCTTCTCCGAGCGCTGGTCGCTGCTCCTCGACGCGATCAACCAGGCCGACGCCGAGCTGGACTCCCCCCGCGAAAAGCTCGAGGCCGCCGCCGGGTTCATCATCGACTCCTACCGCTACGACCCCGAGCTGATGAAGGTGATCATCGTCGAGGTCACGCGCGCTGCGAACTCCTTCGGCAAGACCCACCTCCCCGAGATCCGCCAGGCCTACGACGCGATCGGCAAGATCGTCGCGGACGCCCAGGCCGACGGCGAGTTCCGCGATGACGTCAGCGCGGAGTTCGCCGCGATGCTCTTCTACGGTGCGATCGAGCAGCTCCTGACCGGCTGGATCTTCGAAGTCGTCCCGGGCTCCGACGAGGACTTCGAGCAGGCCAAGGGGTTGATGGTCGAGACGATCTGCGGCGGGCTCGAGCCCCGGACCGCGGCTCGCAGGGCGGTCGCCTAGCTCATATGTGGGAGGGGCTCGCGCGCACGCGGCGCCAGGACCGCGTACTGCACGGAACCGCCAAGGCGGCGAACGTCGTCTTCGGCCTGATCGCGCTGCCGGTCTGGCTGCTCGGGCAGCTGATCGGCGGCCCGATCCGCGACGTCCTCAAACGCCTCGAGGGCCGATCCCGAAAGGCGCTCCCGGTGCCGCCGCAGAAGGAGCGCTCGATGGACGCGATGATGGTCGAGCTGAGAGCGCTCTCGCACCGACTGCGTCCCAATCCCATCGCCGAGCTGCGCCGGGGGCTCGCGGACGTGACGCCGTTCGTCGTCTCGCAGACCAGGGAGGGGGCGGTGATGGGCTACCGCTACCCGGCCCAGTTCGAGCAGCACATCTTCGGCGGCTCCGACGGCGAGCGGATCGCGGCCACGATCGCGGTGCACCCGACTCCGCGGCCGGCGCTGATCGTGGTCCACGGCCTCTTCTCCTCCAGCCGGTTCGACTACGTGCGCCAGATCGCGGTCCGCGCCTATTACGAGTGGGGCTTCAACGTCGCGGCGCTCGACCTGCGCAGCTTCGGGATGACCGAGCTGACGACGCACGCTCCCTCGACGGCGGGCTGGAAGGAGGGCGAGGACATCGTCGCCCTCGGGCGGTACATGAAGTCGCTGGGCTCGACGAGCTGCGGGGCGCTCGGGATCTCGCTCGGCGGCAGCTCGGTCGTCAACGCCTGCAACGTGGACGGCGTCGCGGACGCTCTCGATGGGGGGATCCTGGCTGTCTCGCCGCCGGCCGACCCCCTCGAGGTCTGGAGGCGGCTCTCCGAGCCGGTCAAGCCCGGCCACCCGCGCTACCCGCTCCACAAGGCCTTTCACGCGATGCTCGTCTCGCGGGTGCGGTCGGGGCGCTGGCCTGACGAGGCCGAGTCCGTGGACTCGATGGTCGGCGTCCTCGAGCTGATCGCCGAGCCCTGGTACGGCCTGCCGGCAGAGCAGATCTGGCGCAACGCCCGTGGTGGGGACCGCGTGGCCGAGGCGGCGGTGCCCCTGCTCGTGCTGCATCCCGAGGACGACGTGATCGTCAAGGTCGACGAGGCCCGCAAGATCGAGGCTGCCGCTGCGGACAACGACAACGTCCGCGTCTGGATCCTGCCCGCGGGCGCGCACGGGATCCTCGAGGCGATCGACTCGGTCTTCACCTACAACGTCTACCGCGGGTTCTTCGAGCGGTGGGCGAGCTACGTCGAGCCACGGGGGCTGCCACCGGCCGGGCAGCCCGAGGTGGTTTACTCCGCACCGTGAGCGTGAAGCGAAGCGAAACGCGAACACAGTGGTGTGAGTGACTAAGCCCGAACCCGGGTAGAGGGAGCGCAGTGGACAGCGACGTAATCAGAAGGCTGATCTGGGGAGCGATGCTCGCGGCGACCGGCGCGCTCGCGACCGTGGCCGCGCACAGGCTCTCCGAGGTCCTCTACCGCCGCGTCTTCAACGAGGATCCGCCCGAGTAATGGCCGGCGGACCCACGAAGCCCGGGCCGAACGGCAAGGCCCCCGAGGAGATGAGCGTCGGCGAGCTCGTCTTCGAGGTCTCCGACCGCGCGACGGTCCTGGTCCGCGAGGAGATCGAGCTCGCTAAGACCGAGGTCACCGAGAAGCTCAACCGCCTGCTCCAGGGCGGCGTCACGGCGATCGTCGCCGGCGTCTTCGTCCTCGCGGCCCTCGCGATGATCATGCACGGGATCGCCTGGCTGCTGAACGACCTCTTCTTCGACGACAACGTCTACCTCGGCTTCTTCGTAGAGGCCCTCTTCTTCCTGCTCGTGGCCGCCGGCGCCGGGTTCTACGCCTACCGGGCGTTCAAGACCTCGTCGCCGCCGGTGCCCGAGATGGCGATCGAGGAAGCCAAGGAGATCAAGACCGCCGTCACCGGCGACACCCCGAGCGCTGCCACCGGTGCCACCACAAGCGAGGAGAAGAGCTGATGGAGGCAAGCCCGTCCCAGATCGGAACCGGCGGCAACGGCCGCTTCGTGCCGCCGCCCCCGGGCACCAGGTCCGCGGAGGAGATCCGAAACGACGTGGACACCCAGCGCCACGAGCTCGCGCGCTCCGTGGACGCCTTGCGCGACCGGTGGTCCGAGGCCACCGACGTCAAGGGCCAGATCGCCAAGCACAAGAACGAGCTCCTGATCGGCGCAGCGGTGGTCGGCTTCGCCGTCGGCGCCTTCATCGCCTTCCGCCGCCGCTAACCCGTACGCTTCGGCCGATGGCCGACCGGGGGTATTTCCCGAAGGGCGAGTCCATGCTTCGCCGGGTGCATTCCGAGCGCTCGGTCGGGCTGCTCTACGGCCAGCGCGCACTGATCATCGGCGCGCTCAACCCCCTCAACTTCACCGGGACCTTCGAGCACACCGCCGCCCGTCTGAAGCCGTTCCAGCGCCTCGCCCGGACCGCCGAGGCCTTCGAGACCATCTTCTTCGGGACCAAGGCCGAGGCGGACAAGGTCCTCTCCTACGTCGAGAAGATGCACGGCCGCGTGAAGGGCGAGCTGGCCGAGGACGCCGGGGTCACCCCCGCCGGCTCCCAATACTCGGCCTTCGCCCCCGAGCTGATGCTCTGGACGATGGCGGTGATCGCCGACTCCGGCCCCTACTTCTACGAGCTCTTCGTCCGCCCGCTCGACGACGACGAGCGCGAGGCTCTCTGGCAGGACTACGTCCGCTTCGCGGAGCTCTTCGGGATGCCCCGCGACGCCGCGCCTGCGACCTACCCGGAGTTCCGGGACTACTTCGACGGCGAGATCGCGAGCGACCGCGCCCACCTGACGCCGGTCGCGCGCGATGTCGGCTACTGGACCGCGTTCGACATCCCACTGCCGCGCGTCCGCGGCCTCGGCAAGCCCGTCCACAACCTGATCGTCCTCGGCAGCCTGCCCGAGCGGGTCCGCGAGCTCTACGGCCTCGACTGGACGCCGGCGCAGGCGAGGGCCTTCAAGGCGACCGTCGCGGCGGCGCGCGCCTCGCGGCCGGTCACGCCGCGCCCGCTGCGCCGCGGGTACAACACGTCCCACTTCCGCCTCGTCGCCAGGACCGAGCGCCGCCGGATCGAGCAGGGCAAGGCGACGCCCCAGGCGGTCTGACCCCGACTTCTAGCTCTCGAGGCTGAGCGACTCGAGCGTCGTCGCGCCGACGCCGATCAGCCCCGGGCCCGCGTGTGCGCCCAGGACCGGGCCGATCTCGCTGACCACGTCGGGGTCGCGTCCGAAGATCGGCCGGCAGGCCTCGACCATGCTCTCGGCCGCCTCGGGGTCCTGGATGTGCTGGACGACCCAGCCGTCGCAGCCGTCCTTGTGCTTCTGCTCCGCGTAGCTGACCAGGCGTTCGATCGAACGCGAGCGCGTGCGCACGCGCTCGACGGGTGTGACCTCCTCTTCGAAGGTCAGGATCGGCTTGATCTTCAGGGTGGTTCCGAGCCAGGCTCCGGCGGCGCCGATCCGCCCGCCGCGGCGCAGGTACTCGAGCGTGTCCACCGCGAACCAGATGCGGAGGCTCTCGCGCGATTCGTTCGCCTTGGCCGCCGTGTCCTCGGCCGATGCGCCCCCGGCGGCGGCGTTGCCCGCGGCCAGCAAGACCAGCGCCATTCCCCCGGCGGCGGTGCGCGAGTCGACGACGTGGACGCGCTCGCCTCCCTTGCCCTCGGCTTGCAGGCGGTTTCGGGCCTGGACCGCCGACTCGTAGGTCCCCGAGATCGCAGCGGAGATGTGGACCGAGACGATGTCGCGGCCCTCGGCCAGCAGCGGCTCGTAGGCGGCCATGAAGTCGCCGACGGAGGGCTGGGAGGTCGTGACGGTCTGGTCCGAGGCACGGAGGCGCTCGTAGAAGCCGTCGAGATCCTCGATCAGTTCTGACTCAGGGCGCTGGTCCCCCTCGAGCCCGACGTACAGGCTCACCGTCCGGATGCCGAGCCTCTCCATCGTCTCGGGCGGGAGGTAGGAGGTCGTGTCAGCGACGACCGCGGTGGGCTGGGAGCCGGCCACGACAGTCGTTCTACCATCACTCGCATATGAGTAAGACGCTCGTCACGGGCGGAACGGGCTTCGTCGGCTCGCACGTCGTCAGACATCTGGCCGATCGGGGCGACGACCTGCGTCTCCTGGTCCGCGAAACCAGCGACACGTCGAGCCTCGACGGCCTCGCCTGGGAGCGGGCCGAGGGCGACGTCACGGACCGCGCGTCGGTTCGCCTGGCGATGGATGGCGTGTCGAAGGTCTTCCACGTCGCCGGGACGACCTCGATGCGGGCCCGCGACCGCCGCAAGGTCTTCGACGTCAACGTCGGCGGCACGCGCAACGTGATGGAGGAGGCCCTGCGCGCCGGGGCGCTGCGCGTCGTCCACACCTCCTCGGCGGGAGCGGTCGGCCCGGCGAAGCCCGGCGGGACCGCCGACGAGACCCAGCACTTCAAGGCGGGCCGCCTCGGCATCGCCTACATCAACGCCAAGCACGATGCCGAGCTGGTCGCGCTCCGCGCGGGGGCGCAGGGCCTGCCGGTCGTGATCGTCAACCCGAGCTTCGTCCTCGGGCCCGACGACCCGAACCCGCGGGGCACCTCCAACGGGCTGGTGCGCAGGCTGCTGCTGCGCCGCATCCCGGCGTACGTGGATGGGGGCCTGAACGTCGTCGACGTCCGCGACGTCGCGGCGGGCCACCTGCTCGCCGACGAGCGCGGCGGCGAGGGCGAGCGCTATCTGCTGACGGGCCGCAACTTCACCCTCCAGCGCTTCTTCGCCGACCTCAGCCGTATCGCGAACGTCCCGCCCCCGCCCCTGAGGGTTCCGGGCAGGGCGGTGGCCGCCGGCGCCGAGGCCGCCCAGCGCGCACACCTCCCGATCCCGGTCGGCGCCGACGAGATCCGCTCCGGGATGCAGTGGTGGACCTACAGCAACGAGAAGGCGGTCGCCGAGCTCGGCTGGACGGCGCGGCCCCACGAGGAGACCCTCGAGGACACGGTCAACTGGATCCAGGAGCAGCTCGGCTCCCGCGCCGGCGGCCACACGCTGACCGACGCCGGCCTGCGCGCCACCGGCGCGGCCGCCCGGCTCGTGCCCTTCGTCCGCTGATGGAGGTGTCTGCTTCCCAGCCCAAGCGGGTCCTCTACCGGTGCCACACACCGACGAACCACCTCTGCCCGTGCGGGGCGGTCGCCCGAAAGCTGCGCAAGCAGGGCCTCGAGTTCAGGACCGAGCGGGTGGGACTCCGCCGCGCCGACAGGCCCGAGATCAACGAGCTCACGAGGCAGGACCGCGTGCCCGTCCTGGTTGACGGCGACGAGGTCATCCACGATTCACGGCGAATCAGGGAGTACGTCGAGTGGCGCTATACAATTAGAAGCGATGACTGAGACAACAGATCCCATCGTCCTGACCGACAAGGCCGCCGAGAAGGTCAAGGAGCTCCTGGCCGGGCAGGACGCCGAGACCGAGCAGGCGCTCCGCGTCGCCGTTCGTGGCGGCGGATGCTCCGGCTTCCAGTACGCCCTCGCCTTCGACGCCCCCAAGGAGGACGACCATCGCTTCGACGCCCAGGGCGTCGCGGTCGTCGTCGACAAGACGAGCATGCAGTTCGTCTTCGGCTCCGAGGTCGACTGGGTCGACGGCCTCCAGGGCGCCGGCTTCGCGGTCAACAACCCGAACGTAGAAGCAGCCTGCGGCTGCGGCTCCTCCTTCACCGTGAAGGAAGACGCGGCCGAGCAGGCCGCGACCGTCTAGCTCTCAGCGCTAGGAGTTCTCGATCTGCATCGGCGGGCTCTGATGCGGCCCGTCCTGCTGCAGTTCCTGCTTGGCGCTCTGGGGGCGCCGTTGGGCGCCTCGGCCGGAGCCTCGGCTCCGAGCATCTCGGCGAGCTCTCCTGAGTCGGCCATCTCCTCGATGATGTCGCAGCCGCCCACCAGCTCGCCCTTGACGTAGAGCTGGGGGAAGGTTCGCCAGTCGGCGATCTCGCCGGTGGCCTGGCGGAGGGGCTCGAGGGCGGGGAGCCGTCGAGGGCGGCGTACTCGACGCCCATCGAGTCGAGCACTCCGACGACCCGCATCGAGAAACCGCAGCGGGGCTGCTCGGGTGTGCCCTTCATGAACAGGAGCACCTCGTGCTCGCCGATCAGCTCTTCGACCTTGTCTTTGAGCTCGGGTTCAGCCATCGCCCTGGAGACTAGCGAGGCCGGGATACTGCGTGTGTGGGGCGAGACCTTCTCCAGGTGGTGCGCGACCAGATCGAGCGCTTCAACGAGGGCGACGCGAGCTCCGTCTCGGATGACGACTTCACGGAGGACTTGGTCGTGATCTCACCCGAGGGGTGGCCGGAGGGGCCGCGTGTCGAAGGGCTCGAGGCGTGGAGGGCCCAGTTGGAGCGCCTCACGGCCGACTGGGAAGACGCACGGGTGGAGTTCGACGAGATGCGCGAGGTTGCGCCAGGCCGCGTCTTCGCCCTGGTTCGCTACATCACCAGGGGGCGGGGAGGAGCCATCGGCTTCGAGACGCCGATGGGGGTCGCGTACTTCTTCGAGGGGGACGCCATCAAGCGCGTGCACTACTGCTGGAACCCTGCGGAGGCGCTCGCGCTGGCTGAGGCCGAGGAGCCGCCGGCCGACTGAACAGCCGCTAGCCCGGTAACGACGTATTGATCGACAGGGCGTGGATCGAGCCGTCGTCGAAGCGGGCCTGGACACGCCTTCTTAACCATCCGGTGCTGGTCGATCCGCGTCTTGCCCTCGAATTGCGGGGCGGTGACCGTCGCCTTCAGGTGGTCGGAGGTGCCGGTCTCGTCGACGACGTCGACCTCGGCGCCCGGCAGGGCGGCTTCGATCAGCAGACGGACCTCATCGACGGCGATGGCCATTCCGGGCGCATTCTAGGCATGCCTGGTTTCAGGGAGGGTTTGTCGGGAATAGCGACATTGCTGTGCGAAACGAGGATGAGTTCCGCCAGAGCCTTGACAAAGCTGCTCACAGGGCATATGAATCTGCGCCATGGAATCGTCCGATTCCGGATCGCTCCACTCGTTGCGCGAGCTCAACCGCCAGCGCGTGGTCGATGCGTTCCGCGCCGAAGGGACCGCCAGCCGCGCCGAGGTCGCGCGGCTCACGGGGCTTTCGCGCTCGACCGTCTCGAGCATCGTCGGAGACCTGATGGAAGCCGGCCTCGTCAGCGAGCAGGAGGAGGCAACCGGCGTCGCCCACGGGGACCACGGCGGCCGCCCGCCCGTCCTCCTCTCCCTGAACCGTTCGGCCGGCGTCGCACTCGGCGTCGATTTCGGGCACACCCATCTCCGCGTCGCGGTGGCCGACCTCTCGCACGACGTGCTGGCCGAGGCGGGGAGCGAGCTGGACGTCGACCACTCGGCGCAGGAAGGGCTGGACGCCGCGGCCGAGCTGGTGGGCCAAGTGCTCGACGAGGCGAAGATCGA
Organism: uncultured Solirubrobacterales bacterium; assembly: GCA_963839875.1. Taxonomy (GTDB): domain Bacteria; phylum Actinomycetota; class Thermoleophilia; order Solirubrobacterales; family 70-9; genus CAVUAT01. The sequence continues at coordinate 299,391 of CAWIWP010000002.1, forward strand.
CCGGGACCGGGTGCTGGGGGTCGGCATGGGCCTGCCGGGCCCGATCAACTCCGCCACCGGCACCGTCGGCTCGTCTTCGATCCTCCCCGGCTGGGTCGGCGTGGACGGCGCGGCCGAGATGACCAAGCGCCTCGGTCTCGCCGTGCAGGTCGAGAACGATGCGAACCTCGGAGCGCTCGGCGAGTTCGTCTGGGGCGCGGGTCAGGGCCAGTCCGAGTTGGTCTACATCAAGCTTTCGTCCGGCGTCGGAGCGGGGCTGCTCCTCGGCGGACGCCTCTACCGCGGGGCCGGCGGCACCGCCGGCGAGATCGGCCACACGCCCGCCGCGCACGGCGAGGAGATCTGCAGATGCGGCCTGCGGGGATGCCTCGAGACGGTCGCATCGGCGCGGTCGATCGCTCAGCAGCTCGGCGCGAGCCGTGGCGAGGAGGTCTCGAGCAAGCGCTTGCTGGAGCTGACCGCCGAGGGCGACGCGGCAGCCCGGCGTCTGATCAGCGAGGCGGGACGCGAGATCGGCATCTCGGCCGCGGGCCTCTGCAACCTGATCAACCCGGGCCTGGTGATCGTCGGCGGCGACCTCAGCGCGGCGGGCGAGGCGATCACCGAGCCGGTCGCCGAGTCGATCGGGCGCTGGGCGATCCCCTCGGCCGCCGAGGAGGTCTCGGTCGTAGCCGGGACGCTCGGTGAGCGGGCGGAGCTGCTCGGAGCCCTCGCCCTGGTGCTGCATTCCAGCGACCGCTTCGTCGCCGGCCCCCCGAGTCCGAGCGAGGTCGCCGCATGAGCTTGCGAAGCGCAAGAGCAAGAAACGAGTCCACGAGAAGAGGAGAGATGAGATGACCGGACCACCCAAGAGATGGGCACGTGCCGCCGTGCTCGGCTGCTCGGCAGTCGTGCTCGGCTTCGGCGCTGTTGCATGCGGAAGCGACGATGACGACAGCGGTGACAGTGGCGACAGCGGAGGAGGAGGCGGCGGTGGCAAGGTCGCGTTCCTGCTGCCGGAGTCACAGACGACCCGCTACGAGGCGCACGACCGGCCGGAGTTCGAGGCCGCCCTCAAGGAGGAGTGCCCCGACTGCGAGATCGTCTACTCGAACGCCGATCAGGACACCGCCAAACAGCAGCAGCAGGTCGAGGCTGCCCTGACCGAGGGCGTCGACGTGATGGTGCTCGATCCCGTTGACTCGGCGTCGGCCGCCGGGCTGGCGAACTCGGCCAAGGCCCAGGGCGTTCCGGTCATCAGCTACGACCGCCTGATCACCGACACGGACGCGATCGACTACTACGTGTCGTTCGACAACGTGAAGGTGGGCGAGCTGCAGGGCCAGGCGCTGGTCGACAAGCTCGCCGAGGACGGCAACCCGACGGGGCCGATCGTGAAGATCAACGGATCCCCGACGGACAACAACGCGACGCTGTTCGGCCAGGGCGCTCAGTCGAAGTTCGACGAGGCCGGGGTCGAGATCGGCGAGGAATACGACACGCCTGACTGGCTGCCCGAAGAGGCGCAGCGCGAGATGGACCAGGCGATCACCTCGCTGGGCGCCGACGGGTTCACCGGCGTCTACGCGATGAACGACGGCACGGCCGGCGGAGCCATCGCGGCGATGAAGGCCGGCGGAGTCGACCCGAAGACCGTCCCCGTCACCGGACAGGACGCAGAGCTGGAGGCGATCCAGCGCATCCTGGTCGGCGAGCAGTTCATGACGGTCTACAAGGCGACCAAGCTCGAGACGGCCGCCACGGCAAAGCTCGCCGCTGCGCTCGCCCAGGGCGAGGAAGTGCCCGAGGGGCTGGTCAACGGTGAGACCGACAACGGCGCGATTTCCGTGCCGTCGGTCCTCGAGGAGCCGGTCGCGGTGACGATCGACAACATCCAGGACACCGTCATCAAGGACGGCTACTGGACCCCGGCCGACATCTGCGTCGGCGACTACGTCCAGGCCTGCGAGCAGGCCGGGATCGAGAAGTAGGAAAGAAACCCTGACCCCCGATGAGCAGCGCGAGGAGAGGAGCAGACAGTGAGCACTGAATCGAGCAACGGCGAGGGCTCGCTGCCTCTCCTCGCGCTGCGAGGGGTCACCAAGTCGTTCGGGCCGGTGCAGGCCCTGGACGGCGTGGACTTCGAGGTCGACCGGGGCGAGGTCGTCGCCCTGGTCGGCGACAACGGCGCCGGCAAATCGACCCTGATCAAGGCGATGGACGGGGTGCAGCCGGCCGACAGCGGCCAGATGTTCTTCGAGGGGAAGCAGGTCCGGGTGCCCAATCCGAAGGCGGCGGTGAAGCTGGGAATCGCCACCGTGTTCCAGGACCTCGCCCTCTGCGACAACCTCGACGTCGTGGCCAACCTGTTCCTCGGCCGCGAGGAGCTCTCGGGACCGGCGATCGACGAGACCGACATGGAGAAGCAGACGCTGAAGCTGCTCGACGAGCTGTCGGTGACCACTCTCGGCAGCCCGCGGACCGAGGTCGGCAGCCTCTCGGGCGGCCAGCGCCAGTCCGTCGCCATCGCCCGGTCGCTCCTCGGTGACGCCAAGGTCGTCCTGCTCGACGAGCCGACCGCCGCGCTCGGGGTCGCACAGACCGAGCAGGTCCTGAAGCTGATCAAGCGCCTGCGGGAGCGCAACCTCGGCGTCGTCGTCATCAGCCACAACCTCGCCGACGTGTTCGAGGTCGCCGACCGGATCACCGTGCTGAGGCTCGGAAAGCGGTCAGCCGACTTCGATGTCAAGTCCAGGAAAACGACTCGGGAGGCCGTGGTCGCGGCCATCACCGGCGCCGACGGCGGAAAGCGTTAGGAGACAGCAATGGAAGCCGCAACGCAGACAGCGAACGAGCCGAGCGTGCCGGACCGCAAGCCCGGGGTCCTCGGGCAGGTCGCCCGCGGGGAGCTCGGCTCCCTGCGGGTCCTGATCGTGCTGGCGGTCATCTGGACGATCTTCCAGGTCGCGAACGACCGTTTCCTGACGTCGATCAACCTCACCAACCTGACCCTTCAGATCGCCGCCGTGGGGACGATCTCGGTGGGCGTCGTGCTCGTCCTCCTGTTGGGTGAGATCGACCTGTCGGTGGGAGCGGTCTCGGGCCTCGCCGCCTCGGTGATGGCGGTGCTGACCGTCAAGGAAGGCTGGTCCCAGGAGGCGGCGATCGCCGCCGGGCTGATGGTCGGCGTCCTGATCGGCGCCTTCAACGGCCTGATGGTGACGTTCGTCGGGATCCCTTCGTTCGTCGTCACGCTCGCGGGCCTGCTCGGGTGGCAGGGCGTGCAGCTGGCTGTGCTGGGAGACACGGGGACGGTCAACCTGCCCAACGGGACGATCACCGACCTCGCCGGGACCTTCTTCGACGACCCGATCTTCGCATGGGGTCTGCCCGCCGTGGTCACAGCAGCGACCCTGGGCTTCGGCCTGATGGGTCGCAGGCGGAGATCGGCGGCGGGCCTGCCCAACAAGCCGCTCGCCGGGTTGGTGATCCGCACGACGCTGATCGGCGTCGGCTCCTTCGCCGCGGTGTGGGTGCTGCTGGACGATCGCGGCATCCCGCTGGCGCCGCTGATCCTCGTCGCGTTCTGCGGGATCTTCGCGTTCATCCTCGGCAAGACCCCGTTCGGCCGCCACATATACGCGGTCGGCGGCAACTCAGAGGCGTCGCGCCGGTCCGGGATCAACGTCAACGGCGTGCGCATCGCCGTCTTCACGATCGCTTCGACCATGGCGGCGGCCGGCGGCATCCTTGCGGCCTCGCGCCTGCTGGCGGTGAACCAGGCCTCCGGCGAAGGCGACCTGCTGCTGCTCGCGATCGCGGGGCCGGTGATCGCCGGCGTGAGCCTCTTCGGTGGCCGCGGCACCGTCTGGGCCGCGCTGCTCGGCGCCCTTGTGATCGGGTCGATCTCGAACGGGATGGACCTGCTCGGCCTGGACTCCGACGTCAAGTACATGATCACCGGCGGCGTCCTGCTCGCAGCTGTGACGATCGACGCCCTGACCAGGCGCCAGCGTCAGCAGGCTCAGTTCACGTAACGCTGCGCCTACTCCATCAGTCGCTCGACGTTGCCGTTCGCCGCGCTGCGGCGGGCGGCGTCGAGCACCTCGAGGCCGGTGACGGCATCGTGCGGATCGACCGGCGGCGCGCTGCCTTCTCGGAGCGCCCGCTCGAGCCCGCTGTAGAAGGCGGGCCAGTCGCCGGGCTCGCTCTCGACGGGCTCGTCCGCATCGCCCGTCGCGAGCCTTCCCCATGCCGATTCTGGTTCCCGGCCCCATGGCTCCGGGCCACCGGGCAGGAGCCCCTCGCGGAGCGCATCCTCCTGTGAGTCGAGACCGGTCACCGTGAACGAGGCCCGGTCGCCGAGGACCCGCCTGCGGGGACCAGGCGATGCGGCCAGGACCGAGGCCCAGATGTGGGATTCGACGCCGGAGGCGTGGTGGAGGGCGAGGAAGACGTCGTCGTCCGCGGCCCCGCCGCGCCGGTGCGCGATTTCGGCGTAGACGCGCTCGACACGCCCGTGCAGGACGATCGCCTGGTCGACGAGGTGGGGACCGAGGTCGAGCAGCAGCCCGCCGCCCTCCTGGGGCGGAGTGTCCTCGCGCCATGCCCCGTCTCTGGAGGCGGGCCGCCAGCGCTCGAAGCGGGACTCGTCGCGGTGGACCGCGCCCAGGCGTCCCTCGTTGAGCAGGCGCGCGATCGTCAGCTGGTCCGAGTCCCACCGGCGATTGAGGAAGACCGTCAGCGGAACGCCCGCCGCCTCGGCCTTCGCGACGATCGCGCGGGCGCGCTCGGCGTCGGGGGCCAGCGGTTTGTCGACGACGACCGGTAGGCCCGCGTCGATCGCCCGGCCGGCGAGCTCGGCGTGGCTGTCGTTCGGTGTGGCGACGACGACGAAGTCGAACTCGCCGGCCCGGTCGAAGACCGCGTCCGGGTCGCCCACGATCTCGGCTTCGGGGTGCGCGTCACGGGCCCGCCCGGCCCGCTCGGGGTTCGAGGTGACGATCGTTCCCACCACGAGCCCGGGTGTCGACGCGATCAACGGTGCGTGGAATGCAGAGCCGGCCAGGCCGAAGCCGATGACGGCACCGCGGAGCTCGCCGCCGGAGCCGGGCAACGCTCGTCCCTCAGGCCGCGGCCTTGGCGGCCTCGAGCATCTCCTCCACGCGTGCGAACTTGACGCGCGGGCGGCCGTGAGGTTCTCCGGCGGCCTGCTCGGCGGCGTCGATCGCCTGCCATCCCTCGTAGCTGACGAAGTCGGTGCCGCGCTCGGCGAAGAGGGTCTCGATGGCCTCGGGGTCCGCGGCCTTCTCGGGATCGGGGATCGAGCCGTCAGCGAGGTCGGCAAAGATCGACTTGACGGTGTCGAGCGCGTCCTTCTTGTTGGTGCCTATCACGCCCGAGGGGCCGCGCTTGATCCAGCCGACCGCGTAGAGGCCCGGGACCTGCTCGCCGCCGTCGGTGACACGGCCGGCATCGTTGGGGACGAGCCCGCGGTTCTCGTCGAAGGGGAGGCCCTCGAGGGGCTCGCCGCGGTAGCCGATCGAGCGGAGCACGAGGCCGCACTCGATCGTCTCGCGGTCGCCGGTGTCGTTCGCGCGGACGCGGCCTCCGTCCTCGACGAGCTCGTTGCGCCCGACGACGATGCGCTCGACCTTTCCGTCGCCCTGGATCTCGACGGGCGAGCAGCAGAAGCGCAGGATGATCCGCTGCGGCTTGCCCTCGGGCTCACGGCCGGAGAACTCGGTGAAGATCTCGACGTTGCGGCGGTGGGTGGGCTCGCAGTCCTCGGAGTCGACGTACGCGCGGCTGATCTCGTCGAGCTCCATGTCGTCGGGATCGACGACGACGTCGGCGCGGGTCATCTCGCCCAGCTCGCGGACCTCGGGGTTGGTGAACGCCGCCTGGGCGGGCCCGCGGCGGCCGAGCACGACGATCTCCTCGACGCCGGAGGCGCCAGCGCCTCGATCGCGTGGTCGGCGGTGTCGGTCTCGTCGAGCTCCTCGCGGGGGAGGGCGAGCATCCGGGCCACGTCGGCGGCGACGTTGCCGTTGCCGATCACGACGACCCGCTCGCCGCTCAGGTCGAACTCGGAGTCGGCGAAATCGGGGTGGGCGTTGTACCAGTTGACGAACTCCGTGGCCGACCTCGAGCCGGGCAGGTCCTCGCCCGGGATCCCGAGCCTGTTGTCGGTCGCGTGCCGTGCGCGAAGACGACGCAGTGGTAGCGCTCGCGCAGCTCGTCGACCGAGACATCGCGGCCGACCTCGACGTTGCCGAAGAAGCGGAACCCGTCGCGGGCCGCGGTCTTCTCGTAGACGCGGATGACCGACTTGATCTTCGGATGGTCGGGCGCGACCCCCGCGCGGACGAGCCCGAAGGGAGTCGGCAGCCGGTCGAACATGTCGACCTCGACCGCCGAGTCCTCCGGCTTCATCAGATGCTCGGCCGTGTAGAAGCCGGCCGGGCCCGAGCCGACGATGGCGACTCGCAGGGGATTTTCCTCGGTGCCGGGCGCGCTCATAGGGGAGCGCTGAGGGTAGCCCGAGGCGCTGGCTCAGCCCTGGTTGATCGAGTGCGTGTTGCCGTCGGGGTCGCGGAAGAACGCGACCGCTCCCCCCTCGAACCTGATGATGCCCTTCTCGTCCGTCGCGCCGGGGCCGTCCTCGTCGTACTGCTCGAAGGTGACGCCGTTGGCGATCAGCTCGTCGACGACCTTCTCGACGTCGGGGACTTCCCAGCCCGCCATGGTCGCGGTGCACTTGCCCGCGTGGTCGGGGGAGAGGTAGACAGTGAAGCCCGTGCCGCCGGCGCACTCGTAGCTCGCCATCTGGGTCTCCTCGTCGACGTTCACGGGCTCCATCTCCAGCTTGCCCTCGTAGAACTCTCGCGCCGCCTTGAAGTCGGCGGTCGCGAACACGGTTCCGATCTTGTGATCACTCAGGCTCATCTCAGCCGTCCTTTTCGTTGTCGTTGTATTCGTCATGAAGCCGCCACCACTCGTACGGGGAGGTCTGGGGGTAACCGTCGGGCGAGTCCTCCCAGTTCTCCTGGCGGCCCAGGGCCGTCATGTCGAGGAGCGTCCAGGTCGAGCCGACCCCGTCGACGCCGCGGCTGGTCGTGAAGTGGGTTCGAAAGATTTCATCGTTCCCGTCGTCGCCGTCGCGGATGAACGCTGAAAGGCCGAACATCTCGCCGTTCTCGGTCGTGCGTCCGAAGTCGGCGTTGAAGTCCGAGCCGGCGGACGAGTACCAGGGGATGTCCCAGCCCATCCGTTCGCGGACCCGCTCGATCTCGTCGCGCGGCGCCAGCGAGACCCACGCCATCGTCGTGTCGCGCTGGTTCAGGTGGGCGAGGTGGCCAACCTGGTCGGTGAACATCGAACAGCCGGGGCACGGGTCCTCCGATCCCGGCTCGAGCATGAAGTGGTAGATCAGCAGCTGGCGGCGTCCCTCGAAGAGGTCCAGCAGGGAGGCCTTTCCCGGCTTATCGCTGGGGCCCTCGAACTCGTAGTCCTTCTCGATCAGCTCGCGCGGCTGGCGCCGGCGCTCGGCGGCCAGGGCGTCGCGGTTGCGGGTCGCGGCCTTCTCCTTCTCTCGCAGCTCGGCGATCTGGGCCTCCCATTCCTCCTTGCCCGTGACCTCAGGGAGAGGCCTCGTCCCCTCGGTGTGGCTGGGGACGGTCGGCTCGTCGCCGTAGGAGTCGTGCAGGGCGCCCGAGGAGTAGGGCGGCTGCTGCGGCCAGCCGTCGGGTGAGTCCTCCCAGGTCTCCTGGCGGCCGTAGGGGAGCAGGTCGAGCATCGCTCCGCCGCTCAGCGCCTCGACGCCGCGGCTGGTCGTGAAGTACGTCCGGTAGACGTCGTCGCCGTCGCGCAGGAAGACGGTGAGCTTGAACGAGCCGGTGGTGCCGAGCTCTTCGCTGAAGCGGCGGTCCGCGTCCGTGTACCAGGGGTGGCGCCAGCCCATCCGATCCTTGAGCGCCCGGATCTCGGGCTGGTTCGCGATCGAGACCGCGGCGAACGTGGCGTCGCGGTCGTTCAGGTGCGCGAGGCCGTCGGGGTGGCCGAGGTTGTCGGTGAACATCGAACAGCCCCAGCACGGCCCGTCGTCCCCGGGCAGGATCCGCCCGTCGTCGCTCGGGGGGAAGTAGAAGCTGTAGACGATCAGCTGGGTGCGGCCCTCGAACAGGTCCAGCAGGCCGACCTCGCCGTCGGGGCCGTCGAATCGGTACTGACCGTCCATTCGGACCATGGGGAGGCGCCTGCGCTCGGCGGCGATCGCGTCGCGAGCCTTCATCAGGCGCTTGTCCTTGTCGACGATCGCGTCGTTGGCTTCCTGCCACTGCTCGTGAGGGACGACCTCGGGGAGTTGCACGCTCATCGCTCCTTCCGCTGCGTTCGCTCTAGTCCTAAAAAGCAACTAGAACATACACAAACTACAACTACGCGGTCGGCACGGCTCCCGCGGCGGTGCCGTCGAGCGCGTCGAGCGCGCGCGCGAGCGACATCGAGACGCAGGTGAAGATCGGCGTGTCGCGCAGCGTGTAGGAGCTCGACTCGGTGGTGCGGAGCTCCTGGACCAGGTCGAGGAACTCGCCCGGCTCGTCCCCCTCGAAGGAGACGACGAACTCCTGGTCGTCGAGGCCGAACGAGTAGGCCGTGTTGATCGAGATCTCGGGGTAGCGGCGGCCGACCTCGATGTGGCTCTTCATGATCCGCTGGCGCTCCTCGAGCGGGAGCGTGTACCACTCGCGCTTCTTGTCGAAGGGGTAGACGAACAGGTAGCGGCGGTCGCTGATGCAGATCTCCTGGCGCGTGGACTCCTCCGAGTACGGGGAGGGCTTGGTCATCGCCAGGTAGGAGTAGGGGATCTGCGCCCAGCGGGCGAGCCCGCTCTGGCCGAGCACCACGTGGAACGTGTGCAGGTCCTCCAGCACCGGGCTCTGGCTCAGGATCAGCAGGTCCGTGTCGCCCCTGGTGCCGACCGTCGAATACGCTCGCAGCGAGCGGTCGGTGGCGAAGTCGTCGCAGGCGGCCAGGAACTCGGCCTTGTCGGCTGCGCGCTCTTCGGCGCCGCGCCTACGCCAGGCGGGGTCTAGCTTGAAGAACGTGAACTTGACGAAGGTGCGCTCGGGCACGGCAACCAGAGTAGTCGCAGCCGGCCTCGCGCTCGGGGCGCTGGCGTGCGGGTTCGCGGCGCCGGCCGAGGCCCAGGAGCGCCCCAGCGTCACCGTCGCGATGCTCCCCCCGGGAACCGAGCCCGGGAACCTCGGCGAGGTCGAGGGGCTCTCTCCCGGCCTGATGAGCGCCGGGCTGTCCACGGTCTCGGCGACCCAGACCTACCTGGACATCAGCGCCGGAAACCGCATCTTCACCTCGCTCTACCCCGGCGAGGACCCGGTCGTGCTGCGCCCCGATCCCCGGGTCCCCGGCTGGGACGAGATCGTCGAGCGGGCCGAGGACGCCCCCGCCGACCTCGTCCCGGGCCTCCTCGGGAGCACTCTCGAGGACGCGGGCGTGCCGCGCAGCGCCGACGGCCTGCTGACCAGCTCCGCCCTGATCGCGGTGGACGAGGAGGGATTCGTCGAGAGGGCCAAGCCATTCACCTGCGTGCGCACGAAGTGCCCGGGGTTCGCGGTGACGACCACCCGGCTGGACGAGCTGCCGGCGATGGTCGAGCGGCTCCAGGGGGACGACCTGCTGATCGCGATCGAGCGCCCGCCGCCTCCCTTCGCGACACGCTCGCGATCGGGATCGCCGGGCGCGGGTTCGACGGCAACCTGACCTCCGACACGACCCGGACCGCCGGGTTCGTCCTGGCCACCGACCTGGCGCCGACGATCCTCAAGCGCTACGGGCTCGACGTGCCGGACGAGATGAACGGGCGGGCCATCCGCGGCGAGGGTGACGTCGACGCCGCCGCGGTCGCCGACCGCGGCGAGCGGATGCGGGTCGTCTCCGGGCGGCGCGGGCGCGGTGATCGTCGACAACCTGATGGTCTGGTTCGTGATCGCGGCGGCAGTCGCGCTGCTCAGCAGGGGTCGGCTGTCGGCGCCGGCCTTCGGGGTCCTGGGACTGGCGTTCGTCTACGTGCCGCTGATGCTGCTGGTCGGTGCCGCGGTGGAGCCGAGCCGCTGGGGGGAGAAGCTGATCGTGGGGCTGGGGGCGCCGGCGCTCGGGGCGCTGACGCTGCTGGCCTTCCGGGACTGGACGGCGCTCGCGGTTGCCTGCGGGCTCAGCGTCGGGGCGTACTCGCTCGACGTGATCACGGGGTCCGCCCTGACCGCCAAGTCGCTGCTCGGCCCCAATCCGGCCCTGGGCGTGCGCTTCTTCGGCATCGGCAACGAGCTCGAGGCGATCCTCGCGGTGACGATCCCCGTCGGGGTCGGGGCCGCGCTGGTCTCGGCGCGCCAGCGGTTCAAGCTCGATGTCTCGGGCAGGACCGCGGCGATCGCCTTCCTGGCGGCCGGGTTCCTGTTCGCGGCGATCTTCGCCGCGGGGCGCTTCGGCGCCGACGTCGGTGCGGCGATCGTGTTCCCGGCGGGCGCCGCCATCGCCGCCCTCGCCATCCCCGGGGCTCTGAAGCGGCGGAAGCTGGTCGCCGTCGTCATCGGGGCGCCGGTCGCGGCACTTGTGGTCCTCGCGATCATCGACCTGATCACCGGGGGCGACTCCCACCTGAGCAGCTCGGTGCTGGAGGCCGGCGGGACCAAGGAGCTGGGTGACGTCGCCGAGCGCCGCCTGCGGCTGTCTGCCTCGAGCTTCGGGCGAGCCACCGGTCAGAGCCTCTTCTGGTTCTCGCTGGCGATGATCGCCCTCGCGATCTGGCAGCGGCACCGGCTTGCGCGCTGGCTGGCCGACGTTCCGCTGGGTCGCGCGGGTATGACGGGCGCCGCGGGGGCCGTCGTGCTGGGCACCATCGCCAACGATTCGGGCGCCACCCTCCTCACCATCGGGACCATCGGGATGCTCGGGGTCGTCGCCTTCGCGTACTCGCGATTCGCGGTGGGATCCCGGCAGGGGGAGGTACCCTGAGCCGATGCGCATAGCCCTCGTTTCGCCCTACTCCTGGACCTTTCAGGGGGGCGTGAACAGGCACGTCGAGGCGCTGGCCGAGCAGTTCCTGGCACGAGGCGACCACGTTCGCGTGCTCGCCCCCTGGGACCCGCCCGACAAGCTCTCGCAGCGCCTGCACGGAGCCGCCCCCGAGGTCCGCGACCAGCCGGACTGGCTGGTCCCGCTGGGCCGCACGGTCGGCGTCGGCGCCAACGGCGCCGTCTCGAACCTCGCGATCTTCCCCGACGGCACCGCGCGGATGCGCCGCGAGCTGCGATCGGGCAACTACGACGTGATCCACGTCCACGAGCCGCCCGCGCCGCTGATCTCGTGGGACGCAAGCACCTTCAGGTCGACGCCGGTCGTGGGCACCTTCCACGCCTATTCGACGAAGGCGTTCCCGAATCACCTGGCGAGCCTGTTCGGGGCCCGCCGCATCTTCAACCAGCTCTCGGCACGCATCGCCGTCTCGCGCGCCGCCGAGTGGACCGCGAAGCGCTGGTTCGGCGGCGACTACACGATCGTCCCCAACGGCGTCGATGTGGAGTCGGCCTACATGGGCCCGAAGAAGACTGCCGACCATCTGCGCCTTCTGTTCGTCGGGCGCCCCGAGGAGCGCAAGGGCCTGCCGATCCTGCTCTCGGCCTACGAGGCGCTGCTCGAGCACGTCCCCACCAGGCTCACCGTGGTCGGCGCCGCCCCCGAGGAGGTCGAGAGGCGGATCGCCGACCCCGAGGTCGCGGAGAAGATCGACGTGCTCGGCAAGGTCTCCCACGGTGTCCTCTGGCGGGCACTCGGCGAGGCAGACCTGCTCGTCGCGCCTTCGCTCGCGGGGGAGAGCTTCGGGATGGTCCTGATCGAGGCGATGGCGTCGGGCACGCCGCCGGTCGCATCGCGCATCGCCGGCTACAGCGACGTCGTCACGAGCGGCGTAGACGGGGTGCTCGTCCCGCCCGCAGATCCGCAGGCGCTTGCCGAGGAGCTCCAGCGCCTCTGGCACGAGCCCGAGCGCCGGGCCGCGATGGGCGAAGCCGGTCGCCGCAGCGCTGAGCGATACGCGTGGCCGAAGGTGGCCGCGGAGGTCACCGAGGTCTATGAGCGAGCGAAGAAGCCGGTGCCCGCACCGCTCGGCCGCACCGAGGCAGTGGGCCGCCGCCTGGGGGTGATCCCGCTGAATGGCACCCCACGGGTTCCGGCGAAGCGCCTGGAGTCCTTCGACCCCGTGGTCGAGACCACGAGCAGCGGCGGCCGCAAGGCGGTGCGGCGGATCGGCCTGGGTGTAGCCGCGATCCTCGGCATCGGCCTGACGGTGCTGGCGGCCCGCAGGATCGGGCTGCACGACGTCGCCGAGAGCATCGTCGGCTCCGACGTCACCTGGCTCCTGATCGCCTGCGCGCTGATGGTCATCTCCCTCTTCTTCCGCGCCGCGTCTTGGACCGCGATCGTCCGCTCGGCGCTGCCCGGGCGGCCCGTCCGCCGACGCGACGTCACCTCGGCGACGATGATCGGGGTGATGATGTCGGCGACCCTGCCGGCGCGCCTCGGCGAGCCCGCGAGGGCGATGGTGCTCGCGCGGCGGATCGGGCGCATGCGCGAGACCGTGGCCGTGCTCGGTGGGACCCTGGTCGCGCAGACCGCGCTGAACATCCTCGCGCTGGCGATCCTCGGCGCGATCATCGTCAGCACGACGGACCTGTTCCAGGAGCAGACCCAGAAGCTCTTCCTGGTCTCGATGGCGCCGCTGCTGCTCCTGATCGCGGTGCTGCTGGCCCCGAGCGTGGTCAAGGTCGAGGGGGAGGGGCGGGTCGCCCGCGTGCTCGCCGCGATCCGCAAGGCGCTGAAGCAGGCCCGCAGCGGGCTCACGGTCTTCCGCGATCCCGCCCGCGGCTCGTTCGCGACCGTCGCCCAGCTCGGAGCCTGGGCGCTCCAGCTCGCATCCTGCTGGGCGCTCTTCGCAGCGCTCGGGCTCGATCACCAGGTGGGGATCGGCGCCGCAGCCGCCGTCCTCTTCGCCGTCAACGTCACCGCGGTCGTGCCGGTGACGCCGTCGAACATCGGGATCTTCCAGCTCGCTGTCATCAGCGTGCTCAGCAAGGGCTTCGACGTCTCCTACGCGGACGCCCTCGCCTACGGAGTCATCCTCCAGGCGATCGAGATCGCGACGGCTGTGGCGCTCGGGCTGCCCGCCCTGGTGCGAGAGGGAGTGACCTGGAAGGACATGCGCCTCCGCGCCCTCTCCGCCGCACCGGCCCGCCTGCAGCCGCACCCGGTCCAGCGCCAGCGCGAGGCGGATCGCGCGGCCACGGGCGTCAGCGGTTGAGAGATCTCGCAGGCATCGGAGTAGCCTCCGGGCGAGCGCCAGACCAGTCGCACCGTCACTAAAGAGGGGGACATGAGCGGCGACGAGGAACACAAGCGTCCGCCATTGGAGGCGGACCAGACTTCAGCGGACGCCGATCAGACGGCCTCGGACGCAGACCAGACGGCCTCGGACTCGGACCAGACGAGCTCCGATCAGGACCAGGCCGGCTCGGACGCCGACCAGGTCGCGGCCGACCGCGACCAGAAGATCGCCGACCGCGCACTCCAGAGCGAGGAATCCGGCTACGACGAGGCCGACCACGAGCGCTCGCGCTCCGAGCGCGAAGCGGCGAAGGAGCAGCGCGAGTCAGCGACTGTCGCTCGCTCGCACTCGAGCACGGAGCGCGACAGGCAGGCGGTCATCCGCGACGCGAATGCGCGGAAGCGAGACATGGTCGCCGAGCAGCGCGATCGCTTTGACGAGGCCCGCGACGACGCTGCCTCCGCCTCGGTCGACGGCGGCTCGGATGGAGAGCGGCTGCACGCAGCGATAGCGGCTGCCGGGATCGCTCGCGAGTCGGCCGCGGCGGCGCGGGGTCGCGCCGCCGAGGACCGCAAGCGCGCCGCGGAGGATCGCGAGCACGCCGCCGCGGACAGGCTGCGGGCGGCGATGGAGGTGGAGCGCGCCCACTTGGACGACCTCACCGGTGCCTTGCGGCGGGGCATGGGCATGGCCGCGCTATTGCAGGAGGTGGACCGGGCGCACCGCTCAAGCACGAGCCTGATCTTGGCCTACGTCGACATCGACGGCCTGAAGCAGGTGAACGATGGAGGCGGGCACGCTGCCGGGGACGACGTGCTGCGGGCGGTGGCCGAGGCGATCCGCGACAGCATGCGCACCTACGACCCGATGGTGCGGATGGGCGGGGACGAGTTCGTCTGCACCATGTCCGACGCCGGCGAGGGCGAGGCGCGCGAGCGCTTCGCGGATATCAAAGCGGTCCTGGAGGAACATGCGACGATCAGCGTGGGAATCGTCGCGCTCCGCCCTGAGGAGTCCCTCGACTCGTTGATCGCGCGCGGTGACGACGCGATGTACGCGGCGAAGATCTCAGCCGGGCGGGAAGCCCTCCAGCAGCTCGGCCAGGCGGTCGGGTTCCTCGAGCTGTGGGCAGTGCCCGCAGCGCTCGAACAGCTCGACCGCCGTGCCGGGGATGCCGGCGACCACCCGCTCGGCGCCGCTCGAGGCGACCATCCGGTCGCGCTCGCCCCAGACAAGCAGAACCGGGGCCTCGATCTTCCGGAAGTTGAACGGGGCCTTGAGCTCGGGCAGCAGCGACCTGCCGGTCCCGAGGAGCCGGGCGACGTCGCGCTGATGGGTGTAGTGCTGGGTGAAGGCGCCGACCACTGCTTCGTCGGCCTTGCGGGGGCTCGAGAATGCGAGCACCCGGTAGGTGCTGCCCATCGCCCTCCTCAGCGTCCGCTCAGGAACCGGGACCGGCGAGTTCAGCATCGCCCGCACCAGGGGCGCACCCTGAATGGCGGTGAACCAGGTGGGCATATCGAGGCCGGCGGGCGCGATCGGCACGACCCCGGCGATTCCTTCCGGGACGCGCTCGGCGGTCCGCAGGGCCACCGTCCCGCCGAGCGAGTTGCCGCCGATGACGACCTTGGCCGGCTTCTTCCCACCGTGCTCGCCGGCGACGTACTCGACCGCCGCGGCGGCGAAGTCGTCGAGCTGGGGAAGGATCGGCTCGTCCTCCACCAGCCGCTGCGCCATCCCGAACCCGGGCATGTCGAGGGCGACCGCGGCCCGCCCCTGCTTTCGCAGCCGGTCGAACAGAAGCCGCCAGGTGTCGGCGCTGTCACCGAAGCCGTGGAGCAGGAGCAGCGGCGGGCCGTCGCCCTCGAGCTCGAGCGCCCGCGTCTTGTAGCCCTCGAGCCGAAGCTCGTGCTCGACGATCGTGGACATGGGCTTGGAAGCTAACGACCGGCTTCGGACGCCGCGAGAGCCTGTTCCCGCCTGGTGAAGATGCGGTAGCGGCGAACGCGTCCGTCTTCGAAGCGGATCAGGTGGAACGAGTCATCGACGAACCTGACTCCGCTGGTCAGATCCCTGAGGTGAGCCTCGACGTTGTCGTGGCCGCGGACGACTCGTGCGTCGGGCAGTTCCGGCGCGTCCTCCCAGGTCCAATCGCCGTCCTCGGTCCAGAAGTCGGTCATCCGCTCGACATCGCTCTCGTTCCAGGCGGCGAACATCTCGCGGGTGGTCGCGATCTCCCTGGGTCCGGCGGCCAAATCAAGCTCCGACTTCGGCCGGCTCCTCGTCGGGGTCGTCCTCGGGCGGCAGCTCGCCGCCGCGCTCGGTGCCCGCGATGATCTCGTCGGGCGCCTTGTCCTCGGGGATGAAGCCGGACTTCATGCCGAAGTAGACCGCCTGGGGGTGGTGGGCGATGATCGCGACGGTGGACTGCTCGGGCAGGACGGCGTAGCCGCCGGAGAGGGTCATGCCGATCTTCTCCAGGTCGAGCAGGCGCCAGACCTTCTCGTGCTCCGATTGGTCGGGACACGCCGGATACCCCCATGAGTAACGGCGGCCCTGGTCGGGGTCGATGCCGAGCTCGCTGCGGGCTTCGGCGTGCAGCCACTCGGCGAGTCCCTCGGCAGCCTGGACGCCTATGCCGTGCGTGAAGAGCTGTTCGGCGAACTCGCCCTCCTGCTCCAGGCGGGCCATCACCTCGGTCACCTCGTCGCCGACCGTCACGCCCTGGATCGCGACGACGTCCTTCTCGCCGGAGTCGATCGGCCGATAGAAGTCGGCGAGGCAGATGCGGTCGTGCTTCGGCTGTCGCGGGAAGACGAGGCGCTCGATCTCCTTGTCGCGGTCCTCGGGATCGAAGACCACGAGCTCGTTGCCGTCGGCCGCCACCGGGAAGTAGCCGAGCCGCGCCTTCGGGTGCAGGTAGTCCTGCTCCTTCCACATGCGCTCGAGCTTCGGGTTGAAGCCCTCGTCGCCGTTGTGGCCCTCGAGGATCTGGCGCCACTCCTCGCCCTTCTTGCCGCGGCCACCCCAGTGCAGCTTGAACAGGACGTGGCGGTCGAGATGGGGGTAGACGTCGTCGAGGTCGACGGGGATGTCCCGCACGCCCCAGAACGGCGGCTCGGGGATCTCCACGTCGGTGCGGGCGGTCGAGCGCACGCTGGAGTCCGTCACGGGGGGCGCGCCGTCGTCCGGTTTGTCCGGCTTATCGCGCAGCGCTTGCGCCTCGTCGCGGATCTTCTGGACCAGGGCCTGGTGGCGGTCGGGATCGACCAGCTCGTCCATCGTGTCGAGGCCGACGAAGGCGTCCTTGCAATAGAAGACGCCGGGCTCGTAGATCTCGTCCGAGTCCTTGCCGCCCGGGTAGAGGATGCGGCGGCCGAAGTCGCGGTTGATCGCGGCGCCGCCGATCAGCACCGGGAACTCGAGCTTCTTGGCGTGCAGCTCCTGGATGGCGGCCGGCATCTGCTTCGAGGTCGAGACCAGCAGGGCCGAGAGGCCGATCGCGTCGGCCTTCTCCTCGATCGCTGAGTTGACGATCGTGTCGATGGGGACCTGCTTGCCCAGGTCGACGACCGTGTAGCCGTTGTTGGTGAGGATCGTGTTCACCAGCGACTTGCCGATGTCGTGGACGTCGCCGAACACGGTCGCGATCACGACCTTGCCCTTCGAGTGCCCCTCGATCCGCTCGAGGTAGTTCTCGAGCCTGGCGACGGCCTTCTTCATCACGGTGGCTGACTGGAGGACGAAGGGCAGGATCAGCTCGCCGGCGCCGAACTTGTCGCCGACCTCCTTCATCGCCGGGAGGAGGACGGTGTTGAGGGTCGGGACGGCGCCGATCTTCTCGTTTGACTTGTCGATCCAGTCCTCGATCCCCTCCTTCTTGCGGTGCAGGATCTGCCAGTGGAGGGCCTCCTCAGGCTCCATCCCCTCGGTGGGGTCGCCGGCGGCTTCCTCCTCGGACTCTCCCTTCGACTCGAAGTGCTCGATGAACTTCTCCAGCGCGTCGTCGGAGCGGTTGAAGACGAGGTTGTCGGTGAGCTCGCGCTCCTCCTCGTTGATCTCGCTGTACGGCGTGATGTGGTTCGGGTTGACCATCGCGAGGTCGAGCCCGGCCTCGACGCAGTGGTGCAGGAAGACGGAGTTGAGGACCGCACGCGCCGCGGGTGAGATGCCGAAGGACACGTTGGAGACCCCGAGTGAGGTCTTGACCCCGGGGATCTCGTCCTTGATCCGCCTGATGCCCTCGATCGTCTCGACGGCCGAGGGCCGCCACTCCTCGTCGCCCGTGGTCAGCGTGAAGGTGAGCGCATCGAAGATCAGCGCCTCGGGATCGAGGCCGTGCCCGGCGACGAGGTCGCGGATGCGCTTGGCGATCTCGACCTTGCGGTCAGCCGTCTTCGCCATCCCCTCCTCGTCGATGGTGAGGGCGATCAGGCAGGCGCCGTGCTCCACGGCCAGCGGGGTGACCAGGTTCAGCTTGTCCTCGCCCGCCTCGAGGTTCACAGAGTTGACGATGGCGCGGCCGGGGATGTGTTCCAGCGCCTCCTTGATCACCTCGGGCTCGGTCGAGTCGATCTGGATCGGCGCCGGCTGGGTCAGCGAGATGCGCGAGACGACCTCGCTCATCTGCTCGTCCTCGTCCTGGCGCTCGGTCAGCGCGACGCAGACGTCGAGCACGTGGGCTCCGCCCGAGACCTGGTCCTCGGCGACCTGGATCAGGCCGTCGTAGTCGTCCGAGAGCAGCAGCTCCTTGGCCTTCTTCGAGCCCTGCGAGTTGACGCGCTCGCCGACCAGCGTCGGGCGCGGCTCCTGGACGAGCGGGGCGGCCGTGATCATCGAGCTGACCTGGATCTGGCCGGGGGAGGGGCGCTCGCCGTCCGGCTTCAGGTCCTTGACCCGGTCCACGAGGACCTGGATGTGCTCGGGCGTCGTCCCGCAGCAGCCGCCGACGATGCCGACGCCGTAGCGCTCGACGTACTCGCCGAGGGTCTCGGCCAGCGGCCCCGGCTCCTGGGGGAAGATCGTCTCGCCGTCGGGGCCCTGGTGGGGGATCCCCGCGTTGGGGATGCAGTGGAGCGGAAGCGGCGAGTTCTCGCCGAGGTAGCGGATCGCGTCGCGCATGTCCTCGGGGCCGGTCGAGCAGTTGAGCCCGAGCACGTCCACGTCGAGCGCCACCAGCGTCGTCATCAGGGCGGGGATGTCGGTGCCGAGGAGCATCGTCCCCGACTCCTTGAGGATGAAGAGCGAAGCCTGGATCGGGACGCTCCGCCCGATCCGCTTGAAGGCCTCTCGCGCGCCGAAGATCGCGGCCTTGGTCTCGAGGATGTCCTGCTGGGTCTCGATGATGAGCAGATCGGCGCCGCCCTCGACCAGGGCGCCCGCCTGCTCGTCGAAGACCTCGACCAGCTTGCCGAAGGAGATGTCGCCGAGGGTCGGGTCGTCAGATGCAGGCAGGAACCCGGTCGGCCCGATCGAGCCCGCGACGAAGCGGTCGGGCCCGGCGGCCTCGCGGGCGATCTCGGCCGCCTTGGTGTTGATCTCCAGCGTGTGCTCGGCCAGCCCCCACTCGTCGAGCTTCAGGCGGCTGCCCTGGAAGGTGTCGGTCTCGAGCACCTCGGCGCCTGCGTCGAGCATGGAGGTGTGGACGCCCTCGATCACGTCGGGGCGGTTCAGGATCAGCGCCTCGTGGCACTTGCCCTTGAGCCCGCCGTAGTCCTCGGCGGTGAGGTCGAACTCCTCCAGCGTCGCGCCCATGCCGCCGTCGAAGACGACGATGCGGTCCTTGATCGCGGCTAGGTAGTCACGTTCTGGCTGGCTCACTTGAACACCATCAGGTCTTTCTTACCTCCATCGTTCCCGGCTGTAGCACCGCCGCCTCGATCCTGGGATCTCGGCCGGTTGCTGCGACTTCTCGGGTCCGGGCCCCTCTGTCGCTCTTGATGGGACGGCCATAAAGCTACCAACGGGAACTCAGTCAGAGGCCCGCTCGTCCATCAGCTTCAGCGCTTCGTCGTCGAGTTCCAGTTGCGGACCGTCACGTCCTTGTACTCGGGCATCCCCGCGAACTTCGACAGGCGGCTGCTCGAAGCCTTGGAGTCGAGCCGCGAGAAGTAGACGACGCCCTTCCCGGCCCATGCGCGGTCGACGCCCTCCTTGAGGTCGATCAGCCCGAGGACCTTCTTCACGGTCAGCGGCTTGCGGACGAAGATCGCGTCCCACCTGTAGTCGGCGTGCCCCGCGTCCTTCGGCGCGTCGGCGACCACCTTCCGCATCTGGGCCTCGGTCAGCACCACCACCTTGAGGTCGATCTTGAAGCGCTTCGTGAGCGCCTTCTCGATCCGGGCGGAGAGCGTCTCCATCTTCTCCCGCTTCCCGCGGAACAGGACGTTGCCGCTGTTGATGTAGGTGGCGACGTCAGCGAAGCCCAGCTCCTCGAACTCCTCGCGCAGCTCGGCCATGGCGACCGCGTTCTTGCCGCCTACGTTGATTCCCCGGAGGAGCGCCAGGTACTGGACCCCGCCCGCCGCCATCCTGCCGCTACTGGCGGCCGATGCGGCGCTTGCCGCGCGCTGTCGTGAAGGTCGTCAGCTTGCGCAGCAGGTTGCGGCGCTTCTGGGTGTAGGGGAAGTAGAGGGCCTCGCGCTTGCCGCCGAGCCTCGTGATCACCAGGGACTCCGGGCGCACGAACTTCTTGATCCCGTACTCGCCGTGGCGGAAGCCGATGCCGGAGTCCTTCCAGCCGCCCATCGGGATGTCCACCGCGAGGAAGTTGACCAGCACGTCGTTGACGCACGCCGCCCCGACCTCGAGCCGGCGGGCGACCGCCTCGGCCTGGTCGGACTTGCCGAACACGTAGCCGGTGAGCCCGTAGCGGGTGTCGTTGGCGAGCCGCAACGCCTCCTCGGCGTTCTTGACCTTCATCACTCCGACCACGGGGCCGAATGACTCATCCACCATCACCTTCATCGAGTGATCCACGTCGGTGATCACGGTGGGCGGGTACCAGTCGCCCTCGGACTCGATGCGCTCGCCGCCGGTCCGGACGCTGGCGCCGCGCTCGCGCGCGTCGGCGACGTGGTCCTCGACGATCTTGGTCTGCGGCGGGAAGGTCATCGCCCCGACGTCGGCGCCGTACTCACGGCCGTCGGTGCCCTGCTTCAGGCTCGAGACCTCCTCGACGAAGCGGGTGATGAACTGGTCGTAGACCGGCTCCTCCACGTAGAGGCGCTCGACCGACATGCAGACCTGGCCGGTGTTGGCGAAGGCGCCCCAGGTCGCGGCGTTCACAGCGCGCTCGACGTCGGCCCCGTCCAGGACGATCATCGGATCCTTGCCACCCAGCTCGGCGCTCACCGGCGTGAGGGTGTCGGCTGCCCGCTTGAGCACGTGCTTGGCGGTGCGGTCCGAGCCCGTGAACTGGACGAAGTCCACCTCATCGACGAGCGCGGAGCCGGTCTCGGCCGCGCCGTTGACGACCTCGAGGATGTCGGGGCCGCCGATCTCGTTCTTCCAGGCGTCCACGATCTCGGTCAAGCCGAGCGGCGTCACCTCCGAGGGCTTGATGACGACCGAAGCGCCTGCCTGGAGCGCCGGCAGCGCGTCGCCGAGCGAGAGGATCAGCGGGAAGTTCCAGGGGCTGATGACGCCGACCACCGGGTAGGGCCGGTACTGCACCTTCAGCTTCTTGGCCTTCATCAGCGGGGAGTGGGTGGGGACGTTCTCGTCGCCGATGTACTTCGGGGCCTTCTTGGCGTAGAAGTTGATGAGGTCCGCCAGGTAGACGGTCTCGGCCGCCGCCTCGGCGCGGACCTTGCCGGTCTCGGCCTGCATGGTGTCGGCGATCTCGTCCTGGTGGTCGAGCAGCCAGTCGCGGAGCTGGAAGAGCCACTTGGAGCGCCCGCGGTTGCCGAGGGCCTCCCAGGCGGGCTGGTTGGCGCGGACCCGCGCGACCGCCTCGCCGACCTGGTCGGGGCTCGCGGCCTCGATCGTGGTCAGGACGCTGCCGTCTACTGGCTTGATGACGTCGATGGAGCCGCCCGCAGCCCCCGAGCCGTTCGAAGTCCGGTCGCTCTTGGTGCGGATTCCCAATGCCATCTGCGCTCTCCTCGCTGCGTCGGTGAGGCTCGGACCATACCTGCAGGACGCACGACTGGCTGGGCAGCCAGGCGCGGATTCGGCGCTGCCAGGCGTGCCTCGACCTATTGGAGAAAGTCGGCAGGTGCATTTCCGACAGGGGTCCAAGGGATCTCAGGCCCCCCGTCCTTACCTTGATCGCGTTCCGTCAAGCGACAAGAGAAAGGGCATTCGTGATGCGTAAGAAGTTGCTTTGGGCCTTGCCTGTGGCCGCGCTGGCTTCGCTGGCGCTGCCTCAGTTCGCCCTGGCCGACAGCCTGGAGGCGGCGGGCAACGGCACACTCCCGGATGGGTGGGCACTCAACTCCCTCTGGGTGATCGTGGCCGCGTGCCTCGTGATGTTCATGCAGGCCGGCTTCCTGCTGTTGGAGGTCGGTTTCTCCCGGGCGAAGAACGCGGGAACGGTGGTCGCGAAGGTCCTCACGAACTTCTCGATTGCGGCTCTCGGGTTCTGGGCGTGCGGTTTCGCGTTCGCCTTCGGACCGGGTGAGATCATCGGCGACCAGGGGTTCTTCCTGCAGGACTTCGGATCACCGGGTGAGGCATTCCCGGTGCTGGGGATCTTCAAGGTCTCCACGGAAGCGAAGTTCTTCTTCCAGTTCGTGTTCTGCGCCGTGTCGCTGGCGATCGTCTGGGGCACGACCCTGGAGCGAATCAAGTACGGCGTTTACGTCATCTACGCGATCATCTTCAGCACGCTGATCTACCCGATCGGCGCGCACTGGGTGTTCGGCGGTGGATGGCTGCAGTCGAACATCGGCATGCAGGACTTCGCCGGCTCGACGGCGGTCCACCTCATCGGTGCGACCGGCGGCCTGGCCGTGCTGCTCCTGCTCGGTGCTCGCAAGGGCAAGTACGGAGGCGACGGCAGGCCGCGTCCGATCCCGGGGCACTCGATGCCCCTGTTCGGCCTCGGCGTGTTCATCCTCTGGCTCGGCTGGTTCGGGTTCAACGGCGGTACGGCCTTCGGCGTGACCGACGGCCGCTTCGCCGAGGTGATCCTGGTGACCCAGCTCGCCTGCGCCGCCGGTGTGCTCACCGCGCTGCTGACGAGCCGGTTCAAGCAGAAGACGATCGACATCGGCATGGTCGGGAACGGCGCGATCGCTGCACTGGTCGCGATCACCGCTCCCTCGGGCTATGTCGAGGCCTGGACGGCGCCGATCATCGGTGCCGTGGCGGGCGTGCTGGTGGTGTACGCGATTCTCGCTATCGACAAGGTCCTCGACGACCCGGTTGGTGCGCTTTCCGCGCACGGCTTGGCGGGTATCTGGGGCACCCTGTCGTGCGGGATCTTCTCGGCACCGAGGCTGTCCGAGTACAACGCATTCGGAGTGACGAACTCCGAGGGCGATTTCCTCGGCGGGTTCCTGTACGCGTCCGGCCTGATCGGCAAGGGCGCGAACGAAGTCCCGGGAGCCGCGTTCAACCTCGAGGCGTTCGAGCAGCTGGGTGCCCAGGCACTCGGAGTCGCTGCCGCGTTCACGTTCGTGTTCGCGACGTCGTTCGCGACGTTCTACGTGATCAAGAAGGTCTACGGCCTTCGAGTCACGGAGAACGAGGAGGACGCCGGTCTCGATATTTCCGAGCACGGCATGTACGGCTACCCGGAGCAGTTCATCCCCCAGGGTGAGTTCCCCGGCGCGGCCACGTCCCCGAGTGCTGCAGCGTCGGCCGCCGGTGCGGTCAAGCCGGCGCCCAGCAAGGCATAGGAAGGGATAGAGCCAAATGAAGAAGATCGAGGCATACATCCGCCACGAGGCGTTCGAGCCCATCAGGGCCGAGCTGCTCGACAAGGGCTTTCCGTCCCTGTCGATCAGCGAGGTCAAGGGGTCCGGCCGCCAGAAGGGAGTGGTGGAGACCTATCGAGGCTCGACCCTGACGGTCAACGTCCGGCCGAAGCTGAAGATCGAGGTCGTCGTCGAAGGAAAGGACAAGGGGCTCGTCGTCGAGACGATCCTCAAGCACGCCCGTACGGGCGATGTGGGCGACGGCAAGATCTTCGTCCTCCCTGTGGATGAGGCGATTCGCATCCGCACGGGCGAGGAGGGCGAGTCCGTCCTGCAGGCGCACGAGGAGGGCGAGGTCGCCGCTTAGCGCGCAGGCAAGGAGATGTGAGGCGAGGCCGGGGGCGGCGAGTTGCTGCCCCCGGCCCTCCCTCGTTCAGATGCACCGACTTCAGATGGACCGACTCGAGAGGAAGAGGCGTTGCGTGAGCTGAGCACCAAGATGCTCGAGGCCGTCCTCGAGGGGGAGGGACTGGCCGGCGTCGCCGAGCTTGCCGCGGCCGAGGCCCAGGGCCCGGTCGCGATCGTCCTCCCGGCGCGCGGCCTCAGCGCCAGATCCCCCGCCGGCGCCGACGACAACGGAGCCGGCATCAACGGCTTGGCGGAGTACGCGAAGGCGCGTATCGCCGAAGCCGATGCCGCGCCGCCCTATCCCATCGCCGGCGAGGAGCCGGTGATCGCGGGCGGCGAGGTCGTCGGGGTCGTCGTGCTGCTGGCCGGCGAGAACGGCGACGAGCCCGACCTGCCCATTGATCGCGACGAGGTTCTGCGTGCCGCCGCCATGGCCGCGATCGCCGAGGTCGCCGTCACCGACGCCCGCGAGGAGGCGGAGCGGGAGCTGCGCGGCGGCCTGATCTCGGAGCTCCGCGACCACGCGATGGAGGCCGCCGAGGCGACCAGCAAGGCCGCGAAGCTCGGCTGCGACCTGAGCCGCGGGGCGATCACCCTGGTCGCCCAGATCGAGTCGACCCGCCCCTCGCACGCCACCGCGCTGGTCCAGAGCGAGTACGAGGGCTCGGTCGCCGAGCTCGCCGACGGCCGCCTCTACGCGATCCTGCCCGGCCGCGGCGGCGACGACGCCCCCGAGCGAACCCTCGAGCTCGCGGCGCGGATCGTCAACCGCGTCCGCGGCCACGGCCTCGCGGCCGTCTCGTCCTTCTATCCCGACCCCGCCGAGCTCCACCGCGCCTTCCGCGAGGCCGAGCTCGTCCTCGACGTGATCACCCGCGAGCCGCGGATCGCCGAGGCCCTCGAGGACGGCATCGCCGCGAGCGGCGTCTACCGCCTCCTCTTTCGCGCCCTCATTTCCGATCCCCAGGAGGTCCGCAGCTTCTACGACGACACCGTGGAGCCTGTCGTCCGCTACGACACCCAGTACCGCTCCGACCTGCTCAACACCCTCGAGGAGTACCTCGCGTCCGACTGCAACATGAACGCGACGGCCCGGGCCATCTACGCCCACCGCCACACGGTCGCCTACCGGCTCGACCGGGTCCGCGAGCTGACGGGCCTCGACCCCGCGGCGACCGAGGACCGCGAGCGCCTGGGCCTCGGCATCAAGGCGTACCGGATCCTGGCCCCGGCGCTCCCGCGCTGAGGCTTTAGCCAGACAAGCGCTGCTCTAGAGGCCCGGCAGGTGGCGGGTCGTGTAGCCGCTCGGGTACGCCGGGGCCGGGTGCCAGCGGGGGCCCTCGCCCGCGCCGTTGCCGACTGTGTCGAATCGCAGGCCGGCGATCACGGCGTAGACATGGCTGCCGTTGGCGTAGATGGTGAGCCACTCGCCCTCGCCGGGCTTGCCCCAGGTCGCGAGCTCGCCCGAGGTCGCCGGACGGTTCAGGAGCCCGCCTCCGGCGAGCGCATAGCTGACCGCGCCGGAGCAGTCGTAGCCGTTGTCGCGCCAGCCGCCGTGCCCGCCTCCCCACTTGTAAGGGAGGTGGGTCAGGTTGTTGGCGGCGCTGATCGCATCTCGGATCTGCTCGGGCGCCTCGAAGGGGGCGATCGCTGAGTCGCCGACCAGGAGGGCGGTTCCCGCCTGGCCCGCGTCATGTGTCTCGGCGAGCATGCGCTCGCGCTCCGAGGCGGGGGTGGGGACGTAGCCGTTGTTGCCGGCCGAGGCCGGGGGCATCGCGTCGGGACCGCCGACCGCGACCCCGTTCTTCTCCGCCGGGCGGTACTGCTTCTCCTCGGGTGCCTTGGCCACCTGGGCCGGTGCCGCCTCCCAGGGAAGCTCGGGCAGGTCCTCGGCACTCGCCTGGGCGGTCGCCTCCGGCTCGGCATCCGAGCCGCCGAACAGGGCGAAGGCGCCGCCCGCGACCAGCGCGACGATCGCGACCCCGCAGGCCGCGTCCCGCACGTGCCGCATCCTCACGCGGCTCCCGCTGAGCCTCCTCCTCCGCATCAGCCGGAGCGTACAGACGAGCTCGCCCGGGACACGCAGGTCAGCCGGCGACGCATCACTGCTCGATCTTCTTGCGATCGGGATCGAGGCGGTAGACCGGGCCCTGGAAGGTGAGGACGTAGATGCGGCCCTCGCGGTCCTCGGCGAACGAGGTCACGCCCGGGATCTTGAAGCGGAAGCTGCGCTCGCGGCCGACCTTGTCGGGCCGGGGCGTGAAGGCGAACAGGCGCTGGCTGCAGAAGTCGCCGAAGATGTAGCGGCCGACGACCTCGCGGCCCTGGATCCGGGAGAGGCGGGGGTCGCGGATGATGTAGCCGCCGACGACCGAGCAGCGCGGGTTGTGCGGGTAGGAGTAGACGGGCTCGACGGTGCGCGAGCGCTTGACGCCGGGCTTGAAGCGGACCGGCCCCTCGAACGCCGACCAGCCGAAGTTGGCGCCGCTCGCCTTGGCGAGCGGCAGGATGTTGACCTCCTCGTAGCGCGCGTCGCCGACGTCGCCGATCGTCAGCAGGTCGCCGCGCGGGCCGCGGTCGAAGAGAAGCGCCACGGGTTGCGCAGGCCGTAGGCGAAGATCTCGTCGCGGCCCGGGCGGCCGACGAGCGGGTTGTCGGCGGGGATCGTGTAGGTCGTCGGCCGAGGCTCGCGCTTCTTCGGCCTTCTTCGGGCTTCGCGGACCCGCCCTTCTTCCCGGCGGCTCGTCCTTCTTGCGCTGCTTCTTCGTTCGCCTTCGGCGGGCTCCGCCGCCTTCGGCTTCTTCGCTTCGCCGTCTTCGGCTTCGCTTCTTCGGACCGAGCGCGGCGGGACCGCCGGCGGCGTCGGGTCGATCCGGAGGATCTTGCCGAGCAGGACGCGCTTGTCCTGGCCGACGTTGTTCGGGTCGGTCGAGGGGCCGCCGTCGCCGCTGCCGATGTAGAGCTGCTTGTCGGGGCCGAAGAGCAGCAGGCCGCCGTGGTGCTTCGGGGTCGGCTGCGGGATGCGCAGGACGAGGCGCTCGCTCTTGCGCTCGGCGCGCAGCGCGTTGCCGGGCTTGCGCGCGAACTCGGCCACCCGCAGCGCGTCGCGGTTGTCGGTGTAGGCGACGTAGAAGAGGCCGCTGTCGGCGTAGTCGGGCGGAAAGGCGATCGAGAGCATCCCCTGCTCGCCGCCCTTGCCGCTGATCTTCACCGACCGCCGGATGTCGAGGAACGGCTTGCGCTGGACCTTGCCGTCGTCGATCACCTTCACCTCGCCCGGGCGCTCGACGACGAACAGAGGCGAGTCGACGCCGGGCGGCTGGGAGAGGTGGACCGGCTGGTCGAAGCGGCCGACCTTCTGGAGCGTCAGGAACTTCGGCCCGAAGACGTCGGCGCGGTCGTCGCGCTGGCTCAATCCGACGATCGCCGCGACCCCCGCGAGCATGGCAGCGAGCACGGTCTCGATCTGACGTCGGGTGAAGATGTCGTCAGGAGGCTAGTTTCTTCTTGTTGCTCTTGCCGCCGCCGGTGCGACGAGGCGCGAGACCGCGCCGTTCAGCGAGGTCGCGTAGAGGGATCCGTTGGGGCCCTCGCCGAAGGAGCTGATCGACTCGACGTTGACGCCGAGCGGCGCGGTCCTTGCGGGCGCCGCCCAGCGCCGGCACGAAGCTGCGCAGCTTGCCCGAGCAGAAGTCGCCGTAGACGTAGCGGCCGCGCAGGCGTCTTGAGCGAGCGGTCGCGGACGACGAAGCCGCCGATCACCGAGCAGAACTGGCCGCCGGTCGGGTAGACCTTGATCGGCCGGTCGTGGCGCGACGGGGCGGGCGGGTTGCCGCCGCCGAAGACGCTGTTGCCCTCGAAGTCGTTCCAGCCGAAGTTGGCGCCGTTCAGGCCCGCGAGGGTCTCGTAGTCGATCTCCTCGAAGTTGTCCTGGCCGACGTCGCCGATGATGATCCGCGGCGATCTGCGGCCGTGACCGTGTCGAACGAGAAGCGGAACGGGTTGCGCAGGCCCGAGGGCGACGATCGTCGTCGACGGGCGTACCGCCGGGGTTCGGGGTCGATCCGCAGGATCTTCCCGAGCTGGCTGTTCGGGTCCTGGGCGGAGTTGTCGGGGTCGCCGCCGCCGCCTCCGTCGCCGGTGCCGGCGTAGAGGACGCCGTCGGGGGCGAACTGGAGCTGGCCGCCGTTGTGGTTCGACTCGCCGGGGTGGTTGACGGTGACGAGGCGCCGGGCGCTGGAGGGGTCGGCGCGCTTCGGCGCCGCGCGGCGGTACTCCTCGATCGCCAGGTCGCCGCCCTGGGTCACGTAGTAGACGTAGAAGAGGCCGCTCGGTCGCGTAGTCGCTCGGGAAGGCGACCGACAGGAGGCCCTGCTCGCCGCCGAAGGTGACCTGGCCGCGGATGTCGAGGAAGGTGCTGCGCTTGCCGTTCGAGACGAGGACGATCCGCCCGGGCTGCTCGACGACGAAGACGCCGCTCGACGCCGGGGGCCGAGTCGACGTAGACGGGGTTGTCGAAGCTTGCCGATCCGGTTCAGCTTCACGCCGCCCCGGCCCGAGCCGGACTTGGCCATGGCCTCGGCCGGCGGTGAGCGCGCCGGCGGCGAGCAGCGCCGCCAGGGCGCAGAGGATGGCGAGGGGGCGGGTGCGGAGCTGCGCTCACGGGTCCAGACTGTAGATGGGGCCGTTGCCCGAGATCACGAAGAGCTGGTTCTGGAACGCCCTCGGCGAAGCCGAACGGCAGGCCCTCGCCGGGCAGGTCGATGCCCGGTGAACTGCTCGTCGGACGCGACCCGCCGCGGGACGGGATCAGCGAGCGGATCTGGTCGTTCGCGACGTCGGTGTAGAGGAGCGCGGCCGTACTGGCGCGGCGAGCCGCGTGGTCGCGGACCACGATAGCCGGCGATCACCGAGACGCCCTCGAAGCCGTTGTCCAGGTGCGCGCAGCTTGGCGCCGGCGCCGAGGTTGTCGTACTGGTGGACGGGCGAAGACCGGGTTCGGCGCGACGCGCGAGGCGTCGATAGAGGCTGCGTGCCCTCGAAGCGCGACCAGCCGAAGTTGGCGCCGCGGGCCGCGCCCCGCGGCCAGGTAGTCGATCTCCTCGAGGCAGCCCTGGCCGACGTCGCCGAGCGACGAGCGCGCCGCTGAGCGGCGTCGAACGAGAAGCGGAACGGGTTGCGCAGGCCGATGGAGTAGATCTCGTCGCGGCCGGCGGTCCGACGAAGGGGTTGTCCTTCGGAATCGCATAGGCGCGTGAAGCCCCTCTTCTTCCGCTTGGTCTTCCGCGGGTCGATTCGCAGCATCTTGCCGAGCAGGCTCTCGGGGTTCTGCGCGTTGTTGAACGGGTCCCCGCCCGAGCCGCCGTCGCCGGTCGCGAGATAGAGGAGGCCGTCCGGGCCGAAGCGGATCTGGCCGCCGTTGTGGTTGTCGAAGGTGGGGTGGGGGACGTAGAGGACCTGGCGGGCGCTCGAGCGCGATCGCGAGGAACTTCTGCTTCTTGCGCTGCGCTTGAACTCCATCACCACGTGGTCGCCGGCGTTGTTGGTGAAGTAGACGTAGAAGAGCCGGTTCTGCTCGTAGCGGGGATGGAACGCGATCGAGAGCAGGCCCTCCTCGCCGCAGCACTGGACCAGGTCGCTGATGTCGAGGAACGGCGCCGGCAGCACCGTCGTGCCCTTCAGCACCCTGATCACGCCCCTCCTGCTCGGCGACGTAGAGGGCGCGCACTTCGTTCCCCGGCGCGTTGTCCGCGTGGATCGGGCTGCTCGAAGGTGCCGACCTGGGTCAGCTTGAAGCCGCCCGTCCCCGTCGCCGGTCGGCGGGCGCCTTCGCGGCGTCGCGGCCGGGACCGCGGCGAGCGCGCCGCGCAGGCGAGGCCGCCGCAGCGCGGCGATGAAGCTGGGTGCGCGGGTCCTCACTGCACGACCCTGAACACAGGGCCGTCGAGCGAAGTTGCGTAGATGTGGCCCTCGTTGTCCTCGGCGAAGGAGCTGAGCGAGGGGACCTCGAGGCCCGGCGCTGCGGTCGCCCGACGCCTTGCCGGGGCCGGGGACGAAGCTCCGCAGCTCGCCCGGCGCAGAAGTCGCCGTAGAGGTAGCGGCCCTCGAGCGCGGGCAGCTCGGGGTCGCGGACGACGTAGCCGCCCGTGACCGAGCAGCCGTCATCGCGCCCGTAGGTGAAGCACCGGCGGGACGTGGTCCGCGGCCTCCTGGTCGTCGTTGAAGCGCTCGTCGCCCTCGAAGGCGGACCAGCCGAAGTTGGCGCCCGCGCCCTCGCCCGCGGCGACGTAGTCGATCTCCTCGAGCGAGTTCTGGCCGACGTCCCCGATCACCAGCGCGTCGTTGTCCCGGTCGAAGCTGAAGCGCCACGGGTTGCGCAGGCCGTAGGAGTAGACCTCGGGCGCGCCCTGCCCGGCGAGCGACGGGGCGCCCTTCGGCGTGTAGGGCTCGCCGCCGGCCTCGTGGGGGTCGATCCGCAGGATCTTGCCGAGCAGCGAGCCGAGGTCCTGGCCGTTGCGCTCGGGGTCGTCGGCGATCCCGCCGTCGCCGGTGCCTATGTAGAGGAGGCCGTCGGGGCCGAACATCAGCAGGCCGCCGTTGTGGTTCGAGGCGAAGTCGTCCATCTGCAGCACGTCGCGGCGGCTGCCGGGCTCGAACGAGCCGTCCTCGGCGACGCGTGAACTCGACGACGCGCTGGTTCTGGTCGGGGTCGGTGAAGTAGGCGTAGACGAGGTTCGATCCCGGTTCGGGGTCGAAGGCGATCGAGAGCAGGCCCTGCTCGCCGCCGGCGGTCACATCGTCCGAGATGTCCAGCGCCGTGGAGGTCGAGCCGTCCGCGCCGACCCGCTGGACCGTGCCCTCCTGCTCGACGACGTAGAGGTCCTCGGAGCCGGGTGGCTGAGCGACGAAGACGGGCTGGTTGAAGTCGCCGACCTTCTCGAGGCGGGGCTTGCCGCCCGCCTTCGTGTCGGTCTCGCCACCGGAGGTCTCGGTTACGTCGGCCTGGGTGTCGGGCGCGTCGCCGCCATCGCCGTCGTCGTCGCCGCAGGCGGCCATGCCGGCGGCGAGCACCGCCGCGGCCAGGATCCCTGCGAGCCTCGTCCCGCGCATCCCCCGAAACCTTAGGGAACGACCTCAGTCGCCCCTAAGGGACTACGGAGTCGACTGACTCGGATCGACGCCGCCGCC
Source organism: uncultured Solirubrobacterales bacterium (assembly GCA_963839875.1). Classification (GTDB taxonomy): domain Bacteria; phylum Actinomycetota; class Thermoleophilia; order Solirubrobacterales; family 70-9; genus CAVUAT01. Next base: position 330,225 of record CAWIWP010000002.1, read on the forward strand.
GAGCTCTGACTTCTGCTCGTCGGTGCCGGCCTGGCCGATGATGTCGTCCGGCTTGATCGGCACGACCTTGCCGAGTCGTCGACCCGGGTCTGGGGCGGCTCGTCGCTGATCACGTGATGAACTCGCCCTCGGGGACGCTGCCGTCCTCGTTCACGGCGACGGCGTTGCCCTGGAGGCCCGCGGCGACGCGGTAGAGGACGCTGTAGTCGCCGGCCTGGACCGGCGTCACCCGCCAGACGATCGGAGCTGGTCGTCGGCCTCGAGCGCCCGAAGCTGAAGGTGTTGGTCTGTGCGGCCTCGGTTCCGCTGCCGCCCGCGATCTCGCCGGGGGCGGAGTGTTGTCGGCCGCGTTCTCCTCGCGCGGGTAGCCCTGCTCGAGGATCCAGACGGGACGCGACGGGATGGCCAAGCCCTCCTGCTCGGAGAGGACCGAGAACGGACCGGCGGCCTGGGAGCGCGGCTCGTCGGCCTCGTTCAGCTCGTCGCGGCTCGGAGTCGCTTGCATCGGAGTCCTCGTCCTCCTCCTCGGCCGCGGCCTCATCGAGCTCCTCGTCGAGCGCCTGGTCGACCTCCTCGTCGAGCTGGCTCTCGGGGATCGCCTCGCCCTCGTTGTCGATCGCCTCGCGTCGTCCGCCTCGGAGGCCTCGGCGTCGGCCGCGTCGACGTCGGCGACCGACTCCTCGGCCTGGGTGAAGACCGTGACGGCGAGGTCGGGGATCGTCTCCTCGCCGGCGTTGCGGATCTCGAGGGTCAGGTCGGAAGTCTGGGCGAGGCGCTGCGAGGCGGGGAAGTCGGCGCTCGCGATCTCGACGGGGAACTCGCCCTCGGGCTCGTTCTCGTCCTGGCGCTCGCCACCGCCGCAGGCCGCAAGGCCGACGGTGCAGAGGGCGACGACGAGGCCGGTCCCGAGGCGTACTCGCACCCGCGACGGGCCCGGGGTGTCGTGGCGCTCTCCTCCAAAAGCGCGGGCAACATACCACGCACCCTACCCGCAGAAGCGTCGGCGCAAGCGCAGCCACCTTGCGGTTGGGGGTGGCGTCCGTGGTGCCGATCACATAATCTTTCGTGTGGTTGCGGGGACCAGCCGGATACTCGCCTCGAGGAGAGAAGAATGGTCAGATCAGTAGCCGACAGGGCGTTCCTACCAGCGAAGTCGCTTTTCGAGCAGGTCGGGGACATGATGATCCTCACCGCGAAGACGATCGTCTCCGCGATCAGGCCTCCGTACCCGTATGGCGGGGAGTTCATCGGGCAGTTCCTCTTCGCACTCCAGCTCTGCTGGTTCCCGATGATGATCTCGACCCTCGCGTTCGGATTCGGCGCCCCCGGCCTCCAGGCCGCCAACTTCCTCTCGCTGTTCGGAGCGCTCGACCGCCTCGGCGGCTTCTTCGTCCTCGCCTCGGTTCGCGAGTTCGCCCCGTTCGTGACGGCCGTCGTCGTCGCCGGCGTCGCCGGCACGGCGATCACCGCCGACCTCGGCGCCCGCAAGATCCGCGAGGAGCTGGACGCCCTCCAGGTCCTCGGCGTCGACCCGATCAAGAACCTCGTCGTCCCCCGCTTCCTCTCGCTGATGCTGATCACCGGCCTGATGGACATCTACGCGCTGATCTTCGGCATCGTCGGCGGCATCGGCGCGACCCTCCTCTACAACGAGCCGCTCGGCGGGTTCTTCGCGACCCTCTTCAACAACGCCTCCACGACGGACCTATGGGGCTCGGTCCTGAAGACCACCCTGTTCGGCGCCGTGATCGCGATCGTCTGCTCCTACAAGGGGATGACTGCGTCCGGAGGCGCCGAGGGCGTCGGCCGCGCCGTGAACGAGGCCGTCGTGATCTCGTTCCTCGGGATCTTCGCGATCAACTACGTCTTCACCCAGACCCTGCTCGCCACCCACCCCGAGCTGCAGGTCATCAAGTGACCCCGCTCGCGCTCGATCCGGGGAGAGGTGCGCCTGATGGGCAACTGGACCGCCGTCCCGCGCGGCTGGCTCAACTCCGCTGGCGAGATCTTCGGCTTCTCCGGCCGCGTCATGGGGCTCGTCTACACGGGCCGCGTCTTCCAGTTCTTCGGCGAGGCGCTGCGCCAGACCGGGATCCTGATCCTCGGCTCGGCGATCGTGATCTGGGGCCTGGTCTTCTTCCTCGGGCTCACCTGCGGCATCGAGGGCGCCTACCTGCTGCGCGCCCAGGGCGCCCCGGCCTACGCCGGCGTCTTCGCCGCCTGGTGCGACCTGCGCGAGCTGATGCCCTACGCGTTCGGCTACATGCTCTCGGCCAAGGTCGGCACGGGAATCGTCGCCGAGGTGGGCGCGATGCGGATCTCCGACGAGATCGACGCGCTCGAGGTCATGGGCGTCCCGCCCGTCACCTTCCTCGCCGCGACCCGCCTGCTCGCCGCCTGGATCGCCTTCCCCTTCATGTACCTGGCCGGCATCGGGATCATGTACTTCGCCAGCTGGCTCGCCGTCGTCGAGCAGATCGGCGACGTCAGCTCGGGCGGCTACTTCCTGATCTTCTGGATGTTCCAGAACCCACCCGACCTCTTATTCAGCTTGACCAAGGGCATGGTCGATGGCGACCGCGATCGTGCTCGTCGGCTGCTACTACGGCTACACGGCCTCCGGCGGCCCGGTCGGGGTGGGGACCGCGACGGCGAAGTCGATGGTCCTGAACATCGTGCTTAGTGCACATCATCGGAATGATGGGAACCCTGGTCTTCTGGGGGGCCAACCCACGAGCGCCGATCGGCGGGTAGGAGGAGACGTTGGCTGCGAGCAAGAGGAGCGCCAAGAAGAAGCCGGCTGCGAAGAAGCGCGCGGCCAAGAAGCGTGCAGCGAAGTCGCGGGCGGCGAAGGCCGATCCGCTCGCCGCGCAGGGCATGGCGGGCGACGAGGATTTCGGCGACCGCGACTACACGCTGCCGGGCGTCGAGCCGGGCGATCCCGAGCCCTACAAGTGGCACACGGGCGCGAAGCGCGACCACGGCGGCGAGGACGCGATCGAGATCATCGACCTCGTCAAGCAGTTCGGCCGCACGCGCATCCTGAACGGCGTCAACCTCGGCCTGCCGGACAACATGATCTCGATGGTCCTCGGGCCGTCGGGCACCGGCAAGTCGGTGCTGATCAAGCACATCGTCGGCCTGCTCTACCCGGACTCGGGCGACGTGCTCGTCCACGGCGAGTCGATCCCGGCGATGTCCGACGACGAGCTCTTCGAGGTGCGCAAGAAGTTCGGCCTGCTGTTCCAGGACGGCGCGCTCTTCGGCTCGATGAACGTCTTCGACAACACCTGCTTCCCGCTCCGCCAGCACACGGACAAGTCCGAGGACGAGATCGAGGACATCGTCAACCGGCGCCTCAGCGAGGTCGGCCTCACCGAGGCCCAGTACAAGATGCCGAACGAGCTCTCGGGCGGCATGCGCAAGCGCGCCGGCTTCGCCCGCGCGCTGGTGCTCGACCCCGCGATCGTCATGTTCGACGAGCCGGACTCGGGCCTCGACCCGGTGCGCACGGCGCTGCTGTGCGAGCTGATCCGCGAGGTCCACGAGGAGAACGGCGGCTGCTACATGGTGATCAGCCACGACCTCGGCACCGCCCGCCGCATCGCCGACTTCATCGCGGTGCTGTGGAAGGGCCGGATCGTCGAGTCGGGCCTTCGGACGAGCTGTTCGACTCGCGGAACGAGTTCGTCAACCAGTTCCTGAACGCCGACGTCAAGGGCCCGCTCGCGATGGATTAGCGCCGGCGCCGTCGGGTCGCCGCGGCGCTGCCTAACCTTCTTCGGGTGAGGGCGGGAGAGGTGTTCGAGCGGGTCGCTGGGGCTCGCCGTGCGGCGGCCGTGGGTGACGCTCGCCGTCGTGGCGGTGCTCGGGCTCGCCGGCGGGGTCGGAGCGCTTCAGCTCGAGACCAACGCCGGGACCGAGACGCTGGTCGACGAGGACTCGGAGGAGTTCAAGGCGACCGAGCGGTTCAGCGAGGAGTTCGGGGACGACGCCGCGGTGGTGCTCGTCCGCCAGGACGTCCGCACAGACGATCCTGACCCAGGACCTGCAGTCGCTGTTCGAGCTCGAGACCTGCCTCGCGGGCGGCACCGAGCTGGCCGAGAACCTGCCGCGGCGCAACCAGGAGCCGCTGCCCGAGGTCTGCGACCGGATCGCCGAGCTGGCTCCCGCGCAAGGTGCTGTTCGGGCCGTCGAGCTTCCTCTTCCAGAGCGTCGAGCAGATCGGCCAGGCGCTGCAGGGCCAGATCGGCGCGGCCCAGCAGGCCGCGCAGCAGGCCGGACAGGCCGCGCGCCAGGACGGCCGCCGAGCAGGGCGCGTCCGAGGCCGAGCAGCAGGCGGCCGCCGAGCAGGCGAGCCAGGCCGTGCTGCAGGAGTTCCAGAACAGCCTGATCCAGCTCGCGCTCGAGTTCGACATCACGAGCCCGCCGCGCCTGGACGACACCGAGTTCGTCAGCCGCGTCGTCTTCGACCCCGAGCGCAGGAGGCGGGCACCCCGAAGGAGCGCCTCTCCTACCTCTTCCCGAACCGCGACTCGTCGCTGATCACGATCCGCCTGCGCCCCGACCTGACCGACGCCGAGCGCTCCGAGGCGATCGACCTCTTCAAGCAGGCGACGAGCGACGAGCGCTTCGAGCTCACCGACGGCAGCTACGTCGTCAGCGGGGTGCCCGGCCGTCGTCAGCGGGCTCGCCGACGCGCTGCGCTCCGAGCTCCTCCTGCTGCTGCGTCGTGGCGTCGCGGTGATGGCCGTCGTGCTCTTCCTGGTCATGGGCCGCCCGCTGCGGCTGCTGCCGCTGGGCCTCGCGCTGACGGCGGCCGGCATCACCTTCGGGCTCCTCTACTCTGTCGGCGGGACCCTGACGATGGCCTCGATCGCGGTGGTCCCGGTGCTGATCGGCCTCGCGGTGGACTACGCGATCCAGTTCCAGGCGCGCTTCAACGAGGCCAGCGGCCGACGGGGCCGCAGCCCGCCCGCGCCGCGACGGTCGCCGCCTCGAGCGGCGGCCCGGTGATCGGCGCCGCCTGCCTCGCCACGGCCGCCGGATTCGCCGCGCTGGTGCTCTCGCCGATCCCGATGGTCCGCTCGTTCGGACTGCTGCTGGTGCTCGGCACCGGGCGGTCGCCCTGGCGGTCGCGGCGACGGCCGGGTTCGCGGCCCTGGCGCTCGCGTCGTGGCGCGGGACGCCGGAGCCGCGCGAGCTCCTCGCCCCGCTCGCCCGAGCTGGCTCTCGCGGCGCCGTGACGCTCGCACGGCGCACGGATCCGCTCGGTCGGCAAGCGCTCGCTGGCGGTCTCGATCACCCGGCCCGGCCGGGTGCTCGCGGCGGCGGTCGTGCTGGCGGTGTGCGGCTGGGTCGCCGGGACGCGGACCGAGGTCATCTCCGACGTCCAGGACCTGGCGCCGGCCGAGCCTGCCCGCGCTCGCCGACGCGAACGAGCTGCAGGACGAGACCGGGATCTCGGGCGAGGTCGACGTCGTCGTCCGCACCGACGACCTGACCGACCCCGAGCTGATCACGTGGATGCGCGACTTCCAGGGCCGGGTCCTCGAGCGGGGTGAGCTACGTCGGCGAGAACCCGAGCTGCGAGGAGGCGCGGCTCTGCCCGCTGTTCTCGCTCACGGACCTGTTCGCCGAGGGCGGGTGCGGGCGGCCGATCACCCGGGCCCGCGCCGAGGCGCTGCTGCAGGCGATCCCGCCCTACCTCTCCGAGGCCGTCGTCACCCGCGACCCCGAGACCGGCGAGGTCGGCGACGCGGCCAACATCCCGTTCGGCATCCGGATCGGCCCGCTCGACGAGCAGCAGGAGCTGATCGACGAGCATCCGCTCCGAGATCGACGCCGACGGGCGGCCCGCCCGAGGGGACGACCGTCGAGCTCGCCGGGCTGCCGGTGATCGCGGCCGAGGCGAACGCCGACCTGGAGGCGAGCAGCTACTGGCTGCCGCTGGTGGGGCTCGCCGCCGTCGCCCTCGCCCTCTACGCCGTCTTCCGCTCGCCGCGCCGGGCCCTGGTGCCGCTGCTGCCGATCGTGCTCGCGACCGGCTGGTCGGCCCTGGTGGTCGCCGCGATGGACATCGCGCTGAACCCGATGTCGGCGACGCTCGGCGCCCTGGTGATCGCCATCGCGACCGAGTTCAGCGTGATCCTCTCGGCGCGCTACGAGCGCGAGCGCGTCCGCGGGCCTCTCGGTCGGCGAGGCGCTGCGGCTCACCTACTCGCGGACGGGCAGCGCGGTGCTCGCCTCCGGCGTCACCGCGATCGCCGGCTTCGCGGCGCTCGCGGCGACCGACATCCGGATGCTCCGCGACTTCGGCCTCGTCACCGTCGCCGACCTCGCCGTCGCCCTCGCCGGCGTGCTGCTGGTGCTGCCCGCCGCGCTGGTGTGGGCCGAGGAGGGCTTCAAGATGCCCGGCGATCCGCGAGGAGGGCTCGGAGCGACAGGTCGCCCGCGCGGGCGCCCCGCGAGCCCCGCGAGCCCAGGGAGCCGCGGGAGCGGCGCACCTACGGCCCGGTCGGGCCGGGAGCCACCTGAGGCGAGAGTCGCACTGAGCCGATCGAGCGCCCCGTCCGCCGCGATCTACTCGGTGGTCGTCGGGCTCATCTTCGTCGCGGTGATCGCGGTCGCCGGGATCAGCGCGCTCCGGGCTGGCGACGACCGCGAGGTGCTCGGAAGCGAGAGCGAGGCGCTCGCTGCCCCTGGCCAGTTCGCGGTCCCCGACGCGCGCAGCGACCTGGAGGGCGACGCCAACATCGCCCAGGACGACTGCGAGTCCGCGCGGATCCCCTGTCCCGAGGACGAGGTCCGCACGCCGGCGTGCGAGGTCGACCTCGAGGGCGCGATCCGCGTCTGCGACCTCTTCGACAAGCCGCTGGTGCTCTCGTTCTGGTTCACCCGCGGCGGGGAGTGCGAGGCCCAGCAGGACGAGTTCGAGGCCGTCTATCGGGAGTACGGCGACCGGGTCAACTTCCTCGGCGATCAACGTCGCGCGACGACCGCGGCGAGGTGCAGGGCCTGATCGACGAGCGCGGCTGGACCCACCCGATCGGCCTCGACCCCGACGGCGCCCTGTCGAACCTCTACCGCGTCGGCGGCTGCCCGACCTTCGTCTACGCCTTCCCCGGCGGGATCCTCGAGCGAGACCTCGATCGGCGAGCTCGAACGCCGAGGAGCTTGACGAAGCGGGTCGACGAGCTGATCGCCGACTCGAAGAAGCGGGCGGAGACCGTCCGCTGATGGCCGACCCAGAGCTCCCGCGGCAGGAGCGACGTCGCCCCCGAGCCGGGGCTGGGTCGCTCCCGAGCTGGCCGCGGAGTTCCCCGGCCTGCGAATCGCCACCACCACCGTCGACGCCGGTGGGGGGCGCAGCCCGGCGGCGCTGAAGGAGAGGCTGCAAGGAGCTCAGCGACCGCGTGCGGCGGCCAGCAGGCGATCATCCTCCGCCAGCGGCCGATCCCGTGGGCCTACCGCGTCTTCTTCCGCCACATCGCGCTCGACCCCGACGAGACCCCGACTCCGGTCGAGCAGGTCTCGCTCGACCGCATGCACGACGGACGCTTCAAGTCTCCCGGAACCGGGTGCGACGACGCGCTGACGAATCGGGATCGCCGAGGTCGGGGTCGCGCTTCAGGCCGTGGATGCGGCGAAGGTCGAGGGGCGACTCGGGCTGCGGCTCTCGGGCGAGAAGGAGAAGCTGGAGGGGCGGGTCGACCCCGCTCGAGGCCGGGACGATCGTGCTCGCCGACGAGAAGCGGGTGCTCGGCCGCCTGTTCGAGGCGCCGGTCGCGAGCGTGGCGCCCGAGAAGTCGACCGAGCGGACCACCCTGATCGCCATCGGGGTCAAGGGCGTGCCCGACATCGCCCTGGAGGAGGGGTTATGGGTGGCGGCGACGGCCCTGCTCGCGTAGACTCGTGCCGAGCGAATTGAGGAGGCTAAGATGCCCGAGGAGCTGCTGGAGAGGATCGAGTCGCCGGAGGTGCCGCTCCGCGCACCAGACGAGGACGGTCGTGGGTTCCGCCCGCGCCTCCCGAGGGCCTCGACACCGCGCTCTTCGAGCGCGACGAGCGCTCGGCCCGCACCGACCTGCGCCGCCAGATCGCGGCGATGGAAGCGCGAGCTCGGCCGAGCTCTTCGCTTCGGCGTTCCCCCGCACCGGGATCGAGTTCAAGGTGCCGGCGCCGGGCGGCGGCCCCAGGATCCTTCTCGATGAACGAGCTCGAGCGGGTCCGCGACTCGCTCGCGTCCCGCATCTCCGAGGTCAAGACCCACCTCGACGAGTACGGCCGCGCCGAGGAGGCGAGCCGCGAGATGATCGAGCGCATGGCCGACGACCCCGCCGGCCACAAGTGGCTCCGGGTCTCCAACGAGCACATCGGCGAGCCCGGCTGCCGCCACTGGCACTCCCGCCCCCGCTGGGGCATCCTCGGGATGCTGATGGGCTGGTGGCGGGTCAAGGTCTCATCGGGTTGCCCATTAGCCATGGGGCCGGCCTCTGGCCGGTCCCGCACCAAGATCCACTCGAGACACCGAACCTGCACGCTGATGGCGAAAAAGCGGACCCGCAAGCGGCGCAAGGAGCGCCGCCAGGGATCGCTTCCGCCGCGCCTGCCACGCACGCCGAGCGCCGGCCACCGGTGCAGCGCAGCCGGAGGGCGCCTCGATCCAGCCGAGCGGCGCGCCAGCGCCGCCCGCCGCACCCCCGGAGACGACGGTGCCGCCCGCGCCCCCGTGGGGATCGTTCCCGCTGTCGGAGCTGGTGATCGCTCGTCGGCGCTGGTGATGCTGGTCGCGGGCTTCTTCGTCGGGCCCGCCGCGCGGCGGCATCCTGCTCGGGACCGGCCTGGTGCTCGGGTCGCTGGCCGGGCTCGAGCTCGCGGTCCGCGAGCACTTCTCGGGCTACCGCTCGCACACCCTGCTGCTCGGGGGGCGGTCGGGATGGCGGTCGTCGCGGTGGTGCTGCTGGCGGTCAAGGCGACCGCCTGATCGCGGCGGCCGCCGCCGGAGTCGGTCGCGTCGGCGTGTCCGCCTACTTCTTCGCCGAGCGCCTTCAGGCGCCGCTCCGGCGGCGCGCTCTTCAAGATCAGGTAGCCCGCCCCACGCGCAGCCTTCGCCTCGAGCGTCGCCGGCCAGGATGCGGCGCTGGCGCTCGGTCAGGGAGCCGACCTCCTTGGTCTCCTTGAGGCCGGCGGAGTTGATCAGCTTGCGGGAGCGGGCCTTGCCCCAGCGGCGCTGGGCGGCGAGCAGCTCGCCGACGGCCATGCTCTTGGCCTCCCAGGGCACCTCGCGGACGACCTCGAGGGCGCTGCGGTTGCCGGCGGCGATCTCGCGCTTCAGCGCGGCGCGGGCGAGCCGGACCTCGTTGGCGCGCGCCAGCGCGAGCATGTGCTGCTCCTTCGGCGGGTTCGGGCGGCGGGGGCGGTGCTGGGTGTGAAGTTCGGGCGGGGGCGGGCACGGGTTCAGCGCAGGGGCGATCGTTGTGGCAGCGGACATTCTGACTCCTCCCGTCAGTGGATTAGGTTGGCGGATGCTTCTCTCTTTCTCGCCGGCGTCGCCCCCTATGGCCCCGATGAGGCCGGGGGAAGCGGGAACTCTCTCCGTGTCGTCCGCTCCCTGCCCCGGGTGCGGTGCGCGCGGCGAGGCGACAACCTATCTCGTCTGGCGCCGCGGAATCAACCCCTCAAATTCCGCGAAGTTCGCTAGGAGCAGCCTTTTCGTTTCGGGCCGAAGATTCAGGCCCGGGGGAGGTCCGGGAAATCGGCGCAGACCTCCTCGAAGATCTCGAGGGCCCGGTCCAGCTGCTCGCGCTCGTGGGTCGCCATCAGGCTGGTCCGCAGCAGCGCTCCGCCCGGCGGGACCGCCGGATGGATCGCGACGTTGGTGTAGACGCCCGCGTCGAAGAGCGCCTTCCAGAGCAGGACGGCCTGCCAGTCCTCGCCGACCATCACCGGGACGACCGGGGTGGTGGCCTCGCTGCCGTCCTGGAGCGTTCCCGGCTCGATCACCTGGAGGCCCAGGTCGCGGAAGCCCTGGCGCAGGTAGGCGGCGTTGCCGAGCAGGCGCTCGAACAGCTCCGGCCCCTCGGCGACGGATGATCCGCAGGGCGGCCAGCGCCGCCCCGACGGCGGCCGGGACGGCGGAGGCGCTGAAGATGAAGGCGCGGGAGGAGACGCGCATGTACTCGATGACCTCCTCGGAGCCGGCGATGAACCCGCCGCAGGAGGCGAGGCTCTTGGAGAAGGTGCCCATCCGCAGGTCCACGTCGTCCTCGAGCCCGAAGAGCTCGCAGGCGCCGGCGCCGCGGGCGCCGAGGACGCCGACGCCGTGGGCCTCGTCGACCATCAGGCGGGCGCCGTGCTTGCGCGTCAGCTCGACGATCGGCGGCAGGTCGCAGACGTCGCCCTCCATCGAGAAGACGCCGTCGACGATCACCAGCGCCCCGCTCTCGTCGGCTGCGGCGCGCTCCAGCATCGACTCGAGCTTGTCCATCCGGTTGTGGCGGAAGGGGCGCAGGCGCGCTCCAGAGAGCTTGCAGCCGTCGAGGATCGAAGCGTGGTCGCCCGAGTCGCAGATGACGGTGTCGCCGGGCTCGAGGATCGAGCTGATCGCGCCCAGGTTCGACTGGTAGCCGGTGGTGAAGACGATCGCGTCCTCGGTCCCCATCCACTCGGCGAGCTCGCGCTCGAGGTCCAGGTGCAGCGGGGTGGTGCCGTTCAGCAGGCGCGAGCCGGTGACGCCCGTGCCGTAGGCCTCCAGGGCGTCGCGGGCGCCCTGCTTCACGCGCTCGTCGGTGGTCAGCCCCAGGTAGTTGTTGGAGCCGAGCATGATCGTCTCGCGGCCCTCCATCTCGACGACGGGGCCCGCCTGGGACTCGAGGATGCGGAAGTAGGGGAGGAGGTCGCCCTCCTTGGCCGCCTCGCAGCTGCTCGGCGCGCTCGTGGTCGCGGACCTTCGCGAAGACGTCGACCGGGGCCGCTGGTGCTCGGGTCGGGCATCCGGGCGAAGTGTAGGTTCCGCGGCGCGTGTCCAGCGCGAACCCCCGTCGAGGTCCGGCCCGTGAAGGGGCGGGGCGAGATGACCAAGTTCATCAAGCTCCCGTTCCGGCTCCACGAGGGGACGCGTCTGGGTGCCGCCGCTGGTGTTCGAGCGGCGCAAGTTCCTGGACCGCGACAAGAACCCGTTCTTCGAGCACGCCGAGGCCGAGTACTTCCTCGCCTGGCGCGACGGCGAGGTCGTCGGGCCGCATCTCGGCCCAGACCGACGAGCGCTGGGACCACTTCCAGGGCGGCAAGGACGGGATGTTCGGCTTCTTCGAGTGCGAGGACGACCCCGAGGTCGCGAACGGCGCTGCTTCGACGCGGCCGAGGCCTGGCTCCGCGAGCGAGGGCCGCGAGCGGATGGTCGGCCCGATGGACTTCTCGACCAACGACGAGTGCGGCCTGCTGATCGAGGGCTACGACATCGCCGCCGCTGATCCTCCAGCCGTGGCACCCGCCCTACTACGCCGAGCTGCTCGAGGGGCGCGGCATGGCGAAGTCGATGGACCTCCTGATGTGGTGGCTCAACCTCGAGCCGAGCGACGAGTCGTTCACTGCCGAGAGCTTCCACCCGATGATCCACGAGCTCGCCCGCAAGGTCACCGAGGAGCACGGGGTGACGATCCGCGACTTCAGGAAGAAGGACCTCGAGAACGAGATCACCCGGTTCATCGAGGTCTACAACTCGGCCTGGGAGAAGAACTGGGGCTTCGTCCCGATCACCGAGGAGGAGGTCCGCGCCCAGGCCGCCGACCTGAAGCCCGTCATGGACGAGCGCTGGGGCTTCATCGCCGAGCGCGACGGCGAGATCCTCGGGGCGGCCCTGACCCTCCCCGACTGCAACCAGGTGATCTGGCGAAGATGAACGGCAGCCTGCTGCCCTTCGGCTGGGCGAAGTTCCTGCGCGCGACCTTCAGCCCGATGGGCGTCAACACGCCGGCCGCCGGCATCGACCGCGTCCGCGTCTTCGCCCTCGGAGTCAAGCCCGAGTACCAGCACCTCGGCATCGCGGCCGCCTTCTACGACCGCTGCCTGAAGGTCGGCAAGGAGCTGAACCAGCCCCGCGGCGAGACCGGCTGGATCCTGGAGGTCAACAAGCCGATGAACCGGGCCATGGAGGGCATGGGCGGCAAGGTCGTCAAGAGTACAGGCTCTACGAGCAGGCGCTCTGAGGCCCGGGTCTCGAACCCGTTCAAGACCGGCCGCAGCTGCGCGCGGGTCCTGTCGCCCGCGCGAGGTGCGGCAGGTGCCGATGGAGTCAGAACCGGGCGCCAAGCGAGATGCGCAAGAGCCAAACTGCGCCAGAACCGGGCCCTCCACCCTCAATGCCGGTTTTTGACGTGAGGCACCGGGGGTAGGATCCGAATGGATGGCCGAGGAGATTCAGGTCGTCGAGGCGACTGCGCGTCCGCTTCCCGCGGAGCGCGCTCCGGGCACCATCGAGCTCTGGGGGCGCGAGGTCGGTCCCCTTGCCGCGGCCGCCGGCGCCGGTGCCGCAGCCGGCGTCGCCGCCGTGGCGGTCGCCCGCGCCGCGTCGGCCCGAGCGCCGCGTCCCGCGCCGCGGGCTCTTCCGGCGGCGCGAGAAGATCGTCGGGCCGCCGCTCGTTCCTGGTCGACGTCCACGTCCTCGGGCGCTAGTCGTGACGACGCCGACGAGGGCGCTGAGGCGTCCGCTCGCCGCTTGTTCTCCCGCGACGACGTCGTGGAGGTCGAGGTGCGTCCGGCGTTCCCGGTGAAGCTGCCGCGCGGCGGGGGCGACGGCGTCGCGCGGGTGCGCGAGGGGGTCCTCGAGCGCCTGCTCCACGTCGAGCCGTGCCCGATCCGGGTGCGCGCCTGGCAGGCGCGGACCGGGATCCGGATCCGGGCCGAGCGGATCGAGCCGCGGCTCGCGATCCACTTCGACGAGCTTCGAGATGCGAGCGAGGCCGGGCGCGAGCAGCTGGAGCTGGCCGATCGACGCGGATGCGCTTCGTGCTCGCCCTCGACGACGACATGGGCGCGTTCTTCCGGCCGTTCAAGGCGCGACCCGCTGATCGGCGCCGCGATCCACCGCAAGCCCTGGATCAGGCCGAAGCGCCGGCCGTGGCCCTGGGAGGCGCTGGCGTGGGCGATCACCGAGCAGCTGATCGAGTCCTCGCGCGCGGCAGCGATCCAGAGGCGGATGGTCCGCCGCTGGGGCCCGCGCGTCGCGCCCGCGCGCCGCTCCGACCGCCCGCTGATGGACGTCCCCTCGCCGGCCGTGATCGCCGGCCGGGCGCCCGCCGAGCTGGTCTCGATGGACCTGACCGAGGCGCGTGCGGTCGCGATGGTGCGCTGCGCCCGCGAGGTCGCGGAGGGCCGCGCCGACCTCGCACGACCCGGCGTCGGACCGCCGCCTGCTGGCGATCCGCGAGATCGGGCCGTGGACCCTGCAGTGCGTCGGGCTGCAGCGGCCGCGGCGACCCGGACTCGCTGCCGGCGGGCGACCTCGTCTACGTGAAGCTCGTCGGCCACCTCGCGCGCCTGGAGCGCCGGGCCACGGTCCGGAGGTCGAGGAGTTCTTCGCGCCCTACGCGCCGTTCCGCGGCCTCGCCGGCGCCTACGCGCTGGCCGGCCACTCGGGCCTGATGAACATCCCGCTGCCCCTCGCGCCGAACATCGGCGAGGACGGGATGCTGGACGCCGCCTAGCCGTGTTAGGCGCGTGCGCGCGGCTTCGGGGTACGCGGTACCCATGCGCTACTTCTACGGAGCCGCCCACGAGCAGTTTCCGCCCGACCAGCTCCTCGAGCAGGCGATCGCCGCCGAGCACGCCGGCTTCGAGGGCGTCGGCTGCAGCGACCACCTCCAGCCCTGGTGGGAGCCCGGTGAGGCCGGCCACGCTTGGCCCTGGCTCGGGGCCGTCGGCGCCGCCACCGACAAGGTCGATGATCGGCACCGCCGTCACCCCGCCCGGGCCCCGCTACCACCCTGTCGCTGATCGCGCAGGCCTGGGCGACGCTCGAGATCATGTTCCCCGGCCGGCCGTTCCTCGGCTTCGGGTCGGGCGAGTCGCTGAACGAGTCTCCGCTCGGCGCCGAGTGGCCCGAGCCCGAGGCGCAGGTCGACCGCATGGAGGAGGCGCTGGAGATCATCCACGCGCTCTTCGACGGGCGAGCGGCGTGACGATCGACGGGCGAGCACTTCTCGGCCGATGGGGCCTTCCTCCACTCCCGGCCCGAGCGGCGGCCGCCGATCTACGTCTCGGCATTCGCCGAGAAGGCCGCCGGCGTCGCCGCCCGGCACGGCGACGGCCTCTGGACGCTGGCCGATCCCGAGATGGCGCCCGAGGTGATCGACACCTACACGCGGCGCCTGCGAGGACGCCGGGCAGGGAGCCGGGCGAGATCGTCCTGCAGGCGCAGTTCTCGTGGGCCGAGGACGACGACGCGGCGCTCGAGGGCGCGCGTGTCTGGAAGGGCGCCCAGCCCGACGAGTTCTACACCGAGGACTGGCACGACCCGAAGGCGATGGAGGAGCACGCCGAAGAAGCAGGTCTCCGACGACGAGCTGAAGGAGGCGATCATCATCTCCTCCGACCCCGAGGTCCACGCCGACCGGATCCGGGAGGTCGAGAAGCTCGGCGCCGACGGCGGTCGCCCTGATGAACGTCTCGGGCGCCGACCCGCTCGGGGCCGTCGAGCGTCTACGGCGAGTCCGTGCTCCCCGCCCTGCAGCGCGCGCTCGCGTCTAGCCGCTCCGGTACTGGTCGCTAGGGCAGCAGCTCGTTCGTGAACAGCTCGTCGGCTCGGCGGGACGTCGGCGATCAGGCCGTTCTCGGCCATCCAGCTCGCGAACAGCTCCCACTCCTCGGCGCTCATCTCGCCGAAGCGCTCGTCCGGGCTCTTCGCCAGCAGCGGGCAGGGTCGCGTCGATCTCGGCCCTGGTCAGCTCGGGGTCGAGCCCCTCGCCGTTGGCCGAGGATCGACCTCGGCTCGCCGCGGCGGGGTCGGCGACCGCGGCCGCGGTCCCCTTCTGCGAGGGCGCGCGATGAAGAGCCGAAGCTCCTCGGCGCGCTCCTCGAGCTCGGACTCCGCGCGCCACCAGCACCAGCTCGTCGTAGGTGGGGACGCCGAGCTGGTCCACGGGCATGGACCGACGGGGCTCTCGCCGCGCAGGTCAGATCGACGCCCTCGACGTTCCGGAAGCCGCCCAGGATCGCGTCGGCCTGGCCGCCGAGGATCGCCGGCAGCAGGTTGAAGCCGACGCTGACCTCCTCGACGGAGTCGCTGTCGAGCCCCGGCCTCGGCCAGGATCGTCGCGAGGTAGTCCGACTGGTAGGGGATGCCCGGCGGTGGCGACCGTCTTGCCGCTGCAGGTCGGCGGGATCTCGGCGATCGCCGGCCGTCGGGCAGGGTGATGAGCGAGGTCAGCGGCTCGTCGACCAGCGCCGCCACGGCGACACGTCCAGGCCCTGCTCGCGGGCGAGCAGCACCTCGGGCTCGTAGGAGATCGCCAGGTCGGCGCGCCCGGCGGCGACCTCCTTGATCGGGGCGGACGGGTCGGAGGGGACCCGCGGCGTCGACGTCGAGGCCCGCGCGCGTCGAAGAAGCCCTGCTCGATTCCCATATAGATCCCCGCGTGATCGGGGTTGACGTAGAAGTCGAGCGCGAGGTCGAACGGCTGGGCCTCGGCGGTCACCGACGTCCTCGGACTTCTCGCCGCAGGCCGCCAGGCCGAGGGCGAGTGCAGGACGCTGGCCGGCGGCGCGGCGGAGCGCGGCGGCAGGCTCATCGAGCGGGTTCCTCTCTCCAGTTGACGACGAGGCGCTCGACGAGCGCGAGCACCCCGAACAGGGCGATCGCCATCGCCGAGAGCACGGCGATGGCGGCGAAGGTCAGGTCGGTCGAGAGCTCGCCGCTGCGAGACCTGGATCAGGTGGCCGAGGCCGTCGTCGGCGCCCGCCCACTCGGCGAAGACCGCGCCGATGACCGCGACGGCGACGGCGATCCTGGCGCCGCTGAACGCGAACGGCAGGGCCCACGGGAACTCGGCGCGGCGCAGCGTCTGGGCGCGCTGGTCGCTCCGAGCGTCCGCATCATCTTGATCAGGTCGGGATCGACCGAGCGCAGCCCGTCGAGCGTGTTGACCGTGATCGGGAAGAAGCAGATCAGCGCGATCAGGAGCGAGCTTCGGGCCGATCCCGAACCCGAACCAGACGACCAGGATCGGGGCGATCGCGACGGGCGGGATCGTCTGCGAGGCGACGAGCAGCGGGTAGAAGGCGCGGCGCATCGTCGGCGAGAGGTGCAGGACGATCGCGAAGCGCGACGCCGAGCACGAGCGCGAGCGCGAAGCCGAGCACGCACCTCGCTGAGCGTCACCAAGGCGTCCTCGGCCAGCAGCGGCCCGCTCCTCCCAGAGCGCCGGCCGCGACGTCGCTGGGCGCGGGGATCAGGAAGTCGCTGGATCGTGAACGCGTCGGCGAGCAGGTCCCACTGCGCGGCCGACCTCCCAGGCGGCGAGCAGCAGCGATCACCACCGCGAGCGGCAGGCCGATCGTCTGGCGCAGCGGCTCATCGCCCCGATCCCTCCGGCCAGGGCGCGCAGGGCCCGCTCGCGCAGCTCGGCGAAGTCCGGGCGCGGTCACGGCGCCGGCGCGGTCGGGCGTCCCGCGGGTCGCGGGACCTCGATCTCGGCCGCGATCCGTGCCCGGGCCGCGCGGTCATGACCGCGACGCGGTCGGCCAGGTAGAGGGCCTCCTCGACGTCGTGGGTCACCAGCACGACGGTGTGCGCGTCCTCGTTCGAGGACACCGGCGAGCCATGTCTGCATCTCGGCCCGGGTGATCGCGTCGAGGCCCGCGAAGGGCTCGTCCAGCAGCAGCACGGGCTTGCCCGCCATCAGCGTCCGCACGAAGGCGACCCGCTGGCGCATCCCGCCCGAGAGCTCGGCCGGGCGCGCTCCCTCGAAGCCCGCGAGCCCGAAGCGCTCGAGCAGCGGCCGGGCCGAGCGTTCGCGCCTCGGTCGCGCGAGACGTCCCGCGAGGCGCGGCGCCAGCGAGGCGTTGTCGATCGCGCTGACAGCCACGGCAGCAGCAGGTCGCGCTGGGCCATCAGGGCGCAGTGCTCGAGGCGGTCGGCGGCCGACCGCGCGACCCCGACGCGGCCGTGCCCTCGGTCGGCTCGCGCAGGCCCGCGAGGATCTCGAGCAGCGTCGACTTGCCGCAGCCCGAGGGCCCGACGAGCGCCAGCACGCCGCTCCGGCGGGCAGCACGAGGTCGATGTCCTCGAAGCGCGCTGCAGGTCGCCGTAGGAGTGGCCCAGCCCGCTCGCGCCGGCACGGCCGCTCCGGTGGCCTGCGTCGCTTCCCTGAGGTCGTGGTGCCTGTGGTGGTGTCAGCATCTCGGGCTCCCTCCGCGCGCATTACCGCACAGGTTCGAAGGGTCAGCGCCGGGTGATGCCGGGGTCATGGCGTCGGAGGCGCTATCTCAGCCCGCTTGCCCGCGAGCCCCCCTGTTTCAACTGCGCGAAGTCTAGACGCAGCCTCCACGCCGCTTCCATATCCCCGGCATACGCTCGGGCGGTGGCGGCGTTCGCGTTCTACCTCCTTGCGTTCATCGTCCTGGTCGTCATGCCGGCGGCGGTCGTCGTCGGCCTGGCGAAGCTCTTTTCGCGCCCCGCCTCGCCGAGCGCCCGCAGGTGGCGCATCGGGCTCGCGGCGCTCGCCTACTGCGTGTGGCTGATCGTCCCCCTGACCGTGTGGGCGATGGGGTGGACCGGCGGCGGGGGCATGGACGGGCCATGTGATGGGCTGTGGGCATCGAGCGTCGCGGAGGTGGGCCCTTTCAGGTGCGAGGTCCGTCTCGCGGCCTGGCCGCCCCTCGGCAACACGGCGACGGTGGCGAGCGGGGGCGAGGTGCACCAGAAGACCTTCCCGGGAGTCATCACATATGTCGTGGTCGCGGCCCTCGCCGCGCTTCCGGCCGCGCAGTGGACAGCAGCCCGGAGGGTCCTCCGGGGATGAGCCCTCAGCTCGCGGTGATCTTCCCGCTCGCGATCACGTTCACGAACTCCTCCAGGTGCTTCGTCGTCCAGCACTCGAAGGCTCCGTCGCAGAACGGCTCGTAGGCGGCCATCACCGAGTCGCCGTAGTTCCAGTAGAGCTTCGGCTCGGGGTTGAGCCAGAAGGTGCGGCCGGAGCGCTCGGCGATCGCGCCGAAGGTCTTGGCGTGGGGCTCGCGGCCGTTGGTGCGGGCGTCGCCGAGGACGATCACCGTCGAGCGGGGGCCGAGGTCCTCGCGCGATCTCGTCGCCGAACTCGAGCCAGACCCGGCCGTAGTCGGTGTAGCCCGAGACGTCCGCGACACCGCCCTCCGAGGAGATCGCTCTCGGCGATCTTGCGGAAGTCGCGCTCGTGCTCGAAGACGTCGGTGACCTCGCTGATCCGCTCGATGAAGACGAAGCTGCGGAGCTTCCGGAACGAGTCGTGCAGGGCGTGGAGGACCGAGAGGAAGAAGACGCTGGCGCTGCGAGACGGAAGTCGAGACGTCGCAGAGGACGTAGATCTCGGGGCGGCGGGGGCGCTTCGGGCGGGTGCGCAGGCGCAGCGGCACCCCGCCGGTCTCGAGCGAGGCGCGCATCGTCCGGCGCACGTCGACCGACCTGGCTCTTCGAGCGGCCGCGCTGCTCGTGGCCGAGGGTCGCGATCCGGCGCTTCAGCTGGCTGACGGCGCGGTGGACGCCGGCGAGGTCCTGGGAGGGGCTGGTCGGCAGCGCGCGGTCCAGCTCGGCCAGCGGGCGGGAGGGCGGCAGCTTGCCGGTGCGCTCGATCGTGCCGCGCTCGAGCTCGCGGCGCAGGTGGCGCTCGAACTCGCGGATGCGGTCGGGGTCGAGGGGCTCGGCTGCTCGCCGTCGGCGCCCTGGCCCCGCGACTGCAGCCCGAGCCCGCGGCGGATCCGCTGGACGTCGACGCCGATCACGCCGGAGCGCTCGCCCTGGCGGCCGAAGGCGGTGATCGCGAGGCGGGCCAGGTCGCGCATCGCGTCGCCGTCGCCCGTCGGCGATCGCCTGGCGGATCGCCTCGCGCAGCTCGTCGAGGTCGAGGCGGTCGGAGCCCTCGTGGCGCTCCTCGCTGACCTCGAGGTCGAGCGCGCTCGGTCTCGGCGGCGCGGAAGAAGTGGCGGTCGAAGAGCAGCTCGAAGACGCGGCGGTCCTCCTGGGACTTCGCGATCGTCGAGGCGAGCGCCTCGCGGAAGTCGCGCTGGTCGGTCCAGGCGACCTCGCCCAGCGCCTCGAACGCGTCGAGGATCTCCGAGGTGCCGACCGCGACCCCCTCCGAGCGCAGGTCCTCGAAGAAGGCGAGCAGGCTCTCGGGGGTGGTCATCTACCCGCCGGGGGTCTGGGGACTGACCGGTCTTGTCGCCGAGCTTGACCGCGACGCGCTCGGCCACGAGGTCGATGTCGGAGCGGTGCTTGACGATGATGCTCGATCGAGTCCTCGAAGACCTCGCGGTCGATGTCCTCGGCGCCGATCAGCAGCAGGGTCCGCGCCCAGTCGATCGACTCGGCGATCGAGGGCGGCTTCTTCAGGTCGAGCGCGCGGACCATGTGGATGACCTCGACCAGGCGCTCGGCCACGGCCTCGTCCAGGTCGGGGGTGTGCAGGCGGACGATCTCGAGCTCGCGCTCGGCCGACGGGTAGTCGAGCCAGAGGTAGAGGCAGCGGCGCTTCAGGGCCTCGGTCAGCTCGCGCGAGTTGTTCGAGGTCAGCAGCACGATCGGCATCGTCTTCGCGTGCGATCGGCCCCAGCTCGGGGATCGTGATCTGGAAGTCCGAGAGGACCTCGAGCAGCATCGCCTCGAACTCCTGGTCGGTCTTGTCGATCTCGTCGATCAGCAGCACGACCGGCTCCTCGGAGCTGATCGCCTCGAGCAGCGGCCGGGTCAGCATGAACTCCTCGCTGAAGATGTCGCCGCGCGCCTCGTCCCAGCGAGCCCTCGGACTCGGCCTGGATCCGCAGCAGCTGCTTGCGGTAGTTCCACTCGTACAGCGCCTTGGCCTCGTCGAGGCCCTCGTAGCACTGGAGGCGGATCAGGTCGCGGCCGCGTCGTGCGCGAGAGCGCCTTGGCGAGCTCGGTCTTGCCGACGCCCGCCGGGCCCCTCGACCAGCACCGGCTTGCCCAGCCGCTGCGCGAGGAACGAGACGAGCGCCGCGGACTCGTCGGCCAGGTAGCCGACCTTCTCCAGGCCCTCGCGGACCTCGGCGACCGACTGCGGGTGCTCGGTCTCGGGCATCTGGGGATTGGGCATGCGCCGCGGATGATAGATCGCGGATAATCCCCGTGCGCATGCCCACTCGCGGACATCTTTCCCGAGACGATCACGCCCTACATCTCGCTGATGATCGGCGGGTTCTTCGTGGGGACCGTCGGGCACCTCTACCGCAGCAGGCTCGTCGTCGGGTTCGGGATCGCGATGATCTTCGCCGCGACCCTGCTGCTGCCGCTGGCGCTGATCGTCAGCCGAGGACGAGCCCGAGCCGCAGTTCGACCGGCCCGACGTTCGAGCCCGGGTCGCGCTGATGGGGTGCGTCTGGTGACCGGCCGCCTCGACGAGGTCGACCTCTCGCAGCAGCCTGAAGGCAAGGAGACGAGGAGGCCGAGCGCTGGAGCGCGCTGGAAGCGGCTGAGCCAGCTCCGCCTGACGCTGGGCGGGCAGATCGGCGACAAGGAGCTCGGGCCGCCGGTCAGCGTCGTCTTCGAGGGATGGGACGCCTCGGGCAAGGGCGGCGCGATCAAGCGGCTCGTCTCGCCGCATGGACCCGCGTCACGTCCGGGTGTCCCAGTTCGCCGCGCCGACTCCCGACGAGAAGCGCCACCAGTTCCTCTGGAGGTTCTGGCCGGAGCTCCCGGGGTGGGGAGGAATGGCCGTCTTCGACCGCTCCTGGTACGGGCGGGTGCTGGTCGAGCGGGTCGAGGGGTTCGCCGAGCGCGAGGAGTGGCTGCGCGCCTACGACGAGATCTTCAACTTCGAGGGGGCGCTCGCCGACGACGGGATGATCCTGGTCAAGTTCTGGATGCACGTCTCGCCCCGAGGAGCAGCTCGAAGCGGTTCGAGGCGCGGAAGGACGAACCCGCTGAAGGCCTGGAAGCTGACCGACGAGGACTGGCGCAACCGCGAGAAGCGCGGGCGAGTACGAGGTGGCGGTCGAGGACATGCTCGCCAGCGCACCCACCAGGAGCCCTTCGCCCGCTGGCACGTGATCGCCGGCGGACTCGAAGAGTACGCGCGGGTCCAGGTCCTGGAGACGGTGATCGCCGAGATCGAGGAGGGCATGCGGCGCCACGGCATGGAGCCGCCCCCGCCGCACGAGGCCTAGCGACCGGTCAGCTCTTGCGCGCGGTCTTTCGGGCCTTGGCCCGGTGGCGAAGCCCGGCGGCGACGATCAGCGCGGCGCCCCCGAGGGCGACGAAGATCCCGTAGCGCACGTCGTAGGTCGCGCTCCACCGTGACCGGCTCGAACTCGAAGCGTCGCAGCTCGGGCCGGTCGATCATCCGGTAGCCGAGGATGAGCGCGATCCAGATGCCCGCGGTGACGAACAGCGCCCATTCGCGCAGCGGCCGCGGCGGGCACGTAGCCGCCGCCGACGCGCAGCGCAAGGAGCAGGGTCGCCGCGCCGGTCAGGAGGATCGCGGCCATCGGCCCAGTTGAAGGCTCCGAAGCCCGGTCTGGACGAGGTTGTCCGCGACGGGGACGCCGTACCAGGGGAGGTAGCAGGCTGCCGCGCGATCACGCCGACCCCGATCACGGCCAGGCGCTCGTCGCCACCGAGCCCGCGGAGGTCGCGAACCAGCTCAGCGCCGGCCCGCCGGGGGGCCTCAGTCCAGCGGCTGGCGTCCACCGAATCCCGATTCGAGGTCGTGCCAGTAGCCGACCTCGTCCTCGCCGAGCTCCCAGCACAGGAAGACCTCGCGGTCGTCCATGAGGGCGGGGAAGTCGATCAGGCCGCGGTCGATGTCCTTGATCACGATGCCGGCCTCCTCGAGCGCGCCGAGGATGCGACGCACCTCCAGGAAGCCCTCGCCGACCTGGCGGCCGTGGTCGCCGCCGCCGTTGCGCGGGCGCGGCGTCGGAGAGCGCCTCGTGTGCCTCGGCGTCCGTCAGCTCGCCCTTGGCCTCGATCAGCTGCTCCAGCATCGGGCGGAGCCGCGGCAGCATCGCGTTCGCCTCGTCGCGGGTGAAGTGGCGCCCGTAGACGCGGGGCTCGTCGCTCACGTGCTCACGTCGAGGAGGGAGCGGCGGCGCCCATCCGCTCCAGCAGAAGCTCGCGGTCGGCCTCGCCGATCGTCCGCAGCTGGCCCTGGAAGGCGAGGTGCCAGTGCTCGGCGGGCCACTTCGACGCGTGCTCCATGTCGCCGACCAACTCGATCGCCGGCACGAACTCCTCCTCGGGCAGCACCAGGACCGGCTCGGCCTCGACCCGCCAGGGATACGCGTCGGGTCCGCCCTTCGGCGCCTTTCCGTCCTTCGTCCCGGGCCAGACGGGCGTGCGGTCCTCGAACATCTCGGAGGTGGCTCGGGCCACGGCGCCGAACGCCTGGATGCCGGTCACGTAGAAGATGACCTCGTCCCCGGGCCTGAACATCTCGGCCTGGTTCCGCCGGCGCTCCTTGAAGCCGATCAGGTCGAACCCGCGCTCGACGTTGACGCGGAAGTTGTCCAGCGACCCGGTGAGGATCCAGGTCTTTGCGGAGTCATCGTCCGTGCCCACGGCCGGCGATTATCTCAGCATCGCGGGGCTAGTTCCGGCTCAGCGCGCGGCGGATCCCCTCGAGGCTCTCGTTCGTGACCTCGCGCAGCGCTCGCTTGGTCATCATCACCTGCTTGACCCTGTCCGGGGACGCCGTTCGGATCGATCCCGATCTCGACGTCGGCGAACGTCTGATCCTGTGCTTCGGTCAGGCGCCAGTGCGAGTAGTAGCCCGTCATCTGGCACGCGAGCTTGATCTCGCGCAGGTCCTCGAGCTCGGCGACCTCGAACGTCGTCGTGGCTTTCATCCCGAGCGGCCCCGGGACTGTCTGCTCGAAGGTCGCCCCCTTCTCGATCTTCGTCGGCACCCCGGTGGTCTCGAGCGCGTCGCCCGCCCACTCGGGGTAGCGCGTCGGGTCGGTGAGCAGCTCCCAGATCATCTCGCGGGTCGCCTCGAGCAGCGCCTGCTGGGTCCAGGAGGCCATCAGGCCGCCGGCACAAGCTCGCGGGCGCGGCCGGCCAGGCCCGGCACGCCGAGCGCTCGTACTCGGCGGCGGCCTCGGCCAGCAGCGCCGCGGAGCGCTCGGGGTCGCGGTCGGCGAGCAGGCGGCCGCTGACCAGCGTGCAGCGCACCGCGTCGAGCGGGCGCCCGAGGCGGCGCCAGTTGCGCCGCGCCTCGACCATCAGGCGGTCCGGCCTCGGCCGGGTCGTCGGCGCAGGCGCCCGCGGCCTCGGCCGTCGCGGCCTCGCCGACGGGGTAGTGGAGGCGGTCGGCGAGCCGCTCCGGCCTCCTCGGCGGCCTCGCGGGCCTGGTCCATCGCGGCCGGCCAGCGCGAGGACCACCGCGCGCCCGGAGATCGCCTCGACCGACTGGGCGATCAGGCCGGCGCGCTCGCAGATGTCGAGGGCCCGCGAGAGCTCGGTCTCGGCCGCCGCCAGGTCGCCGCGCTCGCGCAGGGTCAGCGGCGAGCCAGGTGAGCGCGTCGAAGGCGACCTCGGAGCGGCCCACCTGCTCGCCGAGCTCGTGGGCGCGGCGGAACCTGGCGACCGCCGTCGTCCCAGTCGCCCTGCGCGCCAGGCCAGGACCCCGCGCATCATCGTCGGGGAAGCAGAGCTTGCCCTCGCAGGCCCTCGCGCTCGGCCAGGGCGGCGCCCTGCCTCGGTGGCGAGCCTCGACCGTCGTCCCAGTCGGCGCTCTCGACCGCGAGCTGGCCGATCGAGGCGTGCAGCTCGACCTGGGAGGGCAGGTCGCCGACCTCCTGGGCCAGCTCGAGCGCCTCGCGGAAGGCCTCGGCCGCGCCCTCGTAGTCGGCCTCGGAGACCTCGAGGTGGTAGCCGAGGGTGAGCAGCGCGCGGACCGCCTCGCCGGGGTCGGTCTCGCGCGCGAGGGCGACCGAGCGCTCCAGGTTCTCGCGCGCCTTCTCGGAGTCGCCGATGCGGCCGAAGACCCGGCCGAAGATCCCGTGGGCGCGGCTCGCGGCCCGCGCCTCGTCGAGGCGCTCGGCCAGGCGCAGCGCCTTCTCGGAGGCGTAGATCGCGAGCATGTTGTCGCCCGTGTGCATGTAGAGCGACGCCGCCTCCTCGTAGAGGCGGACCAGCTCGATGCACGGGCTGCGCCGTCCTTCAGCAGGTCGATGCCGCGCTGGTAGTTCTCGATCGAGGCCCGCGCGGTCGCCCTTGTGCCACAGGGCCGGCGCCGATCTTGCGGTGCAGGTCGGCGACGCGCGCCAGGTCCTCGCTCGTCGCGGTGGTGCTCGAGGCAGCGCTCCCAGACCGCGACGGCGGCGTCGACGCGGCCCATCCGCAGCGCGACGTCGCCCTGCTTCTCGCCGATCCGGGCGCGCGCACGGCCGGGTCGATGTCGTCGGTGAGCTCGAGCGCGGACTGGTAGCGCTCGAACGCCTCGGCGTTGGAATAGAGGGCGGCGGCCGCGTCGCCCGCCGCCTCGAGCAGCTCGAGCGCCTCGGTCCGCAGCTCGGCCAGCTCGTCGGGCTCGAGGCCCGACTCGGCGCCGAGCGCGGCGGCGCGCGCGTAGTGCTCGGCGACGAGGCCGACGAAGGCGTCGATCCGCTCGCCGGCGCGCTCGCGGATGAACTCGCCGACCTCGACGTGCTTGCGGCAGCGGACCGCCTTGGGGAGCATCCCGTAGGCGACGTCGCGGATCAGCACGTGCTTGAAGGCGTACTCGCGCTCGCCGCGCGAGGCGGCTGCGGGGGCTCGGCACGACCAGGTCCTTCTGCTCCAGCTTGGCGAGGGTCGTCGCCGAGGTCGATCCCCTCCTCGGCGGCGCGCCGGCGTCAGCGATCCCTCCCAGAAGGTCTGGCCGACGACGGCGGAGTGGAGCAGCAGCCGGCGCTCGGTGCGGTCGAGCGAGTCGAGCCTGCGCCGCCAGCAGCGACTGCACCGTGCCCGGCAGGGTCGCCGTCTCGACGGTGTCCTCCTCGATCAGGCGGTTGACCATCTCCTCGGCGAACAGCGGGTTGCCGCCCGGAGCGCTCGGCGACCTGGGGCACGACCGCGGCGCCTCCGTTCGTCGGCGCCCGGCATCAGCGCGGCGACGAGCTCGCGGGTCTCGTCGGCGGTCAGCGGCTCGAGCGAGATCGACGTCGCGTTCCTGCGCCCGCCGCCCCAGCCCGGGCGGCGCTCGAGCAGCTCGTCGCGGGCCAGGCAGACCAGCAGCAGCGGGCCGCGGACCCAGCGCGCCAGGTGGTCGATCAGGTCGAGCATTCCCTCGTCGGCCCAGTGGATGTCGTCGATGGCGAGCACCAGCGGGCGGCGCAGGCAGATCGCCCTCGATCACGGCGCGGGCGGCCGAGAAGAGCGCCTCGCGGACCGCTGGGGATCGTCGGCGTCCGGCGACGCCACGTCCTCGGGCGGCTCGATCCCGAGCGGGACGGCGAGCAGCGCCGCGTTGCGCTCCGCCGCCTCGGGCTCGCCCAGCTCCTCCATCAGGGCTCCGACGCCGGCGCAGCAGCTTCGGTCCCACGTCGGCTCGGGCGAGTCGGCGTCGAGCAGCTCGAACTCCTCGCGCAGCACCTCGACCAGGGCGAGGTAGGAGACGCCGGCGTACGGGAGGGCACTGGCCGCGGCGGATCGTCGGCGCCCGGTCCGCTCGCCGGCGTCGAGGCGTCGATCAGCTCGCGCAGCAGCCGCGACTTGCCGACGCCGGCCTGGCCGATGACGGTGACCAGGTGCGGGCGGCCCTCGCGCTCGACCCGCTCCACGAGCGAGGCCAGCAGCTCGGCCTCCTCGCTCGCGGCCGATCAGCGGGGTCTGGCTGCGAAGGGCGCCGCGCCGCGGGGCCGCGAGGGTCGCCGGTCGCCTCCCAGGCGGGGACCGGCTCCTCCTTGCCCTTCAGGGTCAGCGGCTCGAGCCGCTCGTAGGAGATCCGGTCGCGGCTGGCGCGGTAGGTCGCGCTCGCCGACCGTGACGCGTGCCGGGCCGCCCGGCGCCCTGGAGCCGCGCGGCGACGTTGACCACGTCTCCCATCACCGTGTAGCGGTCGCCGACGGCGCCGGCCATCACCTCGCCCGAGTTGATCCCGACCCGCAGCGAGAAGGTGACGCCGTCGCGCTCGCTCGGATCTCGCTGGTTGATCTCCTCCATCGCCGCCTGCATCCCGAGCCCGGCGCGGACCGCCGCGCTCGGGGTCGTCCTCGTGGGCGACCGGCGCGCCGAAGACGCCCATCACGTTGTCGCCGATGAACTTGTCGATCGTGCCGCCGAAGCGCTCGATCTCCTCGCCGAGCCGCCGCAGGGTGCGGTCGACCAGGGCCTTGACGGCCTCGGGGTCCATGCGCTCGGCGGCGGCCGTGTAGCCGGAGAGGTCGGCGAACAGGACGGTCGCGTGGCGGCGCTCCTCGGGCGGCGCCTCGGGCGCGGGCGTCGCCGGGCGGCTGCCGGCGCCGCGCGCGCCGATCGCGGTGCCGCACTCCATGCAGAACTTCGCGCCCGGCGGGTTCTCGGCCCCGCACGATCGCAGACGCGGCGCCAGCTCGCCCCCGCAGGACATGCAGAAGCGGGCGCTGCTCGGGATTCTCGGCGGCGCACGCGAGGACAGCCGCCTCGGGCTTCATCTCGGACACAAGATACTTGCGCTACGCTGCCCGCCGCCAGCTCTCCAGTCAGGAGATCACTGCCTTGACCCGCTCACGCCGCTCCCTCAGATCCTCGCTTTCGCCCTCGCCCTCGCCGCGACCGTCGCGATCGCCGCGTGCGGCGGCGACGACGGGGGCGACGAGGACCCGACACGAGGTCCTCGAGGCGACCTTCCGACGACCAGGAGCCGGTCGAGAGCGGCGTCTTCGACCTCAGCATCGACCTCGCGGCCGAGGGCGGCGACCACGACGGCACCTTCACGGCCAGCCTCGGCGGCCCCTTCCAGAGCGGACGGGCGACGGCGTTCCCGAGCTTCGACATCGACGCCGAGCTCGACCTCGACAGCGCCGTCCAGGACTTCTCCGGCACGCGCCGGCCTGACCTCGACCGGCGACGCGGCGTTCGTCAACTTCCAGGACACGGACTACGAGGTCCCCGCCGACGGCTTCCAGCAGTTCGCGCAGCAGCTACACCCAGCTTCAGGCAGCAGACCGAGGCGAGAACGGCGAGGCGAGCGGCAACTTCCTCTCGTCGATCGGCGTCGACCCGACCAACTGGCTCACCGACCTCTCCAACGAGGGCGACGAGGACGTCGAGGGCACCGAGACGGTCCACATCAGCGGCGAGGCCGACGTCCCGAAGCTCGTCGAGGACCTCCAGACGATCGCCGAGAACGCCCCGCAGGCCGCCGCAGCAGGTCACCCCCGAGCAGCTCGAGCCAGCTCGACCAGCTCGGCGACGTCATCGAGAGCGCCGAGTTCGACATCTACACCGGCGCGGACGACAACGTCCTGCGCAAGTTCGAGGCGAGCCTCGACCTGAACCCGCCCGCGGGCTCGCCGGCGAGGGCACGCCCGACGACGTCACGCTCGACTTCTCGGTCACGCCTCAGCGAGCTCAACGAGCCGCAGGAGATCGCCGCCCCGGCCGACGCCCAGCCGCTCCAGGGCCTGCTCGAGCAGCTCGGGGTCGACCCGAGCGCGCTCGGCGCAGCTCGGCGGCGCGCTCGGCGGCGGCCGGCGGCCGGCGGCGGCCGCACGGCCCGCAGGCCGGCGGCTCGCCGAGGCCCTCGAGCCGAGCGCGACCGCAGGCCTACCTCGAGTGCCTGCAGCCAGGCGCAGGGCGCGGACGCGCTCGAGCGAGTGCGAGGCGCTCCTCCAATAGCGCCCGCGCGCCTAGTTAGGCTCACGGCGTGGAAGCGGCAAGCGCAGGCTCAGGCGGCGGGCGACGGCCCGTCCTTCAGCCCGAAGTTCTTCCTCAGCCCCCACGGCTGGCCGTACCTGCTCGTCCCGTTCATCCCGGCGGCGATCGCGCTCGAGCTGACCCACGCCGCGGCCGGGCTGATCTTCTTCGCCGCCGCGCTCGGGCGTGATCCCCACCGCCGCGCTGATGGGCCGCGCGACCGAGGAGGTCGCCGCCAAGTCCGGGCCCGGGCATCGGCGGGTTCCTGAACGTCACCTTCGGCAACGCGCCGGAGCTGATCATCGCCCTCTTCGCCCTCAACGCCGGGCTGCACGAGGTCGTCAAGGCCTCGATCATCGGCTCGATCCTGGGGAACATCCTGCTCGTGATGGGCGCCGCGATGCTCGCCGGCGGCCTGACCGGCGGCCGCAAGGTCCAGAAGTTCAACCGCACCGCGGCGAACGTCCAGTCGCTGATGCTGCTTCCTCGCCGTCGCCGCGCTGGTGATGCCCGCGATCTTCGAGCTCGTCGAGGGCCAGGGCCTGCCGGGCGTCGACCAGGAGCGCGTCGACTACGACTCCACGGTCGAGAACCTCTCGCTGGCGGTCGCCGGTCGTCCTGCTCGGTCACCTACGCGCTCGGCCTGCTCTTCAGCCTGCGCACCCACCGCGAGCTCTTCAACCCCACAGCGACGACGAGGACGCACGACGACACCTGGGGCTGGTCGATCCGCACCTCGGTCATCGCGCTCGCGGTCGCCGGCATCGCGGTCGGCGTGATGTCGGAGATCCTGGTCGGCTCGATCACCGAGGCCTCGGAGTCGATCGGCCTGAGCGAGTTCTTCATCGGCGTGATCGTCGTCGCGATCGTCGGCAACGCGGCCGAGCACTGGGTCGCCGTCCTCGTCGCGGTCAAGGACAAGATGGACCTCTCGGTCAACATCGCGATCGGCTCGAGCGCGCAGATCGCCCTGTTCGTGGCGCCCGTGCTGGTGATCCTGTCGTTCTTCATCGGCCCGGGCCCGATGCCGCTGGTCTTCAACGGCTTCGAGATCGCGGCGCGTGATCCTCGCCGTGCTGGTCGCCTACCAGGTCACCAACGAGGGCGAGTCGAACTGGTTCGAGGGCGTGCAGCTGCTGGCGCTCTACGTGATCCTCGCGCTGACGTTCTTCGTGGCGTGAGCGCGCCGTCGGGATGGAGTGTAGTCCTCCTGCTGTCATCAGCTTCGCCGTGATCCTCGCCGGCGCGCTGCTCTTCACCAACGCGATCGAGTGGGTCGGCCACAAGCTGGGGCTGGGGGAGGGCGCGGTCGGCAGCCTGCTCGCCGCCGTCGGCACCGCCCTGCCCGAGACGCTGATCGCGATCGTCGCGCTGGTCGGCGCGACCAAGAGCGAGGACGTCGCGATCGGCGCGATCGTCGGCGCGCCGTTCCTGCTCGCGACCCTGGCGATGGGCCTGGTCGGCGGGACCGCCTACATCTACCGCTCGCGCCGCAAGCAGGACATCAAGCTCGAGGGCGCACGTCCCGACGCTCGACCGCGACCTCGCCTTCTTCATGGTCTTCTTCGGCCTCGCGCTGGCGCTCGGCTTCGGCGCGCCCGAGGAGGTGCGCCTCCCGGCCGGCATCGTCTTCTTCCTCGCCTACGTCGTCTACGTCGCGTTCACGCTCCGCGGCAGCGGCGAGGTCCAGTCCGAGGAGAGCGCTGAACTCGCTGATCATGGCCCGCGGCCCGAAGGCGGCCACGCGACCCCCCGCTCAGCATCGCGCGTCGTCCAGGTGCTGGTCGGCCTCGCCGCGATGGTCGGCGGCGCGCACCTCTTCGTCGAGGAGCTGCTCCACTTCGCCGAGGAGCTCGGCGTCGAGGCGATCGTCCTCTCGCTGATCCTCGCCCCGCTCGCGACCGAGCTGCCCGAGAAGGTCAACAGCTTCTTCTGGGTCCGCGAGGGCAAGGACTCCCTGGCCCTCGGCAACATCACCGGCGCGATGGTCTTCCAGTCGACGATCCCGGTCGGGATCGGCCTGATGTTCACCGACTGGGAGCTGAGCGGGAACGCGGCGATCTCGGTCGGCCTCGGCCTCGCCGGCGGCCTGATCGCCTTCTGGGCCCTGCGCCTGCGCGACCGCTTCGAGCTGCCGGCGATCATCGCCTGGCTCGGGCTCTACGCCGCGTTCATCGTCGTCGTCGCGCTCTGACGCAAGGGCATAGGGTCTCGCCGTGGGCCTGTTCGGCGGAAAGAGGAGCGACCTGCTGAAGGAGCGGCGATCGAGGCGAAGGCCGTGATCCGCGAGTCGAGGCCGTTCGACAAGGTCAAGGCCTTGAGCGGCGGTGCGGAGCCCGGCGAGTCCGGGATCCTCTCGCACCTCGACGAGCTCGGGATCGGCAAGCGCCGCTACGGGTTCGTGCTCGAGGTCACGCCGCCCGGCGGCGAGCCCTACGAGGTCGACATCGAGACGAAGATCCCCGCGAAGGCGGAGTCGGCCGGCCGGGCGAGCCTCAAGGACCTCGCCCCGGGCCTCGAGCTCCCGGTCAGGATCGACAGCGTCGAACCCGCAGAACGTCGAGATCGACTGGCCGGCGTTCCTTGTCGACCCGAACCGCAAGAAGGCCGTGGCGAAGGCCTCGAGCGACCACAACGTCGAGCGCTACCGCGAGGAGGTGGCGACGACCGACGTCGGCCGGAGGCTGATCGAGGGCAACCGCCAGGCGCTCCCCGTCTGGGTCCAGGCCGTGAAGGGCGGCAACATGAAGCGCAAGGAGTTCGACAAGACCGTCGAGCTGGAGGTCCGGCTCGGCCGAATGGACCCGGCCGACGCCGAGGAGGCATACCGCGAGCTCGACGGCTCCTAGCTCCCTCCGATCTCACGCTTCCGCGCGTGAGGCCGTTGAACCCACATGAACCGCACGTGGAAGCTCCTGGGTCCCGGCGGTCCCTACGAGAGCGACGTTCCCGGAACGCTCGGCGGCCACCGGCGAAGCAAGATCTACGGGCGGCTGGACTGCGCCGGCGCCGCTCGGGCCATTGCGCGAGGCGGGCCTTACCCGACTCATCGCGTCTTCTTCCGCGACGAGAAAGCTGCGGTGGCGTCCGGCTACCGGCCATGCGCCGGCTGCATGCCGGCCGAGTACAAGCGCTGGAAGGGCTCGAACCTATAGGTCGACCCGGTGGCCGGCCTCTCGAAGCGCCTCGGCCGCCGGGCCGAGCATGTCGCGCGGGACGAGCAGGTAGTCGGTGTCGAAGGTCGAGACCGCGAAGACGCTGACTCCGGCGGCGGCGAGCGGCGTCGTCAGCCCCGAGAGCACGCCGGTCAGCGAGAAGGGCAGCGTTCCCGACGACGCGGAGGGCCGCGAACGGCGCCTCGACCTGGGCGCCCGGCGGGCACATCCGCGACCGGGCAGACGACCGAGAGCTCCTCGGCGGTGCGGGTGACCTGTGGAAACCGGCGCCGTCGGGCGGCGGCGGCGGCTCGGCGCCCGGGTCGAGCCTGCAGACCGCGTAGTCCCCCTCGACCAGCTCCAGCCGCAGCGCAGCCGGGCTCATGCGGGCGCCACTAGTCCTCGCGGCCGGGCTCCTGGCCCTCTTCGTCCTCGTCGTGCTCGCCGTCGCCCTGCTCGAGCGCGGTCTCGGAGACGACTCGCCGCTGCCGGGGTGGTAGTGGGTCTGGAACTCCTGGAGCATGCACGTCGCGCTGGTCCTCGTCGACCGGCACGTCGTCGGAGATGCGGACCCACTCGGCGCCCTCGTAGGCCTCCATGTTGAAGACCTCGTCGTCGATCGCGGCGGAGTCGTCGACGATGACGAGCAGCCCGAGCTGCGGGTTGAAGTAGGTGCCCTGCCGGTTCATCAGCTCGTCGAGCTCGACGACCGTGTCGGCGGCGTCGCTCTCGAGCTGCTCCATGTCTCTGCTCGGCCACGGGCCGAATCTATACCTACGACCGGGTAGCGCTGCGCGCTACTGCCCGAGGTTCTGGAGCTCGGCGAGCTGGCGGTCGATCTCGGCGTCGACGTCGAGCTCGCTCCTTGCCCTGGCGCACGCGGCGCTCGTTGCGGGCGACGACGAGCTGGCGGACCTCCTCGCGGAGCTCGCGGTCGGCGCCGACCGACGGGCCGGGGTCGGCCTTGAGCAGCTTCTCGACCTCCTCGTCGACGTCGAGCGGCGATCTCGCCGCGCGCCTCGCGCCGGTACGAGCGCGCCTCGACCATCTGGCGGATCTCCTCCTCGCGCTCCTCGCGGTCGGCCGAGCGTCATCGGCCCGGACGAGCTCTTCTGCGCGACCTCCTCCTTGTCGATCCCGAAGGCGCCCTTGCCGATCTCGCCTGTAGAGCGCGGCCTGAGCCGGTCGCGAACGCGATCGCGGCGATCGGGCAGCGCGACGAGCACGATGACGATGAGGACGATGCCCGCATTCCACTCGTCTGAAGCGTACGGTTCGGTACCCTTGGGCGGCTGGCTGACTGACCAGTCAATCGAACTTCAAGGAGCTAACAGACGTGCCTGATCTGACCCTCACCGATGAGCAGCAGGACCTGCGCGAGCTCGCGCACAGCTTCGCCGAGAAGGACATGCGCAAGGTCGCCTGGGAGTACGACAAGGACGGCGACCTGGCCGCAGGACATCGTCGACAAGGCCTGGGAGATCGGGCTGATGAACACCCACGTCGCCGAGGAGTACGGCGGCCCGGGCCTCGACTACTTCTCCGGCTGCCTGATCGAGGAGGAGATGGGCTGGGGCTGCTCGGGCATCGGCACCTCGCTGATGGCCAACGGCCTCGCCTCCGCGCCCGTCGGCCTCGGCGGCTCCGACGAGATCAAGAAGGAGTACCTCGGGATGCTCACCGAGGAGCCCAAGCTGGCCTCGTTCTGCCTGACCGAGCCGGACGCCGGCTCCGACGTCTCGGGGATGAAGACGACGGCCACCAAGAAGGGCGACAAGTACGTCATCAACGGCTCCAAGTGCTTCATCACCAACGGCTCCTACGCCGACTGGTTCACGGTCTACGCCAAGACCGACAAGGAGGCCGGCCACCGCGGCATCTCCGCCTTCGTCGTCCCCAAGGACGACACGGTCACGGTCGACAAGAAGGAAGACAAGATGGGCCAGCGGGCGTCCAACACCGCGACCATCACCTTCAACGAGACCGAGATCCCCGCCGCGAACCTGCTCGGCGAGGAGAACAAGGGATTCAAGCTCGCGATGATGACCCTCGACCGCACCCGCCCCGGCGTGTCGGCGATGGCCGTCGGCATCGGCCGCGCGGCGCTCGAGTACGCAGCCGAGTACTCGAAGGAGCGCGTCCAGTTCGGCGTCCCGATCGCGATGCACCAGGCGGTCGCGTTCATGATCGCCGACATGGCGACCAAGACCGAGGCCTCCCGCCTGCTCGTCTGGCAGTCGGCGTTCCTGCTCGACCAGGGCAAGCGCAACACGCTCGCCTGCTCGCACGCGAAGCGCTTCGCGGCCGACTCCGCGATGGAGAACACCGTCGACGCCGTGCAGGTCTACGGCGGGTACGGCTTCATCAAGGAGTACCCGGTCGAGAAGCTGATGCGCGACGCCAAGATCATGCAGCTCTACGAGGGCACCTCGCAGATCCAGCGCCTGGTGATCGCCAAGGAGCTCCTGATGGGCCGCGACGTCGACGAGGCGCTGCCCGCGGCCAAGGCCGACGAGCGACGACGCGTCCACCGACGCCGGCGGAGTCTCCGCCGACAAGGAGCCCGCTACCGCTTAGGCGGTCAGCACCACTCCGATTCGCCGAGCGCCCCGGTCAGCCGGGGCGCTCTGCGTTTCGGCAGCCGCTCGGCCAGCGCCGAGTGGCGCCGGCCGGCGTCGTCGCGGCGCACGGCCTGGGCGAGGGCGGCGCGCTCGCCGACCAGCACGCACGTGCTCTTGGCGCGCGTGATCGCCGTGTAGATCAGGGGGCGGGTCAGCATCCGCGAGTGGGAGCGGTGGCAGACGCAGACCACGACGGGGACCTCGGAGCCCTGGGCCTTGTGGACCGAGATCGCGTAGCCGAGGCGCAGGGAGCGGGTCTCGTCGTAGGGGACGATCACCGTGGCGCCGTCGTCGGTCTCGACGCACGATCGCCTCCTCGTCGGGATCGTCCTCGACCAGGAAGCAGATCGAGCCGTTCATCAGCCCCAGCTCGTGGGAGTTGCGGGTCTGGATCAGGCGGTCGCCGATCCGGAAGCGGTCCTTGACCGCCGGGCGCGCCCTTGGGGTTCAGGCGCTCCTGGAGCGCCGCGTTCAGCGCGTCGATCCCGACCGGCGTCTTGTACATCGGCGCCAGCACCTGGACGTCGCGGACCGGGTCGAGCCCGAGGCCGTCGGGGACGCGCTCGGCGACCAGCGAGGTGACCGCCTCCACCGCGTGCGCCGGGTTCGGCCGGTCCATGAAGTGGAAGTCGTGGTCCTGGTCGGGGCCGGGCTCGAGGTCGGGGTCGCGGCCCTCGTTCACGGCGTGGGCGGCGGTGATGATCATCGAGCGCGCCGCCTGGCGGAAGACGTGGGTGAGCCGGGTGATCGGCGCGATGTCCGGCCTCGATCAGGTCGCCGAAGGGCTTGCCGGCGCCGACCGGCGGGAGCTGGTCGGCGTCGCCGACCAGGACGACGTGGGTCGACTCGGCGAGGCCCGCCGAGCAGCACCTCGCAGATCTGGAGGTTCAGCATCGAGGCCTCGTCGACCAGCACGATGTCGGCCGCGTGGGGGTGGCCCGGCGTGGTGGCCGGGCTCCGAGCCCGGCATCCAGTCGAGCATCCGGTGGATCGTCTCGGCGGCGTGGCCGGTCGCCTCCTCCAGGCGCCGCGCCGCGCGGCCGGTCGGCGCGCAGAGCGCGATCCGCGCGTTCGCGGCCGCGCGCCTGCTCGACGATCGCCTTGGTGCAGACGGTCTTGCCCGACCCCGGGGCCGCCGGTGACGACCGAGACGCGCGAGGCGAACGCGCCGCGCACCGCCTCCCACTGCTCGTGGGTGAGGCCGTCGGCGGGCTCGTCGCCGGGGTCGTGGCTGACGTGCGGGTCGCCCGCCGGCCCGCGCCGCGAGCGTCTCGGCGCACCAGAGCTCGCGGGCGTGGGTCGCCTGCGCGGTAGACGCGGCCCTCGTCGGCGAGCAGGCCCGGCGCCGAGGCGAGCACGTCGGGGTCGGGCGTGGTGCCGAGCAGCTCGTGGGCGGCGCGGACCAGCTCGGCCAGGGGCAGGTGGGTGTGGCCGTTGCGCTCGGCCTCGGCGAGCGCGTAGGCCGCCGCGGCCTGGGCGCGGCGCTCGGAGTCGGGCGGCACGTCGGCCGCCAGCGCGATCTTGTCGGCGGTCTGGAAGCCGACGCCGTCGATCTCGACCAGGCCGTAGGGGTCCTCGTGCAGGACGCGCATCGCGTCGGCGCCGTGCCGCGCGTGCAGGAGCGAGGCGATGTGGGCCAGGCCGTGGGGCGCGAGCTGGACGTGCAGGTCGCGGACCGCGCGGCTCTCGTGCCAGCTGTCGGCGGCCGCCGCGGCCTGCCGCTCGCCCAGCCCGGGCAGCTCGCCGAACGACGCCCTCGGGATCGGCGGCGATCGCCTCCAGGACCGACTCGCCGTGGATCCGGCAGAGCGCGTCGGCGCGCACCTCGCCGATGTGGCGCAGCGATGGTCAGGTAGGCGATCTGGCCCTCGCGGTCGGTGGGGTCGAGGGGCAGGGCGTCGGCCGCGCGCAGCTGGTGGCCGTAGCGGGCGTGCTCCTCCCAGGTCCCGTTGACCTTGGCGCGGTCGCCGGGCTGCAGGTGGCCGACCGGGCCCGATCACCGCGACGTCGTCGCCGGAGTCCTCGTCGAGCGTGTCGAGGATCGAGAACGAGCCGTCGTCGGCCGACCACAGGACGTGGCGGACGGTCACGGTCAGGGTCTCGGGCTCGCTCACGCCTCAGTCAACCACGGGGCGCCGCGGGTTCTCCCCCGGGTAACGTCGGTTCCATGTGGTTTCAGTGACGTGGGTCCAGCGACACGATCCAGCTCGAAGCGCAGCCGCGCGGCTTCCATCTGGTCACCGAGGAGGTGCTCGCCGCTCTGCCCGAGCTGGCGACGATCTCCACCGGGATGCTCCACCTCCTGATCCAGCACACGTCGGCGTCGCTGGCGCTGAACGAGAACGCGTCGCCCGAGGTCCGGCGCGACTTCCGCTCCTGGTTCGACCGAGCGGTCCCCGAGGGGGCCGAGTACTGGACGCACACGCTGGAGGGCGAGGACGACATGCCCGCCCACGTCAAGGCAGCCCTGCTGGGGCCGTCCCTCTCGCTCCCGGTGCAGCGACGGCCGGCCCGCGCTCGGGACCTGGCAGGGGATCTACCTCTGTGAGCACCGCGGCCCGCGGCGGCCCGCGCTCGGTCGTGGCTACGGCATGGGGCGAGGCCGGCGAGCCCGCCTAGACTCGATGCGTGAGCCCGGCCAACGAAGCTCCCCCTCTCGGTCCTCGACCTCGCCATCGTCCCCGAGGGCTCCGAGCCCGGCGAGGCGCTGCGGAACTCGGTCGAGCTCGTGCGGCACGTCGAGCGCCTCGGCTATCACCGCCACTGGGTCGCCGAGCACCACAACATGCCCGGGATCGCCAGCGCGGCGCCGGCGGTGCTGGCCGCCGAGCTGGCCGCCTCGACCTCCGACGATCCGGGTCGGCTCGGGCGGCGTGATGCTGCCGAACCACGCGCCGCTCGTCGTCGCCGAGCAGTTCGGGACGCTCGTCGGGCTCCACCCGGGCAGGATCGACCTCGGGCATCGGGCGCGCACCCGGCACCGACCAGATCACCGCCTCCGCGCTGCGGCGGAGCCCCGACCCGCTCTCGGTCGAGGACTTCCCCCAGTC
Source organism: uncultured Solirubrobacterales bacterium (assembly GCA_963839875.1). GTDB lineage: Bacteria > Actinomycetota > Thermoleophilia > Solirubrobacterales > 70-9 > CAVUAT01. The sequence continues at coordinate 367,078 of CAWIWP010000002.1, forward strand.
GCTCGGCGAGCTGCTCGGGTTCTTCGACGAGTCCTTCTATCCCGAGGGCCACCCGTACCGCCACATCACCGCGACGCCCGGCCAGGGGATGCGGCCCGAGGTCTGGCTGCTCGGCTCCAGCGACTACAGCGCTCAGGCGGCCGGCACGCTGGGCCTGCCCTTCTCGTTCGCCCACCACTTCAGCCCGCGCAACACGGTCCCGGCGATGGAGATCTACCGCGAGTCGTTCAAGCCGTCGAAGTGGCTCGACGAGCCCTACGGGATGGTCGCCTGCGCGCGCGATCTGCGCCCCCGACGACGAGCGAGGCGCGCTACCTGGCCGGCCCCGCGCGCCTCTCGTTCGCCCGCCTGCGCCAGGGCCGCCCGGGCCGCTTCCCGACGCCCGAGGAGGCCGCCGAGCACAAGTTCTCCGCCGCAGGAGGAGTCGTCGGTGAAGTCGTGTCGGGCTCCGCGGTGATCGGCGGGCCCGAGAAGGTTCGCGACGGGCCTGCTCGACCTCGCCGAGCGCACCGGCGCGCAGGAGCTGATGCTGACGACGATGGTCCACGCCCAGGAGCACCGGCTGCGCTCCTACGAGCTGGTCGCCGAGGCGATGGGGCTCGAGCCCCTGCCAGAGGCCGCCGCGGCGACCGCCTGAGGGCTAGGCCTGGCCGGCACTCGCCGGTCGACAGGTGACCTGCGAGAGCGCGTCGACCACCATCGGGTCGAACTGGGTGCCCGCGCAGCGGCGCGAGCTCGCCGAGCGCCTCGCGCCGGGGCAGAGCGTCCTGGTAGGGCCGTTCCGAGGTCATCGCGTCGAAGGCGTCGCATGCGAAGACGATTCGGGACTCGATCGGGATGTCCTCGCCGGCGATGCCGTCGGGATAGCCGCCGCCGTCCCAGCGCTCGTGGCTGGCCCGGACGAGCGGCGCGACCGGCGCAAGCGACGGGGATCTCCTCGAGGATCTGGGCGCCGACGATCGGTGTGGCGCTCGATCGACCTGCCACTCGGAGTCGTTCAGGCGCCCGGCTTGTCGATGATACGCGCGCCGGGATCGCGAGCTTGCCGATGTCGTGCAGGCGCGCCGCGTAGCCGACCCGCCAGAGCTCGTCGCTGTCGAGGCCCAGCCGAGGGCGACCTGGGTCGCGAGCTCGGCGGCTCGCTCGAGATGGCCGCCAGCTCGGGGTGGCGCGCGGCGAGCGTTGTCGATGAGCACGTTCGCGTGCTGCTCGGCGGCGCCGGCGCTCCGCAGCGACGGGAGCGCGTCGGTCGCGCGGCTGCGTCAGCCAGACATGGGTCTCCACTCCCACCATGACACATGTGTGTGCCCGCAGCACCTATTGCGGCTAAGCGCTCCAATCGTGTGCGCTCAGCGCTCAGAAATGAGCGGTGAGCGCTCAAGGCGGCGCGGTGCTAGGCGCGCTTGCGGGCGAAGCCCGCGGCGCAGCAGCTCCTCGGCGAGCCGGTGGTAGCGCGGCGCGCCGCGCTCGCCCTTCGGGAGACCCAGCTTCTGCTCCAGCCGGGCGACCGGCGGTTCGCCTCCTGGCGCGAGCAGTGCAGGTCCGCGCCACCTCCTCGGCGCCGCGCGCGGCGGGCGCCTGGACGCGGGGTCGGTCCACTCGGCGAGGATCGCGTCGGCGACGCCGCGGTCGCGCTCGTCGAAGCGGATCACGTGACTCGGGCAGCGGCTCCGTCGACGTGGCCGGGTCGCCGTGGTCGGGGATCAGCTCGAGGTGGAAGACGCCGATCTCGATGAGCATCTTCGTCCCGCAGCCAGTGCTCGCCCCGCAGCTGGCTGCCGGCGACCATCGTCCCGTTGGTCGAGTCGAGGTCCTTGATCGCGATCGACGTTGCCCTGGACGGTGACGAGAGCGTGGTTGGACGAGACGGTCTCGTGGGGGAGGCACAGGTCGCACCCGTCGTCTCTGCCGATCAGCATCTCGGCGGCCGAGTGGCGACCTGGAACGGGGCCCGTTCGGCGGGATCACGTTGAGTCGAAGGCCGGCGTCCGCCACGTGTCGATTCTTTCGTACCTGCGCCGCGACTGCGCTGCGCCTCGCGAGCTTAGGGTAGGTGGGCGTACACTCGCGCACGAGTGGCCGAGCAGGCGCAAAGGTGGCAGCGGAGCGCATCCGTCTCGGATGCGGTCGCCGAGGCGACCGAGGCGGGGCAGGAAGGCGGCGGCAAGCCGCAAGGCGCCGAAGCGCGGGCGGACGGCCCTCCGACGCCCTCGGCGGCGACGTGCGCCGCCGCGACATCTTCCCGATGCTCGTCCTGCACCTGGTCGCCACCGAGCCGACCTACGGCAACCGCCTGATCGAGTCGATCGAGGAGATGACCCAGGGGATGATCTCGGTCAACCCGAACACGATGTACCCGCTGCTGCGCTCGATGGAGTCCGACGGCCTGATCGAGGGCCAGTGGGAGCTGCCCGACCGCCGCACCCGCCGCTACTACGCGATCACCCCGGCCGGCAAGCGCGAGTACAAGCGCCTGCTCGCCGAGGTCGAGCCCTTCCTGGACTCGGTGATCAGCTCGATGACGCTGATCAAGCGCGAGGTCTACGGCGACTAGGGCCGCGCCTGGAGGTCGAGCTCGTAGTAGAGCATCGAGGGGCCGTTCGGCTCCGCCCTCTAGGTTCGTGAAGCCGAGCGCTTTCGTAGAGGCCGCGCGGCCTCGGTGTCGTCGACGCTCGTGCCGAGGCTGATGTGGATCGCGTCCCGTGCGCGGGCCTCTTCGAGCACCGCGTCCAGCATCGCCCGGCCCAGTCCGTCGCCGCGCCTGTCCGGGACGACGTAGAGCTCGCCCAGGTAGGCGTCGCGCGTGCGGCTGTAGAGGGACGGGTTGAACTGGAGGTAGGCGAAGCCCTCGGGCTCCTCGTCGCCGTCTCCGGCGAGGAAGAAGACGCCCTCCCCGGTGTCGATCAGGTCGCGGACGCGCTCGTCCGTCAGCTCGAGGTCGATCGGCTCTTCCTCGTACTCGGCGTTGAACCGCTTGAGCAGGCGGGCAAGGACCTCGGCGTCGTCTTCGGTTCCCCTGCGGACATTCGGCGGCACGGCCATCACGGTAGATTCTCGCTCCCCCAACGACTTTCCGGAGGTTCCTCTTCATGTTCGTATCGAAGGCCGCCGTACTCGGCGGCGGCACCATGGGCGGCGAGATCGCGCAGGTGATCGCCGCGGCCGACATCCCCGTCGTCGTCAAGGACATCAAGCAGGAGTTCGTCGACGCAGCTATCGACAAGGCCCGCGAGGTGACGAAGGGCCAGCTCGACAAGCTCGTCTCGAAGGAGAAGCTGACCCAGGACGCCGCCGACGCGCGCCTCGACGAGGTGATGGGCCTGATCACCGGCGCCACCGACTACGCGGAGTTCGGCGACGTCGACATCGTGATCGAGGCCGTGCCCGAGAAGATGGAGATCAAGAAGGCCGTCTACAAGGAGATCGACGAGGCCACGCCCGGCCACGCGATCCTCGCCTCCAACACCTCGTCGCTCTCGATCACCGAGATGGGCCGCGAGACGCTGCGGCCCGACAAGGTCGTGGGCTTCCACTTCTTCTTCCCGGCGTCGATCATGCCGCTGGTCGAGATCATCGCGGGCGAGGACACCTCGCGCGAGACGGTCACGACCGCGTTCAACTTCGCCCAGGCGATCAAGAAGCAGGGGATCACCTGCGGCGAGGTCCCGGGCTTCGTCGTCAACCGCATCCTCAACTCCGCCGCCGGCGAGGTCTGGCGCAAGCAGGAGGCGAAGGGCTCTCGATCAAGAAGATCGACGAGGCGGTCGCGGGATCGAACGTCTCGCCGATGGGCCCGTTCGTCCTCATCGACATGCTCGGCCTCGACACCGTGCTCCACGTCGCCGAGTACCTGAACGAGTCCTACGGCGACTCCTTCTACGTCCACAAGGGGATGCAGAAGCTGGTCGCCGACGGCAAGCTCGGCGCCAAGTCGGGCGGCGAGGGCTTCTACAAGGACGGCGAGCCGAACGTCGCTGGCGACGGCGACGTGGACGAGGCCGACCGGCCAGGAGCTGGCCGACCTGTTCGTCCTCAAGTCGCTGGTCGAGGCGTGCAAGGTGCTCGAGGAGGGCGTCTGCACCGTCCGCGAGATCGACCTCGGGATGATGGCCGGCGCCGGGCTCGACCCGCGCCGCGGCCTGTTCCCGCCGTTCTGGAAGGCCGACCTCGAGGGCCTCGACACGATGCTCGAGAAGCTCGAGAAGTACGAGGAGAGCCACGGCGAGCGCTTCGCGCCGCCGCGCGATCCTGAAGCGGATGGTCGCCCAGGGCCGCCTCGGCCTGAAGTCGGGCCACGGCTTCTACGCCTACCCGCAGGCCGAGGCCGAGGGCACGGTCAAGCTCGAGAAGCGCGGCGAGCGTCGCGATCGCCTGGCTCGCCAACCCGCCGATGAACGCGATCTCGCCCCAGGTGATCGAGGACCTCGGCAAGGTCTGGGAGCAGGTCAAGGCCGACGACGAGCTGAAGGCGATGGTCGTCTACTCCTCGCTGCCGGTCGTCTTCTCGGCGGGCGCCGACATCAAGGCGTTCACCAAGATGGACAGCCCCGAGAAGGGCGCCAAGCTGATCGACGACGGCCACGCGCTGCTGAAGGAGCTCGGCGAGTCGAGCGTCTCGACGATCGCCGCCGTCAACGCGATCGCCTACGGCGGCGGCTGCGAGCTCTCGATGGCGTGCGACTTCCGCGTCGCGGCCGAGTCGGCCGTGTTCGGCCAGCCCGAGATCAACCTGGGGATCATCCCCGGCTTCGGCGGCACCCAGCGCCTCCCGCGCCTGGTCGGCCAGTCGAAGGCCCTGGAGATGAACCTGACCGGCGACGCCGTCCTGGCGCCCGAGGCCCGCGAGTACGGCCTCGCCGACGACCTCGTCCCCGACGAGCAGCTGCTCGACGTGGCGATCTCGTGGGCGCAAGAAGCTGGGCGCCCAGGCGCCGCTCGCGGTCGAGGAGATCAAGCAGCGCTCGAACAAGGGCGACCTCGACGACGGGATCGCGGCCGAGAAGGAAGGCTTCGCGAAGGTCTTCCAGTCCGAGGACGGCAAGGAGGGCATCTCGCGCCTTCCTCGGCAAGCGCACAGCCGCAGTGGAAGGGCAAGTAGCCACCGGCCAAGGCCGAGCGACTCGCGGAGCTGATCCGCGAGTCGGAGTGCACGGTCGCCCTGACCGGCGCCGGGATCTCGGTGCCCTCGGGGATCCCCGACTTCCGGACGCCCGGGGACGGGGCTCTGGGAGAACGTGGACCCGATGGAGGTCGCCCACATCGACGCGTTCCGCTCGCGATCCCGCGCGGTTCTGGGCGTTCTACCGGCCGCGGCTCGCAGGCGCTCGGCGGGCGTCGAGCCCAACCCGCGCCCACGAGGCGCTCGCCGAGCTCGAGCGCCGCGGCCAGCTCGAGGGCGTGATCACCCAGAACATCGACACGCTCCACACCCGCGCCGGGCTCCGAGCGGGTCGTCGAGGTCCACGGCTCGATCCGGACCGCGAGCTGCCAGGCGTGCGACGCGACCTACGCGCTCGCCGACCTCGAGGGGATCTTCGACGATGACGGCGTGGCGACGTGCACCGCCTGCACGAGCCTGGTCAAGCCCGACGTGGTCCTGTTCGGCGAGATGCTGCCGGCCGAGGCGATGGCCGAGGCCGAGGCGCTCGCCGCGCGCGCCGACCTGCTGCTCTGCGTCGGCTCCTCGCTCGAGGTCTATCCGGTGGCCGGGCTGCCGTCGGTGACGATGGCCCGCGGCGGGCGGGTCGCGATCGTCACCCAGGGCCCCACGCCCTACGACGGCGACGCCGAGATGCGGCTGGACGGCGACGTCGTCGCCGAGCTCGACGCGGTGCTCGCCGCCCTCTGAGGACATTTGACTCGCCCCTACCGAATAGTTAGGTTCCACGTGAGCGAGAAGGGGGCAGCGTGGAGCGCAAGGCACGAAGGGCGATCATCGGCAGCGCCGTCGTTGCTTCGCTCCTGCTCGCGCCGCCGGCGGGCGCCGAAACCTTCGAAGTCACCTCGAACGCCGACTCAGGCCCGCTCACACTGCGGGCGGCGATCACGGCGGCGAACACGAACGGAAACAGCGACGTCGACCAGATCCCGATCAGCGTCACGGGAACCATCGATCTCGTCTCGGAGCTGCCGTCGATCGCCTTCCCGACCACGATCACGGGGCCGGGGCGCGCGAACCTGACGGTGCGGCGGACCGGCGCCAACCCGTTCAGGGTGTTCGGCGTCAGCCCCAATAGCTCTATGTACACGATCGAGATCGGAGGCCTGACGATCGCCGACGGGCAGGCCTCGTCAGGGGGAGGGGTCAGGGCGCTCGGCCCGGGGACGACGATTCTGCGGGGCGTCGCCCTCAACGGCAACTCCGCGTCCCTGGGCGGCGGGGTCATGAACGACGGCAACTTCGTCCGGATCCTGGGCAGCCTCATCAACGACAACGTGGCGACCTCTGACGGAGCCGGCATCGCGAACCTCGGGGCCATGGCCGTCCGGGACAGCACCCTGACCCTGAACGTCTCACAGGGCAACTCCGGCGCGGTCTCCACGGGCAGCGGGCCCACGCACACCCTGCTCGTCGCCAACACGACGATCGCGAACAACTCGGCGACCGGCGTCGGCGGGGGCATCGCGCAGTTCAACGGCATCGTCTCGTTGACCTCGAGCACGATCGCCGGCAACACCTCTGACTCCAACAACAACGGGGGCGAGAACGGCGGAGGGACCGCCAGCTTCTCGTCGGGCGATTTCGCGGTCGTCAACACCGTCTACGCGGGCAACCAGAGGGGATCGGCCGCGATGGCCACTCCTGACCAGTGCGGCGGCCCGCTTGCCCACGAGTCGCTCGGCTACAACCTGCGAACGTCGGTTGACGCGGGGTGCACCGGGTTCGGCGGTCCCGGGGAGATCATCACGGCCAGCCCGTTGCTCGGGGCGATCGGGGATCACGGCGGGCCTACGAGGACGATCCCGCTCCTCGCCGGGAGCCCGGCAATCGACGCCGGCAGCCCGGCCCCTATCGGGGGCCCCGGCACGGCCAACTGCCCCGCCACCGACCAGCGCGGCCAGCCGCGGGGCGGGGTGGCGGGCCGCTGCGACATCGGCGCGTTCGAGTTCCAGCCCGCGCCGCCGCCGGCCGGCGTCCCTCCCGACGCGGGGACACCGGCGACCAAGAAGAAGTGCAAGAAGCGCAAGCGGAAAGCCAAGGGCAAGGCCGCCGCCAAGAAGAAGAAGACGTGCAAGAAGCCCAAGAAGGGCTCCTGACGTTCGCGTGATTCCGCCGCGCGCCTGCTGTCCCGCCCATAACGGGTAAAGGCGAGCCGGGCGAGTGCCGATTCAGAGAAGGCACTACGCCCACGAACAACGGAGGGAAGGAACCCTCGCATGGCGGGACGCATCGCAGCCAATCGACCGATCGCGCCTGGAAAGCTGGTCGCCGCATTCCTGCTCGCGGCAGTGGCGCTGCTGTGCGCCGAGCCCGTCGTCGCCGAGGCCGCGAAGTGCGGTGGACGCAAGGCGACGGTGGTCGGCGGACCGGGCGACAACGTCCTCAAGGCCGACAAGAAGGGCGTACAGGTCATCGCCGCCGGTGGCGGCAACGACCTGATCCTGACCAAGCGCAACAGGGACATCATCTGCGGAGGGCCGGGCGACGACACGATCTACTCGGGGACCGGGCGCGACCAGGTCTACGGCGACGCGGGGAACGACTTCATCGACGAGGGCCCCGGATCCGGCAAGGCCTGGGGCGCCGCGGGCAACGACACGATGATCGGGGGAGGGGGCGGCGAGGTCTTCCACGGCGGTGACGGCGACGACCGGATGTACGGCGAGATCCAGGACGACCAGATGTTCGGCGATGGCGGCAACGACCTTCTGATCGGGGGCCAGGGCATCGACGTTCTCGGCGGCGGTCCCGGCCACGATTGGGTCCGGGGCGACACGAACCAGGACAAGTTCTTCGGCGACGAGGGGATCGACACGGTCAGCTTCGCGACCGCCACGCCGCCCGGCCCGCTGCCCCACCAGGACGGGGTCGCCGTCGACCTCAATGCCGGTATCGCCATGGGAGACGACTCGCAGGAGGGACCGATCGTCGGGTTCGAGAACGTGATCGGCTCTTCCTTCAACGACACGATCGTCGGATCCAGCCAGGGGGTGATCGTGGGACTCGGCGGCGGTGACAAGTGCGCCGTGTTCGTGACGGCGGCATGCGACGCGGTGCGCGAGGGCCCGATCGTCTACATCGCGAACGGGGATACGCCCGATCCAGGCCTGATGGTGGTCGGCGGGTCGGGAAACGACATCTCAGACGGTCTCGATCTCGGGCGGGACCGTCCAGGTCGCGGGGACCCCGGCCCACGCGGGCCCGGGGTGCACCCCGTCCGGCGGAGTGGTCAGCTGCCCGGTCCCCGCGGCCGGCCTCGGCTACGTGCTGCTCTGGGGCGACGCCGGCAACGACATCCTCAACGTCGGAAGCGGCCTGCCGGTCACGACCGGCGTCAAGGGCGACGGCGGCCCCGGAGACGACATCCTGCAAGGCGGCCCGGCAGCGGACGTGCTCTTCCCAGGCGAGTCCGGGTCTGACCGGCTCGTCGGTGGGGAGGGCGACGACGCGCTCGCCGGCCGCCCGGGCGGGCCCGACATGCTCGTCGGCGGCGGCGGCAACGACAACCTCGCCACCGACGACGCCTGCGCCGGCCACACCTACGACGGCGGGCCCGGCGGGGCGGACGTGGCGGGGTTCGCTCAGGCGAGCGCCGGCGCCGGGGTGATCGCGACTTTGGGTGGCAACGGCGTCAAGCGCGGCGTCGGCGGCTGCTTCCCCACCCGCATCCTCGACAACCTCGAGGTGCTCGAGGGCACGCGCAACGACGATGTCCTCGACGGCAACGGCGGGGTCGACCTCATCATCGGCCGCGAGGGCAACGACGTCCTCGACGGGCGCGGCGGCCGCGACGAGCTCCGCGGCGACGGCGGCAGCGACAGCTGCAACGACGCCACGGCGATCAAGCTCAGCTGCTGAGCGGGCGCGCCGGGGAGCGGGATAGGTAGTAGTGAGCCGCCCCGGCGAGGAAGATCGCCGAGGTGGCGAAGTGGAGGAGCGCGTCGCCGGCCTGGTTGGGGAAGTAGAAGAGGCCACCGACCGCGTGGGTGTCGGCGAGCGCCCAGATCCCGGTCGCGATCAGCGCTCCCGCGGCTCCGAGGTTGAAGAGCGCCGACCAGTCTCGCCGCAGCGCCGCGAAGAGGCCCGGGATCGTGACCAGGAAGCCCGAGACGGCGTGCCAGCCGTTCATGTCGACCCCGAGCACGACCTCGGAGGTGGCGTCGTCGCCGATTGCGAAGTCGGGGTTGGCGATCAGGCCGGGGATGCTCCAGGCGACGCACGACGACCGATCCGGCGATCGCGGCCCACTGGACCGGGGCGAGGGGGCGTTCTGGTGTGAGGAGGCTTTCGTGGCGTCTGACATGGGTCCTCCCGATCTTCGTCGCGGTCGCGGTCTACGCTCCATAACCTAGTGATGACTAGGAACATACCTAAGGAGCGTTAGGTTGTCAAGCGCCGAAGCGCAAGCGCGTGAGCGCCGCGGCCGCCGCCGCGAGATCATCGAGCGGGCCGCCGCCGACGTATTCGCCGAGCACGGCTACCACGGCGCCTCGATCGACGAGATCGCGCGGCCGCTCCGGGGTCACGGCGCCGGTCGTCTACGACCACTTCGACTCGAAGATCGACCTGCACCGCCGCCTGCTCGAGCGAACCCGCGACGAGCTGCTGGAGATGTGGACGGACGAGCCTCTCGGGCGACGAGCCGCCGGACGAGCGAATCCCGCGCGCGCTCGACGCCTGGGCCCGCTACATCGAGCTGCACCCCTACGTCCCGCGGATGTTCTTCGTCGAGACGACGGGCGACCCCGAGGTCGAGGAGATCCACCGCCAGGTGCGCGACCAGGCGGGCGCTGCCCTGGGAGCGATCCTGGGCCGGGAGCCCGGGGCCGGCGGATATCGCCGGGCTCGGACGACCCGCAGTCGCTGCAGATGGCCGCCGAGGTGATCCGGGCGGGGCTCGCCGGGCTCGCGATCTGGTGGGCGGACCACCCCGAGGTGCCGCGCGAGCAGATCGTGACGACCGCGGTCAACTCGATCTGGGTCGGGCTCGAGCGTGTCTCGAAGGGCGAGGCCTGGAAGCCGCCCAGCCCGAGGGCTGGCGGGCGATCTGGGAAGCTCTGCCGATGCCGAGTGACAGGTTCTTCAGCCGCCTCTCGTCCTCCCTGCCGGACCCGTGGCTGCGCCGCGTCGGCCGCCTGAACGTTCCCGTCTACCGCGCTCACGCGCGGACGGGTGATGGGCCGCGTCGGCCGGATCCCCGTCCTGCTCCTGACGACGACCGGGCGCCGGTCCGGTGAGCAGCGCACGGCGCCGGTGGTCTTCGGCCGCGACGGCGGAGGACCTGGTCGTGATCGGGTCGAACGCGGGCAACGCCCGCACCCCGCGTGGGCGCTCAACCTGCGACGCCGAGCCCGGCGCCGAGGTGGAGGTTCGCGGCGACGGCGCACCGGTCCGCGCCCGCGTCGCCGAGGGCGCGGAGCGCGAGCGCCTCTGGGACCTGGTCAACGACGACTACGCGGGCTTCGACGACTACGAGCAGCTGACCGACCGCGACATCGCGGTCTTCGTCCTCGAGCCGCGCCTAGGCGCCGTCAGCCGGCGCGCTCGCCTGCCGCGAGCGCGCCGTCGGCTCGGCCTTCTCGATCCGCCGCGCGATCGACTCGGCACGGTCCTCGGGGTGCGCTGCGAGGGCCGCGCGCGCGGCGTCCAGGCCGAGCTCGGCCTCGCTCGTCGCGGCCCTGCGATGGGTCCAGCCGCGCGCGCTCGAGCAGCGTCTCGGCCGGGTGCACCTCGTCGCGGCCGGCGAGGACCGCGGCGACGCGCGACAGCGGGTCGATGTCGTCGAGGCGGCCGCGGCGCGGGGGCGGGACGTCGCGCGCCTCCGAGAAGCGGCCCTCCGCGAGCGCCTCGCCCTCGCCGTAGCCGATGCGGACCTTGAGGGCCCGGGTCGCGCCGACGTCCTGGATCAGGGGGTCGCGGGCCTCGGCGCGCATCGCCGACGAGGCCGAGGTTGACGACGCGGCGTGGCGTCGCGGATCAGAGCCGGCCTCTGGCGACGGCGTCGCCGGCGGTCTCGCTCCATCCACTTGGCCGCTGCGCGCTCGTCGGCGAGCGGCTCCTCGCCGACGACGGTGACCCTGCGTCACCGGGACCTGGTCGGGGCCGCCCGCCTCGGAGGGCTTCACCTTGCGCCGGCCGCGGCGGGCGCGGGGAGCCCCGAACTCCTCGACGATCAGGACCTGCTCGCGCTCGCCGTCGCGCGAGAGGTAGCGGCCGGCGGGCAAGCCGATCAGGCCCGCGAACTCGAGCTGGACGAACGGGAAGGAGCAGGGGCGCTACTCGCCGCGGTGGGCGCCGCTGCCGCGGTCGGCTTCGATCTCGGCCGGCGTCGGCACGTCGCCCTTGCCGGCCGGCAGCGCCGCGTCGGAGGGCTTCGCCGGGACCTTCGGGTTCTCGATCTCGCCGAGGCGGTCGATCAGGCGCTCCCACTGCTCGGGCTTCAGGATCCGCGCGAACTGCTGGAACGCCCTGGCCCGTCGCCGTAGAGCGGCGTGTAGCCGACGTGGATGTGGTCGTCGTGGTCGCCCATCGCGAAGGTCGGGCCGCCGAGGTCCATCAGCGTGATGATCTGGGACGGGCCGCATCGTGCCCTGGAGCAGCAGCAGGTCGCGGACGACGGCCTCGGTGATCGAGCCGCGGCCCTGGTTGCCCAGGATCGGGATCCCGTTCACCTCGGCGATGTCGACGGCGTTGCCCGACGAGTGCGCCGAGACGTTGCCGGACGTGGTGTAGAAGCTGTGGCCGCACTTGAGCGAGGTGATCGTCAGGCGGTAGCCGCGCTCGACGAGGTAGGAGAGCATCGCCAGGGTGCGGCGGTCGATCTGGCCGGACTCGATGTCGGTGCGCCCGCAGGAGTAGATCTCGATGCGCGGGTCGGCGAGGACGCGCTGGGCGAGGACCTCCTTGCTCATCAGCAGGACCTGGCCGATCGTGGCCTCGGAGCCGCCGAACGGGTCCTTGCCGGCGGCGCGGTAGATGGCCGTGGTCTCGAGCAGCTTCCAGCCGTCGAGGATCGGCTTCGGGTCGATCTTGGGGGCGCCGCGGCCGGCGGGCTGGATCTCGAAGTGGACGTGGGGGGCGGTGCCGTCGGCCGAGGCGCCGATGCGGCCGAGCACCGTGCCGCCGGTGACCTTGGAGCCGACCTTCAGCTCGTCGCAGCTCCATGGTCTTGGCGTCGAACTCGAAGGCGCTCGAGAAGTAGCTCTTGAAGGTCTCGTAGGCGGGGACCCGCTCGCCGAGCAGGCCGTCGAGCTGGCCGCTGACCCCGGCGCGCTCGGCGTTGGCCGGGCGCTCGGGGTTGGCGAAGAGGCGCTCGCGCAGCTCCTCGGTGTTGACCGGCTCGGGCTCGCGGCGGCTCGTCCGTCGGCTCTCGGCCTCCGCTGCGGGCCGTCGCCGCCTGGCCGCGGCGTCGGCGGCGGCGGTCGCGTTGTCGCCGGCGCTGGCGGCGCCGCCCGGAGCGGGTCGCTCGCCGGCGCCGTCCTCGTCCTCGGGCGTGACGAGCTCGAAGTCCTTGGAGGTGAGCGCCGTCTCCTTCGGGACCGGGTGGACCTCGGAGATCTCGCCGAGCTCGGCGTAGGTGTAGCGGTTGCCGTACGCGTCCATCAGGACGATGTACTTGCCGAGCTCCTTGGTCTCGCCGATCTCCTGGATGACGCCGTCGTTGACGGCGACGACGGGGGCCCTAACCCTCGAGTAGATGTCGATGCCTCGGCGGGTCGGGCGTGTCGCTGATGACGTCGGCGGCGTTGCCGGCGGTGCGTCGCGGTTCTCCTTGCTGCGCTGCAGCGCCTCGCGCTCGGAGATGTCATCGGCGTAGCGCGAGTCGGCGGCGACCGGGAAGTGGGCGCCCTCGGTCAGGCCGGTCAGCGAGCCGATCAGGTCGTCGGGGAGCTTCGCGTACTGGTTCGCGTAGAGGAGGACCTCGTCCACGTACCAGTCGGCGTGGTTGTAGGCGAAGATCGCGTCGCGCAGGTCCTCCTCGGCGCCGGCGGCCTTCAGGTAGCGGGCCGGCGGCGCAGATCGCGTCGACCGGGTTGTACGGGTCCTTGCGGCCGTCCTCGTTGGCGTCGACTCCGTAGGCCTGCCAGGAGGACGGGATGAACTGCATCCAGCCCATCGCGCCGGCGGAGGAGACGTTGAGGTTGGTCCCGAAGGCGGTCTCGATCCGGTTGATCGAGGCGAGCACCTGCCACGGGATCCCGTACTCGGTTCCGCAGGCGTGGTAGATCGGGAGCAGGAAGGGCGGGATCTCGAACTGGTCGATGACGAAGTTGGGGACGCCGAGCGGGGCGGCGCCGAACTCGGCGATGGTGAGGCCGGCGTTGGCGTTGGTGGGGGAGCCGTCGGGGGCGCGGTCGGCGGGCTCCTCGATCTTCTCGCGCTCGGCCTCGGTGACGCCCTTGCCGCCCTTCGGGGCCTTCTCGCCGAAGATGCCGCCGCCGGGGGCCGCCGGGGCCTTCTTCGCTGCCTGCGGGCTTCTGGTCGCTGGCCTTGGCGCCGGGCGCTGCCCGGCGCGGGGCGCCGGGGCCGGAGCCGCGGTGTCGCGCCGGGGTCGAGCCGGGGTCGGCACCGGGTGCGGGGGCGGCGGCCGGCGGCGGGTTGTACTCGTCGGTGTCGAGCGGGCCGCTGCAGCCGGGGTCGGCCAGGTCGACGGCGCCGTCGCCGTCGTTGTCGGTGAGGTCAGCGCACTGCGGGCAGCGCGCCGCCGGTCGGGACCTGGACCTCGGCGCCGTTGCCCAGGTCGACGGTCACGGAGGTCGCCGTGCCGGCTGCCAGGACGGCGAGTGCGCCGCCCAGCGCGATGGTTAGTAGAAGCTTCTTCGTCATCTCTCTCATGTGTCCCTGCCCGCAGGCACAAGAAACCTACTGCCTAGCCCGGCTGGGCGCAACGCACGAACCTGCCTGCATTTCCACGTTCATCGCCCGGCACCTTCCGCCGGGCCCCGTGCACGGGCGTCTACGCTCGTCGCGTCATGGCTGAGAGCACTGAAGCAAGGCAACACGGACGAGGGCTTCAGGGAGCGGATTTCAGGCCGCGGCGAGGACGCGCTGAGCGAGATCGCGCAGATCCTGCTCGAGAACCCGCTGCTCCACCAGGCGCTCCAGGTGGCCGTCGACGCGCGCGACCGGGCGACCCAGGCGAGCGCCAGCGCGATGCGCTCGCTGAACGTCCCGGCGGCCGACGACGTCGACCGCCTCGGCAGGCGGATGCGGGCCCTCTCCGAGCGCCTCGAAGCGGTCGAGGACGAGCTCGACAGGCTCTCGAGAGCGGTCGCCGAGCGCGACAAAAGCCTCAAGCTCGCCGATCGAGGGTCTGAGCCGCCCTCCCGCGGCCCCCGGCGCCCCCTCGGCGCCACCGCCGCGCTAGCCCGCCGAGGGCCGCCGCGGCCGCCTCCCCATCCGCTCCACGGCCGCCTCGAGCGGTCCTCCTCGCTCGATCCGCGTCGCGCTCGCCTGCCGCCGAACACGTCGGAGACGACCAGCAGGCACGCGACCGCCACGCCCAGGCCGCGGGCCGAGCGCGAACAGGGCGGCGGTCTCCATGTCGACGGCGCCCGCGCCCGCCGCGATCCAGCGCTCGCCGCGGCCTCGCCCGTGCTCCTCATAGAAGAGGTCCGTCGTGGCGACCGTCGACCGGCGCGCCCGCGCCGGCCGCCGCGAGGCGCGCCGGTCAGGCCGGGGTCGGCGCGACAGGCGCTCCGCATCCCCCGACGCCGAGCGCCCGGTTGACGCCCGTGTCGCCCAGCGCGGCCTCGGCCCTGAGCAGGTCGCCGAGCTCGAGCGAGGTGTCGAGCGCGCCGCAGGTGCCGACCCTGATCGCGCGCTTCGCGCCCAGCTCGGCCAGCTCGTGGATGACGATCGCGGCGCTCGGGGCGCCCATGCCGGTGGACTGGATGCTGAGCGGGCGCCCGCCGAGCTCGGGGTCGTCTCGCCCGTGTAGCCCCACAGGCCCCGGTGGAGGTTGTGCATCTTCGGCGACACGAGCAGCGCCTGGGCCATCGCCATCGCGCGGCCGGGGTCGCCGGGGAGCAGCACGTCCGGGGCGATCGGCATCGAGTTCCGCAGGTGGATGGGCGTCATCGGCCATCGGCGCAACGCTACGCTTTCGACGCCGTGACCCCCTCCAAGGACGACGACCGCTCGGGCATCTCCGAGTCGCTGCGGACCGCGATCGAGGGCACCTTCGCCGCCACCGCCGGCTCGGCGGGCGAGACCCGCGAGCGGGCCGCCGAGCTGCTCGACGAGGTGACCAAGCGCGGGCGCGGCGCCCGCGACGAGGTCGTCCGCCGCGGCGAGAAGGCCCGCGACGAGGTCACGACCGAGCGTCGAGGCGCGCCGCGAGGAGGTCGTCGGCAAGGCTCCGAGGCGAGCGCCGACGTGGTCCACAAGGTCGAGGAGGAGCTGCGCTCGATCAGCGAGCGCCTCGCCAAGCTCGAGGCAGCCTGCGCCAGCGACAGCAGTTGACCTCTGACCTGAGGTTGAGATCTCGGCGTGAGGTAGCGTGACTGGGCAGGCGGATCCTGATCGCGGGCGTCGCCGGGCACTGGGGCACCGAGCTCGCCCGGCAGCTCGAGGAGGACCCCGAGGTCGAGTTCATCTGCGGGGTCGACACCCGCGCCCGCCGAGGGCCTCGGCCGAGACCCGCTTCATCGAGGCCGACATCCGCAACCCGGTGATCTCCCGCCTGCTGCCGGGCACCGAGGTGGACACGGTCGTCCACTGCGGGATCGTCTGGTACCCGGAGCCCGACGATCCCGGCGCGCGCGCTCCACGACATCAACGTGATCGGGACTCTCCAGCTGCTGACGGCCTGCGAGCGGATCCCGACTCTCCGCACCTGGTGGTCCGCGGGTCGGCCGCGATCTACGGGACCGAGGCGGCGGGCCCCTCGTTCTTCACCGAGGACATGGCCCGCCGGTATCCGCTGAAGACGAGGTTCCAGCGGGACATCGGCGAGCTCGAGAGCTACGTCGAGAACTTCGCCCGCCGCCGCTCGGAGGTCACCTGCTGCGTGCTGCGCCACCAGCCCGAGATCGGCGCCGGCCTCGACACCCCGCTCTCCCGGTATCTGTCGCTGCCCGTCGTCCCGACCCAGCTCGGGTTCGACCCGCGGCTCCAGTTCGTGCATCCCGCCGACGCGCTCGGCGCCCTGCGCGCGGCGACGATGGGCCCGTCGCGGGCCCGGTCAACGTCGCGCCGAGCGGCTCGGTCTCGCTGGCGAAGATGATCCGGCTCGCGGGCCGGCGCGCGGCTCCCGCTGCCGCACCCGTTGTTCGGTCCCGATGCTGGGGCGGCTCGGCCGCCAGCTCGGCCTCGCGGACCTCTACGGGGACGCGGTGGCCTGCTGCGGCTCGGTCGCGGCGTGGACAACACGCGGCTGCGGGAGGAGCTCGGCTACCAGCCGGCCTTCGACGCGATCAGCGCCGCTCGCGAGTTCGCGCGGTCTGCGGCCGGGCCCCGGTGGCCCCGCCGCCATCCGCCGTCCCCGAGCTGGGAGGGCGGGCCCTGTGAATGCCGGGCCCGCCGGCCGGACGATCGCCTCCGCGGCAGGCGAGGCGCTGCGCCGAAGGAGCGGCGAGTACCGGGAGGACGAGTGGGGCTTCGACCGCGAGTTCGCCGAGGCGGCGCTGCCGGCGCTGGACCTCCTCTACAGGCGCTGGTGGCGGGTCCAACCGAGGGCCTCGAGCACGTCCCCGGCCACGGGCGCGCGCTGCTCGTCGCCAACCACGCCGGGGTGCTTCCCTTCGACGCCGCGATGATGTCCACCGCGATCCGCCGGCTGCACCCGAGCCGGCGCTGGCCGCGGTTCATGGTCCTCGACTGGGCCTTCGACCTGCCGTACGTGAGCCACTCGGTCCGCAAGGTCGGCGGCGTCCCCGCCAACCCGTTCAACGCCCAGCGGCTGCTGGAGCAGGACGAGCTGGTGATGGCGTTCCCCGAAGGGCGCCAAGGGGAGCGGCAAGCCCTACTCGGAGCGCTACGTCCTCCAGCGCTTCGGGCGCGGCGGGTTCGTCGAGATCGCGCTGCGCTCGCGGGCGCCGATCATCCCGGTGGCCGTCGTCGGCTCCGAGGAGATCTACCCCAAGTTCACCGCGAGCCGGACGCTGGCGAGGCTGCAGCCGCTCTTCATGCCACCGCTGCCGTCGCGGTGGCGGATCGAGTTCTGCCCGCCGGTCGACCTCTCGTCGCATCCGCCCGAGGCCGCGGAGGACCGCGCGCTGATCCTCGACGTCTCGGCGCAGGTGCGCGAGACGATCCAGCGGGCGATCCGCGAGAACCTGGTCGAGCGGGGCGGAGCCTTCGTCTAGCCGCGGACGGCGAAGCGCTTGCCGAGCGCGAGCCGGCCCTGTCCTTCTTGCCCTTCCGGGCGGCGCGGTAGCCGTACTCGGTGGTGACGGTGATCGCCGTCAGCTGCCGAGACCGCCTCGGGGCGTTCCCCGGACGGGCCGATGCCGATCTCGCGGAAGCGCCCGCGGAGCAGGTTCGCCCGGTGCGGCGGGCTCTCCATCCAGACCTGACGACCTCGGCGCGGCGTGCTGAGGAGCCGGAGCCCCAGGCCAGGTTCTCGCCGGCGAGCCAGCCGCGCGCGCCGCTGCATGTAGCCGGTCTCGGTGATCCGCTGGATGAAGTCGATGCCCGGAAGGTGAGGTGTGGGCGAAGTAGCCCGTCGAGACCATGTCGTGGGAGTGGCCGAGCGCCGCCTGCTCCAGCTTGGGGTTCGGATAGACGGGCCCGACGCCGGCGGCCGCCCGCTCCTCGTTGACGAGGCAGAGGATCGACTCGGAGATCGCGTCCTCGCTCTGGGGCGGCCGCGCGGATCGCTTCGTCGGGCAAGCTCGCCGGTGCGGCGGCGGCCAGGACCCGGCGGCGGCGCGAGGCCGGCGAGACAGCGCGATCGAGGCGAAGAGCGGGCCGGGTCCTCATGCATCATTGATCGGGCCCTGGCGGCCCGGCGTGAGCGTTAGGCGGCGGGCTCGACGGGGCGTCCATAGCGCGAGATCCGCGCCGTGGACGGACGTCTGATGGCTATTTCCGGTAGCCGAAGTCGGCGGTGTAGATGGCGGTGTCCCCGCCGCCCCCGCCGTTGGGCGAGCCGAAGTCGACTCCGATGCCGACCTGCCGGTAGCGCCCCGAGAGCATCGTCGAGCGGTGCGAGGGGCTCTGCATCCAGGAGCTGACGGCGACGCGCGGAGCTGCCCAGCCCGCCGCTGCCCCAGCGCAGGTTCTCGCCCGACTCCCCAGCTGGATGCGCCGGAGAGGTAGCCGGTCGACCTGATCCGCGACAGAGGGCGAGGCTCCGCTCGGGGAGTTGTGGCTGAAGAAGTTCCGGCGTCCATCGCACCGGAGTGGCGCTGCGCAGCGCGCTCGAGGCGGTCGTCGGCGTGGACCGGGCGAACGCCCGCGTTGGCCCGCTGCTCGTTGACCAGGCAGAGGAGCCGTCTCGCGGGCCTGGTCGAGGGTGAGCTCGGCCGGGTTTGCGCCTTCGCCTTCGCAGAACGCCTGGGCGCCGGCGGGGAAGGGCCAGCGCTGCGGGAGAGGAACCGATGCCGCATTATGCTGGATCGGCCCTTCCGCGATTATTGGGTGTGGACGATGTCTAGCAGGCGGACAGGCGTTATTAGGCGTGTGGACGGCGGCGTAAAGACGCTGGCTGCCGCGGTCGGCTCGAGCGGGCTGGTCGACGAGGGCGCGGGCGTCGCGCTGTGCTCGGGCGGCGCCGACTCCGCCGGGCTCGCGGCCGGGCTCGTGGCGACCTGCGGCGCCGGAGCGGGTGGTCGCCCTGCACCTCGACTACGGCCTGCGCGCGGACTCGGGCGAGGACGCAGCCGCATGCGCCTCCTTATGTAGGGAGCTGGGGATCGAGCTCGTCGTCGAGCGCCCCGAGCTGCCCCGGCGGCGGCAACGTCCAGGCGAATGCGCGCGAGAGCCCGGTACGCGGCCGCCGAGCGCCTGCGCGCCGAGCGGGGGCTCGACTGGATCGCCACCGGGCACACGCGCACCGACCTGGCCGAGACCTTCCTCTACCGCCTCGCGACCTCGCCGGGGCGCCGCGCCCTCCTCGGGCTGCCCGAGCGCCGCGGGGCCGTGGTGCGCCCGCTGCTGGCGCGTGCCGGGCGCGAGGTTCCGCGCGATGGTCGCGCGATGCCGGGCTGCCCTTCCGCGACGACCCGACGAACGAGCGGCCGGTCTACGCCCGCAACCGGATCCGCTCCGAGGTGCTGCCCGTCCTGGCGCGAGATCGGTCCCGCGGCCGAGGCCACGATCGCCGAGACCCGGGCCGAGCTGCGACGAGGAGGCCGACCGCGCTCGAGCGCCTCGCCGGCCGAGGCGCTCGCGGCGGCCGGGGCCGCCGATGCCGGCGCGATCCCGGCCGCGAGCTCGACGCGCCTGGACCCCGCGCGTCGCGAGGCTCGCCCTGCGCGCGCTCGCCGAGCGAGCCGCGGGCGGGCCGGTCGCGCTCGGCCGCGCGCGCGCCGCCGAGATCCGGCGGCTGGCCGCCGCAGCCCGAGGGCGGCGTGGTCGAGCTGGGCGGCGGCGTCGAGGCCCACGCCGAGCACGGACACGTTCGCTTCACGCGGGTGCCGGCCCGGGCGAGCGCGCCCGGCCGCGAGGCCAGCGCCTCGCGGTGCCGGGCACCTGCCGCTTCGGCGAGTGGGAGGTGCGGGCCGAGATCGCGGCGCCGCCGGGCGGCGCCCTCGGGAGTCGACGCCGGCGCGGCTGGACCCGGGCGCGCTCGAGGCCGAGCTCGTCGTCCGCGCCTGGCGCGACGGCGACCGGATGCGCCCGCTCGGCCTCGGCGGCAGCAAGTCCCTCCAGGACCTCTTCACGGACCGCAAGGTCCCCCGCTCGCTGCGGCGCACCCTGCCGGTCGTCGCCTCGGGCGAGCGGATCGCCTGGATCGCCGGGCGTCGCGGTCTCCGAGGAGTTCGCGGCGCCCGAGGGGGCCGCCGAGGCGGCCGTGCTGAGCGCCGCGACCGATTCCCTGAGCGGCTGCTCGCAGCCGCGATGAATGGCGCGACGGGCGCGATAGCCGTCCATAGACTCCGCCCCGTGGAGGGCGACGAGCTGATCGGCGAGGTCCTCGTCAGCCGAGGAGGACCTGCAGCGGCGCGTGACCGAGCTGGCGGCGAGATCAGCCGCGACTACAGGGGAAGAAGGTCCTGCTGGTGGCGATCCTGAAGGGCGCCGTCCCGTTCCTCGCCGACCTGATGCGCCAGCCTCGAGGTGCCCAGCGAGCTCGACTTCATGGCGGTCTCGAGCTACGGCTCCTCGACCGACTCCTCGGGCGTCGTCCGCATCCTCAAGGACCTCGACGCCTCGATCGCGCGGCCGCGACGTCCTGATCGTCGAGGACATCATCGACTCCGGGCTGACCCTCCACTACCTGCTGCGGACCCTGAAGGCGCGGGAGCCCGGCTCGCTCGAGGTCTGCGCGCTCCTGACGAAGCCCGAGCGCCGGCGGGTGGACCTGCCGATCCGCTACGTCGGCTTCGAGATCCCGAACCGCTTCGCGATCGGCTACGGGCTGGACCACGGCGAGGCCTTCCGGGGCCTCTCCTACGTCGCCGCGCTGGACGACAACCGGACGGCGACTGAGACGCACGCACTGAGACACGCACGAAAACGCTTACCGCCGGTGAATGTCTGCTGGTACCGTCATTGAACCTTGAAACGGTTCTTCCGCAGCGCCGCATTTCCGATCCTGATCGTCGTCGTGCTGGCGTTCTTCGCGCAGCGCCTGCTCGTGCCCGACGACAAGACCGAGGTCGCCCTCCTACAACGAGTTCATCGCGCGAGGTGGACGCCGGAGCAGATCGAGGAGGTCACCTTCAACCAGAAGGAGAAGGTCCTCGAGGTCAAGGAGACCGACGCGGGCGGCGGCGAGGAGTACGAGATCGGCTACCTCGAGTCCGGCGACGCCCAGGTCGCGCTGCAGAACCGGCTCGCTCGCCAACGACGTCAAGACCGAGATCGACGGCATCGGCGGCGGCGGCCTCCTGGCGCTGCTCACCTACATCCTCCCGTTCCTCCTCTTCTTCGCGTTCTGGATCTTCCTGATGAACCAGATGCAGGGCGGCGGCTCGCGCGTCATGAGCTTCGGCAAGTCGAAGGCCAAGCGGATGTCGGTCGACGCGCCCAAGATCACCTTCCGCGACGTGGCCGGGGCCAACGAGGCCGTGCAGGAGCTCCACGAGATCAAGGAGTTCCTCGAGAACCCGAAGAAGTTCCAGATCCTCGGCGCCCGCATCCCGAAGGGCGTCCTGCTCTACGGCCCTCCCGGAACCGGAAAGACCCTGCTCGCGCGCGCGGTCGCCGGTGAGGCGGGCGTCCCGTTCTTCTCGATCTCCGGCTCGGACTTCGTCGAGATGTTCGTCGGCGTCGGCGCCAGCCGCGTCCGCGACCTCTTCGAGCAGGCGAAGCAGAACTCGCCGTGCATCATCTTCATGGACGAGATCGACGCCGTCGGCCGCCACCGCGGCGCCGGCATGGGCGGCGGCCACGACGAGCGCGAGCAGACGCTGAACCAGCTCCTCGTCGAGATGGACGGCTTCGAGACGAAGGACAACATCATCCTCATCGCCGCCACCAACCGCCCCGACATCCTCGACCCGGCGCTGCTGCGCCCGGGCCGCTTCGATCGCCAGATCGCGGTCGACCGCCCCGACCGCCAGGGCCGCAAGCAGATCCTCGAGGTCCACACCCGCGGCAAGCCGCTCGCCAAGGTGATCGACCTCGACGTGCTCGCCGGCCAGACGCCCGGGCTTCACCGGAGCCGACCTCGCGAACCTGATCAACGAGGCGGCGCTGCTGACCGCCCGGACCAACAAGCGCGAGATCACGATGCACGAGCTCGAGGAGGGGATCATGCGCGTGATCGCGGGCCCCGAGAAGAAGACCCGCATCATGTCCGAGAAGGAGCGCACGGTCACCGCCTACCACGAGATGGGCCACGCGATCGTCGGCCACATGCTCGAGCACTCCGACCCGGTCCACAAGGTCTCGATCATCAGCCGCGGCCAGGCCCTCGGCTACACGATCTCGCTGCCGACCGAGGACAAGTTCCTGACGACGCGCGCCGAGCTCGAACGGACACGATGGCGATGACCCTGGGCGGCCGCGCCGCCGAGGAGATCATCTTCTCCGAGATCACCACCGGCGCCTCGAACGACATCGAGAAGGTCACCGCGACCGCCAAGCAGATGGTCATGCGCTTCGGGATGTCCGAGCGCCTCGGCCCCCGCGTCTTCGGCCACGACCGCAGCCAGCCCTTCCTCGGCCGCGACATGGGCGCCGAGCCCGACTACTCCGACGAGGTCGCCCGCGAGATCGACGACGAGATCCGCCGCCTCGTCGAGGAGGCGCACCAGCGCGCCCGCGAGATCCTCACCGACAACCGCGAGGGCCTCGACCGCGTCTCCAAGATCCTGCTCGAGCGCGAGACGCTCGAGGCAGACCAGTTCGTCGGCCTGCTCGAAGGCAAGTCCGAGGAAGAGGTCTTCCCTCCCGACGAGGAGGAAGAGGAGACCCCCGGAGCACCCGCCGAGGAGGAGGAGAAGTCCTCGGCCCGCAGCGGCTCCCGCCCGCGCGTGCAGCCGAAGCCCGGCCTCGCCGGCGGCGGCGCGGCCGAGATGCGCAGCGACGAGAGCTAGCCTCGGCGCGAAGGCGCTGTCCCTGAGTGAGAGGTTGCGCCCGACTCGCTTGATGCTCGGTAGCGTTGAACCGATGGTGGGGTTGTGAGACGCACGTTTGTCATCGCGGTGCTGGGCATCGCGACAGCCCTCGCCGGGGCACGCGCCGGCACAGGCCCTGCCCGCCCAGCCATGCGGGCTCTTCAAGCCGTGCGTGCCGCCTGACATCGCGCCGGTCGCTCGGCGAGGCCTACAACGGGTCCACTTACGAGCTGACGCTGAACGCCGACCGCGTCCGGCCTCGCGCCGGGCAGCAGGTCACCTTCACTGGCGGGCATCACCCAGCGACGGCGGGACCGGTCTCGGGCGGTGCCGAGGAGTTCGAGCTGGTCGCCTCGCCGTTCCCGTACGACGAGCGAGGAGGTCGTGGCGAGCACGGGGCCGACCGTCGGACTCCACCGTTCAGGTTCACCCACGTGCCCGCAGCGCCAACACGCGCTACTACGTCAGGACGGGCGACCTGGACCCGGGCGACGCTTCCTTCGCGATGACGAGCTCGACCCTGCGGGTCAGGGTCTTCGCCAGGCTGCTGCGGCTTCGACATCTCCGTGCCCCGGCCGACGAGGTCGTGTCGATGAAGCTGTTCGCCGCGGACTTCCCCGACGGCTTCGACCAGAAGCTGACCGAGCGAAAGATGCGCTGGTACATCACCCGCGGCAACAGGGAAGCGCGCAAGCGGCTCACGAAGATCGCGGTGACTCGCACGGCACCTCGGGGGGCTCGGCCAGGGTGCGTGAAGGCGAAGGTCGTCGCCGCGCTGCCGCCCGGCAGCTACAGGTTCCGCGCGACCTTCTGCGTCGGCGTCGGCCCTCGACAGGGACGTCGGGGTCGGGGATCCGCAGCAAGCCCTGTCCCTAGCGTCCGGCGATAATCGCCCCGTGAAGCTGATGGGGGTCCTCAACGTGACGCCCGACTCGTTCTCGGACGGGGGCGAGTTCCTCGACGCCGAGCGGGCGATCGCCCACGGGCGCGAGCTGGCCGCCGAGGGCGCGGACATCCTCGACGTCGGCGGCGAGTCGACCCGGCCCGGGGCCGCGGCCGTGGACGCCGCCGAGGAGCTCGCGCGGGTCGGCCCGGTCGTGCGAGGCGCTCGCGGGCGAAGGCGGAGCAGGCGCCGATCTCGATCGACACCTCGAAGGTCGAGGTCGCCCGGGCCGCACTGGACGCGGGGGCCGAGATCGTCAACGACGTCACCGCGCTGCGCGGCCGAGCCCGGAGCTCGCGGCGCCTGTGCGCCGACGCCGGGTGCACCGTCGTCCTGATGCACATGCTCGGGCGACCCGCGCACGATGCAGGACGACCCGCGCTACGACGACGTGGTCGACGACGTCAGGGCGTTCCTCGCCGAGCGGATCGAGGTCGCCGTCGCGGCCGGGATCGACGAGGACCGGATCTGGGTCGACCCGGGCATCGGGTTCGGCAAGACGGTCGAGCACAACCTCGAGCTGACCCGGCGGCTGGGCGAGCTGCGCGAGCTCGGCCGCCCGATCGTCTACGGGAGCTCGCGCAAGAGCTTCATCGGCAAGCTGACCGGCGCGGAGGCCGACCGACCGAGTGGGCGGGACGATCGCGAGCAACATGCTGGCGGCGTCGAACGGCGCCGAGGTCCTGCGGGTCCACGACGTCGCGCGCGGTGCGCGACGCGCTCACGACAGCCGACGCGATCTCGGGTCGAGGGGCCTAGGGCCCCCAGCAGTAGAGGATCGCCATCGCGTCGGGGTCGCGGGCGATCAGCTTCGCGTAGGCGCTGACGGCGCCGGACGTAGAGCTTCGAGTTGTTGTAGGCGTAGAGCGCACGGGCGTAGTTGCCTGGTGCGCCGCGGTCGCGGAGCAGCCGGCCGGCCGCGCGGATCGCGTCGTGCGGATCGCGGATGTCCCCGCCCTGGCCGTAGATCTTCCAGGTGCCGGGGATGAACTGCATCGGGCCCTTCGCGCCGGCGGTGCTGTTGGACTTGACGCGGCCGAACTTCGTCTCGACCAGGTTGATCGCCGCGAGGTAGTGGACGTCGACGTTGTCGGCGGCCTCGGCGTCGCGGTAGTGGCGCGACCAGGTCGGCCAGCGGCTCGGGCTTGCCGATCTTCAGCTTCCGCGCCTTGCCGCCGCCGTGGAGGCGGTTCAGCTTCACGGCCGCGGCGGTGAGGGTCTTCACGTCGCTCGCGAGGGCGCCGGGGAGCAGCGCGATCGTCTGCCCGGCCAGCTTCGGGCTCTCGGCCAGCGTCGCGGACCCTCTCCTGCAGGAAGAGCGACGGGCTCGCATCACCTCGGCCGGCGCCTGGCCGGCCGGCGGGTCGCCGCGCGGCTGCCCGCCAGGTCCGCGACCGCTTGGCGGAGGGCCGTGTCGTTCGTCGGCCAGCTCGGCGGCGAGCTGCTCGGGCGTCTCGGCCGCGGATGCCGCCGCCGGCGTGGAAAGCGCTGCGAGCGCGGCCGCGGCCACGACACCGCTGCGACCCGGCCGAGGGCGCTCTTTGTCCACCGTCCCCGCATCGCGACGAGAGTAGCCCGCGACCGGGCGCCACCATCGCCCTCGTGGCGCTAGCTTCACCGCATCGAGGGGCGCGAGGAACACCCGGAGTCGAGCGTCGAGGTCGAGCTGCGCGGGCTCTCGATCTTCACCCACCACGGCGTCACCGACGCCGAGCAGGAGGTCGGCCAGCGCCTCGAGTTCGACCTCTCGTTCGAGATCCCGCACTGCGACGCGACGCTGACCGACCGCGTCCAGGACACCGTCGACTACTCCGAGGTCTGCGACATCGTCGCCCTGGCCGCAACCGAGCGCAGCTACCGCACCCTCGAGCGCCTCTGCCAGGTGTCGGCGAGCGCCTGATGGAGCGATTCGACTGCGAGTCGGTGGTGGTGCGCGCCGCCAAGCCCGAGCCGCCGCTCTCCTACACCGTCGACGAGGCCGCGGTCGAGGTCACCCTGGAGGCGGCCGCCGAGCCCGGCCCCGAGGACGAGGACGACTGAGCTTGGCGGCGACCGCCGGCGCGCGGGCCGGCTACATCGAGGTTTCATCGGGCTCGGGTCGAACGTCGGCGATCGCGAGGCGCAGATCTCGCGCCGCGCTCGCGGCGCTGCCCGGCGAGGGCGATCGAGGTCGAGGCCGTCTCCTCCCTGTACGAGACCGAGCCGGTCGGCGAGGTGCTCGACCAGCCCGACTTCCTGAACGCGGCGGCGCGGGTGCAGGACGGCGCTCGAGCCCGAGGAGCTGCTCGACGCCTGCAAGCGGATCGAGGCCGCCCAGGGCCGCGACGTCGAGCGGCCCGCGCCACGGCCCGCGCCCGATCGACCTCGACCTCCTGCTGCTGGGCGACGTCGAGCTGGAGACCGACCGCCTGACGCTGCCGCACCCCGAGGTGCGCTCGCGCCGGTTCGTGCTCCTGCCGCTGCTGGAGCTCGACCCGGCGCTGGCGCTGCCCGACGGGACCAGGCTGAAGGACGCTCTCGACGCGCTCGGCAAGGGGCAGGAGGCGCGGCTGTACTCCGGCGCCGCCGGCGCTCGACGCGGGTCGGTAGCGCGGGCCAGGAGCTCCGTCTAGGACGTGGCGGCCCGGAGCGGCGCCAGCCACTGCTCCGGGAACGCCGGAGGCGTGCGGCCGGGGAAGTCGGGAACGGCGCGCAGCGCCATCTCGCCCGCCGGGCGCGACTCGATCGCGGGGCGGAGGTCCTCGAAGCTCATCAGCAGCCGCAGGCTGGTCCCGATCTGGAGGTCGGCGGCGTTGGGCGGGTCGCCGCCGAGCGTCCCGTCGGCGATCCACGCGTCGATCTTGTCGAGGGCCTCAGGGAGGGCGGCGAGGTCGGCCCGGCACCGCCTCGTCGGTCGAGCCGTTGAACCGGGCCGACAGCGCGACGATCGGCGCGCCGGTCTTGACGGCGAGCCCGACGGGGATGCCGAGCTTCGCGCCCTCCGAGTAGGTCGCCATCGGCGCGCGGTTGCGCTTCAGCGCCCACCACGAGAGGCGGCGGGCGATCGGCTGGAGGACCTCGTCGCCCCAGGTCTCGGCCTCCTCGACCTTCGCGCGCTCGGCGGCGTCGGAGGGGAAGAGGGGCGGGTCGGGCCGGATCTCGTCGAGCGCCCTGGCGATCTCGCGCGATCCCTGGACCTTGCGGCCCTCGACCTTCAGCGCGGGGACCGTCTTGCCCGGGAATCCGGCGGCGCGAACGACGCCCTTCGAGACGACCGGCACCAGGTCGACCCGCTTGTAGGGGATCGCCCTTGGCCTCGAGCATCAGCCTCGCGGCGAGCGAGGGATGCGAGCCGGGGATCACGAAGAGCCGGGCAGTGGCCACGGCGGCCATCATAATCCCGCCCATGCTGCTGGCCGTCGACATCGGCAACACCCAGACGCACATCGGCGCCTTCGACGGCGCCGAGCTCGCGCACGACTGGCGGCTCGCGACCGATCCGCACGTCCACCGCCGACGAGCTGGCGGCGACGCTGTCGAAGCCTGCTCGCGCTCGACGGCCTCGGCTTCGGCGCGATCGACGCCGCGATCGTCTCGACCGTCGTCCCGCAGCTCGGCCCCGAGTACCGCCGCCTCTGCGAGCGCCACACGAAGGGCCCGCTACCTGAAGGTGGGCCCGAACCTGAAGACCGGCATGCCGATCCTGGTCGACAACCCGCACGAGCTCGGCGCCGACCGCCTCGTCAACGCGGTCGCGGCCCACGACCAGGTCGAGGGCGCCTGCGTCACCGTGGACTTCGGCACCTCGACGAACTTCGACGTCGTCTCGCGCGGAGGGCGAGTACCTGGGGGGCGTCATCGGCCCCGGCGTCGAGATCTCGCTCGAGGCGCTCACCGACCGCACCGCGAAGCTCCCGCGCATCGACGTGGCCGAGCCCCGGCTCGGCGATCGGCAGGAACACCGTCGCCGCGATCCAGTCCGGCTTCGCCTACGGGTTCGCCGGGCTGGTGGACGGGATCGCCACCCGGCTCTGCGAAGGAGCTCGGCGAGCACCGCGCGGTCATCGCGACCGGCGGCCTGGCGCACACGATCGCCCCGCACTGCGAGACGATCGACGAGGTCGACCCGCTGCTGACCCTGCGCGGCCTGCGCCTGATCCACGAGCTGAACGCTAACTAGCCGATCACCTGGATGGGGCCGCCTCGGCGTGACCCTGAAGGCGTGAACGAGCGGGGTGGCCTCGCCCGGGTTGAGCCACCGCATGCAGACCGTGCGAGGGGGCCCGCAGTTCTGCTCGAACCGGAGGAGCTCGCCCTCCGGGACGGTGTCGCCGAGCGGGAGGCGGGCCGTTCTGCGCGATCCGCTGAACGCGTCGAGGTGGATCCGGTCCTGCGTCTGGACCAAGCGGACCTGTATCGCCGTGCGGGGGGAGAGCGCGACGATGGTCTCGGCCAGCGTGGCGCCCTCCGGAGCGTCTCGCGCTTCGTCGCCCACGAGCTGCGCGGGGGCGGACGGCGTTCCGCCTGGTTCCACGTCCACCCGGACGAGCAGGTCGCCGTTCAGTGGTGTCGCGTCGGCGAGCTTCGGCAGGGGCAGTTGGAACCCCGCCCACCGGAGTGCGCCTCCACCGCCCGCCCGGCGGCCGAGGGCGGCTCCCGGCCCCAGCTTGACCGCGATCAGGTCGCCTCGCCTCACTTCGATATCGGTGGTGAACCTGTGGGGGCCCGGGTCCGGCGCCTCGACCGGCTGCGAGAAGCCGGCGATGGTCGGGCGCGGGCCCTGCAGGCGCAATACCTGGAGCGTCAGCTCCCCGGTCGCGCCGCGGACCGCCCAGCTCCGGATCGCTCCGTCCTCCGTCGCGCGCGTCGGCGCTCCGCCGGAATCGGTCGAGAACGAACGTGCACGACGAGGCGCCTCCGAACTGCGCGCCGCATCCCACCTCGTCCGCCGGACCGCTGGCGAGGTCGCTTCCGAGCCCCACGGTGCCTTCGGGGCTTGTGGGCGGGGGTGCGTCGGCAGAGGTGCTCTCCTCTCCGGAGAACGCTCCGGAGCGCCAGCACGGCGACGGCCAGGACGAGGACCGCGCCCACCACCGAAGCCGCCGCCAGCGCCTTCCGCGGCCTCCGGCTGGGCGGCGAGGAGCCCAGCTCCGCCCGCAGCGCGGCGAGCCCCTCGCGGTCCGCTTTCGGGCCGGTGCCGCGCCCGAGCCCCATGTCGGCGAGGTAGGCCCTCCCATCGCCGTCGACGAGGACGTTCTCGGCTCGCACAGCGCCATGCGACAGGCCCGCCCGGTGGGCGGCTTCGAGGCCCGCGGCGACCGGCTCCAGCATCGCCGCGGCGGCGTGCCCGGACGCCGGGTGCGAGCGGAGATTCGTGCCGCGGATGAGCCGCATCGCGACGTAGCGGCCGCCCGCCCAGTCACCGGCCTCGAACAGCGGGACCAGGCCGGGGTGGTGGAGGGCGGACGCCTCGCGCAGCTCTCCGTCGGACCGCGGTCGAGCAGGATCGATCAGGCGCAGGGCGACCGGACGCCCGAGCGAGAGCTGCGTCGCCTCGAAGACGGCGCCGGTCTCGCCGCGGCCGATGAGGCGCTCGAGCCGAAAGCCGGCGAGGACGTCGCCCGCGCCGGCCGAGCGGAACGCGCGCTCGGCCAGCTTCAGCTCAGTCGAGGAGTGTGAGTCCGCTTGGGGCGGCACTGAAGTCGAGGTAGAAGAGCCGGCCGGAGTTCGGGTTCACCCAGAAGAGCCGACCTGCGACGTATCCCTCTCCGGGGAGGGTGTCCGACCCCCAGCTCGATCGGCGCGCCGCCGGGCAGGAGTCCGGGGATGAACATGCGAGCCGTGCGGACGCTCGCCTCGAAACAGGTCGAGGGCCACCCGCCCGTCGATCTCGACGACCGCCACGTCCACGGGCGACGGAGGCTTCGAGATCTTCGCCTCGGGCCCTCTCGCGGACGGTTCCCGCCGGCGCGTCCGCGGCGGCGGCACCGCGGAGCTGCTCCGGCTGGGGAACGCGCTCGTTGGGCACGAAGTCGGCTCTCAGAGCGAGCTCGTCCTCGAGGCCCGCCCCCTTGTCCGGAAGCCCGTACAGGCCTCCTAACGGGTCAAGCCAGCGCTCGGTCTCCGCGCCTTCCCTTTCGGAAGCCCCGATACGCGACCCTGGAGCAAGGCGGACACCGAGCAGATCGCCTTCCTCGACCGTCAGCGCCGTTGGAAAGTAATGGGGTGCCTCGTTGCCCGCGGACTCGAACTGCGAGTTGTTGACTCGGACGGTGTCGGCTCCGCGCGGCCGGATCACGTCCAGCGACATCTCACCTCGGGCGCCCCGCACCGCCCATCCCACGATCTTCCCGTCGGAGGGGGCGACGAGGCCCCCGCCGGAAAGCTCAGGCTGTGCGATTGCACATGCCTTCGAGCCGGCGTCGGCGTCAACTCCGCCACAGCCGACCGAGAGCGCGGGCTCCGGAAGCGAGCTGCCCAGCGGCTGGGCGCCTTCGGCGACCGCCGGCACGGGAACCTCCGGCGGCGGGCGCATCGTCGTCGAGCAGCACCGCCGCGAGCACGGCGCCGACGGCCAGGCATGCGAGGACGGCGCCCGCCAAGAGCGCTGGGCGCAGCCCAGGCGCGCGCCTGCGGGCTCCGGGGCGCTCGAGGTCGCCGGTCGCCGGGATCCGGCCGGCCCTGGCCCCGAGCTGGGGAGGGCCGAGGCCCTCGACGAGCTCCGGGCCGAGCGCTTCCCGGATCGATTCGACGAGCGCCGCCGCGCTCGCCGGACGCCGCTCCGGGTCCTTGGAGAGCGCCTGGCCGAAGACGTCATCCACGGCGTCGGGCAGATCATCCCGGCGCTCGGACGCGGCGGGCGGCGGCGAATCGACGTGCGCGTACATGACCGCGGCGTCCGTGCCGAGCGGGAACACGGGATCTCCCGTGAGGCAGTGGAACATCGGTCGCCGCGAAGGAATAGATGTCGGATGGGGCCTTCGCCGCCTCCCCGGCGATGATCTCCGGGGCCACGTAGGCGACGGTCCCGAGCAGGGCACGCGAGGCGGTGAGAGATTCGCCGCCGGCCCTGGTCAGCCCGAAATCTCCGAGGTAGGCGGTGCCGTCGCCGTCCACCAGGATGTTCTGCGGTTTCACGTCCCCGTGGACGAGCCCGGCCGCGTGGGCGGCATCGAGGGCGCTCGCGGCCTGCCCAAGGAGGTCGAGGGCGCGTTCGGCATTGAGCTCGCCCGACTCGAGCTCACGCGCCAGCGAGTCGCCGCCCTCGACCAAGCGCATCGAGAGGAAGAGGCCGAACTCCGACTCCCCGACCTCGTATGCATCGAGCACGTTGGGATGCTCGATGGATGCCTGGAGGCGCCCCTCGCTCTGCAGCCGCGTCCCGAGCGCATCGTCCTCGGCGAGCGATGTCCGCAGCACCTTGAGCGCGACCCGCCGATCGAGCGACATCTGGGTCGCCTCGTAGACGATGCCCATCCCCCCGAACCCGAGCAGGCGTTCGATGCGATAGCCGTCCACGACGGTTCCGGACTGGATCAAGAGCGCCTCCTCACCGGAGAATCCTAAGGCGCGGCCTCTGTGCTTGTCCACCCGGAGGCATCTTGAGGGATTATTCGGGGAGTGGCATCAGCCCCGATGACATTCAGCGCACCCGAGCTCCAGGAGCAGCTCGCTGCCGAACGGGACGGGGACCCGTTCCTGGTCCTGCGCGGCGCGGACGGGCGCCAGCGCCTGCTCCGGCTCGAGGGCGACCGGTTCACCGTGGGCCGAGATCCGTCGAGCGACCTGGCGCTGGATTGGGACGAGAACGTCTCTCGTCTCCACGCGCTCCTGGAGCGCCTCGCCGGGAGTTGGACGGTCGCCGACGGGGACCTGTCGAGGAACGGGACCTTCGTGAACGAGGCCCGCGTTCGGGGCAGGCGCCGCCTCCACGATCGCGACATCCTCCGCTTCGCCGGCACGCGGGTCATCTTTCGTGCCCCCTCGGCGCAGGCTGACGAAACGCCCTTCGTACCGACGGAAAGCGCCGCCACCAGAGCCGTCTCCCCTGCGCAGCGGCGCGTGCTCTCGGCTCTCTGTGCGCCGCTGCTCGACGCGCGTGAGCCAGTTTCTGCGACCCCGTCCAACATCGAGATCGCCGAATCGATCGGCATCTCCGTCGAGTCGGTGCGCAGCCACATGAAGGCTCTCTTCCGCGAATTCGACATCCCGGCGCTGCCCCAGTACCGCAAGCGCATGGAGCTCGCGCGGCGGGCGCTGAACGCGGGTGCGATCACCTCGCGAGACGAAGGCCGCTAGCTAGCCCTCTACTTCTTCTTCTTGGGCCTCGGTTTCCTCACGCAGCGCCCGCTCTTCAGCTTGAAGCCCTTCTTGCACCGCGGAGGCGTCACCACGGGCGGGGTGGGTGGAGTGATCACCGGGCCGGGCCCGGTGACGGGAGGATCGACCGGGGCGGGGCTGACGACCTGGGTCAGCGGGCTTGACGTCGAGGGCGCGAAAAGGCTGTTCCCCTCGTACACCGCGACGATCGTGTGGCTCGAGGAGAAGCCGTAGGTCACGGTGCAGGTGGCCTGGCCCCCCGGCACCAGCGGCCGGTCCGCGCAGCCGGGAATGACGGCGCCGCCGTCGGTGAAGTCGGTCGTGCCGCCGCTCGGCGAGGGCGAGATCGTCGCCGTATAGGTGACTGCCCGGCCCGCGATCGAAGGGTTGGCCGACGACGTCAGCGTGGTCGTCGTGGGAGTGGTGCCAGGCGGCGCCCCGTCCTCGTACGCGCCGATGTCGCAGCTCGACTGGCCGGTGCCCGGGCGGGGGAACCCGCGCTGGTCGGTCGTCCCGACACAGGAGGCAGACGCGATCGCGCCGATCGCTGCGCTGCCGCTTCCGAGCGCCATCGTCTGTGTCGGGCCGCCGTTGTCGGCAAGTAGGCCGAGGTTCGGGTTCGCGCGCAGCCCCGGGCATGAGGTGTCGACGAGGGCCGCCCAGGTGAGGTTGCCGCCGAGATCCTCGATGTCGTTGCGCGCGGGCTCGAACTGCTCCTGGCAGTTGAGGTCGAGGTTCGGGTTCCCGTTCTCGGCGATGATCGAGTTGCGCAGCTGGACGCCGGCCAAGCCGTTCGGGGCACCGCCGCCCCGTGGTCCCGTCGCCAAGCCTGCACCCCTTCCACGGGCGCCACTGGGGGAATTGCCGCCTCCCGGCGGAGACCCCGCAGCGCCGAAGCCGCCGGCGCCGATGAAGTTCCCGGCGATCGTCACGTGAGTGAGGTTCGTGGACCCGATTGCGGTTGCGCCGCCGGCCCACACCCCGCCCCCATAGCCGCCTTCGCCGCCTCTGCCGCCAATTGACGAGAACGTCGACTGTCCTCCCGTGCCTCCGCTTGCGCCGTCGCCGGCCTGGTTGCCCGTGACCGTCACGTTCTGGGCGCTGACGGTGCCCGACCCCGTGTTGAGCAGTCCGGCACCGAGGCCACCCGATCCTCCGAACCCCCCATTGCCTCCCGCCCGGGAGAAGCCGGTGAGGCGAACACCGCCGGCGCCGCCCTGGCCGCCGCGCCCCCCGGCTCCCGTCGCGTTGCCCGAAATGGTGGACCCGGAGATGGTGATGCCACCGGTCGCGTTGTAGATCCCGCCGCCCCCTTGCGTGACGCGGTAGTCCGGGGAGCCGTTGATGTCGGTGTAGGCCCATCCTCCGCTGCCCCCGGAGCCGCCGCCCCCGCCGGTGCCCGCGTCCCTGGACTCATCCTCGCCGCTCCCGGACCCGCCGCCTCCGCCATTCCCGCCGCGACCGGTGAAGTTCTCGCTGATGGTCGTACCGGAGACAGTGGCTGTTCCCCGGTTGGAGATTCCGCCCCCGTCGCCGCTGTAGGCGCCGAGTCCGCCTTGGGAACCCCCGTTGAAGGCGGTCGAGAGGTTTCCGTCGGATCCCTCTCCGCCTTCGCCGCCGTCGCCCGTGCCGTTGTCGGAGATGATCGACGAGGTCACGACGAGAGTGGCACCCGAATCGTTGTGGATCCCGCCGCCATCGCCGCTCCGGTTCCCGCTGCCTCCGGCGCGCCTGTTGGCGTCTGGCGAAAGCCCGTTCCCGTCGGCGCCGGGGCCGCCGTCCCCGGTCTGATTGCCGGTCAGGATCACACGGTCGAGCGTCAGCGACCCCTTGTTGAGGATCCCGCCGCCCGGCGCACTCTGGGTGCCGGCGAAGCTTGGTTCCGCCCCGACGCTGCCGTTCGCCGTCCGCCCGCCGGTGATCCTCACTCCCGTAATCGTCGCCACCCCGCCCGCGGCCACTTCGAAGACGCGGCTGTCCTGGCCTGCGTCAATCGTTGTCAGCGCCGGCGCGTTCGGGTTGGCCCCGATGATCTCGAGGTTCGCGCCCGCCCCGATCAGGATCTGTCCCTGCGAGATGGTGTAGGTGTTCGAGGGCAGGTTGATCGGCGTCGTGCCGCCGCTGACGATCGCCCCGCACGGCCCGTTGCTGTTGCCGGTGTTGACGGCGGCGACCGCCTCGCGCAGCGAGCAACCACCCTCACCGGTCGAGGTCACGGTGATCGCCGACGCGCTCGGCACGAAGACGGCGCTCGCGATCGCCGACGCGGCGACCGCCGCGACCAGCCGCAGCTTGCTGAGACCCAAATCCATCGTCTCAACGATCTCGCGGTGGCCCCCTGCGCGCCAGCCCCCAGGAGGGTGAAATCGCTACCCCATTCAGCACTGGGTTAGAGACTTCACCCCTCTGGGGGCTGGCGCTACGCGGACCACCGCGAGATCGTTGTGTGGCTCGACTCAAATGCCTCTGCAGCGCAGGGACCGACACAAGGAGACGGTGGATATGGAAGCGCGAGCTGCTCTGACGGCGACTTTCGCCCTCGCGGCTTCCTGCGCCGCACTGATCGCGGCTCCGGTCGCCGGGGCGACCACCTACAACAGCGACACGCCGATCATCATCAACGATGACGCGATCGCCAGCCCGTACCCGTCCAGCATCACCGTGAGCGGGACGGCGGGCCCGATCACAGACGTGAACGTGGGGCTCGACGGCTTGGCCCATGGCGTTCCGAACGACGTGTCCATCGCCCTCGTGGCGCCGAGCGGCCAAGCCCTGCTCTTGGTCGACTGCGTCGGGGACACCACGGATGCGTTTGGCGTGTTCATCACACTGGATGACGCCGCCGTTGGTGGCCCCGACGGTGGCCACCTTCCGAACAACGGAGGCTTGAGCTCGGGCACGTTCAAGCCCACTTCGTATTGCGCAGGTACGACGTTCCCTGCGCCTGGGCCGATGACGTACGGCCTCCCGGGGCCGCTCCCGGCCGTCCCGGCTACGTTCGCGAACACCTTCAACGGGTCGTCCGCAATCGGCACCTGGAGTCTCTACGTCTTCGACAACCAAACCCCAACGGGCGGATCGATTCCCGGAGGCTGGTCCCTCGACGTCAAGCCCGACGTGACGCCGCTTCCGGAGGCCGTCCCGACACCGACGCCCACGCCGACACCCGCGTCGAAGAAGAAGTGCAAGAAGAAGAAGAAGAGCGGCCGCACGGCCGCAGCCTCGGCCTGCAAGAAGAAGAAGCGGAAATGAGGGGAGCCCTCGCGCTTGCGGTCTCCGCAGCCGTGCTGATTGCGGCTCCGGTCGCCGGTGCGAGCAACTACCGCAACGAGATTTCGTTGCTCATCCCGGGCATGGGCGTTTCCAGTCCTTACGGGACCGGCATAACCGTCAGCGGCGTGGCGGACCCCATCACCGACGTGAACGTGGGAATCGACAACTTCGATCACGGCAGGTCGGAGGACGTTTCCATCGCGCTCGTCGCCCCGAGCGGTGAGGCCCTGCTGCTGCAGGCCTGCGGCGGAGACAGCCCGGCCACGGTCCAGGCGGACCTGACGTTCGACGATGGCGCCGCCCTGCTCCCGAACAACGGCGCCATTCCGACGGGCACCTACAGGCCGACCAATCACTGTCCGCATGGGATCACGTTCGACGCGCCCGGCCCAGCGGACACCGAAAATCCGGGCCCGGGCATAGGAGGGGCAGCAACCTTCGCCTCGGTCTTCAACGGCCTCTCCGCGATAGGCACCTGGCGCCTGTTCGTTTCCGACCGCATCAACTCGTTTGGCGGTTCCATCTGGAGCCTGGTCCCTCGACATCCACCCTGACGTGATGCCGGCTCCGGTCACGCCCACGCCCACGCCCACGCCCACAGCCACGCCCACGGCTACGCCCACGCCCGCAACCACTCCTGTGCCGACGAAGAAGTGCAAGAAGAAGAAGCGGAAGGGCGGCGGCAAGGCCGCGGCCTCGGCTTGCAAGAAGAAGAAAAAGAAGGCCTAGCCGGATGCGACGGACCACGTTGACCGGCGGCATCGCCCTTGCGGCTTCCATCCTCGCGCTGGTCGCGGCTCCGGTCGCCGGCGCGAGCACCTTCCGCAACGACAATCCGATCGTCATCCCAGCTTCAGGCAATGCCACTTCGTACCCGTGGAGCATCACCGTGAGCGGTACGGCGGGGCCGATCACCGACGTCAACTTGGGGCTCGACGGCTTCACCCACGGCCGTCCGTACGACCTGGGGATCGCTCTGGTGCCGCCGGCTGGTCCGTCGCTGTTGCTGATGGACTGCGTCGGCGATGACACGGACGCGTCGGATGTGGACATAGCGCTGGATGACCCGCCTGCCGCCAAGCTTCCAACGGCTGGAGCCTTGAGCTCGGGCACGTTCCAGCCCACCTCGCAGTGCGGACCTCCCGGACCTCCTGAGGCCCCCGCTTCGTTTCCCGCACCCGGCCCGACCAACATGTATTCCAATCCGGGACCGGGGATAGGCGGTACCGCCACCTTCGCGTCGACCTTCAACGGATTGTCCGCAATCGGAACCTGGAAACTCTACGTCCACGACTTCGCCCCCCCCAACGGCGGCTCCATTACCGGCTGGTCCCTCGACGTCCAACCCGACGTGACGCCGCTGCCGCCGGCCATCCCGACGCCCGCGATCACGCCGACACCGACGCCGACCCCCGCACCGGCGACGAAGAAGTGCAAGAAGAAGAAGAGCGGCGGCACGGCCGCGGCCTCGGCCTGCAAGAAGAAGAAGAAGAAGTAGCCGTGCGACGGAGGACATTGGCAGGCGGTATCGCCCTGGCGGCTTCGGCCTTCGCGCTGATCGCGGCTCCGGTCGCCGGCGCGACCACCTACAACAACGACACGCCGATCACCATCCCCTTGTCGGGTAAGGCGAACCCGTACCCGTCGAGCATCACCGTGAGCGGGACCGCGGGCCCGATCACCGACGTGAACATCGGCCTCGACGACATCACACACGACGTGCCGAACCACATCACGATCGCACTGGTCGCCCCGAGCGGGCAGGCGCTGGTGCTGACGAGACTGCGTCGGGGACGATGACGACGTTGTGAACCTGGACCTGACTTTCGACGACGCCGCCGCAACCCAGCTCACGGATGCCGGTGTCCTCACGACGGGGACGTACAAGCCGACGGCTCATTGCGGCGCCAACCCGCGTCCATATTTCCCTCCGCCCGGGCCGACCCTCTCATACGCCAACCCCGGCCCGGCCAGCGGTGGTAACGCAACCTTCGCAACGACATTCAACGGCCTCTCCGCGATCGGCACATGGAATCTCTATGTCGATGGACGAGTTCGGGTTGGGTGGCGGCTCCGGCTCCATACCCGGAGGCTGGTCGCTCGACGTCAAGCCCGACGTGACGCCGCCTCCGGCGGTCATCCCCACGCCCGCGATCACGCCGACGGCGACGCTCGCACCGACGACGAAGAAGTGCAAGAAGAAGAAGAAGGGTGGCGGCAAGGCCGCGGCCTCGGCCTGCAAGAAGAAAAAGAAGAAGTAGCCATGCGACGGAGGACATTGGCAGGCGGTATCGCCCTGGCGGCTTCGGCCTTCACGCTGATCGCGGCTCCGGCCGCCGTCGCGACCACGTACAACAACGACACGCCGATCCTCATTCCGACCGTGGGGAATGCCAATCCGTACCCGTCGAGCATCACCGTCAGCGGGACCGCGGGCCCGATCACCGATATCAACGTGGGCCTCGACAACATCACGCACAGCGCTCCGGGCAGCGTGTCCATCGTCCTGGTGGCGCCGACCGGTCTGGCCCTGCAACTCATGGGCTGCGTCGCGGACGAGGACGCAATTGCGTCGGGCGCGTTCGTGACGTTGGACGACGGCGGTGGTCCGCTTCCCACCAACGACGACTTGACGACGGGCACATACAAGCCCACTTCGCACTGCCCCGTGAAGGACTCCTTCCCTGCACCCGGCCCGCTTCTGGCATATGGCAACCCCGGCCCGGGAGGAGGGGGCATAGCCACCTTCGCAAACACCTTCAACGGTTCATCCGCGATCGGCACCTGGAACCTGTTCGTCAAATACTCCAACAATGGGGATGGCGGCCAGATAGCCGGGGGCTGGTCCCTCGATGTCAATCCTGACGTGACGCCCCTTCCGCCGGTCACGACGACGACCACGCCGCCGCCGCCGACGTTGCCACCCACGGCGGCACCGGCGAAGAAGTGCAAGAAGAAGGCGAAGAAGGGCGCAGCCGCGGCCAAGAAGAAGGGCTGCAAGAAGCAGAAGAAGCGAAGCAGCTGATGCGACGGAAGACTCTCGCGGGCGGTATCGCTCTCGCGGTCTCCGCCGCCGCGCTGATCGCGGCCCCGGTCGCCGCGCGCGACCACCTACAACAACGACACTCCGATCACCATCGCGCCCTTGGGCGCCGCCAGTCCGTACCCGTCGAGCATCACGGTCAGCGGGACTGCGCCGCCGCTGACCGATCTCAACGTCGGGCTCGACGGTGTGACCCACGGGGCTCCCTTCGACATCAAGATCGTCCTGGTGGGGCCGACCGGTCAGGCCCTGAGCCTCTTGAATTGTGTCGGGGGCAACACGCCCCCGCCGGGAGCGTTCATCACGCTGGATGACACCGCCCCCGCGATTCCGAACGCCGGCGCGTTGAGCACGGGCACCTTCAAGCCGACTTCGCACTGTGGGGCCAATACCGGATTTCCGCCACCCGGTCCCGCGACGTACAACAATCCGGGGCCGGGGGCGGGCGGCGACGCCACGTTTCGCGTCGACCTTCAACGGAACGTCCCCGATCGGCACATGGAACCTCTACGTCATCGACTCTCGAACCCGGTGGCGGCGGCTCCATCTCAGGAGGCTGGTCCCTGGACGTCAATCCCGACGTCACGCCGCTTCCGCCGCTGTCCCGACCGCCGACGCCTCTCGGCTCCGGCGCCTACGCCGGCGAAGAAGTGCAAGAAGAAGAAGAAGAAGAGCAGCGGCAAGGCGCGCCGCCTCGGCCTGCAAGAAGAAGAAAAAGAGGAAGTGAAACGACGGCTCTCGCTGTCGCTCGCCTCCGCAGTCGCGCTGATCGCGACGCCGTTGCCGGCGCGACCACCTACAACAACGACACGCCGATCATCATCCCTGAAATCGGGGATTGCCAATCCGTACCCGTCGAGCATCACCGTGAGCGGGACGGCGGGCCCGATCACCGATGTGAACGTGGGGCTCGACGGCTTCACCCACACGATCCCGGACGACGTGGCCATCGCGCTCGTCGCCCCGAGCGGCCAGGCGCTGCTGATCCAGTCCTGCGTCGGGGACTGGATAACCCGGCGGTGGGGGTGTTCCTGACGTTCGACAGCGACGCCGCCGCCCAACCGCCCAACAACGGCCCCCTTGCAGACGGGAGCATTCAAGCCCACTGCCTACTGCACAGGCACGGTCTCGTTCCCTGCACCCGGCCCGCTCGCTTCGTCTAGCGACTCCGGCCCCGTGCCGGCACCGCGACCTTCGCGACGGAGTTCAACGGCCTTTCGCCGATCGGCACCTGGAATCTCTACGTCATCGACGATCTTCGCCGCTGCGAATCCGGCTCCATCCCGGGAGGCTGGTCCCTCGACGTCAACCCCGACGTGACACCGCCCCCGCCTGCCACCCCGTGCCTCGACGCCCGACGCCAGACCCCGGTCTCACCTGCGGTACGGGCACGGTCCAGGCGGACAGCCAGTGCGTGGTCAAGAAGAAGAAGAAGAAGAAGCGTAAGAAGAAGCCGAAGAAGAAGTAGCCCCCGCGATAGCGGGCAAGTACGGCCACAATGGGGGCATGCAGCCCCCGCTGACAGAGCCGTTCCGCATCGGCGACGGTCGAGCTCGAGAACCGCGTGATGCTCGCCCCGCTCGCCGGGATCGGCAACTGGTTCGTCCGCCTCCAGGCGCGCCGCCACGGCGCCGGGCTCGCGGTCTCCGAGATGGTCTCGAGCTTCGGCCTGCACCACCGCAACGAGCGGACGCTGCGCGAGATGCTGCGGCTGCATCCCGACGAGCACCCGGTCTCGATCCAGCTCTTCGGCCAGGATCCCCGAGGTGATGGCCTCGGCGGCGGGCATCGTCGCCGAGGCGGGCGCGGACATCATCGACATCAACATGGGCTGCCCGGTCAAGAAGGTCCGCCGGACCGGCGCGGGCGCCGCGCTGCTGGGCGACCACGAGCTGGCGCTCGACATCGCCCGCGGCGCCGTCGAGGGCGGCGGCGGCGTTCCCGGTCACCGTCAAGGTCCGCTCGGGGCTGAAGACGGGTGGGCGCGAGGGCTTCGAGCTCGCGCAGCGCCTGGTCGACGAGGCCGGCGTCGCGGCGATCGGCTTCCACCCGCGCTCGGCGCAGACCGGCCACAAGGGCGATCCCGACTACGAGCTGGCGCGCGAGCTCGCCGGCGTCGCTCGAGCGCCCCGATGATCATCAGCGGCGGCCTCGCCGACGCCGAGGCGGCGCGGCGCGCCTACGAGGTCTCGGGCGCCGACGCGGTGATGATCGCGCGCGGCTCGCTCGGAAACCCCTGGATCTTCGAGGAGCTGACCGGCGCGCGCGACCGAGCCGCCGACCGACGAGGAGGCCGTCGCCGAGCTGCTCTGGGTGATCGACCGGGCCGCCGAGCACCTCGGCCCCGAGCGCGGCGCGCGCTACCTGCGCAAGTTCTACCCGTGGTACCTCGAGCGCCTGGACGCGCCGCGCGGAGGTCGCGGCGCGGCTGCAGCGCAGCGACGGGATCGAGGAGGCCACGAGCCGTCGGTCGAGCGGGCTCGGCGCCGGCGCGATGCTGCCGTCCTGACGTGACTGCCGCTGAGCTCACCGAACGGGTCGAGCGCTGGCGCGACCGGGGGACGGACGAGGACGTCCGCGGCCGGCGGATCCACGTCTTCCGCCGCGAGGGCGACGGGCCGCTGCTGCTGCTGCTGCACGGCTTCCCGTCGAGCTCGTACGACTGGCGGCTGCTGCTCGACGAGATCCCGGACGCGCGCGGTGCTGGCCTTCGACTGCCTCGGCTTCGGCCTCTCCGAGAAGCCCGCGCGACCACGCCTACACGCTGGTCGAGCAGGCCGACATCGCCGTCGAGCTGGTCAACCGCCACCACCCGGGCGAGCCGGTCTTCCTCGTCGGCCACGACATGGGGACCTCGGTCGCGACCGAGCTGATGGCTCGCGACGTCGACGGCGACGCCGGCATCGACATCGCGCGGCGCCATGCTCTTCAACGGCTCGATGATCCAGGGGGCGGCGAGCCCGACGCTCGGGCCAGCGGCTGCTGCGCGGGCCGCTCGGCCCGGTGATGGCGAGGCTCTCGAGCGAGCGCTTCTTCCGCCAGCAGTTCGGCTCGATCTTCTCCGAGGGCCACCCGCTGACCGACGAGGAGGCGGCCGACCAGTGGTGCGCTGATCGCCCACGACGGCGGCGCGCGGATCGGCCACAAGCTGATCGCCTACATGGACGAGCGCGAGCAGCCGCGCCGAGCGCTGGCACGGCGCGCTCCGCGACTGGCCGAAGCCGCTCAGCCTCGCCTGGGGGATGGTCGGACCCGGTCGCGACGCATGAACGTCCTCGACGGCGTCCGCGCGCTGCGCCCGCGAGGCGCCGCTGTCCACGGTTGGAGGACCTGGGCCACTACCCGCAGATCGAGGACCCCGGCACGCCTCGCGGAGGCCCTGGAGGCGGCTCGCTTCGTGCCTGAGCGGCGCCTGGAGCGCCGTCGCTATACTGCCGCGCTCGCCCGGGCCTCGCTGAGCTGTCTTCAGCGTCGGAACGGGCTGATTTTTCGCCTCAGAGCAGGGATTTTCAGACGAGGAAGAGGATGGCGTTGCGCGAGACATTGATCACCGAAGACGGGCTGACGAAGCTCAAGGAGGAGCTCGCAGCACCTCGAGACCGACAAGCGCCGCGAGGTCGCCGACCGCATCAAGGCCGCCCGCGAGTTCGGCGACATCTCCGAGAACGCCGAGTACGACGACGCCAAGAACGAGCAGGCGATGCTGGAGCAGCGCATCCTCCAGCTCCAGGACCGCGTCCGCC
This sequence comes from uncultured Solirubrobacterales bacterium, assembly GCA_963839875.1. Lineage (GTDB taxonomy): Bacteria > Actinomycetota > Thermoleophilia > Solirubrobacterales > 70-9 > CAVUAT01. The sequence continues at coordinate 409,211 of CAWIWP010000002.1, forward strand.
GCTCGAAGGTGATCGACGAGAAGCACATCCCCACCGACGAGGTCGCCGTCGGCGCGATCGTCCACGTCAAGGACCAGAAGTCGGGCAAGTCCCAGAAGTTCCACCTGGTCGGCGCCGCCGAGGCCGACCCGGCCGAGCACAAGCTCTCGAACGAGTCGCCGATCGGCAAGGCCCTGATCGGGGCGAAGAAGAACGAGATCGTCACGGTCGAGACGCCGCGCGGCCCCAAGAAGAAGCTCAAGGTCACGAAGATCGAAGCGGCGTAGCCTCGCCCCGGCGTAGGCTGGCGGCGTGAGCGAGCCGGGCAACCCGACGACCGCCGGGCGAAGCTCGAGCGCCTGCGCGAGGCGCGGGGTCGAGCCGTTCCCGCACGCATTCGCCGACCGCACCGAGATCGCGACCGTCCGCGAGGCGCCACGAGGGCCTCGAGGCCGGCGCCGAGACCGACGACCGCGTCCGGATCGCCGGCCGCCTCACCGCCCGCCGCGGGATGGGCAAGGCCTCGTTCCTCGACCTGCGCGACGGCACCGGCCAGATCCAGGTCCAGGCGCGCCTGGACGACCTGGGCGACAGCTACGAGGGGCTGCTGAGCATCGACCTCGGCGACATCGTCGGCATCGACGGCGTCGTCTTCATGTCGAAGCGCGGCGAGCTGAGCGTCCGCGCCGAGAAGCTGGCGCTCCTCTCGAAGAGCCTGCGCCCCCCGCCCGACAAGTTCCACGGCCTCGAGGACGTCGAGACCCGCTACCGCAAGCGCGAGCTCGACCTGATGGCGAACGAGGAGACGCGCGACCTCTTCCTGAAGCGGGCCAAGACGATCGCCGCGGTCCGCCGCTGGTTCGACGACCGCGGCTTCGTCGAGGTCGAGACGCCGGTCCTGCAGCCCCTCTACGGCGGCGCCCTGGCCCGGCCGTTCACCACCCACCACAACGCGCTCGACCGCGACCTCTACCTGCGGATCGCGACCGAGCTCTACCTGAAGCGCTGCATCGTCGGCGGCATCGACAAGGTCTACGAGCTCGGCAAGGACTTCCGCAACGAGGGCGTCTCGCACAAGCACAACCCCGAGTTCACGATGCTCGAGTGGTACGAGGCCTACGCGGACTACGAGGACATCGCCGCGCGAGCTCGAGACGCTGGTCTCCGAGGTCGCCCAGCAGGTCCTCGGGACGACCGTGGTCGAGCGCGACGGGCGAGCAGATCGACCTCGCCCCGCCGTGGCAGCGCGATCACCCTGCGCGACGCGATCCGCGAGGAGACCGGCATCGACGTGCTCGAGCACCGCGAGCGCGACGCCCTCGCCGAGGCGATGGGCGAGTCGACGATGGAGTGACCCGAAGGCCGGGTGGGGGAAGCTCGTCGACGACCTCCTCTCCAAGAGGGTCGAGCCGAAGCTGATCGAGCCGACCTTCATCACCGACTACCCGGTCGAGCTCTCGCCGTTCGCCAAGCGCCACCGCACCGAGGAGGGGCTGGTCGAGCGCTGGGAGGCGTTCGTCGGCGGCATGGAGATCTCCAACGCCTTCACCGAGCTGAACGACCCCGACGATCAGCGCCAGCGCTTCGAGCAGCAGGCCGCCGAGCTCGACCGCGGCGACGACGAGGCCGCGCCCGTACGACGAGTCATACGTCGAGGCGCTGGAGCAGGGGATGCCGCCGACCGGCGGATGCGGGCTCGGCATCGACCGCCTGGTGATGATCCTGACCGGCGCGCAAGTCCTGCGCGAAGTCGTGCTGTTCCCCGCGATGCGCGACTAGACGTCCATTGCGGCTTTTCCGCACCCTGTTCGCGGGTGCCTACGGTTGGACGTTCGTCTGGTCTGTGGGAGGGTTCCGGTTGGGATGGGTACGGGGGTACGCACAACCGCGGCTGTCGCCATCGGTCTCGCCGGCGCTCGGCTTCGGCGCTGCCGGCGCGCATGCGTGCCCCGACGCTGACGCACTGGCCGGCTCGCTGACCGCGAAGCGCTACGAAGCGGCGATCACGTGCCTCGTCAACGAGACCCGCCGGGCCGGCGCTGCCGGCGCCGTCCAGAGCGAAAGCCGGCTGCGCCGCGCCGCGGCCCGCCACAACCGCTCGATGGTCAGCGGCAGCTTCTTCTCCCACCGCGATCCGGGCGGGCCGCGACCCCGCCGACCGCGCGGAGGCCGCGGGCTACACGCAGGGCGCGAAGCGCTGGGTGGTCTGCCGAGAACATCGCCTGGGCCTCCGGCGACCAGAGCAGCCCGAACGCGGTGGTGGCGACCTGGATCCTGAGCCCGTCCCACCGGGAGACGATGATCGAATCCGGGGTTCAGGGACTTCGGGATCGCGGTGACGATGGACGCGCCCGCCTCGACGACGCTCCAGAGCTCGGTCACGGTGACGACCGAGTACGGCTTCAGGTCGGGCTAGCTCGAATCTCCCCGGACTCGTCGAGCTCCGAGTCATCTGAGTCATCTGACGCGTCCGAATCGCCATCGTCGTCGTCCGACTCGTCGCCCTCTGCGGACTCTTCGTCTTCGGACTCCTCGTCCTCTGATGTTCGTCCTCGTCCTCGGACTCCTCGCTACCGGTCTCGCCTCCGCCTTCGGCTGCCAGGGCTTCTCGGCGGTCGCGGCTCGGCGGTGGCGATCCGGCGACTCGGCGAGGACGGGCACTCCGGCCCGGTGGCGGCGGACGGCGACGGCGCCGCCGACGAAGGGGGCGGTGACGAGCATCACGCGGCGAGCACCGCGGGCCACGAGATCAGGACGCCGAGGCCGGCGGTGCATCCCGTTCTCGGCCCAGACGTAGGCCGTCCAGCCGAGCCAGAGCAGGACGATCACGCCGATGCCGACGGCGAGCCCGATCGTCCGCTGGCTGTGGCCGAGGCGGTCCGCGAGCCGCTCGCCCCAGGTGCTTCGTCGGACGCCGATGCCGCAGCTGGTGCGGCTGCTGGGGCCGGAGCGTCTCCGAGGCTTCCGGCGACTCCGATCGCTCGTCCGGACGGAGCCGCGTCCGGTCATCCAGCTTGAGGGTCCGGGCGGTCCCCTCGGTCATCGTCTTCAGGTGCTTCGACACGCGGTCCACGGCGGGCAAGGTAGCGGACCTCGAAACAATCTCGCAGCTTGCAGGGAGTTCCGATGCGAGGCCCCGAACAGCCCGATTGGAGGCAGAAAGGGCCAGGGCTATACTTGCCTCTCGCCGTCCCACAAGAACCGGAGGTCGAATCAATACGGATCGGTAGGCAGGAGCCGATGCAGATTGGGCCCCCGGCCCGTCTGCGTTCCCGCACACCGTGACCTAGGACTTGACCGCAGCGGTTGATAGACCAGAGGCAGAGGAATGTTCGAGAGATTCACTGAAAGAGCGCGCCAGGTCGTGGTCCTCGCCCAAGAGGAGGCCCGGACGCTCAAGCACAACTACATCGGCACCGAGCACATCCTGCTCGGGCTGCTGCGCGAGGAGGAGGGCCTCGCCGCCCGCGTCCTCGAGTCGCTCGACATCACCGTCGAGCGCGTCCGCTCCCAGGTCGTCCGCATCGTCGGCTCCGGCGAAGAGGTCACCGCCGGCCAGATCCCCTTCACCCCGCGCGCCAAGAAGGTCCTCGAGCTCGCCCTCCGCGAGGCGCTGAGCCTGGGCCACAACTACATCGGCACCGAGCACATCCTGCTCGGCCTGGTCCGCGAGAACGAGGGCGTCGCCGCCCGCATCCTGCTCGACTTCGACGCCGACTCCGAGAAGATCCGCAACGAGGTCATCCGGATGCTGTCCGGGCCCGGCGGCCGCCGCCAGGGCGGCGGCTCGGGCGCAAGCGGCGAGGGCAAGAAGTCCTCGAAGCTGCTCGACCAGTTCGGCCGCAACCTGACCAAGCTCGCCGACGAGGGCAAGCTCGACCCGGTCATCGGCCGCGAGACCGAGATCGAGCGGATCATGCAGATCCTCTCCCGCCGCAACAAGAACAACCCGGTGCTGCTGGGCGAGCCGGGCGTCGGCAAGACCGCCGTCGTCGAGGGCCTCGCCACCCGCATCACCAACGGCGAGGTGCCCGAGCTGCTGAAGAACAAGCAGATCTACACGCTCGACCTGGCCGCCCTGGTCGCCGGCTCCAAGTACCGCGGCGAGTTCGAGGAGCGCCTCAAGAAGGTGATGAAGGAGATCACCCAGCGCGGCGACATCATCCTCTTCATCGACGAGCTCCACAACCTGGTCGGCGCCGGCGCCGCCGAGGGCGCGATCGACGCGGCCTCGATCCTGAAGCCGGCCCTGGCCCGCGGCGAGCTGCAGACGATCGGCGCGACCACGCTCGACGAGTACCGCAAGTACCTCGAGCGCGACGCCGCCCTGGAGCGCCGCTTCCAGCAGATCAAGGTCGAGCAGCCCTCGACCGAGGAGACCGTCCAGATCCTCGAGGGCCTGCGCGAGCGCTACGAGCAGCACCACCACGTGAAGATCACCGACGAGGCGCTCGAGTCCGCCGCCGAGCTGGCCGACCGCTACATCTCCGACCGCTTCCTGCCCGACAAGGCGATCGACCTGATCGACGAGGCCGCCTCGCGGCTGCGCATCAAGTCGATGACGCAGCCGCCCGTGTACCGCGACCTCGAGGAGGAGATCGAGACCACGCGGCGCGAGAAGGAGGCCGCGATCGAGGCGCAGGAGTTCGAGAAGGCCGCGAACCTCCGCGACCAGGAGCGCAAGCTGACGAACAAGAAGAAGGAGCTCGAGCACGAGTGGAGCTCGGGCGAGGGCGGCGAGCGCCCCGAGGTCGGCGAGGAGGAGATCGCCGACATCGTCGCGATGTGGACCGGCATCCCGGTCTTCAAGCTGACCGAGGCCGAGTCCAAGAAGCTCATCCGCATGGAGGACGAGCTGCACAAGCGCGTGATCGGCCAGGAGATGGCGATCACCGCCGTCTCCAAGGCGATCCGCCGCTCGCGCGCCGGCATCAAGGACCCGAAGCGCCCGGCCGGCTCGTTCATCTTCCTCGGCCCCTCCGGCGTCGGCAAGACCGAGCTCGCCCGCACGCTCGCCGAGTTCCTGTTCGGCGACGAGGAGGCGATGGTCCGCATCGACATGTCCGAGTACATGGAGAAGCACGCGGTCAGCCGCCTGGTCGGCTCGCCTCCCGGGCTACGTCGGCTACGACGAGGGCGGCCAGCTGACCGAGGCCGTGCGCCGCAAGCCGTACTCGGTGCTGCTGCTCGACGAGATCGAGAAGGCCCACCCCGACGTCTTCAACATCCTGCTCCAGATCCTGGAGGACGGCCGCCTGACGGACGCCCAGGGCCGGACCGTGGACTTCCGCAACGCGATCGTGATCATGACCTCGAACATCGGGGCCGCCGACATCGCGCGCAACACGCCGCTCGGCTTCGCGGTCTCCGACGACGAGACCGGCGTCACCTACGACGACATGAAGTCGAAGATCATGGGCGAGCTGAAGAAGGTCTTCCGCCCCGAGTTCCTGAACCGGATCGACGAGGTCATCGTCTTCCACAAGCTGGCGAAGGACGAGATCATGGAGATCGTCGACCTCATGATCTCCCGCGTCCGCGCCCAGGTGGCCGAGCACGAGCTGCAGCTCGACCTCACGCAGGAGGCGAAGGAGCTGCTCGTCGACAAGGGCTGGGACCCGGCCATGGGCGCCCGCCCGCTGCGCCGCGCGATCCAGCGCTACATCGAGGACCCGCTCGCCGACGAGGTGCTGAAGGCCGGCGACCTGACGCCGGGCACGACGGTCAACGTCGAGCGCGACGAGAAGGGCGACGAGGAGGACAAGCCGCTGAAGCTGAAGCTGGTCAAGCCGCGCAAGCGGCCGGCCAAGTCCAAGAAGAAGAAGGACGAGCCCGAGAAGGTCGGCGTCGGCGCCGCAAGGGCGACGACGACTCGGCGACGGCGACTCAGAGCCCGACGCCTCGGGCGACGCCGAGAAGTAGGCGCCTCCGCACGCCTCGTAGCGTGCCTGAGCAGGGAATATCAGTGGCGATGTCCGTGCTCGGCCCCTTGCGCTGAAGCAGCGGGTGAGGGAGCCTAAGGCCGTCTCGACAGTCGATAGAAGGGGCCATCCGATGAACAGCATGGGCAGGGTTGCGACGATCACCGCCACGATCGCGATCGCGGGGAGCACCCTCGCGGCGGGGATCGCGGGCGCCGCAGGGGGAGACCCCGATGCGGGGGCCTTCGCCACGACGGGGTTCAACTCGGTCGGGTTCTCGGGCAACGCGCCCGCAAGCGACGTCGGGCTCCAGGGTGGGAAGGTAATTACGGCTGGCGTCTCGGGCACGGTCGGTAACGAGAGGGCGACACTCGTGCGCTTCAACTCCAACGGCCTCATCGATTCGACTTACAACGGCGGCGGATCGTTCTTCGATGAGTACAACTTCGAGGACGCCCGGATCAACGGCATGGCCGTGCAGTCGGATGGTGAGCAGGTGACGGGCGGGGTCAGCGGCAACTCGCTCGAGTTCGGCGTGATGGCTCGCCATCCCGCCGAGGGCGGGGATCCGCCCGACCTGATCGAGCTCGGCAGCCTGGCGGGAGCGACGACGAACGAGATCAACGACGTCGCGATCGCCTCGGGGGGCAAGATCGTCGGCGTCGGGTCCGCGACGTTCCCGAGCGGGCAGGACTTCTACTTGATGGGCCTAACGGCCAGTTTCGGTCGCGACGCGGGATTTGGCCCGGTCGCCGCACCCGACGGCGACGTGGTGACCAACGTCTCGAGCGTCCTCCTCAACGCTTCGGGAGCGGACTCCGCGGAGACCGTTGCGGTCGATCCTGCCGACGGGGACATCATCGTCGCCGGATCCGTCGACCCCGACCCGGCCGCGGGAGGCGACACGAGCAACGTCGCGGTCCTTCGCTACACGTCCGCGGGGAACCTTGATACTGGAAGCGGCTTCGGCGGCGGCACCGGCGTCGCGAACATCGACATCGGGAGCGGCGGCTCCGACGTCGCGGCTGATGTCGCGGTCCAGCCCGACGGGAAGATCCTGGTGACGGGCAATCGGTTCGCAGGCGCCGCCTCCAACCACTTCGTGATGCGGCTCAACGCGAACGGCACGCCCGACACCTCGTTCGGCGATGGCGCCGACGGCAACTTCGTGCAGACGGCTGTCTCCGCGAGCAACACCGGAACCGGTCTGGCGCTGACGCCGGAGGGCAAGGTCTACGTCGGCGGCACGGCGTTCCTCATCGGCAGCAACGACTGGGTGTTGGCGCGCTACACGGCGGCGGGCCTGCCCGACACCGCGTTCAGCGGCGACGGCAGCCGCACCTACCCGTTCAACCCTGACTCCGGCGAGCTCAACCAGATCGTCCTCCAGCCCGACGGCAAGGTCGTCGGCGCCGGGGTGATCGACGGCCAGGTCGCCGTCGGCCGCTTCAAGGCCGACGACCCCCCGGTGGTCAACCCGCCGGTCAACCCCCCGGTGGTCAACCCGCCGGTGCTGACCCCCGCGCCGACGGCGAAGAAGTGCAAGAAGGGCCAGAAGCTGAAGAAGGGCAAGTGTGTGAAGAAGAAGCGGAAGAAGAAGTACGCGCTCAGGCGCGCGTGTATGTCAGGTCGAAGTCGTGGATCCACTCGCCGTCCTCGACGAGGTAGGTCGCGCCCTCGATCGTGGTTCCGTCCTCTGACAGCTTGCCCTCGTAGCGCTGGTCGAAGTCGTCGGGGCCCTGGGCCTCGCGCCACCACTTCCAGACTCCGCCCTCGAAGGACATCTCGAGCTTCCGCACGGCCGGTCGCGAGTCGAAGTAGTGCACCGTGAAGGTGTCGGCACCCTCCTCGAGCATGATCAGCGTGACTCCCTCGGGGAACATCTCCTCCTCGGCGATCGATCGCTGCAGGAGCACCTTCTCGCCGCGGAGCCACTCGATCGTCATCTCGCCCTCGACCTTGTGGTCGATGTGGCGCGGGGCGTCGATGACCTGCTTCCAGCGCCCGACGAGCGGCTCGAGGTCACTCATGTCGGGCATCAGGCCTTCTCCCGCTCGGCGATGACGGCCTCGGCCGCCTCGACCGCCTGGTCGATCTGCTCCTCGACGAGGTCCAGGCCCGAGTCCCAGAAGCCCGGGTCGGTGAGGTCGACGCCGACGAGCTTGCCGAGCTCCTCGGGTGCCATCGAGCCGCCGGCGCGCGAGCATGTCGAGGTAGCCGGGGACCATCTCGTCGCCGCGCTCGGTGTAGAGGCGGTAGACGGAGAGGGCGAGCAGCTGGCCGTAGGCGTAGGCGTAGACGTAGCCGGGCGAGCCGATGAAGTGGGGGACGTAGGACCACCAGGAGCGGTAGCCGTCGGTGATCTCGACCGAGTCGCCGAGCAGCTCGTACTGGGTCTCGTGCCCAGAGCTCGCCGATGCGCTCGACGGCGAGCTCGCCCTCGTCGCGGCGCGCGGTGTGGACGCGGTCCTCGAACTGGTTCATCGCGATCTGGCGGAAGACGGTCGCGATCTGGCCCTCGACGGCCTCGGCGAGCAGGCCGAGCCGCGACGCGGGGTCGTCGGCCTGGTCGAGCAGGCGGCCGAAGACGATCTCCTCGGCGAAGACCGACGCGGTCTCGGCGACGGTCAGCGGCGTGTCCTGGTGGAAGACGCCCTGCTCGCGCGCCAGCGTCTGGTGCAGGCCGTGGCCGAGCTCGTGGGCGAGGGTGAGCACGTCGCGGCGGCGGTCGGTGTAGTTGAGCATCACGTAGGGGTGGACCGAGGGCACGGTCGAGGCGCGAGAAGGCGCCGCCGCGCTTCACCGGGGTCGGGCGGCGCGTCGATCCAGCGGCCCTCGAAGAACTGCTCGACGATGTCGCCGGCCTCGGGCGAGAACGAGGCGAACGAGTCGGCGACGAGCTCGCGGCCCGCCTCCCAGCCGATCTCCTCGTCGTCGTCGGAGACGGCGGCCATGCGGTCGTAGTCGGCGAGCCGCTCGATGCCGAGCAGCTTCGCCTTGGTCTCGTACCAGCGGCGGGCGAGGTCGTAGCGGCCCTTGACCGCCTCGACCAGCGCCTGGACGGACTCGTCGGAGGCCTCGTTCGAGAGGTTGCGCGCGGCGAGCCAGTTCGGGTAGTCGCGCAGGCGGTCCTTGATCGCCTTGTCCTGGAGCAGGGTGTTGAAGACGTAGGCGCGGGTGCGCAGGCCGGGCTCGAGCGCGGCGGTGACCGCCTCGGCGGTCTTGCGGCGCTCGTCGCGGTCCGGGTGGAAGAGGCCGCGAGAGCGCGATGTCGAGCGACACCGGCTCGTCCTCGCCCTCGAGGTCGACCCGGATCGCCGAGGTGAGCTCGTCGAAGAGGCGGGTCCAGGCGCCGCGGCCCGTGACCGAGAGCTCGGTCGAGATCGTCTCCTCGGGCTTGCGAGCAGGAGGTGGTCGCGGTAGCGGCGCTCCATGCGCAGGTAGTGGCCGGCGAATTCCATGCCCTCGGTCGACGAGGAGCTCCTCGGCGCGGTCGTCGGGGACCTCGACCCACTCGAGCTCGAAGAAGAGGAGCTTGGTCTGGATCGCGGTGCCGCGCTCGGAGACCATCTGCATCAGGGCGCCGTTCGCGGGGTCCTCGGTGTCGGCGGCGAAGCGCAGGTGGGCGAAGTTGGCGGCGCGGCCGGCGAGCTCGGAGATCTCGGCGATCTGCTCCATCGCCTCGCGCAGCCCGGCGCCGTCGAGGTCGGCGACCTTGCCCTCGTGGGCCGTCGGCGAACTCGTCGGCGAGCTCGTCGGCGCGGTCGAGCAGGGCCGCGACCGCGGCCTCGTCGCCGTCGCCGTCGCAGCCTCGGGCCTCCGGGACGTCGAGCAGGTGGCTCAGGTCCCAGGTGACCTCCTCGAGCGCGCGCTCACTCGGCGGCCTCGGCGCCGCAGGCTGCGCCGCAGCTTGCGGCGCAGCACGTAGTCGCCGATCAGCGAGCCGGGCGGGCCCGGCGGTGACCACGACGAGGGCCGGGAACCACCAGTCCCAGCGCTCCTCGATGGCGCCGCGCGCGCAGAGCGCCACGCAGGATCACGAAGCCGACGCCGTGGATCGGGCCGAGGACGTGGACCAGGTCGCTGTCGGTGAACGAGGCGTAGAGCAGGACGGCGAGCAGCAGGGCGTCGGCGATGGCGATCACGCGCGATCACGTTGAGCCGCTTCAGGGTCTTCGCCCGTCTCGGCGGGCTCGGCGTTGATCGGTCCGGGGTCCAGCGCCAAGGGAGCGAAGCTAGCAGAGGCAGCGTGCGGCCCATCGCTAGCTCGGTGCATGAAGAACCCGGCAGAGCCGCGATCGGGACCTGGAGCGGCGGGCGCTACCTGCACTTCGGCGAGGCGATCGACGAGGACCGCCTGGAGGCGCTGCTCGCAGCCGCGCGACGGACGGGATCGACACGGTGCTGAGCGCCGACGCCTACGGCCAGGGCGAGGCCGACGAGCTGCTCGGCCGCGCGCTCGACGGGGTCGCCGCGCGACGCTACTCGCTGGTCGGCGCGGTCGGCCACGACTTCTACGAGGGCGAGCGCGACGGGCCCGCGCGGCTTCCCGCGCTTCACCGACCCGCGCCTGCGCGGCCCGGACGAGTACGCCGGCTACCTGCGGATGGCGGCCGAGCGCAGCCTCGAGCGGATCGGCGCGGACCGCTTCGACCTGCTGCTGCTCCACAACCCCGACCGCACCGGCTACGAGAGCGAGGTCGTCTGGGACGGGATGGCGGCGCTCCGCGACGACGGGCCTCGCCGGGCGCGATCGGCGTCGCGCCGGGGCCGGCGAACGGCTTCACGCTCGACCTGATCCGCTGCCTCGAGCGCTTCGGCGACCGCGATCGACTGGGCGATGGTGATCCTGAACCCGCTCGAGCCGTGGCCCGGCGAGCTGGTCCTCGAGGCCGCCGACGCGCGCCGGCGTCGGGGTGATCACCCGGGTGGTCGACTACGGCGGGCTCTTCTGGGACGACGTGCTGCCCGGGCGCCGAGCTGCCCGAGGAGCGACCACCGCTCCTTCCGGCCCGACGGGTGGATCGAGGCGGGGCGCGAGCAAGCTCGACGCAGCTGCGGCCGATCGCCGAGCGGCACCGGCCTGACCCCGATGCAGCTCGCCTGCCAGTGGAACCTGGCGCACCCCGCCGTCGAGTGCGTCGTCCCGACGCTGATCCAGGAGGCGGGGGCCGGTGCGCGGCCGATCGAGGACAAGCGCGCCGAGCTCGAGGCGCTGCCGGCCGAGAACCGGCTCGACCGCCGAGCGACGTCGCCGAGATCCGCGCGCATCGGCGACAACACCGGCTCGATGGCGCTGAAGGGCGCCAGCCCCGACCACGAGGGCGACGAGCGGCCCGACCGCTGGGCCGCTCGCACGAGGACTTGGTAGAGGCCGGGCGGCGCTGGGGAATCGATCCCGAGCGCGACCTGCGGCCGGCTCGGTGCGCCGCTAACCTCGAATTGCGTGCTCGATTCGCTTCGCAGAGCCTGGTCGGCACCGGGTCGGGCGTCCTGACACTGGTGGGAGCCGTCCTGATCGGCTTCGGCATCCCGCTGTTCTGGATCTGGCGTCGCCTCGTCGCTCTACGGCAAGCCCGGCGCCGTCACCGGCCCCGTCGCCGTCTTCATCGGCACCGGGATCCTGGTCAGCTACTGGGGCCTGCTGCTGCTCGCCTCGTGGGTCCGGGGGAAGATGCTCAGGAGCGATCGGCAGCGGCCCGAGCCGCCGCGGAGGCCACGGTCTGGAACCGCAGCATGCGCGACTCGCCGCGACCGGCGCCAGCGACACCGACCCGGTCGAGCGCCTCTTCGTCGTCACCGCGATCGTCTCGATGATCGGCTTCGCGGTCTGGTTCGCCTTCTTCGCCGGCGCGCCCGTTCCCGACGAACTAGCGCGTCGGGAGCTAGCGGCGCCGCTCGCAGCGGCGCAGCGAGTCGATCGCGTCCGCGCGCACCCGGTCGCGGCCGCGGCCGCAGTTGACCGTCGTCCCGCTCGCCGTCGCGGGCCTTGATCCGGTCGCGCCGGGGCCGCCGAAGATGCAGTCCTCGCCGGCGAGGCCGTTCAGCCTGTCGCGGCCGCGCCGGCCGAGGATCAGGTCCGCGTCGGCGGTCCCGCTCAGCCGGTCGCCTCGCCGGGTCCCGCGGAGCGGGGCGGCGTCGGCGCAGCCGGCTGCGCTGGCCGGGATGCCTGCGCCGGGCCGTCGTTGCTGCTGGCGGCGGGGCCGGGCGGGCACCGTCGGCTCCGGTGCCCGGCGACGCGACGGGCAGAGTCCTCGACGTCGGGCACGCCGTCGCCGTCGCCGTCGGGCTGGCCCGGCGGGCGTCGGCGTCGGCGGTGTTGGCGGCGGCGACGAAGTCGTAGTCGGCGGGCAGCGCGTCGGCCGCCATGCCGGCGCAGCCCGTGCGCATGTCGGCGCAGACCGACCGGACCGCCCGGCGGTCGTGAAGTCGTAGCGCGAGCGGAAGTAGAACGAGTACATGTTCGGGTCGTTGTTCGGGTCGACCGCCTGCGAGAGCGGGTCGTTCCGCCAGCGGTCGTCAGCAGGCGGGCGTCGGCGTCGGCGACGCCGCCCTTCACGTACTTGTCGAGCCAGGCCTGCGTGTACCAGATGAGCAGGTCCTGGCCGCGGAAGCTGCCGGTGCCGAGCGGCGACGGGACGGTGTTGCCCGGGATCAGCGAGGACTCGTAGTGGGTGCCGCCGCGGATCGTTGACCTGCATCGTGTCCACGTTCGGCGCCGGCCGAGAAGGCGATGAAGGCGGCGTTCTTCTCCTGCGGGTCGGGGTCGCGATGGTGAACGGCGTCGGCGTCGAGCCCGTAGTCGTTGGAGATGCCGAGCGCGGGCTTGGTGTTCGCCGGGCGCGTCGCGGGTCGCGGGTGCCGACGGGCAGTCGGGCGCGCCGTCGGCCGGGTCGCCCGCGTCGGCCCCGTCGGTGAAGAAGCGCAGGTTGTCGTAGGCGACCACCGCGTCGACCCGCGGGTCCTTCTGGCCGACGAGCGAGACCGCGCCGGCGCCGAGCGAGTGGCCGGCGATCCCGACCCGCGCTGGGGTCGACCAGCGCGTGCATCGGGTTGAAGGCGGCCGCGCGGCCCTCGCCGACGCGGCGGTCGTGCTTGGGCGAGTGGTCGGTGCCGGTGCCGCCGTTGGCGTTGCCGCAGCTCGGCCGCGGGTCGTAGGGCTGGGCCGGGCGTGGAGAGCAGGAAGTCGAGCGCGTCCTCGGTGCCGTCGTAGAAGGGCTGGCCGGCCTGGGAGGGGACGCCCTCCTGGCGTGTCGGGCGCCTCGCCGAGGGTGTCGGACTGGCCCTGGCCCTGGACGTCGTAGGTGAGGACGATGTAGCCGGCCTTGGCGAGGGTCGCGGCCATGCCCCAGTAGAGGGTCTCGGGCGCCTGCACCGAGCCGGTCGTGATCACGACGCCGGGCCGCTGGGCGGGCCCGGCGACCGTGCCCCAGACGGTCCCGGAGATGACGGCGCCGCTGCGGGCGGTGAAGAGCGACGGGCGTCGAGATCCCGTAGCCGTCGTCGTCCCAGTCGTAGAAGCGGACGTCGCCGGCGCACTCGTTCTTGCGGTTCGCGCAGACGTTGCCGAGCGGGTTGCGCTCGGGGTCGTCCGCGACGAGCAGCGGGAAGTCGATCGCGTCCTGGACGTTCTGCTGCTGCAGCCGCGTCTGGAAGGCCGGCGTGCCCGGTGACGTAGGTCGGTGCGCTCGCTCGATCTTGGCGAAGTTCTTCGCCTCGAGCGCGGGGTCGAACGCGCCGGCCTGCGCGGGCAGCGCGAGCGCGCAGGCGAGCGATCGCTCGCCGCGGAGAGCCTCCCGAGCCTCCTCATGCGGCCGAACCTACACGCTCTCGTCGACACCGCGCGCTGGTTGCGTCGGGCTCGGCTTGCGAGGATCGTTCGATGGCGAAGCCACGGGTCGAACACGTCTGCACCGAGTGCGGCCACGCCGCGCTCTCCTGGCAGGGGCAGTGCCCGGGCTGCGGGGCGTGGAACACGCTCGAGAAGCGGGCGGCGCCGCCCCGAAGGCGGGCGGCCGCGCGCGCGGCGCGCTCCCTCGGCCGGGCGCCGCGACGCCGACGCCCCTGCGCGCCGTCGAGGCCGAGCGCTCGGCCCGCGTCCTGACGCGGGATCGCCGAGTTCGACCGCGTGCTGGGCGGGGGCATGGTCCCCGGGCTCCCTGGTGCTGCTGGGCGGCGCGCCGGGCATCGGCAAGAGCACCCTCGCCTCGATGGCCCTCGCGAACGTCCACGCCGCGGGCGCCCCGACGCTCTACGTCTCGGGCGAGGAGTCCGCGGCGCAGATCCGCACCCGAGCCGAGCGGCTCGGCGACGCGGCGCTCGACGTGCCGGTGATCGCCGAGAACTCGCTCGAGGCGGTGCTGGCGACGGTCGAGGCCGAGCGGCCCGCCGTCTGCGTGATCGACTCGGTCCAGACCCTGGCCGTCGGCGAGGCGACCCCGGGCAGCGTCGCCGCGGTGCGCGAGGCGACCGGCGGGCCTGATGGACGTCGCCAAGCGCCTCGACGTGACGATGCTCCTGATCGGGCACGTGACCAAGGAGGGCTCGCTCGCCGGCCCGCGGGCGCTCGAGCACCTGGTCGACTGCGTGCTCCACTTCGAGGGCGAGCGCGAGCGGACGTTCCGGACTCTCCGGGCGCTGAAGAACCGCTTCGGCGCGACCAGCGAGACCGGGGTGTTCGAGATGAGGGAGGGCGGCCTCGTCGAGGTCGCCGACGCGTCGGCCCGCTTCGTCGGCGAGGCGAGCCCGGCGCCGGGCTCGGTGATCCTCTGCTCGATGGAGGGGACCCGCCCGCTGCTGGTCGAGGTCCAGGCGCTCGTCGAACCCGACCGAGATGGTGCCCCCGCGGCGCACCGCGACCGGGGTGGACCGCAACCGGCTGGCGCTGGTGCTCGCGGTCCTGACCCGCCACGCCGGCGTCTCGCTCTCGGCCGCGGACGTCTTCGTCAACGTCGCGGGCGGGGTCCGGGTCGACGAGCCCGGGCGCGGACCTGGCGGTCGCGCTCGCGGTGGCCTCGGCGCACTCGGGCCGCGCGCTCGAGTCGGACGGCCGGCCGCTCGCCTGCTTCGGCGAGGTCGGGCTGACCGGCGAGCTCCGCTACGTCGCCCACGCCGAGCGGCGGGTCGCCGAGGCGCGCAAGTTCGGGCTCGGCCGCGTGATCGCCCCCCGCCCCGCCGAGGGCTCGGTGAAGGGCCTGGAGGCGTGCGCGACCCTCGCCGACGCGGTCCGGGCGGCGGGCGCGCGCGGCGGCCTCTCAGCCGCGGCCTGAGATCGGGGTGGCGCAGGGCTTCGACTCGGTGGTACGGTCCGAGCGTGGGTGGGCGAACAGAGCGATCGTTGCGTGGCAGGTGGATCGGGATGTGCATCGGAGCTTTTAGGCTTGCGGCGCTCGGCACTGCTCCGAGCGCCTCCGCGGCCCTCGGCGTCACGCTGACCGCCAAGCACGACCTCGGTGAAATCCGGCGGGACGGTGCCCTACACGGTAGTGTGAGAGAGGTGCCGCCGCTCGCCAAGAAGGTCAATCTCCCCTACGACTCACCTCAGTGCCCGCCAGCGTAAGAGGCGACTACACGGTCGATGTGAGAGAGGTGCCTCCGTTCGCCCAGATGGCCACTGTCACCTACGAGATCACCTCAGTGACCGACAGCGTCTTCGGCGACGCGAGGAACTTCTGCGGCCCATTCCCGCGCAAGCCCCCATTCACTTGTACGGCGTATCCCGAGGTTCTGCACGCTCCCCCCGGGGGGGCCTCGATGACCAACTTCGTGACCGTGGGCGGCACTCAGACAGTCACGCCGGACTTCGGGCCGCCCGGGGCCTCTCTCACCGACGGCGATCAGCGTTGTGTCGAACAGCGAGACCAGTGGCGGTGACATAAGCCCATTACCGCAGCGCAAGAAGGGCAAGAAGCTGAAGAAGGGCAAGTGCGTGAAGAAGAGGAAGAAGAAAAAGAAGAAGTCTCCGGCCGACTTGACAACGGGCTTTCCGAGCTATCCACACGGATATGCCCGGAATTCACGGACGAACCTTTTTGCTTATATCGACTGGTGATGGCGAGCGCTTCCAATCCGGGGGACGATCTAGAGGAGTTGGAGGCACGCCAGGACCCCCGGCTTCTGAGGGCCCTCGACATCGTCGCCCCGGGCACCGCGCTCCGCGAGGGCATCGACAACATCGTCCACGCCAGCACCGGCGGGCTGATCGTGATCGGCGACCCCGAGGAGGTCTCGTTCATGTTCTCGGGCGGGCTGCGCCTCGACATCGACTACACGCCGGCGCTGCTCTACCAGGTGGCGAAGATGGACGGCGCGATCGTCCTGAACGCGCAGGCGACCCAGATCGTCGCCGCCAACGTCCAGCTGATGCCGGACCCGACGATCCTCTCGACCGAGACCGGCACCCGGCACCGCACCGCCGAGCGCGTCTCCAAGCAGGCCGAGGCGCTCGTGGTCGCGATCTCCGAGCGCCGCGAGGTCGTCTCGCTCTACCTCGGCGGGATGAAGTACATCCTCCAGGACATCCCCGCCGTCCTCGCCAAGGCCAACCAGGGCCTGGCGACCCTCGACAAGTACCGCGCCCGGCTCGACTCCGTCAGCTCGCGGCCTGACCCGGCTCGAGTTCGAGGGCGGCTCGGTGCTCTACGACGTCCTCTCGGTGCTCCAGCGCGCCGAGCTGGTGACCCGCATGGCCGTCGAGGTCGAGCGCTACATCGTCGAGCTCGGCACCGAGGGCCGCCTGATCGAGATGCAGCTCGAGGAGACGATGGTCGGCGTCGCCGCCGACAAGGCCGCGCTGATCCGCGACTACTCGGTCGAGGACACCGAGGAGAACCTCGCCACCACCACTCTCCCAGATCGCAAGGCTTCCCCACCAGGACCTGCTCGACTTCGGGCGGCTCGCAGAGCTGCTCGGCTACGAGCGCAAGGTCTCCACACTCGACTTCCCGGTCTCCCCGCGCGGCTACCGCGTGCTCGGGAAGGATCCCGCGGCTTCCGAAGCTGGTCGTGCAGCGGATCATCCACGAGTTCGGGGGACTGGAGGAGGTTCTCGCCGCGAGCGACGAGGACCTCGAGGCAGTAGAGGGGGTCGGTGCGACCAGGGCCAAGGACATCCGCGAGGGCGTCCGCAGGCTCCAGGAGATCGACCCCGTTGACCGGTACTTGCAGAGCTTGACGGCCGAATCCCCGGCCGTCGCGAACAAAGGAGAGACCAATTCCGCGAGCTAACAGAGGAAGCAGTAGACGAGGCGGTCGAGGAGGGTCGATCGCCGACCTCGAGATCGAGCCCGCACGACTGCACCTTCCAGGTCGGCGACAACGTCGTCTACCCGCACCACGGCGCAGGCGTGGTCTTGAAGCGGGAGACGCAAGGACCTGATGGGCGAGAAGCGCGACTACCTGACCATCAACATCCTCCACAACAACATGACGGTGATGGTCCCGTGCGAGAACGCCCAGGTCGCCGGCCTGCGCCGCGTGATCGACGAGGACGAGGTCAAGGCGGTCATCGGGGTCCTGTCGTCGGACGTCTCCGAGATGCCGAAGAACTGGAACCGCCGGTTCAAGCACAACCGCGAGAAGATCAAGACCGGCGACGTGATGGAGCTCGCCGAGGTCGTCCGCAACCTCGCGATCCGCGAGATGGAGAAGGGCCTCTCGACAGGCGAGAAGCAGATGTACACCCGGGCGAAGAAGATCCTCGCCTCGGAGTTCATGTACGTCCTCGACAAGGACGAGGAAGGCGCCGAGGAGTACCTCGACAAGCTGCTCGAGGAGAACTTCGGCGAGGTCAAGGCGACCGCCTAGCTCTTGGCGTCAGCCACAGCCGTCATTGCGGCCGCCGGCTCCGGGGAGAGGCTCGGAGCCGGCGGCCCGAAGGCCTTCGTAGAGGCCTCCGGCCGGCCGCTCCTGGCGTGGTCGCTGGTCGCGTTCGACGCCGCCGAGTCCGTCGAGGCGATCGTCGTCGCAGCCCCGCCCGGCGCCGAGGAGCGAGTCGCGGAGGTCGCGGAGTCCGCGCAGGTGCCGGTGGAGATCGTCGCCGGCGGCGAGCACCGCTCGCAAGTCCGTCGCCAACGGGCTCGACCCTGGTCGAGACCGACCTGGTCGTCGTCCACGACGCGGCCCGTCCGCTCGTCACGGGCGAGCTGATCGACGAGATCGTCGCTCGTCTCGACAAGGATCCGGACGTCGCGGGCGTGATCGCCGCGGCTCCCGTCACCGACACGATCAAGGAGGCATCGGTCTCGCGCCGGGTCCTTCGCACCCCGGAGCGATCGCGGCTCTGGGCGGTCCAGACCCCTCAGGCGTTCCGCGCCGAGCCGCTGCGGGCCGCAATGGCCGAGCACCCCGACGAGCTGGGCACGGTGACCGACGACGCGATGCTCGTGGAGCGCTCGGGCGGCGACGTCCTGATCCACTCAGCGTCGCCGGACAACATCAAGGTCACGACCCCGCGAGACCTCCAGGTCGCGGGGATGATCCTGGCCGACCGGCGATAGCCTCTCGAGCTCCGGTGGGCCTGAGGGGGATTCGGGCTTTCAGCTCGTAGCCGCCGCCCGCCCGGTTGCCCGCCACCAGTTCCCCGCCGAAGAGCTCCGCGCGCTCGCGCGCGCCATGCAGCCCACGCCCGATTGCCACTCCGCTGGGGCAGCCGGTGCCATCGTCGCCGACCACGATGGTGACCCAGCCACCGGCCTCCGCGATCGTGACATCAGCGACTGCGCCCGGCCCCGCGTGCTTTCTGACGTTCGTCAGCGCTTCCTGGACGATGCGGAATGCGTTCAGGTCAAGGGTCTCCGGTAGAGCTAGGGGCTCCTGAACGCTGAGCCTGACGGTCGTTCCCTCGCGTCCCGCAACCGCGACGAGTTCGGGGAGAGTCCCGACGCCCGGCTGCGGCTTCGACGATCCGGCGTCCGAGCCGCGAAGCACCTGGAGGATTCGCCGCATCTCCGTGAGTGCCTCGCTCGACGTCTTGCGCACCACCTCGATCGACTCCCTTGCGATATCGGGCTGATCGGGGAGGACCGACCTGGCGCCCCCCGCCTGGACGGCGATAACGCTGATCGAGTGGGCGACCACGTCGTGGAGCTCACGCGCGATCCGGCTCCGCTCCTCGACGGCAGCGGCGTGGGCCATCTGGTCTCGTTGCGCTTCGAGTTCGCCCGTCAGCCGTTCGAGCTCGGCCGCCTGGCGTCGGTGGCTTCGGACCAACCGGCCCGCCAGCCAGGGCACGCCAATCGTGACCAAGGTGGAGGCGTACTGGCCGAGCGGGTGGTCGAGGCGAACGTCGTCCCACCAGCCCGCGGCGAGCATCACCGCGAGTGGCACTGCGGCGAGCCGCGCATCCGGGAGCTGCGCAGCCACCGAATAGGACGAGAGAAGCACAGCAACATAGGTTCCAGCGATGCCCTCGGGGTAGTCGCCGCTCAGCAAGGCGGCGAGGGAGACTGCCAGCACCATCGCCGAGGCGAAGGGGTAGGTCCGCCGCCAGATGACGGGAAGGGTGGTCAGCACAGACAGCGCGACCAGAAGGACTCTCGGCCGTTCGAGGTCGTTCGTCAGCAGGACGTGGGTAATCGAAGCGGCGGCGAGTACGAGGCCGAGCGCGATTTCGGTCGCCTTCGGCCTGTTGTGCTTTCCGGGGCTCACGGGGAGGATGTCGGGATCAGCGCCCGGACCTCGAAGCCGCCGCCGGGCGCCTCTTCGGCGACGATGCTGCCGCCGAACAGATGCGCGCGCTCGCGCATCCCGACCAGCCCGTGGCCGCCGTCAGTCGCTCGGCTGGGGCCCCGGCCGTCATCTCGCACGACGATCGCCACTTCCTCGGAGCTCCGCCGCACGCTGACCTCTGCCGCTGCGCCCGGCCCCGCGTGCTTGCGGACATTGGTCAATGCCTCCTGGATGATTCGATACGCGTTCAGGTCGTGGGCACGGGGGACTGCGGCATCGCCCTCCAGACTGAGGTGCACGCGGGTGCCGGAGGCTTCGACTTCGCGGACCAGGGCAGGCAGGCTCTCCAGTCCGGCCGAGCTCACCTCCGGGGCGTCCCTCCCGCGCAACATGTGCAGCATGCGGGCCATCTCGACCTGCGTCTGCTTTGAAGCGTCCTCGATGGTCGCGAGCGATTCCCGCGAGTCCTCGGGGTCGGTGTCAAGTGTCGCCTCGGCGCCGGCTGCCTGCACCGCGATCACGCTGATCGAATGCGCCACTACGTCGTGGAGCTCCCGCGCGATCCGGCTGCGCTCCTCGAGCGCGGCTGCCTCGCCGGCTCGCTCCTGCTGGGCCTCGAGCTTCGTCGCGAGAGCTTCGAGCTCGTCCGCCCGCTCCCGCTGGCGACGGAGCTCGCGACCGAGGAGCCAGGGCGCCGAGAGGGTCGCGGCGACGACCACGAACCAGAGGGCCAGGGGGGTCGAGCGTGGCTCTCCCAGGGTCGGGGCGATCACAGCGATCGCGAGGGGCACCGCCGCGACGCGCGCCCAGGCGACGTGGGCGCCGACAGAGTAGAGGGAGATGACGACTGCGAAGAGGTTGCCTACGAGAAAAGGAGGATGCTCGCCGGCGAGCACGAGCGCCATGAACACCGAGACCGCAAGCGCCGAAGCGAGCGGGAAGACTCGGCGCCACGCCAGCGGCGCGGCAGCGCCCACCACGAGGACCAGCAGCAGCCCAATGGGACGCGAGCCGGTATCCGACGCGACCACCTGTGCCGCGGCGAGGCACGCGAGAACGGCCGCCAGCAGTGCGTCGCCTGCGGGCGGAGCAAGTGATCGCAGCTTCCCGAAGCTCACTCATCGACGTTACCTGGCCGGATCAGCCCTGACTCGTACGCGAGCACGACGGCGTGTACCCGGTCGCGCAGATCCAGCTTTCTGAGCACCCGGCCGACATGCGTCTTGACCGTCGGCATGCCGAGAAAAAGGTGATCGGCGATCTCCTGGTTCGAGAGCCCCCGGCCCAGCAGCCCGAGCACCTCGCGCTCGCGCTCGGTGAGCTCTTTCAGGTCCGTCTCGAGCGGAGCCTGCGGCGAGCTGCGCACGAACTCCTCGATAGTCCTGCGGGTGACCGAGGGGGAGAGGATGGCCTCGCCCCGCGCGACGATGCGCACCGCCTCCACCAGCTCTTCTGGGGCGACGTCCTTCAGCAGGAAGCCGCTGGCGCCAGCCCGAAGCGCGTCGTAGACGTACTCGTCCAGGTCGAACGTCGTAACCACGATCACGCGCGGAGCATCCCGCTCAGCCAGCAGTCGGCGCGTTGCCTCGATGCCGCCGAGCTCGGGCATTCGGATGTCCATCAGCATGACGTCGGGATCGAAGCGCTGGCCTGCATCAACGGCGATCAGCCCATTTTCCGCCTCGGCGACGACCTCGATGTCGTCCTCGGCCTCCAGGATCTTCCGGAACCCACCGCGCACGAGCGCCTGGTCGTCGGCAATGGCGACGCGGAGAGTCATCCCGGGCTCCTCACCGCTCCAAGCTATCGACTGCGGCGCGGATTCAGATCATCCTCGGGGATGACCTGAAATCAGCTCGAAGGCTGACGCGGCAGGGCGCGGCCGGGGGAAGCTCCGGCCATGAAAACACTCAGCTCAGCACTCCCAATCGCACTGACCCTGGTCATTCTCAGTCCTACGGCAGCCGGTGCGCAGGTTCCGTCGGCCCCCGTGATCAGGGGGTCCGCGCCCGCCTCGCCGTCGAGCAGCAACACCCCCCGGATCTTCGGCGGGTCGGATGCCGGTACGACCGTGACGCTCTACGAGTCGGCCGACTGCACCGGCCCCGTCGAGGACCGCGGCGCGGCCCTCGGCTTCTGGTTCAAAGGACTGCAGGCGCAGGTGGTTGACAACGCCATTGCCACCTTCACCGCCACAGCAGAGGCAGGCGGCTTGGTCTCCGCCTGCTCGGCTCCCTACCTGTATCAGGAGCTCACCACACCACCTACTTCGACGCCGACCACGGTCGCGCGCCCGAAGTGCAGCAAGAAGAAGCGCAATGGCATGAAGCACCGTCCGGTCAAGAAGAAGTGTCAACCGCGAGAAGCATGAAGAGGCAACGCATCATCGTGGTCGGCACCGCCGCATGCCTGTTCGCGGGCTCAATGGTCTCGACGGCCGTCGGTGGCCCTTCGATCAGCAAGCTGGTGAAGAAGGAGGTCGCGAAGCAAATAGCCGGCATGACCGGTCCGCAGGGCGCCGGTGGCGCCTCGGGCGCGCCGGGGCAGGACGCCATAGCTCCGGCGGGCGCGGTGATGTTCTTCAACCTCGCATCCTGCCCGTCCGGTTGGACCGAGCTGACCAGCGCACGCGGGCGCTACCTCGTGGGCCGCCCCTCCGGTGGGGCGCTCGCCGGCACGCAGGGCACGGCCCTCACGAACCTCGAGAACCGAGCGGTGGGACAGCACAACCATGCGGTCACCGATCCGGGCCACCAGCACAACACGGCGGCGCAAGGCGTGCTCAACAACAACGGGACAGGGGCGACCGTCTTGGACATCGTCCTCGGACCCACCTCCAACTCGGTGGTCCACTCAGCTACCACCGGAATCACCGTCAACGGCGCCGGTTCGGTTTCCGGCACCAACGCGCCGTATCTGCAGCTCACCGTCTGCTCGAAGACCTGATTCCTAACCCTGGGAGCCCCATGCGCTCAAAGCAGCGTCTTGCACTTTTCACGTTCATGACTTTCGCGGCGATCAGCCTTGTCGTGACGGCATCGGCCAGCGCCGATCGATATGTCGACGACAGCGGGAGCGATCTCGCGAGCAGCCTCTGCGATGACCCGACCGATCCCTGTCTCACGATCAACAAGGCGATCGGCAAAGCGAGCCCGGGGGAAACGATTTTCATCGGTGGCAGCGTCGGCGACGGCGATGGCGATGACAACTACGGGCAAGCAAGCGTCAACAAGAGAGTCTCGCTGACGGAGGCGGATTTCTTTTCGTCGTCGGGACAAACAGATGGCCAGGCGGTCATTGACGGAGGCGGGACCAACGGCGTCCTCGTACTCGCTTCGGGTGCGGGTGCATCGGTCGAGGGGCTGACGATTCGCGGGACGACCTCTCTTGCCCTCTACGCACCGGCGACCGTCAGGGGCAATGTCTTCGACGATCCCGACACCCACGACCGCATCGTTGCCGCCGCCGGCTCCGGTTCATACATGTTCACCGGCAACACGATCTTGGATGACGGCGTCGGCGAGGGCCCGATTGGAATTCTCAGCCAGAGCACCGGCTCGCCGCAGATCGCCGGCAACACCTTCCGCAATCTCCAGGTGGGCATCGTCTCCAATGTTCTGACTCCGAACACCGGGACGCCTGCGATCACCGACAACACGATCTCCGGGACTCGCTTCAGCGCCGGCGCCGGCATCGGGGTAGTCGTCAGCGCCGGGACCACCGCCACGCTGACCGGCAACCACATTCACAATGCGGTTGACGGAGTCGAGACGACTGTCGGAATCTTCGTGGATCAGACAGATGCGCGTCCGGTCGGCGCCACGCTGAGGCGAAATCGGGTGTTCGACCATGACATCGGACTCCGGGTGCAGCGCACTCTGGGGGCGGTGACGCTCGACGGCGACGTGATCGCAAACTCGACTCAGCGTGCCCTCGAGCTCCGGGAAACCGGTACCCCCGGGGGAGGCGACGCGAGCGCAACCAATGTCACGCTGACGCGAAGCGGGAACCTGGCTCACGAGGCGTTGCTCGTGAACGCCCAGCTCACCCTCGACTCCAGCATCGTCGGCCCCGAGGGCCTCGAGAACCAGGGGTCCGGGTCATGTGCGATCACCAACTCGAACCTGATCCCGGGGGACACCCCCGCGGGCAGCGCATCCTGCGCCCCGGCCCAGTTCGGCCTCGGCATGGCGCCCGGTTTCGTCAATCCCGCCGCTGACGACTTCCATCTGTCCGCCTCATCGCCGCTTGTCGACATGGGCAACCCGGCCGGGTCTTCGAGCCTCGACCTGGATGGGCAGGCGAGGGTGCTGGACGGAAACTGCGACGGCACCCCGAGGCGTGACGTCGGCGCCGACGAGTTCGCGGCGAGCTGTCCGGTCGTGCCGGTCGTGCCGGTCGTGCCCGTAGCTCCGGCGTCGTCGGTGGCCACCCCGCCTCAGTCCACCGGACTGCGCGCGGCCGCCTTGAAGAAGTGCAAGAAGAAGAAGGCGGCAGCTAAGAGGAGGTGCAAGAAGAAGGCGAACCTGCTTCCGGTCTAAGGGAAGCTCAGCACTTCGCTTGACGCCATCCGGCACAGGCGCGAGGGTGTCGCTCGTTTAGGGGATCTCGACTCACTCAACGAATCGGAGGCGCAAGTGTCAGGTAAGAGCTGGTTGGCCCCGCTCACGGGGATCGTTTTCATTCTTCTCTTGATCGCTGGATTCATCGTCGCGGGCGAACCGCCGGACCCGTCGGACAAGCCGATCGACGAGGTCGTCGACTTCTACGTCGACAACCAGGATGAGGTGTTCCTCGGCTCTGTGCTCCAGGGGCTCGCGTGCGCGTTCTTCCTCTTCTTCGCGGCGACGCTCTACAAGGCGCTGAGGGCCTCCGGCGCGGACGCGTCCGCGATCGGCGTGATTGCCGGCGCCTCCGTGTTCGCGGTGGGCGGCACCCTCGACGCGACGATCAACATCGCCGCGGCCGAGGCTGCGGAGGACATTGACCCGGTCGGCGTGCAGGCGCTAGCCGCGCTCTGGACGAGCGACTTCATCCCGTTCGCTGTCGGCGCCCTGGTGTTCCTGATGAGCTGGGGAGTCGCCATCCTCCGCCACGGTGCGTTCCCCGCGTGGATGGGCTGGGTGGCGATCGTGGCGTCGCTGACCGCGGTGTCCCCGGGGTTCTTCGTCGCGCTGATCGTCATGGCTCTGATGATCGCCGCCGCCAGCGTGATGCTGGCGAAAGATGCAAAGCCGGCTGCCTGAGCAGCCGAGCTAGCTGAGGTCCGACAGCGCGGAGGCGAAGACCTCCGAGAACGTCGGATAGGGCTGGATGGTGTCGCGCAGGAGTTCGATCGGGACTCCTGCGCGCACCGCCAGCGTCGCCTGGCCGAGCCAGTCGCCGGCCTCGGGGCCGACGGCGTAGGCGCCGGTCAGCTTGGTTCCGTCGGAGATCAGCGTGAGAAACCCTTCTTGCTCGCCGTTGCGGGCGTAGGTCGAGGTCCTCGCCAGGTCGGCGAGCTTGCCGGTTCCGGTCTGCTTCCCCTCCGACTCGCCGACGGCAGCGACCTGAGGATCGGTGAAGACGACGCGGGGAACCGCGCGGTAGTCGGCGCGGGCCTCGTTGCCGAGCATGTCCTCGGCGGCGATCTTGGCCTGGTACTTGCCGACGTGGGTGAAGGGCCAGATGCCGGTGCAGTCGCCGATCGGCCCAGACGCCCTCGCCGGCGCGCATCTGCTCGTCGACCTCGATGCCCTTCTTGCCGGGCTCGATGCCGATGGAGTCGAGGCCGACGTCGGTGTTCGGGTTGCGGCCCGTGGCCACCAGCAGCTTCTCGGCGGTCAGCTCCTCGCCGCCCTCGAGGGTGAGCGTGAAGCCGTCGCCGCCCGCGCCGGCCGCCTCGGCCTTCGCGTCCGAGCCGGAGCTCGACGCCCTCGTCCTCCAGCGCTCCGGCGAGGGTCTCGCCGGCAGCCGGCGCCTCGCGGGAGAGCAGGCGGTCGGCGGCCTCGACCAGCGTCACCTTCGCGCCGAATCGCGTCAGGACCTGGCTCATCTCGACGCCCACGGGCCCGCCGCCGAGGACGAGGATGCTCTTCGGAACCTCCTTCATCCCGGTCACCTCGCGGTTCGTCCAGACGTCCGTCGAGGTCGCGAAGACCGTCGATCGGCGGGATCGCAGCCGAGGAGCCGGTGGCGATGACGAATCGCTCCGCCTCGACCTCGGTGTCGCCGACGCTCGCGGTTCCCTCGCCGGTGATCTTCCCGCGACCGCGGATCAGCTCGATGCCGCGCTCCTCGAGCCAGGGAAGCTGGCCCGAGTCGTCGTAGTTGGAGACGACCTCGTTCCGCCACTCGAGCGCCTCGGCGACGTCGATCTCGCCGGTCACCGCCTCGCGGGCGCCCCACGCGCGCTTCGCCGCGGCCACGGTCTCGCCCGGGCGCAGCAGCGTCTTGGAGGGCATGCAGGCGTAGTACGAGCACTCGCCCGCGACGAGCTCGCGACTCGGCGATCGCGACCTTCATGGCCTCCGTCGGCGAGGTGGCCGGCGCAGACCTCGCCGGCCGGACCGGCTCCGATCACGAGGGCGTCGTAGCGTCGGCATTGCTCAGCCTGTCGATCCTTCGCCGCCGGGTCGCTCGCCGCGGGCTTGCGTGCTGCGGCTGCGGCCGACCGGCAGGCCGCCCGCCTCGCGCGCACGCGTCGCTCAGGTGGGCGCGGCGCCTGCGCTGGTAGAGCTTGCGCTGGACGAACAGCGTGACGACGCCCGCAAGCACGATCGCGGCCAGGTTCACCGCTCAGCTGAGCCATCGCGCCGCGCCATTCCTCGCCGTCCCCGTAGGCGGCGGCGACGCCGATGTTCGCGGCGGCGGGGATCGTCGTCACCGAGATCAGGACGCCGACCAGGGCGCCGGACTTCGCGTTGGTCAGCGAGAGGATGCCCGCCGCGCCGGCGAAGATCGCGACGAGGAACGAGAACTCGTCCGGATGCGAGATGAAGTGGGTGTTCGGGTGGAACGACGGCCGAGAAGCCGTCGGGGGTCGAGCCGACCCCGTCGATCGCGAGCGCGAACAGGAAGGCGGCCGTGATCCCGACCGGGAAGCCGATCGCGAGCGGCAGCAGCGAGCGCTTGACCAGGTCGGCCCGGCGCTGGACGAGGGCGACGCAGAGGCCGGCGATCGGCCCGAACTCCGGCCCGACGACCATCGCTCCGATGATCAGGATCGGCGAGTCGAGGATCACTCCGACCGTGGCGATCAGGCAGGCCAGCACCATGAACATCAGGAAGCTCGCCGGAGAGCTCCGTGTTCTCCGAGGTCCGGGCCTCGACCTCCTCCCAGACGACGGCGTCCGACGGCGGCCCCCTTCGCCGCGAGCTCGGCGCGATCCGCGGCTTCGGAGATCTGGGAGTCGATGTCCTCCATCGCGATCGACCCGTCCTTGTGGATCCCGAACTCCTTGCAGGTCGCTCGACGATCACGCTGGCGTCCTCGCGCGCGACGTCGCAGAGGATCACGTCGCCTACGGGCTTCTGGGCGGCCCCCTCGAGGAGGATCAGGTTGCAGACCGAGGGCGTCGCCTCGAGCAGCCGCATCGCGTGCTCTGAGCGCATGTGGCCGGAGCCACGATTCGCAGGTGGACCACGCCGGATAGCGTAATCGCGTGCTCACCGACTACCACCTGCACCTCCGCACCGACGACGTCGGCAAGGCCGACGAGGCGTTCACCGAGGAGAACGTCGACCGCTACCTCGCGGCGGCCGAGGCTGCGGGGATCGGCGAGCTCGGCGTCTCCGAGCACATCTACCGCTTCACCGAGGCGCTGGAGCTGCTGGCGCCATCCCTACTGGGAGGGCCAGGCACGCGACGACCTCGACGCCTACTGCGAGTTCGTCAAGCACGACTCCGCTGAAGCTCGGGATCGAGGCCGACTTCATCCGCGGGGCCGAGGACCGGACCGCATCGCTGCTCGAGGCCCGCGACTTCGACTACGTCGTCGGCTCGGTCCACTTCATGGGCGACGACGGGGCCGTGGACGACCGCCGCTACGACGTCTGGGAATCCGACGGCGACCCCGACTAGCTCTGGCGCCGCTACTTCGAGTGGATCGCCGAGACGGCGCGCTCGGGCCTCTTCGACATCCTCGCCCACCCCGACCTGATCAAGATCTGGGGCGACGACCGGCCGCTGCCCTCGAAGGACCCCCGCCACTACTACGAGCCGGCGGTCGAGGCGATCGCCGAGACCGGGATCGCGGTCGAGGTCTCGACCGCGGGGCTCCGCAAGCACGTCGGCGAGCTCTACCCGTCGCAGGCCTTCGCCGAGATGTGCGTCGACGCCGGCGCATCGTTCGCGCTCTCCTCCGACGCCCACGCGCCCGACCAGGTCGGGTTCGGCTACGACAAGGCGCTGGAGTTCCTCGACGGAGCTCGGGGTGACGGAGATCTGCGTCTTCGAGGGCCGCGAGCGTAGGCTGGAGCGCTCTCCCCTCATGACTCCGCATCCATGACCCCCCGCGTCGGCATCGGCTACGACTCGCACCGCCTCGCCGAGGGGGAGACGCTGATCCTCGGCGGCGTCGAGATCGAGCACTCGAAGGGGCTCGCCGGGCCACTCCGACGCCGACGTGCTCACCCACGCGGTCATCGACGCGCTGCTCGGCTCCTGCGGGCTCGGCGACCTCGGCGAGCACTTCCCGCCCGACCGACGAGCGCTACCGCGACGCCGACTCGATCGAGCTGCTTCGCGTCGCCGTGGGGATGCTGCCCGGGCGCGACCGTCGAACGTGGACGCGACGCTGGTCTGCGAGGAGCCGAAGCTCGCGCCGCACCGCGCCGAGATGGAGGCCCGGCTGGGCGAGGTCCTGTCGGCTCCGGTCAGCGTGAAGGCGACCACGAACGAGGGAATGGGCGCGATCGGCCGCGGTGAGGGGATTGCATGCTTCGCGGTCGCGATGGTGGAAACGGGCGAGCGCGCCTAGAGTTCCCTGCAATGGCGCTCGATTCGATCACCTCCCGGCTGCCGCTCGACGCGATCGCGTCGCGCGTTCCGACGGGGATCGCGGACGCCGTCTGGGCCGCCAACGTCCTGCGCGAGGCGCGGCGTGATCGCCCCGATGCGCCCCGACAAGGCGGTCCGGATCGCCGAGAAGTTCGTCCGCTGGGGCACCTCGCCGGCGCTCGGGTCGGTGACCAGCCGCGATCGAGCATCCCGACGAGCGTCGCGATCGACGACGAGCTCGGGACCCTGACCTTCTCCGAGACCCACCTGCGCTCGAACGCGCTCGCCCGCGCGCTCGCCGACGCCGGCGTCGGGCGAGGGCGACGGCGTCGCGATCATGTGCCGCAACCACCGCTACTTCATCGAGGCGACGATGGCCTGCGCGAAGCTCGGCGCGGTCGCGCTCTACCTCAACACCGCCTTCGCGGCGCCCGCAGCTCAAGGAGGTGATGGAGCGCGAGAGCACCAAGGCGCTGATCTACGACGACGAGTTCGCCGACCTGCTCGACGCCGAGGACCAGGACCTGCGCCGCATCGTCGGCTGGAGCGACGGGGACGACCGAGCGACCCGACCGTGGACGACGCCGCCGGCTCCTTCTCCGACGGCGAGCTCGAGCCCGCCGTCCGAGACCGGCCGCTACGTGATCCTCACCTCGGGCACCACCGGGACGCCGAAGGGCGCCCAGCGCGGCTCGCCCGACGGGCTCGACCCCGCTGGCGGCCTTCCTCTCGAAGATCCCGCGCCAGCGCGGGCGAGACGGTCGTGATCTCCGCGCCGCTCTTCCACTCCTGGGGCTTCTCGCACTTCGTCCTCGGCCTGCCGCTCGGCGGCGCGGATGGTGCTGCGCCGCAAGTTCGACCCCGAGGACGCGCTGCAGCACCGTCGCCGAGCACAGCGCCGACACGCTCGTCGTCGTCCCGGTGATGATGCAGCGGATCCTCGACGCTCGACGAGGAGACGCGATCGAAGTACGACGTCTCGAACCTCAAGGTGACCGCGGCCAGCGGCTCGGCGCTGCCCGGCGAGCTCGCCACGCAAGTGGATGGACGCCTTCGGCGACAACCTCTACAACCTCTACGGCTCGACCGAGGTCGCCTGGGCGACGATCGCGACGCCCGAGGACATGCGCGCCGCGCCCGGGACCGCCGGCCGCATCCCGCGCGGGACGGTCGTCAAGATCGTCGACGAGGACGGCAAGGAGCGTCGACCAGGGCGAGACCGGCCGGATCTTCGTCGGCAACGAGATGTCCTTCGAGGGCTACACCGGCGGCGAGCGACAAGGAGCGCCTCGAGGGGCTGCTCTCCTCCGGCGACGTCGGCCACTTCGACGAGGGCGACCGCCTGTTCATCGACGGCCGCGACGACGAGATGATCGTCTCGGGCGGCGAGAACGTCTTCCCGCGCGAGGTCGAGGACCTGCTCGACCGACCACGACGCCGTGGACGAGGCGGCCGCGATCGGCGTCGACGACGACGAGTTCGGCCAGCGGCTGCGCGCGTTCGTCGTCCTCATCGCGGCCGACGCCTCCGAGGACGACCTGAAGGCGCCACGTCAAGTCGAATCTCGCCAACTACAAGGTCCCGCGCGAGATCGTCTTTCTCGACGAACTTCCGCGTAATGCGACAGGTAAGGTCCTGAAGCGCGAGTTGGCCGAGCACGAGCCGGCCGACGACGAGTAGCGTCAGCGCCCAACCGAAGCCGAGGAGCGGTGCCGACACCGAATCACCGCAGCCTGAGCAGCGATCCACTCGACGCCGAGCAGATCCGTGGCGAGATCGAGAGCGCCCGCGAGGCGACCGAGCGCTTCCGCGCCAAGGCCCACGAGCTGATCGAGGAGCTGCGCGAGCGCGAGGCGAAGCAGCGCGACGCCGCGGCCCGCGCCCGGGTCGCCGCCAAGAGCGCCCGCCGCGAGGCCGAGAAGGCGATCGAGGTCGCCCGCTCGACCGAGAAGCGCGCGATGGACCGCGCCCAGGAGGTGATCCAGGAGGCCGGGCGCAGCGCGCGGGCGAGGCCGAGCGGCGCGCCACCGCGGCCGAGGACGCCCTGGCCGAGCTGGGCGAGCGCCGCCAGGCAGCAGGAGAGCGAGAGCGGCGAGCTCGCCGAAGCGCCTGAAGGCGGCCGAGGCGGCAACTCGGATCGCCGAGACCAAGGCGCGCGAGGAGGAGACGGCCGAGCGCGACCGAGGCGGTCGCCGAGCTGGAGCGGAAGCTGAGCGCGATGGAGGCCGAGCGCGCCGAGGAGCCGAGAAGGCCGAGGCCGACCTGGCCGAGGCGCTCGAGCGCGCCGAGGCGGCCGAGGCCGAGCGCGAGCGCTCACGCGAGCGCGCCGAGGAGGCGATCGAGAGGCTGAAGGAGGAGGCCCGCGAGCGCGCCGAGGAGGCGATCGCGCCGCCAAGCAGCGCGCCGAGGAGGCCGAGGCGGCCGCTGGCCGACGCCGAGGCCGACGCGAACGAGCAGGTCGAGCGCCTGCGCGCCGAGCTGAACGAGTCCGAGCAGCGGGTCGCTCGCCGCCGAGGACCGCGCCGAGGCCGCCGCCGAGGGCGCCAAGGCCGAGGTGGAGAAGGTCAAGGCCGAGATGGAGGACCGCATCGCGCGAGGCCGCGCCGCGAGGCCCGCACGCGACTCCGAGGACCGCGTCCGCCGCCTCGCCGACCGGGTCGCGAAGGAGGCCGAGGCCCGCGCCCGCGCCGAGGCCGAGGCCGAGCTGAGCCAGGAGGCCGTGAAGCTTCAGCGCGAGGCCGACGAGCGCGTCGAGGCCGCCCGCCGCCGCGCCGAGGAGGAGGTCCGCGAGAAGGTCGACCGAGCCCGAAGCGACGCCCTGTCCGGCGCCGCCGGACCCCGCCGAGGACGGCGACGAGCAGGACGGAGAGGTGCGCGAGAGGCACCGCCGGGCGAGCCGGCCGGGCACGCGATACGTCGGCGGCCGGCGGCTGCGGACGTTCTAGCCTCGGGCTCTCCAGCGTCCGCTTCACGTTCTCCAGCGAGCGCTTGAAGCGCCGGCCCAGCGGAACCGATGCCACTCGCTCGGCGAGCAGCCCCGTGACGCCCGACCCCGCGACCCCGTAGGCGAAGCGGAAGCTCACCTTGGTGCGGCCGTCGGCGGTCTCGCGCAGGCGCCAGCGGCCGCGCTGGTCGACTCCGGTGACCGAGCTCCAGGCCATGTCGCCCTCGGGGCTCCACTCGACGACCTCGATCAGGCCGCCGACGTCGGCCGAGCCGACGTGGATCAGGACCCGGTAGCGGGCGCCGAGGCCGCGGTCCTGCTTGCCCTCGACCTCCCAGCGCGTCGAGGCCCTCCATGAACTCGAGGTAGTTGGCGGGGTCGGTGACGTAGTCCCAGACCTGCGAGCGGGGGGCGTCGATCGTGACGGAGCGGTCGATCCTCATCGGCCTCGTCGGACCTCAGCCGAGCACGGGCAGGCGCCGCTCGGCCGCCAGCTCGTCGAGGGTCGCCTGCATCGACGGCGGTGACGTCGTCGTAGACCTCGTCGGGGTCGGGGTCCTTGCCGTAGCGCTCCTTCAGGTCGATCGGCTCGAGCACCTGGATCGTGATCTTGGCCGGCAGCGGCAGGTGGCCGAAGAAGTCGCCGACGTTGACGATCCAGGGGAGCGAGAGCGAGATCGGCAGGACCTTGAGGCGGAACAGCTTGTCGAGCCGCAGCGCCTGCGAGAGGCGCTGGCCGTGGCTCAGGAAGAGCGCGGTCTCCTGGCCGCCGATCGACGACGACGGGAACGATCGGCACGCCCGCCTCGAGGGCGAGGCGGACGAAGCCCTTGCGCCCCGCGAAGTCGACGGTGCCCGACTTCCAGCGAGGGCCGGTGGACCTCCCAGTCGCCGCCGGGATAGACCAGCACCGCGGCGCCCGCCTCGAGCGCCTTGCGCGCGTTGTCGTGCGAGGCGGCGACGGTCCCGTAGCGGCGCAGGAGCGGGCCGACGGGCGAGGTGAGGACGAGGTTGTGGGCGAGCTGGTGGAAGCGCCGCTCGACCCCGAAGTAGGTGTAGAAGGCGAGCGTGAAGACCATCGTGTCCGGGGTCAGGTTGCCGCCGGAGTGGTTGCCGACGAGCAGGACGGGCCCGATCGCTCGGGGATCCGGTCCATCCCGCGCACCTCTCCGCGGAACCAGAGCGTCGAGAGCAGCCAGGCGAACGGCAGGTTCTCGCGGATGTAGTCGGGGTCGCGGTCGTCGAGGTCGGCGGTCAGGCGCCCGCGCAGCGCGCCGGTGAGCGGCCGCAGCGCGCGCACGCGCGGGTCAGCCGAGCCGCGTGCCGCCCGTGTGGCGGTCTCCATCGCCGGGCGCTGCGGAGTGCTAGCGGCGCGCTTGCGGGCGCGCTCGATGCGGGCGACGGCGTGTGCACGGTGGGTGTCACGGGCGCTCGCCATGAAGTCGACGATCAGGCCGTTGGTGTCCTCGGGCAGCTCGACCTGCGGGCACGTGGCCGCACTCGTTGAGCACGACCTGGCGGGCGTCGGGCAGCGCCTCGGTCACGTGGCGCGCAGAAGGCGAGCGGGACCAGCGGGTCCTCGTCGCCCCAGACGAACATCGCCGGCGGCTGCAAGCCTGCGAGAGGCGCTCGTAGAAGCCGTCGGGGCCGTTCGGCTCCTCGAGGTAGATGTTGCGGGCGGCGCTCGAGAACGCGACGCGCGCGGCGTGGTTGCGGTAGCCGGCGACGAACTCCTCGACGGCCAGGTCGGCGACCGAGGGGTGCAGGCGCTCGGGGCGGCCGAACATGCTCCAGAACTGGCGGCGGACGACGTGGGAGCTCATCTTGTGCGGGATCGCGGCGAGCTCGGGCCGCAGCAGCTTCACGAGCGGGACGAACTCGCGGCGCTTGCGCCACGCGAGCGAGGGGGTGAGCAGGCTGAGGCTGCGGACGCGGTCGGGCGCGGTGAGCCCGACCTCGATCGCGACGCGGCCGCCGAGCGAGTTGCCGACGAGGTGCGCGCGCTTGATGCCGAGCTCGTCCATGAAGCGGACGACCGCCCGCGCGAACCAGGCGGGGTCGTACGGGGCGCGGGCCGGCTTCGACGAGGCGCCGAAGCCGGGCAGGTCGATCGCGTGGACCGTGTACTCGGAGGCCAGCGCCGAGACGGTCTCGTAGAAGCTCGACTTGGTGCCGCCGAGGCCGTGGATCAGGATCGCGGTCTCGAGCCCGCTGCCGGCGGTCAGCGTCGAGATCTTCGCCTTGCCGGCATCGACCTCGTGGACGCGGAGCAGCGGCGGGCGGCCGTTGGGGAGCCGGAAGAAGCCCTCGAAGCCGACGCGAGGTCGAGGTCGCCGCGCGCCCAGAGGCGGCGCGAGCGGAAGGCGTCGAGGCCGGAGAGCCGGCCCTCGCGCAGCTCGAGCCAGGTCTTCGAGTCGGTGCCGATGACGATGTCGGCGGGCTCGGGCGAGTCCGGGGCGACGCGTGCAGCCGTCGCCGTCGAGCTCGACCTGCCAGCCCATCGCGAGGTCCTCGAGCTCGATCCGGTAGCGACGCGCTGAAGCCCTCGGGCGCGCCCAGGTAGCGCTCGGGCAGGGATGTCGAACGCTCCCTCGACCCTGCGCAGCCGCTCGGATGCCGTCCCGGTCTCCAAGGCCGTCAGAACCCTAGCGGGAGGGCCGGAAGATAGGTTGCTTCTCGTGCGCATCGTGAGCATCTCGGACACCCTCGGCGGCGAGCGCCGCGAGCTTGAGCCGCGGGAAGCGGGCGACGTGGGCATCTACGCCTGCGGGCCGACCGTCTACGGGCGCATCCACATCGGGAACGCCCGCCCCTACGTGGTCTTCACGCTGCTGAAGCGCTTCCTCGAGCACGAGGGCTACGGCGCGAAGCTGGTCATCAACGTCACCGACGTCAACGACAAGATCTACGACGCCGCGAGGGAGGAGGGGGTGCCCTCGGCGGGCCTGGCCCACTCGGCTGAGGGCACCCCCTCCCCCCTCGCGGCGTCGTAGATCTTGTCGTTGACGTCGGTGACGTTGATGACGAGCTTCGCGTCGAGCCCCTCGTGCTCGAGGAAGCGCTTCAGCAGCGTGAAGATGAGGTAGGGGCGCGCGTTGCCGATGTGGATGCGCCCGTAGACCGTCGGGCCGCAGGCGTAGATGCCGACTTCCCCGGACTGACGGGGCTCGAGATCGCGGCGCTCGCCGCTCAGGGTGTCGGTGATGGAGATGGTTCGCTCGGTCATGCCTGGGCGGATTCAACCGGAGAGAGCCGACGAGGGCCGGTCCGCTGAAGAAAACGCCGGGGCTGCCGACTACCGGATAATGCTTCTGGCCCCTGCGCGATCGCCCGACATGCCCGCTAGGGTCCTGGCTGACTTGGAGAGCGGGACGGCATCCGAGCGGCTTCGCAGGGTGGAGGGAGCGTTTGCATCCCTCGCTGACCGGTACCTGGGCGCACGCCCGGGCTTCCGCGCGAGCTACCGGATCGAGCTCGAGGACCTCGGGATGGGATGGGGCGTCGAGCTCTCGGAGCACGGCTGCGACGTGCTCGCGTCGCCGTCGCGCAAGGCCGACATCGTCATCGGCACTGACTCGGAGACTTGGCTCGACCTGCGCGAGGGCCGCCTCTCGGGCCTCGACGCTTTCCGCTCGCGCCGGCTCTGGGCGCGCGGCAACCTCGACCTGGCCGTCGCGTTCGAGGGCTTCTTCCGCCTCCCCAACGGGCGCCCGCCCCTGCTCCGCGTCCACGAGGTGGATGCCGGCAAGGCACAGATCTCGACCCTGACCGCCGGCGAGGGGGTCGAGACCGCGATCCTGATCCACGGCCTCGGCGGCAACAAGACGAGCTTCTACGAGACCGTCGCGGCCCTGGCCCCCACCTACACCGTCCACGCGATCGACCTGCCCGGGTTCGGTTCCTCGTCGAAGCCCGCCCGCGCCCCGTTCGACGCCGCCTGGTTCGCGCGCTCCGTCCTCCGCACCATGGACGCCCTTGGAGTCCGCCGCGCCCACCTCGTCGGAAACTCGCTCGGCGGCCGGATCGCGCTCGAGGTCGGCCTGACCGAGCCCGACCGCGTCGGCAGCCTCAGCCTTCTGACCCCGTCGATGGCGTGGCGCAAGCGCCGCGAGTTCGTCCCGCTGGTCAAGCTCCTGCGGCCCGAGCTGGCCGCGATCCCGCACAAGATGAGCGCCCACATCGTGCGCCGCCAGTTCTGGGGCATGTTCGCCCGCCCCGAGCGGCTGCACCCCTCGGTTGCCGACGTCGGCGTCGAGGAGTTCATGCGGACCTACCGCAGCCACGCCGCCCGCGTCGCCTTCTCGGCAGCCGCGCGCAACATCTACCTCGAGGAGCCCGACGGCGAGAATGGTTTCTGGACCCGCCTCGAGGGCCTGCGGCCGCCCGCGATGTTCATCTGGGGCGACGAGGACCCGCTGGTCCCCCTGGCCTTCTGCCACCACGTCGGCGAGGCACTCCCGAGCGCCCAGCAGGTGGTGCTGAACGAGTGCGGGCACGTGCCCCAGGTCGAGCTGCCCGAGGACACCAACGGCCTGATCGTCGACTTCATGGGGCGCTCGCGCGATTCCCACCGCGCCCACGCCGTCGCCCGCATCGAGCGCGCCCGCAGGCGCCGCCGCGTGGCAACGGCGTTGCAGCCGGCCGGCTGACCCGAGCGACTAGGGAAACCGGCTTACACTCGCCACATGGAGGCCTCGGGCGGCACCCGCGCGATGATCCGCCGCGCCGCGAGGCCCGTCACCCGCGCGCTGCGCGACCGGCTGACCGCGGACCTCGACGACCGCGACCCCGACTACATCCGCG
>CAWIWP010000003.1:0-632500 GCA_963839875.1 uncultured Solirubrobacterales bacterium
GATGCCCCGCCGGAGGACAGGGATCGCGGCGACCTCGCGCTCGGAGCGCTGCTCTGCGCGCCAGGCGATCGACGCGGCCGGGCTCTCGATCCACCACGTGATGAGCCAGACGACCGTCCGCGTCTGCGAGACGCCTCACGCCGACACGAACGCGGCGATCCTGCCCGTCGTGATGGACGAGATGCGCGAGCGCGCCCCGGCCGAGATGGAGTCGCTGGCGGAGGCGCTCGGGACCGACCCGGCCGGGCTGCGCGAGCGGATCGAGGAGCTCGGCGGCGGCCGCCGCGGGCTCGCGGAGCTCGGCGCCGAGCGCTCCTGCATCGAGCCGCTGCTCGACGCCGCGATGGCGCGGCCCGAGCTCGAGCACATGACCCCCGGCGAGGTCACCCGCGACGACCTGGCGCGGCCATCGTCGACCGCGCTTGGTGAGCACCGGAGCCCGACCCCGATCCAGGCCGGACAGCGCCGAGCCGCCGCGACGTCGCGACCAAGTACCGCGAGCAGCGGACCCGCGAGCTGAACGGGCGCGCCGAGGCCGCGGTCGGCGCGCCGGTCGCCGCCGCCGGGAGCTTCTCCGCGCGCGGGACGTGGGCGGCCGCGACGACGATGCTGAAGTTCATGGTCCCCGTGGTCGGCTGGTACCTGCTCGCCCGGGACCGGCGGGCCGCGCGCGGCGTGAACGACGTCCAGATCCTCGCGGTCGACGACGAGAGCCTGTACGCGATCGGGCCGGGGGCCGGCCAGTCGACCTTGTCCGCGTCCGAGAAGCCCGAGGTCCTCGAGAGCTGGAGCCTGGCCGAGATCGAGTTCCTCGGCGTGGAGCGACAGGGAACCGACCACCGGATCTCGTTCCGCGACCGCGACGGAGGCCGCGAGTACCGCTTCTTCTGCTCCTCGCTCCAGACCAACCCCTGGGCGTCGGAGGTGGTCCGCCGGCTCGGCGGCACCGTGCCCGAGCCGATCGGCACGCCGGAGACGCTCGAGCCCTACGACGAGCCCGAGCGCGAGAGCGACCTGTAACTGCCCTGCCGGGCGTGTAACTCCCCGTGCCGTGCTCTGTCCACTGTTGCCGATGGACGAGGAACGCCTGCTCAGCTACCACCGAGTTCACCCGCGAGCACGGGGTGAACCGCTGCATGTACTTCCTCGCCCGCTGCCTGCTCCAGCCGTTCTTCCTCATCTGGTTCCGGCTCACGCGGATCGGGCGCGAGCACGCGAAGGTCAAGGGCCCGCTGATCGTCGCCGCGAACCACCGCAGCTTCCTGGACCCGTTCGTGATCGGCGCGATGCTCCCGTGGCGCCGCCCGCTCCACTACGTCGCGAAGATGGAGCTCTTCGACAAGCCCTGGCAGGGCTGGATCCTGAACCGCCTCGGCGCCTACCCGGTCCGCCGCGGCCAGTCCGACCCCGAGGTCCTGATCACCTCGCGCGGCGTGCTCGAGCGCGGCGGCGCGGTCTGCATCTTCCCCGAGGGGACCCGCATCCGGACCGGCTCGCTCGGCCGCCCGAAGCGCGGCTTCGGCCGCATGGCGCTCGAGAGCGGCGCCGCGGTCCTGCCCGTCGCCGTCCACGGGACCGAGCACGTCCGCAACGGCGTCCGGATCCGGCCGCGCAAGGTGAAGATCCGCGCCGGGCCGCGCCCTGACCTTCCCGCGCACCGACGATCCCTCGCCGCAGCTCGCGAACTCGGTCGGCGCGCGGATCTGGCCCGTGATCGAGCTTCAGTGGGAGTGGCTCGGCGGCCTGCCGCCGCTGCGCAAGGCCGCGGTCATCGGCGCCGGCAGCTGGGGGACCGCGGTCGCCGTGCTGCTGGCGCGCGGCGGGCTCGAGGTCCAGCTCGGGACCCGGACCTCGGAGCAGGCCGACGAGATGAACCAGCGACCGCATCGAACGAGCGCTACCTCGACGGCGTCACGGCTGCCCGAGAGCCTCACGGTGAAGCGCGCCTCGGAGATCGAGCTCGCCGGCATGGACCTCGTCTGCCTCGGGGTCCCCTCGAAGGGGCTCCCGGCGGCGGTCGGCTCGATCGGCGACCGCGTCGGCGAGCGCAGCGCGGTGCTGATGCTGAGCAAGGGGCTGGTCGCGCCGATGGGCGCGCTTCCCTCCGAGTACGTCGCCGAGCGCGTCCGCTCGCGCGCGATCGCCTGCCTCGGCGGCCCCGCGCACGCGAAGGAGGCCGTGTCCGGCACCGCCGCCCTGGTGCTCGGCAGCGCCGACGCCGACCTGCGCGCGCAGCTCGGCGAGGTCTTCGACGAGGCGGGCCTCGTCTGCGAGCGCACCAGCGACGTCACCGGCGTCGAGATGGCGGGCGTCGCCAAGAACGCCGCCGCGCTCGCCGCGGCCGCCGCCGAGCCCCACGGCATGAACGCCGCCGGGATCGCGACCGCCGAGGTCTGGCGCGAGTGCCTCGACTACGCCGAGCTGCGCGGCGGCCTGCCCGAGACCTTCTCGGGCCTCGCCGGCATCGGCGACCTGACCGCGACGATCCTGGCGCCCGGCAGCCGCAACCGCCGGGCGGGCGAGCTGCTCGGCAAGGGGATGCCCGCGGGCCGCATCCCGGGCAAGATCGGCCAGGCCTCGGAGGGCCTCGACTCCGTCCCGCTGATCGCCGAGACCGTGAACAACGCGGGCGTCGACGCCCCGGGCCTCGACGGCCTCGCGCGCCTGATCGCCGAGGAGATCTCGCCGTCGGAGTGGATGGCGGGACTGCGCCGCGCCGAGCGCCAGAGGCGGGCCGCGTGATGGCCATCGGGGATACGCTTGCCGCGTGGCCGATCCGCGACCACACCAGTCGGAGCTGTCGGGCGAGGCCAAGGCCAAGCTCGACCGCGACTTCGAGCAGCTCTACCGCGACCACCTGCGCGACGTCTACTCCTACTCGTACTACCGCGTCGGGCAACCACCACGACGCCGAGGACCTCACCGAGCAGGCGTTCCTCCAGGCCTACCGGCACTTCGAGCGCGCCCAGCGCGAGTCGGACGGGCGGCCGCTGCGCCCGTGGCTCATCCGCATCGCCCACAACCTCGCCTCGAACTACCACCGCGACCGGGCCCGCCGGCCCCAGTCGGCGCTCGAGCACGCCGACCCGATCGCGACGATGCACGACACCGAGCAGATCGTCGAGGGCCGCGCGGAGCTCCAGGCGCGTCATGGACGGCCTTCGCAACCTCCCGGGCGACCGGAAGGAGGCGCTGATCATGCGCTTCGCCCTCGGGCATGGACAACCGCGAGATCGCCCGCGCCCTGGGGCGTACCGATGGGGCCACAAAGGTGTTGATTCACCGAGCGATCAAGCAACTCGAGGAGGAGATGGCAATCGACGTGAAGACCGATGAGTGAGATGCGCGAGCCGACCACCGACGTCGAAGCGCTGCTGCGCTCGGCGCTGCGCCCGATCGAGCCTCCCGAGAGCCTTCCCGACCCGGGTCGAGAGCACGCTCACGCGCGGTGACCGACGCGGCCGCCGAGGAGCTCTCGGCCTGGGCCGACGAGCTCTCGGAGTCAGAGCTCGCGGCGCTGCGCGACCCGCGCAACTGGGTCCGGCCCGCGGCCGCGGCCGCGGCGGGCGGCGTCGCCACCGGCGCGCTGCTGCTGGTCGAGATGCGCCGCAGGCGCGCGCCCGAGCGGCGCCTCCGCGGTCAGTCGATCAGGCTCCGCAGCCGGCTGCCCTAGCTGGGCTTCGCTCGGCCTCGGCCGGTGGCGGCGCCGCGGCGCCTTCGGCCGCTCGCCAGCGCCGGCGATCACGCCGGTGACCCCGAGGACCACGTGGAGCACGTTGTCCTCGTCGTTGACCGGCACGAGGTCGATCAGGACGCCGTTCGAGGCGACGAAGCCGATCCCGTCTCCGCCGGTGGCGATGAAGCCCGAGCGACGGCGAGCACCAGGTAGAGCACGCCGACGAACAGGGCCGCGGGGCGCGCGGCGCCGCCCGCGGCGATCAGCAGCAGCGCGCCGATCGTCATGTGGACGAGGTTGTGCCAGCCGTTCACGGCCAGGAGGCCGAGCACCTCGTCGGCGACGACCTCGTCGCCGACGCGAAGCTGGCCTCGTAGAAGAAGCCGAGGATCCCGGCCGAGCACGAGCGCGCCGCCGACGAGCAGGCAGTAGAGCCTTGCGGGTGCTCGTCCGCTCCATCGGCGATCATCCTCCATGTGATCCGTTCGCAGGCGCCGCGGCGTAGCCTCTGACGGGTAACCAGATGAGCAAGTCCGAACTCCAGCTGCTGGCCGACGAGGACCTGATGCCGCTCCTCGCGGAGAAGAACCCGGTCGCGTTCGAGGTCTTCTACGACCGCCACGGCGGCGCCGCCTTCTCGCTCGCCTACCGGATCGTCGGCGACCGCCAGTCGGCCGAGGACGTGACCCAGGAGGCGCTGATCTCGATCTGGCGCAGCGGCGCGCGCTTCGACCGCGCCCGCGGCAGCGTCCGCGCCTGGACCCTCGGCATCGTCCGCAACCGCGCGATCGACCACCTGCGCCGCGACGCCGGCCGCGCGCCGAAGCTCGCCTTCGATCCCCGAGGAGCTGCTCGAGAAGCGGCCCGCCGAGGAGCTCACCGACGCCGAGGCGCTGCAGCGCGAGACCGCCCGCGAGGTCCGCGTCGCGCTCGCGGACTCTTCCCGACGACCAGTCGCGGGTGATCCAGCTCGCTTTCTTCGGGGGCTTCAGCCACTCCGAGATCGCGAAGATGCTCAACGAGCCGCTGGGCACGATCAAGGGCCGGATGCGCCTGGGGATGGAGAAGATCCGGGCGTCGCTGGCCGAGGGGGTGTACGAGTATGAGCGACGAGCCATCCAGATCGCGACGACCTGATCGCCTACTCGCTCGGGGCGCTCGACCCCGCCGAGGAGAGCACGGTGTCGGCCGCACGTCGAGCGGCTGCGAGGCCTGCGCGCGCGGAGCTCGCGGCACTACGCGCCCGCGGTCGGCGTCCTGGCCGAGTCGGTCGAGCAGCATCGACGCCGCCGCCCGAGCTGCGCGAGCGCCTGATGGCGACCGTGTACGACGAGGCGCCTCCCGGCTTCGAGCCCGCGCCCAAGCGGCGCTCGCCGCTCCGGCTTCCTCGGCTTCCTGCTGCGCCCCGCGACCGGCCTCGCGGTCGTCGCCCTCGCGGTCGCCGCGGCCGGGGGCTTCCTGGCCGCCGACGACGACGGCGAGCCCGCCCGAGACCGTCGAGATCGCCGACACCGCCGGCGACGCCGGCGGGCGAGCTCGTGCTCGACGAGGGCAAGGCGACCCTCGAGCATGACCGGCATGCCCCAGCTGAAGCAGGGCGCCGTCTACCAGGTGTGGGTCGCGGACCCGGACGGCGCGATCACCCCTTCGGCGACCTTCCTCCCCACGAGGACGGCACCGCGACCGCGGCGGTCCCCGAGGCGGCCGACGACGTCAAGCAGGTGATGGTCACGGCCGAGCCGGGCCCGAACCGGACCGACCCGACGCTGCCCGCCGTGCTCGACGTCAGCCTGGACTAGCGCCGCGGCGCCCGAACGCTAGGCTGCTCGCCGTGGCCGAGACCTGTTACCGGCACCCGGGCCGCGAGACCGGCGTCTCCTGCTCCAACTGCGGCCGGCCCGATCTGCCCCGAGTGCATGACCTCGACCCCGGTCGGGATGCGCTGCCCGGAGTGCGCGCAGCAGCGCACCAAGGTGAACGTCGGCGCCGGCGCGCGAGGCGAGCTCCGAGCCGCTCGCGACCTACGCGCTGATCGCGATCAACGTGCTCGCCTTCCTCGCCCAGATCGCTGAGCGGCGGCGGGCGGGGACGAGCTGCTGGTGGACGGCGGGATCTGCGCCAACGCGATCGCCGACAGCGGCGGCATCTGCGGATCCAGGGCACGGGCGTCGATCTCCGAGGGCAACGAGGTCTTCCGGATCGTCACCGGCGGCTTCCTGCACGCCGAGCCTCCTCCACCTGCTCTTCAACATGTTCGCCCTCTACGTGCTCGGGACGCTGCTCGAGCCCGCGATCGGCACGCGTCCGCTTCCTCGCGCATCTACTTCGCCGGCCTGCTCGCCGGCTCGTTCGGCGCGCTGCTCCTCGCCGACGGCCGACCGACATCACGGTCGGCGCCAGCGGCGCGATCTTCGGCCTGATGGCCGCCGCGTTCGTCGATCGCCCGCGACCGCGGCGTCGACGAGATCGCGTCCCAGATCGGCCTCTTCGTCGTCCTGAACCTCGTCTTCACCTTCGCGATCCCCGGCATCTCGATCGGCGGCCACATCGGCGGCCTGATCGGCGGCGCGCTCGCGGCCCTGCTGGTCGCGATGGTCGAGCGCCGCGTGCAGGGCCGCACGGGGCGCATCCTCGAGATCGGCGGGATCGCGCTGATCGTCGCTCGCTTCGGTCGCCGGGGCCCTGCTGGCCGCTGGCGCGGCCGCCGACGGGCCGGTCCGCTGTCGCCGGCTGCTAGCGGCCGCGTCGCCAGCAGGCGGTCGATCCGCGCGTCGCCGCCATCGCCCGGCGACGTCGAAGCCGCGCCCGGCCGGCTCGACGCTCCTGGCCGCCGGCTCCGCGCGCAGCGCCTTGGCGGCGCACGCGAGGCCCTTGCCAGCGATCGCCGCGGGGACGTCGGCGAGCGAGCCGGACGACGCGCCGGACCCGGCCGGCGGGCTCTGCTGACGGCGGCTCGCGCTCGGCCTTCGGGGCCCAGTCGCCCTCGGAGCGGCTGGGCGGCGGCCGGCGCGGGCTCCTCGGGGGCGTCCTGCGCCTCGGGCGCGTCGGGCGCGGGCTGCGGCGCCGGCCGATCCGGCGGCCGCGTGGCGGCGCTCCGCCTCGTTCTTCAGGTCCTCGACCGAGCGCTTGACCAGCGCCTTGTGGGTGCGGCGCAGGACCATCCCGGGGACCGGGATCTCGGGGTCGGCGCCGAGCTTGTAGGTGGCGCGGCGTCCGCTCGGGGCCGAGGCTCTCGAGCGTGTAGACGCCGTCGACGTCGCGCATCCCGTTGCCCTCGACGAAGTCCCAGCGGATCTCGGTCGGGCGGGTGTAGCTGTAGCGGAGCGTGTAGTCGATCTTCCGGACCTTGGCGTCGACGAAGAGCCGCACGTTCTCGCCGAGCCCGTCGGGGGTCCGCGAGAGGACCTCGACGGAGTCGACCGCGTCCTGCCAGCCGGGGAAGCTCTCGTAGTCCACGATCGCGTCGAAGCAGGTCTCGACCGGGGCGTCGATCTCGGCGGTGTGCTCGGCCCAGCTCATTCCCATGTGGCTTCTCCTGGATCGCGGCGGCGGGGGCAGGGACCAGCCCCACTGTCTGGTCGGGGGGAACCCTATCCGGGTGCAGCAGGTGCGCGAGCAGCTCCGTGCCCTCGACCAGGCGCGGCCCCGGGCGCGAGAACGAGGCCGCCGCGTCGACCGCGAACACGCGGTCGGCGCCGAGCGCCTCGATCTGCTCGCGTGGGCGGTCGACCTCCCGCCGGGCGCGCTGCGCGTCCCAGCCGCAGGGCATCGCGACGACGACGTCCGGCCTCGCGGCGGCCAGCTCGTCCCACGTCGGCGGTGCGGGACTTCGCGCCCGGCGCGCCCGAGCACGTCGGTGCCGCCCGCCGATCTCGATCATCTCCGGGATCCAGTGGCCGCCGACGAAGGGCGGGTCGAGCCACTCGAGCGCAAGCACGCGGGGCCGCGGCGCGCCCGCGACGGCTTCGCGGACGGCGGCGAGCCGCTCCTCGAGCGACGGCGCGCAGGGCGGCTGCCGCCTCGGCGGCATCCGCGGCGTCGCCGAGGCGGGTCACGTCGGCGATCACGTCGGCGAGGCGTGGAGGGGTCGAGCGAGATCACGTCGGGCCGGGTCGGCAGCCGGGCCGCCACGGCGCGCACGTCGTCGTAGGAGACGGCGCAGACCTCGCAGACCGCCTGGGTCGCGATCAGGTCCACTTCGAGGGCGCGCAGGGCGTCCTCGTCGAGCTCGTAGAGCGCGCGCCCGGCCCCGACCGCCTCGCGGACCGCTGCGTCGATCTCGCCCGGCCTCGAGGCCTTCGGGGATGATGCTTCGGGTCAGGTGGGTTTCGCGATGCCGCCTCGGGTGGGAAGTCGCACTCATGGGTGACGCCGACGACCCGGTCGCCGAGCCCGAGGGCGAAGAGCATCTCGGTCGCTGAGGGAACGAGGCTCGCGATGCGCATCGGACCGAATATGACAGCCTGAGTCGCGACAGGAGGCCGGATGGCGAAGCTGAGTGACGAGGAGATCAAGAGCAAGCTGGGCGAGCCTGGAGGGCTGGGAGCGCGACGGCGACGCGATCACCAAGGCGTTCGACCGCGGCGACTTCGTCGGCTCGGTCGAAGTTCGTCGACGAGATCGTCGAGCCCGCCGAGGACATGGGCCACCACCCCGACCTCGCGATCTCCTGGAGCGAGGTCAAGGTG
Source organism: uncultured Solirubrobacterales bacterium (assembly GCA_963839875.1). GTDB lineage: Bacteria > Actinomycetota > Thermoleophilia > Solirubrobacterales > 70-9 > CAVUAT01. Next base: position 8,365 of record CAWIWP010000003.1, read on the forward strand.
ACGATCACGTCCCACTCCGAGGGCGGGCTGACCGCGAACGACTTCGAGCTGGCGGGGAAGATCGACGAGCTGGCCTGAGGATCTGGCGGCAGAACCCGTTGCTAGGGTTCACGCGTCGCCTGTGACCGACGACGAACCTCCTTCGAGTACGAACGCCCCTGAGGCCGCCCGATGACGGGCCTGGCCCTTGCGGGGCTGATCGTGCTGGTCCTCCTGAACGGCTTCTTCGTGGCCGCGGAGTTCGCCCTCGTCCGCTCCCGGCGGGCGCGGCTCGAGCAGCTCGCCAGCGAGGGCAGCAAGGGCGCGCTCGCTGGTCATGAAGCAGCTCGACCGCATCGACGAGTACCTGGCCGCCTGCCAGCTCGGAATCACGATGGCCTCGATCGGCATCGGGTTCCTCGGCGAGCCGGCCCTGGCGACTCTGATCGAGCCCGCGTTCGGCGATCTCTCGCACGGCGTCGCGACCGCGCTGGCCTTCGCGATCGCCTTCACGATCGCCACCTCGCTGCACATCACGATCGGCGAGCAGGTGCCGAAGCTGCTGGCGATCACCCGCGCCGAGCGCACCGCGCGCCGGGTGGCCCGGCCCCTCGACCTCTTCCTGACGGCCACCAAGCCCCTGACCTCGGCCCTGAACATGGTCTCCAACGCGATCCTGCGGCTGTTCGGGATCCGCCCGGCCGACATCGAGGAGAAGCACACCTCCGAGGACCTGAAGATGCTGATCTCGCAGTCGGCGGTCGGCGGCGACCTGGACCCCGGCGAGGCCGTGATGCTGCGCGGCGTCTTCCACCTGCACGAGCAGGAGGCGCGCGAGGTGATGACGCCGATCCCGGCGGTCGTCACCGTCGACGAGTCCTCGAACGTGGACGAGGCGCTGCGGCTCTGCTGGGCCTCGGGTCACAACCGGCTGCTCGTCGTCGAGGACGGGAACCAGGACCGCGTCCGCGGAATCGTCCACGCGCTGCGGCTCGCCCGCCTGTCTGACGAGGAGGGCGACGAGGCGCCGATCGAGTCCGTCGTCCGCGACGCGCTGATCGTCCCCGAGACCAAGCCGCTCGACGACCTGCTGACCGAGCTCCAGCGCCAGCGCTCCTCGATGGGGGTCGTCGTCGACGAGTACGGCCGCACCGTCGGGATCGTCACGATCGAGGACATCCTCGAGGAGGTCGTCGGCGAGATCGAGGACGAGACCGACCCGCTCGCCGGCAGCCTGCGCCAGCTGACCAACGGCGACTGGTACGTGCGCGGCCACGTCTCGCTCGGCGACCTGGCCGACCGGGGCATCGAGCTGCCCGGTCGACACCGACGCCTACAACTCGGTCGGCGGCTACGTCTTCGGCGAGCTCGGCAGGCTGCCGAAGCGCGGCGACAAGATCACCGCGGACGGCAACGAGATCAGGGTCGAGTCGGTCCGCGAGAACCGGATCGAGGCCGTCCGGATCTCGAAGACCGCTAGCGCTGGGCCGCGCTCGGAATCCTGACGTCCTCGGCCGCTCCCGCGGCCGGCGCCCCGAAGTCCTCGGGCAGGATCGTCGGCTTGGCCTCGCCGTAGAGCCACTGCTCGTAGAAGTCGTCGAGCAGCGCCAGGCTCGCTCCGCTGAACCCGCTGACGCTCCTTCGCGAGCGTGATGAACTCCTGCGTCGAGATGTTCCCGTAGCGGAAGTCGCGAGAGCAGGCGGCTCGATCAGCGTCGTCGAACGCCGCCTCGCCGATGATCTCCCGGGTGCCTTGGACGACCATCGCGCCGCGGTCGTAGACGGGGAAGCCGGCGAACAGGTTCACCGGGTCGCCGTCGAGCACCGCCGGGGCGATCGCCCAGTCCTCGTCGGGCGTGTTCGCGTAGAGGTCGTCGAAGATCGCCTCCGGGCTGTCTCCGCCGTTGGCCTCGAAGCCCCAGATCCACTCAGACCAGGTCGCCCACCCCTCGTTGAACCAGATGTCGGGCCAGCGCTCGAGCGTGACGGCGTTGCCCATCCACTGGTGCGCGTTCTCGTGGAGCTGGGTGCTGACGTTGATGTCCTGGCTCGTCGTCCCGATCTGGGAGTAGTGGGACTTCGTCTGCACCTCCAGCGCGTAGCCGACGTCCGGTCGTGCGGTCGACGACCGAGCCGTAGGAGTCGAATGGATAGGCGCCGTAGAGCCCGCTCAGGTAATTGAGCTGCTCGTCGGTCTCGGCGAGGCTCGCCTCGAGGTTGGTCGATGCCGGCGGCGTGTACGAGGCGTCGATCCCGTTGTAGATCGGGAGAGCTCGGTTCGTCGGCGCCTCGATCATCGAGGTCACCTCGTAATCGAAGAGCCCGACGGTCGCTGTGGTCAGGTACGTGGACGTCGGGTCGTCCTCGGTCCAGTTCCAGGTCCACGTGCCGTCGTTGTTGGTGACCCGAGAGGCGAGCTCGCCGACCCCGAACGCCGTGTGGGTCGCCGGGACCGTGATCGAGCGTGTCGAACGTCGCCTTGTCGGTCGGGTAGTTGTTGTTCGGGAACCAGGCCTGAGCACCGTTCGGCTGGTTGACGACGAAGCCGCCGTCGCACGGCGGCGTCTGGCCCGGCCCGTAGCAGGCGGGGATCCAGCCCTCGAACGAGCCGTCGATGTCGGTCAGCCGCACCGGCGTGCCGCTGTAGTCGATCCTGACGTTCATCCGGTGCACCGGAGTCGATGCCGTCGCCAGGGGTGACGACAAGCTTCATCAGCTGCGTCACCTCGGCCGGGTCGCCGAGGGGCGGCTCGGCGGCGACCTGCTCGAATCCGGCTGGCTCACCGTTCACGCGTACGGCCGAGACGGCCATGTCCTGGAAGTCCAGGCTGAACTCCGAGAGGTCCTGGGTCGCGGTCGCCTTCATCGTCGTCGTCGCCGACCCGAACGTCGTTCGGCCACCGGGTCGTAGTCGAGTCGAGGTCGTAGCTGCGGGCGTCGTAGCCGCCGTTGCCGATCTGCGGGAAGAGCGGGTCGCCGAGCGAGCGCGCGCCCGGGGCGTAGTCACGGGCGACCACCTCGATCTCGTTGCCCGAACGGCAGCCGGAGCCACCGCGGCCCTTTCCGCGGCGGTCGCGCTTGCCGGTGCACGCCAGCAGGCGGTAGGTCCCACGGTCGAGCGAGCGAGGGACGCTGCCCCGCAGCGAGAAGTCCTTGGACTTGCCGGCGCCGACTCGGACCGACGTCGAGCCGATCTTCGCCGTGTCGCGGCGGCTGGTCAGGTAGACGCGGATCCGTGCGCGGCCGTCCCGGCGGCCCGTGTTGCGCACCTCTCCCTCGACCGAGAGCGTGCCGCCCGGCGACACGCTGGTGGGAGAGCCCGTCACCTCCGTCACCTTGAAGCCGTCGCCGCCCCTCGAGGTCTGCTTGGCGTGGGACGTAGCGGTTGCGGTGAGAACAGCAGATGCCGCGAGCGCGGCGATGGCGACGGTGGTCGCGGTGCGGTCGATTCTCATCCAGTCCCCCTGGAGGTCGAATTATGAGCGGCGTCCAGCCGGTGCTTTTCGCATACCTCGACCGGGCACATCGCAAACCAGCGCCTGAGCAGGGATTTCGCCCTTCTGTCCGCATGCGCGTCTAGGTTCCGGCCATCCGATGTGGGTAGTCCGTCTCAGCGACAAGCAGCTCGAAGTGGTCAGGGCGGTGCTTCGCTCGGAGGAGCATCGGGGGCCGGCGCTCGAGGGCGCGCTCGAGGAGCTCGACCTCGCACGGTGGGACGACCTGCCCGAGGCCGCGCTCCCGTGGGCGCGAGGTCGCAGACCGATCGCGCTCGCGCAGGGCGTGTCCGAGGCCGACGTGATCTGGGATCGTTGCGGGCGCCATGAGGAGCCCGCGGTCCCGCCGATCAGGGCGAAGCGCAAGCGCGCCGAAGCCCAAGCCAGACCCAGCCGGACAAGCGCGCGGCCTAGGGCCGCGCCGCGCCGCGGCCGCCTTCGCTGCGCTGGCGGCTCGTGTCGCGATCGCTGGTCCTCGCCGCCTGCGGCGGTCTGACGACGACGGGGACGACCAGGCATCCGGCGAGCCGGCAGACCGCTTCGACTCCGATCGCGCGTTCGAGCTGATCGAGGAGCAGGTCGCGCTCGGCCCGCGGCCGGCCGGCTCGCCGGCGTCGCGCAAGCTGGCCGAGCAGCTCGTCGACCGAGCTGCCGAACGGCGCGTTCGAGGACGTGCCCGGAGGCCTGCGGAACGTCGTCGGCACCCTGCCCGGCCCGGGCCCGGCGATCGTGGTCGGCGCCCACTACGACACCGAGGTCGAGCCGCCCCGACTTCGTCGGCGCCAACGACGGCGCGGCCGGGACGGCCGCGGTGGTCGAGCTGGCGCGCAGCGCTGGAGGCAGGAGCTGCCCGAGGGCCACCGCGAGATCCGCTTCGTCCTCTTCGACGGCGAGGAGGAGCCGCCGGGCTGCCCCGACGCCCAGTTCGAGCAGTGCGCGCTGCGCGGGTCGAAGGCCTACGTCGCAGGCCCACCGGCGCGAGGTGGGGGAGATGATCCTGCTCGACTACATCGCCAACAGGGGCCTGCACGATCCCGCGCGAGCAGAACTCGGACCCGCAGCTGTGGGATCGGCTCCGCAGGCGGCGGCCGGGTCGGCGCGACGAGCGTCATCTCGCCCGAGCCGGCCGCAGTTCGGCGATCATCGACGACCACATCCCGTTCATCCTCGCCGGGATCCCGGCGATCGACCTGATCGACTTCAACTACGAGTACGCGGACACCTCCGAGGACACGGTCGACAAGCTCGACCCCGAGGCGCTGGACGCGGTCGGCGAGGCGACCGCCGAGCTCCTGATCGAGCTCGTCCGAGGCCTGCCGCTCAGTCGCAGCGGCTCGATGAGCCGTAGTCGTAGAAGCCCGTCGCCGGACTTGCGGCCGAGCTTGCCCTCGCCGGTCAGGGCGATGACGCGGCCGGGCGGGCGGTGGTGCTCCTCGAGCGTCTCGGCGTAGCAGCGCCTCGCCGATCGCCACCGCGACGTCGAGCCCGACCAGGTCGAGCAGCGCCAGCGGGCCCATCGGGTAGGCGGCGCCGAGGGTCATGCAGCGGTCGACCTCCTCGGGCTCCATCCCGGTCTGCTCGAGCAGCCGGACCGCGTCGAAGAGGTAGGGGAAGAGCAGGCGGTTGACGACGAAGCCGGCCTCGTCGGGGACGTCGACCACGGTCTTGCCGATGGACTCGCACCAGGCCCGGGCCCGCGCCGCGATCCCGTCCTGGGCGCCCTCGGGGACGCAGAGCTCGACCAGCTCCATCCTCACGACCGGGTTGAACGGGTGGAGGCCGAAGAGCCGGCCGCCGGCGCCCGAGGCCTCGGCGATCGCGGAGATCGAGAGCGAGGAGGTCGTCGTCGCGAGCGCGGCGTCGGGGGCGGCGCCGGCCAGCGTCCGGAACAGCTCGGCCTTCGCGTCGAGCTCCTCGGCGATGGCCTCGACGACCACGTCGCACTCGGCCAGGTCGGCCGGGTCGGTCGTGACCTTGATCCGCGCGGCGTCGGCGTCGTCGACCTTGGCGCAGAGCTTCTGCGCCGCCTCCTCGGCCCGCCAGGCCGACGCGTCGGAGCGCGCGAGCACCAGCGACCTCGGAGGCGGTCGCGGCGCACGCGGCGAGCCCGCAGGCGATGGTGCCGCTGCCGGCGATCGCCGGCCGCTCGTATCCGGCCTCGGCTCGCCACGGGTGCGGGTTGTTATCACGCGCCAGCGGGGCGCAGCCCCGCCCCAGTGCTGGGTACGCTGATTGACCGATGAACGTCCCGCCGGTCCTCCTCTACGCGGTTCCGTTCTTCCTGCTGCTCCTGGGCCTCGAGTACCTCGCGTTCAAGCACGCCCGCGACGAGGCCGACGAGCTGGTCGGATTCGAGGGCCGCGACACGCGGACGAGCCTGACGATGGGCCTCGGGAACCTGCGCGATCAACGCGGTCTGGAAGTTCGCCGTCCTCGGCCTCTACATCCTGGTCTACGAGCTGACGCCGCTGCGGCTCGATCCCGGCGACTGGTGGGTCTGGGTGCTCCTCTTCTTCGCCGACGACTTCTCCTACTACTGGTTCCACCGCATCTCGCACGAGAGCCGGGTCTTCTGGGCGAGCCACGTCGTCCACCACTCGAGCCAGCACTACAACCTCTCGACCGCGCTGCGCCAGACCTGGGTGCCGATGACGGCGCTGCCCTTCTGGCTCTGGATGCCGGCGGTCGGCTTCGAGCCCTGGATGGTCCTGCTGGCCCAGAGCTGGTCGCTGATCTACCAGTTCTGGATCCACACCGAGAAGGTCCGCCGCCTGCCGCGCCCGCTCGAGGCGGTCCTCAACACGCCCTCGCACCACCGCGTCCACCACGGCGCCAACGAGGTCTACCTCGACCGCAACTACGCCGGCATCCTGATCATCTGGGACCGCATCTTCGGCACCTTCGAGCCCGAGGGCGAGCGCGTCCGCTACGGGCTGACCCAGAACATCCGCACCTTCGCCCCGGTCACGGTCGCCTTCCACGAGTACATCGCGATGTGGCACGACATCGGCCGCGCCGCCGGCCTCCGGAACAAGCTCGGCGTCGTCTTCCGCGGCCCGGGGTGGACCCCGACCGGGCGTCGCCGCTCGCCGAGCGACGTTCGAGGCGACAGACGGGGCTGACTCCGAGCCGGTACATCGGTAGCGTTTCTTCACGCAACCGTCCTGACTTCGAAGTCAACTAGAACTTCAACGGAGGCCACATGAGATGAGCGGTAACGGAAAGTTCAGCGGCCGCGAGGTCGTCATCGTCGAGGCGGCGCGCACGCCTGTCGGGCGCGGCCACGAGGAGAAGGGCTACTACAAGGACAACCACGCCTCGAACCTGCTCGCGAAGGCCTACAGCGAGGTCATCGACCGCGCCGGCATCGAGCGCGACGAGGTCGAGGACGTCGTCGGCGGCTGCGTCCAGCAGTTCGGCGAGCAGGGCATCAACATCGCCCGCAACGCCTGGCTCGAGGCCGGCCTCCCGATCGAGACCCCCGCGACCACCGTCGACCGCCAGTGCGGCTCCGGCCAGCAGGCCGTGAACTTCGCCGCGGCGATGATCGCCTCCGGCGTCCACGACGCGATGATCGGCGGCGGCGTCGAGCACATGGGCCACATCTCGTTCGCCGACTCGGCCGACGTGATGAAGGACCACGGCCTCGCCTTCTCGCCCGAGCTGATGGAGCGCTACAACCTGATCCCGCAGGGCCTCAGCGCCGAGATGATCGCCGACCAGTGGGAGATCCCCCGCTCCGAGCTCGACGAGCTCGCGCTGGACTCCCACCGCAAGGCCGCCAGTCGCGACCGACGAGGGCCGCTTCGAGCGGGAGATGATCCCGTGGAAGAACAACGGCGACACCTACGTCACCGACCAGGGCATCCGCCCGCCGACCGACGAGAGCGCCGAGAAGCTCGCGTCGCTGAAGCCGGCCTTCAAGGAGGACGGCAAGATCACCGCCGGCAACTCCTCGCAGGTCTCCGACGGCGCCGCCGCGGTGCTGCTGATGACCCGCGAGAAGGCCGACGAGCTCGGGCCTGAAGCCGCGCGCCAAGATCGTCGACCAGACGACCGTCGGCGTCGACCCGGTGATCATGCTGACCGGCCCCATCCCCGCGACCCAGAAGATCCTGGAGCGCAACGGGATGAAGATCGGCGACATCGACCTGATCGAGATCAACGAGGCGTTCGCCTCGGTCGTGGCCGCCTGGCAGCGCGAGCTCGAGCCGGACATGGACCGCGTCAACGTCAACGGCGGCGCGATCGCGCTGGGCCACCCGCTCGGCTCGACCGGCGCCCGCCTGCTGACCACGCTGCTCCACGAGCTGGAGCGCTCCGACAAGGAGACCGGCCTCGTGACGATGTGCTGCGGCGGCGGCCTCGGCACCGGCACGCTGATCCAGCGGGTCTAGGCTTCTCCCCATGCGGGGAATCCGATTTCCGAAGAGGGCCGGCGTGCTGCCGGCCCTCTTTCGTGTTCGCGGCTCGCCGGGCTGCGGCGGAGACGACGGCGGCGGCTCGGTCACGACCGACGCCGACGTGCTGGTTCCGAGCAAGCGCGACTACATCGTCCAGGCCGACACGATCTGCGGCCAGCTCCGAGCAGGGGATCCAGACCGAGGCCGAGGTCGCGCTCGGGATCAGCGCCGACGACTTCAGCGTCACGCCGTCGGGCGAGATCGTCTTCAAGCCGGGCCGGCGGCCCAGCGACGCCGAGATCCGAGCGCTTCGGCACCGACGTCGTGATCCCGCGCCTGCGCGAGCAGATCGCGGACCTGCGGGCGCTGACGCCGCCCACCGGCGACGAGGACGGCGGTGGCCGAGATCTACGACGCCGCCGAGGCCGGGCATCGACGCAGCTCGCGGCCGACCCGTCGCTGTTCGCCGACGAGGGCGCCGTCGCGCGCGAGCTGAACCAGGCCGAGCGCCTCGCGCGGCGCTACGGGTTCTTCGACTGCGGCGCCTACTCCGGGTCCATGACGCCTGCGACGAAGTGGAGCAAGGACGACCGCGAGCTGATGAAGGCCGACCCGAAGCTCGGCGAAGCTGATGAAGGAGCAGGGCCCGATCCACCCCGAGCGCGACCGGCGCGGCAGCCGCCCCGATCCCTACGAGACCCTGGCCCAGCGCGATCTGCGGCCAGCAGCTCTCGACCAAGGCCGCGGCGACGATCTGGGGCAGGATCGAGGATCTGTTCGGCGGCGAGCACGCCCAACCCCGAGCAGGTGATCGACGCCGACCCCCAGGCGCTGCGCGACGCCGGCCTCTCGTGGTCCAAGGTCTCCTACTTCCGCGACCTCGCCGAGCACGTGCGCGACGGCGAGCTCGACCTGGAGCGGCTGCCCGAGCTCTCCGACGAGGAGGTGATCGCCGAGCTGACCGAGATCAAGGGCATCGGCCGCTGGACCGCGGAGATGTTCCTGATCTTCCACCTCGGCCGCCCCGACGTCCTCTCCACCGGCGACCTCGGGATCCGCAAGGGCGCCCAGCTCGCCCACGGCCTCGACGAGATGCCGACGCCCGCGGAGCTCGACGAGATGGGCGAGGCCTGGAGTCCGCACCGCACCCTCGCCTGCCTCTACCTCTGGCGCTCGCTGGACAACACGCCGGACAGCGCGCCGGACTGAGCCGGGCGCGTCAGGAGACGCTGTCGGCCAGCGCGGCGATCTCCGCGTGCCCCTGGATCTCCGGGCCGTGGCCCGGCAGGGTGACCTCGGGCTTCAGCTCGGCGAGCTTGCGGATCGAGCGCCGGTTCTCGGCGACGTCGTATGTGAAGGAGTCCGGCGGCTCGCGGACCCCCGCGAGCGTCGTCAGGTAGCTCATGTTGCGCACCACGTCGCCGCAGATCGCGACGCGGTCGGACTCGCGCCAGAAGATCACCTCGCCGCGCGCGTGGCCCGGCGCGTGGATCACCTCGAAGCCGGCGATCTCGTCGCCCTCCTCGAAGGGCCGCTCGACCTTGTAGCGGCGGCCCCTCCCAGATCCGCCGGATGACCCGGTTGTAGAGGTTGCCGGGGCTCGCCTCCTGGACCGGCCGGCGGCCCTCCATCGCGTCGACGTCGTCGACGTGGCAGGCGAGCGGGATGCCCCGCTCCTCGCAGATCGCCTTCGCGGCGCCCTGGTGGTCGGGGTGGACGTGGGTCAGCGCGAGCATCGAGAGCTCGCGGTCGGCGGTCTGCTTCTTGATCCGCCGCGTGTCCCAGGTGCGGCCGGCGTCGATCAGGACGTCGCCCGCCAGGTAGACGTTGATCGCCGGGCGCGGGAACTCGCCGAGCCGCCAGACGCCCTCGGCGACCTCTTTCATGAGCGCCCTGCGTCATGAGGCGTCGCCCGCCCGGGCCGCGGGGGTCGCCGCTGTGCTTCGCGAGCTCCTCGAGGCTTCGCGATCTGGCGCTCGCCCTCGGCGCGAGCCGGGTCGTCGGCGGGCGAGCGGCTCGATCAGGCGCCTGATCCGGTTGCGGACCTGGAGCGCGAAGTGGGGGGTGGAGGGGCCCGCGAGCGCGCGGATCTCGTCGACCGTCACGCGGTGGTCCGTCGGTCAGGCGGTCGGGGAGCTCGGCTTCGCTCATGGCTGATCGGCTCCTTGTCACCTGATCCGCCGCGTCGTCCGGCTCGGCTCGGGCCTCGACGGCTGGCCGATGCCGCTCGGCTGCCCGCTGCCCGCCGGGACGCCGGCGCCGCGGAGATCTCGGCCAGCTCGGCGAGCTCGTCGATCTCGGCCTGCACCCGGCCGCCGATCGGCCGAGCTGTCGCCGATCAGCCAGACGTGGTTGTAGACCGCCCGGGTCGGGTCGATCCTCGTAGCCGGGCTTGATGTCGAGCAGGAAGTCGCGGAGCTCGGCGGGCAGCGTCGGCGGGCGTCTCGAGCACGAGCAGCGGCCCCCACTTGCCGGAGGCCGAGAGCGTCGCGGCGGCGGTCGCGTCGAGCGGGCGGTCGGTGTTGGCGATCACCAGCCCGTGGCCGGGGTCGTTGATGTTCCAGCCGAAGTCGGCGTCGGTGTAGCGGGCGAACGCGATCGCGTTCGCGACGCGGCCCTCGTCGCCGACCCGCTGCACCCCGGGGGTGACCTCGCTCGATCTGGCGGATCGCCTCGTCGGAGATCACCGACGGCGGGCCGAGCACGTAGACCGGGACGCCCTTGTGGCGCTCCAGCGCCTCGAGGGTGGCCTGCGGGGACCTCGTCGCGCGCCGGTGAAGAGGACCGGGTCGCCCGACCGCGCGGCCCACGCCGGCGGCCGGCATCGCGTAGCCGGGCTCCTCGCCGCTGGCGACGACGATGTGGCCCGGGTCGCCGAGCAGCTCGGTGCGCAGCTCGTCGACGGCGTTGGCGACCTCGGCGGGCGACCCGCCGCCGACCTTCTCGGTCGTCGTAGCCCTCGGGCGCCGCCACCTCGCCGATGCGGTAGACGGCGCGCCTTGCCCGGACGCCGCCCGTCGGGTTCAGCTTCGCGAGGGCGTCGGCGGTCGGCTCGGGCAGCTCGCCGGACGCGCCGACCAGAAGCGGCGCCCGCAGCGGCGGCGCCGGCCAGCGAGGCCGCGGCGATGCCGGCGTAGGGCGAGGTGTCCTCGACCAGCACCGCGGCCTCGACCGGGGCCGCGAGAGGCGAGCGAGGGTGGGTCGCGAGCGCGACGGCGGCCGCGTCCGACGCGGGGTCGGGCGCCGCCGACCCGGGTCGTGTTGCGGGTCGCGACCAGCGGGAAGCCGAGCGGGCCCGACCGGGGCGTCGGCGGCGTCGTCGGTCTCGACGGCGACGGTGACGACCTTCGTCTCGACCTCGGGCTCGTCGTCGGCGCGACAGCGGCCCCGCGATCACGGCCCAGGCGAACACGGCCGCGCGCGACGAGGCCGGCGCCCGCGCCGACCACCCGCCAGTCGGGGCGCGGCAGGGCACTCTCGGGCGCTTCGGGCCCTTGGGCGGCTTCTGGGCCGACGGCGCCTTGGGCTTGCGCGCGCCTGGCGCTTGGCGGCGGGCGCACTCGCGGCGCCGGAGTGCCTCGGGCACCTTGCGCCTTCGTCCTGGCCTTCGGCTTCACCTTGGGCCTGGCTTGGACTTCTGGCTTTCCCTTGGCCGCCGCGGCTTCTTCCTCAGGTCGTGCCTGACCCAGTCCGAGAGGGATTCGATGGGGTTGGGGCGGCGCACGGGCGACCAACGCTACCCGCACCCTGCGCAGCGTGGCGGGCGCTCCGCCCGGCCATGTCGTAAACTGGCTGACTGACCAGTCAATCGGGTACACGGAGGCGTCACCAATGGATTTCGCGCTGAGCGAGGAGCAGCAGGAGCACAAGGACTACGTCCGCAAGTTCGCGCGCGAGGTCATCCGCCCCGCGGCCGCCGAGCACGACCGCGACGAGTCGACCCCGTGGGAGGTCATCAAGGAGGCCCGCAAGTGGGGGCTCCAGGGCCTCGACCACATGCAGAAGATGGGCACCGATCCCGACGGCCAGTTCGGCGTGATCACCGCCGAGGAGCTCCACTGGGGCTGCGCCGGCATCGCGCTCGCGATCTCGGGCTCCGGCCTCGCCGCCGCCGGCATCGCCGCCTCGGGCACCCCCGAGCAGACGATGCAGTGGGTCCCGCAGTGCTTCGGCACCGACGACGAGATCAAGCTCGGCGCCTACGCCGTCACCGAGCCGCAGGCCGGCTCCGACGTCAAGAGCCTGAAGACCACCGCGAAGCTCGACGGCGACGAGTGGGTCCTGAACGGCACCAAGGACTTCATCACCAACGGCGGGATCGCCGACGTCCACGTCGTCGTCGCGACCGTCGACCCCGAGCTCGGCCACCGCGGCCAGGCCTCGTTCGTCGTCGGCCCCGACACCCCGGGCCTGCGCCAGGGCGGCAAGGAGACCAAGATCGGCATCCGCGCCTCGCACACCGCCGAGGTGATCCTCGAGGACTGCCGGATCCCGGTCGAGAACCTGCTCGGCGGGATGGACAAGCTGAACAAGAAGCTCGAGCGCGCCCGCTCGGGCCAGAAGGGCGGCCCCTCCAACGCGCTCGCGACGTTCGAGATCACCCGGCCGATGGTCGGCGCCTCGGCGCTCGGCATCGCCCAGGCCGCCTACGAGTGGACGCTGGAGTACCTCGACGACCAGACGATCGACGGGCGCCCCGCGCTCCAGGAGCAGCGCATCCAGCAGGTGCTGGCCGACGTCGCGACCGAGATCGACGCGGCGCGCCTGCTCGTCCAGCGCGCCTCGTGGATGGGGCGCAACGGCAAGCCGATGACCGGCGGCCAGGGCTCGATGTCGAAGCTGAAGGCCGGCGACGTGACGATGTGGGCGACGACCACGCTGATGGACCTCGTCGGCCCCTACGCGCAGACGCACGGACTGCCCGCTCGAGAAGTGGTTCCGCGACGCCAAGATCTACCAGCTGTTCGAGGGCACGGCCCAGGTCCAGCGCCTCGTCATCTCGCGCATGCAGGCGCGCGAGTACGCCGAGAAGCTGGCCGCCGCGGCCGAGATCGCGCAAGGACGCGGTGGGCGGCACCGCCGCGGCTGCCGCGACGACCGAGGAGCCGGCGAAGGAGCCCGCAGCCGTCGCGTAGGCGTACCGCCTGCGCGGCTGCACCGCCGTTTTCACGCCTGGGGGGGCGTGATCGCCGACCATCCTGTAGGTGTGAGCGGACGACTCGACGCAGCCTCCGATCGCGTACGGCTGCTGAACGCGGCCCTGCTCGCCGTGCTCGTGGTCGGCGCGCGGCGCGATCTCTGCGGCGTCCGAGCGCGCCGGGCCAGACGCTGCAGGAGCGCCTCAGCGAGACCGAGGACAAGCTCGCCGAGGTCGAGGAGAAGGAGGGCGTGCTGACGACCGACATCGCCGCCGCCTCCGACCGGATCTCGACGCTCCAGGTCGAGGTCGCCGACCTTCGCAACAAGGAGGCGGTCGCCGCCGCCGAGCTCGCCGCCAAGCAGGCGCGAGCTCGACGACGCCCGGGCCCGGCTCGTGGAGCTGCGCGCGCGGCTCCAGCGCGCCGTCGAGGTCCTCGAGAACCGGCTCGTCGCCATCTACAAGACCGGCGAGCCCGACCTGCTGACCGTCGTCCTCGAGTCCGACGGCTTCGACGACGTCCTGGAGCGCGACCGAGTACATCGAGCGCCTCGAGGACCAGGACTCGATCGATCGTCGGCCGCGTCCGCGAGCTGCGCGACGAGATGCAGGCGACGGTCGTGACCGTCAAGGACGGCGCGCGACGAGATCGCGCGGCGCGAGGCCGAGCTCGAGAGCGACCCGCGCTCGAGCTCGAGGACGCGCACCGCCGAGCTGGCCGCGCGCGCGCGCCCAGCAGCGCGAGGCGCTCGGAGCGGTCCGCGACCAGAAGAAGGAGCTCGAGGGCGACCTGAGCGACATCTCCGAGAAGATCGAGGAACAGCTCGCCGAGCTCGGCGGAGCGAACCTCCCCGCCGGCCCGATCCGCGGCGGCGCCGGCGGGTTCATCTGGCCGGTCAACGGCCCGGTCACCTCGGGCTTCGGTCCGCGCTGGGGGCGCATGCACGAGGGCGTCGACATCGGCGTCCCGTCGGGCACGCCGATCCGCGCCGTCAAGGCCGGCGAACATCGTCCTCGCCGCCGCCACCAGCGGCTACGGGAACTACACCTGCATCGACCACGGCGGCGGGCTCTCGAGCTGTTACGCCCACCAGTCGAGCTTCGCCCGCACCGCGGCTCGATCAGCCAGGGCGACGATCCTCGGCTACGTCGGCTGCACCGGCCACTGCTTCGGCGACCACCTCCACTTCGAGATCCGCGATCAACGGCACGGCGGTCGACCCGCTCGGCTACCTCTAGGACACGCGAATGCCCGCAAATAGCGGATTTGTCGGATTTACCCGAAAGTAGGGATCAAGTTCTGCCTCGCGGGCCGATGATCAGAGCATGAGTACGCGGTCGCAGGACCGGCCGTCACAGGGGATGATTCAGCCGGACGCCAGGAAGACGACGCAGCAGAGCATGATCGCCGCCGATCGGCGCGAGCGGCGCGGTGATCGCCGGCGGCGTCACCACCTTCGTGCTGCTGGTCGGTGTCGTCTCGTTCGACGTCTGGCCGAGTGCCGACGGCCCCGGCGCCGATGGCGGCGACCGATCTGAAGGTCGTCGAGCTCGCGACACCCGGCGCGGGTGCGGCCGCCGCGGCCGCCACTGCCGGCCCGTTCGACGGCGGCCCGCTGGCCACGGCGAGCGAGATTGTCCCGGTCGCTTTCGTGCCCGACCAGGCCGACCCGGAGGAGCCCAAGCTCGCCGGCGGCCGCAAGGTCGTCGAGAACGAACCGCCTGAGGAGACGCCGGTCGCCCAGGCGCCGCGCCGTGACCCCGACGCCGGCGCCCGTCGAGGAGGACGGCCGGGTGTCGCGGGCGGAGACGAGCCCGACGACTCGGGCGAGGAGCCCGAGCCCGAGCCGACGAGGACGACCCGCCGCCCGCAGCGCCCGACGCGTCCGGCGCCGGCACCCGCTCCGACCCCCGCGCCTGCACCCACCGGCGCCTCCACGGGCACGCCCGTCGACGGCTCCGCGGGCTCGGGCAGCGGCAGCCCGGGTGGATCCGGCAGCAGCGGGAACGGGAACCACGGCGGACGCGGCTAGGGGTACCCTTTGGGCTCGAGCGGCGGCAAGGAAGCGCCGAATGGGAAGGCTGGAAGCCAATGGCAGCACTGACGGGTAGAGCACGAGCCGCAGACGCGTACCTCGCGGGCCTCGGCGCCAGCGGCGCCCTGATCGCGGGGGCGGTCGTCGTCTTCCTGCTTTTCATCGGCCTCGTGGCCTTCGATGCCTTCCCGCGGGCTGCGGGCCTCCTGAGCGGCGGCGACGACCCCGGCGCGGCCGACGTCAGCGCTCCGGCCGGCACTGCCGCGACCGCCCTCGGCCCGAGCGCGGACCTCGTCGCCGACACAGGCGGCGGCGTCGCTCGGCCCAGCCGGCTCGGCGAGATGGCGGCGCTGGTGCGCCGGGCACCCCGGGCACCGGGACCGGCACCGGCGGCGGAGGCGGGGGCGGCGGCGCTCCCGGCAGCGGCTCCGACACCGGGTCGGGCGTGCCGACCGGCGGCGGCGGTGAGGCGGCGGTGGCGGCGGCGGGAACAACCCAGGCGGCGGCGGTGGCGGCGCCGGCAACACGGTGAACGACACCGTCAACCGGGTGGGCAACACGGTGAACGAGACGGTCAACGGCGTCGGCAACACCGTGAACGGCGCGGTCAACGGCGTCGGTAACACGGTCAACGAGACCGTGAACGGCCTCGGTCAGGCCATCGGCGGGCTGACCGGCGGCAACAAGCCCTAGCAGCCGCTTTCCGAGCCATCGCAGGGCGACCGCCTGCAGCTCGGCGTCGTGCTGGAGCGAGCGGTGGTTCCCACCCGGCACCAAGAGCAGCTTCTTCGGCTCGCGCGCGCGATCGTGCAGCTCCTCGCTGGACCACGACGGGATCTGGTCGTCGCCCTCCGCGTGCATCAGGAACAGCGGGCGGCCGGCGAGGTCGCTCGACCGCGTCGCCGAGGTCGTTCTGCGAGAGCCAGAGCTCGGTCGCGACGGGGTCGCCGATCCGCATCTCGAGCTCGCCCCGGCGAAGCCCCCGGGCGAGGTGGTCCTCGCCGGCCGGGCAGATCGCGATCACGCCCGCGAGCCGGGGGTCGTGCGCCGCGGCGTGGATCGCCATGAAGCCGCCCATGCTCGATCCGCGCACCGCGATGCGCTCCGCGGATCGACCCCGCGTCGTCGCGGCCAGCAGCCCGCCATCAGGCTGACGTCCTCGAACGCGCCGGGCCCCATCTCGCCCTCGCTCTCCCCGTGGCCGCGCTGGTCGAAGGCGATCGCGGCCCAGCCCGAGCGCCGCGGCCAGGCGCGCGAAGTCGGCGTGGTTCTCCTTGCGCGAGCCGGCGCCGTGCAGGATCACGATCGCCGGGCCAGGGCGGCGCCGGGACGGGGCGCGTCGGCTGCCCGCGCGTGTCCTCGGCGCCCATGGTGTCGGGGAGCCAGAGGGTGTAGGCGAGCCCGTCGTGGACGTCCTCGCGGTCGGGCGGGCGTGGCGGGGTGTGTTCCACCGCCCTGATTCTTCGCATCCGGTCAGAATGACGCGCTCATGAACGCCCACGACACGCAACCGACCGGATCGCCGCGAGCCCCGCTTACCCGCTGGGCTCGCGCGTCAACGATGCGCGGCCACCTCGAGGTCGGCGGCTGCGACGTGGTCGAGCTGGTCGCCGAGCACGGCACGCCCGCCTACGTCTACGCCGAGGACGACATCCGCGAACGCGCCCGGCGCTTCACCGCCGCCTTCGCCGAGCGGGACACCGACGACTTCGAGGTCCTGTTCGCGAGCAAGTCGCTGCCCGCGACCGCCGCTCTACGCGCTTGCTGCCGAGGAGGGGCTGTCGGTCGACGTCGCCTCGGGCGGCGAGCTGCACATGGCGCTCGCCGGCGGGTTCGCGCCCGAGCGGATCCACATGCACGGCAACAACAAGACCGAGGCCGAGCTCCGCTACGCGTTCGAGTCCGGCATCGGGCACCTGATCCTCGACTCCTTCGACGAGATCGAGCGCGCCGACGCGCCTGCTCGACCGCCCCCAGCGCGTGCTGCTGCGGATCACGCCCGGGATCCAGGCCTCGACCCACTCCTACATCCAGACCGGGCAGGAGGACTCGAAGTTCGGCTTCGGCCTGGCCGACGGGCTCGCCGAGCGCGCGGTCGAGGCGGTCCGCGCGTCGAAGAACCTCGAGCTGGTCGGCCTGCACGCCCACATCGGCTCGCAGATCTACGAGCTCGAGCCCTTCGCGAAGGCGATCGAGGTGCTCGCCGACTTCACCCGCTCCGTGGACCTCGCAGCCCGAGCTGCTGAACGTCGGCGGCGGCCTCGGGATCGCCTACCTCTCGAGCGACGAGCCGCCCTCGATCGAGGACTACGTCGCGGTGAAGGTGGAAGGCGTCCGCACGCGTCTTCGACCCGGTTCCGAGGATCCTGATCGAGCCCGGGCGCTCGCTGGTCGGCAACGCCGGGGTCACCGCCTACCGCGTCGGCACGGTCAAGGAGATCCCCGGGGTCCGCACCTACGTCGCCGTCGACGGCGGGATGTCCGACAACCTGCGCCCGATGCTCTACGGCGCGCGCTACGAGGCCGTCGATCGCCGACCGCGCCGCCGAGGCGCCCGACACGCCGGTCACGATCGCCGGCATGCACTGCGAGTCCGGCGACGTGCTGATCCGCGACGCCGAGATCGCGGCGCCGCGCGGTCGGCGACGTCCTCGTCACCCCGGCGACCGGCGCCTACGGTCACGCGATGGCGAGCAACTACAACGGGGTGCCGCGGCCGCCGGTGATCTTCTGCCGCGACGGCGAGGCCCGCGTGGTCGTCCGCCGCGAGACCTGGGACGACCTGCTGGCGCGGGACGCGCTGATGGCGCCGCGGGGCGAAGCGCCGACCGGCCCTGCCGTCGGTGCGCGTCGGGATCCTCGGCAAGGGGACCGTGGGCGGTGCGTTCCGCAAGCTCCTGAACGAGCGGGCCGACATGGTCGAGGAGGTCGGAGGCAGGCGGCCGAAGGTGTCGGGCGTCCTGAGCCGCAAGAAGGGCGACTTCGACCGGATCCTCGCCAAGAGCGACGTGATCGTCGAGCTGATCGGCGGGATCGACCCCGCCCGCGACTACGTCACCCGCGCGCTGCTCGACGGCCGCGCACGTGATCACCGCCAACAAGCAGCTCGTCGCCCAGCACGGGCCCGAGCTGGTGGCGGCCGCGAAGAAGGGCGGAGCGCAGCTCCGCTTCGAGGCCGCGGTCGCCGGCGCGATCCCGGTGATCAGGGTCGTCCAGGAGAGCCTGGGCGCGGTCCCGATCGAGAAGGTGACCGGGATCGTCAACGGCACGACCAACTACATCCTCACCGAGATGGCGCGCGAGCGGGCTCTCCTACGACGAGGCGCTGGAGCAGGCCCAGGACCTCGGCTACGCCGAGGCCGATCCCGACCGAGGACGTCGGCGGCGCCGACGCCGCGGCGAAGATGGCGATCCTCGCGCGGCTCGCCTTCGGCGCGCCGGTGCGGCTCGAACCAGGTCCCCTACGAGGGCATCGAGAAGATTCAGCCCGACGACCTCGCCTACGCGAAGGAGCTCGGCCTCTCGCTGAAGCTGCTCGGCGTCGCCGAGAAGCAGGACGGCGAGGTCAGCGTCCGCGTCTTCCCCTGCTTCCTCTACCCCGGCCATCCGCTGGCGCCGATCGAGGGCGCGTTCAACGCGGTCATGGTCGAGGCGCCGGTGATCACCGAGATCACGATGTCCGGGCCCGGCGCCGGCGGCCCGCAGACCGCGTCCGCGGTCCTCGGCGACCTCGTCTCGGTGATCAACGGCGGCTCGCCGCTGTTCGAGGAGACCTCGCGGCTGAAGATCGCGAAGCACCACGAATCGGCCTTCTACCTGCACCTCGAGGTCGAGGACCGCCACGGCGTGCTCGCGAAGATCACCGAGATCCTCGGCAAGCACGAGGTCTCGGTCCGCAGCGTCGTCCAGCGAGGGCATGGGCGGCGACGCGCAGCTGATCATGGTCATGCACCGCGGAGACGAGCGGAACTTCGACGCGGCGCTGAAGCAGATCGCCAAGCTCAAGGCCCTGCGCTCGAAGCCCCGCGCGATCCGGGTGATCGAGGAGGAGTTCGTCTAGTGCCCGCGGGCCTGATCGAGCGCTACCGGGACAAGCTGCCCCTCGAGGACGGGGACCCGGTCGTGACGCTGAACGAGGGCTCGACGCCGCTGATCCACGCCGAGAAGCTGTCCGAGCGCGTCGGCGCGACCGTCTATCTCAAGTTCGAGGGCGCCAACCCCACCGGCTCCTTCAAGGACCGCGGCATGACCGTCGCCGTCTCGCGCGCCAAGGGCGCCGGGCGCCGAGGCCGTGATCTGCGCCTCGACCGGGAACACCGCGGCCAGCGCCTCCGCCTACGCGGCCAAGGGCGGGCATGCGGGGCGCCGTGATCGTCCCCGAGGGCAAGATCGCGATCGGCAAGCTCGTCCAGTCGCTGATGCACGGCGCGCGCGTGATCGCGCTGCAGGGCAACTTCGACCAGGCGCTGACGATCGTCCGCGAGCTCGCCGACAAGCACCCGATCGAGCTCGTCAACTCGGTCAACCCGTACCGGATCCAGGGCCAGAAGACCGCCGCCTTCGAGGTCATCGAGGAGCTGGGCGAGGCCCCCGGAGCGCTCTGCGATCCCGGTCGGCAACGCCGGCAACGTCACCGCCTGGTGGCAGGGCTTCCAGGAGTCGCGGCGCCTCGCCGATCCTCTACGGCTACCAGGCGGCGGGCGCCGCGCCGCTGGTCGAGGGCAAGCCGGTCGAGAACCCCGAGACGGTCGCCTCGGCGATCCGGATCGGCAACCCCGCTCGCTGGGAGGAGGCGATGAACGCCTTCACCGCCTCGCGCGGCCGCGTCGCCGCGGTCACGCGACGAGCAGATCCTCGACGCCTACCGCCTGCTCGCCTCGACCGAGGGCGTCTTCTGCGAGCCGGCCTCGGCCGCGTCGGTCGCCGGCCTGCTGGCCAACGGCCTCCCGGTCGCCGACGGCGCCGAGCCGCCCGGAGACGGTCGTCTGCGTCCTCACGGGCCACGGGCTGAAGGACCCCGACACGGCGCTCGGCAAGGCGCCGGCGGTGATCAACTGCGAGCTCGACCTGGCGGCGGTCGAGAAGGCCGTCTTCGACGACTAGGCCGCGGGTCCCCGGCGTAGGTCCCGGCGATGCTGAAGGAGTTCCGCCAGCTTCATCACCCGCGGGAACCTCGTCGACCTCGCGGTCGCCGTGGTGCTGGGCGTCGCGTTCGCCGATCGTCGTCGGCTCGTTCGTCGAGGACCTGCTCACTCCGCTGATCGCCGCGATCTTCGGCGAGCCGGACTTCTCGGGGCTGACCTTCGAGATCAACGGCAGCGTCTTCCGCTACGGCGAGTTCCTGAACGCGCTGATCGCGTTCCTGACGGTCGCCGCGGCCGATCTTCTTCTTCGTCGTCAAGCCGGTGAACCACCTGCTCGAGCGGCTCCGTACCGAGCCCACCGACGAGACGGTCCGCAAATGCCCCGAGTGCATCAGTGAGATCCCCGTGGAGGCCGTGCGGTGCGCCTTCTGCGGGGTTAAGGTCCAGCCAGCGGACTAGCTAGGAAAGCGAGGGCGAGATGGGCCTCTTCAAGGGGATGAAGGACATGGCGAAGCTGACCAAGCAGGCGAACGAGCTGCAGGACCAGCAGCAGGAGCAGGCGGGCTACAAGCCGGGCCTCGGCGGCTCGATGGCGCAGATGGGCGACATGCTGAGCGACGCCACCGAGCAGATGGCCGAGCTGACGGACCAGTCGGGCGACCAGAGCCGCCTTCTCACCGAGGGGATCGCGGCCCAGGGCGTCATCGTCGGAATGGGTACTCCCGCCCGCGGCGCAACGACCTTCAACCTCGACATCGACCTGGAGGTCCACGTCCCGGGCCGCGCGCCCTACCGGGTCGCGAACCAGTACATGGTCCCCGAGCGCAGCCCAGATCGGCCCCGGCGTGACGCTGCCGGTCCGGGTAGACGCCGCCGACCAGTCCAAGGTCGCGATCGACTGGAACCAGGCGGCCAGCGAATCCGGAGCGCGGCGAGGTCCGCCCGGCGGGTGCCGACGCTACGACCCCGGCTCCGGCGGCCGCCGCGCCTGCGGGTGCGCCGGCAGCTGGGGTGGACCCGGTCGCCGAGCTCGAGCGCCTCGCGAAGCTGCAGCGACTCCGGTGCCCTGACCGACGCGGAGTTCGAGCAGCAGAAGGCGCGCATCCTCGGCGGCTGAGGCGGCGCTTGGCGCCCCGCGTCGAGTTCCTGTGGTGGAGCGAGTGCCCCTCGTGGGAGCGGGCGCTGGCCGACCTGCGCGCGGCGATGGTCGAGCACGAGCTCGATCCGGGCTCGATCGAGGTGCGCGAGATCACCAGCGAGGCGGACGCCGAGGCCGAGGGCGTTCCCGGGTTCGCCGACGATCAGGGTCGACTGGACGCGATGTCTCCGACCCCGTCGAGGGGGTGCCCCGGGGGACTGGTCTGCCGGATGTACGTGCGCCGCGACCGCAGGATCTCGCCGCTGCCCGATCCGCTCGACGTGCGCGAGGCGCCTCGCGGCTAGTTTGGGACGGGTGAGCATCCTGAGCGTGAAGCGAAGCGGAACGCGATGACAGTCATGACGGGACAGACGGCACCCGGGTTCGAGCTGCCGGGCACCGACGGCGGCGACCCACGCGCTGGAAGGCGGCGAGGCCGCGGCCACGGTCGTCTACTGGACCTGCAACCACTGCCCCTACGCGCTCGCGTGGCACGACCGCCTGCTGGACGTCGCGCGCGACTACGACGGACCGCGGTGTCCGCGTGCTGGCGATCAACTCCAACGACCCCGAGCGCTACCCGGCCGACTCCTTCGACGCGATGGCCGAGCGCGTCGAGGCGGAGGGCGGCTGGCCCCATCCCTTCCTCCACGACGAGAGCCAGGAGGTCGCCCGCGCCTGGGGCGCCGAGAAGACGCCGCACGTGTTCGTCCTCGACGCGGAGCTGCGCCTGCGCTACGAGGGCGCCCCCGACGCCGACTACGAGGACCCGTCGCTCGACGCCCAGTGGCTGCGCGAGGCGCTCGACGCGGTGCTCGCGGGCCAGGAGCCCGAGCCGGCGCAGACCCCCGCCGTCGGCTGCGGCGTCAAGTGGAAGGCATAGAAGCCGATGACGGCCCGGCGCCGGCTCGTCCGCGTCCCGGCCTCCTCGGCCAACCTGGGCCCCGGCTACGACGTGCTCGCGGCGGCGCTGACGCTCCACCTCGAGCTCGAGGTGGAGGAGACCGGCACCTTCGAGGTGGACGCCGGCGGCCTCGACATCGCGACCGACCGCGTCGAACCTCTGCGTGCGCGCCTTCGAGTCGCTTCACCCCGCCGACGGGATCGCCTTCCGGATCAAGAGCGAGATCCCGCTCGCGGGCGGGCTCGGCTCGAGCGCCGCGGCGATCGTCGCCGGGCTGCTCGCCGCCGACCACCTCTACGAGCTCGCGCTGGAGCCCGGCCGACGTGCTGGCGCAGCGCCACCGCGATCGAGGGCCACCCCGACAACGTCGCCGCCGCGATCTACGGCGGCTTCGTCGTCTGCTCGCCGGACCCCGAGGGCGAGCCCGGGGCGGTGCACGCGACCCGCATCGAGGTCCCCGAGGGGCTCGAGGCGATCGTCGTCGTGCCCGAGGGCGAGCGGGTGCCGACGCCCGAAGGCCCGCAAGGCGATTCCGGAGTCTGTTCCCCACGGCGACGCGGTCGCCAACGTCGCGGCGGCCTCCGAGCTCGTGCTGGGACTCGAGCGCTCCGACCTCGGGCTGATCGCCCGCGGCCTCGCCGACCGCCTGCACCAGCCCCACCGCGCCCACCTCTACGAGCTCTCGATGGAGGTCGTCGAGGCCGCGGCGCTGCTCGGGCGCGCTCGGGGCGACCATCTCGGGCGCCGGGCCGACGGTCCTCGTCTGGAGCTTCTGGCAGAGCACCGGCAAGGTCGTCGAGGCTCTCGAGGCCCGCTTCGGCGGACAGGCCGACATCCAGCGCGTCCCCTTCAGCGCCCTGGGCGCGGACGTCCCGGAGCTCTGAGCCACTGATGGCGGATTCGCCCGCTCTCGCTCTGGTCCGAGGACTCGTACCTCTCGATCGCGTCGAGCGAACTCGATGCTCTCGATCGGCTCCGTCGGCTCGATCGCCTCGATCGGGTCGGTCGGCTCCGCCGCCTCGGCGTTCTCCGATCGGCTCGGCCGCCTCGGCGGGGTCGGTGATCTCGGCCGCCTCGTGGGCATCGATCATGTCCTCGGCGAGCTCTGAGTCGGTGATGGGCGAGCGGGACCCGCGTGCGATGGCGCTCACGCCGCCGGGATTACGGCCGCCGTCGCCGCGAGCACTTGCCGCGATGGCTTTCGCACCGGAGGACACCGAAGACAGAGAGGGACTGACGATGGCCGGCGACTACGCGATCAAGCACATCGACGAGTTCGAGGAGATGGAGGGCTCGGGGGGGTGCACATGGCGGCTCGCCGGCGGAGCCTCGGGGCCGAGGCGTTCGGCTTCAACGTCGTCGACCTCGCGCCCGGCGGAGAGCTGCCGGCCCACGACGAGGCGGAGAGCGGCCAGGAGGAGGTCTTCGTCGTGCTCGAGGGCGAGGCGACGATCGTCGCGGACGACGAGGAGCGAGCTGCCGGGCCAGGGACGTTCGTCCGCTACGGGCCCGCGGTCGCCAGGACGGTCGAGGAACTCTCGGACGCGCCGTCCGCCTGCTGCTGATCGGGGTGCCGGGCGACTCGGGCTACGAGCCGCTCAGCTGGGCCTGAATCCGCCCCGAGGCGGTTCAGGAAAACTCGTCGAGCGAGCTGAGCTGGCGGCGCAACTCGTGATCGCGCTGATGGCGGGGGACGCCGGACTCGCCGGTGACCGCCTCGTTGTGGCGGAGCTCGACGATCGCGCGGAACCGCTCGGTCTCGGAGCCGGGGCCGTCATTGCCCGTGCCGCTGCCGTCTGCTTGCGGTTCTGCTTTCTCCCGTTGCTCTTCATCCTGGATCCCTCCGCTGAACTTTCTTGATCCCGTGAGTCGAGAATGGGGTTCGGTGTGAGCCTACTACGACGATTCCAATTGTGTGCGTTTCCAAACACGCTAACGCACGATTCGTTTCGTTCCTCATCCTGATTATTAGGCAGGCGTTCAGGCGTGTCGGTCGAACGCTTCGCGCGCCGGCTGCTCTTCGGCGAAGGCCTGCCAGCGGCTGATGCGGCCGTCGCGCATGTCCCAGAGGTGGAACATCGTCTCCTTGACCTGGATCCGGCTGCCGCGCCCGAGCACCGTCAGCGCGACCAGCATCAGGACCGGCCGTCGCGCTCGTCGAGGACCTCGCGCGGGCGCATCTTCAGCGACTCGAAGGCGTCGAGCAGGTTCGAGAGGACCTTGCGGACGCCCTCGATCCCCTTGTTGGTGCCGGTGCCGGCGAAGCCCTCGACCTGCACGAACTCGACCTCGGGATCGAACACCTCGATCGGGGATCTCGCCCGTCAGTGTTGAACTGCTCGTAGGCGTGCCAGAGCGTCTGCACGTCCCGGGACGTCTCTGCGTCTGCCGCTTCCGTGTCGGTCGTCGCGGTGGCCACTGGGACTTTGATCGGCTCGCGGCGCCCGAGTCTTGAAGCGCGTGTAGAACATTCGTGTACAGGGCCAGATACCCGTGCTGAGGCGCGCCCTGCTGCCGACGAACCACGTGTGACCGGTGATGAACGACCTACTGCGCGTGTCCGGACATGGCGATCGACCTCGCCCGACAGGCCATGCGCGAAGCCTCCGAGCTGGCAGCGCTCCTGACCGGCAACGGCGACGCCCCGGCTCGACAACGCCAACGGCAACGGCGCCGCGCCCTACGCGCCGCCCGACGAGGTCACACCGATGCCGAACGGGTCCCACGCGGCCGAGCCCGATTCCGCTCCCGAGCCTGAGCCCGCCGCCGAGCCCGAGCCCGCCCCCGCGAGAGCCCCCGCGGACCGATCGATCTTCGACAGCGCCCACGACGCCTTCGTGGCGATGGACCGCGACGGCCTGATCACAGCCTGGAACCCGGCCGCCGAGGCCACCTTCGGGTGGACCCGCGACGAGGCGATCGGCCGCAGCGTCGCCGAGACGATCATCCCGGACGAGCTACCGGGATGCCCACCAGGCGGGGCATGGAGCGCTACCTGTCGGGCGGCGAGGCCAAGGTGCTCGACCGGCGCCTCGAGATGCCGGCGCTCCACCGCGACGGTCACGAGTTCCCGATCGAGATGACGATCTCGGCCGTCGAGGACGGCGGCGTCACGAGCTTCTACGCCTTCCTGCACGACATCTCCGAGCGCAAGCAGGCACGAGCGCTTCCGCACCGCCCAGCTCGCCGATCGGCGCCACGCTGGCGGGCGCCGCGTCGCTCGAGGAGGCGATGCCCGCCGCGATGGCCGCGATCGGCGAGGGATACGACTTCGAGGCGGGCGCCTTCTGGGGGGTCGACGAGCGGCGGGCAGCTCGAGCTGCACGACCTTCTGGAGCGCCGACGCGACCGCCGCGACCGCTCGAGGTCGCGCAGCCGCGGACCTCGAGCTCGAAGCCCGGGCAGGACCTGCCCGGCGTCGCGCTCGCCGACCGGACCGCGACCTGGGTCCGCAAGGTCACCTACGACCCCGACTTCTCGCGCGCGGCCCAGGCTCGCGAAGGCGGGCCTGCACAGCGCCCTCGCCGCGCCGCTGCTTCGCGAGAACCAGGTCTTCGGCGTGATCGAGCTGTTCACCGCGGAGCAGCAGCCGCCCAAGCCCGAGGCGCTCGACGCCCTCGCGGTGATCTCCTCGCAGCTCGCCGAGTTCGCCGCCCGGACCAAGGCCGAGCGCGACGCCGAGCGCATCAAGGACGAGTTCTTCGCCCTGGTCTCGCACGAGCTCCGCACACCGCTCACCTCGATCATCGGCTACACGGACATGCTCGCCAAGACCGAGTCCGATGCCCTCTCGGCGAAGGGCAAGCAGATGCTCGAGGTCGTCCGCCGCAACGCCAAGCGCGAGATGCGGCTGGTCGGCGACCTCCTGATGCTCGTCCGGATCGAGGCCGGCCGGTTCGAGCTGGAGCCCGGCACGGTCGACCTGCCCTCGCTCGCGACGCCTCCGTCGAGGCAGCCGCCCAGCCGGCCGCGGAGAAGCAGCGGCCTGCACGCTGACGCTCGACGCCGGCGAGATCCCCGCGTTCACCGGCGACGCGCGAGCGCGTCGGCCAGGTGGTCGACAACCTGCTCTCGAACGCGATCAAGTTCACCGAGGACGGCGGGGTGGCGGTTCGGGTATGCGCAGAGGGCGAGGACGCCGTCATCGAGGTCGCGGACACCGGCCCCGGGCATCCCCGACGAGGACATGGGCCGGCTCTTCGACCGCCTCTACCGGGCGGCGAGCGCGACCGAGGGGCACATCCCCGGCACCGGCCTCGGCCTGACCATCGTCAAGGGCATCGTCGAGGCCCACGGCGGCACACGTCGCGGTCGACAGCGAGGTCGGACGCGGCACGACCTTCCGGGTCGAGCTGCCGCTGAGCGGGCGCTCCCGCAACCGGCAGCGCGAGGCGGTCGCGGGGTGAGGTTCCGGCGAGCACCGCCGCGGATCCCGCTCGTCGCTCGTCGCCGACGACGACGAGGACCTGCTGGAGCTCGTCACGCATGCAGCTCGAGAGCGCCGGCTACCGGGTCGCCAAGGCCACGACGGGACCGAGGCGCTGCGATCTTGCGCGGGAGCAGCTGCCCGACGCCTGCGTCTTCGACGTCGTGATGCCGGGCATGCGCGGCCACGAGGTGCTGCAGGAGATGCGCGAGGGGAAGAAGACGAAGGGAATCCCGGTCATGCTGATCACCGCGACCCTCGACAACCGGTCGCTGTGGCGGCTGGGCCCGCGCCCCGACGACTGCATGCGCAAGCAGAGCATCGGACGAGCTCGAGGACCGCGTCGGAGCTCTGCTCGCCGGCGAAGGTCGTGAGGCCCGGCATGAGCGACGAGCGGCTCACCGCGCTGGTCCTGGCGGCCGACGACGACGAGGACATCCTCGAGCTGGTCCAGATGGTCCTCGAGGAGGACGGCTACGAGGTCGTGACCGCGCCCGACGGAGAGAAGGCGCTCGCGCTGGCGAGCGACATGCTCCCCGACCTCTGCATCTTCGACGTGATGATGCCCAAGCTCGACGGGTGCGAGGTCACGCGCCGCATCCGGGACGCTGAGCGCACCCGCGACATCCCGATCCTGCTCCTGAGCGCCCGCACCCAGTGGGAGGCCGTGATGGAGGGCACGCGAGGCGGGCGCGGACGAGTACGTGACCAAGCCCTTCGTCCCCGATGAGCTGCAGCGGTCGGTTCGCGGCCTGCTCGCGGCTCCCGAGGCCTCCGGTCGAGGACCCGGTGCTCGGCGTGATGGAGGGCGGCGAGCCCGAGGAGCCCGAGCCGGTGGCGTCCGTCGGTCTGGTCCTCGTCGCGGCGTCCGACGCGAACCTCGTGAAGCTGGTCGGCTACCGCCTCGAGCTCGGTGGCTTCGAGGTCGCGACGGCGCACGACCCCGCGGAGGCGCTGCAGGTCGCGGCGGAGCGCCGCCCGACCTGTGCATCCTCGACGGGACGATGCCCGCCGATCGACGGGATCCCGGTCAAGATGGTGGACCCCACGATGAGCGTCCACGAGCTCTACCTCGACGTCGAGCGAACGCTCGCCGCGGCGGGCACCCAGCGGGCCGCGGAGGCCTAGAAACCGGGCTCTACGCGGCGGAAGCCGGCGGCGCGCCGGCAGTCTCGATCACGTGGAGCGTGTAGCGGCCGACCTCGAGCGCGTCTCCGTCCGAGATCGGCGCCCAGTCGACGGCCTCGCCGTTGACGACGATCCCGTTCATGCTGCGGTCGTCGAGGACCCTGAGCTCGCCCTCCGGTGTGCAGACGACGACCGCGTGACGCCGCGAGACCGTGGGGTCGTCGAGCCTGATGTCGGCACCCGATGCCCGCCCGATGCGCGACCAGCCCGCGTGCAGCTCGAACACCCGGGCGCGGCCGTCGGCGAACGCGGCCACGTACTTGCCGGGCGCGTCGATCGAGTCCCTGACGTCCTCCAGCCAGCTCCAGCGCCGTTTCGCTGAAGGCAGCGACCGCGGGTGCTCGTGAGGGTCGGCTGCTCGGCGAACATGGAAGCGCGGCGGAAGGTGGTGCCGCCGCACGCGGCGCACTCCGGCAGTTCGCCGCTGTGATCGAGGGACACCGGCATCGAGCACTCGGTGCAGGCGAAAGAGCCGGCCTCGGCGCTCTCACCGGACTCGTGCAGTGCGTCTTCGCTGTGTCCGATGGTCGCCATGTCGCATGTCGATCGTACCTTTCTCCCGTCCGCGCGCAATCGAGATTTCCGTCCACCTCCGCAAAGTCCGGGATTCCCTGCCGGGCCGACCCCGGCGAATAGACTCGGCCGCCGAATGGGCCCGATCTCGCTCGACATCGTCATCGACGCCCCGCGTGAGACCGTCTTCGACCGCATCTGCGACCTCTCCCGCCGCCCGGCGTGGACGGACCATTTCGTCTCGCGACCTTCGCCTGGTCAGGATCGAGGCCTCGGGCCGCGGTGCGGGCGCGCGCTTCCGGGTCGGCGCCCCCGGCGTCACGTTCGTCGAGACGGTGATCGACGAGGCCGACCGCCCCGCCAGGATCGCCGAGCGCGGGCGAGGAGGCCGCAAGGACCGCGTCGGGCTGCGCGCCGTCTGGGAGCTGATCGGCGTCCGAGGGCTCGCCGACGAAGCTGACGCTGACCTTCTGGACCGAGCCGGAGAACGTGGTCGACCGCCTCCACGACCTGCGGGCCGGTGGGTGGTGGAAGCGCCGCTGGCGGCGCGCGCTCCAGCGGCTTCGCGAGCAGATCGAGTCCGGGGACGAGCTCGCCGACGCCCGTCGGGGTCGGCGGCGGCAGACCGCAGACCCACGGGTCTTCCCGGATAGACTGCCGCCCGTGTCGGCACCGGCAATCAGAGGCCTCGCGGCCGCGCTGGCGATCGCAGCCCTCTCCGTGGGCGTCGCCGCCTGCGGGGCGGAGGAGGAGACCGAGCTGATCGACGGCGAGGAGGTCCACGCTGTCGTCGAAGGCGAGCCGCTGGAGCTCGGAGACCTCGGCTTCAACGTCGCCCTCACCCGCTTCCTCAACCGCGACGACATCGAGGACGGCCAGTACCTGCGCGGCCTGCCGCCGCCCCCGCCCGACCAGGACTACCTCGCCGTCTTCATGAAGGTCGAGAACGAGGGCGACGAGGACCGCCGCCTGCCGAGCCCCCTCGAGATGCGGGTCGAGGACACCACCGGCGCGGAGTACAAGCCGATAGAGATGGACCCGGTGTTCGGGCTCGACCTGGGCGGCGTGATCGAGGCCGACGGCGAGGCGCCCGAGGCCGACACGGCCGCCGCCAACGGCCCGGTCCAGGGCGCGATCGTGCTCTTCCTGGTCGACCAGGACGTCTCGAACAACCGCCCCCTCGACCTGATCATCCTCGCCGAGGGCGAGGAAGGTCTGGTCACCCTCGACATCTAGCCCTCTCGTGCCCCGCTCGATGACCGCAGCGCAGCTGCGCGCCGTGCTGCTCGTCGCAGGCGCGGGAGCGGTGCTCGTGCTCGTCAACCTCTTCGGCCTGGTCGGCTCGCTCGTGGGGCTGGCCGCGATGGCCGCCGGGCCTGCTGCTCGCGCGCCCCGCCCGGTCCCGGCACGGGATCGCCGAGGTGGACTGGTGGAAGCTGCTCGGGGCCGGCACCGTGCTGGTGGCTGTGGGGGTCCCGATCGGGCTCGGGCTCGAGACGCTCGGGGGCTTGGTCGCCGGTGTCGGCGCGGCGATCGGCGTCATCGCCGTGGCGCTGGCGCTGCCCTAGCGCCCAGCCCCCGCCGCCACGTCGCGGGCCGTTACTCCAGGCCCGCGGACAGGATGCTCCTGCGCGATCGGCGCGGCGACCTCGCCGCCGTCGCCGTCGGCGTCGGCGACCATCACGGCGATCGGCCAGCTTCGGCTTCTGCGCCGGGGCGAAGGCGATGAACCAGGCGTCGACGATCTGCTCGGGGTCGGGGGGCTCCTCGCCGGGGGCGACGGGCTCGGGCGGCGGCTGGTTGGGCTTCGGCCCCAGCTCCGCGGTGCCGGTCTTGCCGGCGACCTGGATGCCCGAAAGGGCGGCCGAGGTCCCGGTCCCGTAGTCGACGACGGCCTCCATCAGCGACGTCATCACGCGCGCGTTCTCCTTCGAGGTGACCTCGACCGGCTCGGCGTCGGCCTGCAGCGCCGGGTCGGTGACGATCGGGGTCGGCGAGCGCGTGCCGCCGTTGGCGATCGTCTGGGCGACCGAGGCCATTCCGAGCGGGGTGGCGAGCACGGTGCCCTGGCCGATCGCGCTGACCGACAGCTCGGTGCCCGTCTCGTCGAAGGTCGTCGGCATGTCCATCGGCTGGGGGTCGGCCGCCTCCGTCGCCTCGGCGTTGTAGAGGGTCGGGCTCCTGGTTGAAGCCGAAGCGCTCGGCCGCCTCGACCAGCTTGTCGGCGCCGACCTCGACCCCGAGCGGCGCGAAGACCGTGTTGCACGAGTCCGCGAACGTCTCCTCGAAGGTGCCGCCGCAGAGCTCGTCGTGGGCGTTCTCGATCACTCGTGCGCCCGTGTCGGGAGCCGGGTTGATCTCCTCGACGCGTCGAACGTGTCGTCGAGCTTGACCTTGCCCTCCTCGAGCCCGGCGGTGGCGGTGATCACCTTGAAGGTCGATCCGGGCGGACGGAGGAAGGAGTAGGCCTGGCCGGCGAGTGCCCGGACCTCGCCCGTCGCGCGCGTCGAGCACCGCGGCTCCGCCGGAGCTGGCCGCCGAGCGCGCGCGACCGTCGCCTCCTGCAGGTCGGGGTTGATCGTCGTCTGGACGTTCCGGCCCGGCTGCCTGCTGCGGCGGTGGCGAGCACGCGGCCCTCGGTGCTCTCGGGCACGTCGGGCAGCTCGGTGCCCTCGGGGACCGCCAGCAGCTCGCCGCCGGGCTTGCCCGCGAGCGCGCGAGTTGAAGGCGAGCTCCAGGCCGCTGACGCCGGTGTCCTGGTCGCCGGGGTAGCCGGAGGCCTCGACCTCCGGGCGCAGCTCGTCGTCAGGGGTCCCGACCTCGCCGGCGACGTCGATCGCGTCGGAGCCGAGGTCGGAGGTGCGGGCGGCGCCCTGGCCCTCGGCGAGCGGGAGTCCCGTCCGACGGCCAGGATCGCGGCGCGGTTGCCCAGTGTCAGCCGGCGCCCGACGCGCTCGCCCTCTTCCAGGCCGGGGAAGGTCAGGTGCGGCGTCCAGACGATCTTCTGGTCGCTGAAGGGGATGTCCATCGTCCCGTCGATGCGGTCGAACACCTCGGTCCGCACCCCGACCTCCATCGCGATCACGCCGTTGTCGGGTCCGCTCGCCTCGCCGGGGTCGATCGCGGTCGCGGTCGACGCGGACTGGGCGTCCTCGTAGGCGGCGGTGAACTCGCTCGAGCGGGTACTGCTCCTGCGACTCGGGCGCGAGCTCGGCGTGCATCGCCTCGAAGTCCTGATCGGCCCACGCGTCGAGGAAGCGGTTCGAGGCGTCCTCCTCGGGCGAGCCCGCTGCGCTGATGAGCGCCGACGCCGAAGGCGCACCCCGGCTGCGAGGAAGATGGGAATCGCGCGGTGGGTCAGACGCCGCCGGCGCTCGCTCGCCGTGGGCCGCGCGGGGGGCCTTCGCCCGCCGCCGTTGGAGCTGCGGCGGGGGGCCGACGATGCGGGCGCGCGCGGACGCCTGGGCGGTGCCTGGCTGGCGTCGGGAGGAGTCACGAAGAAAAGGTAGTCGGTGCCACACGCCCGGAACGGGTGCTTACATTCTGACGGTGACGGGCCTCGACTGGGTGATCATCGCCTTCGCGCTGCTGATGGCCGCCTGGGGCTACCGCCAGGGGCTGATCGTGGGCGCGCTGAGCCTGCTGGGCTTCGCCGTCGGCGCCCTCCTCGGCAGCCGTCTGGGGCCTGAGCTGCTGGTCGACGGCTCCGAGTCGCCGTATGCGCCGGTCGACCGCACTGGCGGGCGCCCTGCTGATCGGCGGCGTCGTCGCGGTCTCGCTCGAGAGCATCGCCCACGGGCTGCGGGTCCGCCTGCTGGGCCGCGGCGGCGCCGCGCAGGGCGATCGACGCGGCCGGCGGCGCCCTGCTCCTCGCCGCCCTCGGCATCGGCCTCGCCTGGCTCTTCGGCGCGGTCGCCCTGAACGCCCCCGGTGCGAAGGACCTGCGCCGCTCGGTGCAGGGCTCGGCGGTCCTGCAGGCGCTGAACGAGGCGTTCCCGCCGTCCGGCGATCTGCTGAACGCGCTCAACCGGATCGACCCGGGCAACGCCATCAGCGGCCCGGACCCGGGTGTCGGGCCGCCGGACTCCGCGATCGCGGGGGACCCCGAGGTGCGGACGGCCTCCGCCTCGGTGGTCAGGGTGCTCGGAACCGCCTGCGGGCTCGGTGTCTCGGGCTCGGGGTGGGTGGTCGCACCCGGGTCTGATCGTCACCAACGCCCACGTCGTCGCGGGCCAGGACGACACCAGCGTCAGCCTCTGAGGACGAGGACCCCAACCTCGACGCGGTGCCCGTCCACTACGACCCCTCGAACGACCTCGCCCTGCTGCGGGTCGACGGCTTCGATGCTCCCCCGCTGCCCCTGGCCGAGCCGCCGCGCTCAGCGGCACGCCGGGCGCCGTGGTCGGTTATCCGGAGAACGGCCCCCTTGCGATCGCGCCGGCTCGCTTGGGTTCGACCGGAGGCGCCACGACCGAGGACTCCTACGGGAACGGCCCGCTGCGCCGCTCCCTCACCGCCCTGCGCGGGGAGGTGCTCTCGGGCAACTCCGGCGGGCCGGTCATCGACGGCTCGGGACAGGTGCTGACCACGGTCTTCGCCTCGACCGACTCGAAGCAGCCGGGCGGCTACGGCGTGCCCGAACGCGGTCGTCAGCAGCGCCGTCGAAAGCTCTGGCGGGCGAGGTCGACACCGGGCCCTGCACGCGCTGACTGGGCCAATTACCATTGGTAAGCTCGAACCGAGGTGAGATCAGATCAAGGCGGGTCCGCGGCGCGCGCCGAGCACACGGGCGCAGGCGCCGGGACGGAGCCACGACACGTATGCCCTCACTTCCACGCCGCGGTCGAGCTGATCGGCAGGCGCTGGGCGGGGGCGATTCTCTACGCGCTGGCCGACGAGGGCCCGATGCGCTTCGCCGAGGTCAAGGAGGCGGTCCCGGGCATGTCCGACCGCCTGCTCTCGACGCGCCTGAAGGAGCTCGAGCGCGCCGGCCTCGTACGCCGCGATGTCCACGCCGGGCCGCGCGTCCGGGTCACCTACGAGCTGACGAGCAAGGGCGAGTCGCTGAAGCCCGTGATGGGCGCGATGCGCGACTGGGCCCGGCGCTGGCACGCGGCGTAGGGGCGCTGTCTCACCAGCGGCGGGGGTTTCCCTCCGGGATCTCGTCCCTGACGAGGGTCGCCTCGACGCGCTCGACCGGGTAGGGACCCGTGGTGGCGCAGGTAGGCGTCGAGTCCGCCGGGGCCGAGTGCTTCGAACGCCTCCTCGACGGCGAGCGCGTAGGTCGCGAGGATCACGGCGTCCTCCGGCGGCTCGGGCGCGAAGTGGTCGGCCTTCGCGGTGAAGGTCCAGACGCGGTCGGGCAGGCCGTCGCCGCCGATCTGCGTCCGTGACGTCAACCGCGTCGTAGCGGATCTCCCGGATCCCGAGGCGCTCCAGCTCGGCCTCGCTCAGCTCGATCACGGCGCCGTTCACCGGCCCGGCGTCGTCCTCGCCCGGCTCGACGTTCAGCCCCAGGATCCACTCGGGACAGCGACCCGTCCGCGAGCTCGAACGTCTTCTCGCAGGTCAGGTTGTCGCGCGCCTGCGAGAAGCGGCGCTTCCAGCCGCCGAGCTCGGCCGGCACGCAGCTCGACGGACGGCCGAGCGTCAGCGCGGCGCTCTCGGGCGCGACCAGCGAGCCGTAGCCGAAGACGCCGAGGGTCATCGCGGTCCAGGAGGTTGCAGCTGCCGTGCATCAGCGCCCACCTCCTCGGCTTCGCCTGCGGGGGTATGCGGTCGGTGACGTCGGAGAGGCTGGATCGATCGGTGGCTCGGGTCGATCTCGCATCTGGTCGGCGACCGCGTGGCTGCACAGGCGCTCGCCGCGGGGCAGTCGTGGCAGAGGGCCGAGTGGGGGTGATGGGTGACCGGGAAGTCTCCGGCTGCGAGTCGGTCGAGGAGGGCCTCGATGCGGGTGCGGGCGGCGTCGAGCTCGGGCTCGGTGCCGACGGTGCGGATCGGGTCTCCGGGCTGCTCGAGGAACACGTAGACGGTCTCGACCTCGGTTCCGCGCGCCGGCGGCTGCGAGGGCGTAGATGTCGCGCTGGACGCCGTAGCCGGCGGCGGCCTCCTCGGGCTGCGGCCGCGCAGGCGGTCGGTCTTGTAGTCGACGACGAGGACCCGGCCGGGCTCGCCGGCGCCGTCCGCTCGGCGAGCAGGTCGATGGAGCCGCGGACCAGGGTGCCGCCGACCGAGAGGACGAAGGGACCTCGGGGCTGAGGCGAGCGCCT
Source organism: uncultured Solirubrobacterales bacterium (assembly GCA_963839875.1). GTDB lineage: Bacteria > Actinomycetota > Thermoleophilia > Solirubrobacterales > 70-9 > CAVUAT01. Next base: position 42,939 of record CAWIWP010000003.1, read on the forward strand.
TCGAGCTCGGCGCGCAGAGGCGAGGTCGAGCCAGCGCGGCGACCAGCTCGAGCCGCGCGGCCCGAGAGCTCCTCCGTCTCGGCGGCGCCGAGCCCCTGCTCGCGCAGCGCGGCAGCGGCGCGGTCGGGCCCGGGCTCGGCCCAGCCGTGGCGCGCGCTCCACTCCAGCAGGGCGTGCACGGCGACGCCTGGCCCGAAGCGCTGGCGCGCGTCGGCGGGCCGCCGCTCGTCGCCCTCGTCGGGGCGGCCACGGCCTCCTCGGGCCCGGAGATGCCCGAGCACCCGCTCGGCGTAGAAGCGGAAGCCGCAGCGCTCGAAGCCCGAGAGCGCCGAGTAGGAGAGGCCCCCGGCGAGCGCCGGCGGGGGATCGGGACGGCCCAGCGGCGGAGCGCCCGGCGTCGGCGCCGGGGTCTCGGCGACACGGGGCCGGGGGCGGCGATCAGCGCGGCGCCGGCACCCGGGCTCGGGCTCACGTGGCGGACGGCGATCCGCCCAGCGGGGGCGTCGCGCGACGCGGCGGGCACGTCGAGCACCCGGGTCGAGCTGGATCGCCGTCGAGCACCTTGCGGATCAGCTGGACCGCGATCGGCTTGCAGCGGGACACAGGCTCCTGTCTTCAGAGCCTTCGGGTGAAGGTCCCGCTCAGGAGCAGGCGGTCGCTTCGGCCCGGGTCGCGGCGACGTAGGCGAGCCGGGCCTCCTCCTCGGCCCCGCGGTCGGCGGCGAGCTCCTCCAGCTCCTCGTAGTCGCCCAGGCGCTCGGAGGGCCGCCCGAGCCGCCCGAGCTGGACGCCGACCCGCGCGGACTCCGTCGCCGTCCGGGCGCTCCTCGCCGGCCTCGACCCGCAGCGGGATCCAGCCGAGGTGGAGGCTGCGGCCCAGGTCGGGGACGGCGACGATCCCGAACTCCAGGCCCTTGGCCGCGTGCACGGTCATGATCCGGACACCCGCGTGGCCCTCGGCCCGGGTCGCGGCCTCGGCCTCGCGGTCGCGGCTGGCGGCCCGGGAGCCGAGGTAGTCGAGGAACGCGGCGAGGTCGGGGCCCTCGCGCGACTCGAACTCGCGCGCCAGCCGCATCAGCTTGCGGACGTTCGCCCAGCGCTCGCGGCCCGTGGTCGCGGACCAGCGTCGCGAGGTCGTAGCCGAACGCGGTCGCCGACGCGCTCGACCAGCGCCTCGAGCCCCCCTCGGCGCCGCGGCGCCGCGCAGCTCCGCAGACCGTCTCGGCGAAGCGTGAGCAGCCGCTCGCGCTCGGCGTCGGGGATCAGTGCCGCGCGCCTCGGCGAAGCCGTCGTCGGCTCGGCTCTCCGTCGGCAGCAGGTCGCGGAGTAGCGGCCAGACGTGGTCCTGCGATCTCGCTGCGTCCCTCCTCGCGGGGCGGGGAGCTGGCGGCGCTGGCGCAGCAGCCAGAGCGTGTCCGGCAGCACCGCGCCGCCGGCCGGCGAGGCCAGCGCCCCGAACAGCGCCTCGTCGTCGAGCGGGTTGACGATCACGGCGAGCAGGCGCGCGCATGTCCTCGACCTGCTGCTGGGACCAGAAGCCGCGGCCGCCGACCACGTAGGGGTCGAGCCCCGCCTCGGACGAGCGCCCGCTCGTACGCGGCGACGTGGGTGAAGGCGCGCAGCAGCACGACCATCTCCGCGGGGTCCTCGCCGGCGTCGGCGAGCTCGCGCAGCCGCGCCGCCAGCAGGCGGGCCTCGGCGACCTTCGGCGCGCGGGCTCGGGTCGTCGGGCAGCAGCGGCAGCCCGACGGTCGCCGTCCTCCCAGCCCGTTCTTGTCGTCCTCGACCAGCGCCAGCTCGACCACGCGGATCGCCCTCGCCGGGCGCCGGCTCGGTCACCCCGGCGACGAGCGGCTCGAAGCCGTCGAGCAGCGCCGGCGCCGATCGCGTTGGTCGCGGCGACGATCTCGGGCGCCGACGCGGAAGTTGCCGGTCAGGGGCAGGGCGACGCCGTTCGGCTCGCCGCCCTCGGCGAAGCGGGCGTGCTCGCGGCGGTAGACGTCGACGTCGGCGTGCCGGAAGCCGTAGATCGACTGGAACTCGTCGCCGACGACGAACAGGCGGGTGTCCGGGCCGCGGAGCGCCTCGACCAGGCCGAGCTGGAGCGCGTTCGTGTCCTGGAACTCGTCGACCATCAGGTGGCGGAACTGCTCGCGGTAGCGCTCGCGCAGCCGCTCGTTGCCGCGTCAGCAGCGCGCACGGCCTGCAGCTGCAGGTCCTCGAAGTCGAGCGCCGAGCGATCGGCCTTCAGCTGCTCGTAGGCGCGCGCCGAAGCCGGCGACCAGCTTTCGCAGCTGCTCGTAGGCCTCGCGCATCGCCACCGCGGCGACCGCGCCGCGGGCCCGCTCGAGCGCCGCGCTTGTAGCGCCAGCGCCTCGCTCTCCCTCGAACGTCCTCGCCGCCGCCGTCGAGCTTCAGCGCCGGCCAGCCGCTCGAGCAGCTCCGTCGACGGGTCCGCGGCGGGGTCGAGCTGCGTCGCCGACGTCGATCCGCTCGCAGGTTCGCCGGCGACCTTGGCCGTCTGCTTCGCCTCCGCGCACGGTCCGCCGCGGCCTCCGGCGGCATCGACCAGCTCGCTCGAGCGCGGCCGGTGTCGGCCTCGCGGCGGGTCGGGCAGCGCGGGCGCGGCCTCGCCCTGGCTGCGGAGCTCGTCGTAGGCGCCGCGGGTCATCTCGAGCAGCGAGCGCCGCCAGTTCGAGGCCGCGCAGCTCCAGCGCCTCGGGGTCGCCGCCCGAGACGAGCCGGTCCAGCGCGGCGTCGAACGCGCGCTCGGCGAGGCGGTCGGCCTCGGGCTCGTCGAGCACGCGGAAGCGCGGGTCGATCCCCGCGGCCGCCGGGTGCGAGGCCAGGAGCCGCCGGCAGAAGCCGTGGATGGTCGAGATCCAGGCGCGCTCGGTCTTCGTCCTCGGCCTCGCGGAGCAGCTCGAGCGCTCTCGCCGGTCGGCCTCCTCGGCCGCCATGCCGCGCGAGCCTCGCGCGCACCCGGCGGCGCAGCTGGTCGGCGGCGCGCTCGGTGAAGGTGAAGGCGAGGATCCGCTCGACGCCGACGTCGGGGTCGAGCGCGGCCGAGCAGAAGCGGTCCACCAGGACGGTGGTCTTGCCGGTGCCGGCGCCCGCGCGCAGGAAGACGTCGCGGCTCGGGTCGCGCGACCGCCTCGCGCTGCTGGTCGGTCCGCGGCGGGCCGGCTCATTCCTCCGAGTCCTCCTCGCCCGGCTCCTCCTCGGGGAGCCCGCGCTCGCGGCGGCAGATCGGCTGGAAGGTGCAGTAGTCGGGGCACTTGCCGTTGATCGGGCCGGCGGCCGATCTCGCCGGCCTGGATCTCGGCCGGCGATCTCCGCCGGCCCGGCTCGCGCGCCGCGTCCAGCGCCTCCTCGAAGTCCTCGTCGGCCAGGTGGTCGCTCGGGCCGCGGGTCGAGCGGCGCCGAGGTCCTCGATCAGCTCCTTGCGCAGCAGGCCCTTCGGCTTGCGGTCGCCCGGTGCCGCCGAGCGGCCGGTAGACGCCGCCGGCCAGCTCCAGGCCCCAGAGCTCGCGCACGGCCAGCAGGTAGAGCTGGAGCTGGAGCTTGCCGCGCGTCGAGCATCCCCTTGCCGCCCTCGACCTTCGTGCGACGACTTGTAGTCCTGGACGAGCGCCTCGCCCGACGGGCCCGAGGTCGATCCGGTCGATCCGGCCGTGGATGCCGGCCGTGTCGGAGATCGCGAAGGCGTCCTTGTCGCTGTCCTCGAGGCCGAAGCTCGCCTCGAAGAGGTCCGGCTCGGGGTCGAAGGCGGCGTCGGTCGCCGGCCTCGTCGGCGAGGAAGGCGAGGACGAGGCCCTCGATGCGGCGCAGGGTCGCCGCGGTCGTCGGCGCGCTCGCGCGGCAGCCGCTTCGGTCCCGATCTCGTCGATCAGCTCGCGGCGCGCGCGCGCCAGGCGTCCAGCGTCGCCGGCGGTCGGGCGCGCCGTCGCCGCCGGGCTGCTCGCGGTAGAGCGTCTCGAGCACCCGGTGGGCCACCGCGCCCGACGGTGAGCGCGTCGCTCTCGGGCTCGATCCGCTGCGGGCTCAGCTCGTGCTGGACGAACCAGCGGTAGGGGCAGATCGCGAACTCCTCGAGGGTCGAGGGCCCGAACAGGTCCTTCGTCCGCCATCTGCTCCAGCACCGCCGGGCAGGCGCAGCGGGCCGGGGTGCAGGCGCTCCGGCGGCGTGACCTCGGCGGCCGCGGCGAGCCGCGCGGCGACGCTCTCGCGGACGTCGGGCTCGGTCCGTCGAGCCCCGGTCCGCCTGGCGTCCGGCCCGCCGACGCGGGCGGCGAGCGCGCGGGCCAGCTCGTCCTCGCTCGGGGCGGCGTCCGGGCGCGAAGACGGACTCGGCGATGCCCGCGGCCGCCCGCCTCGGCGGCGAGGGCCTCGTCGCGCTCCTCGAGGTCGTCGGGCAGCGGCGGGTCGAGCAGCTCGCGGACCTCGTCGACGAACGGCGAGCGGGCGGCCGCGCCGCCCTCGTCGTCGGCGAGCCGCCACGAGAGCCACAGCTGCCGCTTCGGGCGCGAGAGCAGCGAGGGCGAACAGGTAGCGGTCCTCGGCCTCGGCCTTGACGCGGGGACGGCAGCGCCAGCGCCGCGCGCGCGTCGTCGGAGAGCAGCGGGCCGCCGCTGTCGCGGCGGGGGAAGTCGCCGTCCTGGAGCGAGCAGAGGAACAGGTGCGCCGACCCGGCGGGCGCGGGCGCGGTAGGGGCTGATCACGCGGACGCGGCCCTCGGTCGGCCCGCGCCAGAGCGGGCACCGTGCAGCTCGCGGACCGCCGCGGCGAGTCCGGCGGGCTCGACGCTCGAGGCCGAGCTCGGCCAGCTCCAGCAGGGCCGCGCTCGATCTCGGCGCCGGCCCGCAGCTCCAGCGCGCGGTCCTCGCCGGCGACGGCGCCCGCGTCGGCGCTGCGCGCCCTCGGCGATCCAGCGCGCCTGGCGCGCGGCCTCGCGCAGGAGGTCGGCGCCAGTCGCCTCGCGCAGCCGCTCGATCTCGGCCAGCTCGCGGCGGTTCTCGCCCGCGTTCCAGTCCTCGATCGCCTCGTCGGCGCCGCTGCAGCGGCCCCGGCGGATCCGCCGCTCGAACCAGTCGACGCTGTCCGGCGAGGCGAGCCCGGGCGTGCGCAGGTAGGCGAGCACGTCCTCGGCGCGCCGCGTGCCGACGGCGGCCTCGAGCAGCGCGATGAGGCCCGGCGCCGGTCAGCGTGCGGGTCACGTCGAGGTCGGCCTGGACGGCGACGGGGATCCCGAACCGCGCGAACACGCGCCGGTAGAGCGGGCCGAGCCCTTCGGGCTGGCGCAGGACGACGGCGATCTCGCTCGGCGGGACTCGCCGTCGTCGAGCAGGCCCGCGATCGCGCGCGCCGACGGCCTCGGCCTCGGCCAGCTCGCCGGCGGAGGCCAGCAGCTCGATGCCCGCCGTCGTTGGGCGACCGGGTCGCCGCGATCGTCCGGTGGCTCGCCGAAGCGGCGCTCGACCTCGAACAGCGAGCGGCTTGCGGTGAACTCGGGGTCCGCCTCGAGGTGCTCCTCGACGTCGCGCCCTCGATCTCGCGCAGCTCGGCGAACAGGCGCGCCGCGCGCGTCGGTCAGCACCGTCGCGGTCCTCCCAGGGCAGGGCGACCGTGACGTCGGCGGCGCCGAGCAGCGCCCGCAGCAGGTCGAGCTGCTCGACGGTCAGGTCGTCGAACCCGTAGAGGAAGACGGGCCGGGCGCCCCAGGCGTCCGGGCGCTCGCCGCAGCGCCGCGATCGCCGCGGCCGCGAGCGTGTGGGAGTCCGCGCGGCCGAGCTCGTCGCGGACCTCGCAGTAGGCCGCGTAGAGGCGGGCGACCTCGGCCTCGTAGGGGCCGGCCTCGGCGGCGCGCGGGCCGCGAGGGTCGCGGGGTCGACGCCGGCCGCCTGCAGGTCGGCGATCAGCTCGTCGAGCGCCGACTGCGAAGCCGGCGCTGCGCCGAGGACGCGGCGAGGAGCTTCAGCCCGCCCGCGCGGCGCGACCGCCTCGCGCGCGACCCGCGTGCGCTGGATCGGGCGTCAGCGGCGGGGGCGACGCGCACCTCGGTCGCCTGCGCGACGAGCGAGAACAGCCGGTCGAACGTGCAGACGGTCGCGCCGACGACGGGGCCGACCCGGCCGCGTCAGTTCGCGCTCGAACCGCTCGGCGTCGTCGAGCGTGGGCACGACCAGCACGGGGTCGCGCGTCGATCGCGGCCAGGAAGCCGTCGATGACCGCGGCCCGTGCGCCCCGAGTTGGGGGGTCCGGCGATGAGCGAGAGCGTCATCCGGTCCAACCTAATGCCGCGATCCGGCATGCGCAAGTGGGCATAACACGCGGAAACTCCGGCGTCCGTTTTGCCGTCGGGGGGCGACTCTAACTTTGCGCCTCACTCACGAGACCGAGAGTCACCGGAACGAGGACGACAAGGAACTGACATGACACTTTGCTTCGTAGACCCAGCAGACGCAATCCGCGCCATCGCCGACTCCGTCGGGCGCGAGGCGCGCCGCCAGCTCCTGGGCGAGGCCGTCCGCGCCTGGGTGGACGAGATCCCCGAGGGGGAGCTCGACGACCACTACGCCAAGGCCATCTCCGAGCTGGACGAGCACGACATCTCGATGCTCGCCGCCTGGCACGGCTCGATGGAGGGCGGCCAGCCGCTCCCCAACCGCGACTTCCTGATGGGCGCCTTCGACGTCGCTCGGCGAGCACCGCCGCGAGGCCCTGAAGCTCGCCGCCGGCTTCCGCGGCGAGGAGGCCTTCGAGGAGGGCATCAGCGAGGAGCGCGCCCTGGACACGGTCCTGGAGTGGCTCTCGGGCCCCCGCCTGATGGAGCTCGCCCGCGAGGCGACCGAGCTCTACATCTGGGACCGCGCGGGCTCCGACAACTAGCGCGGCCGTGCACCGCGCGGCGCGGATCTCCGTTCGGCTCGCCTGGCCGTGTGCTGCGGAAGTGGACCGCGTGCGAGGCCGAGGGCGCGCGGCCGCGTCGATGTTCGCCTCGATGTCGTCGATGAACAGGCACTCGCCGGGGGCGGGGCCGCCGAGGCGCTCGAGGGTGAGCTCGTAGATCTCGGCGTCGGGCTTTCGCATGCCGACGAAGGCGGAGTCGACGACCAGCTCGAAGATCTCGTCGACCGGGAGCATCGAGCGCCAGCGCGCCTCCCACTCCTTGACGTTGTTGGTCAGCATCGCCATCCGGTAGCCGGCTGCGCCTTGAGCTCGCGCATCAGCTCGATCATCTGCTCGTTGGGGTTCAGCGCCTCGAAGTAGATCTCGGCGAAGCGGTGCATCTCGGGCCGGTGGCCGATCGCGGGCTCGAGCTCGTCGGCGAGCCTGGCGAGGAAGTCGACCTCGGTGATCCGGCCCGGTCTCGAGCTCGAAGAGCGGGTGGGCGCCGTCCTCGGCCTCGATCCGCGCCATCGCCTTGCCGAGCTCCTCCATCGGGACGCCGGTGTCGTCCTGGACCGAGGCGAACGACTCGACCAGGGGCGAGGTGAGGACGCCGCCGAAGTCGGAGATGACGGTCCGATGATCGGTCCCGATGCGACGGCGGGATCCGCCGTCACGGGCGCACGATCAGGTAGCCGCCGACGCCCGCGGTGCCCTCGGCCGAGGTGTGCATCAGCGCCGCGGTGACGCCGTCGGCCGTGCGATGCAGCGGCCGGGTGCCGAGCCGCGCGGCGTGCGCGCGGGGCCGTCGGGGTCGTCGGGCCAGAGCTCCAGCCCGGCGCGGGTGGGCATCCCCTCGTCGTCGTACTGGGTCGAGAGCAGGCCTCGACGAACGGCGTCGGCGCCCTCGGCCGCGTCGAGCATGCCACGCGGATACCGAGCTCGGCCGCGTGGCTCTCGGCGGCCTCGGGCCTGGCGGCGAGCAGCACGATCAGGCCCCGTCGCCGGAGGCCGGGCGCTGAAGGTGCCGGAGCAGGCTCGGCGCCCTCCGCCGGGTCGCCGTCCCAGCGTGGTCAGGTGTCCCGCGCAGGAGACAGGGCTCGCCCTCGGCGAGGCTCGACCTTCGCGCGTGCCGAGGCCGCGTGGGGGAACCGGCCTGTGCCGGATCGCCCGCCGAGTGGATGGACTGCGTCGCGGCGCCCGCCTCGATCGACGCCTGGCGCCCGCCGATTCGGCCTCGACCCGGACGGACGTCGCCGTCTGCCGTCACCGACGCGCTCGGGCTCGCTCGCGCTCGCCGGCCTGCGCCAGCAGCGCGCCTTCGCGCCCGCCGAGCGACCACGCCAGCCCTGCGATCTGGCGAGCTCTCGTCGGAGAAGCCCAGGACGAATCGCAGCTCATCCGGGGAAGGTGCCTCGTCCCTCGTCGTCGCGTTCGCCTTCCGCTCGTCTTCGCGCGGGTCAGGCCGGGCGGCAGCTCGTCCTCGTCGCCGACCTCGTGGGCGGTGCCCTCGATGTCGCCCGGGCGCGGGCCGGGCGCGGGCTCGCGCCAGTCGAACTCGCCGAACATCGGATCCCCCTGGGGCGCCTCCCGCGGCGCTCGGGCTCCGGCCCCGGGGCCGTCCGCGGTCCCGGTTCGGGCCGCCGGGCGCTGCGGCCATCCTGCCCGGCCGCCCTGGACCCGGTCGTAGCCCCACATCGCGGCCCGTGGGCCGCGCCGAGAAGCGGCCGACCACGAACCGGCGCATGAACCCGCGCACGATCGCCCGCGTCGGCGGGATCAGCAGGAACAGGCCGACGATGTCGGTGAGGAAGCCGGGGGTCAGCAGCAGCGCACCGCCGAAGATGATCAGGACGCCGTCGAGGACCTCCTTGGCCGGGAGGCGGCTCTCGGCGATCGCGCGGTTGAGCGCGACCCATGCCGACCGTCCCTGTGAGCGCAGCAGCAGCGACCCGAGGATGCTGTCGACGAGCAGCAGGAAGATCGTCGGGCCGATCCCGATCGAGCCGCCGACCTTGATGATCACGTACAGCTCGACCAGCGGGACGACGATGAAGACGTGCGATCGAGGCAGCAGTAGGCACGCCGCAAGGCTACCCAGGCGCAGCGACGCCCGCCGGCCTTCGTATCCTTGGAGCAGATGCCCACCGAGAGAACAGGTCTACGAGGCGCTCGAAGAGGTGATCGACCCCGAGCTCGGGCTCGACTTCGTCTCGCTCGGGCTCGTCTACGACGTCGAGATGGACAGCGACGAGGTCTTCGTCACCTTCACCCTGACCACGCCCGCCTGCCCGATCGGCCCCCAGGTCTCCGAGCAGATGCGCGAGTTCGTCGGCGACCTCGACGGCGTCCAGAAGGTCCACCCGAAGATGGTCTTCGACCCGCCGTGGTCCCCGGACATGATGTCCGAGGACGCGAAGTTCGCGCTCGGCTATTAGGTACTAGGCGAGCTCTTCCTCCAGGTCCAGCGGGGGAGGCGTCAGCGCCGCCGCTCCGATCACGAGCGCGAAGGCGAGGATGCGCACCGTGAGCGCGAGCGTGTCGTCGGGCAGGGGCTCGGAGAAGACGATCGGGCCCGCGGCGATCGTCGTCGCGTTGGCGGCGACGCTGGTGACCGCGATGACCGGGACGGCGGGGCCGATCTGAAGGCTCCTCGCCGAGACGATCAGGCCGGCGATCGACAGCAGCAGGATGAGCAGGGCCATCGGGTTGATCAGGATGCCGACGACGCTCTCCTCGCCGAGCGAGTCGCTGAGGGCCTTGATCGTGGTGTCGGAGGCTGCCCACAGGAGGCCGGCCGAGGCTCCGAAGAGGACGCCCGCCCGGGGGCCGCTGCTGCCGCCGATCGCGACCAGGATCCCGGCGAGGATCGTCGCCGCCGACGAAGATCGCGAGCGTCGCGTCCTCGTAGCTCGAGTGGGCCTCGTCACCGCCGCCGTCGAGCGTCGCCGCCAGGAACGCCAGGCCCGAGGGCCGCGAGCGCGACGCCGATCCACTCGCGGCGGCTGACGTCGTGGCCGAAGAAGCGGTCGGCGACCACGGTGAGCATGACGAGGCCGCCGGCGATCGTCGCCTGGACCAGCGAGATCGGCGCCAGGGCGAGGGCCCCGACGTGGAAGCCCCAGCCGGCCGTCGCGATCAGCACGCCGAGCGGCGTAGGCGGGGACCCGGAAGAGCGCGAACGAGCTCCGCACCGGCCGGCTCCAGTCGACGTCGGCCCCCTGGACCGCGCCGCGGTGCTTGTAGAGGAAGCCGACGATCGACGCCAGCGCCGTGGCGACCGAGAGCAGCAGGCCTATCTGGACGCTCGAGCGGCACGGGCGACGAGGCGAGGGCTACGCGAGGGGAGCTCGTAGCCGGGGATGTCGGCGCCGGCGGCCAGGTCGGCCTGGACGCGGCGCTCGACCGCCGCGGCGGCCTCGAGCAGCTCGGCGAGACAGGTGTTCAGGTGCTTCGGCGATCGTCTCGACGTCCTCCATCGAGTCGTAGTCGGCGAGCAGGCCGAAGTTGATCGTCCCGTTGTAGCTCATGATCGCGATCGCGAGCGCGTGGTGCTCGGGCAGGAACGCGACCGGGAAGACGTCCTGGAGCTCGCGGCCCAGCACGTAGAGCGGGATCTGCGGGCCCGGCACGTTGGTGACGATCAGGTTGAAGAGGCGGGTCGAGAAGTTGATCCGCGCGGCCTGGGCGAGCAGCGTCGGCGGGGCGAAGTCGTTGAAGCGCGAGATCACCTCGGCGCCGAGCGCCTGCTTCGAGTCCTTGAGGTCGTCCATCGACGACTCGGACAACTCCGAGGCGCTTGACCGGATCCTCGACGTAGACGGGCAGCGGGCCGCGCATCGCGGCGATCCGGTTGCCGAGCTGGCCGTGCTCGTCCTCGGCGCGGATCGAGACCGGAACCAGCGCGCGCAGCTCCAGCCCCTCGGTGCGGATGCCGCGGCCCTGCAGCCAGGTGCGCAGCGCGCCGCTGACGACCGTCAGCACGACGTCGTTGACCGTGCCGCCGAGCGAGTCCTTGATCCGCTTGAAGTCGGCGAGGTTCGAGCGCGACCAGGCGAAGCGGCGGTGCGAGCCGATGTCGACGTTCAGCGGCACCTCGGGCGCCGGGTTGGTGAAGTTCCAGGCGACCTCGCCGAGCGCCTCGACCGAGTCGCGCGACCTTCTGCGCGGTCGCGCAGCGGGTGAGTCGCGGCGCGGACACCGCGCGCCGGGTCGAGCTTCAGCGGCGCCTCGGCGACGTCCTTGACGCCCATCGCAGCCAGCTCGACGGAGGAGGGCGGAGGCTTCGGCACCCAGACCGAGTCGGCCTCGACCTTCTCCGGGCACGGGCTTGACGTCGAAGAGGACCGTCGCGATGTCGACGCCGGAGACGCCGTCGACCAGCGCGTGGTGGGTCTTGTTGATCAGGGCGAAGCGGTTCTTCTCGAGGCCCTGGACCAGCCACATCTCCCAGAGCGGCTTCGAGCGGTCGAGCGCCTGGGAATAGAGCCGCCCGGCGATGTTCTGGAGCTGCTCCTCGGATCCCGGCGCCGGCAGGGCGGAGTGGCGCACGTGGTAGGAGAGGTTGAAGTTGGGGTCGTCGACCCAGAACGGGCGCCCGGTCTGCGCCGGGGGAGTGGCGAGCTTCTGGCGGAAGCGCGGCACCAGGTGCAGCCGGTCGCGCACGTGCGCGAGGAAGTCGTCGTAGGCCGGCGGCGGCCCCTCGAAGATGAGGACGGCGCCGACGTGCATGTGGCTGTCGGAGCTCTCGTTCGTCAGGAACGAGGCGTCGATGGATGTGAGGCGGTCGAGATGGGTCTGCACGACCCGGAAACACTACCCGGGCGACGGGTACCCTGTGGCAGGCACGTGTCTTCCCCCTCAGCGACAGAGATCGCGGGACCGAGGAAGGTCCTGCTGGCGGCGCCGCGCGGCTACTGCGCGGGCGTCGACCGCGCCGTGCAGACCGTCGAGCACGCGCTCGACATCCACGGCGCGCCGATCTACGTGCGCAAGGAGATCGTCCACAACAAGCACGTCGTCGCAGCAGCTGACCAAGCGCGGCGCGATCTTCGTCGACCAGGAGACCGAGGTGCCCGAGGGCGAGATGGTCGTCTTCTCCGCCCACGGTGTCTCGCCCAAGGTCCACGAGAACGCCGCGGCGCGCCAGCTGAAGACGATCGACGCGACCTGCCCGCTGGTCACCAAGGTCCACGTCGAGGCACGCAAGTTCGCCGCCGACGGCTACACGATCGTCCTCGTCGGCCACGACGGCCACGAGGAGGTCGAGGGGACCACCGGCGAGGCGCCCGACAACATCGTCCTCGTCGAGACCGAGGCGGACGTCGAGCGCCTCGAGGTCGAGGACCCCGACAAGGTCGCCTACATCACCCAGACCACGCTTTCGGTCGACGAGACCACCGCGATCATCGAGGCGCTGAAGCGGAAGTTCCCGAACATGACCGGGCCCAAGACCGACGACATCTGTTACGCGACCACCAACCGCCAGCAGGCGGTCAAGGAGCTGGCCCGCGAGTGCGACCTGATCCTCGTGATCGGCTCGACCAACTCCTCGAACTCCGTCCGCCTGGTCGAGGTCGCGCGCGAGCACGGCGCCGCCTCGCACCTGATCGACTTCGCCCACCAGGTCCAGGAGGAGTGGCTGGAGGGCGTCGAGACCGTCGGCATCACCTCCGGCGCCAGCGCCCCCGAGGAGCTCGTCACCGAGCTCGTCGAGTTCTTCCGCGACCGCGGCGCCACCGACGTCTCGCGAGCTGAAGACCGTCGAGGAGGACGTCCGCTTCATGCTCCCGACGCAAGATCCGCCGCGAGCTCGCCGAGCAGCGAGAGCACCGGCACCGAGCTGCCGGTCATCAACTAGCGGCTCGGGCTTCAGTCCCGGGCGCGTTCGCGGCTCGAGGTCCAGCTGCTGCGGCGTCCTGCTCCGGTCGATCTCGTCCGCCGGCGAGCCGTTCCCGTTGCCGTTTCCGTTCGAGCTGGCGACGGGCTCCGGCTCCTCTCCGAACTGCGCCTCGGCCTCCTCGATCGCCTTGCGCACGTTGCGCTTGCGCACCCACTCGGCGGCGAAGTAGCTGCCGATCACGAAGGCGAAGGCGGCGACCTGGGCGCCGAGCGTCTCGACCGGTCGGGAAGACGCCGAGCCAGGTGCCCATCCAGAGCGGGAAGTCGACGTCGACCGGCGTGATCGAGAGCCAGCCGACGCCCTGGAGCGTGCGCATCGTGTTGCCGACCATGACCACGAGGACCAGCGAGATCAGCACGCCGGTGACGATCAGCATCTTCTTGTAGGGCAGCTTCTGCTCGAGCTTGAAGGTGAGCGCGCCGACCGCGGCGACCCCGACCAGGCCGAGGGCGACCCCGGCCATGACGATCCCGGTGCCCGGACTCGAGCTGCAGGGCCTGGAGGAAGAGCACGGTCTCGAAGCCCTCGCGGAAGACGCTGGTGAAGCCCGAGCACGTAGAGCCCGAGCACGGTCGCGCCCGGCGGCCACGCCGCCGGCCGCGGCGCCCGTGAGCGCCTTGCTCCGCTTGCGGTGGCTCGAGATCCACTCGGTCCAATAGACCTTGTGGAAGAACCAGTTGAGCACGAGTAAGAGGACGCCCATCGGCCACCAGGCCGACGATCGCCTCCAGCTTCTCGCCGTACTGGGCGAGCTGAGTCGAGGAGCAGGACCGCGATCGACGAAGAGGATCGCGCTGGCGGGCAGCGCCGAGCAGGGCGCCGCGGAGGATCGGGCTTGCGCAGGCGGCGGTTGGCGCCGACCATGCTCGCCGTGATCGCGGCGATGATCAGGATCGCCTCGAGGCCCTCGCGGAAGACGATCAGGGCGGCGTTGGTGATGACGGTGACGCCGCTCGGCGCCCTCGCCGGTCACCTGCGCGGGCGTCCTCGAGCGCGCTCGTCGAGCGCGAGCCGCGTCTCGCGCACGTCGCGGCTCGTCGTGTCGTCGCTGGCGATCAGCTCGGCGAGGCCCTGCTCGCCGCGCGGCGCCGTACCAGACGAGGCCCTCGACCTCGGTGACGAGCTGCGGGTCGAGCGCGCGCAGCAGGCGCTCGGGGCCGAACTCGAAGAACGCGTAGGCGCTGAGCCGGGCCTGCTCGGCCTGCTCGCGCTCGCCGGCGCCGACCGCGGCCTCCATCTGGTCGAGGCTGATCTCGACCAGGTCGAAGTCGGCCTCGGTGCCGCCCTCGGTCCACTCCTCGGGGACATCTCCTCGAGGGCGCTCGCTGGCGTCGTCGTGGGCCGACTCGATCTCGTCCTGGGAGGCGACCTCGCCGCCCTCGTTGGCCTCGTTCGAGATGCGGTCGAGCTCGGCGAGCGCGGCGTTGCACGGTCTCGACGCCCGCGGGGTCGCGCTCGATCAGCGTCGACTCGAGGTCGCTGAACGCCGCGCGGGCCCCCTCGCTGAAGGCGACGGCCTCCTGGATCTCGAAGGCGAGGGTCACCTCGCCGTCCTCGGTGCCCGCGGTCGTACTCGATCGGGATCAGGTCGAGGAAGCGGGTCAGCTGCTGGGCGCGGCGAGCCTGCTCCTCGGGGGTGAAGGGGGCGGCCGTGAAGCCGTCGATGTCGTCGAGCGCGCTGTCGCGGGCCGCGATGAAGGCCTTGGTGTCGCCTCGCTCGGCCGCGGCGGCCAGCGCGGCGAAGTCGCGGTCGGCCTGGATGCGCTCGGCCTTGGCGCGCGCTGCTCCTGGAACTCGGGGGCGATGATCGGCCAGTAGCCGGCGGCGATCGCGGCGTTCTCGGCGAAGGCGCCCGCGAAGCCCTTCTCGTCGGCCTCGGTCGGCCTCCTCGAGGTAGGTGATGAGGCGCGCCTGGTAGGCGTCGAGCAGGTCCTTGCGGACTCCGATGACGGCCTCGCTCGGCGGCATCTCGCCGGCCTCGAGGGCCTTCGAGGGAGGTCGTCGCGTCGACGCCCGGCCGGGTGAAGCGGGTCGACCTGGCGGAAGTCGCGGATCAGCAGCCAGCCGCGGGCGCGCTCGACCTCGCCCTTCGCGGTCGCGTCGACGGCGACGTCGAAGGCGCCGTGGCGCAGCGCGGCGAGCGCGCGGCCGCGCGCCGCGGCGAGGCCGACCTCGTCGCCGGCGGCGACGGCGGCGCTCGGCGTCGGCGAGCGCGGCGCGCAGCTCGGCGCAGGCTGGCCGGCGACGCGTCGGCGAGCTGGCGCTCGAGCTTGCCCGAGATGGCCGCGCTCGGCGGCGGCGACGTCGTCGCCCGGCGCTGGCGCCGCCCGTCGAGCAGGATGTCCGTCTGGGCGTCGAAGAGCCCGTTGCGGATCTGCTCGCCCTGCTGCCACGGGCGCCTGCGCGCTGGCGCGGCGGAACGCGACCGCCGCGGCCACGAGGCCGCGACGGCAGCAGAGCCGGCGACCGCGTGTCAATGATCGCGGCTCGGACCCTGATCTAGGCCTCCTGCAGCTCGATGCTGAGCTGCTGGGCGGCCTGGGTGACCTGGCCGGCGATCGCCTCGGCCTGGCGCTGCGCCTCGGCGCCGAGCGTGTCGGCCTCCTCGGCGGTGAACTTCTTGCCGTCGGCCTCCTGGTCGCGCAGGTCCTCGACGAACGCCAGCAGGTCGGCGAGCTCCTGCTTGGTCTGCTCGGCCTGCTGCGGGTTCTCGGCCGCGATCTGCGGCTCGATCTGGTCGTAGGTCAGGACCAGGCCCTCGAGGATGTCGGCGATGTCCGAGAGGCGCGAGGTGGCGACGAAGCCGAGCTCGGTCGCGTTCTCGCCGGCGATGAAGCGCGAGTTCTTCCATGCCTCGAAGTACTCGCTCATCGTCGGGGTCATCACCGTGATCGCCGTGAAGGCGTCGGACGGGGTCGGCTCGAACGCCTGGGCGTCCTCGTCGAGGCTCTGCGCCTGGCTCTCGAACTCGGCGGCGGCCGCGGCGAAGATGTCCGCGTCCGGCAGGCCCTCGCCGAACTCGACCTTGCCGTTGCCGTCGACGTCGCCGTCGACGCCCTTGGCGAGGAAGTCGGGGTTGGTCCCGTACAGCGCCGTCTCGAGTGACGAAGAACAGGTTGCCCGGCTGCTTCAGGGTCTCGCCGTTCGGCAGGTCGAGGCTGAACGAGACCGCGCTCTCGGGATCGCTCGCGTCGGCGCCGGCGTCGATGTCGACGTCGTACTGCGCCAGGCGCGGAACGCCGGCGACGATGCCCTCCATCTCCTCGTAGGCGGGGTTGGCCTCGACGAAGGTCGCCTTCGCCTCGTCGAGGATCCGCTGGACCTCCTCGCCGTTCTGCTCGAGCATCGCGGCGTAGTCGAAGTCGGCCTCCTCGGCGAGCGCGTAGTACTCGTCGCGCCAGCTCGCGCATCTGCGTGGCCTGCTCGGAGAGGTCCGCGGAGTGGTCGGTCAGGTAGGTCTTGACCGCGCTCAGGTCGCCGCCGCTCTCGGAAGAGGTGGTGGTGTCGCTGTCGTCGTCGCTGCCGCAGCCGGCCGCCGCGATGGCGAGGGCTGCGAGCGGCACCGCGATCAGCGCGCGCCGATGGGTAGGACGAAGCTCGTGCGACGGGACATCCGTTTCGTGCCTCCTAGGTCGATGAGTCTAACTTTGGGCTCCCTAATTAGGTGGCCCTAATTCGCGAGGCGTTAGGCTACCCTAATCCCGACCTGCGCTGTCGGGTTCGCGCAGGACGGTTCAGCCCGGAGGCCCCGGAGCGAACTGGATCGAGTGGATCTCGACCCCGGCCGGAGCCCGCAGGTCGAGCCGGTGCTCACCGTGCCGCTCGCCGGCCGCGAGCTCGTAGAGGCCGGGCCCGTCCACCGCCGACCTCGGCGGCCGCACCGCCGTCGAGGCTGACCGCCAGCGTTCCGCTGCCGCCGCGGCCGCGAAGCCGCCGGCGGCCTCGTAGTCGGGACCTCGAGCTCGCCGCCGGCCCCGTCCACGGCTCGTCCTCGAGCCGCCCGGGGAAGAGCTCGGGCGTCGGGGCGATGACCTCGGCGCCCGGCTCGTCGCCGGGGCGGATGCGGCTCGAGCAGGTCGGGCCAGCCCGCCGTTGGAGCGGTCGCCGAGCTGCTCGCGGATCGCCTCCTCGGTCGCCGCGTACTCGCCCTCGCCGAGGTGGTACCAGCGCAGCGCGCCGCCCTTGCCCCAGAGGAACAGCGAGGGCCAGCCCGTGGCAGCCGTAGTCGCGGAAGACGCGGAGGTCCGCGTCGACCGCGACCGGCCAGTCGATGCCGAGCCGCGGCAGCGCGGCCTCGACGGCCGTCGGCGCCGGGCGCGTGATCGCCGTGCGCGGCGAGTGGACGCCGAGCACGGCCAGCCCGTGCGTCGCGGTAGCGGCCGGCGCCACTCCCGCACGTAGTCCAGCGCCCGCACGCTGTTGAGCTGCGCGAAGTCGAAGAAGTGGACGAGCAGCGGGCCGACCGTGACGAGCTTGTCGAGCTTCGGCTCGCGTCCCCCGAGCCACTCGAGTCCCGGGGGGAAGGGAGGCGCGGCGATGTCGTCGCGGGGGGGCCTCACGGCGGCGGCAGCATCCCACTTCCGCCCCGATAAGCTGATTCCAGAAGCATCCCGCCGCCCCCGGCAGCACCGAGAGAGAGGACGCAAAGCGTGAGCACCACCAACGTCTGGGACCGGATCGAGCAGAGCCGCGCCGAGCACAACGTGCTCGAGCACCCCTTCTACCTTCGCTGGTCCGCCGGCGAGCTGAGCTCCGACGAGCTGGCGCGCTACTCCGGCCAGTACCGCCACGCGACCGAGGCGCTCGCCAAGCTCTGCGCCGACACGGCCGAGCTGGCCCCCGAGGCCCGCCGCGACGAGCTCGAGCGCCACGCCGCCGAGGAGCAGGACCACATCGCGATGTGGGACGGCTTCGTCGAGGCCGTCGGCGGCGAGATCGGCGCCGAGCCGCACGGCCGAGACCTCCGAGTGCGTCCGCGAGTGGACCGCTCCGCGCGGCTACCTCGGCCGCGCTCGCGCGCCTCTACGCGATCGAGAGCGGCCAGCCCGCGATCTCGAAGACCAAGCGCGAGGGCCTGGTCGAGCACTACGGCATCGGCGACGGCGCCGGAAACGAGTACTTCCGGGTCCACGAGGCCAGCGACGAGGCCCACGCCGACGAGTCGCGCCGGCTGATCGAGGAGGCGCTGAGGCCCGACGCGAGCGACGAGGACGCCGTCGTCGAGGCCGCCGAGTCCGCCTTCCGCGCCAACTGGCGCCTGCTCGACGGCGTCGCGCTAGCCGCCAGCAGCTCCGAAGGCGGACGCGTGGATCGGGCGCATGAGAGCGCGCGATAGGCGATCGCGCGCTCGGGATCCTGCTCGGGATCGCGATCGTCGTCGCCTTCGTCTTCCTCGGCAGCCGCGACACGATCGACGACCCGTCGATCAACGAGGGCGGGCGGAGGCCCGCCGATCGAGACGACAGTCCCCGGCGAGCCCGGCGCCCAGGAACCCGCGCCTTAGAATCGGTTGAAGACCCGCGGCATAGTGGGCGAAGGAGACTTGAACGGATGAACTCGAGAACAGGCCGCATCGGCAGTCCTCGTCGCCTTCGTGGCCGCGGCCGTCGTCCTGTTCGTCGTCCTTCAGGGATCGGACGACGAGGAGTCGTCCGAGTCGGCCGAGACGACCACCGAGCAGGCGCAGACCGCGGAGCCGGCCGACGCCGGCCGCACCGGCCGAGCCCGCCGCCGAGGTGATCCAGCTGCGCGGCGGCGAGCCCGTCGGCGGCGTCAGGGAGCTGACCTACACGAAGGGCGAGCAGGTGCAGGATCACCGTCGAGCTCGACGAGCCGCAGGAGGACGTCCACATCCACGGCTACGACATCGAGCAGCTGAACCCGCAGACGTCAGCCGAGTTCGACTTCAAGGCCGACATCGAGGGGATCTTCGAGCTCGAGGCCCACGGCCCCAGCGGCGACGTCGTGCTGGCCGAGATCAGGGTGGAGCCCTCGTAGCGATGGCCCGGCTCCTTCGCGCCGCGGCCGCGACGCGCCACGGCGCTCCTCGGCGCGGCGCTGCTGCTGCCGGGCACCGCGTCGGCGCACGCCCTCGTCGGCAAGCAGGACCTGCCGATCCCGGTCTGGCTCTTCATCTGGGCCGCCGCGATCGTCCTGATCGTCTCGTTCGTGGTCCTCGCCGTCGCCTGGCGCGAGCCGAAGCTCCAGGAGGAGCGAGACGCAGCCCGCCCCCGGGCTGGCTCTCGACCGCTGCTCGTCAACCCGGTCACCGAGGCGATCGCCGGGCTGATCGGCGTCGTCCTGCTCGGTGCTCGTGATCTACTCGGGCCTGGAGGGGACGACGCCCCCGACCGCAACTTCGCCCTCACCTTCGTCTTCGTCACCTTCTTTCTCGGCGGCGTCGCTGCTGAGCGTCCTGTTCGGCGACGTCTTCCGGGCCTTCAACCCGTGGCGGGCGATCGGCCGCGCGTTCGGCGGGGTCGTCCGGCTCGTCGCCGGGCCAGTCGGCGCCGGCGCCGCTGGCCTACCCCGAGCGGCTCGGGCACTGGCCCGCGGTCGATCGGGCTGCTCGCCTTCGGCTGGCTCGAGCTGATCTACGGAGTCGGCAGCGTCGGGCTCGAGCCCGCAGACGTCGCGATCGCGACGCTGGTCTACACGGCCATCACCTTGGTCGGGATGGCGCTGTTCGGCGTCGAGAAGCTGGATCGAGCGCGGCGAGACCTTCTCGGTCTACTTCAGGATGTTCTCGCGGCTCTCGCCCGTGGCGGTCGAAGAGGGCCGGCTTCGCGTTCCGCAAGCCGCTGTCCGGCGCTCCGCAGTGGGGCGACGTGCCGGGCTCTCTCGGCGCTGGTGCTGGTCTCGATCGCGGTCACGTCATTCGACGGGGCCCAGGAGGGAACCCTCGCCGACGCCGATCAACAGCGTCTTCGACTTCTTCCGCGACGACCTCGGGCCTGAGCATCGCGCTCGCCGTTCCGCGTCACGGACTCGCTCTTCCTGCTGCTGGTGATCGCCGCCGTCTGCGGGCCTCTTCCGGCTCGGGCTGCTGGGGAATGCACACGGTCCGCGACGCGCCGTCCGATTCCCGAGCTCGGGCGCGCTCTTCGCCCACACGCTGATCCCGATCGCGCTCGCCTACCTGTTCGCCCACTACTTCAGCCTCTTCATCTTCCAGGAGCAGGCGCAGTTCACCTACCTGCTCTCGGACCCGCTCGGCGACGGCTCCGAACTCTTCGGGACGGCCGATGCCGGAGTCGACTACGGGCTGCTCGAGCGCGAACGACGTCTGGTACGCTGCAGGTGGCGTCGCTGATCATCGGCCACGTCGCCGCGCTGGCCCTGGCCCACGACCGCGCCATCGCGATCTGGAAGGACCCGACGCTCGCGACCCGCTCGCAGTACTGGATGCTCGCCGTGATGGTGGGATTCACGACGCTCGGCCTGGGCCTCCTCTCGCAGGCGAACGCCTAGCGCCGCTTCTTCGGCTTCTTTTTCTTCTTCTTGCAGCGGGGCTTGCCCTTGGCCTTCTTGCCCTTCTTCTTCGGCTTCAGGCATTTCTTCTTGGTATCCGGGTCGGTGCCGGGGGCCGGCCCGAAGCACTGCGGCGTCGCCACCGGGTCGGCTGGGGGGCCGAATTCGTAGGCGCCCATGTCGCGGATGGCCGGTCCCGGTGGGGCCGGGGGGCACCCGGGCTTGGGGCCGGATAGGGCGCGCGGGTTTCCGCCGACGTCGAGCGCCGCGGCCGGCGCGGCCGGGTTCCCGGCGTCGATCAGGGGTGAGGTCGCGTCCAGGCGATAGTCGCCGGGGAGGGGATTCCTGAAAAGGGGGATCGCGGCGGTCTGGAAGCTCTGGCAGTCCGTCCCCGTCGTCGTCGGCCCCCGGGAGAAGGTGATGAAGCACGCCGATCCGGCCATCGCGAAGATTCCGACGTCACCGACGATGCTCGAGTCCAACGTGAGGTCGCCGTTGTTGCCGAGGTCCATGTCGGCGATGACGGCGGGTGCGGAGCTGGCGACGGTGACGTTGGTCGCGGTGATGTTCCCCTCGGACTCGATGCCGAAGTTCGTGTAGTCCACAAGCAGGTCGTTCGAGAGCGAGATGGGCCCAAACGAACCGCCGAGCTGCACGGTGGTCAGGCCCGCGAACCCGCCCCGGGCGACGTTGCGGCTCAGGGTCGCTCCCGTTGCCACGCCACCCGCGAGCTCGGTGATCCTGATCGCGCTCCCGTTCATGGTGATCGGCGCGCTCAGCACGTTCGAGGTCAACAGGGGTTGCGCATCCACGACGAAGATGCCGGCGCAGGGGTCGCAGGAGCCGGCGCCGGTCTGTTCGGAGATCGTGTTGCCGGTGACCAGCGGGGTGCCCGCCCGCACGTCGATCGAGCCGTTGTAGCTCGAGATCGTGTTTCCGGTGATCAGCGGCGAGTCCGCCGAGAGGGTGCGTATCGCGGTCCCGCCCTGGCTCGTCTTGTCGAACACGTTGTCGCTGATGGTCGGGTCGCCCGCGATCGGGTTGATCAGCAGGTGCGGCGTCGGTGCTCCCACCTCCGTCTCGTCGAAGGTGTTGCCGGTCACCGTCGCCGGCCCGTTCACCTCGACCAGGCGGGCGCTGTCGTTTCGGATCGTGAGGCCCTCGATCCTGACGGCGGCCCCGAGCTCCGTCGTGATGACCGCGCTCACGCTGTTCCCCGGATCGAGGACGGTGGCACCGGTGTCATTGGTCTGGAAGCCGGACGCGACGAGTGTCTTGCCCGAGCCGACCGTGAGGCCCGACTCCACGTACTCGTCGTCGTCAACGAGGATCGTGTCCGGGTCCGCTCCCGACGCGAGCAGCGCGTTGCCGATGGTCTGGCACGGAGTGGCTTGTGTGAGGCAGGCGTTCGCACCCGCCTGGTCGTCGCCCGTTTCGGAATCCACGTAGCGGTTCGCGGCCGCGGCGTGCCCCGGTGCGGTGAGCGCGATCGAGAACCACGTCAGCGCACCGATTGCGATCGTGAGGCCACGTCCATCCCTGACGTGCATCGCGCCGATCATACGCCGGAACGGCGGGCCCGGGGGCGCATCGGCCCCCGGGCCCACTCTGGGCTCGTTTAGCCCTTGCGCGAGCGCATCAGCGCGGTTCCGCCGGCGCCGAGGCCGAGCGCGCCCAGGATCAGCGCCGCGATGCCCATGCCCTTGGAGGCCGAGTCGTCGTCGCCGGACTCCTCGTGGGCCGGCTCCTCCTCGGCATCCGCGCCGTGCTCACCCTCCGCTTCAGTGAGCTCGACCGCAGGCGCGGGGTTCTCGAGATCCTCCTCGGTCTGGCCCTCGGCGGGCGTCTGGATCCATGCCGTCTGGCCCTGCTCGCACTTCTGGATCGTCGGGAAGAAGACGGTCTCCCCGGCGGTGTTCGGGAGCTTCGCCTCGAGCCCGAGCACATCGAGCTGGTCGGGCGGGAGCGGCTCCTTCGCGGTCCAGGTCACCTCGCTCACTCCCTCGGTGATGGTCTCGCCGAACAGCTCGACCTCGTCCTTGGGGCCCTCCTTCGTCGAGATGGTCCACAGCGGGTTGCGCTGCGGGGTCACCGTCGGCACCGACTTCGGGATGGAAACGGTGACCGACGTCGTCGGTGATTCGTCGCAGCCGTGCGGCACGAGCACGTCGAGGAGCGGATAGCCGTCAGCCGGCTGATCGGCCTGCTCGATGAACACGTGCGCAGCGGCAGTGGCTGGGATGCTCAGCACTGCGACGAACGCGGTTGCGATGATGGTCATCTTCAGTCTCATTCTGTTGGTTCCTTTCAAGAGTTGTCTCAGGTCAGTTGCACAGCGGACAGCGGATGGGAGGAGCGCGGCCGCCGGCGGACGATGCGATCAGGCGGCCGCCGCGAGGGGAGGCGAGGCGGACGGGGAGGCGGGGCCGGTGCCAGCCCGTGCGCGTTCGCTTCCAGCCCTTGGCGCGAAAAGCGGCCCGTGCGAGGACGCGTTCACCCGGATAGCGCCCACAGAGGAGAGGCGCGAACGCGAGCAGGATTGGGAGCAGGAAGCAGAGGGTGCTCACGACCGTCATTCGATCTCCACCTCGAACTCGCCGCCGAGCTCCTCGAAGCGCGAGACCGGAGCGCGCAGGGTCAGTGTCCACTCGCCCGGAACTGTCAGCGGCGCCGCAGGCACCGTGAAGTGGCCGGGCCCCGTCCGCTCCAACGTGAGGTCGAGCGGCCCGATCTCGCGTTCATCAAGCGTCGCGCTCACCTCGGCCGAGCGGACCTCGAAGGGGGCTCCGGTTTCGGCGTCGGTCAGGTAGATGTGGATTTCGTTGTCGCCGGACAGCGCCGGATCGACCGTGTAGTCGAGGCGGGCATCGCCGAGGTCAGCAGACCCGGAGGCGGGCCCACCGCCGGATGCGTCGTTCGGCGTCTCGGCTGCGAGGAACGACGTCGCGACGATCGCAGCGGCGACCAGTGCGACCTCGGCGCGGAGGATCCTCCGGAGCGCGAGGCCCGCGGATCCCGGCGTCTCGCCGCCGCGCGCCAGTGCGTCCATCTTCGGGATGGAGCGGCGCCGGTTGACCGCTCCGAGCCCGATCAGGGCCGCGAGCAGTGCGCTCTTCACCAGGATGAGCCGGCCGAAAGCCGTGTCGACGAGGGCGCTGAGCGAGTCCAACTCCAGCAGCGACTGCAGGATCCCAGTGGCCAGCAACACGATGACGGCGCCGAGTGCGATCGGCGAGAAGCGGCGCAGGCAAGCGGCGAGGAGCCTCGTTCGGTCTGGAGGCTCGAGGTTGCGGGTGGCGGCAGGGAGCGCGGCAACGAGCATCACGAGCCCGCCGACCCAAACGCTCATAGCGGTCACGTGGACGATGGTGGAGGGGACGAGCGCCCAGGTCGGATCGAGACTTGATGCATGTCCCGCGAAAGCGGGAGTCGCCGCGAGGGCGACGAGGAGTGCCCCACCGATCCAGACCAGCGCCCTGGGCGGCGTCTCGAGGGCGGTTCCCTCCGCTCCCAGGGTGGCTGGGCGCAGCGCCGGTGCCGGGCCCCTCTGCGATACGGCGACCGCGAACACCACGGCCAGAGCCACCCAGATCCCGAAGCGGATCGCCCACACCTCTCCGAAGCGAGTGTCGAGGACCTCGCCGATCACCGACGTGTCCAGTGCTTCGAGGGGCCCTGTTCCGGAGGCCAGAGCTCCCTGGAAGATGACTCCGGCGATGGTGCAGATCAGGCCCAGGCCGATCGCGCCCGCGAAGATCGTTCGGCTCCTCGAGCCGAAGCCTCGAGAAGCCTCGACCCAGCGATTGTTCGCGCCGCCGGCGATTCGCGAGGGCGGACGCCCACACCGCAAGCAGGAACACGGCGCCTCCGAGGGCGAGAGCTATCGCTGCGTAGGAACCGGCGCGGGCCGCAGCGAAGCCCACCTTGGTGCCCGTGCCGGCCTCTGGGTCGTCCAAGAGCTCCGAGACCGATGCCCCGGGCGCCGCGCTGCCCTTGCCGACTGCGAATACGAAGCCGCCGCTGACGGGATGGCTGTCCGCGGAGACGACCCGGTAGGTGGCGGTGTAGGAGCCATCCGGGAGGTCGTCGGGCAGCGCGACCGCGATCGCCGCGGCGTCGCCACCGGGATGCTCGGGGTCCCCTGATTGGACTTCTTCCCCGGCCGAGTCGAAGACGCGAAGCGCCCCGAAGCTGAGTTCCACCGGTTCGCTGAAGTCGAAGCGCACCTCGGACGGCGGCTGGGCGAGCTCCGCCCCTCGCTCGGGTGAGGTCTTCTCCAGCGAGGCGTGCCCCAATGCGGAGGTCGCCCCGGCGCCCAAACAGGCGACGCTGACCGACGCGGCAGTGAGGCCCACGACGAGGCGAGTTGCGCGACTTCTCATCACCAGGCCTCCTTCCCGGCGCTCGCTTCGGGCGGGTCTCCTCTGCTCCGGCGCCTGCGGACCACGACCACGAACGCCGCGGCGAGGAGCGCGAACGCCCCGAGGCCCAGCACGGCGGCCAGGGGGAATCCGGATTCGTCCGGTTCCCAGAAGAGCTCACCGGTCGACCTCTCCCGGCTCGCCGTCGACGGCGATCGGGACCGACCAGTCGAAGACCTTCGTTCGCTCGCCCTCGTCGGTCACCTGGGGCGGGGTCCCCTGGGCCATCCAGTGGATCCGGTGGTCGTGGAACTCGATCCGGCCACTCGAGGCGACCGTCTCCCACTCGGGTGCGGCCTCGGAGTCGGCGCTCGCTGGGACGTCGGCCTCGGCGTAGCGGTCCTCGTTCAGGAAGTACGCCGGTGAGCGCTTGTTCAGCTGCACCGTGCCGTCGGGCAGGATGCGGGCGTACGGCTCGTCCTCGTACCCCTCGATGACGACGGTCTGCCCGCCGCTCGAGGTCACCACCAGCCGGTCGTCGAGGTTGACGACCTCGGCCTCGACACCGGCCGCGGGTGGGTCGACCGCAGTCACGGTCGATCTGAAGTTCGGGTTGCCCTGGTGGGCGTGTGCTGGTGCCGCCGCGGCCAGGAAGATCCCGGCGGCGAGGGCGGCGATGCGCAGGCGCAGCTGTCTCCGATGCCGGCATTCGCATCCGCTTCGCGTCCGGGATCCGGTGAATTCGCAATGGACGCCTTCCGGCGCCGCGCAGCGGCTCCGGAGGCGCTAGGTCAGGAGGGCTGCGAGGGAGGAGGCCGGACCGCGAGCGACGAGGCGATCAGGCGGCCGCCGCGCGGAAGCGGGGCGGGCGCAGAGGCGGGGCCTGCCGACGGTGCGCGCTCGGCCGCGGGGCGGCGCTCACGTGCAGGCCGCGCGGTCTCGCATCTGCTCGATCGTTCCCTCGCCGACGAACCGGCCGCGAAGGAGCGGGACGAGCAGGACGAGCAGCGGAACGAGATGTAGAAGGGTCTCGAGCATCGGTCAGAAAATACCGCTTCGAGCGATCATCGCCGCTGCGCCTCAATCCTCGCTAATGCGCTCGACGGCGACGCCGAGCTGCTGGGCCTCGATCCCGCCGCCCTCGAGGACGACGACGACGTTCGCCAGCCCGGTAGCAGAGGAGGTCGGCCGAGGCCCAGCACGAGTCCAGCTCGTCGTCGGCGCCGACGGCATCGTCGTAGACGGACAGCGAGCCCTCCGCCCGCCTCCGGCGCCGAACCCGGCAGCTTGGTGACCGGGGCGAGCTCGATCGCGAAGAGCTCCTTGCTCTCGTCCTCGGTGAGCAGAGGCTCACCCAGCTTCAAGCGTCACGCCTTCGTCGTTGACGCGCTGGACGAACTCCTCGGCCGTGAAGGTCTTCTCGCTGCCGCAGGCCGCGAGGGCCGCTGCCGCCGAGCACGCCGCTAGCCCGCACGCCGCCTTACGCATCGCGCCAGGCATTGCACAGCCGCGTTCGCCATACTGGCGGCGTGGACTTCGTCCTCCTCGCCCACGCCGGCCACTGGGCCATCTGGGTCCTCTACTCGATCCCGGTCCTGATCGTCCTGGGCGCTTCGGTGAAGGCCCTCCGCGACCAGCGCCGCGAGGACCGGGCCGAGGAGCAGAGCTAGCCCGCCTAGCCCGTCAGCAGCGAAACGCCGAAGATCGCGCCGAAGCCCAGCAGCGTCAGGCCGACTCGGCTCCAGGAGGAATGCTCGTGGGCCTCGGGCAGCAGGTCGGTCGCGCCCATGTAGATGAAGAACCCGCAGTAGAAGGCGAGCAGGTGCCCAAGCGTCGCGTCCGAAACCGCGATCAGGGAGCCGACGGTCGCCCCCAGGAGTGGCGCGACGCGTCGACGGCCAGCCAGCGCTTGGCCTGGGCCTCGTCCTTCGACTGCTTGAGCACGAAGCTGACCGTGTTGAGACCGTCGGCGAAGTCGTGCGAGAGGACCGCGACGAGCACCAGGTACTCCGGCTGTTGTGTCCGCGCCGAAGGCGAACCCGATCGCCAGGCCGTCGACGAAGCTGTGTGCCGAGAGCCCCAGCGCGCCGAGCGCGCCGACCTGGTCGTGGGCCCGGGCGTCCTCGGCGTCGTCGCGGTGGTGCAGGACGAGCACGCGCTCGAGGAGGAAGAACGCGAGGAACCCGGCGCCGACGAGGGCCGCCAGCGTGTCCGGCTCGGCCTTCGAGCAGCTCGATCGCCTCGGGCAGGACCTCGAACAGCGCGACCGCGACGACCACGCCGCCGCTCAGCGCGATCACGGTGGGGAGCGAGTGCGCCATGCGCAGCGCCAGCGCAGCCGCCCGCGAGGGTCGTGAGGACCGTCAGCCCCGCCAGCGGGATCGCGATGGAGACTCGGTGTCCGTCCATCAGCTGCCTCCCGCCGGCTCGCAGCCGGCGCAGGTGCCGTGGATGACGACCTCGTGGGCGTCGATCGAGTGGTGGATGTCGCCGGCGAGCTTGTGGAGCGCGCGCTCGAGGCGATCGTCCTCGAAGGGCGTGACCTTCCCGCAGCGTGTCGCAGACCGCGTGGTGGTGGTGCTCGCCGCCGGGCATGGATCGGCTCGTAGCGGAGCTCGCCGTCGCCGAGGTCGACCCGCTGGACCAGCGCGAGCCCGTGCAGGACGTCGAGCGCCCGGTAGACGCTCGCGCGCCCGATCGAGCCCCCGACTCGGCCAGCCCGTCGGCGATCTCCTGGGCCGAGCGGCAGCAGCTCTGCCCGGCCATGCGTCTCGATCACCGCGGCGCGCGCGCCCCCGGCGCGGTGGCCCGCGTCGCTCAGCGAGCGCTTCGCGTGCTCGGCCCACTCGGTCGCCGCGCTCGGCCATGCGGCCGACCATAGCGGCCTAATGAGACTGATTCTCAGTTAGTGATGAGCCGCTGAGCGGCTAGGTGTGGCGCTCGCCCAGGATCTCGCCGAGGCGGCGCTCCAGGGCGACCGAGACGGCGGCGCGGATCGGGCCCTCGGCGAGGCGCTCGACCAGGGCCTCGAGGAAGCCCTCGATCACGAGGCGCTTGGCGTCGGCGTCGGCGAGGCCGTGGGATCGCAGGTAGTGGATCTGCTCGGCGTCGATCTGGGCGACCGCCGCGGCGTGGGTGCAGCGCACGTCGTCGGCCTCGATCTCGAGGCCCGGGGATCGCGTCGGCGTGGGCCTTCTTCGAGAGCAGCAGGTTCCGTGATCTCCTGGAACGCGTCGGTCTGCTGGGCGCCCTTGTCGACGCGGATCATCCCGCGCCAGACCGCGGTCGCCTCGTCGCCGAGGACGCCGCGGAAGGCGAGGTCGGAGACCGTGTCGTGGCGAGGCGTGCTCCTGGCGTGGTGTCGAAGTCGAGGTGCTGCGTGCCGCCGCCGGCGTAGGCGCCGGTGACCTTGGCGTTCGAGCCCGGGCCCGACCAGGCGGGTCTCCATCCGGACCTTGCCGCGGGCCGAGCCGAAGCCGAGGGCGACCCAGTCGAGCGTGGCGTCGCGCTCGATCTCGGCCTTCTGGGAGGCGAAGACCCAGCTGCTCTCGCCCGAGGCCCTGGGCGGTGACGTAGCGGAGGTTGGCGCCGGGGCCGACGAAGATCTCGGTGACGGAGTTGAAGAGGCCGCTGCGCTCGCTCGTCGGTGGTGAGCCACTGCTCCCAGACCTCGGCCTCGGCGCCCTCCTCGAGCACGATCAGCGTGCGGAAGCCGATCGCGACTCCGTCGGTGTCGTGGACCGCGGCGATCTGCGCGGGCGTCGGGAAGGCTCTTGCCCTTCGGGCACGTAGACGAATGCCCCGCCCCTCCAGGCGGCGTCGTTGCGGGCGACGAAGGGGTCGTCGGCGGCGGCGAGCGAGCCGAGCCTCTCGCCGACGAGGTCGGGGTAGAGGTCGGCCGCCGCGGCGAGGGTCGTGACGACCGGCTCGCTGGGCGGCTCGCCGGCCGGCGGCGAGCCGCCTCGGGCTCGGCCACCGTCGTGCCGTCGACCTGGACGATGCGCGGGGCGTGCCCTCGGGCGGGTTCAGGACCGCGTCGGCGCGCTCGCGCGCCGCGGGGTCGCGCGCCGTTGGGCGCGGCGAAGTCCTCCTCGGCCAGCGTCGGCGAGGTCGGTGAACTCCCAGCCCGGGCGTCTTGGTGGTCGGCAGGCCGAGCTCGGCGGCCGCGGACGCGCCGGCCTTGCGGCGCGCCACCAGCCACTCGGGCTCCACCGCCGGAGCGGTCGTCAGCCAATCGAGCCCTCCATCTGCAGCTCGATCAGGCGGTTCATCTCGACGGCGTACTCCATCGGAAGCTCCTTGGTGATCGGCTCGATGAACCCGTTGACGATCATCTTGGAGGCCTCCTCCTCGTCGAGCCCGTCGGCCTGGAGGTAGAAGATCATGTCGTCGCCGACCTTCGAGACGGTGGCCTCGTGGCCGACGTCGACGTCGTCCTCGCCGATGCGGATCGTCGGGTAGGTGTCCGAGCGCGAGTCCTCGTCGAGCAGCAGCGCGTCGCAGACGACCTTCGACTTCGACTCGGTCGCGCCCTTCGCGATCTCGAGCAGGCCGCGGTAGCGTGGCGCGGCCCGCGTCCTTGGAGATCGACTTGGAGAAGATCGACGAGGTCGTCTTCGGCGCGGCGTGGATGATCTTGCCGCCGGCGTCCTGGTGCTGGCCCGCGCCGGCGAACGCGATCGAGAGGATCTCGCCGTGGGCGCGCTCGCCGAGCAGGTAGATGCTCGGGTACTTCATGGTCAGCTTCGAGCCGAGGTTGCAGTCGACCCACTCCATCGTCGCGTCCTCGTGGGCGACGGCGCGCTTGGTGACGAGGTTGAAGACGTTCTGCGACCAGTTCTGGACCGTCGTGTAGCGGACCCTCGCGCTCTTCTTGGCGACGATCTCGACGACCGCGGAGTGCAGCGAGTCCGACGAGTAGGTCGGCGCGGTGCAGCCCTCGATGTAGTGGACGTCCGAGCCCTCCTCGGCGATGATCAGCGTCCGCTCGAACTGGCCCATGTTCTCGGTGTTGATCCGGAAGTAGGCCTGGAGCGGCATGTCGACCTTGACGCCGGCGGGGACGTAGACGAACGAGCCGCCCGACCAGACCGCGGAGTTCAGCGCCGCGAGCTTGTTGTCGTTGGGCGGGATGATCGTCGCCCAGTACTCGCGGACCAGGTCCTCGTGCTCGCGAAGGGCGGTGTCCATGTCGGTGAAGATCACGCCCTGGGCCTCGAGCTTCTCGTTCACCTGGTGGTAGACGACCTCGGACTCGTACTGCGCGCCGACGCCGGACAGGAACTTGCGCTCGGCCTCGGGGATGCCCAGGCGGTCGAAGGTGTTCTTGATGTCCTCGGGGACCTCGGACCAGTCGCGGCTGTTCTTCTCGGAGGCGCGGACGAAGTAGTGGATGTCGTTCCAGTCGATCTGGTCCAGGTCGCCGCCCCACTGCGGGGTCGGGCGGGACTCGAAGTGGTCGTAGGCCTTGAGGCGGAAGTCGAGCATCCACTGCGGGCTCGTTCTTGTACTCGGAGATCGACTCGACGACCTCGCGGCTGAGGCCCTTGGGCGCCTTGTAGGCGTAGCCCTCCTCGGAGTCGTGGAAGCCGAACTTCTCCGTGTAGTCGGCGTTGAGCCCCTCGAGCGCGCGCTCCTCGTCGGTGAACTCCTTGGCGGAGGCGGGCGGGTGCGGTTGCTGTGTCGGGTCGGCTTGTTCACGAGACCTCCAGCTTGATGGTGTCGTCCTCGATGGTGACGGGGTAGGTGCGCACCGGCTGGTAGGCGGGAAGTGTCTTGGGGCGGCCCGACGTCAGATCGAAGAGCGATCCGTGGCGGGGGCACTCAACGGTACAGGCCGACGGCGTCGAACTCACCCTCGGCGAGCGGCCCGTCGTCGTGCGAGCAGCGGTCCTCGATCGCGTAGAGGGTGCCGCCGCAGTTGAAGACGCCGATCTTGACGGGGCCCGTCCGGGTCTCGGCGTCGACCAGCTTCATCGCGCCCTCCGGCAGCTCACCGGCGGGGCAGACGTCGATCTTCTCGCTCGTGCTCTCAGTCATGCGTTGCTCACTGATGTATTCCTAGCTATCGAGTCGGATTTTCAGTCTAGCGATGGGGGTGGATCGGCTCTATGGTTTGCGCATGGCGCAGCGCTCTCCCATGACGAAGCTTGCCTCCAGTCGCAGCGGTCCTCGCAGCCGTCGCGCTGGGCCCGGCCGCGCAGGTCGCCTTCGCGCCTCCGGTTTCCGACGCCACGAGCAGCGTGACCATCACCTCCGCCAAGGACGGCAAGGTCTCCGGCCGCGTGGCGAGCCCGGAGCCCTCGTGCGTCGGCCAAGCGCACCGTCAAGCTCTACGCGGGCGCCGGCGGGAAAGGGCGGCGAGCTCGACAGGGACCAGGCCGACTCCGCCGGCCGCTGGGAGGCGAAGGTGGACAACCTGAATCCCGGCGCGGTCGTCTCGGCCAAGGTGACCCCCGGCTTCTCGATCGGATTCAACTGCCTCAGCGCGACCTCGCCCTCGAAGCGGGTCGCAGGCAAGAAGTAGTCCCGCGCGGCTAGAGCGCTCCGGCTTCGGCCGGGTCGCCCTGCTCGCCCTCGTCCTCCCAGTCGGCCACCTTGCCGAGGCTGGCGCTCTTGACGACCTTGAGGCCCAGCAGGGCGCACTTCATCCGAGTGGCGGAGATGTCGATCCCGAGCAGCTCGAGGACGTACTCCTTGGGCAGGGTCAGGAGCTCGTCGCGTGTCCTGCCGACGAGCTCGTCGGTGAGCAGCGAGGTGGCGGCTGTCGAGATCGCGCAGCCCTGGCCCTCGAAGGAGATCTCGGCGACCTTGTCGTCGCCGTCGAGCTTGATGAACACGTGCTGCTCGTCGCCGCAGAAGCGGGTTGTTGTCCTCGGACTCGAGGTCGAAGTCGTCGAGCCGGCCGAAGTTGCGCGGCCGCTTGTAGTGCTCGAGGATCTGGTCGCGGTAGAGCTCGTCCATTGAGGATCCGTTCTCTAGTCCGCGAAGATCGCTTGACGCTCCTCGAGGCCGGTGACGAGGCGGTCGACCTCGTCGCGGGTGTTGTAGACGGCGATGCTGGCCCGGGTCGTGGCCGCGACGCCGAGGCGCTCCATCAGGATCTGGGCGCAGTGGTGGCCGGCGCGGACGGCGACGCCGTGGCGGTCGAGGATCTCGGCGACGTCGTGGCCGTGGACCCCGTCGAGGTCGAACGAGAAGATTCCGCCGCGGTCATCGCCGGCGGGCGGGCCGAAGAGCGTGAGGCCGTCGACCTCGCCGAGCCGGTCGATCGCGTAGGCCGTCAGCTCGACCTCGGCGGCGTGGATCGCGTCGAGCCCGAGCGCGTCGATCCAGCGAATCGCAGCGCCGAGGCCGACCGCCTCGGCGATCGGCGGGGTGCCGCCCTCGAAGCGGGTCGGCGGGTGCGGCCCAGGTGATCTTCTCGCGGCCGACCTTCTTGATCATCGAGCCGCCGCCGATGAAGGGCGGCATCGCCTCGAGCAGCTCGCGGCGGCCGAACAGGGCGCCGATCCCCGTCGGCCCGTATGCCTTGTGGCCGGTGAAGGCGTAGAAGTCCGCGCCGAGCTCCGACATGTCCAGCTTCAGCTTGGGCGTGGCCTGGGCCCCGTCGACTGCGACGCACGGCGCCGGCGTCGTGGGCCATGCGGGCGATCTCCGCGATCGGGTTGACGGTCCCGAGCACGTTCGAGACGTGCGCGACTCCGACGACCTTCGGGCCCGCGTTCGAGCAGCTTCGCCAGCGCGTCCATGTCGAGCCGGCCCTCGTCGTCGACCGGCGCGAACTCGAGCTCGGCCCCGACGGCCTCGGCCAGCAGGTACCAGGGGACGATGTTCGAGTGGTGCTCCATCTCGGTCAGCAGGATCAGGTCGCCCTCGCCGACGTTGGTTCGCCCCCACGAGTGGGCGACGAGGTTGATCGCCTCGGTCGCGTTGCGGGTGAAGACGACCTCTCCCGCCTCGGCACCGATGTGGGACGCGACCGTCTCGCGCGCGCCCTCGTAGAGCCCGGTCGCCTCCTCGGAGAGGGTGTGGACCCCGCGGTGCACGTTGGCGTTGTGCTCGCGCCAGAAGCGGTCGAGCTCGTCGAGCACCGCGAGCGGCTTCTGCGACGTCGCACCGTTGTCCAGATAGGCGATCGGGGAGCCCCCGACCTCGCGGGCGAGAATCGGGAACTCCGCGCGGATCTCCTCCAGCGAGCGGGGGAGCACGGTCGGTGTGGTGGCCGTCGGCTCCATCCCGGGGCGCCTACGCGGGCGCCGAGGCCCCTTCGACCTCGTCGATGATCCAGCCGTAGCCCTTCTCCTCGAGCTGGTCGACCAGTTCCGGGCCGCCCTCCTTGACGATTCGCCCGCCGTAGAGGACGTGGACCGCGTCGGGCTTGATCAGGTGCAGGATCCGCTGGTAGTGGGTGATGATGAGGACGCCCATGTCGGGGCCGGCGTAGCGGTTGACTCCCTCCGCGACCACCTTCAGGGCGTCGATGTCGAGGCCCGAGTCGGTTTCGTCGAGGACCGCCATCTCCGGGCGCAGCAGCGCGAGCTGCAGCACCTCCATCCGCTTCTTCTCGCCGCCCGAGAAGCCGTCGTTCAGGTATCGCGAGGAGAACTCCTTGGGGATGTTGGTGAGCTCCATCGCCTCCTCGGTCATCTTCCGGAAGTCCTTCAGCTTCACGGGGTCCTCGCCACGCTCCTCGCGGTGGGCGTTGATCGCCATCCGCAGGTACTTGGCGACGGTGACGCCGGGGATCGCGACCGGGTACTGGAAGGCCATGAAGAGACCCATGCGGGAGCGCTCGTCCGGGTCGGCCTCCGTGACGTCCTCTCCCTTGAAGGTGATCGTCCCCTCCGTCACCTCGAGCGCGGGGTGGCCCATGATCGCGTTCGCGAGCGTGGACTTGCCCGACCCGTTCGGGCCCATCAGGGCATGGATGCGGCCCTTCTCGACCTCGAGGTCGAGGCCCTTCAGGATCTCCTTCTCGTCGACGCGGACGTGCAGGTTGCGGATCTCAAGCTCAGCCAATTCGGGCTCCTATGGGTGGTTTCAAGGTTTCGGTGTCCGGCTCAGAGGGCGACGGAAACGGCCTTCTTGCCGGCGGCCTTGCTGGTGGCGGGCGCGGAGCTCTCCGCGAACTCGACCAGGTCGGCCAGGGTGGTTCCGGAGAGCGCTTTGGAGACGCCGCCGTGGACTCGGGTCCAGAGCAGCTTCGTCGCGCAGGCGTGGTCCCCGTCGGTCTCGTGCGAACACGACACCTTGCCCTCGGGTGAGGGGTGGAAGCACTCCATCGGCGCGATCGCGCCTTCGAGGGCGACGACCACCTCCTGCATGTCGATCTCCTCGGCGGGACGGGCCAGCCGGTAGCCGCCGTGGGCGCCGCGCTGGCTCTCCACCAGGCCGGCCTTTCGCAGCTTGGCGACCAGGTGCTCCAGATACGCGAGGGGGAGGTTCTCGCCCTCGGCCACGGCGCTCAGCGAGACGGGACGGTCACCGGACTGGCGACCGAGCTCCACCATCAGGCGGACTCCGTACTCGGCTCGCGTGGAGAACAGCATCGACCAAATCCTACCGAGTTACTCGGATTGGCCTCGAGTTCTGGACCACGTCGCGCATCGCGTCCCGGAACTCGGCGTACGCGCGCCGCCCCACCGCCTGGGCGTGCCTGCTGCTCGATCTCCGCGACGATCTCGTCGGCGTCGCGGATCTGGCGCAGCCCCTTCTCCGTCGGCACGACGAGCTTCGCCCGGCGGTCGGCCGGGTCGGCCTGGCGCTTCACCGACCCCAGGTCCTCGAGCTCGTCCACCAGCCGCCCGACGACCTGCTTGTGGAGCCCCGCGAGCCGGGCGAGCTCGGTGGCGCGGACGCCGTCCTCGTCCAGGAACGCGAGCACCGCGCCGTGCCGCATCCGGAGGCCCTTGTGCCCTCGCTCGTGCAGGAGGTCGAACAGCTCCTGCTGGGTCGACGCGGCGAGCCGGGTGGCCAGCACCGCGAGGTCGGGGGTCCACTGCTGTCTCTCGCTCCGGCCTCTCGTCGTAGTCACTATCAGGACAGTAACAGTCCGTGACCATATGAAAACGATACTGATGCTTATCGCCGGTTGAGGCACCTCTCTATCCTGCGTCGTGAACTTCAACTCCAAAAGGAGATCGCATGACCACCACCCGCAAGTCCAACCTCGGCGCCGCGATTCGCACCGGCGCCCTGATGGCGACCCTGGGAGCCGTCCTGGTCGCTATCGGATACGCGATCGGCGGAATCCAGACCGCGACGCTCTTCCTCGGCTTCGCGCTCCTGTTCAACCTGGTCCAGTTCTTCTTCAGCGACAAGATCGCGCTGAAGGCGAGCGGAGCGAAGCCGGTCACCGAGGAGGAGGCCCCGCGCCTCTACCAGATGGTGCGTGAGCTGACGACCCGCGCCGGCCTTCCGATGCCGACGCTGCACATCATCCCGCAGGCCCAGCCGAACGCGTTCGCGACCGGCCGCAGCCCCAAGAAGTCCGCTGTCGCCGTCACGCAGGGGCTCCTGCAGAGCCTGAGCGAGGACGAGGTCCGCGGCGTGCTGGCCCACGAGCTGGCGCACATCCGGAACCGCGACATGCTGACCACCACGATCGCGTCGTCGATCGGAATGGCGATCACCTACATCGCGTACATGTTCATGTGGTTCGGAGACAACGATTCGCCCCTCGGGCTCATCGCCAGCATCGGGATGATCATCCTGGCGCCGATCTCGGCGACGCTCATCCAGCTCGCCGTCTCGCGCCAGCGCGAGTACTCGGCGGATGCGACGGGTGCCGAGATCTCCGGCAACCCGGAGTCCCTGGCAAGCGCCCTTCTCCGTCTGCAGGAGGGGGCCGCGGCGACCCCGATGAAGGTGAACGAGGCGGCCGAGCCGCTCTACATCGTCAAGCCGTTCTCGGGCGGCGGGTTCTCGAAGCTGTTCTCGACGCACCCGCCGATCGAGGAGCGCGTGCGCCGGCTGCGCCAGATGCGGCCGACCATCGCGTAACGCCGGTCGCTGACCGGCACCACCGAAGGGCCCGGGCGACCGGGCCCTTCGCCTGCCTGACGCTATAGTTTCTGAAGTACCGATACCCGATCAGGATTTGGGAGAATCAGTGACCGTGACCGATATGCCCCGCAAGGACGTCCCCCCGCCGCTCGAGCTGGTGAAGAGCCGGATCGAGGAGGTGCTGCCGCCTGACGCCCAGGGCGATATCACCGGCGACGAGGTCGTGGTCGTCGATACCCGCGACACCGACCGCTACGAGGCCGGACACATCGCGGGCGCGGTCAATCTCCCGGTCGGCGAGAACGGCTCAGACAGCCATTCCGAGGAGTTCGCCGCAGCTTTCACCGAGGCGACCGGCGGCAAGCCGGCGCTGCTCTACTGCAACAGCGGCAACCGCTCCGCCCGCGCGACGGACGCTCTGACCAACGAGCACGGCACCGAGGGAGTGCGATCGCTGATCGGGGGAATCACACTCTGGAACGACCTCGGGCTGCCGATCGAAGGCGAGATCACGGCCGACGAGGAAGAGACCGAGGAGGCCGACGACTGATGGAAGCCGGAACGCTCAAGATCGAGGACATCCAGGCGAAGATCGACCGCCTGACCCCCGAGGAGGCCTATGAGGAGATCAAGGCCGGTGGGGACTTCGTCCTGCTCGACACCCGCGAGCCCCACGAATACGCGGAGGCCCACGTCGAGGGCGCGACCCTGGTCCCGCCCGCCGAGGTCGCCGAGCGCATCGACGAGGTCGCTCCCGACACCTCCCAGCGCCTGATCGTCTACTGCCGCTCCGGCAACCGCTCCGCGCGCGCCGTCCACCAGCTCGAGGGCCTCGGCTATGAGAACGCCGTCGACGTCAGCGGCGGCATCGTCGAGTGGCAGGAGAAGGGCCTTCCGGTCGCCGAGGCCGAGGGCATGACGGCCGAGCAGCGCGAGCGCTACTCGCGCCACACGCTTCTGCCCGAGGTCGGCGTCGAGGGCCAGATCAAGCTTCTGAACGCCAAGGTGCTGCTGCTGGGCGCCGGCGGGCTCGGCTCCCCGACCGCGCTCTACCTCGCGGCGGCGGGGATCGGCACGCTCGGCCTGGTCGACGACGACGTCGTCGACGAGTCGAACCTGCAGCGCCAGGTGATCCACTCGACCGACCGCGTCGGCGTCCCCAAGACCGAGTCGGCCAAGGTCACGATCAACGGCCTGAACCCCGACGTCGAGGTGATCGAGCATCGTCTCCGCCTGGACGCCGGGAACATCATCGACATCATCAAGGACTACGACATCGTCGTCGACGGCGCCGACAACTTCCCCACGCGCTACCTGCTGAACGACGCGTCGGTGCGCCTCAAGATTCCCGTCGTCTCGGCCTCGATCCTCGCCTTCGAGGGCCAGATCTCGACCTTCATCCCGTTCGAGGGGCCCTGCTACCGCTGCCTCTACCCGACGCCGCCTCCCGCGGAGCTGGCTCCGAGCTGCGGTGCCAACGGCGTGCTCGGCGTGATGGCCGGTGTCATGGGCCTGCTCCAGGCGAACGAGGTGATCAAGCTGGTCGCCGGCATCGGCGAGCCGCTCGTCGGCCGCCTGATGCTCTACGACTCGCTCGGCACCCGCTTCACCGAGCTCAAGGTCCGCCGGGATCCCAACTGCCCGATCTGCGGGCCGGACGCGCCGGAGATCCCGGAGTCCGAGATGGGCCGCTTCCCCGACTACGAGCTCTTCTGCCAGTAGGCAAGAGCCGCTAGGTTCTGGCCGATGCCGACGATCAAGGTCCCACCGGTCCTGCGCCCCAAGGCGGGCGACCAGGCTGAGGTCACCGTTGACGGCTCCACCGTCGGCGAGGCGCTGACGGCTTTCGTCGACGCGCACCCCGACACGAAGGAGCAGCTCTTCGGCCCCGAGGGCGACCTGAACCGCTACGTCAACGTCTACCTGAACGACGAGGACGTGCGCGTGCTGAACGGTCTCGACACCAGCGCCGCCGAGAACGACACGGTCGTGATCCTTCCGGCGATGGCCGGCGGCGCCCGCTAGAGCTCGACCGGCTCGGCGGTCTTCTCGCCGCCCGCGTCGCCCGTGTTCACGGTGTCCTTCGGCTCGATCAGGAGGACGTGCGCCTCCTCGTCGGCCTTCGGGCAGTGCTCGACGCCGCGGGGGACGACGTACATGTCGCCCTCGCCCAGCTCGACGTCGCGATCCCGGAGCTGGATCGTCATCCGGCCCTTGAGGACGAGGAAGAAGTCGTCGGTGTCGTCGTGCTTGTGCCAGACGAACTCGCCCTTCACCTTCACGACGATCAGCTTGTAGTCGTTCATGTAGCCGACGATGCCCGGCTTGTACGGCGCGTCGAGGAGCTCGATCTTCTCGGCCAGATTGACCTTGTCGTCCACCTGGCGCTAGTGCTCCAGCACGAGTCCGAGGAACTTCTTCGTGCGCTCCTCGCGGGGCTTGTCGAGCACGTCCTTCGGTTTGCCCTGCTCGACGATGAGGCCGTCGTCCATGAACACCACCTGGTCGGCGACCTCGCGGGCGAAGCCGATCTCGTGGGTGACGACGATCATCGTCATGCCCTCCGAGGCGAGGCGGCGCATCTCGTCCAGGACCTCCTTGACGAGCTCGGGGTCGAGGGCGCTCGTGACCTCGTCGAAGAGCATGATGCTGGGGTCCATTGCGAGCGCTCTCGCGATTGCGACGCGCTGCTGCTGACCGCCCGAGAGACGATTGGGGTACTCGTTCACCTTGTCGCCCAGGCCGACGCGCTGCAGAAGGGCGGTCCCCTTCTCAGCCGCTTCGGCCTTGCTCCGGTCGAGAACGGTCTGCTGGGCGATGGTGACGTTCCCGAGCGCGGACATGTTGGGGAAGAGGTTGAACTGCTGGAAGACCATGCCGACGCGCTGCCGTACGTAGTCGAGTTCCCATCCCTTCTCGCCCGCGGGTGCGTTGTCGCCCTTGCAGATGTCGCGGCCGGCGAGCAGGATCGCGCCCTTCTCGGGGGGCTCGAGCAGGTTGATGCACCGCAGCAGCGTGCTCTTTCCGGATCCGCTCGGGCCGAGGACGCAGACGACGTCGCCCTTGCCGACCTCGAGGTCGACTCCCTTCAGGACGTGCAGGTCGCCGAAGCTCTTCTCGACCCCGTCGAGCTTGATGATCGGATCGTCCGCCATCAGACGGGACCTCCTACCTGTCCGGTCCCGGCCGCGCCCCCGGGTGCGGGCTCAGCGGTGGCGCTGCCGTTGCCTCCCGTGCGCGAGGTGCGCCTCTGCTGGCGGGCGATCAGGACGTCGACCAGACGCGCGAGCGGGATCGTCACGACGAGGAACATGACGGCGCCGAGCACGAGCGCAGAGCCGTTGAAGAACTCCGTCTGGATGTCGCTGCCCACCTGGACCACCTCGAGGGCGCCGAGAATGCCGACGAGCGAGGTGTCCTTCATCAGCGCGATGAAGTCGTTGAGCAGAGGCGGTATGACCTTGCTGATGGCCTGCGGGACGATGATGTGGCGCATCGACTGGCCGTGGCTCATGCCGAGCGAGCGCGCCGCCTCCATCTGCCCGGAGGGGACGGCCTCGATTCCGGCGCGGTAGACCTCGGCCATGTAGGCGCCGTAGGTGATGGTCAGGGACATCACGCCCCACCAGAAGAACGTCGACTGGCCGAACCAGTCCGGCAGGCCGATCTCCCGGGGAATCGTGCCGTCGGCCTGGGCGGCGCTCAGGAATCCCGAGACCAGGAGCAGCACCAGCAGCAGCGGAATACCGCGGAATGCGTCGATGTAGCCGATCGTCACCCAGCGCACGGGTGCGAGCGCCCTGCCGGGCAGCTGTCGCAGAACCGCCAGGATCAGGCCCCAGATCAGCGACAGGACCCCGCTGACGATCGAGAGCTTCAGGGTGAGCCAGAAGCCGTCGAGAACTCGGCCGAACTCGTCCCCCATGAGGTTGAAGTCGAAGTAGTACTCGAAGATGAAATCCATGCGCGGGGGAGGCTAGTCATTGACCGGCCGCGCGCAAGAGCGAAACGGAAGAGGGCGCCCCGAAAGGCGCCCTCTTCCCAGCATCGGTCTGGCTCGATCTAGCCGGCGGCCGGCTGCGTCGTACCGTCAAGCACGGACGCCGGGGGCGCCGTGTTGAAGTACTGCTGGTACAGCTCGTCCAGCGTGCCGTCGTCCTTGATCGTCTTGAGCGCCTCGTTCATCGCTTCCAGGAGCGCCGTGTTGTCGAGCGCAACGGCGAAGCCGTAGAGCTCGTTCGTCGGGATTTCCTCGACGATCTCGACGCCGCCGGTCTTCTCGACCGCGTCAACGGCGACGGGCTGGTCGATGATGACCGCCTCGACCTGGCCGGTGGACAGAGCCGCGACAGCGTCGGGGCCCTCGGGGAACCCGCGGACCTCGGCTGCATCTGTCTCGTCATTGGCGAACGTCTCACCAGTGGTTCCGTCCTGCGCGCCGACGATCACTCCGCCGAGGTCGGCCGTCGTCGCGATGTCGGAGCCCTCGGGCACGAGCAGGGCCTGCTGTGCCTCGTAGTACGGGTCAGTGAAGTTCACCTTCGCCTGACGCTCCGGCGTGATCGTCGAAGCAGCCGCGGCGGTGTCGAACTGGCCGTTCGCTGTGTCGCGGAAGATCGTGTCGAACCCGGTGTCCTGATAGGTCACCTCGAGGCCGATCTGCTCGCCGATCGCGTTCATCACCTCGATGTCGTAGCCCGAGATGTCAGGCGGCTGCCCGATCTCGAACGGGGGGAACGGGGTGTCGGTTCCGACGAGCAGCTGACCCTCGGTGATCGTTCCGAGGTCGCCACTGCCGCTGGCGGTGGTGCTGTCTCCGCCGTCATCATCATCGTCGCCGCATCCTGCGGCGAAACCTGCGGAGAGCGCTAGGACGAGCACGGCCAGCATGGCCATTAGGCGCTTGTTCATTTTCGAAATCACTTCCCTTTCGTAGTTCACTCGTGAACGGACACCAGTGTCGAGGCAAGATATCCCCCGAAACGCTGCGGCGGAACCGTCACCTCACTACACTTTCTGAAGTAATGCTCGATGAGCCACTGCTGAACAAGCCCTGCGGGGGGCGCTTCGAGAACGTTCTCGAGTCGATCGGCAACACGCCGCTCGTGGAGCTGCCTCGTCTCGCGCCGAGCCCCGAT
The DNA here is from genome assembly GCA_963839875.1 of uncultured Solirubrobacterales bacterium. Lineage (GTDB taxonomy): Bacteria > Actinomycetota > Thermoleophilia > Solirubrobacterales > 70-9 > CAVUAT01. Next base: position 83,704 of record CAWIWP010000003.1, read on the forward strand.
GTCCGCCTCTGGGCGAAGCTCGAGGGGCACAACCCGACGGGGTCCGTCAAGGACCGCGTCGCCAAGTCGATGATCGAGGACGCCGAGGCCCGCAGTGCCATCGAGCCGGGCCAGACGATCCTGGAGCCCACCTCGGGCAACACGGGCATCTCCCTCGCGATGATCTGCCGCCGCAAGGGCTACCCGCTGAAGGTCGTCATGCCCGACAACGTCACCGAGGAGCGAACTCAGCTGCTTCGGATGTACGGAGCCGAGATCGCCTACTCCGAGGGCGAGAAGGGCTCGAACGGCTCGGTCGAGATGGCGCTCGAGATGGCCGAGGGCGACTCCTCGTACTACATGCCCTACCAGTACGGCAACGAGGCGAACCCGCTCGCGCACTACCACGGGACGGCCCCCGAGATCCTCGACGAGCTGGACGAGGTGACCGCCTTCGTCGGCGGCCTCGGCACCGGCGGGACCCTGATGGGGAACGGCCGGCGCTTCAAGGAGGAGAACCCGGAGACGAAGATCGTCGCGGCCGAGCCGATGCAGGGCGAGCTCGTCTCGGGCCTGCGCTCGCTGGACGACGGCTTCATCCCGCCGATCATCGACCTCTCGATTCTCGACCGGAAGATCATGGTCTCCAACCTCGACGCGATCATCTGGACGAAGAAGATGCTCGAGGAGGAGGGCCTGTTCGCGGGCGTCTCGGCGGGCGCGATCGCCTATGTCGCCGACCGGATCGCCGGCGAGCTCGCCGAAGCCGGGATGCCGGGCAACGTCGTCTTCCTTGTCCCCGACGACGGCTGGAAGTACCTGTCCTCGGGCGTCTACACGAAGCCGATCGACGAGCTCGAGGGGATCGATTCCACCGTCTGGTGGTAGGCCCGAGCGCGTGGCCGCGCGGGTGCGCGAGCTCGTAGCCGGCTACCGCCCGCCTGACTTCGCGGAGGTCCCGACGCCCGACGCGGCGCTCTTCCTGGCCGCGATCGACAACTCGAGCGGCTACGACCGCCCGCACCGGGTCGAGGGAGAGGGCCCCTTCGAGGGCAGCGCGCTGATCTGGGCGCAGGCGCTCGCGTTCGAGCGCAGGCGGCCCGGCCTGCTCTCGGCCGAGCAGCTGGCCGCGGTCGGCGAGCGGGAGGTCGCGGCCATCCTCACGGTCGAGGGCGACGTGGTGTCGAACCCGGGCGAGCGGGCCCGGCTCTGGCGCGATGCCGCCGAGGTGCTGCTCGAGGACTACGGCGGCTCGGCCGAGGAGCTGATCGCCGCCTCGGAGGGCCTCCTCGACGGGCCGGGCGGGTTGCTCGAGCGCCTCGCGGCGATCGAGGCGTTCGCCGACCCCCTGCGCAAGAAGAGCTTTCTGATCGCGAAGATCTGGGAGCGACGCGGCTGGCTAGCGGTGGTCGATCCCTCGAGCTGGGAGGTGAGCGCCGACAGCGTCCTGATGCGGCTCGCCCTGCGCTCCGGGCTGGTCGAGCCCTCGGATGACGTCGAACGGGTCCGCTCGGCGACCCGCGACGCGTTTCGCGAGGTGGCGGAGCTCGCCGAAATTCCGCCGCCGCTGCTCGACGACCTGCTCTGGGAGCGCGGGAGGGAAGACCCTGACCTGATCGGGACCGAGGCCGGCGACCTCAGCGAGCCGCCCCGGCGGCCCGGGGTCCACTGGTACTGACGGCCGGTAGCCTCGTCGCCCCGTGAAGATCCCCCAGAAGATCTACGACGAGATGCTCGACCACGCCCGCGCCGAGGTGCCGAACGAGTGCTGCGGGCTGGTCGGGGCCAAGGACGGGTCGGCCGTCACCTACTACCCGGCCTCGAACGCCGAGGGCAGTCCCCTCCGCTACAACCTCGATCCCCAGGACCAGTTCCGGATCATGATGGAGATGGACGAGAAGGGGGAGGATCTCGCGGCGATCTACCACTCCCACACGAAGAGCCCGGCCTACCCGTCCCAGACGGACATCAACCTGGCCACCTACCCCGACGCGATGTACCTGATCTCGTCTCTCAAGGACGGCGAGGAGCCGCTGCGCGGCTTCAGCATCGTCGACGGCGAGGTATCCGAATCGGAGATCAGCGTCGGGTGAGCCTGGTCTGCCCTCGCTGCGGCCTCGAACACGGCCTCGACGAGCGCTTCTGCACCGCCTGCGACATGCCCCTCGTCCACCCGGGTGAGCGCGAGGAGCCCGCGCGCGACGACGCCCACGCGAAGGCCCGCAAGGTCCGCCCGCAATTCGCGCAAGGCGAGCTCGTCAAGGTCACGGGCGGCCGGAACCAGGCCGACTCCGAGCTGATCCAGAACGTGCTGCTCGACTACGGGATCCCCTCGATCCTGCGGCGGACCCGGGGCTTCGACGTGCCGGACATGCTGGCCGCGGGGCCGCGCGACGTGATGGTGCCGCAGGCCGGCTACGAGGAGGCGCGGAGGGTGCTCTCCGACGCCGAGATGCTCACGGCCGAGGTCGAGCCCGGCTCACTCCCCGGGATCGGGTCGCCCGCCCGGCTCGCGATCGGGGTCCTGCTCGCCGTCGCCATCGCGTTCCTCATCGTCGCCCTGCTCGACGCGGGTGCCTGAGCCCTCGAAGCCGAACTCTGGCGCGGGGCCGAAGTCCAGGTCGGGGGCGGGCGGCAGGTCTTCGCGGGTCGGCGAGCGCAGTCCCGCTCCCCTCCTGATCCGAGGCTCGCCGGCGAACGGGTCCTCGAACTCGGCGTCGAAGTCGGCGACCGGACCGGCCGCGGGGGCTTCGAGCGACAGGTCGTGCAGGTCCACCTCCGGCTCGGGGGTGACGCGCTTGCGCAACGCGGGCGCGGGCTTGTCGTCCTCGAGAGGCGAGGGCCGCTCGCCGGTGTCCTGAAGCGGGTCGGCGCCCGGAGTGGCTGCGGCGGGGTAGAGGATGTCGTCGAGGTGGTGGCGCCAGGCCTTCTCGATCTCGCGGGCGTGCGCGTCGAAGGCCAGCTCGAGGTTGGCGATGGCGCCCTCCTTGCGCAGCCGGGAGGCGAGGATCGTGCACGCCTCGGGGCCGGCGTGGCGGTCGAGCAGGTCGAAGACCGTGCCGCCGAGCAGGATCGCGTCCCGGCGGGTGGGCGGGAACTGGGGCTTTGTGCCCTCGCGCAGGCGCGTGATCACCGCGGGGCGGAACAGCGAGACCTGGCCCGCGAAGTACTGGGCGGCGCCTTCGATCAGCCAGGCCCAGCCGAAGTAGGTGATCGCGCGGCGGGGCGTCCACATCGGTGGCACCCGCTCGTTGTTCGCGGCGAGGGTCAGCTGGCAGTACATGCGCTCGGCCGTCCCCAGCAGGGCGTTCGCCGAGTCCTCGCCACCCGCGCGGCGCTCCATCCACTCGTCGCTCAGGACGTGGATCTCGCCCTCCATCGGCCAGCCCGCGACGTAGCGGCGGGCGGCGGGCGCGGCGGACCAGCGCACGGGCGGGAGCAGGGGGTGGGCGGCCGACAGCCAGGCGGGGTTGTCGTGGACGACGACCGTGACGTCTCCGGGCGCCTCGTCGAAGCGCTCCTCCAGGCGCAGCCGCAGCTCCTCGAGGTTGTCGAGGATCCGCTGCGCGCAGCTGGTGTCCGCATCGTCGTGCCTAGCGGTGAAGCTGAGCGACTCTGTCTCTACCCAGGCGATGGGTCCAGGCTACCCCTGCCCTCGCCTACGGCTGGGATACCGAATGCGTGGGTAAGCCTCTCTGATGGAGCGCCAGCCACGCCTGATCGACGTCGCCATCCCCGACGACCCAGTCGGGACCGTGCTCGTGCTCCACGGCGGCGCACGGCGCCGCGACCGGATGATGGTGAGCCCGACGCAGCTCTCGGTCCTGCGAATGATCCCGATCGCGAAGCGGGTGGCGAAGGCGGGTCGTGGGCGCATCCAGGTAGTGCGCCTCCTGAACTCCTACCGCGGCTGGGATGCGACCCACACCCCGGTCGACGACGTTCACTGGGCGCTCGACGAGCTGGCGGGGCGCCCAGGCGGCCCCCGGCCGACGTGCCTGATCGGCCACTCGCTCGGGGGGCCGCGCCGCGATCCTCTCGGTGACGCATCCGGGAGTTGCCGGAGCGGTCGCGCTGGCTCCCTGGGTCTACCCGGACGACGTCCCCGCGGGCCTCTCGGGCCAGGAGATCCTGATCGTGCACGGAACGCGCGACCGCATCGCCAGCCCCCAGCGCTCGGCGGCGCTCGCCCAGCGGCTCGCCCGGCGCACGCAGGTTCGGTACCTGAGCGTCGAGGGCGGCAAGCACGCGATGCTCAGCAAGCACGACCAGTTCAGCGGCCCGGCGGCGGAGTTTGCGGTCGATCTGCTGGCGAAGAGCTAGGCCGGGACCGGCTCGCCGCGGCAGATGTCGCTGATCGTGCCGCCGGCGCGGACGAATTCCTCGTCCGCCATCACCGGGGTGCCCTCGAAGGAGAGGTCGCGGTCGATCTCGACCCACGAGCGGCAGCCGTGGTACTCGTCCTTGACCCGGACGGTGACCGGGCGCGGGATCCGGTGGACCCGGAGCAGCAGCACGTGGAGCGGGTGTGTCCGCTTCCAGCGCAGGCGCTTCTGGGCGTAGTCCGAGGTCCACACGTGGAAGGGGGAGAGGGACTCGACCAGGCGCGGGTCGTCGGTCTCGAAGTGGTCGGCTACCTCGGCCCAGGCGCGGATTCGCACGCGCTCGGGCTGGGGGATGCCGCCGTCCTGGAGGAGCGCCCGCGGGGGCGGCTCCACGTCGGGCCAGACGCCCTCCTCGAGGGCACGCCGGAGCTCCGGGTGGTGCGACTCGCGGACCAGGTCGTTGCGCTGGTGGTCGAAGGTCGGATAGAGGAAGAACTGCTCGTGATCGAGCTCGAAATGCTTGTCCTCCTCGCGGATTCCCCCCTTGCGCATGGCCACGAGCTGCTCACCCTCGGCGAGCGCTCGCACGTTGACGGCCCACTCCTTCAAAGCAATCGGCATGTGGAAAGGCTTCCTTCGGTTCGGTTCGTGTGTGGACGGGGGCGGGATGCGTGGGACACCGGGGCCCCTGTGAGAGCGGCATCTTAGTGGTGCGTTAAGGGTTGCGTCAACCCTTGTGGCTGATTGTCACAAGCTCAGGCCCTTAGTTCTAAGCACGTCAAAGCCCATTCCGATGCCGTTTCTGCTCTGGCTGATCGGCCAGTCGGAGTTTCAGCCCGCTCCGTGGGCGCCTCCGCCCGGCGTTTCGACGCGCAGCCGCGCCCCAGGCGCCAGCTCGCCCTGTGCCTTGCCCGGAATCGGCTCGCCGTCGATCGAGTCGCGCCCGGGCTCCCCGTCGCCGCCCCCTTCGCGCCCGCGGGGAGCGCTCTGGCGCCTCTCGGCGATCAGCGTGTAGCGCATCGGGACGAGGGCCTCGACCTCGCGGACGATCCCGTCGCCTCCCGCGCGCTCGCCCGTCCCGCCGCTGCCGCGGCGCACGGACAGCTCGCGCACGCGCACGGGCAGCTCGGTCTCGAGCGCCTCGACTGGGGTGTTGAGGGTGTTCGACATCGCCACGTGGACCGCGCTCGGTCCCGGCGCATCCGGGCACGCGCCCTGCCCGCCGCCGATCGTCTCGTAGTAGGTCCAGCCGTCGCCGGCGAGCGTGACGTTGTTCATCGTGCCCTGACCGGCCGCGGGCACGGGCGCGAACGCGCCGAGTGCGTCGATGACCAGGTCCGCCACGCGGCTGGAGGTCTCGACGTTTCCGCCTGCGACAGCGGCCGGGGACTCGGCGTTCAGCACGCACCCCTGAGGCGCCGTGACAGTCACCGGCCGCCACGCGCCGGCGGACGGGGGAGCGTCGGGGTCGCACACGACCCGCACCGCGAAGAAGCTCGCCGCCTTGGTCACCGAGAGCGGGCAGTTGAGGTTGCCCTCCACCTGCGGATCGCTGCCGGTGAAGTCGAGCTCCAGATGCTCTCCGCGGAGCGTCGCCCGGACCTTGACCGCGATCGGCCCTCCGGCGCCCTCGAGGGCGTCCTCGGCCGTGCCCTCGCCGTCGGGCAACTCGGCAAGCGCCGCCCGGGTGCGGCGCTCGGCGTAGTCGAGGATCCCATCCATGCGCTCGGCCAGCGCCTCGGCGCCGTCGCGGGCGGCGAGGTCGCGCAGGCGCTCGGCGCCGACGCGGTTCGCGGCCCGCTGTGCCCGCAGGTCCGCGAGCCTCTGGCTCGGGTTGCGCATCCGCTTCGCCAGCTCGCGGAGGGTCTCGTCGTCGGCGCGGGTGGGAGGGATGACGACGCCCTCCTCGTCGAGGCGCTTCGAGAACGCGGGCATCCCGCCGGGCGTGTCGCCGCCGATGTCGGCGTGGTGTGCGCGGCAGGCGGCGAAGCCGAGCATTCGTGAACCGGGCCCTCCGCCGTCCTCGTGCTGGAAGACGGGAGAGACGAGGGTGATGTCGGGCAGGTGGGTGCCGCCGCGGTAGGGGTCGTTGAGGATCCACAGCGCACTGGAGTCCTCGTTCAGGTCCTGGTCCTGATCGAGAACGGCCGCGACCGCGTCGGGCATCGAGCCGAGGTGGACGGGGATGTGCTCGGCCTGCATCACGAGCTCGCCGCGGGGGTCGAAGATCGCGGTCGAGCAGTCGCGCCGCTCCTTGATGTTGGGCGAGTGGGCCGAGCGGATCAGCACGGCGCCCATCTCCTCGCACGCCGAGCGCAGGGCGCCCGCGGCCACCTGGAGGGTCACGGGATCGACGCTCACGGCCCGGCCTCCTCGCCACCGGCTCGCTCGGCGACGATCGTCCCCGCCGCGTCCACCCGCGCGCTCCAGCCGCGGGGCAGGACCAGGGTCGCCTCGGGCAGCTCGAAGACGCACGGCCCCTTCGCCTCGGTCCCCTCGGGCGGCTCGCCCCTGATCGCCTCGGCTTCGACGGCCTCGCCTGTGAAGACCATCTCGCGGGCGGCGCGCTCGAGGTCGTCGCCGCTGGCGGCGCGCGGGTCGAGCGCCGGGCCCGGGACGACTGCGGCGACCCTGATGTTCACGAGCTCGAGGCCGGAATCGGGATCGGAGTACCCGTAGCGGGATTCGTGCTCGCGCTCGAACCCGGCTCTCAGTTCGGCCGGGTCCGGCTCGGAGGAGCCGGGCACCGGCAGCTCGAACGCCTGGCCCTCGTAGCGAAGCTCGTAGACGACCTCGATCTCGGCTCCGTCGAGGCCCTCGCGAGCTCTGCCGGCGAGGTGGCCCACCTCCCGGGCCACCCGCTCGGCGGTGATCTCGTCCCCGCGGAGCAGGACGGTGCGGGTCACGTCGCTGCGGCGGCCGGCGGCGATCAGGCCGACCGCCGAGAGGACTCCGCTGGCGCGGGGGCACGCGATCCGCGAGATGCCCAGCTCCTCGGCGAGGGCCGCGACGTGCAGGGGACCGGCGCCGCCGAAGGGAAGGAGCGTGAAGCCGCGGGGATCCACCCCTCGTTCGACCGTGACCACCCGCAGCGCCCGCACCATCTCCTGGTTGGCGACGCGGATGATTCCCTCGGCGGCCTCGCGCTCATCCATCTCCAGGTCGTCGGCCAGCCCCGCCACGGCCCGCCGCGCCGCATCGATGTCGAGCTCCACGCCGCCCGCGAGGGCGGAGCGCGGCGGCAGGTAGCCGAGCAGCAGGTTCGCGTCGGTCGTCGTCGGCTCCGTTCCGCCCCTGCCGTAGCAGGCGGGCCCGGGCTCAGCGCCTGCCGAGCGTGGGCCGACCCGCAGCGCGCCGCCGGGGTCGCGCCAGGCGATCGAGCCGCCGCCCGCCCCGACCGTATGGACGTCGACCATCGGCAGCTGGATCGGGTGGCCCGCGATCTCTCGCGCGTCGGTGCGCCTCACCTCGCCGTCCTCGACTACGCAGACGTCGCAGGACGTCCCGCCCATGTCGATGCCGATCGCGTCGCCACCGGCTTCTCCGGCCGTGGCCAGCGTCGCGGCACCAACGGCGCCGCCGGCCGGGCCCGAGAGGACGCTCCATGCGCCCGCGCGCGAGGCCTCCTCGACCGAGGCGGTGCCTCCCGAGGAGCGCATCACGACGGGCTCCGGCACGGCCCGCTCGCGGCAGGCCTCCCCGAGCCGCTCGAGGTAGGAGCCGAGGAGGGGGAGAGATAGGCGTCGATCGCGGTCGTCGAGCAGCGCTCGAACTCGCGGAAGGCCGGGAGCACCTCGGACGACACCGAGACGTGGACCTCGGGAAGAGCCTCGCGAAGCGCCTCGGCGACCTTCTGCTCGTGTCCCGGGTCCGCGAAGGAGAAGAGCAGGCACACCGCGACGGACTCGGCGCCCGAGTCGCGGACGGCGCCGACCAGCCGTTCCGTTTCTTCCCCGGTCAGCTCCGTCACGACGCCCTCGGCGCCGATCCGCTCGTGCGCCTCGACCCGAAGCTCGGGAGGGACGAGGGGCTCGGGCCGCGCCCGGCAGAGGTGGTAGAGGCTCGGCCGGTTCTGGCGGCCGATCTCCAGCATGTCGGCGAAGCCCTCGGTCGCGATCAGCGCCGTCTTCGCTCCCCGCCGCTCGAGGAGCGCGTTGGTCCCCACCGTCATCCCGTGGGTGAACGACTCGATCCCGCCGGCCGGCGCCTCGGCTCGGGCGAGGACCGCCTCGATCGCGGTCATCACGCCCTCGGACTGGTCGCCGGGGGTCGTCGGGACCTTGGCGGTGTGGAGCCGATCGCCGTCGAGCAGCGCCGCGTCGGTGAAGGTCCCTCCGACGTCCACTCCTAACAACACCGGCATTCCTCCGCTTCGCGTCCGGGACCGGCATCACCGGCATTCCTCCGCTTCGCGTCCGGGATGCCGGTGGGCATCGGGCGAACCTAGCGGCCGCTGGCGCCGGCCGCCGGTACGCCCTTATGTGGTGTTGCGTGCCTGTGCCGTTAGGCGACCGCGGCGGCTTCCGCGTCGTCCAGCACCTCGAGCTCCTCCAGGTGCTTGTGCGACGGGCAGTAGTCCCTGCCGGGCAGCGGCTCGCGCTGGCACGGAGTGCCCTTGCGCGTCGAGGCCATGCAGCTCCGCGGCCTGCCGTCGAGCCCTGTCTGGGCCGGCAGCTGCTCCAGGTGCTCGAGCGCGAGGTTCACGTTGCGCTCCACGACCATGTAGACGCAGACCTGCTCCGAGAGCGGGAAGTGTTCCCGGATCTCGTTGAACAGCGTGCGCGCGGGTCGCGCGAAATAGCGGCGGTCGTACGCGAGACGTCTCATTGTCGCCTCGCATGCCTCCAGAACTTCCTGCCGCGACGTGGTGGTTCCTGCGGGATCCTCTGCTTGGCCGACCCTTGGCGCAAGCTCCCGATAGATGGATCGACTGAACCGATACATGCCTACCTCCTTGGACAGCCCCCTGTCCCGATACCCCGGCGCATCGTGCGCCAAGCCCTGCTTCTACTCAAAATTAGATCAGCAGGAAATGAAGTAGAAAGGGCTTTCTCGTTAAGGGCGTATTAAGCGCGTGCGTGCTTTGTGAGCGCGGTCACGCGTGTTCACTCACGAGTTACGCCCATGTACGCCACTCCGGATCACCCTCGCCGGAGGCGACGAGGTGCATCCCGTCGAGGCCGGGATCGGTCTCGGCGAAGTCCATACGGCGGTGGGAGCCCCGCGATTCCTCACGGGCCAGGGCGAAGCGCGCGATCATGCGCGCCAGCGGGTAGGGGTCGTCGAGCAGCTCGGTCAGGCCCTCCTCGGTTCGCCGGGGGCCGGCCAGCTCCCAGACGGCGTCCCGGGTCTCCGCGGGTGGCGGCCGGAACCGCCAGTCAGTGGGGCCGGGCGGGTCGGCTGTCGAGTTCTGGGAGCCGTCCGCGAGCGCGGCGTCGGCGGCTCGCGCGCCGAGGACGAAGCACTCGCTGAGGCTGTTGGAGGCGAGGCGGTTCGCGCCATGCAGGCCCGTGCACGCGCACTCCCCGACGGCGAGCAGTCCCGGCAGCGAGGAGCGTCCCTCCAGGTCGGTGGATACGCCGCCCATCACGTAGTGGGACGCCGGCGCCACGGGGACCGGCTCGGCGGGGTCGAAGCCCGCCACCCGCAGCGCGGAAAACACATTGGGGAACCGCTCCTCGCTGAGGCCGCGCAGGTCGAGGCGCACGTGGTCCGAGCCCTCCTCGTCGAGCTTCGCCAGGATCGCGAGCGTCACGGCGTCCCGGGGCTCGAGCTCGTCGGTGAATCTCTCGCCGGAGGCGTCGAGCAGCGTCGCGCCCTCGCCCCGGACGGCCTCGGTGACGAGCAGGCCGTCGTCCTCCGACCCCGGAGAAAAGAGGGCCGTGGGATGGAACTGGCAGAGCTCGAGGTCGGCGAGCTCGGCGCCGGCCGCGTTGGCCATCACCGAGCCGGCGCCGATCGCTCCCCAGGGGTTCGTCGTCCGCGCCCACAGTGCGGCGGCGCCCCCGGTGGCGAGGATGGTCGCCTTCGCCTGCACGCGCTCCACGTCCGTGATCACGCCGTGGCAGCGCTCGCCGTCGCTCCAGAGCGCCAGCGCCGAGGTGCCCTCGGCCACGTGGATCCGCTGCTCGGCCGCGGCGAGGTGGGCGAGGCGCTCGGTGATCCGGCGCCCAGTGCCGGCCCCGCCGGCGTGGACGACGCGGCGGCGGGAGTGGCCGCCCTCGAGTGCCAGCTCGAGCTCGCCGTCGGGGCCGCGGTCGAAGTCGACCCCGCGGCGCTCGAGCTCGGCGATGACCGCCGGCGCCTCGGCGGCCAGGATCTCCGCGGCCGACCCGCGGCACGAGCCGCGGCCCGCCGCGACCGTGTCGGCGACGTGGAGCTCGGCGGAGTCGTCGGACCCGATCGCGGCGGCGACGCCGCCCTGTGCCCAGTAGCTCGAGCTCTCGGTCAGCTGCTTCCGCGAGACCACGATCACCTCGGCCCCCCGCTCGGCCGCGATCAGGGCCGAGTACAGGCCGGCCGCCCCGCCGCCGATGACGGCGACGTCGAAGTTCGTATCCGCGGACAGAGCGCGGAACCCTAGTCCTCCGGTCCCGGCAGATACCGTCATGCCCGTGGCCCTCTACGTCCGCCACCAGAGCTCGTTTCGCCACGAGACCGGCGCCCATCCCGAGAACGCCCGCCGGCTGGTGGCGATCGAGGAGGCGATGGACGACCGAGACTGGATGGGGCTCGAACGGATCGAGGCGCCCGCCGCCTCGCGTGAGCAGCTCCTGCGGGTCCATGACGCCGGCCACATCGACGCGATCGAGGCCCACGTCGCGGGCGGCGGCGGGATGATCGATATGGACACGATTGCGAGCGAGGGATCCTGGGAGGCGGCGCTCAACGCCGCCGGGGGCGCGGCGGCCGCCGCCGAGCGCCTGATCGGCGACGGCGGAGGCTTCGCCTTCTGCGGAACCAGGCCCCCGGGCCACCACGCCGAGCGCGGCGAGGCGATGGGCTTCTGCCTGTTCAACAACGTCGCGGTCGCGGCAGCCCACGCGATCGCGGAGTGCGGAGCGGAGCGCGCCCTCGTCTACGACTTCGACGTCCACCACGGCAACGGCACCGAGGCGATCTTCTACGAGGACCCGACGGTGCTCTACGCGAGCGTCCACCAGAGCCCGCTCTATCCGGGCACCGGGGCCGCCGGTGACACCGGCCGGGGAGAGGGGGAGGGGTTCACCCTGAACATGCCCGTCCCGCCGGGAGCGGGAAACGACGAGTTTCTGTCCCTGACGCAGCACGTGGTGGCGCCGGTGGCGCGGGAGCTGCGCCCGGGGATCCTCTTCCTTTCAGCCGGATACGACGCCCACCGCGACGACCCGCTCGCCCAGTGCGAGGTTGACGAAGAGGGTTACCGGCGGATCGGAGCGACGTTCGCCGCTCTCGGCGAGGAGCTGGGCATCCCGGTCGTCGTCTGCCTGGAAGGGGGCTACAACGTCACGGCGCTGGCTGGCTCGGTGGTGGCGACGATCGAGGGCCTGCAGTCGGGCAACGGAGACGGAAGCGCGTCCCAGGCCCCCGCAATCGCGTATCGCGACGCGTTTGCGCCCTACTGGCCCGTCCTTAAGCGCTGAGCTGCGACTTGAGATCGGCCAGGAACGCCTTCGGGAATCCAGGCACCTGGTCGATGTCGTCGATCGAGTCGAACCCGCCCTGGCGCTCGCGGTAGGCGATCACGCGGGTCGCCTGCGTCACCGACATGCCCATCCCGCGGAGCTGCTCGAAGGTGGCGTCGTTCAGGTTGACCAGCCTCGCGACGCGGGTCTCGGTGTCGGAGCCCGGCGTCTTCTCGGGGGCGATGACCTGCTTCTTGCTCTTGCGGGGCTTGGACGGCTTCGGCGCCTCGGGTACCTCGACATCGGGCTCGACGGCCTCCGGCGTCTCGCTTCGCTTGATCTCGGTCACGTCCCAATCCGAGGTCGAGTGGCCCGTGCCGTCCGCGGGCGGGTCGGTTGCGAGTGCCTCCGGCTTCAGGTCCGCAGCAGCCGCGGCAGCGGCTTGGGCCTGCGCCTCCGCGTCGATGCGCTCGGCCTCGGCATCCGGCGTTCCCCGGGAGACCTTGACGCCTCGGGACCTTCCACGTTTGCGGCCTCGGCGGGAGCGCCCGAAGCTGAAGCGGCCCTTCTTCTCGGGGCTCTGGAGCCGGCGCGGGGCGACGGCTGCCTCGGTGGTCTCCTGCTCGCCGGAGTCGATCACGAATTCGTCGGTGGACGTCTCGGGTGCGGCGCCGGCGTCGGTGGCCTCGTCGTCCTCGACCTCGACCTCGGCGTCGTCGCCGATGTCGACGACCTCGAGCTCGGGCTCCTCGGCGACCGGCTCCTCGATCTCAACCTCGAGCTCCTCGTCCTCCATCGGGCTCGTCGGCGGGGGTGACGCGGATCTTGCTGGCGGCCGCGCGCGCCTGGGCGGCGCTGGCCTTGCTGGAGACGGCCCCGATCCGCTCGGAGATCTCGCGGAAGCGCTCGTCGCGCTGCTGCTCGCGCGCAGCGAGCTCCTCGGCGGCCGTGTCCCCGGCGCGCTGCTCGGCTGACGCAGCGCGGTCCTCGGCCTCCTTCAGCTGAAGCTCTGCGGTGCGGAGGGCGCGGGAGGCGTCCTCGAGCTCGGCCGCGAGCTCCGCCTCACGCTCGGCTGACCTGCGGTCGGCCTCCTCGTCGGCCTCGCGGCGGGCCTCCTTGGCGGCCTTTCGCTCGCGCGCCTCGGCGGCCTTTCGGAGCTTCTCGGTCTCCTTGCGGATTCGCTCCTCGGCTTCGGCTGTCACTCGCTCCTCCGTCTCTCGCTGGGCGTCGGCGACCTTCGCCCGCGCCGATGCGGCGGCGGAGCGCTCCATCGCCTTGGACTGGTCGCGCAGCCACTCAGCCGCGGCGGAGCGCGCCTGGACGTCGGCGTCGGTAGCGGCCTCCTCCGCCTTGGCGGCCTTGGACTCGGCTCGCGCCGCGCGCTTCTCGGCCTTCCCGATCAGCTCGTCGCGGGAGCCGCGCTCCTCGTCGAGGTCGGATTGGAGCTTCGCGATCTCCTTGCGGAACTCCGTCTCGACCTCGCTGCGCACGGCCTCGGTCGCGGCGCGGACGCGCTCCTCGGCCTCGGCTTCGAGCTCGGTGCGCTGGGCCTCGAGCCGGGCGTCGGCCTCGGCCCGCATCCGCTTCTCGGTCTCCGCCTCGACCTTGTCGACGGCGCCCTGGATCGCGGCGTCGTACTCGCTGCGGAGCCGCTCGGACTCCTCGGCGACGCTGCGATCGGCATCGGCCTGGAGGCGCGAGGCCTCCTCGCCGATCCGGCTCTCGGCGCTCTCGACTCGCTCGCTGGCGGACTCGATCTGGACGATGATCTCGTCGAAGCGGGACTGGGCCTCGTCGGCGGCACGCTGGGCGGCTTCGCGCTCGCGCACGAGCTCCTCCTCGCGCTGGGAGAGCTCGGAGGAGAACCGCCTCTCGGCGGCCTGGCGGGCGACCGCGACCTCGTCTGCGGCGCGCTGCTCGACGGCGGCCCTGATCTCCTCGATCCGGCTCGCGAGGTCGGCCTCGACCTCCTTGCGGATCCGGTTCTCGATCTCCCTGCGGGCGTCCTCGCGGACCTCGCGCTCCTCGCGGGTCAGGCGCTTCTCCGCCGCGTCGACCTGCGCTCGCGTCTCGTCGGCGAGCTCGGCGCGCACGGTGCGCTCGGCCTCGGCGCGGGCCTCCTCGACCGCCTCGCGGACTCGTTCGTCGGCCTGGGTCTCGAGGGAGGCGATCTGCTGCTGAAGCTGTTCGGTGTGCTCGGCGAGGCGAACCTCGGACTCGGCGCGCAGCCGGCTCTCGACGTCGGAGCGGGCGCGCTCGGCCTTGGCGCTCTCCTCCTCGGCGCGCAGGACGCGGGCCTGGGCCTGCCTGAGGGACTCGGCGGCCTCGTCGCGCTCGGACTCGAGCGCCGTCAGGCGCTCGCCGAGCTCGGCGCGGACCTCCTCCTCGACCTCGCGGCGCACCTCGTCGCGCTGGCCGCGGAGCCAGCCGGCCGCCTCCTCGCGGGTGTCGGTGACGGTTGCGGTGCCGGCGGCCGTCGCCTCGGCGTCCTCGAGGCGCTTCTGCACCTCGGCGAGGGACTGGGCAGCGCGCTCCCGCTCTCGCTCCAGATCTTCTTCAAGGGCCAGGATCTCGGCGGTCGCGCGCTCCTCGGCGGAGCGGCGCGCTGCGTCCACGGCGCTCTTCATCCGGTCGTCGCTGCCCCCATTGGTGCCACGGCCGTTGCCGGCGCCGTTGCCGGGCGAGCCGTTGCCGGACCGGGAGGGCGGCCGTATGACGGCGGTGTCGCCCGTGTCGCCCTTGGGCCCCGCGCCCTGGATGGCGCGGACAGAGGATGAAGGGCCCGCCGGGGGCTCGGGGGCGGGGCGGGGCCGGGACTTCGGGCGCTCGAGGGCGAAGCTGTCCGGGGCGGGCGGCGCCTTCTCCGGGGCGGGCGCGGGATTCTTCTCAGCGCCCTCCGGGGTGTCGAGCTGCCAATCCGATGTGTCCGGGCTCGGGCTGTCCGCCCGGCTCGCGGATCCTTGGCGGGACTGCTTGAGAACGCGATCGGCCGCGCGTGAACGCGAGCCGCCCGCACCTTCCTTGGGGCGCCGCTCGGACATGCGGGGACCACTGTAGGCAATCCCGGAGTCGTGTTGCGGTTCCGGCGCTGTGGCTGGGCGGAATCGTCACGAAAACGCGTGGATTGGTGCCTCCGGGCCCCCGAGCATCGCCTCGTCAACCGAGCTCGAGGAGGAAAGCGATGCGCGAGAAGCTGAAGTCCCAGGTGGGGCAGGGCACCGTCGAGTACGTCGGCCTGATCCTGCTGGTCGCCCTGCTGATGGTGGGAATGGTCGCCGCGATGAAGGGGTTCCAGGGCGCCCAGGGCCTGGAGCTGGCCGAGACGATCGTCGACAAGATCCGGTCGGCCGTGAACAAGGTCAATTTCAAGTGACCCAAGCCCGCCGTAATTCGAGCGGCGGCGGAGCCGCCGCGAATGATGATGGGCGGGCGCCGGGTCACGGCTGATGCCGAAGGGGTGAGCCGCGGCGGTCGGTGTGGGTTCGTTTGACACACTGGCCGCCATGCCCGCCTCCCGCAGCTACGACCGCGGTCCCGCCGACATCCGGCCGGTGACGATCGAGCCCGGCTACGTGCGGACGGCCGACGGATCGGCCCTCTACTCGCAGGGCGAGACGGTCGTGATCTGCACCGCCTCCGTTCAGGACTCGGTCCCGCGCTGGATGGAGGGCAAGGGGCGCGGCTGGGTCACGGCGGAGTACTCGATGCTCCCCGCGTCCACCGGCTCGCGCAAGGCGCGCGACATCTCGCGGGGCAAGCAGGACGGCCGCGGTGTCGAGATCCAGCGGTTGATCGGGCGATCGCTTCGCGGGGTCGTCGACTTCAAGGCGCTCGGCGAGCGCTCGGTCTACGTGGACTGCGACGTGCTGCAGGCAGACGGCGGGACGCGGTGCGCCTCCATAACGGGCGGGTTCGTCGCGCTCCAGCTTGCGCTCGCCGGCCTGGTCGAGCGCGAGGTGATCTCCGAGATCCCGCTGAACCAGTCGATCGCCGCGATCAGCGCCGGCATGGTGGACGGCGAGGCGCTGTGCGACCTCGACTACTCCGAGGACTCGACCGCCGAGGTCGACGCCAACGTCGTGATGACCGGGGACGGCGGCCTCGTCGAGGTGCAGGCGACGGCGGAGCGCACGCCGCTCTCCCGCGCCTCGCTGGACGAGCTGCTCTCGCTCGCCGAGGGCGGGATCTCCGCCCTGCGCGACGCCCAGGCCGAGGCGACCGGCGCCCTCCCCGCCTGACGGGACCGCCCTTGCCGCCGCTCATCGTCGCGACGCGGAACGAGCACAAGCTCCGCGAGCTCCGCGAGGCGCTGCCCGGAGTCGAGCTCGAGCCGCTCCCCGACGGCGTCGAGCTGCCGCCCGAGGACGGCGAGACCTTCGAGGAGAACGCCCTCGGCAAGGCGAGGGCCGCCCACGAGGCGACCGGGTCGCCCGCCGTCGCGGACGACTCGGGCATCGAGGCCCGGGGGCTCGGCGGCCGGCCCGGGGTGCGCTCGGCGCGCTACGCCGGCGAGGGCGCGACCGACCAGCAGAACCTCGACAAGCTGCTGGCCGAGGTCGGCGAGACCGATGACCGGGCCGTCGCGTATGTCTGCGCGATCGCCTATGTCGACGGCGACGGCAGCGAGCTGACCTTCGAGGCGCGCTGCGAGGGCGAGCTCGCGCGAGAGCCGAGAGGGGAGGGAGGCTTCGGCTACGACCCGGCGTTCGTGCCCACCGACACCGGCCCCGGCGACGAGCGGACCATGGCCGAGCTCTCCCCGGACGAGAAGCACGCGATCAGCCACAGGGGGAAGGCGGCGAGGATGCTGGCCACCCGCCTGGGTGGACAGCCCGTCGGGGACCGGGAGGGGTCGTGAGCGGCGGGCGCATGACCATCACCAAGCCCGCGGCCGCCGGCGTCTCGATCGCGTCGAACTGCGTCCTGATCGCGCTGAAGCTCGCGGCCGCGGCGATCACGGGGTCGATCGCGATCCTGAGCGAGGCGCTGCATTCGATGATCGACCTGGTCGCCTCGGTGATCGCGTTCGTGGCGGTCCGGCGCGCCGACGAGCCGGCCGACGTCGAGCACCCCTACGGCCACGAGAAGATGGAGAGCGTCGCGGCCTCGATCGAGGGGATGCTGATCCTCGTCGGGGCCGGCGTGATCATCTTCGAGTCGGTGCGCCGCCTCGCCACCGGCGGCGGGGAGGTCGAGGACCTCGGGATCGGGATCGCTGTGATCGCGTTCTCGGGGCTCGCCAACGCCGGCGTCGCGACGTTCCTGCGCCGCCAGGCCAAGAGGCACGAGTCGCCGGCGCTGGCGGGCGACGCCGCGCACCTGGCGACCGATGCCCTGACCTCGCTCGGGGTCCTGGCCGGTCTCGTCCTGGTCGAGGCGACCGGGGCGGTCGAGATCGACTCGATCGTGGCGATCATGGTCGCCGGGGTGATCGTCTACGCGGGGATCAACCTGATGCGCCGCTCGACCGGAGTTCTGGTGGACGAGGCTCCTCCGCCGGAGGAGATGGACCGGATCGAGGAGCTGATCGCGGACTCGCGCCCCGAGGAGATGGTCGGCTACCACAAGCTGCGCGGCCGGATCGCGGGCAAGCGCCGCTACATCGAAATGCACGTCCAGTTCAGGACCGGCACGACGCTGGAGCGCGCGCATTCGCTGGCCCACACCCTCCGCGACGCGATCGAGTCCGGCCTGGACGACGCCGAGGTCCTGATCCACGTCGAGCCGGAGACCTCCCGCCACGACCCGGCGGACTCCCCCGATCACTACCGCGCCGGGTAGGTGCGGGGGTCGTGAGGTCTAGGTCAGGTTGATCGCCGCCGCCGCTCCGACGGCGCCGACGACGATGCTGTAGCCGGTGTATCCGCCGATCGCGAGCAGGACGACTGCGATCAGGCAGATGAGGACGACGGTGAGCCAGGATCCCTGGGCGAGGGTCATGGCGGGTATTTTGACCATATGCCCCCGACGACGACAGGCCCCGAGGAGGTCGAGGACCGCGAGCCGCTCCGCGACCCGGCCCAGGCGGTCTCCTATCTGATGGAGATCTCGCCGGAGCTGAGGGGCTGCGCGATCGTCGATCCGAACGGCCGGGTGCTGGCCGCGAGCGGGGACGACGAGGATTCCTGGACGGATCCGGCGCGCGAGCTGGTCGTCGCCGCCGACGCCGCGACCGGCGAGACCGCGGCCCACGTGCACGTCGCCACCGGGGACGGAGAGGTCTTCGCGGTCCGCTACGGGAAGCTGGTCGGCGCTCGCCGTCGCCGAGCGCTTCGTGCTCTCCTCGCTGATGGCCTTCGACCTGCGCGCGGTCCTGCGCGAGCTGCGGCTGATGACGGCGAAGCCTCATCGCGTCCTGCTCGACCGGGTCTCCGGCTACGCCGACGAGGCGGCGGCGTACCTGCGCCGCCGCCGGCACATGCGCAAGCCCTTCGCCCGCGTCTACTACCCGCAGGGCCGCTGCGCTCGACATCCCCGCCGACGACGAGCGCGGCAAGGCCCTGTTCACCGCCGCCGCCCACGTGATCGAGGTGGCTGGCCCGCCGCGGCGCCCCGGGCGCGCCGCGACCCCTCCGCGCTGACCTTGTGACACGTCGCGCACAAGCGTGCGTTTTTTGGCTTCCAGAGCCGTTGTTACGCTGCCGCCGACTCGTGACCCCTCCTGAGGAGGAACTGACGTGACGAAGGCTGAGTTCTTGGACGTGCTCGCAAGCGATCAGCGGATCGGAAACAAGAAGGAGGCCGGAGCGGCCGTGGACGCCGTCCTCGACGCGATCACCGACGTCCTCAAGGACGGAGGAGACGTGAACTTCACGGGCTTCGGCAAGTTCGCGGTGGCCGAGCGTGGACCGCGCCAGGGCGTGAACCCGCGCACCGGCGAGCGGATCTTCATCCCGGGCGGAAAGGTGCCCCGCTTCTCCGCGGGCTCCGGGCTCAAGAAGAAGGTCAAGGGCCGAGGCGTCGACAGTTCGGTCGCTCCGACTTCGCCGACCGCCTCGCGGCTCTCGTCGACGAGCGCCGCAGCCAGGTCTGCCTCGGACTCGATCCCGCGCCGGACTGGCTCGCTGGTCCCGTGCCCGATGCGGGCGGTGGCGCCGGGGACGCTGATGGAGCCAGCCCGCGCGGTGCTCGCCGCGTCCGCCGTCACGACGCGCTGTCTCGAGCTGATCGCGGAGGCGGGCCCCGCGTGCGTCGCGGTCAAGCCGCAGCTCGCCTGCTTCGAGCGGCTCGGGGCCCCGGGCCGCGATGCCCTCGGTTACGCCTGCGAGGCCGCGCGCGAGGCCGGCCTGCTGGTGGTCGCCGACGGCAAGCGGGGCGACGTCCCGATCACCGCGGAGGCCTACGCGCAGGCACTGATCGGCGAAACCGAGACGCCCTGGGGGGCGGTCGCAGGGCTCGGCGCCGACGCGATCACCGCCAACCCGCTGCTGGGCGGCGACGCGGTGGAGCCGCTGGTCGAGGCAGCCGAGGGCGCGGGCGCAGGGGTCTTCTGCCTGGTCCGCACGTCCAACCCGGGCGCAGCCGACTTCCAGGACCTCGACGCGGGCGGGCGGCCGCTGCACGAGCACATGGCGGAGTTCGTCGCCGCGCGCGTCGGGTCGCCTTGCCGGGGAGTCGGGGCTGAGCGGCATGGGCGCTGTCGTCGGCGCCACCGAGCCGGACCACCTCGGCCGGATGCGCGAGCTGATGCCCGACGCGGTCTTCCTGATCCCGGGCGTCGGCGCGCAGGGCGGCCGGCCCGAGGACCTGGGCCCTGCGCTTTCGCCGGGCCGCCCGGCCTCGATCCTGGTCGCGGCCGCGCGCAGCATCGCCGGCGCCGCCGATCCGGCGGCCGCCGCGGAGGAGCTGCGCGCGGCTCTCTGGGACGGTCTCGGCTGAGCGCTGCTCCGGGCTGGGTACCCTCCCCGACCGATGCCGACGGAGAGGAAGCCGAATCAGTTCGCGCGGCATCGCGGCCGTTTCCGCCCTCATCTTGGGGTTCCTCGTCGTGGTCGTGTCCATCACGGGGTCGGGGGGCGGCTCGGACGACAGCGATGACGGCGGCGACAGCACCGCTTCGATCGAGGAGGGCAGCGGCGATCCGTCCCGGAAGGGCGAGCGGGCGCTCGAGGAGGGCGTCTGGGTCGTCGGCGAAGGCGACACCCTGACCCTGATTTCTGACGAGACGGGCCTGAGCCAGGACGAGCTGATCGAGCTCAACTCCGACATCGACGACATCTCTCAGGGACTGACCATCGGCCAGCGGATCGCCCTGACCGAGGGCCTCACCGAGAGCGACTCCAGTTCGGGAGGCGACTCCGACGGCGACACGATCAACGAGGGCGCGGGCATCGGCGACGGCACGGGCGAAGGCGACGGCGGGCCGGCCCTCGAGAATCGACGGACGAGACCACGGGGGAATGAGGGGCACCCGAATCAGGGGGACGCTTTCCCGCGGCGCCTCGCCGCGCTGGCGACGGCGATCGTGCTGGCTGTCACCTTCCCGGCGGCGGCCCTCTCCCAGAAGAAGGAAGGCCCGGCCGAGGCGCCGGCCGAGCCCGGTGCCGCGAAGCAGCAGCCGAAGCCGGGGAAGAAGAAGCAGGCCAAGCCGAACGCGCCGGCCGAGCCCTCCGAGCCGACCGAGCCGGCAGCACCCACCGGGCCTCCGCAGCTCGACGCGCGGGCCTGGATCCTGGTCGACCCCCGCGACGACGAGGTGCTCGCGAGCAAGGCGCCCGGACACGCCGCTGCCCGATCGCCAGCGCGACGAAGCTGATGACCGCATGGGCTGGCGCTGAAGAAGCTGAAGCCAACGAAGCTGATCACGGCCCCGCCCTACAAGCGCCGGCCCCGCCGAGTCCCTGATCGGGCTCCAGCGCCGGCGAGAAGATGACGGTTCAGCGACCTGCTCTACGGGCTGATCCTGGAGAGCGGCAACGACGCCGCGGCGACGCTCGCCACGGGGACGGCGGGCAGCGTGCCCGCGTTCGTCGACCAGATGAACCGCCAGGCCGAGGCCCTCGGCCTGACCAACACCAGCTACGCGAACCCGTCGGGCCTCGACGCCCCGCAGAACTACTCGAGCGCGGCCGACCTGGCGGAGCTCGTCGAGCCGGCTGCTCGAGAACAGGCTCTTCGCCCGGGTCGCCGACACGCCAGCCGCCACCACTCCGCAGCGGCAACAGCCCCCGCGAGATCGACCACCCGCAACACCCTGCTGAACTCGGACCCGACGGCGGACGGCATCAAGACCGGCCACACGATCGGCGCGGGCTACGTGCTGGTCGGCTCCGCGACCCGAAACGGAACGCGGCTGATCTCCGTGGTCCTTGGGGCGCGGCAGCGAGGCGGCTCGCGACGCTGAGACCGAGAAGCTCCTGGACTACGGCTTCTCCCTCTACGAGCCGTCGACGCCCGTCGTGGCGAACGAGGAGCTGGCGGACCCGGAGCTCGACTACCGGGACGAGACGCCTGGCGCTGGTCGCAAAGCGCGCGATCGAGGTCTCGGCTCGGGAGGGCGAGCAGGTGGAGACGATCGTCGAACGCGCCCGACGAGGTCAGTGGCGCGATCGAGGCGGGCGAGCCCCTCGGGACCGTGACGGTCACCGTCGGGGGGAGGAACGCCGGCAAGTCGCCGCTGGTGGCGGCCGACTCCGTCGAGGCCGCGACCACAGTCGACAAGGTTCTGTCGGTCGTCCATGAATCCGGTGGTCTTGATCCCGGCGGGCTGGGCGTGATAGTTGTTGGCATGCTCCTCGCCTCGGCCGGCCGAAGGCGCGGCCGCGCCAGACGGGTCACCGGACCCGCGCCATCCGGCAACGGAAGCCGGGCGGCGGCGGCCCCACCGCCCCAGACCAAGAAGCCGGCGGCGCCGAGAAGCAGAAGGCGAAAGCGCGACAAGGCGACCGCGGAGCGAACCCCGGAGGAGAGGCGGAAGATGCAGGAGGAGAGGATGAGGCGACGGGCCCAGAGGTCGGGGCGCCAAGGGGGCGACGGACCGTGATCCTGACGGTCACCCTCAACGCGGCGATCGACCGCACCGTCGCGGTCCCCAGCTTCCGGCAGGGCAACCGCCACCGCGCCGTCGACGCGACCACCGTCGCCGGCGGCAAGGGCGTCAACATCGCCCGCGCGCTGAAGCTGCTCGACCGGCCTGTGATCGCCACCGGCCTGGCGGGCGGCCCGACCGGCGCGCGCCTGATGGAGCGGCTCGCGGAGGAGTCGATCCTCACCGACTTCACCTGGATCGCCGGGGAGTCCCGGACCAACCTCGCCGTGGTCGATCCGACGACCGGCGAGCAGACCGAGATCAACGAGCGCGGCCCCGACGTCAGCGCCGAGGAGCTCGAGCGATTCCTGGAGAAGCTGCTCTACCTGGCGCGCGGCGCACGGATCTGCGTGATCGCCGGGAGCACCCCGCCGTCGGTTCCCGCGGCGTTCGCGGCCCGGATGATCTCCGAGCTGCAGGGGCCTGGGGGTGGAGACGTTCCTCGACACCGAGGGTGAACCGCTGATCGCATCGCTGCGGGCCGGCGTCGGGGTCGTCACCCCGAACGAGAGCGAGGCCGAGGGCGCGGTCGGCCACGAGTTCAACGACCGCGACGACCTGGTCGCCGGTCTCGCGAGCCTGATCGAACTGGGCGCGGGGGAGGCCGTCGATCACCAGCGGACGCGGATGCGTCGCGTCTCTGATGGAACGCGGCACCCGCAGAGGCTTCGAGGTCACCGCCCCGGAGCTCGAGCCGGTCGCGACGGTCGGCTCCGGCGACGCCTTCCTCGCCGGGTTCGCGGCGGCGCGCTTCGATGGCCGCCCGGCCGAGGAGTGCCTGCGCTTCGCGGTCGCCTGCGGCGCCGAATCGACCCAGCACTTCGGCGCCGGCACGATCGACCCCGACGAGGTCGAGCGGATCGCATCGCGCGTCGAGGTCGAGAGCCTGGACGCGCCGGCCGCCGTCACGCTGAGCCAGCCGGTTTACCGCTGTTATCGTCGGACGGGACGTTGGAGCTCGACTACACGACAACGCCGCAAAGAGCGGTTTTCGAGCTCCGATGCCCCGGCCTGCCGGGGTTTTTTCGTCCGCGAACGAACATAGGGTTGCGCGATGGAAGTAGAGATCGGACGCGGCAAGAAGGGGCGCAGGGCCTACGGGTTCGACGACATCGCGATCGTCCCGTCCCGGCGGACGCGCGACCCCGACGACATCGACATCACCTGGACGCTCGGTCCGTACCGCTTCGAGCTGCCGCTGCTGGCCTCGGCGATGGACGGCGTGGTCAGCCCCGAGACCGCCGGCATCATCGGCAAGCTCGGCGGCCTCGCCGTCCTGAACCTCGAGGGCATCTGGTCCCGCTACGAGGACGCCGACGCGAAGCTCGAGGAGATCTCGAAGGCGCCGAAGGACCGGTCGCCACGCGGATGATGCAGGAGATCTACGCGGAGCCGGTCAAGGCCGAGCTGATCGCCAAGCGCGTCGAGGAGATCAAGGCGCACGGCGTCGTCGCCTGCGGCTCGCTGACTCCCCAGAAGGTCGACCGAGTACCACGAGGTCGCGCTCGAGGCCGGGCTCGACATCCTCGTCGATCCAGGGCACCGTGATCTCGGCCGAGCACGTCTCGACCAAGTCCGAGCCGCTGAACCTGAAGGAGTTCATCGCCGATCTCGACGTGCCCGTGCGTCGTCGGCGGCTGCGCCTCCTACAACACCGGCCTCCACCTGATGCGCACCGGCGCCGTCGGCGTGCTCGTCGGGGTCGGACCCGGCGCCGCCTGCACCACGCGCGGCGTCCTCGGGCTCGGCGTCCCGCAGGCCACGGCGATCGCCGATGTCGCGGCGGCGCGCGGCCAGCACATGATGGAGACGGGCCAGTACTGCAACGTGATCGCCGACGGCGGCATGCGCACCGGCGGCGACGTCTCGAAGGCGATCGCGATGGGCGCCGACGCCGTGATGATCGGCTCGCCGCTCGCGCGCGGCGAGGAGGCCCCCGGCCGCGGCTACCACTGGGGCATGGCGACCTTCCACCCCTCGCTTCCCCGCGGCGCCCGCGTCGCGACCAAGCCAGGACGGGACGATCGAGCAGATCCTGATGGGCCCCGCCCAGGAGAACGACGGCACCTTCAACCTGATGGGCGCGCTGCGGACCTCGATGGCCACCTGCGGCTACGCGGACATCCCCGAGTTCCACCGCGCCGAGGTGATGGTCGCGCCGGCGCTCCAGTCCGAGGGCAAGAAGCTTCAGAACGAGCAGTCGGTCGGAATGGGCTCGAACGGCAAGGCCGCCGTCGCCAACGGAGTCGCCGTCTCGGATGACTGAGGCGGCAGCGGCCTCCTCGATCGACGAGGCCGCCGCCGAGGCTGCTCCCGGGTTCGGAGGTCGTCAGCGACGAGGCCGCGGCGGTCGAGCCCGCGGCGGCTCGCGAGGAGGTCCTGGTCCTCGACTTCGGCGGCCAGTACTCCCAGCTGATCGCGCGGCGGATCCGCGAGTGCGGCGTCTTCAGCGAGCTGCTCCCCCACGACGTGCCCGCTGGAGAGGATCCGCGAGCGCAACCCGAAGGGGCTGGTGCTCTCCGGCGGCCCGGCCTCGGTCTACGCCGAGGGCGCCCCGCCGCTGCGGACCGAGCTGCTCGAGCTCGGCATTCCGGTGCTGGGCATCTGTTACGGGATGCAGCTGATGGTCCACGAGCTCGGCGGCAAGGTCGAGCAGGCCCCGCTCGGGCGAGTTCGGGCGCTCCCAGCTCACGATCGGCGGCGAAGGCGGAACGCTCCTCGCCGGACTGCCGGCGGAGCAGCAGTGCTGGATGAGCCACCGCGACACCGTCTTCGAGGCGCCGCCCGGCTTCGACGCGCTCGCCTCGAGCAGCGAGTCGCCGGTCGCCGCCTGCGAGGACACCGGCCGCGGGCTCTACGGGATCCAGTTCCACCCCGAGGTCGTCCACACGCCGTACGGGTCCGAGGTGCTGACCCGCTTCCTGCGCGACATCGCCGGCTGCCGCGAGAAGTGGTCGCCCGCGTCCGTGATCGACGAGCAGGTGGAGGCGATCCGCGAGCAGGTCGGCGATGCGCGCGCGATCTGCGGCCTCTCCGGCGGCGTCGACTCCGCGACCGCGGCGCTGCTCGTCCACCGCGCGATCGGCGACAGGCTCACCTGCGTCTTCGTGGACCACGGGATGATGCGCAAGGACGAGGCGGCCCAGGTGGTCGAGGCCTTCCGCGACCGCCTCGGCGTGCCGCTCATCCACGTCGACGCGAGCCGACCGCTTCCTCTCCGAGCTCGAGGGGGTCGACGACCCCGAGACCAAGCGCAAGATCATCGGCGCGCGAGTTCATCCGCGTCTTCGAGGAGGAGGCCTCGAAGATCGACGACGCGCGCTTCCTGGTCCAGGGGACCCTCTACTCGGACGTGATCGAGTCGGGCGGCGACGGCCGCGAGGCCGCGACCATCAAGTCCCACCACAACGTCGGCGGGCTGCCCGAGGACATGGAGATGGACCTCGTCGAGCCGCTCCGCACCCTCTTCAAGGACGAGGTCCGCGCGGTCGCCGCCGAGCTCGAGCTGCCCGAGCGCTTCGTCTGGCGCCAGCCCTTCCCGGGCCCGGGGCTCGCGATCCGCGTCGTCGGCGGCGAGGTCACCCGCGAGCGCCTCGACATCCTGCGCGACGCCGACGCGATCCTCCAGGAGGAGGTCCGCGCCGCCGGCCTCTACCGCGAGCTCTGGCAGTCCTTCTGCGTCCTGCCCGTGGTCCGGTCGGTCGGCGTCCAGGGCGACGAGCGCTCCTACGCCTACCCGATCGTGATCCGCGCCGTCACCTCCGACGACGCGATGACTGCCGACTGGGCGCGCCTTCCCTACGACCTTCTGGAGCGAGCCTCGAACCGCATCATCAACGAGTGCCGCGGCGTCAACCGCGTGACGCTCGACATCACCTCGAAGCCCCCGGGCACGATCGAGTGGGAGTAGTCCCGGCCCAGCCGGGACCTCAAGTCTGCGGCCTTCTACGGATGCCCGGCGCCAAGGCGCTGCATTAGCGTCGGCCGCACTGATCTTCGATCAACGGGAGGCATCACGAATGAGAGTTTCCAAGCGCGGGATCGCTGTGCTCGCGACGGTCATGCTGGCCGCCACGCTGGTGGCCGCACCGAGCGCGTCGGCTCAGGGCGCCGGCTTCAACAAGGCGAGCAGCGCGCTCGAGGCAGCCTTCAAGGCCGCCAGCAACGAGCGCATCCAGAGCGATGACGGCTGCTACCCGGCTGCTCCTGAGCTGGCTTCGGCCATCGGGGCCAGCGTCGCTGCCTCCGTCAAGGCCGTGAAGAAGGCGGGCAAGGTCCACGTGATCTCGGGCGGCACCAACTGCAGCAGGGTCCTGCTGGCGTTCCGGACCAAGGGGAGCACTTGGGTGCTCAACTCGCAGACCGGAAACGTGGTCGAGAAGTGAGGCGGGCTGCACTCGCCTTCACTCTTATCGCCGCGGTGCTCGCGGCAGGCCTCGCAAGCCCTGCACAGGGAGCCGGGCTGAAGCGCGTTACGAAGACGTACACGCTCGGCGCCGGCAGCCCGCAGAGGCTCGAGGTGATCTGCCCGCGCCTGAGCTACCCGCTCGGCGGTGGCATGAGCTCGAGCCCCGGGATCGCGGCGAACGGAGCGGGTGTCTACCCGCATTCGTACGAGCGCCTCGGCGAGCAGCACGGCTGGCACATCACGCCGATCCTGCTCCAGCCGCGCTACAAGCCGGTCACGCTGGAGACGGTCGACAGCGAGAGCGAGTTCTCGACGCCGTCCCGCAGGGTGACGATGCAGGTGGTCTGCGCACCTGAGGTATTGACCCCCGACGCGACGATCCGCAACACGCTGTTCGCCCCGGAGGCCCCGGAAGCCCCGGAGCCGGTGGTCCCCGAGGGCTCTCCGCCCCCCGGGCCCGTCGGGCCGCAGAGGGGAACCCCGGTCACCGGCACGGCGAGGTGCCCTGGCGGCATGTCCTTGCTCTCAGGAGGGTTCCAGCGGACCAACTTCACCGAGCAGGGGGGCTCCTACATCACGGAGTCCCGCGCGGTGGGGTCACGCTCCTGGCGCGTCGCGGGTCGCACCTACGGGAAGTTCCCGGGTGAGATCGTCGCGCTCGCCTACTGCAAGCGCGGAGGCAAGCTGCTCAGCGAGGTCAAGAAGTCGACCAGCGTCCCGGCCGGCGGCCTCGCGACCGTGAAGACGGGCGGCTGTCCGGGCGGGAAGACGCTCAGCTCGGGCGGGTTCAGCCTCAACGGCTCGACCGACGCCTTCATCGGCGACGGCTCGCTGAACGCCAACGACACCTGGACGCAGTCCGCGTTCGGGTTCTTCGGCTCCGCGCAGCTGACCGCATACGGGTACTGCATTCGCAGCAAGGTCCCCGGCGGCGGCTGAGCCGCAGGGCGAAATGATGGGCGGCCGGCCGGGTGGCCGGCCGTCAGGACGCCGCGATCGCGGCGCTGATGAATTCGAGCGCGCCGGCGTCGAAGGTCTTGGCATACGCGACCGGCGCAAAGGGGAGGCCGCAGAGCCTGGGCCCGTAGGAGACGACGCCCAGCAGGCGCACGGCGCCGTCGGCGTTGGTTCCCAGCAGGGGGCCGCCGCTGTCGCCCGCGCAGGGCGACGTGCGCAGCGAGCGCTTGTTGCGGGGGTTCGTCTTGTTCCCGGCCGCGCAGACCATCGACGGCCCGAAGAACCCCCTGCCGTAGATCTTGCTGCACCGCGTGGTGTTGAGGGCATTCACGAGCGTCGTCTTCAGGAAGCCGGGCGGCTTGTCCTGGAACGGAGTCGTCGCACCCCATCCGGCGACCGTCAGCTGGGTCCCGGGAAGCGCTGCGAGGTCGCCCTCGGCGCTCTGCGCGAGCGTGACCGCGGGCGCGGGAGTCGGGTTCGCGAGGGTGAACACCGCCAGGTCGTGGCGCGCCTTGCGGGGGTAGTCAGGGTGGACGTACTTCGCGGTGATCGGGGTGGCCTGGCCGGTCGAGAGGTTGCGCAGGTCGGAGCGGCCCGTCACCACCGAGATCTCGCCGAGCTTCGCCTGGGCGCAGTGGCCCGCGGTGATGATGTGACGCGGGTCGAGCACCGACCCGGAGCACGCGAACCTGTTCTGGAAGAGGACGGCGGCGGCGAACGGAAAGGTCGCCGGGTCGGCGGGGCCGCCGCCGAGGATCCGCGGCTGGGGCTGGGGGCCCGCAGGCTTCGCGGCCTGAGCAGGCGCGGCCGCGATCAGCGCAGCAAGCAGCGCCGACAGCATCGCCGCGCTCCGGGTTCGCCGCGCGAACCTCAATCCCCTGACCAGTCCCATGCCTTCGAAAGTAGCACCGACCAGACCACCCGTCACGCACTCGTCCCTGGCCGGTGTTCGTGGCTATCATCGTCCTCGCTTGCCGCGCTCAACGGCGCGGCGTTTTTTATGACCTCAGCCACCGTCAAGACCTATCAGGCCACCGCCTCCGATCGCGAGCGGGAATGGTGGGTGGTCGACGCCGACGGCAAGACCCTCGGCCGGCTGGCGACGCAGATCGCCGAGGTCCTCCGCGGCAAGCGCAAGCCCACCTACACGCCGCATGTCGACGTCGGGGACTTCGTCGTCGTCATCAACGCCGAGAAGATCAGGGTCACCGGCAAGAAGCTCACCGACAAGCGCTACTACCGCCACAGCGGCTATCCGGGCGGCATCCGCTCCCAGACCCTGGGCGACCTGCTCGAGCGCCGGCCCGAAGAGGTCATCCGCCGAGCCGTCAAGGGGATGCTTCCCCGCAACCGCCTCGCTCGCGCGCAGCTGACCAAGCTCAAGGTGTACGCCGGATCCGAGCACCCGCACGCCGCCCAGAAGCCGAAAGACCTGGAGTTGAACACTTGATGATGGAAGACGAGCAGACGCCCGCGCCGGACGAGACCCCCGAGGAGGAGACTCCGGCACCGGAGGAGGAGACCCCCGCAGAGGAGACCCCGGAGGAGGAGACGCCGGCCCCGGAGGAGACTCCGGCAGCCGAAGAGGCTCCGGCCGCCGAGGAGGCACCCGCTCCCGAGGAGACGCCCGAGGAGGCTCCCGCCGAGGAGCCCCCGTCTGAGGAGACGCCCGAGGAAGCTCCCGACGAGGCTCCCGAGCCCGCCCCCGCCGCTGAGGCGCCGAAGTCCGAGGCACCGAAGAAGGAGGCCAAGGCCGACGTCGTCCCCGGCGCCGAGCTCGACCCGATCGCACTCGAGCCCGAGCGCCCGGTGAGCGCGGAGGAGAAGGCCCGGCTCGAAGCAGAGGCCGAGGAGAAGGCCCGCGTCGAGGCCGAGCGGATGGCTTCCGAGTCCACGGACGACGCGCCGCTCGCAGCCAAGCCCGCAAAGCTCTCCGGCGACGCCCGCTACCAGGCGACCGGCAAGCGCAAGTCTTCTGTCGCCCGAGTGCTACTCACGCCCGGCAGCGGCAAGATCGAGGTCAACGAGCGGAGCATCGAGGAATACTTCCCGCGTGCCTACCTCCAGAACGTCGCGGTCCAGCCGCTCGTCCAGGCCGGGTACGAGGGCAACGTCGACGTGCGCGTCCGCGTTCACGGCGGCGGCATCTCGGGCCAGGCCTCGGCGGTCCGCCACGGAATCGCCCGCGCGCTCACCGAGGTCAACCCCGACCTGCGCACGGAGCTGAAGCGCCGCGGCATGTTGACCCGCGACGCACGCGTCAAGGAGCGCCGCAAGGCCGGCCTCAAGAAGGCGCGAAAGCGCCCGCAGTTCTCCAAGCGCTAAGCCCGACATGACGGAGCGGTTGCTCTTCGGTACCGATGGCGTCCGCGGCGCCGTCGGCGATGTGATCACCGCCGATCTCGCGCTGCGGCTCGGCCGGGCGGCGACCCTGGAGTGCTCCTCCCGCGACGGGGGCCGGCCCGCCCCCAGGTGCTGATCATCCGCGACACCCGCGAGTCCGGCCCGATGCTCGAGAACGCGCTCGCTGCCGGCGTCGCCTCGGCGGGTGGCGACGCGATGCTCGGCGGGGTCCTGCCCTCCCCGGCCGCCTCGATCCTGGCTCGCCGGCTCGACTTCGACCTCGCCGCCGTCGTCTCGGCCTCGCACAACCCGTTCGGCGACAACGGGATCAAGTTCTTCCAGCGCTCCGGCATGAAGCTCGACGACGAGCGCGAGGCGGCGATCGAGGCGCGCCTCGACGACCCGGCCGCCGAAACCGTCGGGCGGGTGAGGACGCTCGAAGGGGCGATGGACGACTACCTGCGCGAGCTCCGCACCGCGTTCTCTCTCGACCTGAGTGGGCTCAGCGTCGTCCTCGACTGCGCGAACGGCGCCACCCACCAGGTCGCTCCGATCATCTTCCGCAAGCTGGGAGCCGACGTCGAGCTCCTCTCCGCCGAGCCGGACGGGCGCAACATCAACGACGGCTGCGGCGCGACCCACCCCGAGGCCCTGGCCGAGCGGGTCGCCGCGTCCGACGCGACCATCGGCTTCGCCTTCGACGGCGACGGGGACCGCGTGATTGCGGTCGACGGCGAGGGCACGGTGCGCGACGGCGACGAGCTGATCGCGCTCGTCGCCTCCCACCTCCGCGAGACCGGAGAGCTGGCGGGCGGCGTCGCGGTCACCGTGATGACCAACTACGGCTTCCACACCAAGCTCGGCGACGAGGGCATAGAGATCGATCAGACGAAGGTCGGCGACCGCTACGTGATCGAGTCCCTGGTCGAGCGCGACTGGAACCTGGGCGGCGAGCAGTCCGGCCACATCATCTGGACCGACTTCACCCCATCGGGCGACGGAATCGCGGCGGCGCTGCTGACCCTCCGCGCTCTGGGCGACCGCCCGCTGTCGGAGGTCGAGCCCTTCGACCGCCTTCCGCAGCGCCTCGAGAACGTGGAGATCTCGGACCGCGACGCGGTGGCCGGCGCAAAGGCCCTGTGGGACGCGGTCAAGGAAGAGGACGGCAAGCTCGAGGGGAGGGGCCGCGTCCTGGTCCGCGCATCAGGCACCGAGCCGCTGCTGCGGGTGATGGTCGAGGCCCCGACGGAAGATGAGTGTGAGGAGGTCTGCGGCCGTCTGGTCAAGGTGGTCGAGGCTGAGCTGACCTAGCTCAGCAACGCGATCATCTGCTCGATCGCAGCCTGCTGCCCCTCGTGGGTCCCGGTGTCCATCCACTTCTCCATGTCTTCAGGCGAATCGAACCGCGAGCACATCTCCATCCGGGTCCGGTCGTCCTGTTCGATCAGGCGGACGCTCACTCTGACCAGCGGCATATCCGCGACCGGCTCCCCCTCTGCGTTCGCGAAGGCGTCGGTGAACTCCAAGGTGGTGGGGGCGTCGACCGCCGTGATGCGCCACAACCCCGAGTGCCTCTCGCCCCTCGGTCCTGTCATGAAGTAGGAAGCCTCGCTGCCCGGGACGAGGTCGTGCACCTCGAAGGTCGCCGGGTAGCCGGGTGGACCCCACCACTGCTCGAGCTTCCTTGGGTCGGCCCAGAGCGCCCACACCCGCTCCGCCGGCACCTCGAAGTCCGCAATCAAGGTCACGCTCAGGGCCTCGGGGTCCTTCTCGACGCGAACGCCGTTCATTCGAGCAGCCCCGACATGCGCTCGACGCGGCCGCGCCATGTCGCCTCGAGCGCGTCGAGGGCCCGCCGAACCCGGCCGACGGCTTCCTCGTCGGTCCTTACGAGCTGCTCGCGGCCGCGCCGCGCCTTGGTCACCAGACCTGCCCGCTCCATGACGGCGACGTGCTTCTGAACCGCAGCGAAGCTCATCGGGTAGGCGCCCGCGAGCTCGGAGACTGAGGGCTCGCCGGTGGCGCAGCGCCGGAGGATGTCGCGGCGCGTCGGGTCCGCCAGGGCGCGGAACAGCTCGTCGACCGCTTCGTCCGTCAGTTCATCTACAACCATATGGTTGTAGGTTACCGGAGGCACCCGATTCCACAACCCAGGAGGACGCATGACATCGCCGGCTCCGCCCGTGACCGATCACGACGAATTCGAGAAGCGGCTCGCAGAGCTTCTCGTTCGCGAAAAGGCTCACACCCGCGAGGGCGATGCGATCGCGGCGGCCCGCCGTCGGCTGCCGATGACCGAGGTGCCTCCCGACACCACGCTCGTCGGGGCCGACGGCGAAGTCCCTTTCGCCGATGCCTTCGAGGGCCGTGACGAGCTGGTCGTGTACAGCCACATGTACTACGACGGCAAGCCGTCGGAGTGGCAGTGCGAGGGCTGCACCAGGAACTCCTGGCCGATGCAGCACCGCGACGACGCGGCCGGCATCAATGCCTACGGGATCACCTTCGCGATCCTCGCCCCCGGGCCGTACGAGGAGATCGCGGACTACCGCGACTTCATGGGTTACACGACACCCTGGTACTCGAACGCCCACCTCGACCACCCCACCGTCGCCCACTCGGGCCGCGGCTGGCGTGCTTCCTGCGGCGGGAGAACCGGATCTACCTGACCTACTGGACGACCGCCCGGGGTGACGAGGTTCCTGAGCCCGCTCTTCGGAATCCTCGACAGAACGGCGTTTGGGCGGCGGGAGGAATGGGAGGACTCCCCGGACGGCTGGCCCCAGATGCCGACCCATTCGCTGCTGCGCACCGACGAAAAGGGGGAGCCGAAAGGCCCGCGCGCCGGCGGCCGGCCGCCGTACCAATGGGCCCGCCCCGGCGCTACGCCGGTGGACGGTTGATCGTGCTCGCGCACGTGGGTGGGGTACCGGTCGAAGAGTTCCTTCCGGCGGTCGTCAGCGCGGTACCCTTCCTCGCCTCTTATGTGCGGCATCGTCGGATATGTAGGTGACCGACCGTGCCGGGACCTGCTGATCGCGGGGCTCGAGAAGCTCGAGTACCGCGGGTACGACTCGGCGGGGGTCTCGGTGATTTCGGACGGTGAGATCGACAGCGTCAGGGCTGTCGGGAACCTCGCGAACCTGCGCGCGGCGGTCGAGGAGCACTCTCAGAACGGCGGCGCCGTCGCGGTCGCCGCGCCTCCGCGACCACCGGGGTCGGCCACACGCGCTGGGCGACGCACGGCCGGGTGACCGAGGAGAACGCCCACCCGCACGGCGACTGCACCGACAAGATCCACATCGTCCTCAACGGGATCGTCGAGAACCACGCCGAGCTCCGCAAGGAGCTCTCGGCCGAAGGCCACGTCTTCAGCTCCGAGACCGACGCCGAGATCGTCTCCCACCTGATCGAGCGCCACTACGACGGCGACCTGGTCGCCGCGGTCCGCGCCGCGTTCGGTGAGCTGCGGGGCCACTACGCGTTCGTCGCCATGCACCTCGACCACGGCGACCTGCTGGTCGCCGCGCGCAAGGAGTGCCCGCTGATCGTCGGCATCGGCGACGGCGAGAACTTCGTCGGCTCCGCGATCCCCGCGTTCCTGGCCGAGACCCGCCGCGTGAAGATGGTCGAGAACGGCGAGATCGTGACGATCACTCCCGAGGGAGTCGAGATCTCGACCCCCGAGGGAGAGGTCATCGAGCGCGACGAGGACGAGGTGACCTGGGACGAGGACGCCGCCGAGAAGGGCGGCTACCCGACCTTCATGAAGAAGGAGATCCACGAGCAGCCCGACGCCGTCGCCGAGACGATCACCGACCGGCTCCCGGGCCTCGACTCGGTCGATCTCTCCGAGCTCGAGCTCGACGACGAGTTGCTCCGCGACGCGGACCGCATCATCATCGTCGCCTGCGGCACCAGCTACCACGCGGGGATGATCGGCCGCTACGCGATCGAGCGCTGGGCCCGCGTCCCTGTCGAGATGGACGTCGCCTCGGAGTTCCGCTACCGCGACCCGGTCATCCGCGACGGCGACCTGGTCATCGGCATCACCCAGTCCGGCGAGACGGCGGACACCCTGGCCGCCATGCGGCTTGCTCGCGAGGCGGGCGCGAAGGTCCTGGCGATCACCAACATCATGGGAAGCCAGGCCACGCGCGACGCCGACGCGGTGCTGTTCACGCGCGCCGGCCTCGAGATCGGCGTCGCCGCCACAAAGACCTTCGTCAGCCAGGTCGCCGCGATGTACCTGCTCGGCCTGCGACTCGGCGAGCTGCGCGGCACGCTGGAGAAAGACGAGCTCCGCGACCTGATCGCCGGCATGAAGAGCCTTCCTTCGAAGATCGAGGAGACGATCGCCTCGGTCGACGACCGCTGCAAGGCGATTGCGCGAACCCACTTCGAGCGCCGCTTCTTCCTCTACATCGGCCGCCACATCGGGCTGCCCGTCGCGCTCGAGGGCGCGCTGAAGCTGAAGGAGATCTCCTACATCCCGACCGACGCCTACGCCGCCGGCGAGATGAAGCACGGGCCGATCGCCCTGCTCGACGAGTCCACTCCGATCGTCGCGGTCGCCACCGACAGCCCGGTCCTGGAGAAGATGCTCTCGAACGTCGAGGAGGCCCGCGCGCGCGGCGCCGACGTCGTGGCCATCGCCACCGAGGGCTCGGACCGCGTGGCGGAGGTAGCCGACCAGACCCTGTTCGTCCCGAAGACCGACTGGATGCTCCAGCCGATCCTGGCCGTCCTGCCGCTGCAGCTGCTCGCGTACTACATCGCCTGGGACAACGGCCTGAACGTCGATCAGCCGAGAAACCTGGCCAAGACGGTCACCGTCGAGTAGGCCGGCGTGACGAGAAAGCGTTCCGCTCGTAGTCCCTCTAGGATGCCGCGCCGAATGACTCGCCGACTCCTTTCACTTTCCCTCTCCGCCGCGCTCCTCGCGGGCGTCGTCGCCGGCTGCGGCGGGGACGACAGCGAGTCCGACGGCCCGGCATCGATCGTCCCCGCGGACGCCCCGGTCTACTTCGAGGCGGTCATCCGGCCCGAGGGCGAAGCAGCCACGGCCGCCGACGCCGCGCTCGGGAAGATCATCGACGACCCGGACCCCGGCCAGGTGCTGATCGAGCAGATCGAGAAATCCGCCAAGGAGGACGGCACCGACCTCGACTACGAGAGCGACATCGCATCTTGGCTCGGCGAGCGCGTCGGCGTCTACCCGTCGAGCCTCGAGGGCGAGAGCGAGGCGGTCGCTGATCGCCGAGTCCACCGACCCAGAGAAGGGCGTCGAGTACATCAGCTCCCAGGAGCGACGCCACCGGCGAGGAGAAGAGCTACGAGGGCACCGACTACCAGCTCGACGACGACGGCGACGCCTTCGGCATCATCGACGACTTCATCGTGTTCGGAGACGAGGCGGGCTTCAAGAAGACCGTCGACGCCGCGGACGGCGACACCCTCGGCGATTCCGACGAGTTCACCGACTCCGTCGACGGCCTGCCCGAGGACCGGCTCGCGACTCTCTACGCGGAGCCCAAGGACTTCATCGAGGCGATCCCCGAGGACGAGATCGACCCGCAGGGCCGCGAGATCATTCTCGACACGCTCGGTGACCAGGGCGAGGAGCCGATTCTCGGCGACCTGACTGCCACCGAGAGCGCGCTCACCATGGAGTTCTCCGCCGGGGGCGGCTCCGAGGTCTCGACCGAGGAGAGCACGCTCGTCTCCGAGCTTCCGGCGAGCGCCTGGATCGGCCTCGGCTTCGCCGACATCGGCGCCGCGGTCCAGAAGAGCCTCGACAGCCTCGAGCAGGCCGACATCCCCGGCGTCGACGCCGCGACGATCCGCGAGCAGCTCCGGGCTCAGG
Source organism: uncultured Solirubrobacterales bacterium (assembly GCA_963839875.1). Classification (GTDB taxonomy): domain Bacteria; phylum Actinomycetota; class Thermoleophilia; order Solirubrobacterales; family 70-9; genus CAVUAT01. The sequence goes on from CAWIWP010000003.1 coordinate 119,213, forward strand.
TCGGCATCAACCTCGAGCAGGACGTGATCAACGCACTCGGCGACGCGGCGCTGTTCGTCGACGGGACGACCGCGAACACGGTCGGCGGCGCCATGATCATCCAGTCCAAGGACCCGGCGGCGTCGGCCCAGCTGCTCACGAAGGTCCAGGGCCTGATCCGCCAGCAGAGCCAGGGCGCCGTCAGGGTCGCCCCGCTCGCTTCCGCCGGCGGCGACCAGGGCTTCCAGATCACCGGTCCCGCCGGCGAGCTCCCCCAGCCGATCCAGGTGGTCCAGCGCGGCGACCGGATCGTCATCGGGTACGGCGCCCAGGCCGTCCAGCAGGGCCTGACCGCGCAGAGCGGCGCCCAGGGGCTGTCCGGCAGCCCTGCGTTCACCGGTGCTCAGGACGCGGTCGGCGACCTCGGTATCGACGCCTTCCTCAACTTCGCGCCGGTCTTCCAGCTCGCTGAGTCCTCGGGCGCGACCGCGGACCCTGATTACCAGCTCGCGAAGCCCTATCTCGACTCTCTCGACTTCCTCGCCCTCGGCTCCGGCTCCGAGGACGACCGCGCCATCGCGCGCTTCGTGCTCGGCCTCAAATAGGCCGCTCAATGAACCTGGGAATCGATCTGATCGAGATCGATCGGATCGAGCGCGCTCTGGAGCGCCGCCCGCGCCTTCGCAAGCGGCTGTTCACCTCCGCCGAGCTTGCCTACGCCGACGCTCGGGAGCGGCCGGGGCGCCACCTGGCCGCGCGGTTCGCTGCCAAGGAGGCAGTGATCAAGGCGCTCTCCGGCCCCGGGCTGGGACCGTCTCAGATCGAGATCGTGGCAGGTGAGCCGCCGTCGGTTCGTCTGACCGGAGCGGCCGCCCGGGCCGCCGCCGGGCGAGAGGTCACGGTCTCGCTGACGCACTCGCGCGAGAGCGCAGCCGCCGTCGCGCTCGCGGCTCCGTAGCTCTCTAGGCTCATCGCGATGGAGGACTGGCTGAGCCCCTGTCTCGATGCCGAGCAGATGCGGGCGGTCGACTCGTGGGCGATCGAGGACCAAGGCGTGCCGTCCCTGGATCTGATGGAGACCGCCGGCCAGGCGGTCGCGAGGGCCGCCGGCGGGCACGCGGCTTCGGGCAGGATCTCGGTCGTCTGCGGCAAGGGCAACAACGGGGGCGACGGCCTGGTCGCCGCCAGGCTCCTCGCCGAAACCGGGTTCGAGGTCGAGGCGCTGCTGCTCTGGCCCGCGTCCGAGCTGTCGCCCGACGCGGCGGCCAACCTCGAGCGGGTGGATGGCCACCGGGAGGTCGGCTCCGCTGAGATCGCCGGTGCGCTCGACGGCGCCGCGGTGATCGTCGACGCGATCTTCGGCACCGGTTTCTCGGGCGAGCCCCGCGAGCCGGCCGCCGGCGCGATCGAGGCGATCAACGCCGCCGGGGCCCGCGTGGTGTCCGCCGACATCGCGTCGGGCGTCAACGCCGCGACCGGCGAGGTGGAGGGCGCCGCGGTCGAAGCCGACGAGAGCGTGACGTTCCACTCGGCCAAGGTCGGGCACTGGGTCTCGCCGGGCAAGGGGCATACCGGGAGCCTTGTCGTGGCCCCGATCGGGATCCCGGACGGCGGCCCGCGGGACGCGGCGGCGGGTCTGATAGACGACGGCGTTCTCGCCCTCGCTCCGGCGCGCGCTGCCGGGTCGACGAAGTTCAGCTCAGGCAAGGTCCTGGTGGTCGGGGGTTCCCGCGGGATGACCGGGTCGGTGTGCCTGGCGGCCTCGGCCGCGATCCGCGCCGGAGCCGGATACGCCACGGCGGCGGTGCCCTCAGACCTGGAGGCGATCTTCGAGGTGAAGCTGACCGAGGTTATGACGGTCGGCTGCGCGAGCCGCGAGGGGAGGTTCCGGCGCGCTGCGACCGAGCAGGTGATGGAGGAGGCCGACGCGGCGGCCGCTGTCGTCCTCGGGCCCGGGATCGGGCGTCAGGACGGGACCCGCGACCTCGTGCGCCAGATCGCGAAGCGGATCGAGGCGCCGCTGGTCCTCGACGCGGACGGGCTCAACGCCCACGCCGAGAAGCTGAAGCTGCTGGCCGCCCGGGAGGGCCCGGTGGTGTTGACCCCCCACGAGGGCGAGCTGGGGCGCCTGCTCGGCGTCTCGTCGGAGGAGATCAAGGCGAGGCGGCTGGAGCGGGCGCGCGAGGCTGCGCGCATCAGCAACGGGATCGTCCTGCTGAAGGGGGACGACACGATCGTCACCGATGGCGAGCGGGTCGCGATCAGCCGAGGCGGCACGGGCGCGCTGGCGACCGCGGGGACCGGAGACGTCCTCTCGGGAATGATCGGCGCGCTCATCGCCCGTGGGATGGATCCCTTCGCAGGGGCGTGCGCCGCGGTGCTCGCCCACTCCCGGGCGGGGGCCGCCGCCGCCCGGATGGTGGGGATCCCCGAGTCGGTGATCGCCACGGACGTCGTCGAGGCGATCCCGGAGGGACTGGATCCCGAGGCGGCGGACCCCGAGTGGAGGGCGGCCCCGTGACCCGGGCGCCCGAAACCGGCCGCGTCTCGGCCCTGGTGCATCCCGGCGCGATCGAGGCCAACTGCCGCCTGCTCTCCGAGACGCTCACCGGTGGTGCCGAGCTCTGCGCCGTCGTCAAGGCCGACGGCTACGGCCACGGGGCCGCGCTCACTGCAGGCGCCGCGCTCCGCGGCGGCGCGTCGCGGCTCGCGGTCGCGGCGGCGGTAGAGGCGGAGGAGCTCCGCATGCACTTCTCCGAGGCGCCGATCCTGGTGCTGGGCGCGATGACCGGGGGAGAGCTGCGCACCGCGCTGGCCTCCGGCGCGGATGTGAGCGTGTGGAGCGAGAGCTTCCGCGCCCTATGCTCGCGGCTCGCCGGCGACGGCGGCCCCATCCGCGTCCACGTCAAGCACGACAGCGGCATGGGCAGGCTCGGCAAGCGCGATCCCGATGCCGTCGTCGAGCTGGCGCGCGCCTGTGCCGATGACCCGGGACTCGAGCTGGCCGGCGTCTGGACCCACCTGGCGACGGCGGATGACGACGACACGACCTTCATGTCCGAGCAGCTCGCGGCCTTCGCAGCCGTGGCCGAACGGGTCCGCGAGATCGAGCCGGCGGTGATCGTCCACGCTGCGAACAGCGCCGCGACGCTTCGCGAGCCCGCGAGCCACTTCGACATGGCCCGGTGCGGTGTCGCGATCTACGGGCTCGATCCCTTCCAGCGCGATGCGGCGGCGCAGGGCCTGGAGCCCGCGCTCGAGCTGCGCTCCTACGTCAGCGACGTGAAGCGCTTCGAGGCCGGTGCGAGCGCCGGTTACAGCCGGACCTGGCGCGCGCCCGCCGACACCTGGGTCGGGGTGCTGCCGGTCGGCTACGGCGACGGCTACAGGCGCGCCCACTCCAACAACGGAGAGGTCCTGATCCGGGGTCGCCGCCACCCCGTCGTCGGCAACGTCTCGATGGACAACATCACGGTCGACCTGGGACCAGACACCGATGTCGAGCCCGGGGACGAGGCCGTCCTGATCGGGGCCCAGGGGAAGGACCGAATCTGGGCCGAGGAGCTGGCCCAGCGGACCGGGACGATCAACTACGAGGTCACGACCGCGGTCTCGCGACGGGTTCCGCGGATCGCGGGCGAGTGACGCTCGAAGCCCGGCTCGGCGAGCCCGAGTCGGCGGTCGCGGTCCGCGCGGCTCTCGCCGACGAGCCCGACGCCTGGATCGTGGGAGGCGCGATCCGCGACGCGCTGCTCGGCGAGCGGGTGCTGGACCTGGACCTGGCGGTGCCGGAGGGCAGGGAGGAGGCGGCAGCCCGCGCGATCGGTCGCGGCATCGGCGGCTTCGCGTTCCCCCTCTCCGAGCGCCACCGGACCTGGCGCGCCGCCCCGCGGGACCAGTCCTGGCACGCGGACGTCACTGCGATCCGCGGAGGCGGGATCGAGGACGACCTGCGCGCCCGCGACTTCGCGATCAACGCCGTCGCGGTCCCCCTATCCGGGGGAGACGCCCTGGACCCGGCCGGGGGCATCGGGGACGCCGAGCGCCGCGTGCTGCGGGCGGTCTCCGACAGCTCGTTCACCGACGACCCGCTGCGCCTCCTGCGAGCGCCGCGGCTCGCCGCGCGCCACGGCCTCGAGATCGACCCCGAGACGCTGCGCCTCGCGCGTGCCGCGGCGACCCACGCCGCGGACCCGGCTGGCGAGCGCCAGTTCGCAGAGCTGAGGGCGATCGTCACCGGCGGCGAGCCGGTGCGCGGGCTGGGGCTGATGGACGAGCTCGGGGTCACGGCGATCGTCCTGCCCGAGCTCGAAGCGCTCCGCGGCGTGGCCCAGACCGCGAACCACCACCTCGACGTCCACGACCACACGCTGGCGGTCCTCGAGAACCTGCTCGAGGTCGAAGCGGACCTGCCCCGCTACGCGGGCGACGCGGCCGAGGGGATGGCCGAGCTCATGTCGGAGTCAATCTCCGACGAGGTCGACCGCGCCGGCGCGCTTCGCTTCGGCGCCCTGCTGCACGACATCGGAAAGCCCGCGACGAGGGCGATGCACGAGGGGCGAGTCACCTTCATCGGCCACGACAGCACCGGGGCCGAGGTGATCGAGTCCATCTGCGACCGGCTCCGCACCAGCACAAGGCTGAGCGAGCACCTCCAGGACCTCGCTCGCCATCACCTGCGGCTCGGGTTCATGGTCCACGAGCGCCCACTCCCGCGCCGCTCCGTCTACTCGTACCTGCGCGCCACCGACCCGGTCTCGGCCGACGTCACCCTGCTCACCGCCGCCGACCGCATGGCGGCTAGGGGGGAGGGCCCGATCGCGAGCGACGAGATGATCGCCGCCCACCTGGAGTTGGTCCGGGAGATGCTCCCCGACGCGCTCGCGTGGAGGCGCCGCCCGCCGGTCCCTCCGCTGGACGGCAACGAGCTCGCCGCCGAGATCGGCATGACCCCCGGGCCCCAGATGGGAGAGATCCTGGAGGAGCTGCGCGCGGCCTCGTTCGCGGGGGAGCTGCCCGACCGCGCCGCCGCGGTCGAGCTGGCCCGCGAGCTCAAGGGCACGAGCAGCGGATAGGCGGATAAGGTCCCCGGCCGATGAACGACGACTGCCTCTTCTGCGGGATTCTCGCCGGCGACGTTCCGAGCCAGAAGGTCGACGAGGACGACCGGACGATCGCCTTCATGGACATCAACCCGGCGACGCGCGGACACGTACTCGTCATCCCGAAGGAGCACTCCGCCGACCTGCTCGAGATCTCTCCCGAGGACCTGGAGGCGGTGACCGTCGCCGCCCAGCGCCTCGCGAAGCGCGCCAAGGAGAAGCTCGGCGCCCACGGGGTGAACCTGATCAACTCGTGCGGCACCGCCGCCTGGCAGACCGTCTTCCACTTCCATATGCACGTCGTCCCGCGCTACCACGACGACCCGCTCGAGCTGCCTTGGACGCCGGCGCCGGGCGACAGCGACGAGATCGCCGCCGCAGCGGAAGAGCTGAGGAGCTGAGGATGGCCGAAGGAACAACCGAGAACCCGATTCGCCTGGTCCGGGACGGGAACGTGGCGGTGATGGTGTTGTCGAACCCGCCCCTGAACCTGTTCACGGCCGAGGCGTGGACCGGCCTGGTGAACACCGTGGCCGAGGTGAAGGCCTCGGACGCGCGGGCCCTGGTGTGGCGCGCCGAGGGCGACATCTTCACCGGCGGCGTCGACGTCGAGGTCTTCAAGCACGCCCAGGAGGAGGGGATCGCGGCCGAGGCGTTCGGCTCGCTGATCGAGACAGCGCGCGAGATCGAGACCCTGGAGATTCCGACCATCTCGCTGGTCCACGGCCTCTGCCTGACGGCCGGCCTCGAGATCGCGCTCGCAACCGACATCCTCTGGGCGGCCGAGTCGGCGAAGTTCGGGCTGGTCGAGGCCGTCGTCGGCCTCACTCCAGGGGCCGGCGGAACGCAGCGGATGGCCGAGCGAGCCGGCCCGGCCCGCGCGGCGGAGTTCGTGATGAGCGGCGGCCTGTACGACGCGGCGACGCTCGAGCAGTGGAACGTCGTCAACCGGGTCCTGCCCGACGACCAGGTCCTCGAGAAGGGGATGCGCTTCGCCCACCGGCTCGCCGACGGCCCGACGGTCGCCCACAAGGCCACCAAGCGAATCATCCGCGCCTACCGCGAGGGCGGGGTGGACGCTGCCGACGCCATCACCAAGGACCAGTTCGCGGACCTCTTCGAGTCCGAGGATCTGCAGAACGCCGTGAAGAGCTTCCTTGCCGACGGCCCCGGAAACGCTTCGTTCCAGGGCAGGTGAGACGCCTCCTAGCCACCGCCGTCGTGCTCGCCGCCCTTGCGGCGCCGCACGCCGCCGCTTCCGACGGAGCCGGGTCTGCCGGCGCAGCGGCGCGTGCTTGCAGCGCCGACAGCGAGGTGGGGCCGAGGGGAACGATCGCGTTCGGCTTCCGCTGCCCAAGCGTGTCCCTGCGCAAGATCGTCATCGACGGAGGGTCGGACATCCGGCAGCTCAAGGGGCTCCTGCGGGTCGACCCGGCGGATGCGGCGAAGAAGGCGCCGGCTTGCAGCGTCCAGGACGGCGGCAAGGCGCGCTGCGTCGCGAACGTCGAAGCCGGGGCGCTCGTCACGGGATGGCTCAAGGTTGCGGGTGATCCCTGTGAGGCGAGGCTGACCTTCACGGTCGCCGGTCCCGACGGCCAGGCGGTCGCGCGCGCCGGAGCCCCGAAGTTCTGCTGACAGGAAATCCACGCCTGGGAGCGAAGTACCCTCTCCGCGATGGGTAAAGAAGAGAAGATCGAGATGGAGGGCGAGATCACCGAGGCCCTCCCGAACACCCAGTTCAGGGTCAAGCTGGACAACGACCACGAGGTGCTCGGCCACATCTCCGGCAAGATGCGCCGCCACTACATCAGGATCCTCCCGGGGGACAGGGTGAAGATCGAGCTTTCGCCCTACGACCTCGACCGGGGCCGAATCACCTACCGCTACAAGTAGCCGCCGGCCTCGAGCTTCGGGTCCGGGTCGGCCAGCTCCGCGATCAAGGCCGACCAGCCGAACTCCTTCGCGCCCAGCCCCTCGCCCGTGAAGGGCTCGTAGAACTCGCGTGAGCCCTCGCGCGCGTAGGTCGCGCAGAGCGAGCGGGCCATCAGCTCCGCCTGCTCGTCGTACCCGAGGCGCCGCAGGCCCATCCACAGCATCCAGGCGGAGTTGATCCACGTCGGCCCGCGCCAGTAGCGGCGGACGAGCCAGTCCTGCCAGTCGTCGCGGTCGAAGGTCGGCTCGGCGACCGAGACCGAGGGAGCGGGAACCGGAGTCCAGTAGCGGTTCGGATCCAGTAGGTGCTCCTCGACCAGGCGCCGGCCGATCTCCTCGGGCAGGTCGGGCAGCGCCAGCGGCGCGAGCGCGGACCATGTCGACGTTCGGACCCGCCGGTCGCCGCCCTCGACCTCGTCGGTCTCGCCGGGACGGGCGATCTTGCCGCGCGCGACGTCCAGGAAGAGGCCGCGGTCTTCGTCCCAGCAGCGGTCGATCAGCGCCTGGGTGACGGAGGGCTGGCCGGCCGCCATCCGGGCAAGGCTCCAGAGCACGTTGACGACCACCTCGCAGAGGACGGGGCCGCCGTCGGCGACGATCCGGCGCGCGTCCCACTCGCGCCGGCGGTTGCGCTGGATCAGGGCGACGAAGCCCAGGTGGGCGTGGGCCCTGCGGCCCCAGACCGGGTCGAACTTGGGGGACGAGTCGAGCCCCGACTCGTCGGGCTGGACGATCCAGAGCAGGCCGTCCCCGTCGAGGTCGCGGTTGTCAGTCAGCCACTGGTGATGCGCGGCGATGCGCGGTTCCTCCGCCGGATCGCCGACGGCGATCTTCCACGCCCACGCCAGGAGCGGCGGCTGGATGGTCGAGGTGTTCGGAGCGTCGCGCGAGGCGATGTTGTAGGTCCAGCGGCGCCTGGTGTCCACCGGGCGGTCCCAGAAGATGGTGTGGCCGATGAAGCCGTCCTCGCGCCCGCCGTTCAGCAGCGAGGTGAGCTCGAGCCGGGAGCGCTCGGGCTGAAAGCGCCGCCAGACGATCGCGTGGAACGCGGAGTCCCAGTACCACTGCCAGAAGTAGTGGGACGGGCTCGGCCGCGAGTACGCATACGGGACACCGTCGCGGTCGCCCTCGATCCAGCTCGCGCGCAGGGTGGCCTCGGATATCTCCAGAGCCTTGGTCGAGCTCACAGGGTCATCCTTCGCATCCCCCGCAGCGCGAAGTAGCTGAGGATCACCGCGAGGCCGAAGAGCACCGCGAAGCCGGGCCAGGTGTCGGCCCAGGTCACGTCGCCGACGAATCCCTGGCGTGCGGCCTCGACCGTCTGCGTCACGGGGTTGTACCGGGCGACCTCCTGAAGCCAGCCCGAGAGCAGGTCCAGCGGGGCGTAAGCGGTGGTGCAGAGCACGGCCACGAACATCCCCGCCTGCATCAGGGGCGCCGCGCCCTGCGTCTTGAACCGCAGGGCCAGCGACGTGCCCCAGGTGGCGGCGACCGCCGCCATGCCCATGACGATCGCGATGGCGATGACGAGCCCGAGCAGGCCGGGCCAGTGCGCCCCGGCGGCGAACGCCACGCCGAGCAGGAAGGTCGCGGGGATCAGCGCCCGCAGGCTCGCCGAGAGCACCAGGCCGGCGAGCAGCGCCGGGCGGGGCGCGGGGGAGGCGAGCAGGCGGTCGAACCAGCCCCCCTCGATGTCGCGCGCGAGGTTCACCCCGGTGGCAGCTCCCGTGAACGCAGCGCCCTGCATCAGGCTCACCGGCACCAGGAAGCTCTGGTAGCTCTCGGTCGAGAAGCCGGGCAGAAGGGTGAGGCTGCCGAACGTGCTCGTCAGGCCGAGGAAGAAGATGGTCGGGGCGAGGACACCGGGGATCGCCGCGCCGGGGACGCGGGTGATCTCGTTGAGGGCGCGGCGCACCAGCGCCCGCACCGTCGCCAGGTCGGCCGAAAGGGTCATCAGCCGCCCCTCCTGACCCGCGCGCGCATGCTCCACTCGATCAGCACGAGGCCGAGCAATCCGAGTCCGGCCACCGCTCCGACCGCCTTCAGCTGGTCGGAGAGCTCGAACTCACCGATGATCGGCTGGCGAATCCCCTCGACGATGAAGCTGAACGGGTTGTACTCGGCAATCGCGCCGGCCGGGTCGAGCATCAGGTTGGCGGGGAAGAAGGCGCTCGAAAGGAAGAGCACGACGAAGACCAGGGGGAAGAGGCCCTGGACGACGCTGGCCTTCCCGCTGTAGAGCGCGATCGAGGCGACGATGCCGCCGAAGGCCAGGGCGGAGGCGGCGACCAGCACGATGATCCAGATCACCCCGAGGGCGCCCTCCTCGATCGTCACGCCGAAGATGAAGCCGATCGCGAGGAACCAGACCGCGGTGAAGGCGCCCATCGCCGCGGTGCCGCTGAGCCTCCCGAGGACGACCCCGAAGCGGGAGATCGGCGCCGCGAAGAGGCGGTCGGTGAAGCCCATCTCGATGTCGAGGGCCAGCGCGATCGCGCCGGAGTTGCCTGCGAGCAGCACCGACTGGACCATCGCCCCGGCGAGCATGAACGCGAGGAAGGACTCGACCTCGGGAAAGCCCGGCAGGTCAACCGAGCGCCCCGCGCCGCCGGTCTGGATGGCGAGCAGGAGGGTGGGGAAGACGAGCAGCGGGGCGGCGAGCTGCGGGCGGCGCGCCGTTTGCAGGATCGAGCGGCGACCGAGGGCGGCGACCACTCGCGCGTTCGCCGCAAGGGCCCCCATCACTCGGTCACGCCTCGATGGCCTCCGGCTCGGCGGGCTCGTCGTCGTCACCCTCGAGGTGGCGGCCGGTCTCGGCGACGAAGACGTCGTCGAGGGTCGGCTGCACCAGGTCCAGGGACGCGACCGAGAGGCCGGCGTCGTCCAGGGCGCGGACGATCGGCCCGACCTCGGAGGCGCCGTCCTGGAGCTCGACCAACTGGAGCCCGTCCTTGGGAGGCAGGATCTTCCCGAAGCGGGAGAGGATCTCGTCGCAGTCGGTGGGGGCGCCGTCGGAGTCGGCGAGTGAGATCTCGAGGTGCGGCTTGCCGACCTGGGCCTTCAGGTCCTTCGGCGACCCCTCGGCGACGAGCTTCCCGTCGGTGATGATCCCGACCCGGTTCGCGAGCTTGTCGGCCTCCTCGAGGTACTGGGTGGTGAGGAAGACGGTGGTCCCCTCGTCGTTCAGCTTGGTGACCTCGTCCCAGATCGCCTGGCGGCTGACCGGGTCGAGGCCGGTGGTGGGCTCGTCGAGGAAGAGGACCGACGGCTCGTGGACGAGCGCCGCGGCGAGGTCCAGCCGCCGCCGCATCCCGCCTGAGTAGGTTCCGACCCGGCGGTCGGCCGCCTGGGCCAGGCCGACGCGCTGGAGCAGCGCGTCGCCGAGCTCGTCGCCGCGGTCCTTGGGCATCGCGTGGAGGGTCGCCTGGAGGTGGATCAGCTCGCGGCCCGTCATCAGGGGGTCGAGCGCGGCCTCCTGGAGGGCGACGCCGATCCGCTTGCGCACCTCGCCCGGCTCGGTGGCGACGTCGTGGCCAGCGACGACGGCATGGCCGCCGGTGGGGGCCAGCAATGTGGTGAGCATCCGGACCGTGGTGGTCTTCCCGGCGCCGTTCGGCCCCAGGAAGCCGTAGATCTCGCCTTCGGCGACCTCGAGGTCGACCCCGTCCACGGCGACGATCCCGCCCTCGAACTCGCGTGCGAGCTGCTCCGTGGAGATCGCGGCCACGCGGCCACCTTAGCCACCGCAATCACGCCCGCTGAACGCGCCTCTGGGCACGATCTGGCAGGCCGGGCGCAACGATCGACGAAAATGGGTGTTCAATGGCACTCATGGGCCGTGACCCTCATCCCTTCGCACGCCTGCATCGCCTCGGCGTTGCCCTTTCCGCGATCGTCTTCGCGGCCGTTCTCGGCATCGCGATCTCGACGGGCTCCGCGGACGCCGCGCCCACCGTCGGCGTGCTCGGCGCCGCCACCCCGGCCGAGCCCGCGTGTCCCACCAACTGCCAGGCGATCGCCAGGACGACCGGCTTCCAGACTGCGATCGGTGACGCCGAGGATCCCTTCGAGGTCCCCTACCGGGGCAAGATCGTGGCCTGGTCGATCAAGCTCGGCGCTCCCTCGTCCAAGCCCGCTGAGGGCTCGACCGAGAGCCAGCTCAACTTCTTCAACGACGAGTTCGGCACATCCAGCGCGCGCCTGTCCGTCCTGAAGCCGATCGCCAAGAAGGTCAAGCAGGGCAAGCCGATCTACAAGCTCAAGACCTCGTCGCCCGTCGAGGAGCTGCAGGAGTACTTCGGGACGACCACGACCTTCACGCTGGCCTCGCCGATCACCGTCAAGGAGGGTCAGATCGTGGCCCTGACGATTCCGACCTGGGCCCCGGCGCTCGCCGTGAGCCAGGGCGGGCAGTCGGTGTGGCAGGCGAGCCGCAACCGCTCGCGCTGCGCGCTGAAGGCCGACACGGCCCTGGAGGACACCCAGGCCGGCAAGCCCCACGAGGCCGCCGGCACCGATCGGGCGTACGGCTGCACCTACAAGACGGCCAGGATCCTCTACTCGGCTACGGTCGTGAAGAGCCCGACCGCGCCGGCCGAGAAGCCGGAGAAGAACCCCAAGGACGAAGAAGAAGCAGCGCAGAACCCTAAGGAGCCCAAGACTTGATGAGTCACATGAAGAAGGTCGCACTGATTGCAGCCGCAGCCCTCGCGTTGACGCCCGCCGCGGCGAACGCCCAGGCTGTCGTCCTCGGCGCCGCCGCGGAGGCTGACGCGAGCTGCCCCGACGATTGTCTGGTCGAGGCGAAGGTCACGGGCTTCCAGACCACGATCGGCAACACCAAGAACCCGTTCGTCGCCCCCAGCGACGGCGAGATCCAGAGCTGGGCCGTCAAGCTCGGAAAGCCGAACAAGAAGGACAAGAAGGCGTTCAACGAGAGCTTCGGCGCGTCCCAGGCGCGCCTCTCGATCCTTAAGGCGGTCCCGGGAACCAGCAACCCCGTCCGCTACAAGCTGCTGCGCCAGAGCCCCGTGGAGTCCCTGGGCAAGCTCTTCGGGAAGATCACCAGCTTCGACCTCGCGACCCCGCTGCCCGTCCTCAAGGACCAGATCGTCGCGCTGACGATCCCGACGTGGGCCCCCGTCTTCGCGGTCGGTCAGCCGAGCTCGACCAAATGGCTTGCGAGCCGCCGCGCGACCAAGAAGCGCGGCGCGTGCACCGACGACGAGGGCCGCGCCAACGTCGATGCGGGCTCTGCCCAGGTCAAGAAGGGCAAGCAGCAGCCCTACGGCTGCGAGTACAACAGCGCCCGCTTGCTGTACACGGCCACCTTCACGGCCGACGGTCTCTAGGAGCCTCGCCTAGGAAGCTGCCGGAGCTACCCGCAGGCTTGCGGGTTCTGCTTGCACTGCTCCTCGAAAGCCGATTCGGGGCTTCCGGGTGCCGGCGGCGTGTCGTTCGTCGCCGTGTCCTCCTGAGAGGTCCCGGTGCCGCCGCTGCCCTCGGGTGCGGTGCCGCCGGTCCCTGAGTCGTCGCCGGGCGTGACGCCGCCGGACTCCGGGGTGGTCGTGGTCGGCGCCGTGGCGTCGGTTTCCTCGGTCGGGCTCTCGATCGTCGGGATCGTGACCTCGGTGTCTCCCTCGTCGTCGCCGCAGCCGGCCACGCCGAGGGTTCCCACCGCGAGCGCGGCGGAGGCGAGCACGAGGGCGGCTCCGCGCGCCGTCACGAAGACGCGTCGAGCGCCGGCTGGCGCAGGCCGCAGTACGGGCAGTCGCTCACGTCGAGGCCCAGGAGCTGGTCGCATCGCCGGCAGATCCTGAGGTTCTCCGGGGTCCGCACCAGCGACGAAGGGGAGGACGCGAGCGGGAGGGTGGTGCCGACGACCTCCATCTCCTCACCGCTTTCGCGGTCGATGTAGACGCCGTCGCCCTCGGCGGCGGCGATGGCCTCGCGGCCCGAAGCGGGCGCGCGGAGGCGGTAGGTCTGGCGGTCAGCTGCCACGGGCCAGCACGATAACCAACGCGGCGGAGGCGGGGCGCCCCCGCGCAGGCTGCCCGTGGGTCCACCTGAATAGAATGCCGCGCGATGAGGGACGTACCCATCCTCAAGCTCGGGGCCGTGATGCTCGTGGTGACCGTGCTCACGGCCTGGCCGATGGTCCAGGTCGACTGGTTCGGCGAGCGCGCCTCGACCGCGGCCGAGCCGATCGACGAGCTGTTCGATCTCTCGATCGTCCTCTCGTCATTCGTCTTCGCAGTCGTCATGGTCCTGCTGGGCTACGCGATCTGGCGCTGGCGAGCCAGGCCGGGCGACGAGTCCGACGGCGAGCCGATCCACGGCAACACCCGCCTCGAGATCGCCTGGACCACCATCCCCACCGTGATCGTCCTCATCCTCGCCGTCCTTTCGTGGAACGTGCTCGACGAGATCGAGGCCAACGAGCCCGCCGACGAGAGCATGAAGCTGACCGTCACGGCCCAGCAGTTCGCGTGGCAGTTCGAGTATCCGGAAGCCGGGAAGTCGAGCCGCGAGTTCCACGTCCCGGTCGACCGCCAGCTCGACGTCGAGCTGCGCGCCCTCGACGTGTTGCACAGCTTCTGGGTGCCGGAGTGGCGCATCAAGCGCGACCTCGTCCCGGGCGCCCCCGGTGCTTCGATCGACGACGACTTCGTGGTGGAGCCGAACAAGGAGGGGACGTTCACCCTCGTCTGCACCGAGCTCTGCGGCCTCGGCCACTCGACCATGAGGGTCGAGGTGGTGGTCGAGAGCCAGGAGGACTTCGACGCGTGGCTCGCCAAGCAGCCCGACACCCCGCCCGAGGGGGACGAGGCCGCCGAGCCCGAGCAGGAGGCCTCGTCATAATGAGGCCGATGGCAGGAGCTTCGTTCATGAGGGCGTTCGCGTGAGGGCGGCGATCGGCCACGCCGGCTGGTGGCGCGGCCTCTACGGCGCGCTGGTCGGCGGCGCATTCGGCTTCGGCCTGGTGATCGGCCTGCGCGCGATCTCCGGACTCGACCTCTTCCAGACCGAGTCGACGGGCTACCCCCACGTCATCGTCCCGGCGATCACCGCGCCGCTCGGGTTCCTCTGGGGAATGGGCAACTTCGACTACTGGCTGCGCTGGGCCTCCGGCGCGCCGACCATCCCCGACGACCACGCGGACCACGGCGCGACGACCTGGAAGGACTACTTCAAGGTCAACACGGACCACAAGGTCATCGGCATCCAGTACATCGTCACGACCTTTTTCTTCTTCTTCGCGGGTGGCGCCATCGCGATGCTGATGCGCGCCGAGCTCGCCCAGCCCGGCACCCAGATCGTCGATCCCGGCACCTTCAACGGGCTCTTCTCGACGCACGCCGCGCTGATGATCTTCGTCTTCGTGATCCCCGTCTTCGCCGGGATCGCCAACTACGTCCTGCCGCTGATGATCGGCGCGCCAGACATGGCCTTCCCGCGCCTGAACGCGCTCAGCTTCTGGTTGCTCCCGATCGCCGGGATCCTGTTCCTGGGCAGCTTTCTCGTCCCGGGCGGCGCCTTCGACGCCGGCTGGACCGGCTACGCGCCGCTGTCGACCGGGGCTCCATTAGGCCAGTCGTTCTTCAACTTAGGCGTGCAGTTCGCCGGGGCGTCTTCGATAGCCACGGCGCTGAACTTCCTGGTGACCATCATCACCATGCGTGCGCCCGGAATGACGTTCTGGCGCATGCCCCTGCTCGTCTGGGCGAACCTCTCGACCTCGCTGCTGGTCGTCGCCGCGACGCCGTTCATCGCCGGCGTCCAGTTCATGGTCCTCTTCGACCGGGCGCTCCACACGAACTTCTTCCAGGAGGCGTTCGGCGGCGACGTCGTCAGCTACCAGCACATCTTCTGGTTCTACTCCCACCCGGCCGTCTACATCATGATGCTGCCGGGCTTCGGGATCATCAGCGAGGTCATCTCGACGAACGCCCGCAAGCCGATCTTCGGATACCGGCTCATGGCGCTGGCGCTGCTGGGAATCGTGGTCCTCAGCTACTCGGTCTGGGCCCACCACATGTTCGTCGCGGGCATGTTCGAGTGGCTGCGCGTGCCGATGATGATCACGACGCTGCTGATCGCGGTCCCGACCGGCATCAAGATATTCAGCTGGATAGGCACGATGTTCAACTCCGTGCTGCACCTGAAATCGACCGCGATGCTGTTCGCGATCGGCTTCATAGTCACGTTCACGATCGGAGGTATCTCCGGCGTGATGCTCGGGATGATCCCGATCGACATCCACGTCAGCGACACCTACTTCATCGTCGCCCACATCCACTTCGTGCTGTTCGGCGGCTCCGTCTTCACGATCTTCGCCGGGATCTACCACTGGTTCCCGAAGATGACCGGGCGGATGTACGACGAGAAGCTCGGCCGCGTCCACTTCTGGCTGACCCTCGCCGGGATGCTCGGCACGTTCGTCCCGATGCACTGGATCGGGATGGAGGGCATGCCCCGCCGCGTCGCCGACTACTCGGCCGAGTTCGCGAGCTGGAACCTGATGATCACCGTCTCCTCGTTCCTGCTGGGAGTTGCGCAACTCGTCTTCCTCTACAACATGGTCGTCAGCTGGCGCTTCGGCCCGAAGGCCGGACCGAACCCCTGGCGCGCCAAGACCATCGAGTGGCAGGTTTCCTCGCCGCCCCCGATCTTCAACTTCGACGAGATCCCGCGCGTCGTCGGCGGCCCCTATGAGTTCGGCGTGCCCGGCGCGCGCCACGCGATCATGGCCGGCGAGAAGGCCGAAGTGAAGAAGCCCGAGCGCTCCGAGGTTCTGACGACATGAGCATCGAAGAGACGCGACCCGAAGACGAGAAGCCGCGCGACGAGGAGATCCCGCAGCCGGACGCCGACGAGCCCACCGAGGAGGAGGCCGTCAACGAGGAGCCGCAGACCCCCGCCCCCGAGGGCGCGGGCGACGCCGGTGAGGAGCAGTCCGCCGAGGGCAAGACCGACCGCGCCGAGGGTGACTCCGCCGCGACCGCGAGCGAGACCGAGTCGGACCTTGTCGAGAGCGAGCCGTCGGATGTCGGCACGCCGGCCGAGCACGCATCCGAGGTCGTCGCGCCCCCCGAGCCCAGCGGCCAGGGCGACCCCGACCCGCCGCCCTCCCGCGAGGGCGTCGAGCGGGTCCTGATCTTCCTGAACGAGGTCGCCGGCGGCCGCAAGCTGCTGAGGGCGTGCCGTGAGCTCGAGGAAGCCGGCGCCAAGTACTTCGCCGTCGTCGCCCCCCAGAACCAGCCGCTCGTCGGCCAGGTCGTGGACGCGGACGAGCTCCGCGACGCCGCCCAGAGCCGCGTCGACGTGACGCTCTCGGTGCTCTCCGAGTTCGGCATCGAGGCCGAGGGCGCGGTCATGGACCGCGATCCGGCCCTCGCGCTCGACGACGCCGTCCGGGCCACCAAGCCCGACTACGTGCTGCTCTCGGCGCTGTACGAGACGCGCTTCGGCCTGACTCGCAAGGACCTGGTCGAGTGGGCGAAGACGAACCTCGAGGCCCGTGTCGAGCACATCCCGGTGCGCGTCGACGACGATGCCATCCGCTGGGACCTGGTGCACACCCTCGTGGTCGCCACGAAGACGGTCCACAGTCCCGACCTGCTCTCGAACCTCAAGGCCCGGTCGCAGGACAAGCCGCACCGTTTCACCTTCATCTCGCCGCGCTCTGGCGACGTCACGCGCGAGGAGGTCAGCCGGAACCTGGCCGCGACCCTCGCCGAGCTCTACCGCGAGGACGTCGACGCGACCGGCCAGCCGATGAGCCCCGATCCGCTGCACGCGATCCAGAACGCCATCGAGCACTACCGCCTCGACGAGATCATCATCTCGACCCTCCGCGGTGAGCAGTCCGCGTGGCTCGAGGAAGGCCTGATCGACCAGGTCAAGGAGATCACCAACCTCCCGGTCGAGCACGTCGAGTCGGGCGCGGGATCGTCCTCCAAGTCGGAGCCCACCCCCGTCGCCGCCGGAGGGGGTGCCTGATGGAGAGCGCATCCGTTTCGGTCGGAACGCAGGCCCACGACGATCACGATCACCACCACGGCCCGCCCGAGGCACACCAGAGCTCGCGGATCGACCGCCAGACGCTCGGCATCCTTCTCTTCATCGTCTCGGAGATCATGCTCTTCGGTGCGTTCTTCGCTTCGTACTTCTTCCTCCGCGTCGTCGCCAACGACGGCCCGTGGCCGCCGGAGCCCTTCGAGCTCCCGGTGGCCGTCGCCGGCATGAACACCGCGATCCTGGTCTCGTCGTCGTTCACGATGCACTGGGCGCTGGAGTCGACCCGCGCGGGCAACCGCCGCGGAATGCAGATGGGCCTCGTCACCACGCTGTTGCTGGGCGCGACCTTCCTCTTCATCCAGATCAACGAGTACATCCACATCGGGTTCAGCGCCCGCGACGATGCGTTCGGATCGATCTTCTACGGCCTCACGGGCCTGCACGGCGCCCACGTCTTCGTCGGGCTGTGCCTGCTCGCGGTTGCGACCACCCGCGCCTTCAAGGGCCACTTCGGTCCCAAGTCGGAGGACCACCTCGGCGTCGAGGTGCCCGGCATCTACTGGCACTTCGTCGACGTGATGTGGATCATCGTCTTCACCGCCGTCTACATCATCTAGTGCCGCGTCCAGCGAGGCACGCCCGGCTTTCGCGTGCGAGAACCAAGCCTGGCAAGGACGCAGGGAGGTCAGGTAGCAGCGCTACCTGACCGACCGAGGACGCTGCCAGGTGCCGGTTCGCAGCCGCGAAAACGGGCGTGAGTCGCTTGACGGGGCACTAGCTGCGGCACAGGCCTGATGGCCGACGAGCGGCCACCCCGCAACCCCTTCCGCAACGAGGCGGACGCCTTCCGCGTCCTGATGATGGTCGTCGGGGCCGGGGCGCTCGTCGTCGCGCTGACCCTCCTGGTCGGCCCGGAGGTAGGCATCGCTGCGGCCGTAGTCCTCATCGCCATCGGCCTCTGGCGTACGGTCGGGCTGATCCAGGACTGGCGGAAGCGCGGGACCGGGGTGGACCCGCCGCAGGACTAGGCGCGGCGGCTCACCAGAGCGGCGCGACGCCCTTCGTCCCGAAGATCATCCAGACGACGAAGCCGATGATCGCCACCGCGGCGCAGGCCGCGACGATCGACTCCAGCGGGCCGCCCGAGGGCTTGGTGCCGGGCACCTCGACGGGGTCGGTGACGTTGAGGTAGGCGCGGTTCAGCTTGACCAGGAAGATGCCGCACACCGCCATTCCGAGGGGGACGGCGACAAGGCCGAGCAGTAGGTGCTGGCTCTTGGTGTCGACCAGCTCGCCGAGGCCCCAGAGGACTCCGGCGGGGACGCCGATCCAGAGGACCAGGCCTCCGACGATCATCAAGCCGACGAGCGTGGTTCTTGCTGCGATGTCGGTCATGCGTGGTGCGGTCATTTGATCACCTGCAGTTCTGGGTGGGTTGCCAGGATCGTCTGCGTGAAGAGGTAGTTGATGGCGAAGATGCCGAGGAACGAGATCACCACGGCCTCGTTGACGGCCTTTCCGACTCCCTCGGCGCCACCGGACGCGGTCATCCCCTTGTAACAGCAGACGATCGCGATCACGGCGCCGAACAGGGTGGTCTTCAACATCGAGGCCCAGAGGTCGGTGGTGTTGGCGGAGTTGAAGAGGGTGGCGAAGAAGCCGCTGAGCGGCTCGTTGTAGAGCATCGTCGCGCCGATCCCGCCGACGATGCCGAAGATCAGCGCGTAGACGTTCATCAGCCCGGCGATGAGCATCAGCGCCAGGAAGCGCGGGACGACCAGGTTCTTGATCGGGTCGACCCCCAGCACCTGGAGCGCGTCGAGCTCCTCGCGGATCTTCCGCGCGCCGAGGTCCGCCGTGATCGCCGTCCCGGCGACTCCCGCCACCAGGACCCCGGTGACGAAGGGCGCGAACTCGCGGATCGAGGCGAGGACGAAGAAGCCCGCCGAGGCGGTCCAGGGCGCCGAAGAGCGTCAGGAAGTTCGCGGCCTGGAGGCCCGGCGCGCCGAAGCCGAAGGCGAGGGTCGAGACCATCACCGGGAACCAGCAGAGCTGAAGGGCGAAGAGGAACTGCCCGACGAACTCGCCGCCGTAGGGGTAGGGAGCGCGGAGCGCCGAGACGATCGTCTTGCCCGTCAGGATCATCATGTCGCCGACCTGCTCGAACAGGGCCTTGGCGGGGAGGAACGATCGGTCTGCGACTGTCCGGATCACAGTCGCCTCACCTCGCCGGCTGGGCGGCCGGGGGAGAGGGTCGAACGCCACCAGCCCATCAGCGCGCCGACGGGCCCGGTGGGCGCATCCCCGGCGGGCGACGCCTCCTGCTCCGGGACCGCGAGCTCGCGACGTGCGCCGAGCCTCCCGCCCTCGCTCGGCCGCTGCGCTGGCCGCCGCACGGGCATCCTCGAGGCGGTCGAGCAGCTCGTCGCGGATCTCCTCCAGCTCGGAGATCTCCGGGATGTGGGGCCCGGGGACGGCGCTGCGCGACCCGAGCGCGGTCGGCTCGGAGTCGGGGAAGCCGGCCAGGGTGCCCTCGAGTCGCGCGATCTGGGCCCGCAGGGATGCCCGCGTCGGCTCGATCCCCTCGAAGGGGTCGTCGCCGGGGCTGCCGCAGTAGAGGGTGCGCCCGAGCTGGCGCGGATCGATCCCCTGGGAGATGGCCTCGGCGGAGACCCGCGCGGCGAGGTCCGTGAGGGAGGGGGAGATGCGGACGTGGGGCGCAACGAACGTTCCGGAACCGTGCAGCGAGACCGCCAGCCCCTCGTCCTCGAGGCGGCGGTAGAGGCTGCGCGCTGTGTTCGTGTTGACGCCGGCCCGCTGGGCCAGGTCTCGGACCCCGGGGAGGCGGTCGCTGGCGCGGAGTGCACCGCTCTCGATCAGCACCCCCATCCGCCACGAGAGGTCCACGCCGACCGACAGGTCTCCTTTGCGGGCGAGGCCGGGCGCGGTCTGGGTGTCCTCAGAGTGTGCCATTCAGATAGCACACTATCCCAGATCGTAGACGCGCGTGGAGAGAACCCTGCGGCCACAGCGGATCGGCCGCTCAGGGCGGCGAGGTCGAACGGTGGAGGCGCGGGGCGGTCTAGTTGCCCGGGGGCGGGCCGCCGGGCTCGGGGGTGCCCGATCCGGGGCCGCCGGCGCCGGCGGGCTGTCCGCCGATGGTCTGAACCAGGTACGTCGCGAGCTGGCGGAGCTGCGCCGGGGTCAGCGTCTCGCCGTAGTTGGCGGGCATCACACCGGCCGGGAAGCCGGGGGAGATGGCCGCCTCGGGGTCGGAGATCGAGGTCGAGATCTGCTCAGCCGACTGGCCGGGCAGCACCTCGTCGAGGCTCGGGCCGATGTTGCCGGTCGTGCCCGCGCCGCTCAGCACGTGGCAGCCGCCGCAGTTGGTCGCGAAGAACTCCGCCGCCTCGAACTCGGGAGCCTCGATACCGGGCACGCCGGCGATGCTGGCGACGTACGCGGCGACGGCCTCGGCGTCCTCATCCTCGACGAGGTTGGCCGGCATGTAGACGGCCGTGTCCTCGGGGTTCGCCGGGCGGGGGTTCGCGATCTGGGCCTGGACGACGCCCTCGATCGTGTCCTGGTCCATCCCGTCCGCCCGCGAGGCGGCAAAAGCCTGATCCAGGTCTGGGCCGACGTCGGCGTTGGTCCCGGCGCCCGTGAGCGCGTGGCAGCTTCCGCACTTCTGCGTGAAGAGCTGCTCGCCGCGATCCAGGTCGGCGCCCTCCTGCAGGTCGCAGCCGGTCATCGCGCCGAGCGACGCGACCACGACGACACCGCCGCAGAGGGCGGTGAGACGAGCACGATTGAACCTGCGATTGATCCCGCCGAGGCGCATGCGAGGGCAATCCTATATGGCCGGGCGGTCCGGCTTCAGGCACGCTGCGCGGGCGTCACAGGCGTCGGATAGGCTTTGAGACGAAAGGCACTAGCGGGCGCGGGAGCGCGTGCGGAAAGGAGCGCGATGGAGGTTCGGGACGGCATGTCGAGCGTGGTCCTGGCATTGGGGCCGGCCCACAAGCTGCGCGAGGCCGCAGCCAAGATGACCGAGAAGGGGACCGGCGCGGCGCTCGTGTTCGACGACGAGTCGCCCGCCCCGAGGATCATCACCGAGCGCGACGTCCTCAACGCCGTCGGCAAGGGGGCCGACCCCGATGAGGCGCTCGTCGCCGATCACATGAGCGGGAGCGTCATCTCCGCCCCGCCGGACTGGAGCCTCGAGCGGGCCGCCGAGGAGATGGTCAAGACTGGAATCCGCCACCTAGTGGTGGTCGAGAACGGAGAGCTCGCGGGCGTGCTCTCGATGCGCGACATCGTGCGCTGCTGGACGCAGGTCGGAGCGACCTCGTCCATGACGCCTCCGTAGGTCCGAGCATCCCCGGACGGCGAAGCCGGAGGAGATGCGACTAGTGCTTACTCGCGGCCGCTGAGCGGAATCGGCGCCGTGTCCGAGCGCTGATCAACCGGCATTCGCGCGATGTCCTCGCGGTTGCCGCGAAGCCACCCGACGATCCCGAAGACGAGCACGAACGCTGCGGCGAGCGCGTAGGGCCACCAGGCGTAGAGCCCGATGACGACACCGGTGATGCCGACGGCGACGAGCACCGGGGCCCACGAGGAGCCGCTCAGGTAGAGGCGCTCTGTCGGGCTCGGGGGCTGGGCCATTACTGGATGTAGAGGATCGTCACGTAGAAGGCGAGTCCGAACACGAGCAGCGAGATCGCGGCGACCTTGAGGCCGGAGGTGATGTTGGCGCGCGCTCGGGTGCGATCCATCGGCGGGAAGCCTATCCAAACCCAAGTCATCACTAGGGCAGCCCCACCACGCAGACCGCGGGAACAGGCTGCAGGTCCTCGACCAGCACCCTGTCGATGGAGAATCCCCCCTCGCGCAGCCTGTCGGCCAGCTCGTTCCCGAGGTCCTGGGTTCGCTCCGGCGCGAAGTGGCGGGCATCCCAGAAGATGTAGACCGCCCCGTGCCGGGCGAGGTGTTTGCGGACCGCACCGAGTGCCACCTTCGGCTGCAGCCAGAACGGAGCGACGTTGAAGGCGAACACCTTGTCGAAGCGTCGATCGCCCAGGTCCGCGTCTTCAAGGGCGACGGCGTCGAGCACAGCTCTGCCCGCGTCGACGTGCTCGCGGTTCCTCCGCGTCGCCATATCGATCATCTTTGGTGACCGGTCGATCGCGGTGATGGTTCCCGTCGTCAGCTTCTCGCAGACCAAGGAAACCGCAACGCCGTGGCCGCAACCGACCTCCAGCAGGCGGTCGGTCGGTCGGACCTCCAGGGTGTCGACCGCCCAGATGAACCGCTCCGATGCCGTGCCTGCCACGCCTCAGGAATAGCATCACGCGCCCGAGAGTCCCATGCTGACGAGGTCTAGCTCAGCTCCAGAAGTCCGGAAACCCCTCGTTATCGCCGCCCTCGGGCCTGCGGCCTCCGATGCAGATGACGTCCATGCCGTCGGGGCCCGCTTCGAATGAGCGGATCACCGACGGGGCGACCCGCATCACGTCCCAGGGGGCGAGCTCGATGATCTCGTCGTCGAGCTTGGCTCGGCCCGAGCCGGATACGACTACGTAGGACTCCTCCTGCTGCCCGTGGCGGTGGCCGAAGGGCATGCGAGCTCCCGGCTCGTAGGTGAAGCGGCTGATGCCGAGCTCGGGGGAGTCGAGGGCCTTGCGCGCGAAGCGCCACTGGATGTCGACCCCGTCGGGACTCGTGTCGGGGATCTGGTCGAAGCTCTTCTTCGTCCAGTCGGCCACTGAAACTGGACCCGCGCCTCAGAGCGCCCGGTCGACCGCCATCGCGATGAAGAGCAGGGCCAGGTAGGCCAGCGAGCTCAGGTAGAGGCGGCGGGCCGCGGGGCGCGAGGGGTTGCGCAGGAGCATCGCCGCCAGGGCCATGAACCCGAGGCCGAGGGCCAGTGCGCAGACGAGGTAAAAGGTCCCGAGCAGGCCCGTGACGACCGGGCCGATGCTGACCAGGACCAGGAGGGCGGAGTAGCCGAGGATGTGGCGGCGCGTCGTCTGCTCGCCGCGCTTGACGGGAAGCATCGGGATGCCCGTCTTCGCGTAGTCGTCGGCGATCAGGAGGGAGAGGGCCCAGAAGTGGGGCGGGGTCCAGAAGAAGACGATCGCGAAGGGCCACAGCGCCTGGGCCGAGAGCTCGCCCGTCGCGGCGGCCCAGCCGACGAGGGGAGGGATCGCGCCGGCGGCTCCGCCGAGGACGATGTTCTGAGGCGTGCGCGGCTTGAGCCACAGGGTGTAGACGAAGACGTAGCCGAGGAGCCCGGCCGCGGCGAGCGCCGCGGAGAGGGGGTTGACGGTGAGCGCGAGCTGGACGACAGCGGCGACCCCGAGGGCGATCCCGAACGCGAGGCCGCGGGCGGGGCTGATGCGGCCGCTGGCGATCGGGCGCTTCGCCGGTGCGGTCCACGTGCGAGTCGCGCTCGCGCTCGATGTAGTGGTTGATCGCCCCGGCGCCGCCCGCGGCGAGGTAGCCGCCGAGCATCGTCCAGAGGATGGTGGAGAGGCCGGGGCCCGACGGGTCCGCGACGAACATCGTCGCCACGGTGGTCAGCAGAAGGAGCGAGATGATCCGCGGCTTGGTCAGCGCGACGTAGTCGCTGGCGGTCGCGATCGCGCCGCGTGCGACGGTCGCGGGGGAGCCGTCGGCGGCGGCGCCGTTCGCCGAGGCGCGGTGGCCGTTGGACCCGGCGCCGTTGGACTGGGGGCGGGCTCGGACCCGGTGCCCAGGGCGCCGCCTCGTTTGGTCTGCACGCTCATGTCAGGCGGCTGCCGGGGCAGTTCGGTCGGGGACTCGGCCGAGCGCGGTCGCTGGGAGCGGGGGCCAGCGCGAAGCGATAGGAGAAGAGCAGCAGCGTGCTCCAGAGGAGGGTGGCGGTGACCAGGTGGGCGACGATCAGCGTCGCGTGCTCGCCGGTCCAGACGTTGAGGGCGCCGAGCAGCACCTGGGAGAAGAGCAGCAGCGCGCCGAGCCAGAGCAGGCGCGAGCGGACCCCGCGGCGGAAGGCGACGATCAGCAGCAGGACGATCGCCAGGGTCGCGCCGTAGACGAAGACGCGGTGGGTGAGCTGGATGTCGGCCAGGCGGCTCTCGCCGAACGGCAGGATGCGGTTGTCGAGGCAGGTCGGGAACGCCTCGCCGCAGGCGATGTGGGCACCGACGACGTTGCCGACGCTCTGGTCGATGCCCTCCTTCTCGGTCCCGGCGACGTAGCCGCCGGCGACGATGGCGCAGAGCAGGAGAACGGCGGCGACGGCCGCGTACGGCTTCAGCCCGGCGACCGCGCCGGTCTTGGGGGTGACGCGCGGCGCCTCCTCGGACCCGTCGGGGCCCACGGCGGCCGCGAGCTCGACGCGGGAGCGCACCGAGATCCAGAGCAGCAGCCCGATCAGGATCATCGCCAGCCCCAGGTGGGCGGCCACGAGCTCCTCGGCCAGGCTCTTCTCGACCGTGAGCCCGCCGAGGCCGGCCTGCACGAGGACGAGGACGCCGGCGCGCGATCGACCATCGGAGCGGCCAGCGCAGTCGCGCGGAGGTGCTTGTACGCGACCCAGGCGAGCGCGACGATCAGGGCGGTCACGATCGCGGCGAGGGTCCGGTGGGAGAACTCGATGATGATCTCGGTGTCGTGGAAGAAGGGAACCGCGGACCCGTTGCAGAGGGGCCATCCCTCGGTTCCGCTGCCGCCGGGGCCGCAGCCCAGGCCGGACTCGCTGACGCGGACGATCCCGCCGAGGAGGATCAGGGCGAAGGTCGCGAAGACGGTGAAATCCGAAAGGCGGCGAAACCGGCGGAGCTCATCGCCGCCGCCGCCGGCCGAGGGCCTTCCATTCGGCTCAGGCTACCGGCTCGCCGCTCTCGGCTTGTTCGCTCGAACCGGGCTCGCTCAGCGGCCGGCGCGGGCGCCTTTCGGTCGCGGATCGCGTCGCGGATGTCGCGCATCGGCTCGGCGCTGCGGACGTCGGGGAGGACGTCGAAGTTGTGCGGCGGGGGCGGCGAGAGGGCCAGCCACTCGAGGGTCTCGCCGTGCCACGGGTCGTGCCCGGCGCGGGCGCCGCCGGTGACGCTCGGTAGAGGTTCACGAGCGTGAGGACGATGCCGCCGGCGAGGATGAGCGAGCCGAGCGACGAGATCAGGTTGAGCGTGCCGAGGTTCCCGGTGTCGTAGTACTTGTAGACGTCCACCGGCTGGCCCTCGAGGCCGGCCAGGAACATCGGCAGGAAGGTCAGATGGGCGCCGATCAGGATCAGGGCGAAGGACGCCGTCCCGAGCGACTCGCCCATCGTCCGCCCGGTCATCTTCGGGAACCAGTAGTAGAGCGCGGCAAAGCCGCCCATCACGGCGCCGCCGACGAGGACGTACCCGGTCGCCGCGGTGGCGTCGGCCGTGTCGGCGAGCAGCCAGTTGACCGGGATCACGGCGTGCAGCAGCTCGGCGACGAGGCCCATCGAGAGCGTCGAGATCGCTCCGAGCGCGAACAGCATCGGCGCCCGCAACTCGATCGAGCCGAAGGCGAGCGTGCCGAGCCAGTTGACGAACAGGATCCCCAGCGGGACGATCAGCAGCAGCGCCGCCGCCATCGCCCCAGTAGAGGAAGCCGACCGGGATCGACGGCGGTGAACATGTTCTGCATCCAGGCCAGCAGCCCGAGCACCGCGATCGCGATCAGCGAGGCCGCGACGGCGCCGCGCGAGAGCAGCGGCTTGCGGGAGAAGGTCGGCAGGATCTCGGAGATCGCGCCGGCGGCCGGGATGATGAAGAACAGGTAGCAGCCGGTGAAGAAGATCCAGCTCAGGTGCTGGTAGTAGGTCGGGGCGCCGCTCTCGCCCGGATCGAAGAAGACGCCGCCGAACTGGCGGTCGATCTGCAGCATCGTCAGCGCGGCGATCATCGCCGGGCCGGCGACGACCATGACCCAGCTCGAGACCGACGCGGCGAAGCTGAACATCGGCAGCCGCCTCCAGGCCAGGCCCGGGGCGCGCATCTTCGAGATCGTCGCGACGAGGTTGATCGCCTGCAGCGTGAACCCGAGCGCCGACAGGCCGACGGCGGTGATCCACACGTCGGGGCCGTTGTTGGACGTGAACGTCAGGTCGGAGTGCGGCGGCAGCGCGTTGAAGCCCGTCTCGGGCGGCGTGTAGACGAAGGAGACGTACAGCGCGGCGCCGCCGAGGATGTAGAGCCAGGAGGAGAGTTGGCGAGCTGCGGGAAGGCGAGGCCGCGGGCGCCGATCTGGAGCGGGACGATGTAGGTGAAGAGGCCGATCGCGAGCGGCAGCGCGAAGAGGACGATCAGGGTGGCGCTCATCACCGAGAGCAGGCGGTTGAACGTGGTCGGCTCGATCATCGTGTTCTCGGGCACCGCGAGCTGGAGGCGCATCAGCAGGAACTGGACGAGCCCGAGCACGAGGAAGCGAGAGCGCGGCGCCGATGAAGATCCGGCCGACGTCCTTGTGGTCGGAGCTGGTGGCGAGCTGGATCCAGCGCGGGCGCTCCTCGGGCAGCGCCGTCGGTGACGAGCTCGGGGCGCTGCGCGCGGACAGGCCGTTCGTCGCCATCAGCCTTCGCCTCCCTCGGTCGTCCTCGGGATCGGCCAGGGCCGGAGTCGCTCCTCGACCTGCTCCTGGACGACCTCCTGGGCCTCCTGGATGTCGTCGGCCTGCTGCTCGAGCCAGGCCTGGTAGTCCTCGACCTCGAGCGACGCGGACCTGGGTCCGCATCGCGGCGCCGGACGCGCCGGAGAACTGGTAGGTGGCGCCGTCGTAGACGCCCGCCTCGTCGGCCTTGAACCAGGTGCTGTTCGACTGGTCGGGGACTGCGTCGAACTTGCCGCCGAGTCCGGGACCCACCAGCGGTGGACGACGTCGGTCGAATCGAGGTCAGCACGACCGCGGTGTCAACCGGGACCACCAGCTCGTAGTAGGAGAAGGTTCCGTCGGGGTACTCGTAGCGCCAGAGCCACTGCTGGCCGGTCGCCTTGATCTGGAGCGGCTCGGCGTCGCCGCTGGGGAGCACGAGGTCGCGCTGGGCGGTCCGGTTGGACGCCGGCCTGCAGGCCGTCGGGGCCCGACTCCTCGACGTCGCTCGCGTTCTCGGTCACCACGACGCCGGCGACGAAGATCATGGCCGCGAGCGTGGCGAGCAGGCCGCCGAGCAGGAACATCGCTCGCGGGCGGGTGTGGAGCCGGCGCGGCTCGACCCCGCGCTTGGCGCGGAAGCGGATCGCCAGCGCCACGAGCGCGCCGTTGATGACGAGGAAGATGACTGCGGCCAGCGCGAGGAGCACCCAGTACAGGGCGTTCATGTCCTCCGCGTTCGGCGAGTGGGCGGTCTCCGGGCCAAGCAAGGCGGCGCCAGTCTATTACGCGGCCTCCGTGGACGGTCCCCTCGCCGCAGGTTCCGTGGCGCGGGGGAGCCGTCCTGGCCAGCCAGCCAGTTTCCTGGCATGATGCGATCTAGATGGCGACCGAGGGAACCGCCAGCAGCGCGATGAAGCGGATGGCCGCGAGCGATCCAGAGCTCGCGGCTCGGATGATCCTCCACTCCATGCCCGCCGCCGCGGCCGGCCTGCCCGAGGGGCTCAGCTACCGGCTCGAGCTCGATGGCCTCGGCGCCTGGCGAGTCATCGCCCGCGGTGAGCGCGCCGACGTCATGGAGGCGCCCGCCGGCGGGGAGCTGAACGGAGACGCCTTCGCGATCGAGACCGACCCCCCGACCCTCGCCCGGCTCGCGTCCGGCGCGAGCCCGCTGCCGGCCGCTCGCCCGCGGCAAGCTTCGCCTCCGCGGAAAGCGCCGCAAGGCCTTGGCGCTGCGCCGCCTCTCCGACGAGGCCGGTCCGCGCGACCTCGCCCGCATGGGCATCAAGGTCGACCCCGACCTGCTCTTCCGGGCGCTGCCCTATGCGATCGAGCCCGAGTGGACGGCGGGGCACCGCTTCGCGATCGGCTACGACGTGCTCCCTGAGAACGGAGGGCCCGGCGGCTCCTGGACGATCCGTCGTCGCCGACGGCAAGGTCAGCACGGCGACCGGCCTGGACTCCGACGCGGACGCCGTCGTGCGCCTGCGCTACGAGGACTGGCTCGGGCTGCTCTCCGGCGAGCTGATGCCCACGGATGCCATCCGCCTCGGCAAGACCGAGATCGAGGGGCGCATCGCGCCCGTCACCCAGCTCGGCCGCTGGATGGACCGGGCCGAGGGCGTCGACGGTCCCGAGCTCGAGCGCGAGATCGCCCAGGCCGCGGTCCAGTCGCGGCGCGCGACGTGGGGCTCGGCCTCGGCCAACGGAAACGGGAAGCCGTCCGGCGGGCTGATGGACTACCAGCAGCTCTACGCCCTGTGGGAGCGCCAGAACTGGAAGGCCCACGAACTCGATTTCAGCGTCGACAAGCGGCAATGGCTGACGAGCCCGCGCGACTCACAGCTCGACACGATCCACTCCTTCGGCAGCTTCTACGTCGGCGAGGAGCGGGTCACCGCCGACCTCGCGCCCTTCCTGCATGGCCGCGCCGAACGGCGAGGTCGAGGCGTTCCTCGCCACCCAGCTCGTCGACGAGATGCGCCACGCCGTCTTCTTCGACCGGTTCATGGCCGAGGTGATGGCGATCGACG
The DNA here is from genome assembly GCA_963839875.1 of uncultured Solirubrobacterales bacterium. Taxonomy (GTDB): domain Bacteria; phylum Actinomycetota; class Thermoleophilia; order Solirubrobacterales; family 70-9; genus CAVUAT01. Next base: position 147,885 of record CAWIWP010000003.1, read on the forward strand.
CGGAGGACATGCGCGGCCGCCTGCGCGAGGTCGAGAGCACGATGCTGGACGCCTGGCGCTTCCTCTTCGACGACGGCCTGCGCGACATCGCCGACCGGATCAAGGCTAAGCCCGACGACCTCGAGCTCTTCGTCAAGGGGATCGTCACCTACCACATGGTCACCGAGGGGGTCCTGGCGATGCCGGGCCAGCGGATCCTGATCCAGTACACGGACGACCACGACCTCTATCCCGGCTTCAACAAGGGCTTCCGCCTGGTCGAGCAGGACGAGCATCGCCACATCGCCTTCGGCGTCCGCTTCTTGAAGGACGTCTGTGAGGAGCGCCCTGAGATGAAGGCGGTCGTCGTAGACCGCCTCTGCGAACTGCTCCCGAAGGCCGCCGAGGTCTTCTGCCCGCCGCAGGAAGACGACCCCTCCGACTTCGTCTCCTACGGCATCACCTCCGCCCAGGTCTACGGCTTCGCCTACGGCGCCCTCGAGCGCCGGATGAAGATGATCGGCGTCGAGATTCCGGGCCCGGAGGTGCTGATGCCGGGCCCGGTGGACTTCACCGGGCTGGAGGAGCGGCACTACCTGACGCAAGCTCCCGCCTGAGGTTCTCGAAGACGTTGTTCCAGCCCTCTTCGTGGCTGGCGACCATCTCGTCGTCCCAGAGGTCGCGGTGGACGAAGCGCATGGTCGTCTGGCCGTCCGACTCCTCGAAATCGATCTCGATCATCTGCTCGACCTGGTCGAAGTCGTCCTCCCAGGTCCAGGTGAAGGCGAGGCGGGTCGGCGGGTCGATTTCGGTGTAGCGGCCGCCTCCGCCGTGGTTCTCGTCCTTCTCCGGGTCGTGCATCACGACCCGGATCTCACCGCCGACCCGCAGGTCCACTTCGGCGACCGGGGTGGACCAGCCGTCGTCGGCCTGCCACCACCGGCGCATCACCTCTTCGCTGGTGAACGCGTGGAAGACGCGCTCGGCCGGGGCGTCGAAGTTCCGCTCCATCGTCAGCGTGGGGTGCTCGGTCACCTCTTCATCCTTTCGCGGATCCCGTTGCGAATCCAGGCCCGCAGGATGATCAGGGTGCCGGCGCCGCTCGCGAGCGGCGCCAGCTCCTCGATCGGGACCCCGGAGACGTGGGCGATGAGAGCGGCTGCGGTCATGACCCCTCCTGATAGCGGTCGGTGTAGTTCCACCATTGGCCCGCTTCGGCCGTCTGCGGATAGCCCTCGGGCGAGTCCTCCCACTTCTCCTGGCGGCCGAGCGCGGTGATGTCGAGGTGGCTCCAGACGGTTCCGAGAGCCTCGGCGCCGCGGCCGTTGACGAAGTAGGTGCGGTAGATGTCCCCACCCTCGTTGATGAACGCGTTGTGACCGTGCCACTCGCCGACGCCGAAGTCGCCGTCCCAATCGTCGGTGATCGTGTACCAGGGGATGTGCTCCCAGCCATTGCGCTCCTTCAGACCCTGGATCTCTTCCTGGGGCGCGCGCGAGGCGAACGCGAGCGTGGTGTCGCGGGCGTTGATGTGGGCGCGATGGCTGACCTGATCGGCGACCATGGAGCAGCCGACGCACGCCCGCTCCGGGTATGAGGTTCCGGGGCCTGTTGTGGAGACGTCCGGCGCGTAGAACGCGTGATAGAGGATCAGCTGTCGGCGACCATCGAACAGGTCGGCGAGGCTCAGCTCCCCGTCCGGGCCCTCGAACCGGTAGTCCTTCTCAACCGCCTGCCACGGCATCCTCCTGCGCTCGGCGGCGAGGGCATCGCCCGCGCGCATGTGCTCCTTCTCCTTCGCCAGGATCCCCTCGCGGGCCTGTTTCCACTCCTCGGGTGAGACCACGTCCGGTGTCTTCATCTCGGTTCCTCCTTCAGGTAGTCGTCAACGGTGTCGAACAGCCCGCTCCAGCGAGCCCGCTGGACGTCGAACCACTCGGCGGCTTCGTCGAATGCATGGGGCTCGAGCGAGAGCCGGTGCTTGCGTCCGTCGATCACGCGGGTGACCACACCCGCCTCCTCGAGCACCTTCAGGTGCTTGGAGATGGCGGGTTTCGAGACGGGGAAGTCCCGGGTCGCCTCGGCGACCGTGGCGCTGCCCTCCGCGAGCCGGGCGACGATGTCGCGGCGGATCGGATGGGACAGGGCCTTGAACGCATTGTTTACCATTTGGTGAACAATAGCAGCCGGTCGGTAGCGTTCAGTGGATGGAGGGAGCGGGGATGAAGGCGGCAGCCACGGTGGGCCTGATCGTGGCTTTCGTCCTGCCGGGGAGCGCCGTCGCGCAGACTCCCGGGTCCGCCGGCCTCGGCGATCCCTACTTCCCCAAGGCCGGCAACGGCGGCTACCAGGTCGATTCGTACGACCTGGCGCTGCGGGTGAATCCGCGCAAGGGGCGGATCGCGGGGGCTGTCGGAATCGCCGCCACCGCGACCCAGGCGCTGAGCGCGTTCAACCTCGACATGCAGAGGATGCGGGTTGGCTCCGTGACGGTCGACGGCATTCCCGCCGCGCACAGGCGCAAGGGCTCCGAGCTGACGGTGCTGCCGGCGTCCGCGATCACAGCGGGAGCCGCGTTCAACGTGACGGTCTCCTACGGCGGCGTGCCGAAGCCGGTCATCTCCGCGGGCGGCATTCCGACGGGATGGCTGCGGACCAAGGACGGTGCTTTCGTGGCGAGCGAGCCACGGGGCGCGCACGGGTGGTTCCCGTGCAACGACCACCCCTCGGACAAGGCGACGTTCACGACCTCGATCACGGTGCCGCGCCGGACGACCGCCGTCGCCAACGGGACGCTCGAGTCCGTCACCCGGAGCGGGAACACGCGGACGTTCGTCTGGCGCGAGCCCGAGCCGATGGCCACCTACCTGGCGACCGCGACCACCGGAAACTTCCGGCTGAGGCGCTCGACCGCGGCCGGGATCCCGTCGTGGACGGCCGTCGCTCCTCCGATCGCCAAGCAGTCGCGCAGAGGGATCCGGAACCTCGCGCGGGTCACGAGGCACCTGGCGGGGTACCTCGGCCCGTATCCGTTCTCCAGCACGGGGCTCATCGCCGACCCGGGCTTTCCGGGGCTGGTGCTGGAGACCCAGACGCGGCCCATCTTCGGCGAGCCCGTGAAGACCGGGGTGCTGGCCCACGAGATCGCCCACCAGTGGTTCGGCAACTCGGTCACGCCCGAGCGCTGGTCCGACATCTGGCTGAACGAGGGCTTCGCCACCTGGGCGGAGTGGAACTGGTACGCGCGCGGGAAGGACCGGCGGCTGCGGAAGATCTTCCGGGGCTGGTACAGGACGCCCGCCCGCTACAAGCCCCTATGGAGTGTTCGGGTCGCCGACCCGGGCCCGAAGAAGCTCTTCTCGCTGGCGATCTACAACCGGGGCGGGATGACGCTGGAGGCTCTGCGCGGGGTGGTCGGCGACGCGACGTTCAAGGAGATCCTGCGGCGGTGGCTCGCCGAGCGCCGCCACGGCAACGGGACCACCGCCCAGTTCACGGCGCTCGCGCAGGAGGTCTCTGGGCGGGACCTCGGGCGCTTCTTCGACGTCTGGATCAGGAGCAGGGGCAAGCCGCGCAATTGGGGATAGGGTCCGCCGCGTGACGAGCGTCCGCGAAGCCTCATTCGAGCTCTTCCGCGAGCACGGGATGACGACGATCTTCGGCAACCCGGGATCGACCGAGCTCCCGATGCTGGCCGAGTTCCCCGACGACTTCCGCTACGTGCTCGGGCTGCAGGAGGCCGTGGTGGTCGGGATGGCCGACGGCTACGCGCAGGCTTCGGGCAAGGTCACCCACGTCAACCTCCACACGGCGCCCGGCGTCGGCAACGCGATGGGGGCGATCTTCAACGCCCAGGCCAACAAGTCGCCGCTGCTCGTCACCGCGGGCCAGCAGGTGCGCGCCCAGATGACGATGCAGGCGAACCTCACCAACCGCGACGCCACCCGCGTCGCCGCACCCGTTCGTGAAGTGGAGCTACGAGCCGGCCCGGGCCGCAGGACGTCCCGCCTTGCGCTGGCGCGCGGGATCCACCTGGCGTCGATCTCCCCGCAGCGGCCCGGCGTTCGTCTCGCTGCCGATGGACGACTGGACCGCCGAGGTCGAGGATGCCGAGGCGGCCCACGCGATCGGCCGCTCGGTCGACTCCCGCGCGACGGGCGATCCCGGCGCGGTCGCCGAGCTCGCCAAGGCGATCGCATCGGCCGAGAACCCGGTGCTGGTCGTCGGCCCCGACATCGACGCGAGCGGGGGCTGGGACGACGCAGTCGCCCTGGCCGAGCGCCAGAAGCTGCCCGTCTTCGCCTCGCCGGCGCCCGGCGGCGGGCGGATCGGCTTCCCCGAGGGCCACCCGCTCTTCCAGGGCGTGCTGCCTCCGGCCATCGGCCCCGTGGCCGAGACCCTCAAGGGCCGGGACCTGATCTTGGTCGTCGGCTCCTCGGTCTTCCCCTACTACCCCTACATCCCGGGGCCGCTGCTGCCCGAGGGCGCGCGCCTGGTCGCGATCACCTCCGACCCGGACGAGGCGGCCCGCGCACCGATGGGCGACGCGATCGTCGCCGACGTCGCGCTGACTCTCCGGGCCCTGCTCGCCGAGCTGGGTGACGAGGAGGCCAACCGCGCCGAGCCGAACCCGCTTCCCGATCCCGTCGCAGGCGAGGAGATGGACCCGATCTCGCCGACGATGGCCAACAACACCCTGGCCAGCGTCCTGCCCGAGGACGCGATCGTCGTCCTGGAGTCGCCCTCGGCGACCCTCTCGGTCCGCAACCAACTGCGCCTTTCGAAGCCAGGCAGCTACTTCTTCGGCGCGGGCGGGGGTCTCGGCTTCGGGCTCGCGGCCTCGATCGGAGTCCAGCTCGCCCAGCCCGACCGGCCCGTCGTATGCATCCTCGGCGAGGGCTCCGCGCAGTACGCGATCACCGGCTTCTGGAGCGCCGCCGCCTACAACGTGCCCGTCACCTTCCTGGTCCTGCGCAACGAGGAGTACGCGATCCTCAAGTGGTTCGCCGGGATCGAGGAGGTCCAGGGCGCCCCCGGCCTCGACCTGCCGGCGCTGGACACCGCGGCCGTCGCGACGAGCTACGGCGTCCCGGGCACGAAGGTCTCGGGCGCCGACGAGCTCGAGGCCGAGCTGAAGAAGGCCTTCGACGCGGACGGCCCGAACCTGGTCGAGGTCCCCGTCCAGCCGGGGATGGCCCTCTTCTAGATGAGGAGGGTCGGGAGTGGCTGAGCTGCTTGCTCCGGACGTCGAGCGCATCGCCCCCGAGGCGGGCGAGCAGGCTCCGGACCGGGCGCCAGACTCGCTCGCGGAGGGGACGCCAGAGCCGCTCCGCTCGGACCTGACCGCTCTGCTCGGCGCCGACCGGGTGCTGACGCGGGCGATCGACATCGTCAGCTACGCCTCCGACGCGAGCCCGTACCGCCTCTTCCCGCAGGCGGTCGTGATGGCACGCGACGCCGCCGACGTCTCCAAGGTCTTCGCCTACGGCCGCGAGCACGGCATCCCCGTGACGCTCCGCGCCGGCGGCACCAGCCTGAACGGCCAGGGGCAGGGCGACGGGATCCTGGTCGACGTCCGGCGCCACTGGACCGGCGTCGAGGTCGAGGGCGGCGGCGCCCGCGCCCGGGTGAAGCCGGGGACGGTCCTCGGCTACGCGAACCGCGTCCTCGCGCCTCACAGCCGAAAGCTCGGCCCCGATCCGGCGAGCACCGACATCGCCTGCGTCGGCGGCGTGATCGCCAACAACTCGGGCGGGATGCGCTGCGGGGTCACCGCGGACTCCTACAGCACGGTCGCCGAGCTGACCTTCGTGCTGCCCTCGGGCACCGCGATCGACACCGGCGCGCCGGGAGCCGAGGACGCCTTCGCCGCCGCCGAGCCGGCGCTCGCCGAGGGGCTCGCCGCGATCCGCGACGAGATCAGGGCCGACGCCGAGCTCACCGAGCGCATCCGGCGGAAGTTCGAGATCAAGAACACCACGGGCTACCGCCTCTGCGCGTTCCTCGACGCCGACTCGCCGCTCGAGATCTTCCGCCGCCTGCTCGTCGGATCGGAGGGGACGCTCGCCTTCACCGCCGAGGCCGTCTTCGACACGGTCCCGCTCCACCCGCAGACCACCACGAGCTGGATCCACTTCGAGAGCATCGACGCCGCCTGCGAGGTCGTGCCGGAGCTGGTGGCGGCCGGCGCCAGCGCGGTCGAGCTGATGGTGGCGCCCGCGCTGATGGTCGCCGCGAACTCGATCAAGGGCGCTCCGCAGCACTGGCTGGAGCTGCCGCCGACCTCGGCCGCCCTGCTGGTCGAGTTCCGCTCCGACGACGCCGCGGACCTTGAAGGGCTGGAGTCGAAGGCCGCCGAGGTGCTGTCCGCGCGCGAGACGATCCGGGGGCCGGAGTTCACCCGGGATGCCGAGACGGTCGAGCTCAACTGGCGTGTCCGCGAGGGCCTCCACGGCCTGATCGGCCGGCTCCGCCCACCGGGGACGGCGCTGATCATCGAGGACGTCTGCGTCCCGCCCGCGCGGATCGCCGAGTCGGCGGCCGACATCCAGGCCCTGCTCGGGGAGCACGGGTTCCTGACGGGCGTCGCGGGCCACACCTCGGCGGGGAACCTGCACTTCATGCTCACGCCGGACTTCGCCAAGCAGGAGGACGTCGAGCGCTACGAGGCGTTCATGACGAAGCTCGTCGAGCTGATCTGCGGCAAGTACGACGGTTCGCTGAAGGCCGAGCACGGGACCGGCGTGAACATGGCGCCCTACGTCGAGAGGGAGTGGGGGGCCAAGGCCACGGAGCTGATGTGGCGGATCAAGGAGCTGGCCGATCCTGACGGCGTGCTCGCCCCGGGCGTCGTCCTGAACCGCGACGCCGGGGCGCACCTGGCCAACCTGAAGACCACTCCGCCGATCGAGGAGGTCGCCACCAACTGCGTCGAGTGCGGGTTCTGCGAGCCGGCTTGCCCGAGCCGCCATCTGACGACCACGCCCCGCCAGCGCATCGTGATCCGCCGCGAGATGGTGCGCCAGGAGCACGGCTCGCCGGTCCAGAAGGCGCTGCTCGAGGATTACCGCTACGACGCGATCGACACCTGCGCGGCCGACGGCACCTGCGCCCTCGCCTGCCCGCTCGGGATCGACACGGGGGCGATGGTCAAGGAGTTCCGCCACTCGCTTCACGACGAGGATGCCGAGAAGCGAGGCGAGCGCCTCGCGAGCCGCTGGGGGAGGGTCGAGCGCGCCGCTCGAACGTCGCTGAAGGTCGGTGGCCCCATGCGCGGCGGGCCCTTCCGCGCCGGATCCGCGTTGCTCCGCACGGCGATCAGCGACGAGCTGATCCCGAGCTGGCCCTCGAACATGCCGCGGGCCGCCGGGAAGCTGCCCGAGACGAGCCGCGAAGGAGCGGCCGCCGTCTACATGCCCGCCTGCGTCAACCGCATCTTCGGGAAGGCGCGCGGCGCGCCCGATGACGGCCTCGAGCTGCCCCACGCGCTGGTCGCGCTCTCGGACCGAGCGGGCCACCCGGTGTGGATCCCCGACGACGTGGGCGGGAGCTGCTGCGCGGTCCCCTGGTCATCGAAGGGCCTGAAGCGAGGGCACGCCGCGAAGGCAAACGAGACCGTCGAGCGGCTCTGGCGCTGGAGCGGGGAGGGGGAGCTGCCGGTCGTGATCGACGCCAGCTCGTGTTCGCTCGGTCTCGGCGACGAGGTGGTCTCGGCGCTCACCGAGGAGAACGCCGAGCGCCACGGCAAGCTCACGATCCTCGACTCGATCGCCTGGGCCCACGACACGCTCCTGCCCGCGCTCGAGGTGACCCGCCGCCTCGGATCGGTCGCGCTCCACCCGACCTGCTCGACCCGCCACGCGGGCCTGGTCGGCGAGCTGACGGCGCTGGGCGCCGCGATCGCGGACGAGGCGGTGACGCCCATCTCGGCGACCTGCTGCGGATTCGCGGGCGACCGGGGAATGCTCCACCCGGAGTTGACCGCGTCGGCGACACAGGACGAGGCCGCGGAGCTGGCCGGGAGCGATCACGACGCACACCTGTGCTCGAACCGCACCTGCGAGATCGGACTGCAGCAGGGAACGGGCTTCCCATATGAATCGTTCCTGATCGCCCTGGAACGGGCGACGCGCCCGGCGCCCTAGAGCGTCCAGGCAGCCTCTTCCGCTGTCTCGGTCGCTCCGGTCGGGATCGGCTTGGCGTTCCCCAGCTCCGAGACCGGGTGTGGGCGGCCCACGTGGTAGCCCTGCGCGAAGTCGACTCCGAGGTCTCCGAGCATCTCCAGCGTGGGCTGATCCTCTACGAACTCTCCGATCGTCTTGATGCCGAGTCCGTGGCAGACGTCGACCAGGGCCTTGACGATCAGCTGGTCGGCTGGGGTCTCGGGCAGGGCCTTGATGAACTCGCCGTCGATCTTCAGATAGCTGATCGGCAGGTGCTTCAGGTAATAGAAGGACGCGAAGCCCGCTCCGAAGTCGTCCAGGGCGAAGCGGCAGCCGAGGTCGATCAGGCGCTTGGCCATCTCCTTTGCGCGCTCGATGTCGGCGACCGCGGCCGTCTCGGTGATCTCGAAGACGATGTTGCCGGGGTCGATGCCGGTCCGGCGCAGGTCCTTCTCGAGCTGAAGGGGGAAGTTCTGGTCGGTCATCGTCTTGCCCGAGAGGTTCACCTCGAGGATCAGGTCGTTGCCCTTGTCGCGCTGGGCGGCGATCAGGCGGACCGCCTGCTGGGTGACCCAGCGGTCAACGGCTCCGATCAACCCGAAGCGCTCGGCGGTCGAGAGGAACGCTCCCGGCGGAACGAGCTCCCCGCTGTCGCCGCGCATGCGGAGCAGCAGCTCGTACTGGGTGATCATTCCGCTCTCGAGGTTCGCGATCGGCTGGCAGACGAGGACGAAGAGCCCGCGCTCGGTCGCCTGGCGGACGCGCTCGGACCACATCCGCTTCGACTCGAGCTGCTCTCGGCCCTCGGACGTGTACTCGACCACGCGGTCCTTGCCCGCCTCCTTGGCCTCGTAGAGAGCAACCTCGGTCTCGGCCAGCAGCTCGGTCCCGGTGATGGGCCGCTCCTCGATCGGCGAGAGGCCGACGCTCGCGGTGATCCGCACGGCCTGGCGCTTGATCGTGAACTGGTGTTCGCGGATGATCTCGATCAGATCACCGGCGACCTCGACGGCCTTGACGCGGCCGGCGCCGTGGAGCAGGATCCCGATCTCGTCGCCGCCGAGGCGAGCGACGATGTCGGTCCGGCGCAGCCGCCTGCGGATCAGCTGGCCCAGGTCCCGGACGAGCTGGTCACCGCCGTCGGGCCCAAGGGTCTCGTTCACGTACTTGAAGTTGTCGATGTCGATCTCGACGGCCGTGCCGCAGTCTCCGTAGCGAGTGGCGTGCTCGATGTGGCGCGTCAGCTCGAGCTCGAACGCGCGCCTGTTCAACAGCCCGGTCGCCTCGTCGTGCTCGGCGAGGCGGCGGAGCTGGGCCTCCTCGCGCTTGCGCTCGCGGATATCGCGCGCGACGGCGATCAGCATCCCCTTGTCGTCCTCGGATCGGAGCTGGCGCAGGACTACCTCCATCGCGAAGGTGCTGCCGTCGGCGCGCCGGCCGATCGCTTCGCGGGTCTTGTCCAGGATGGGGATGTCCTCACCGGCGGCGTGCGAGCTCATGAACGCCTCGAACTCGTCGTGGTTCGGCTCGGCGATCAGGCCGGCGAACCCGCGGCCGACCGCGAACTCGGACCGGTAGCCGAAGAGATCCTCGGCCGCCGGGTTGAAGAAGTCGATGCCGCCGCGGCGGTCGATTGCGACGACCGCGTCCGACATGCTCCGAATCAGCTCGTCGGAGCGCTTGCCCACGTCAGCCACCGGGCCTCAGGTCCGCGACGGGGTGGGGATGGCCGATGTAGTGGCCCTGCGCGTAGGTGATGCCGAGCTCCCCGGCGGCTGCCAGGGTCCGCTCGTCCTCGACGCCCTCGGCGATCGTGGCGATGCCGAGCTGGCCGCAGAGCGCGACGACGGCCGTCACGATCGAGCGGTCGGCCGGTGAGGCCGCCATGCCCGCCGTCACGCGACCGTCGATCTTCAGGAAGTTGAGGGGGAGGGCCTTGAGCTGCTCGAGCGAGCCGACCCCCGCGCCGAAGTCGTCCAGCCCGAACCTGCAGCCCATCGCGGTCAGCTCCGTCGCGAGGGCGGCCGCCTTGTCCAGGTCGTCCCGCAGGTCGGCCTCGCCGGCCTCGAAGATCAGGCGCGAGGGATCGACTCCGGTCGCTTCCAGCTCGCGCTTCACGTGAGCGGCGAACCCGGCGTCACCGAGGCTGCGATCCGACAGGTTGACCTCCAGGACGAGGTGGCTCCCCGCTTCGGCGTGGGCGGCGATCTGGCGGACCGCCTCCTGGGCCACCCACCGGTCCACGGAGCCGATCAGCCCGAAGCGCTTAGCCGTCGCCAGGAAGACCCCGGGGGGCGCGAGCTCGCCGTTATCCCCGCGGACCCGCAGCAGCAGCTCGTACTGGACGATGCGCCCGCTGGCGATCTCGATCGTCGGCTGGCAGGCGAGAACGAACATCCCGCGCTCGGCCCACATGCGGTCGGCCTCCGCGCCCTCAGCCGCGTCGGCATCGGCGGTCAGGTCGACGACGCTCCCGGCGCCCAGGTCCATGGCACTCTCCATCGCGCCCTCCGCCTCGGCGAGGAGCTCGACCCCCGTGATCGGGCGGCTGCCGAGCTCGGCGACGCCGGCGGAGATCGTGATGTTCAGCGGCCCGGCTGAGGTGACGAACGTGTGGAGGCTGATCAGCTCGATCAGCTCGCGGGCGACCTCGGCCGCTCGGGCGGAAGCGGTGTTGTGGATGAGGGCCGCGAACGACTCGTCGCCCACCCGGGCGAGGAAGTCGGTCGTGCGCAGGCGGTCCCTCAGCAAGTCGCCCATCTCCTTGAGGATCTCGTTCACGGTGCTGGGGCTGTGCCCCTTCGCGACCGTCGTCAGGCCCTCGGCCCCCAGGACGATGATGGACCCGCCGTCCCCGTAGCGCTCGGAGTGGCGGATGTGGCGGGTCGCCTCGCGCTCGAAGGCGTTGCGGGTGATCAGCCCCGTGAGCTCGTCGTGGTCGTCGGCCTCGCGCAGGTCGGCCTCCTCGCGCAGCCGCTCGCGGACGTCGCGGGCAACCGCCACCAGCATGCGCTGCTCCATCGGGCGAAGGTCGGTGATGGTCAGCTCCATCGCGAAGCCGCTGCCGTCCGCCTTGCGGCCGATCACCTGGCGGGTCAGCCCGATCGCCGGGATCGTCTCGCCCTTGGCGTGCTCTCGCATGTACGCCGCGTACTCGCCCTGGTGCGGCTCGGAGAGCAGAGCCGCGAAGCTGCGGCCCAGTGCCGACTCGTCCGTGTAGCCGAAGAGCTCCTCGGCGGCAGGGTTCAGGAAGTCGATGGCGCCACGGGAATCGATCGCGACGATCGCGTCGGGGACGCTTTTGATCACGGCTTCGAACCGCGAGCGGTCGGCGGCGTCAGTCCCGGCTGCGATCAGGGTTGATTCGTCCATGAATGGCTCTCCCCCTAAGGGGCCCTCTACGTATCGGCAGGCGTGGGCGCGCGCCTTTAGGCGCGCTGTGCCTCGAGGAGCCATTTACCGGACCGACGGACGCCCTCCGCGAGGGTCACTTTGGGCTTCCAATCAAGCTCCTCCATCGCGCGCTTGTTGGATGCCGTTCCTCTGCGGTCCGTCAAGGTCACTCCGTGGCGGCCGAATGGCGGGTCCTTGCCCTGCAGGCGCGCGACGCCTTCCGTTAGCGCGCCCAGGGTGTGGAGCAGTGGCTTCGGCAGCTTTCGCGGTGGGGTTGCTCCCGGGATCTCGGCGGCCAGCAACTCGAAGTAGCGGTCGAATCGGGTCGGCTCGCCGTCCCAGACCGTGTAGGCCTGGCCCGGGCTCGCCGCGGCGCAGCGCCGCGAGGATCCCGGCGACGAGGTCGTCGATGTAGACCGGGAGCATGATGCCCGTCGCCCTTGCCGGGAAGCGCGACCGCCCGCGCGCGCATCAGCTCGGCGGGCGCGATCACCCAGGGCACCGACCCGGGCCCGTAGACGTCGCCGGGCCTGACGATGACCGCGCCCCGCGGCGCGGCGAGCCGGTCGGATGCGCTCTTGGTGTCTATGTAGGGGATCCCGACGGCGCGGCGGTGCGCGGACTCGTCCTGGTCGCGCTCGGTCGGCGTAGCCGTAGACGACGACCGAGCTGAGGTGGACGACCCGCTCGGCGCCGGCCGCCTCGCGCCGCGTCGAGGACGTTCGCCGTGCCGCCCGACGTTGACCGCGATGAACTCCTGCATCGCGCCCCACTCCCGCACGGTCGCCGCCGTGTGCACGACCAGGTCGGCGTCCGTCGAGGGCGGCCGGTCGTCGCGCCGGGTCGGTGATGTCGGCGAGCCGCGGTGTCGCGCCGGCCGCCCCGACCTGCTCGTCGAGGCCGGGCGAGATTCGACGCCGATCACCTCGGAGCGCCCGCGTCCGACAAGCGCGCGGCAGACCGCGGCGCCGATGAAGCCCGCCCGCGCCGGTGACGGCGGCCACCCGCCGCTCGATCTCGATCTCGATTTCGGGCCCCTCGGTGGCTGACCGCTCCCATCCGTCATCAGGTGCCGACTTATACTCGCCCGCGCCTCGGGGCGACCGCGCATGAACCGAGCACGATCCCCAGCAAGTGGCGCCCTGTCGTGCGAGGGGCGGCCGCCGCCGCCCTGGCGCGGCGTTCGCGCGCCGCCTGCTGCGCAAGAAGCTCAAGATCCCCGCCGCCGTGACCGTCGCCGCCATGGCCGCGGGACCGCCGGCGCTCGCCGTGCTGCGCCGCGCACCCGGAACCGCGACGCCGGCCTCTACGCGCTCCAGATGTGGGCCTTCCTGAACGCGCAAGGACATCCCCGACCGACGACCCGAGCGCTCCGCGAGCGCGTCCGGATCGACTATCCGATCCGGGTCGACCAGGCCATCGGCCGCGGCGAGCTTCCCAACGCCCGCCTCCAGCGGGCGCTCGCGGGGCTGCTGCCGACGGGCAACCCGCTCGACAGCACGCTCTCCTGGGTCCACTGGCTCTGGTTCTTCGAGCCGCACGCGCTCGCTGGTCTGGATCCTCGCCCGCCACCCCGAGCGCTTCCCGCGCTCGGCGCGCCAGATGGCGGCGGTGCTACGACCTCGGCTGCGCCGCCTACTTCGCTGTCCCGACGGCGCCCCCGTGGTGGGCCTCCGAGGAGGGCCACACCGACGACCAGGTGCGTCGGATCATGGTCGAGGTCGGCGAGGAGACCTGGGGCAGGGCCTGGGACCGGATGTACAGCTAGCTCGGCGGCAACCCCTGGGCGGCGATGCCCTCGCTGCATTTCGCGCCTCGCTGATGGCGGCGATCCTGCTGACCGAGGCGGGCCCGTGGAGGGGGTCGCCGGCTGGGCGTACTGCGGCGCGCTCGGGCTTCGCTCTCGTCTACCTGGGGGAGCACTACGTGATCGACCTCGTCGCGGGCGCGGCGCTCGTCGCGGCGGTGCGCAAGGGCGAGCCGTGGTCGAGCCGGTCGCCCAGGCGGTGAGCCGGCGTTGCAGCGACTGGAGGGATCGCGAACGTAGTTGACGGCTTGCCACGATCGGTTGTGAGGCAGGACCGACCGGCGAGGCCGCACGCTGTGGCTGCCGCGACCGAGGCGCCGGAAACCGTCGACCAGATGGTCTCCGAGCGACGAGCCCAGCTTCTTCGAGGACCCGCAGCGCCTGATCCAGACCGTCGTCGCGGTCGTCCTGCTCACGGTCGCGATCTACGTGCTCTTCCCGAAGATCGTCGGGCTCGAGGGGTCGCTCGACAAGATCGGCGACGGGACCCGTTCTGGATCGGCATCGCGCTCGTCTTCAACGTCGCCGCCTTCGCCGCCTACGTCGCGCTTTTCCGCGGCGTCGTCGGCGAGAAGGTCGTCCACCTGAGTGTCGCGAGAGCTACCAGATCACGATGGCCGGGCTGGCGGCGACGCGCCTGTTCTCGGCCGGCGGCGCCGGCGGGATCCTGCTCACCTACTGGGCGCTTCGCAAGGCCGGGATGGAGCGCCGCCAGTCCGCCTGCCGCATGGTCGCCTTCCTGGTCCTCCTCTACTCGATCTACCTGCTGGCGCTGGTGGTCTTCGGCGTACTGCTGCGCACCGGCGTCCTCGCCGGGGAGCGCGCCCCTCTGCGTGACCGTGATCCCGGCGGCGATCGCGGGCGCCGCAATCGTGATCGTCTTGCTGCTCGCGCTGCTGCCCGACGGACTTCGAGCGCCGGATCGACAAGATGACCACGGGGCGCTTCGCGGGTCGCCCAGCGGCTGGCGACGGCCCCCGCCACCCTCGCCCAGGGGACGCGGACGCGATCGCCTTCATCGGCATCCCTCGCAGGGCGGCCTCGCGCTGGTCGGCGCGGTCGGCTTCTGGGCCGCGAACATCGCCATCCTCTGGGCGAGCTTCCAGGCCTTCGACATCGCGGTGCCCGTTCGGGGTGATCGTGATCAGGGCTTCTTCGTCGGCATGGTCGCGAACCTGTTCCCGCTCGCGCCCGGCGGCGTGGGCGCGGTCGACGCCGGGATGATCGGCGCCTTCGTCCTCTTCGGGCATCCCCGAGCGAGGAGGTGTTCGCCGCCGTCCTCGATCTACCGCGTGATCGCCTTCTGGCTGCCGATCCCGCCGGGGATCGTCGCCTTCTTCCAGCTCCGCAAGACCGTCCAGCGCTGGGAGGAGCGAGGGGCGCGGAGGCAGCCCGAGCCGGCGCCCGAGGTCGACACGCGGCGGATCGACGAGGCGGAGCGCATCCATCCGGCAGCGGGGGCGGCCGCTACTATAGAAAGTGAAGTGAGGCCCGAATGAACGAGCAACAAGGTCGAGAACCTGATCATCGTCGGCGGCGGGCCCGCCGGCTACACCGCTGCGCTCTACGCCGCGCGCGCCGAGCTCGAGCCGCTGGTGATCGAGGGCTTCCAGTGGGGCGGCCAGCTCCAGAACACCACCGACGTCGAGAACTACCCCGGCTACCCCGAGGGGATCATGGGCCCGGAGATGATGACCGAGTTCCGCGCCCAGGCCGAGCGCTTCGGGACGCGCTTCATCACCGACGACGCGACCGAGCTCGAGCTCACCGACGGCGACGATCCACAAGGTCAAGGTCGGCAAGGACACCTACCACGCCCGCGCCGTGATCCTCTCGATGGGCGCCGAGCCCAAGCGGCTCGGCATCCCCGGCGAGATGGAGCTCGCCGGCAAGGGCGTCTCGACCTGCGGCGTCTGCGACGGCGCCTTCTTCAAGGGCGAGGAGGTCGCCGTGATCGGCGGCGGCGACTCCGCCATGGAGGACTCGATCTTCATCTCCAAGTTCGCCGAGCAAGCTCACGGTCGTCCACCGCCGCGACGAGTTCCGCGCCTCGAAGATCATGGAGGAGCGCGCCCGCGACAAGGACAACATCGAGTTCCTGACGCCGTACGTCGCCCGTCGAGTTCGTCGCCGGCGACGACGGCAAGATCGGGAAGGTCCGGCTCGAAGAACGCCGAGACCGGCGAGCCGAAGGAGCTGAAGGTCGGCGGCGCGTTCGTCGCGATCGGCCACACGCCCGCGCTCCGAGCTCGTCGAGGGCCAGGTCGACCTCAACGAGGAGGGCTACGTGGTCATCGAGGAGCCCTCGACCAAGACCAAGCTGGCCGGCGTCTTCGCGGTCGGCGACCTCGTCGACCACACCTACCGCCAGGCGGTCACCGCCGCCGGCACGGGCACCAAGGGCGCCCTCGACGCCGAGTGGTACCTGCGCGACCTGGGCGGCGTCCCCGCCGAGGAGCACTGGGGCACGAACACCGGCGCGGTCGCGAAGCGGTCGACGCGAGCTAGCCCGGCTGCCTTCCTCTTGCCGCGCCCTTCGCCTCGCCGCCGCTCTGCTTCGGCCGCTCGCAGTCGCCCGCGCGCTGTCCTGCCGTCGGCGCTCACCTTGTCCTTCCCCGATCCGCACGAGACCGTGTCGCGCTTGCCGTCGGCGGTGACGATGCGGTCGTCTCCCGATCCGCCCTTGACTCGGTCGATGCCGCCGCCGGCCAGGATCTGGTCGCCCGCGGCCCCGCCGTTCATGCAGTCGTCGCCGCCCTCCGCGTAGAGGGTGTCGGCTCCGCCCTTGGCGACGATCCGGTCGGGGAAGGCCGAGCCCTGCAGGCGCTCGCCGGCGTTCGAGCCGATCCTGGGGATCGAGCAGCGCAGGTCCGTGCCGCGGCCGCGGTGGCCCTGGACCTCGACGACCTGCTGCCAGGTCGGGCGGTTGATCCAGTGGATCTCCTTGACCGCGATTCCGCCCAGGGCCTGGAAGCGGACGGCGTCGTTGCAGACCTGGGCGTTGCCGGTGGCGCAGTCGTCGCCGCGCGGATAGAGCGTGGCCGCCGGGATGGTCGAGGCGTCGCGCAGGGTCGCGGCGAGGACGTTCTTGCAGCTGCGCTGGCGCTTCTTGACGTTGCCGCCCGAGCCGCAGTAGCTGCGCGAGAACGCGCCGTCGACCTTGCGGCCGAGCAGGGAGCGCAGGTCCTTCTCGACGTAGCCGTACCAGCCCGTGAGGTAGGCGCTGCCGCGGGAGCCCGGCGGGTTGTCGAACGCGAGCTTGCCCTTCAGCTCGGTGAAGAGCTCGTCGCCGAGCTTCGGCTTGAAGATGCCCTCGAGGACGCGCGGCCACCAGGCGTCCATCAGCTCGACGGCTCGCGCTTCGTCGTAGGCGCCGTTGCGGTCGGCGTCTCGGCGGTGCGCGCCGTTTCGGACCCAGGCGCTCAGCGTCGCGAACTCGTCGGCGAGGTCGGATGGCACGCCGCGCTTCCCGAGGGCCTGGAGCATCCAGGGGAGCGCCTGGCTGCCGCGCAGGTCCACGGTGCCGGCGTCCTCCATCGCGTTGATCAGGCCCGCCAGCGTCAGCTTGCTTCCGCCCCGGATGCCGGCCTCGATGCGCTCGTCGAGCGACTGCGAGCGGTGGACCGAGCCGAAGGAGTAGGTGTCCTCGGGAGCGGAGAAGCCCGGCGCCTGCTTGTTGTTCCAGCTCGTGAGGTAGCTCTGGTTGATGACCTGCGGGTGGGTGTCGAAGGACGCGCGATCCGAGACGTTCGCGCTCGCGTCCCAGCCGCGCCAGTCGTACTTGCCCGTGCCCCAGTTCGGGAACTCGGGGTCGGTGCCCTTCGCCCGGATCGGGTGGAATCCCGAGTTGAAGTAGGCGATGTCGCGGTCGTCGGCGTAGAACCAGTTGAAGGTGAAGCCGATTCCGTTCGCCGCCTCCTGGAAGTCGCGGGCGCTCCGGATCGCCGACGGAGTGTTGAACTTGGAGAACCCGACTGCGGAGTCGGCCTCGTGGAAGTAGGTCGACCGCAGGCGGGCGAATGCGACGGGCTTGCCGTCGACGGTGCCGCGCTCCGAGATCACGCCGTGGACCGTCCGCTGCGCCTGGAGGTCGAACATCTCGGCCGGGCTGTCATCGGCCGCGTTCGGCGTGATGTTGTTGACGCGGTTGAGGACCTCGATTGGGCGGCACTCGCCCTTCCAGAGGTAGTGCATCGAGTTCACAGTCGGCTGGCCGCCGCCCGGCTCGCAGAGCCGTTCGGCGAAGGTGTCGGTGATGTCCTGTCCCGCTGATGTCGCCGACCAGGCGTAGTCCTGGCCGCGGCCGAGCAGGACGTAGAAGTTGATGCCGACGAAGGCGGTCCCTGCGGCGTCGTAGTCAGGGGCGTGGAGCTCCTCCTCGATCAGGATCTGCGGCGAGTAGTAGCTGACCTGGGGACCGAAGACCGCGAGCGGGTGGCCCGATTCGGATTCGGCGCCGGACACGAGCAGAGCGTTGGAGCCGCCGTCGAGGTTGTGGAGACCGCCGAGGAGCCCCTCGGAGGACGGCTGGCCCAGATCGCGCGACTCCACCGAGCGAACCGGCGCGTCATCGGGGCTACCCGGGATCAGGGATCCGCGGTCCGGGATCGCGACCGCCTTGGGGTTCACCTGCTCCTCCTTGCGCTGCTGGTAGGGGAACGCCCGATCGAACACCGTGGTCGGGGCCTCGGGGTCGTTCTGGCGGCGGAGGTCCTTCCAGACCTTCACGCCCTTGACCTTGCCGAACCGCGCCCGTGCCGCGTTGTAGATCTCGGCGTTCGAGAGCTCGCCGCCTCCGCCCTTGCCGAAGATCCCGCCGACGAGTGCCGCGGTGGCAATGACATCGGTCACCTTCCAGGGCTGGAGCGTCTGGCCGAGGAGCGTGTACTCGCCGGGGAGCAGCGTCGGGTTCAGCTGGATCTCGGCGATGTAGGCATTGACCCCCGCTACGTAGCTGGTCACGTCCTGCTGGAGCTGAGCGCCCTCGGCGCCGTAGGTCTCATCGGCTACGTCGTACTGCCGCTGCAGGTCTTCCTCCGTGTAGGGGGCGTTCTCCCAGACGTCGATGTCCATCGCCTTGTTGGAGCCTCCGGCGAAGCCCGAGAGCTTCGCGCGCCCGGCGTTGCGCAGTGCGTCCATGAAGAAGAGGCGGTCCTGCGCGCCGACGTAGCCGGCGCCGAACATCACGTTCGCGCGGGAGTCCGCGTATACGTGGGGGACCCCGTATGTCGCGTCGCGGACGATCGTGATTCCGGGCTTGGGGCTGTAGGGCGGCTCGCCCGCGCCTGGCGGGACGCCGAAGCTCCCGTCCTTGAAGAAGTTGTTGATCCGGTCGTCGGAGAGACCGGGCGCGGCGTAGACGAGGTCGCCATAGAGGTTCCGCTGGTTGTCCCACTGTGCCGGGACGGAGCCGTTGATCCGGTTGTTGCCGATCTCGGTGGCGGTGGCGTTGTGACTCTGGCCGGGCGGCAGGATGTTGCGGAAGCCGCCGTAGTCGTTGGCCCGGTACGGCTGCTCCTGTGCGGCGGCGGCAGGCGCCAGCGCGACCAGCGAAGAGATCGCAATCGCGATCCCTGCAGTGAACCCCAGTCCTCTCATCCCTCTCCTCCTGGCTTGTCCCGGGCCGCCTCCCCAGCGCCCGCGCGGGACTCTACACCTCACGATTGTTGTACCGGGGCCGTTACTACGGTGACCTGGTGGATCGCCGAGCGTGGACATGGCTGCTGGTTCTCGGGGCGATCTGGGGCGCCTCCTATCTGTTCATCGAGATCGGACTGCGCGACATGGGTGCCGGCGTCATCGCGTGGATGCGGGTCGCGTGGGCGGCCGCCGTGCTGCTCCCGGTCGCCGCGATGCAGGGGAAGCTCTCCGGGGTGGGCTCGAGGGCGGGCTGGCTGATCCTGGTCGGGGTGATTCAGGTGGCCGCTCCGTTCGTGCTGATCGCCCAAGGCCAGGAGGAGATCACCTCCTCGCTCGCCGGGATCCTTGTCGCGTCCGCACCGCTCTTCACTGCGCTGCTCGCCTTCGGGCTCGACCAGGACGAGCGCTCGCACGGCCTTCGGCTGGTGGGGGTGGTCGTCGGCTTCGCCGGTGTTGCGGTCCTGCTCGGGTTCGACCTCGGCGGCGACGGCGCCGCCCTTCTCGGCGGCACGATGGTGGTCGTCGCGAGCCTCGGGTACGCGATCGGCGGCTTCATCGTCAAGAACAAGCTGACCGGGATCCCGCCGCTCGGAATGTCGGCGACGGTGCTGGCCGTCAGCACCGTGGCGCTCCTGCCGGCGGCGATCGCGACCGCGCCGGACTCGGTCCCCGGGGCGGGGCCGCTCGCGGCGGTTGCGGCGCTCGGAGTGGTCGGGACCGGCGCCGCCTTCGTCATCTTCTACTGGCTCATCTCGACGGTCGGGCCGGCCCGGGCGTTCATCGTCACCTACGTGGCCCCGGCCTTCGCGATCGTCTACGGCGCGACGCTCCTCGACGAGCCGATCGACCCAGAAACGATCGCCGGACTTGTGCTGATCCTGAGCGGCTGCTGGCTCGCCGCCGAGGGGCGGATGCCCTGGACCAGACGTCCTAGTTCTGGGTCGCCCGCTCCCGAAGCAGCGGGGCCGGGCGGTACGCCTCCCCGTGAAGTTCCCGCAGCTCCTCCAGCAGGCCCAGCGCCCTAGCCCAGCCGAGGTCTTCGCCCCATTCCAGCGGGCCCTTGGGCCATCTGAACCCGAGGCGCATCGCCGTGTTGACGTCCTTCTCGGAGGCGACCCGGTCCCCGAGCGCGAAGCAGCCCTCGTTGGCGATGCAGGCGCTGAGGCGGGGCATGATCGCGGACTCCAGGTCTTCATCAACCTGCTCGGGATCCTCGGGGCGGTGGCGCTCGCCCGAGTAGTCGTAGAAGCCGCGCCCTGTCTTCCGCCCGAGCCGGCCCGAATCCACCATCCGCTGCTGGATCGGGTGCGGGCGCCAGCGGGGCTCGCCGAAGGACTGCTCGAAGAAGGACCGCGCGACCGCGAAGTTCACGTCGATTCCGATCAGGTCCATCAGCTCGAACGCGCCCATCCGGAAGCCGCCGGCCACGCGGCACACGCGGTCGATCTCCTCAGGGGTGCCGACGCCCTCCCCGAGCATCCGGAGCGACTCGAGAGTGAAGGGGCGCGCGCAGCGGTTGGCGACGAAGCCGACCGAGTCGCGAGCCCGGATGGGGGTCCGGTCCATCGCCTCGGCCAGCGCGGTCGTTGCGTCGAGCGCGCGGTCGGAGCTCTCGTCCCCGGCGACCACCTCGACCAGCTTCATCCGGCCGGGCGGGTTGAAGAAGTGCATGCCGACGATCCGCTCCGGCCGCTCCGCCGTCGCCGCGATCGCGGTGACCGACAGCGACGAGGTGTTCGTGGCGAGGACGGCGTCGGCTCCGCAAACCTCCTCGAGGCGGGCGAACAGCTCCCGTTTGAGGTCGAGTCGTTCAGGGGCGGCCTCGATCACCAGGGTGCAGTCGCTGAGCCCCTCGAGCTCCGCGGCGCCGGTCAGGTCCTCGGCCTCGGTTGCGCGAGCCAGGGCGTCCGCGTCGGGGTCGTGGATCGTCGTCTCGGCTCCGGCCGCCGCGGCGAGCCCGGCGATCCCTGCGCCCATCGTTCCGGCGCCGACCACCCCGACCCGCTCCCCTCGCATCGCTACTGCCCGCGGAAGTCGGGCCGGCGCTTCTCGAGGAAGGCCTGCATCGCCTCGACCCGGTCCTCTGTCGCCATGGCGACACCGAAGAGGCGGCGCTCAGCCTCGACGCCGGCGGTGAGGCCCGTCTCCTCGGCGGCCAGGACGGCTTGCTTGGCCAGCCGGGCGGCGAGCGGGGGCCGGCGCCCGACCACCTCGGCGAGCTCCATCGCCTCGTCGAGCCAGCGCCCCTTCTTGGTGACGCGGTTGACGATGCCGAGCTCGTAAGCCTCCTGCGCGGTGAAGCGGCGGCCGGTCAGGACAAGCTCCATCGCCCGCTGCTTGCCCATCACGCGGGCCAGCCTCTGGGTCCCGCCGCCCCCGGGAATGATCGCCAGCGTGATCTCCGGCTGGCCGAACTCTGCCTCGGAGGAGGCGACGATCATGTCGCAGCAGAGGGCGAGCTCGCAGCCGCCGCCCAGCGCCCAGCCGGAGACGGCGGCGATCATCGGCTTGCGGATCGCGGCGAGGCGGCGCCAGAACGACTCGCCGGGGCTCAGCTCGTCGGTGAGCGAGCGCTCCGCGAGCGCCTTGACGTCGGCGCCGGCTGCGAACGCCTCCTCGTTTCCCGCGATGACGATGCAGTTGACGTCGTCGTCCTCGTCGAAGCGCTCCAGCGCCTCGGCGAGGTCCTCGCGCAGGCCGGGGGAGAGGGCGTTCCTCGCCTCGGGGCGGTTCAGGCGGCACAGGGCGACGTGCCCGTCGTGCTTCTCCGCAAGTACGAGGTCAGCCACGGCGCTAGGCCGTCGGGGGCAGCATCGCGTTGATGCCCGTCGCGTCGCGCCCGATGATCAGCTTCTGGATCTGCGAGGTCCCCTCGTAGAGGGTGGTGACGCGGGCGTCGCGCAGGTAGCGCTCGACGGGGTAGTCATCCACGTAGCCCGAACCTCCGTGGACCTGGATCGCCGCGTTGGCGCATTCGACGGCGGACTCGGTCGCGTAGAGCTTCGCGATGGAGGTCTCGACCGTGGAGGGCGCCCCGGCGTCTTTCAATGAACCGGCGCGAAAGACCAGCATCCGCGCCGCGTCGCGCTTGACGATCATCTCGGCGATCATCGCCTGCACCAGCTGGAAGCTCGCGATCGGCACGTCGAACTGCTTTCTCTCCTTGGCGTACTCCACGGAGGCCTCGACGCAGCCGTCGCAGATCCCGACGCAGCCGGCCGCGACGCTGTAGCGGCCCTTGTCGAGGGCCGACATCGCGACCTTGAATCCGTCGCCGACCTCGCCGAGCATCGCCGAGTCGGGGACCTCGATGTCGTCGAGGGAGATCTCGGCGGTGTCCGAGGCGCGCAGCCCGAGCTTGCCGTGGATCTCCTGTGCCGTGTAGCCCTCGTCGGCAGTCGGGACAAGGAACGCGGCGAGGCCCTTGTGCTTCTTCTCGGGGTCGGTCTGCGCGAAGACCAGAGCGACCTCCGCGACGTTCCCCATCGAGATCCACATCTTGTTTCCGCTGATGGACCAGCCCGAGTCGGTCTTCTTGGCGCGGGTCCGAAGGTTGGCGGCGTCCGATCCCGTGTCGGGCTCGGTCAGCGCGAAGCAGCCGAGTGCCTCGCCCGAGCAGAGCCTGGGAAGCCACTCCTGCTTCTGCTCCTCGGTTCCCCACTGCTCGATCGAGCCGCAGACGAGCGAGGTCTGGACCGAGACGACGGTGCGGGCCGAGGAGTCGGCGCGCCCGACCTGCTCCACGATCAGCGCGTAGCTCAGGTAGTCGAGGCTGCGCCCGCCGTACTCCTCCGCGACCGGGGCGCCCAGGTAGCCGACCTCGCCGAGCTTCGTCGCCAGCTCGCGGTCGAAGCGCCCGGCGCGGTCGTTCTCGCGGACGCGGGGGATGATCTCCTTGTCGGCGAACTCGCGCGCGGACTCGGAGATCAGCTTCTGCTCGTCGGTCAGCTCGAAGTTCAAGTCTCAGCCTTGGCTTGAGGTTCAGGAAGCTCGTTCTTCAGAACCCTCTGGAAAGCCTCGAGTGCCCGGCCGGTCTGCGGGCCCGGCACCTCGCCGAGATCCGTGCCGTCCACCGACGAAACCGGCTGCACCTCGCGGACCGTCGAGGCCAGGAACGCCTCGTCCGCTCCCATCAGGTCGTCGAGCGGGAACTCGCCCTCGGTGACGTCGAGGTCACGCACAAGGCGGTCGCGCGTGATCGAGGCGAGGATCCCGCTCTCGATCGACGGCGTCTTCAGCTCGCCGTCGCGTGCCCAGAAGAGGGTGGAGGTGGGCGCCTCGAGCACGATCCCGTCGGGCCGGACGAGCACAGCCTCGTCGGCGCCCTTCCCCTTCGCCAGGCGTGTTGCCTGCATGTTCGCGCCGTAGGAAAGGGACTTGACGCCCGTGAGCACGATCGTGGGGCTGTACTCCACCGTCGCGAGCGACACCGAGTCGCCGTGCGGGGGAAAGTTCTCGGTGAACGCGAGCCGGCGGCCGCCGCGGGTGACGACCAGGCGCAGCTGTCCGTCGTCGCCGCCATCGCCTTCGGCGAAGGCGGCGAGCAGGGCGGAGATCTCGCCTTCCAGCGCCGATCGCGGGACCTCGAGCTCGATCGCCGCCGCGGAGCGCTCGAGGCGGTCCAGGTGCTCGCCGAGGGCGAACGGGCGCCCTCCATAAAGGCGGATCACCTCGAAGACCCCGTCCCCGCGCAGCAGGCCGTCGTCGCCCGGGGGTATGCGCGCCTCGGGTGTGGGGGTGATTTCTCCGTCGACGCTGGCTAGCTCGGGCGCGCTCATCGGCGTCGGAAGCTAGCGGACGGGTGATCGAGGGAGGATCCGAGCTGGGGTTTCGTATGGCCGAATAGTTGGTAGAAGCGAAAAGCTTCCGTGGCCCGGGGGGGCCGGCGCGAGCGACCAACGACTTCCATGAAAGGGAGGAAGCATGTCGAAGGAACGACGACGGAGGATGGGACGGACGAGCATCGTCGTGGCGGTGGTCACCGCGATCGCGACCATCTCGATCCCGGCCACGGCGGCAGCCCAGGTCAACGAACTTCTGAAGGGTGTAGACGGGCTCCTCGGTGACGCGACGGGCGGCGCTACGGCGGACCCGGCCGGCTCCACCGGACAGGCCGCGCCCGACGACCGCGCCGGCAGCCCGCCGAGCTACACGCCCCCGCTCCACGGCACACAGCCGCACGGTCAAGGCACTGTTGCGGTCGGCGACCTCAACCCGTCGACCACGGCGCCGCTCGGAAGCGACCCGGCGGTCGGGGACGAGGAGATCGTGGTCGGCGACAGCGCCGGGTACGACAACGGCACCTACCAGGGCCGTGTGTCGACCCTGGGCCTCAAGATCGACGCGCTGGGCATCAACACCTACAACAGCCAGCCGATCCCGGGCAGCGGCGACCTGCTGAACACGACTACCAACGAGGGCGAGACCAAGAGCTTCGCGCCCCTCCAGCCCGCCGTCGACTCGGTCTGCACCGGGCTCGCACAGGCTGCCGGCTGCGTGGTCACACCGCAGCGGAACTCCGCGTCGAGCGCGACGGGCTCGTCGAACTCGTCCCAGACGGCCGGAACCAACGTCGGGGTGCCGGGAACGGCGACCGCGACCACCGGCGTCGTCAGCTCGCAGGGCAACATCAGCGAGTCCGGCGGCTGCCAGACGGCGAACGGGAGCTCGAACGTCGCCAACGCGAACGTGGGCATCGGGCTGGTGCCGGGAATCCCGGCGATCACGGCCGACGCGCTGACGTCGAGCTCCTCGAGCCAGGCGTGCAACAACGGCACGACCTCGCAGAGCAACTCGTCGAACGTCCTGAACCTGCAGGGCGTCGGCATCGGCGTGCCGAACGCCGGATGCGGGAACGGCACCGCCGACACGGATGCCAGCCCACCCGCACCGCTCAACCTGATTCTGGAGATTGCCTGCAACGCGAACGAGTCCAACGAGGCCCAGGCAGGCGCGCCCTACGGAGTTCGCGAGGCGCTGACACTGTTCGCTCTCAACGCAGGCAACCCGGTCCTGAAGCTCGCGGTGTCGGGGCCCGAGTCGCGCGCGGTTGCGCCGGCGACGCCCACCACCCCGACCACCCCCACGACGCCCGGCAGCGGCACCAAGCCGGACACAGGCGGTGCAGGCAACCCCGGCGGCGGCGCCGGTGACGGCAGTGACCCCGGCGGCCCGGCGGCGGCGAACGCCCAGCCGGGTGACGGCCAGCTTGCCTTCACCGGCAGCAACCTGATCCTGCTCGCGCTCATCGGCGGATCGCTCGTCTGCGCGGGGATCGCTCTGGCCGGGACGGCCGGACGCCATCGCCGAGCAACCGCCTAGGCGGCGCAAGGAATCGAATGGAGAGAGGAGCGCCTCCGGGCGCTCCTCTTCTCGTGCGCGGCTGCGACTGCCGCGCGAGCTCTGGGGCAGGCGGGTCGTCCTCGCCGGTGCCGGCCTGCTGGGTGCGGCCGCGATCGGGGCGGGCGTCATCGCCTTCTCGGGGAGCGAGGACGAAACCGAGCCCCCGTCCGAAGCCGAGATCGCACAACAGCGAGCCGACGAGGTGGAGCGCACGCTTTCGGAGAAGATCGCTGATCGGGCAACCGGTATCGAGGTCCGCTACCCCGAGGGCTGGAAGGCGACCAAGGGCGATCTGCTGATCAACGTGGGAAGCCCCGATGGGTGCCTGGTCGTCTCGATCGGGGCCCCCGTCGGAGCCGCCGCCGCGGACCGCTTGGGCGGCGACCTGGTCGCGGACCTCGAGCAGAGGTACGGCAAGATCCAGGAGCAGGCGCTCGAGCCCTCGGAGATCGACCGCCTGCCGACGAAGGGCTCGCTTGTCGCGGTGAGGAACAGGGAGGGGGGCCCCGTGGTCATCCGCCTGAGCGTCGCCGAGGGCGAACGCTTCGCCTACCTGATCCAGACGGTGTACCGGGGCCCGCCCTGCGCAGAGTCATCGCCCACGGCTGACCTGATCATCGAGAACCTCGACCTCTCGAAGTAGCGCGCCGAGCTTGCGCGCCGTCCCCGTCGCGCGATGTAGCCTCGACCGGTGACCATCGTTCTCCTCACTCTCGGTCTGCTGCTGGTCGGCGCGGCCGTCGTGGCCGCGCTCGCTCGGGGGTTCTCGGGCTACCGGGCCGCGGACCTCCTTGACTGGAAGCCGGCCCGCTCGCCTGAGGTCGAGGCCCAGAACGAGGTCGACGACGTCCGCCAGATGATCGAGGCCCAGAACGCGATGCGCCGCCGCCGCGGGGCGAGGGAGATCACCGAGGCCGACGTCCAGCGCCAGGCGGCCGAGGACCAGCGGCTGCGGATGCGCGGCTCGGGGCCCTTCAAGCACGACCCCGAGGTCGTCGACGAGCTCGACTCAGGTCCGAAGAAGCTCCGCCCGCCGAAGAACCCGAAGCCGAGGGCGCGAGCCAAGGCAAGGCCCAAGAAGAAGCCGTAGGTGGCGCGGGCCCTGATCGTGGGCTGCGGCTGCCACGGCCGCGCGCTCGGCGCTGAGTTGGCTGCGCGCGGCTGGCGGGTGCGGGGCACGAGCCGCAGCGCGGAGGGCCGCGAGGCGATCGAGTCCGCGGGCATCGAGGCGGCCGAGGCCGATCCCGACCGCCCGGGGACGATCCTCGAGCTCTGCGGAGACGCTGCCTGCGTCGTCTGGCTGCTCGGTGACGCGACCGGCCCGGGCGAGCAGCTCGACGCGATTCACGGCAGCCGCCTGGAGCGCCTGCTCGAGAAGCTGGTCGATACGCCCGTGCGCGGCTTCGTCTACGAGGCGGCCGGTCCTCCTGAGGCCTCAGGGCGGCTCGAGGCCGGGCGGGGGATCGCCGAACAGGCCGCTCGCACCTGGCGGATCCCGGTGGTCGTCATGGATCGGGGCCGCGACGAGGCGGGCTGGGCGGGCGCGGCCGCCGACGATGTCGAGCGCTCGCTACTGCGCGTCTGAAGAAGACTCGCCGCTGGCGTCGGTGACGCCGCCGGCGCCGTCCTCCTGGCCCGCGCCGGAGCTGCTGCCGGTCGGCGCGATCCCCGCCTTGGCGGCGCACGGGGAGTCCTCGACCGACGAGTCGTCTGGCTGCGGGTTCCCGGGCTCGCCGCACGGGGTCGCCGGGTCGAGCGGCTTCTGGGTCGGCGCACCCTCCTTGGACCAGGGCGCCTCGTCCGCGTAGGTGTCCTCGGGCTGGTCGAACGCTGCGATAGCCGCGAGGTACCCGCCGATCAAGATCGCGAAGACCGCGGCGACGGCGATGAAGAAGACCAACTGTGTCTTCTTCGAGGGCCCGTAGGAGTGGCCGATGACCTCACGGCGCTTGTCCTGGCCCATGGCGTCGGTGTCTGAGGGCTCGTGGTGCTGGGCCTCCTCCGAGGCCTCCATCTTGTTGAGCGCGTCGAGGTCGGCCGCGCTCGGCGCGGTGCCGCTCGTCGTCTCCTCGTCCTTCTTGCGCCTACCCCTTGCCACGTCGCGAGCATAGACCTCCGCGCCCGTGAAAGCCACCTACAACCGACCACCATCGCGGGGCGGCGACCGTAGGCCCACGACCATAGGATCCTGGCATGGACCGCTTCCCGGGCGCGGGTGACGTCGAGATCGCCTGGCAGCAATGGATGCCGGGGGACGATCCCTCCGGCACCGTCGTCATCGCCCACGGCGTCAGCGAGCACTCCGACCGCTACGCCCACGTCGCGAAGCGCCTGAACGAGGCCGGCTACGCGGTCGCCGCCCTCGATCATCGCGGCCACGGCGACTCGGCCGGCTCCCGCGCGGTCATCGACCACATGGACAACGCCGTGGCCGACGTCGGCACCACGATCGGACTCGCCCGCGAGCTCGCGCCCGGAACCAAGCTCACCCTCCTCGGCCACAGCATGGGCGGTTGCATCGGGCTCGAGTACGCGCTGCGCCATCCAGAGACGATCGACAATCTGATCCTCTCCGCGCCCGCCGCCGCCCTGGAGGCCGCGAGCCCCTTCGAGCGAGCGGCCGCGCGCGTCATCTCGGCCGTCGCGCCGAGCCTCGGCGTCTTCCAGGTCGACGCCGGCCTCGTCAGCCGGGACCCGAAGGTCGTCGAGGACTACGTCAACGACCCGCGCGTCTTCCACGGGAAGCTTCCGGCTCGCACCGTCGCGGAGATGGCGAAGGTCATCGACACCTTCGAAGAGCGCGCCCCGACGCTCGAGCTCCCACTCCTGGTCATCCTCGGCACGGCCGACAAGCTCGTCCCGCCCGCCGCCGGCCGCATGGTCCACGAGCGAGCCTCGTCAGAGGACAAGCGCCTGATCGAGTACGAGGGCCTCTACCACGAGGTGCTGAACGAGCCCGAGCAGGAGAAGGTGATGGACGACGTGGTGGGCTGGCTGGACGCCCACCGCTGAGTCAGGCAACTGAGCACCGCTACCGGCGGCCGAGCCGCTCGAGCAGCGTCGTCAGGATCCGTGCCGTCGCTCCCCAGATCATC
Source organism: uncultured Solirubrobacterales bacterium (assembly GCA_963839875.1). Taxonomy (GTDB): domain Bacteria; phylum Actinomycetota; class Thermoleophilia; order Solirubrobacterales; family 70-9; genus CAVUAT01. Next base: position 176,303 of record CAWIWP010000003.1, read on the forward strand.
GCGTCGCCGACGGTGTAGGTCTCGGTCCTGAACGGGACCCCGCGCCGGACCAGGCGCTGCATCTCGAAGCCGGCCACCAGATCGTCGAGGGAGGCGACGATCACGCTCTCGACCTCGGCGGGGTTGGGCTCGAACGCCAGGCCCGGATCGATCAGCCCGACGAAGGGGTGGACCTTGTAGGAGGTGACGAAGGTGCCGATCGGGGGCAGTGCGCCGGCGAGCTCGACGTGATCCGGGGGGAGGCCGATCTCCTCTTCGGCCTCGCGCAGGGCGGTTCGAAGCAGGGTCTCGCCGGGGTCGCGGCGGCCGCCGGGGAACGAGATCTCGCCGGCGTGGCGGCGCAGGTCGCGGCGCCGCTCGGTGAAGACCAGGCCGGGGGCCTCGGGCCAGCCGTGCATCGGGACCAGCACGGCCGCCTCGGTGCGCCCATGGGCCTCCATCCCCTCGGCCTCCTCGGGGGTGAGGAGCGCGTCGCCGAGGCTCGGGAGCCCGTCGCTCAGATGATCACCTGGACGGTGCCGCCGTCGACGCTCCACGCGGCGCCGGATACGTACGAGGCCTGCTCGGAGCAGAGGAATGCGACCGCGCCCGCGATCTCCTCGACCTCGGCCAGGCGTCCGATCGGGCGCTTGGCGCCGGCAGCGTCGAGGGCGTCGTCGCGGCCGTCGTGGCCGCCCATCTCCTTCGACTGGTCGAGCAGGCCGCCCTCGTCCATCCACAGCTCTGATTTGGTCGGGCCGGGGCAGATCGCGTTGACCAGGACGCCGTCGGCGGCGCAGCGGTCGGCGTAGAGGCGGGAGAGCGAGAGCTGGGCCGCCTTCGCGACGGAGTACTCGGCCATTGAGGCTGAGGGACGCTTGCCCGCGGTGGAGGACACGTTGACGACGCGGCCCCAGCCGCGCTCGCGCATCCCCGGCGTCGCGGCCTTCATCAGGCGCATCGGCGCCATCACGTTCAGCTCGAAGGCCGAGTACCAATCGGCTTCCGGGACGTCGTCCATGTCGCGCCACTTTGCGGAGCCCGCGTTGTTGACCAGCACGTCGGTTGGGCCGAAGCGCTCCTCGGCGGCGGAGAGGATCAACTCGGTCGCGCTGGGGTCGGTCACGTCGATCGCGAGGGACTCGGCCTTGCCGCCCGCGTCAGCCCCGGCGGCGAGGCACTGGTCGGCCGCCTCGACGACGTCGCGCTCGGTTCGGGCGACGAGGAGGACGCTGGCCCCCTCGGAACAGAGGATCCGCGAGGTCTCGAGGCCGATCCCTTTGCTCGCGCCGGTGACGACGCAGACGCGGCCGGCGATCCCCAGGTCCATCAGACGCCGGTCATCAGACGCCGGTCTTCAGGTCGTCCTCGATTGCGACGTCGGAGGCGGCGAGGGTGCGGTGGACCGGGCACTTGCCGGCGATGACGAGGAGCTTCTCGCGCTGCTCGTCGGTCAGCTCGGCGGGGATCGTGATCTGAGTCCGGAACTTCGGCGGGGAGTCCGCGGTGCCGGGCTCGTAGTCGACGGCCGTCTCGACCGCACCGACGTCCCACTCCTTGCGGTCGGCGTACATGACGAGGGTGATCGTGGTGCACGAGGCGAGTGAGGCGGCCAGCAGCTCGGTCGGGCGCGGGCCCTTGTCCTCGCCCCCGTCGTCGATCGTCTCGTCGATGATCAGCCGGTGCTCGCGGATCTCGACCTCGGTCTCGAAGCCCTGGCGGCGCCGGGCGACCGCGCTACGAGTCGCCATCGGTGACCTCCTTGCCGCGGCGGCGGCCCTCGAAGAGCTCGGGGTCGTCCTCGTCGGCCACGCGGGCCATGGCGAAGAGGAGGTCGGCGGCGCGGTTGAGGAACGCAAGGACGACCTCGGAGCCGAGGCCCTCGTCGTCGCGCAGCTGGACGACGCGCCGTTCGGCACGGCGCAGGGTGGCCCGGGCGATGTCGAGGGCAGCCGATAGCTGGGTGCCGCCGGGGATCACGAACTGCGGCGGCAGCTCGACGCGGCCCATGTAGCGGTCGATCTCGGACTCGATCTCGGCGACCATGGCATCGGTCACGCGGCTGATGCCGTCCTCGAGGCGCTCCGAGGCCTCCGGAGAGGTGGCGAGCTCGGCCCCCGCGACGAAGAGCTCGTCCTGCAGGTGAAGGATGTCGCGGGCCAGCTCGTCCTCGCTCGCCGTGACGGCGAGCGCCCTGGCGAGGCCGAGCTGCGAGTTCGCCTCGTCAATCGTGCCGTAGGCGTCGGTCCGCGCGTCATGCTTGGGGACCCGCCCGCCGTACCAGAGCGAGGTGGTGCCGTCGTCGCCCTTGCGCGTGTAGATCTTCGGCATCACTGTGTTCGCGTTTCGCTTCGCTTCACGCTCACGACGCGAGCCTAGACCAGCGGGTTCATGACGATGCCGGTGAGGAGCTTGGGGAAGAAGTAGGTCGATTTCGGGGGCATCGTCTCGCCTGCGCCGGCCACGGCGCGGACCTGGTCGACGGGGGTTGGGCGCAGGAAGAAGGTGGCGTCGTACTCCCCGGCCGTGAGCTTCGCGAGCGCCTGCTCGGTGCTCGGCGTGTAGCCGAGGCCCTTCTTCGCGGCGATGTCGTCGGCGCTCAGCCCGACGGCCTCCTTCAGGAAGAGCTCCTCCAGCGCGGCGGCGTCAAGGCGACGGTAGGCGTCGGAGCGCCCGTCCAGGATCTCGTCGAGCTTGGCGGCGCCGGCGTCGTTCAGGCGCAGGCGGAACGGCTTCATGTGGTGGGAGTCCATGTAGCCGAAGCTGACCGGCGGCTCCTCGGGGTCGGGGACGAGCTCGTCCTCGGGGACCTCGATCAGCTCGAAGCTCTGGAGCGCGGCGTCGCGGATGGCCTCCTGCTGCTCTTTCGAGAGCCCCTTCAGCATCCGGTGGGTCGCGAAGACCGTCAACCCCGGGTCCTCGAGCGAGACCAGCGCCATCAGGACGTAGTTGTGCGGTTCGTCCGCGCTCAGGTCCCCGCCGACCTCGCGCGCATAGGTGAGCGCCGTCTCGTAGCGGTGGTGGCCGTCGGCGATCAGCAGCTCGCCGTCGGAAAGCTCGGACGCGATCGCCTCGTGGACCGCGGGGTCGCCGACCCTCCAGACCTTGTGGATCGTCCCGTCGGGGTCGGTGGTCTCACCCCAGGGGCCGCCTTCGATAGCCGGCTCGATGTGCTGCCAGACGTCACCGGGGTGTAGGGAGAAGATCGGCGACATGTTGTGGCCCGTCGCGCGCGTCAGCCGCAGGCGGTCCTCCTTCGGGCCTGGCTGGGTGCGCTCGTGGGGCCGGACGCCCTCGCCGTACTCGGCGAGCTTCACGCGGGCCAGGAACCCCCGCCGTGTCTTCGTCTCGCCGGTGGGCGAGGTGTAGTCCTGGGTCAGCGCCCAGATCGCGGGCTCGCCGTCGTCCACGAGCGCGCCATCGGCCTTCCAGTCGGCGAGCAGCTTCGCCGCGTGCTCGTAGGAATCGCCGCCGCCGGGATCGCGAGGAAGGTCGAGCTCGACGATGTTGTGATCCGAGCGCGAGGAGAGCTCGGCCCGCATCGCATCGTCGATCACGTCGTAGGGAGGAGCGGCGACATCGCCGAGCGATCCGACCTTCGAGAGGTCGTAATGGAGTGCCTTGAACGGTTCGACCCCGGCCACGGGCGACACCCTAGCCAGGCGGATCTACACTCGTTATCTCGGGGCGTGGCGCAGCCTGGTAGCGCGCTGCCTTTGGGAGGCAGAGGTCCGCGGTTCGAATCCGCGCGCCCCGACTAGGTTCGGTCTTCCAGCTTCTTCTTCGCGTACGGAATCCCGACCAGCGCGCCGGCCTTCCAGACCATCAGGCCGATGCCTTCGTAGATGACTTTCATGGGTCGCGCTTACCCGGTCACGCGCAGGTCAAGCGCAGTCAGCCGGTGGGCCCGGCTTCGAGGGTGCGTGCGGTGGGGGAACGTTCGACCTCGCTCTGGTCGGGGTTGGTGCCCAAGACGCGGTCGCTGAGGTTGTTCGTGACGCCGTGCCAATAGTTCTCGTTCTTGAAGTGGTGGAGGCGGTGGTTGCGCCAGACCCGGCGGTAGGCGGCTGTCTTCGGGACGTAGGCGGTGTGGATCAGGAGGTGGGTCCACTCGTAGCCGAGGATCAGGACGTAGGCGGTGAGCAGGCCGCTGAGCAGCGGGCCCCATGGGACCGAGCCGCCGGCGAGCCAGGTGACGAGCCCACCGATTGCGACAACGTCCGCGGCGATGGTCAGGAGGCCCACGACCTGCCAAGGGGAGAGGAGGAGCTGGTCGAGGTCGTTGGGGATCTTGTGGTGGACGCGGTGGGCGCGCGAGGCGATGGTCGACCAGCGCTTCATGTGAAGGAGGTAGACGTGGATCGCCCACTCGCCGAACGGGTAGATGACGAGCATTGCGGCGACGGCGGCGACGTCGCCCCAGCCGAAGTCGCCGACGGCGATGCGGGTGACGGCAACCCCGGCAATCGCCACCAGGATCAACCATGGCGAGCGGCGGGTGAGGAAGTTCCGCTGCGCGCCGGCGAGGCTCTTCACTTCGCTGCCGTAGCTGGGTCTCGATGCGCCGGCGGTCGCGCTCTCCATCAGACTGTCGAGGCTACCCGCCAAACGAGAGGAAGGGACCGATGAGCGTCACCGACGACCTGATCGCGAACAACGAGAGCTACGCCGAGAACTTCGAGAAGGGCGACCTGCCGATCCCGCCCGCCAAGAACCTGGCCGTCATCGCATGCATGGACGCTCGGCTCGACGTTCACAAGATCCTGGGCCTGGAGGAGGGCGACGCCCACGTGATCCGCAATGCCGGCGGCGTCGTGACCGACGACGAGATTCGCTCGCTGGCGATCTCACAGCACCTCCTCGGGACGCAGGAGATCGTCCTGATCCACCACACCGACTGCGGAATGCTGACCTTCACCGACGACGAGTTCGCCGACAAGCTCGAGGAGGCCTCGGGCGAGAGGCCGGATTGGAGCGCCGAGGCGTTTCCCGAGCTCGACGGCAACGTCCGCGAGTCGATCAAGCGCATCACCGACAGCCCGTTCGTCCCGAACACGGACAGCGTGCGCGGCTTCGTCTACGAGGTCGAGTCGGGCAAGTTGCGCGAGGTGAGCTGACCACCACCGGCTGCCTGCGCGCATGAGAAGTGGGCGCGCGGGGCGGGCTCCCGACCGCTCCGTGCGCCGCTTCTCAACTTTGATGCCGCCGGTTGTACCCCTGATGAAGTCGGTTGCGCCGCGCCCGACCGGCTGCGGGGGCGACGCGACGAAGAGGAAGATAGCGCAGAACTACCCACTTTTGTGAACCGCGAAATTGAGTAGTCGGAATGGGAGCGCCCCCGGCAAGACTCGAACTTGCGACATCCGGCTTAGAAGGCCGGCGCTCTATCCAGCTGAGCTACGGGGGCGTGCTGACGCTCAGCGTAAACCGAGGAGGCGACCTCTAGGGGTCGACCGGGTTCCGCTTCTTGACCAGCAGGAGGTCATCGGGCATCGGCGGCAGCTCCGGGAGATCGCCGGCGGCCATCCCGAGCGTCGGCGCCAGGATCCGTGGCGGGTAGGCGCCGGTGCTTCCCGTGTAGCCGATGTCGCGGACTTCGGCCTGGTCGAAGAAGACGAGGAAGTGGGTCTCCTCGTTCTCGAGGTTCTCGATGTGGTGGGGAAAGGCCCGCGGGATGAAATAGATGTCGCCTGCCGCCAGCTCGTACGTGTCGACCGAGCCGTCGGCGCTCTTCACGGTCATCCGCGCGCGGCCCGTGCGGACATAGCCGAGCTCGGCGGTCTCGGGATGCCAGTGGGGTTCGCGCATCGCGTCGCCCGCGATCCGGAGCGAGTACATGGCAAGCCCGTCGAGCACCGGCCAGGTGTCGAGGCGCGCGGTCCTGAGGCTGCCGCGCTCGTCGTCGATCAGCGGCGGGAGCCCCTCGACGTCCAGCTTGAGGTCGTTGTCGAAGCTCGCCGAATCGGGGATCTCCGGCGGCCCATCGACCTTGCCGGCGAAGGTGTCATCGGGCCCCTCCGGCAGGCCCGCCAGCTCGCTTCCGTCCAGGCCCCAGGTGTTCCCCATCACGTTCGGCGTGAGCATCCCGACCGATCCCGAGAGGCCGAAGTCCTGGGGACGCTCGTGGGAGAAGCAGACGACGAACTCGGCCTCTTCATCCCCGACGTTCTCGATCGCATGGAGCGCTCCGGAGGGCACGAAGAACGCCTGTCCCGGGGAGACACTGAAAACCGAATGCCGATTCGAGTCGCCGAAGATGGTGACGAGGCTCTCGCCCGCCGCGCAATAGGTGAACTCGTTCGCGTTGGCGTGCCAGTGCGGCTCCCGGAAGGCGCCCGGGGCGAGTTTCAGCAACGCGAGCGAAAGGCGATCGAGAATCGGGAACTCGCCGGCGCCGGCCTGGACCCTCGACCCATGTTCGTTCGAGATCTGGGGCTCGGTGGCACCGAGGTGGAAGATGTGTTCGCCCATTCGCGGGGAGTATCCCCGACCCCGACTTACACTCCGAGGCGATGAGCGGCGAGATCAGCTTCTTCGAGATCGGGACGGGCGACGCAGCCAAGGCGCGTGCGTTCTACGGCGGCCTCTTCGAGGACTGGACCTTCGAAGCGGGGCCTTCGGGGGACGGCTTCGTTGTCGGCACGGGCGGCGTCCCGGGAGGCGTCCACACGGGCGATGCCGGCTCGGCGATGTACGCCTTCTTCAAGGTGCCGGACCTCGCCGTCGCGATGTCGAAGGTCGAGGATCTCGGCGGGAAGGCCAAGAGCCTCGAGGACTCCGACGAGAACGTCGCGGAGTTCGGCCGCTTCGCTCTCTGCGAGGACGACCAGGGCTCGAGCTTCGGGCTGCACGAGCCGCCCGGTTAGGGACCCACCCGCCCGCTAGATTTGACCCAGCGCGGTGGGCGTAGCTCAGTTGGTAGAGCTCCTGGTTGTGGTCCAGGCGGTCGCCGGTTCGAGTCCGGTCGCTCACCTTGCGGTTGCTTGCTCATCCCGGCGATACTGCGCCGGCGATGTCGCGGGCCAACAAGGAAACGCTTCGGCTCTTCTACGAGGTTGACCCGGACGCTGAGGAGATCCTGGAGCTCCTCGATCCGGCGGTCGCGCTCTACCCAGGTATCCGGGCGCCGGATCAGGGCAGGCAATACGTCGGACGCTACGCGTGGCAGGAGTTCATCAGGGAAGCATTCGAGGCGTGGGAGTCAGTGGACATCGAGCCCATGGAGAGGCTCGAGGCCGCCGGCGACAGGATCCTCGCCATCGACACGTGGCGCTTCAGCGGCAGAGAAGGGATTGAGATCGAAAGCGAGCTCCCAACCCTGTTCACATTTCGGGATGGGCTCATCGTCCGAATCGATGGCTTCACCGAAAAGGCTGAGGCGCTTCGAGTCGCTGGGCTAGACGAGTAGCTCTCTGAGCCGCAGAATGGCTCGAACAGCCGTTTGGTTCGAAAGCCATCCCATCAGGGACCTTTCGGTTGGTCACCCGGTCATTTGTTGATGCCTTGTCATCTGCGGCTTAATACGGATGCGGCGAGGTGGCAGACCGGAGATAGTCGGTCCACGTCTTGTGGATCGGGTCCGAGACTCGGCCTTCACAGAGGACTGGAATCTTGATCGGCTCCTGGGGGTGTCGACTGGGCGACCGGGTTGCATCTGGCACAGCCACTCCGGCTCGCCAGTCACAGCAGCACAGGGAGCCCGCATGCGACGCACTCGCTTCGCCCTTGGCGTCATCGCCGTACTGACCGCCGCCGCGATCATGGCCGCGCCCGCGGCGGGCGACACGACGGTGTCCGCCGGCGCCGCACACACCTGCGCCGTGAAGAGCGGCGGCACCCTCGCATGCTGGGGCGACAACGGCTTCGGCCAGGCGAACCCCCCGGCCGGCAGCTTCACCCAGGTCTCCGCGGGCAACCAACACAGCTGCGCCCTGAAGAGCGACGGCACCCTCGCCTGCTGGGGCAACGGCGGCAATGGCCGGACGAACCCCCCGGCCGGCAGCTTCACCCAGCTCTCCGCGGGCGGCTCCCACAACTGCGCCGTGAAGAGCGACGGCACCCGCGCTTGCTGGGGGAACAACGGCTCCGGCCAGGTGAGCCCGGCCCCGGCCGGCAGCTTCACCCAGGTCTCAGGGGGCGAGGCCCACTCCTGCGCCGTGAGGAGCGACAGCACCCTCGCCTGTTGGGGCTTCAACGGCAGCGGCGGGGCGAGCCCCCCGACCGGCAGCTTCACCCAGGTCTCAGCGGGCTTCGCCCACAGCTGCGGCCTGAAGAGCGACGGCACCCTCGCCTGCTGGGGTGGCAACGGCTCCGGCCAGGTGAGCCCGACCCCGGCCGGCAGCTTCACCCAGGTCTCCGCGGGCGACCAGCACAACTGCGCCGTAAAGAGCGACGGCACCCTCGCCTGCTGGGGCGCCAACGCCTTGGGCCAGGCGAGCCCCCCGGCCGGCAGCTTCACCCAGGTCACGGCGGGCGCCTCGCACAACTGCGCCGTGAAGAGCGACGGCACCCTCGCGTGCTGGGGCGATAACGGCTCCGGCCAGCGCGGCGCCAATGCCGTGATCACCAGCGCTGCGCCCCCGGGCGGGACCGGCGGCGCCGCATACAGCCACACCTACACGGCCACGGGATCCCCGGCGCCGAGCTTCACCCTCAGCTCCGGCTCGTTGCCGCCGGGCCTGAGCCTCAATTCCACCACCGGCGAGCTCACCGGTACGCCGACGGCCGCCGGCACCTACACGGGCACTGTCACCGCCTCCAACGGGCTCTTCGCCCCAGACACGAAGTCCTTCTCGATCGCCATCATCAACACGCCACCGGCGATCACAAGCGGCGCCACCTTCAACGCTGCCGAGAACCAGACCGCGGCCGGGACGATCACCTCCAGCGACCCCGACGGCGGAGCGCCGAGCTACTCGATCTCCGGCGGCGCCGACGCGGCCAAGTTCTCGATCAACTCCACCACCGGGCGCTCAGCTTCCAAGGCGCCCCTGACTTCGAGGCCCCGACCGACACCGATGCCAACAACGTCTACGAGGTCAGCGTCCAGGTCTCCGACGGAAACGGCGGGACCGACACCGAGGCGATCGCGGTGACGGTGACGAACGTGAACGAGGGGCCGACGATCACCAGCGCCGCCACCTTCAACGCTGCCGAGAACCAGACCGCGGCCGGGACGATCACCTCCAGCGACCCCGACGGCGGAGCGCCGAGCTACTCGATCTCCGGCGGCGCCGATGCGGCCAGTTTCTCGATCAACTCCACCACCGGAGCGCTCAGCTTCCAAGGCGCCCCTGACTTCGAGGCCCCGACCGACACCGATGCCAACAACGTCTACGAGGTCAGCGTCCAGGTCTCCGACGGAAACGGCGGGACCGACACCGAGGCGATCGCGGTGACGGTGACGAACGTGAACGAGGGGCCGACGATCACCAGCTCCGCCGCCTTCAACGCGCCAGAGAACCAGACCGCGGTCACCACCGTCACCTCCAGCGACCCCGACGGCGGAGCGCCGAGCTACTCGATCTCCGGCGGCGCCGACCAGGCCAAGTTCTCGATCGACTCCACGAGCGGGCAGCTCAGCTTCCAAAGCGCCCCTGACTTCGAGGCCCCGACCGACACCGATGCCAACAACGTCTACGAGGTCAGCGTCCAGGTCTCCGACGGAAACGGCGGCACCGATACGAAGGCGATCGCGGTGACCGTGACCAACGTGAACGAAGGGCCCACCATCACCAGCTCCCCGACCTTCAACGCCCCGGAGAACCAGACCGCCGCTGGGACGACCACCTCGGCCGACCCCGACGGCGACACCCCGAGCTACTCGATCTCCGGCGGCGCCGACCAGGCCAAGTTCTCGATCGACTCCACCAGTGGAGCGCTCTCCTTCACCAGCGCCCCTGACTTCGAGGCCCCGACCGACACGGGCGCCAACAACGTCTACGAGGTCAGCGTCCAGGTCTCCGACGGAAACGGCGGCACCGACACGAAGGCGATCACGGTGACCGTGACCAACGTGAACGAGCCCGGTCCTCCTCCTGCGACGCCCGCGACCTCGCCCACGCCGCCCTTGGCGAGCGAGGATCCGAAGTGCGAGCGGCTCCGCAAGAAAATGCACCGGTGGCAGCAACGCAAGCTGAGCCTGGCACCAACTGACAGCAAGCGGGCTCACATCAGGGCCAACATCATTGACTCGAAGAGACGCTTGAAGCAAGGTGACTGCGAGTTCTAGGAGGGCCCGGGCGGCGGCGCTTGCGACTCAAGCGCGATCCGCGCAGTCGAGACATTTACCGCTTTGGGGTTAGCCGCGGGCGGAGATCTGCTGCACGGCCCAGCCATTGCCGTCCGGGTCACTGAAGAAGACGAACCCGACGTTGTCCAGCTCGTCGAGCTCAGCTGTCGCGTTCTCGCCCATGACTTGAACCTCGCTCACCTCCACGCCTCGCTCGATCAGTTGAGCACGAGCGGCTTTGATGTCCGAGACCACGAGCTGCAAGCCCTTGAGCGAGCCGGGTGGTGGCATGTCGGGGACGACCCCCTCACCCACGACGATCGAGCAACCGGACCCTGGAGGAGTGAGTTGGACGATGCGCTTTCCCTCGATGGGCTCGACGTCGTGGTCCAGGTTGAATCCGAGTTGCTCGGCGTAGAAGGCCTTCGCGCGGTTCACGTCTGAGACCGGGACCACCACCACTTCGAGTGACCAGTTCATAAAGCGTCTCCTTTTGTCGTCGTGTAAGGGAGTGTCAGGCGACGCCGCATGGTATCAGGAGGTACTTATATAAGAATAGAGGCAAATTTGGCCTCTCCCCATACCGCCAGATCAGAGCCTTCTTATATATGGTGCAGCTGATATTTTGCAGCAATGCACGCCTTCGACGTCCTCGGAGATCCGGTCCGCCGACGCATCCTCGAGCTGCTCGAGGATGGAGAGCTGCCGGCAGGCGCTGTGGGCGCTGAGGTCCAGCGCGAGTTCGGAATCTCGCAGCCAGCCGTCTCGCAGCAGTTGCGGGTCCTGCGGGAGAACGATTTTGCAACGGTCCGGGCCGAGGGAACTCGTCGCCTCTACTCGGTCAACCCCGCGCCGCTTCAATCGGTCGACGAGTGGCTTGCGCCCTACCGCAAGTTCTGGGACCAGCGACTCGACGCACTCGGCACTGAGCTGGCACGCGGCAAGCGTGCGCGCAAGGAAGCCCCGCCCCGAACCACCAAGGGCCAGGCACGTCCGAAATGAGCGCCAGCGAGGAGTTCATAGAGCCTCACCCCCGGCTCGAGCGCACCCGGATCGCCAAAGGAGAGGCGCGGGTCGCCGTTTTCAAGCGCGGCTACAACGCGCCGATCGAAGACGTCTGGGACGCCTGCACCAATCCCGAGCGACTGAGCCGCTGGTACGCGCCGGTCCGAGGCGACCTCCAGGTTGGCGGCACCTTCGAGCAGCCCCCGATGGGGGCTGGCAGGATCGTCACCTGCGCGGCTCCCCACCATCTGAAGCTTTCCCTGGCCGACGGTAAGGACGAGATCGAGCTGCACCTGTTGGCCCAGGACGACGGTACGACGGCGCTTGAGCTTCGGCACGCCACGACGCTCGACAGTCACGAAATCGGCGGGCAGATGTTCGATGCGATCTTTTGCATGGGTGGCGGCTACTACCCGCGCCTCCACGCGCTCGACCAGCACCTGCGCGGAACGCTCTCCGCCGATTACGACCCATTCGCCTTCCATCAAGACCCGCAGATGCGGCCGATCATCGACCGTGGAAGCCAGGCCATGGCCACCTTGCTCGAAGAGGGCGGTGAGTCTCGACGATGAGCGGTCTCACGCGAGCCGTGAAGGAGAGCGACACGGCCTGCTGGTCAACGTCAAGGCTCTGATCGACGCGTGGCGCTCGAGCGGAGAGCCGCGCGTCTTCGTGCGCCACGACTGCTCAGAAGCCGGCTCGCCGCTTCGCGCCAGTCAAGCAGGGAGTGAGTGCTGACATCCCGATGCCAGAGCGAGCGCCGAGGGAGAGCGATATGCAGGCTGAGCGCGTCGTGGCCAACGGCATCGACTTCGGCATCATCGAGATCGGCCAAGGGCCACTGGCTCTCTGCTTGCATGGCTTCCCAGACTCCGCGCACACGTGGCGGTACCTGTTGCCCGAGCTGGCGGCCGCGGGCTTCCGCGCCGTCGCGCCGTTCATGCGCGGTTACGCGCCGACCGGCCTCTCGCCCGACGGCGAGTATCCGCTCGGCGCGCTGGTAGCGGACGCGATCGCCCTTCACGAGATCCTCGGCGGCGACGAGGATGCGGTCCTGATCGGCAGCGATTGGGGCGCGGAGACGGCATACGGCGCCGCGGCGCTCGCGCCCGAGCGTTGGCGGCGCCTGGTCACCCTCGCCGTCCCACCGCTGGCGCTCGACGAGCGGATCTTCAGCGACTACGAGCAGCTCAAGCGCCTCTTCTACCTCTTCTTCTTCAAGACGCCGCACGCCGATGCCGTGGTCGGCGCCCACGACATGACGTTCTTGGATCGCCTGTGGGCCGACTGGTGCCCCGGCTATGACGCGACCGCCGACCTCGAGCACGTCAAGCGCTGCCTTCGCCCGCCCGGGCACCTGGCGGCCGCGCTCGGCTACTACCGCGCCGACGAGCCCGGGCTCCACGACGCTGACGCCGATGACCCCTACGCCGCCGAGCATCGCGCCCTGCTCGATACGCCACCGCAGCCAACGCTGTACCTGCACGGCGATCGCGACGGCTGTATCGCTCCCGCGATCGCTGTTGACGCCAGCCCCCACCTCTCACCCGGGTCGCGCGTGGATCTGATCGAGGGCGCTGGTCACTTTCTCCATGTCGAGCGGCCGGCAGCGGTCAACCGGCACATCCTCGAATGGATTGCCGGGACTTGAGTAGCCGAGCACCCTGAGCAGCTTGGGCATCTGGGCGCCGGTGACTCGGGAGAAGCCAATCACCCCAAGCAGAAGGCGAAGTGGCCGAAGGCGGTCAGCGGGTTATTACGGTTGCGGGCGGGTCACCCTCTACCTAAAGTGTTATGAGCGCTCAACCGAACGCCCGGACCGCAGCATCTGACTGGGAGGCCAGATGATTCGACCGACCAGGCAGCTTGCCCTCGTGATCCTTGCCGCGTGTGTCTCGTCCGCCTCGCTTCTCGCGGCCACCGCCGGGGGGGCCCCCGGCGATGCCAAGGCGACCCAGATCGCCGACCTCAATTCCGGCAGTGCCGGTTCCTATCCCTCCTTCGACATGATCGCCATCGACGGCGTTGCGTACTTCGCCGCCGACGACGGCAGCAACGGCAGGGAGCTCTGGAAAAGCGACGGCACACCAGAGGGCACGACGATGGTCGAGGACGCAATCCCCGGTGGTGGCATCAACCCGGGACCGGCCGACGCCAATCTCGCGGACTTCACCGATGTCGACGGCACGCTCTTCTTCCGCGCCGATGACGGAGTCAACGGAACGGAGCTCTGGCAGAGCGACGGGACGCCGGCCGGGACGAAGATGGTGGACGACGACGCCGTCCCCAACGGAGGGATCAGGCCAGGCCTGCCTTCAGCCAGCCCGGGCGACCTGGTGGCGGTCGGCGACACCCTCTTCTTCGTGGCCGATGACGGCACCAACGGCGAGGAGGCCTGGATGACCGATGGCACCGCGGCCGGCACGAGGATGGTCGATGACGACGCCCCCGCAGACGGGGGGATCAACCCAGGCCCGGGCGATTCCCTGCCATCGGATTTCGTCGATTTCAACGGCACCGCGTACTTCCGCGCCAACGACGGCGTCGACGGCGCAGAGCTCTGGAAGAGCGACGGGACCCCTGCCGGGACGGCCATCGTCGACGACCTTCTTCCCGGTGTCGGCATCAACCCCGGCGCCGCCCACGCCTTCCCGGACGATCTGGCGATGGTCGGCAGCGTCCTCTACTTCTCCGCGAGCGACGGCACCAACGGGGAAGAGCTGTGGAGGAGCGACGGCACCGCGGCCGGAACGACCATCGTCGAGGACTCCGTCCCCGGCGAGGGCCTCAACCCCAGCCCGGGCGACGGCTCCGGCCCCAGTGACCTCGCGAACATCAACGGCACCCTCTTCTTCCAGGCGGACGACGGCACCAACGGCGACGAGCTCTGGAAGAGCGACGGCACTCCCAGCGGAACCGCGATGGTCGATGACGACCCCGTACCCGACGGCGGGATCAACCCCGGGGCCGGTGACGCCTTCCCCGTGGAGATGACCGAACTCCATGGCTCGGCCTACTTTCAGGGCAACGACGGTACGAATGGCGCAGAGCTCTGGAGGAGCGACGGCAGCCCGGCTGGTACGAGGATGGTCGAGGACGCCGTGCCGGGTGGGGGCATCAATCCTGGCGCGGGCGACTCGTTTGTCTACGGGCTCACCAAGGTCGGCGGCTCCCTCTTCTTCGCGGCCGAGGACGTCGCCAACGGGGGCGAGGTGTGGAAGACCGATGGCGGAGTGGCGACGATCGTCGAGGACGCGGTCCCCGGCGGTGGCATCAGGCCGGGCGCCGCCACTGCCGAGTACCCCGACTCCCTGACGAACGTCAACGGCACCCTCTTCTTCCGGGCCGACGACGGCACTACCGGCGCGGAGTTGTGGAAGGCGACGGTCGAGGGCCCCGCCGCACCGGCCCCCACGACCGTGGGAAGCTCACCTGCCACGCCGGTCGGAAACACTCCCGCCAAGAAGTGCGCCAAGAAGAAGAAGAAGAAAAAGGCCAAGAAGGGCGCCGCGGCCTGCAAGAAGAAGAAGAAGAAGAAGCGTTAGCCGGCGCGCCATTCTCTGGAGCAGCCGCGCGGCCCCGCCGAATCAGCCGAAGGTTGTTCTTGGACATTTGATTGATCCCGGTCATTTGCGGTCTATTACGGATGTGGGTGCCCTCCGGCGCACCTACAGTCGGATGCGACCTGGCTGTTCCGACTCGGGGGCCACGATCAAACTGATTAGGGGTTTTGCTTCGACTTGCTGCGCTGCCGCGGCGGTGCTCGTCGCCCTGGCCGCGCCCGCCTCGGCCCAGAATCCCGGCGCAGCCGGCGCTTGGAGCGCTGTGCAGAACTACCCCGTCGTTCCCGTGTCGGCCGGCGTCATGCCCGATGGCAAGATCGTCGCGTGGGACCAGGCCAATGCCGCGCCCTGGTTCGGCCCTGTTCCCCACAACG
This sequence comes from uncultured Solirubrobacterales bacterium, assembly GCA_963839875.1. Taxonomy (GTDB): domain Bacteria; phylum Actinomycetota; class Thermoleophilia; order Solirubrobacterales; family 70-9; genus CAVUAT01. The sequence goes on from CAWIWP010000003.1 coordinate 191,455, forward strand.
GGCCTGCGATGGTTCTCGATCCGGGGTCCGGTGTGGTCACGCGATCGAGCAACCAGGCCCCGAACACCCTTTTCTGCAGCCTGCTCACCTCGCTTCCGGACGGCCGACTGGCCGTGATCGGCGGCGGTTCCGATCAGGGCTCGGGCGCCAGCAGCAAGGTCCAGATCTACGACGAGGACTCGCGCACGTTCTCGGTGATCGGGCAGATGGAGCGGACGCGCTGGTATCCGGGCGGCAGCATCGACTCGCAGGGCAACCCGATCGTGGCCGGCGGTACCTCGACCGGCATCGAGCGGATCGACGCAGCGACCGGCACCGGCACCCTGCTCAACACCTCCTTCCCGGCGCACTGGTACGCCGACCTGATCCGGACCCCGGACAACCGCTTCGCGATCGAGGACGTCGGCGACCTTCAGGGGGGCGAGAACTCGAGCCGGTTCATGCTGAACGGGACGTCGCTTTCGTCGGCCTCCGACACCACGCTGCTGAGGAACCGCTACCGCGGGATCCGCACGATGATCGGGCCCCACAAGATGCTGTGGTCGTCGGGTGGCACCTCGAGGGAGAGCATGATCATCGACGCCTCGGGCAGCTCGCCCACCTACAGCGCCGCCGCCAGCAGCGCGTTCCCGCACATGACCGGACAAGGGGTCACCCTTCCAACGGGGGACGTGCTGGCCGTCGGTGGAAACAGCACCGGACAAGGGTCGATCGGCACCCCCGTGATGACGCCGGAGCTGTACAAGCCGGACTCGAACTCCTGGAGCTCGATGGCGAACATGAGCCGCCAGCGCCAGTACCACTCGGTCGCGGCGCTGCTCCCCGACGGTCGCGTCTGGTCGGCCGGGACCTCGTGGGAGGGCACCCAGGAGGCGAATGGCCAGTACTTCTCGCCGCCCTACCTCTTCACCGGCTCGGGCCAGCCCGCCTCGCGTCCGACGGCCACGGATGCCCCCTCATCGGTGGAGGCGGGAGACAGCTTCTCGGTCGCGACCACCAACCCCTCCCAGATCCGCTCCGCCTCGATGATCCGGCTGGCGGCGACGACCCACCAGCTGAACGCCGGCCAGGCCTACGTCCCGCTCAGCACGAGCGTCTCGCCCAACGGCGGACGCGTGCAGATGACCGCGCCCAGCGGTGCCCAGGCGCCGCCGGGTTACTACATGGTCTTCCTGATCGACAGCAACGGCGTCCCCTCGGTCGCGCCGATCGTGCGGCTCCGCTCCGGCGCCTCGACCGCCTTGCCCGTCCGCGCCACCCAGAGCTCGCAGCTCGACCGCAACTGGCCGGCCTCGGAGGCATTCGACGGCAACTCGGGTAGCGCAGGCGGTCCGAGCGGATCGGTCAGCCAGACGCAGTCCCAGAGCGAGCCGTGGTGGGAGGTTGACCTGGGCGAGAAGAGGAACATCGGCAGCGTCACGATCCAGCTGCGCACCGATGCCGGGACCAACCGGGACGTCTGGGTGTACGCCTCCGACAATCCGATCACCTCGACGACGATCTCGGGGGCACGGGCGCTGGTCGGGGGTGACGTCGGTCAGGATGCAGACACCGAGCGGCTCGCTCAACACCGTGCAGCTGAACCGCAGTGCCCGCTACCTGCGCGTCCAGGCTCCGGGGACGACCGCCCTCAGCCTCGCCGAGGTGGCGCCGAACTACATCCCCGATACACCGTCCCCGACGGCGACCGCTGCCTCGCCGACGCAGATCAATCTGAGCTGGGCCGACGTGGCGGGCGAGACCGGGTACCGGCTCGAGCGAAGCACGTCCTCGAGCTTCACCTCGCCCATCGGGGTGGACCTTCCGTCGGGCACCACGTCGTATGCGGCGACGGGCCTGACGCCCGCCACGACCTACCACTTCAGGCTGCGCGCAGTGAACGGAGCGGTGGTCTCGGCTTGGTCGTCCACGGTCTCCGCCGCCACGCCCCCCGACGACCCCGGCACGGCCCCGGGCTTGGTCGCCGCCTACGGCTTCGAGGGCGATAGCGGGGGCTCGATCTCGGACGTCATCGGGCAAGGGCAATCACGGGACGCTGAGCGGTTCCGCCTCGCTGGCGACGTCTGGCGGCAACACGACGCTCTCGTTCGGCTCGGCTGGGACCGGAATGGCGACGATCCCCGACAGCCCCTCGCTGCGGCTGACCGGGCCGATGACGCTCGAGGCCTCGATCAAGGTGACCAACACCGCCGATTGGCAGACCGTGCTGATGAAGGAGCGGGCCGACTGGCAGTCCTATGTGCTCTACGCGGCTGCGCCGCCCTATGACGGCAAGGGCTCGGGCGGCGAGCCGGTCGGCTTCATCAGCCACGATGGGATTCGCGGGCCGGCGCCGCTGCCGACGGGGACCTTCGCGCACCTGGCGATGACCTACGACGGAAGCGTCCAGCGCCTCTACGTAAACGGCTCTCTGGTTGCCTCCTCCCCGCGACACCGGAGGGGTGACGAACGATTCGGGCCCCCTGACGCTCGGGCGCAACAACGTCTGGGGCGAGGCGCTCAGGGGCCAGCTCGACGACGTGCGCATCTACAACCGCGCCTTGACCGCGGCCGAGGTCGCGACCGACAGCGTCACGCCCGTCGGTGGCGAGGGGCCACCGCCGCCGCCGTCCGGGCCCACCCCGGTAGCCGAATACGGCTTCGAGGAGACGAGTGGCTCGAGCACGGTGGACTCCTCGCCCAACGGCGCCGTCGCGCAGATCTCGGGTGCGACCCGGATCGCCGCGGGCAAGAACGGCCGGGCACTGGACTTCGACGGCGACCAGGATCGCGTGATCGCGCCCGATGCGCCACAGCTTCGGATCAACGGGTCGATGACGCTCTCGGCCTGGGTGAAGCCGGACTCGACGACGGGCTGGCGGACCGTCCTGTTGAAGGAGGTCAACGGCTCCCACTCGTATGTGCTCTACGGGGCGGCCGACCCGTACGAGGGCAGCGGCAACCCCGGCGACCCGATGGGATTCGTGCACACCACCGGCGTGCGTGGCCAGGGCAGGCTGCCGACCGGGCAGTGGTCCCACCTGGCGATGAGCTATGACGGAGGCGTCGAGCGGATGTACATCAACGGGGCGCTCGTCAGTTGCCGGACCATCGCCACGGTCACGGCGCCGTACAACTCCGGGCCGCTCACGATCGGGGGCAACGGCATCTGGGGCGAATGGTTCGACGGCTCGATCGACGAGGTTCGGATCTTCAACCAGGCGCTGTCGGCGTCTGAGATCGCGAATCAGGTCAGCACGGCAGATGCCCAGACGCGCCTGGCCGGAGACGCTGGGTTCACCAGGTACCCGCAAGCGCCGACGGCCCCGGCGACGACGGTCCCACCGAAGACGGTCCCGCAGACGACGCCCTGAGACAGCCGAGCCGAAGCCGACAGGCAAGGGCAAGGCCCGGCCAACGTGCAAGGGGAAGAAGAAGACCTGCAAACGGAAGCGGTGACGGTGTTCAAGCGCTTCGGCCTGGTGTGGCTGGTCGTGCTGCCGCTGTTCCTGAGCCTGGGGTCGGAGTCCGCCAGCGCCAGCTGTACCTACAACCTCGGCTCGGTCCAGAACGAATCGATCTCCTTCCGCAGCCAGCCGACTGATTTCGGGGGCTACTCGGCCTGGGACATGGGCACGGGACAGAGCCAGTGCTGGTACGACCACGGATGGAGTGGGGGCTGGTTCGCCTGGCCCGATTGCTGGTTGAACTGCGACGGCTGGCCTTCAGGCATCGACGTCGATGCACGCGGCTGGATCGACATCTGCGGCTTGAGCGACAGCGACGATCCCCCGAAATGGGCGTACAGGACCTATGCGGCCAATGGGTCCGCGGAGGTGTACGGAGGGTCCCCCCAGGGCTATCCACCCGGATGCACGGGCGCATTAGGGTCGGCCGGCGCCTCGTCGAGCCGCGCGAACGCACCCCCCGAGAGAGTGGAGAAGCGGCGGCCGGCACGCGGCGATTCGTTGTTCTTCACCGGACGCGCGCAGTCGCGCAATGTTCGAAGCATCACGTTCCATCTGTACAGCGCGCGCGGCAAGGTGCTCGGCTCGGTCTGCATGCCTCCGGTCGACGTCTCGGGGGCGGACCTCGGGTTGGCGCGGAAGATGGGCGTCAGGTCCGTGTACGTCGGTATCGCCGAGCAGGCGCGCGCGTGCGCCCATCCCCGGGTGGCGGGCCCTGAGCGGGCTGGGAAGCCCCGGCCCGACGTTCGCTTCGCCTCGTCCTGTCAGAGGACCCGCGCGCCCGTCATGAAGAAGTTCCGCTACCCGGACGACTTCACGCTGTCGAAGCGCCCCTCCTGCCGCTAGCAGCGAGGCGATCCGGCTGATCTACGAGGAGAACCAGAAGACGCTGAAGGGCTGGCCTTCCCGAACAGGGCGGAGACCGCGAAGGCGGCCGGGCTGGCCGGATAGTGCGCTCTTGCGGGAGCCGCGATACTGACTTCGCGATGTCCCAGGAGAACGTAGATGCGGTTCGGTCGAGGTACGAGGAATTCGCGCGGGGAGACTTCAGTCGCATGGCCGACGTCGCGGACGACTGGGAATTCGTCACCACGTCGGAGATGCCTGATGCGGGGACCTACCGTGGAGAGGCCGGCGCCGAATGGGTGACCGCGTGGGTCCGGTCCTTCGACGGGTTGACGATCGAGGTCACGGAGATCATCGACGCCGGCGACAAGGTCTGCTCCGCCGTTGTCCAACGTGGTCGCATCCAGGGAAGTGACACCGAGGTGGAGAACCATTCGTGGATGGTCGATTCGTTTCGAGATGGCGTCGTGGTCCGCACCGCCGCCTTCCCCGATCGCGCCCAGGCCCTCGAAGCCGCGGGGCTGAGCGAGTAAGCGATGTCAAAGGAGAACGTTGAGATCCTTCGCCGCGCCGCGGAGCTGTTCAACGAGCGGGGCATTGCTGGAGCTCTCACGGAGGAGCTGTTTGCGGATGACGTGGAGTTCCACGAGCCACCCGAGCAGCCCGCTCCTCGGTCCGCCCGCGGCCGCGAGGAGGTACGGGCGCTGTTCGGCGAGTTCGATGCCGCCTGGGCTGACCACAAGACCAAGCCGGAGGAGTTCCGGGCCCTCGACGATGAGCGCGTGCTCGTCCTCAGCATCGAGCGGTTCAAGGGGCGCGACGGCATCGCCATAGACGCCCCCGCCGCGGCGATCTTCACCCTTCGTGAAGGCAAGATCGTCGAGTGGCAAGCCTTCTGGGATAGGCATGGCGCCCTAGAAGCCGCCGGGTTGTCGGAGAAGGAGCACTAATGGAGGAAGCAGCGGGTGGATACGTGTACCTCCCCGGGGAAAGCGAGTTGCGGTGGATGGGCGAGACATCCACGCACTTCCTGGCGACGGGCGAGCAGACCGGCGGGGCATTCTGCCTCGTCGACGAGCGGGCGAGTCGCGGAGAGAGCGTGCCTCTGCACCAGCATCCCGAGGACATGGAGTCCTTCTATGTCCTCGAGGGGGAGATGACGCTCTTCGTCGGCGATGGGCCGGGAGTGCGCGCGCCGGCAGGTTCCTTCGCGCACGTGCCCGGCGGCACCGTCCACGGCTTTCGGGTCGAATCCGACGAAGCGCGCTATCTGATCCTGACGACACCGCGCCACGGCGAGTTCTACCGCGCGATCACGCGCGCCTCGCGCGAAGGCGGCTTGCCCCCGACCGATGCCTCGGTCGACGGATCACAGATCAAGCAGGCGGCCCGCGACTTCGGCGTCGAGTTCGTCGGGCCCCTGCCAGATTCCACGGGATAGTGCAACAAGAGATACTGGCGTTGTGTCGGAAGAGAACGTAGAGATCGTGCGCCGCCTCTATGCGTCCTGGGAACGCGGTGACCTCGACACCGCGGAGTTCTTCGACGTCGAGATCGAGCATTCGCGGATCGGATCGGAGCTTCCGGGCATCGACGGGGACTGGCAGGGGATGGAGGCTTTCGGGGCCGCGATGGCTCAGTACGTGGACGCGCTGGCGGACTTGCATATAGAGGCCGAGCGGATCATCGATCTCGGCGGCGACCGAATCTTGGTGCTGGCCCGGCAAACCGCCCGGGGGAAGACCAGCGGCCTGCCCTTTGAGCACGAGCTCGGTGACCTTCTCACCCTCAGGGACAGCAAGGTCCTGCGCTACGCCAGCTATTGGGATCGCGCCGAGGGGCTCGAAGCCGCCGGGCTGTCGGAGTAGCTAGGCCGGCGCTGCTCGGCCGGTGCGTTCGCGCCAGTCGCGCCCGATCTGACGCAGCATCGGCGGGTAGACGATCAGGTGCCGGAACGGCTTGATCGCCAGCATGTAGAGGCTGCCGAGGCGGCCGTTCGGCTTCACCAGGACCGCCATCTGGCCGCGATAGCCGCCGGCTCCGTCGGGAACCCAGCTCAGGTGCATGACGCCGTGGACCGTCTTGTTGGCGATCTCGGCGGCCCATTCGTCGTCAGCGAGGTAGAGGGGCTCGAAGGGCAGCGCGTCGAACGTGGGCCCCCTGGGGCCATTGCGCAGGTCCTCGGGCAGGCGCTCGCTGAGCGTCGGAACCCGGGAGCCCAGGCCGGTTTCGGGATCGTCCCAGCCGAAGATCTCCCCGAGCTTCCAGCGGGCGGCCCAGAGGACACGGCCGGGGCGCGAAAGGTTCTCCTCGGCCTGACCCGATGCGAACCCCTCGATCAGCGCTGGGAAGTCGTCGGGCCCGCCCGGCGTCGGCAGCGCCCATACGTCCTCGACCTCGAAGTCGGGGGCGATCTCGTGGATCCGCCAGGGGCGCGAGGTGTGGGCCGACTCCGGGAGCCTCAGGTTTGAGGTCATATCCATACGGTAGCGTATGGAAGCGATCGATGGCGTTTGCCCGGACACCACGCAGCGGATGGATCGACGAGGGGCTTCGCGCCCTGGCGGCGGGCGGTCCCGATGCGGTCCGCGTCGAGCCGCTCGCGCGCGCGCTCGGCGTCACCAAGGGCGGCTTCTACTGGCACTTCGACGGCCGGCCGGCACTCCTCGACGAGATGCTCGACACGTGGGAGCGGGTGAGCGTGGACGAGGTGATCGAGCGGATCGAGGCCGGCGGCGGTGACGGGAGGGAGAGGCTGTGGCGCCTGTTCGGGCTCGCCTCCGGACGCGGCGAGCTGTTCAAGGCCGACCTGGCGGTGCGGGACTGGGCTCGCCGGGACCGGGCCGTGGCGCGCCGCCTGCACCGCGTGGACAACCGGCGGGTGGATTACCTGCGCGGGCTCTTCGCCGAGTTCTGCCCGGACCCCGACGAGGTCGAGGTGCGCTGCATGCTCGCGATGTCGGTGTGGATCGGCGGCCACTTCTTCGCCTCGGACCACGGCGAGCTCAGCCGCAGGGAGGTGGTGAAGCTGTCAATGGAACGGCTTCTGGAGGACCCGCCAACGAACGTTTGATGCAGCGGCACACCGTTCAAGGACGCCCGCGGGCCGTCGATGCCCCTTTCAGATGCCCATCCGATCGCTTCGACTCGTGGGGGCCATCGCGGTTTCCCTCTTCGTCCTCGGCGCTTCGCCTGCCGCCGCGGACTACACAGTCACGGGCACGGGCGACGCCGGCGATGCAACCCCGGATGGGGTCTGCGACCAAGGGGCGGGGGGTGCCTGCAACCTGCGCGAGGCGATCCAGGAGTCCAACTCGGGGGTGAGCGCCGACACGATCGTGTTCGCGCCGGGCGTCACGGGCCAGGTCAACCTGACGGCTCCGCTCCCCGGTCTCGTCACCGAGATGTCGATCGTGGGGCCCGGAGCCTCCGCGCTCACGGTCCGCCGCAACACGGGCGGCGACTACCGCATCTTCGACATCTCCAATCCCGGCACCCCCGTGTCGATCTCCGGCCTCACGGTCTCGAACGGCCGTGTCGTTGGCGGGCTCTCGGGCGTCGGCGGCGGGATCCTGGTCGACAACGACGCGAGCCTCGTGCTCCGGGACGCCGTCGTATCCGGCAACAGCGTCGACGTCGACGCCAGCGGAACGGTGGCCTTCGCGAGCGGCGGCGGCATCTACGCGGCCGGCGACCTGACCGTCGAGCGGTCGGTCATCTCGAACAACGTCATCACCGCCGACGTGACCACGCCCGGCAGCGAGGCGCGCGCGATCGGCGCCGGCCTCTCGCTCCGGTCGGGTGCCGTCTCGGTCAGCTCCACGACGATCAGCGGCAACACCGCTACGGGCACCAATGCCGGTGCGAACCAGACGAAGCTCGCGGCGACGGGAGGCGGGATCCAGATCAGCGAGTTCTACAACGGGCCCGGAATCACGATCGAGAACTCGACCATCAGCGGGAACACGGTCAGCGGCTCGATTCCGGCGAGCTCGGACCACGATCGCGGCGGCGGCATCAACGACGAGTCCGGCTCCGCCTTGCGCCACCTGACGATCGCCGGCAACGCTTCGAGCGACGGAGCCAACCTCTCGGGCATGTTCCTGACGACGACGATCGAGAACAGCATCGTCGCCGACGCTCCCGCGGGCGAGGACAACTGCGCGCTCAGCCCGAACTCGCTCGGCCACAACCTCAAGGACGACGGGACCTGCTTCGGCGAGGCGACGGACGTCAACGCGGATCCGGGACTGCAGCCGCTCGCGTCGAACGGCGGCCCGACCCCGACCCACGCGATCCTCCAGAGCAGCCCGGCCGTGGACAAGGGGACCGCGGCCGGAGCGACGACCGACCAGCGCGGCCTCTCCCGCCCGGCGGACTTCGCCTCGATCGCCAACGCCTCGCCCGGCGACGGCAGCGACATCGGCGCCTTCGAGCTCCGCGTCCCGCCGGTCACACAGCCCCCGGCCGAGCCCCCGAAGCCCCCGAAGCCCCCGTCGGGCAAGCCGAAGCCGAGGCACAAGCCGAAGCCCCGCAGGCACTGCAAGCGCGACCGCTCGAGCTACCACGGCGGAGGCAAGAAGCACTGCCGCAAGCGCCACGGGCGCCATTAGTCGCCCGTCCCCGCTGCTGCCATAATCAGCTGCCTAGGGGAATCGGTGCACACCTTCGATCACCAAGCGGTCTTCTACGACGGCGAGGATGGTTTTCTCTCCGCCACAGTTCCGTACGTTCGCGACGGGATAGAGGCCGGCGGGGCCGTGCTCGTTGCAGTCAGCCGGCGCAAGATCTCGCTGATGCGCGAGCGCCTCGGCGAGGCCGCCGCCGCGGTGGAGTTCGCCGACATGGCCCTGGTCGGAACGAACCCCGCGAGGATCATTCCCGTATGGCGCGAGTTCGTCGATCGCCACGTCAGCAGGGGACGTGGGGGGCGCGGGATCGGAGAGCCCATCTGGGGCGGCCGCGCGCCCGATGAGATCGTCGAGTGCCAGCATCACGAGGCCCTTCTGAACACCGCCTTCGACGACGGCCCGGCGTGGTCGCTCCACTGTCCCTACGACACCGGGGCGCTGGATCCCGACGTGATCGACGCCGCCCGGCACACCCACCGGGGCCTCATGGACGACGGGGCACATGAGCGGAGCGAGGGCTACGAGCCGGACCTCGCTGGCCGTCCGTTCACGGGCCCTCTCTCCGATCCCCCGGCGGATGCGCTCAGCATGGAGTTCACCGACGACGATCTCGCCGGGGTGCGTCGTTTCGTCGCCGAGATCTGCAGGCGCTCGGGCCTGGGTCCGGCAGGGTCGGCCGACCTCGCCTTGGCGGCGGACGAGGTTGCGACGAACAGCATCCAGCACGGGGGCGGGGGCGGAACGCTCCTCGCGTGGGGGGACGACCACGCTGTGCACTGCGACCTGCGAGACGAAGGCAACATCCTCGACCCCCTCGTCGGGCGGGTCCGGCCGTCAGTCGGCCAGCACGGGGGCCGGGGCCTGTGGCTGGCCAACCAGCTCTGCGACCTGGTTCAGATCCGCGCCATGCCCGAGGGCAACGTCGTCCGCCTCACGCAGCGCTACTGAGACTCCTCGCGATTCCCGGTCGCTAGGCTGCTCGCCCACCGCAACCTTGGGGGGTTGCGTCTGTTCAATTCGCGATGAGCCCAGCACCGAAAAGAGCCCTGGCCCTGGCCGCTGTCGCAGGCGTGGTCTGCGCGTGCGCGGCGAGCGCGTCCGCCCTCAAGGGGACCAGCTACATCGACGACTCGACGGCGGGCCACAACCCGGCGACGAAGACGCTCGAGGCCGGGTTCAAGATCGCCCAGCTCGCCCGCAAGGAGAGCGCGGACGGCTGTTACCCGGCGCCCAGCCGGATGGCGAAGCTGATCAAGCGGGACACGGGCACCACCACCACGACGACGACCTCGACGAAGAACGTGAAGCGCAAGAACGTCATCTACGTCTTGACCAAGGGCGCCACCTGCAACAACATCCTGATGGCGCTGCTCGGCAAGCAGGGCGTCTACCTGCTCGACGCCGAGGAGGGGTCGCTCGCCATCGTCGGCCGCGAGGCCCAGCTGGACACGAAGGGCGGCCGCGGCCCGCTGCGCGGCATCACGACCGTCACGTCGAGCTCGACCCTGACCGAGGAAGACCAGGTCAAGCGGCTCACGGTCCGCTGCCCGGGCAAGACCTATCCGCTCGGAGGCGGCATCCGCACCGACGTCCCGCCCGGAGCCGACGGCGAGGGCATCTACTCCCACTCCTACGAGCGCCTCGGCGCCCAGCGCGGCTGGCACATCAACCCCGTGCTGCTCGACCCGGCCCCCGAGTCGACGGTCGCGCGCACCGTCACGCTCCAGTCCGTCTGCGCCAAGGGCCTCGTCCCCACCTCCTCGCCGCACACGACGGTCTTCGTCCAGCCCGGCCAGGTCAAGACCGCGGTCGCGCGCTGCCCCAAGGGCAGCGTCCTGGTGACCGGCGGCTTCCAGCGCACGAACTTCCGCAGCCAGAGCGGCAACTTCCCGACCGAGTCGCGCGCCATCTCTTCGACGGCCTGGCAGGTCACGGGCGGGGCCCACGGTGCCGACGGCGGCGAGCTGACCTCGATCGCCTACTGCGACAAGAGCAAGCGCCCGCTGCTGACCGAGGTCTCGGGGTCCGTCGCGGTGCCGCTCAAGAAGTCGGCCACCGCCACGACGGGCCAGTGCCCGGCGGGACAGACGATGACCGCCAACGGCTTCAGCTTCAACGGGACCCACACGGCCTTCTTCGAGGGCGCGTGGTTCAACTCCGACGGGACAGTCTCGGCCTCGGGGTTCGGGTACTTCACCCCCGCCGCGACCTTCACGGCGTACGGCTACTGCCTGACACCCGGCCGGTAGAGCTCCCGGGGCCGGGATACGATCGGCCGGCATGCCGGCCGACGCCAACAAGGATCTCGTGCGCGCCTTCTACGCGGAGGTCATCAACGGCCGCGACGTCGGCGCCATAGACCGGTTGCTGAGCGAGGACTTCCGCCACAACGGCGAGGACCGGGGCCGCGAGGGACAGAAGCAGGCGGTGGAGCCCTTCCTCGCGGGCTTCTCCGACCTCCACAACGAGATCACCCTGATGCTCGGGGAAGGCGACCTCGTCGCGGCGCACCAGACCTGGACCGGGACCCACGACGGGGAGTTCATGGGCTCGCCCGCCAGCGGCAGGAAGATCGAGTTCACCTCGACCGCGATCCTGCGCATCGCGGACGGCGAGATCAGCGAGGCCTGGGACGTCGTCGACGTCTCGCTCGCGCCGCAGCTCGCCCAGTAGCCATGGGCCTGGCGCACCGGACGATCGGGGAGGGGCCGCCGATCGTCCTGCTGAACGGCTACGCGGCCACCAGCGCCGACTGGGATCCATCCTTCCTCGAGGCCCTCGGTGCCGGGGGCACCGTGATCTGCCCCGACTTCCCCGGAATGGGCGATTCGCCCCTCGCGGGCGACGTCTCGGTTGAGTCCATGGCCGCGGATGTCGCGGCGCTGATGGAGGAGCTCGGCACCGGGCGGTCGCCGGTGGCCGGCTGGTCCATGGGCGGCTTCGTCGCCCAGGAGCTCGCGCGCTCGGAGCCCGGACGCGTCGAGGCGCTGGCGCTGGTCTCCACCGACCCCGGCGGGCCCGACGCGGTCCGCTGTGCGCCCGAGACCTGGGAGCGGCTCTGCGACCGCACCGGCACCCCGCGCGAACAGGCGAGCCGCCTGATCTCGCTGCTCTTTCCTCCCGATTTCGCCGAGGTCGTCGACCGGGACTTCGGAGATGTGGTCGCGGAGGCGAAGGCTTCGCTCGACCCCGCCGCGCTCGATGCCCAGGAGGCGGCGATGGGGGCTTGGCACGAGGGGCACGGGGGAGAGGCCAGGCCCCGGCCCGGCGTCCCGACCCTCGCGGCGGCCGGAGCGGTTGATCAGGTGATCCCGCCGGAGAACGCCGCGCTGCTCGCCGGGGACGAGGGCCGGCGCGAGATCTTCGACGGCGGCGGCCACGCCTTCATGGCGCAGCAGCCCGACCGCCTGGCCGGGCTGCTGCTCTCGTTCTTCGGTCGTGCGCCGGGCGGTGCCGGCGCGGAGGACTAGGCCGGAGCCTTTGCGGGCTCGGTGCCGTCGCCTTCCTGCGGCGTGACGAGGATCGCGCCCTCGCCCGTCGGGTAGGCCTCCTCGCCGTGATAGACGACGTCCATGCCCTGGGCCTCTTCGGACTCGGACGCCCTGAGGGGCATCAGGAATCCGATGATCTTCAGCAGGGCGAACGTCATCACGAACGCATACACGGGAGCCACCGCGGCGGCCGCGAGCTGGTCCCAGAGCAGGTCGACATTGCCGTAGATGGCGCCGTCGGCCAGGCCGTTCCAGGACGCCTGCGCCACGAACCCGATCGCGATGATCCCCGTGAAGCCCGCGAGGCCGTGGGCCGCCAGCACGTCGAGCGTCTCGTCGACCCTGGTCCGCGGGCGATAGGCGACGAGCGCCCATGACGGCACCGCGCCGAGTGCTCCCAGCGCCAGCGCCCAGCCCGGGCTGACGTAGCCGCCCGCGGGTGTGATGAGGACGCAGCCGACGATGATCGCCGTCGCCGCGCCGACCGCCGTCACCTTGCGGCCGCGGATCGCGTCGAGCGCGAACCAGACGACCAGCGTGGCGGCGGGGCAGAGGAGCGTGTTCACGAACGCCAGGGTGCCGGCGCCGTTCGCGCCGATGCCGCTGCCTCCGTTGAACCCGAACCAGCCGAACCACAGCAGCCCCGCTCCGACCAGGACGTAGATCGAGTTGTGCGGCAGGATCGCCTGGCGCCCGTAGTCCTTCCGGGCCCCCACCACCAGAGCCGCGGCCAGCGCCGAGAAGCCCGAGGCCATCTCGACCGGGACGCCGCCGGCGAAGTCGAGCGTTCCGCGCTCGAAGAGCCAGCCGCCGCCGAAGGCCCAGTGGGCCATCACGGCGTAGACCAGGATCGACCACAGGGCCGCGAAGACGAGGAACGCGCTGAAACGCATCCGCTCGACGACGGCTCCCGAGACCAGTGCGACCGTGATGATGCAGAAGGTCGCCTGGAACGCGAAGAAGAGCAGGTGCGGGATCGTCTGCGGGTCCTCGGTACCGATGATGTTGCGCGGATCGAGGGTCACGTCCTGCATGAACGCGTAGCCCGTGCCGCCGATCAGGTCCCCGGTGCCGTCGAAGGCGATGGAGTAGCCGATCACGGCCCAGGTCACCGTCGCCACCGCGATCGCGGCGACGCACATCATGAACGTGTTGAGCGGGTTCTTGGCCCGGACGAGGCCCGCGTAGAAGAGACCCAGCGCCGGAGTCATCAACAGCACCAGAGCCGTCGACGCGAGCATCCAGGCGGTGTCGCCCGTGTCGATTGCCGGGGGCATCAGGCACCCACCGGGGTCACGGCGGTCTTGTCGGACTCGCCGGTTCGGATGCGCACCGCGCGGTCCATCGGGACCACGAAGATCTTGCCGTCGCCCACGTCACCGGTGCGGGCGCCCGCGGTGATCGCGTCAATCGCCGGCTGCACGAACTCCTCGGAGACGGCGATCTCGAAGCGAACCTTGTCGGACAAGCCCACCTGGACGGTGGTGCCGCGGTAGGTCTCGACCCTGTCGAGCTCACCCCCGTGGCCCTGCACGCGGGACATGGATACCCCGCGGACCTCGGCGCGATAGAGCGCCTCGAGCACGTCGTTGGCCTTCTCGGGCCTGACGATTCCGATTACGAGCTTCACTTTTCTCCCTTGCGTTGGGACCGGACGAATACGCGGTCGAGTCTCGCGGCGCCCGGGCCCGCTCGCCTTGGCCGGGCGTACAGGATTCGTTGAACGGCGGCTATCCGCCCGTACAACCGCGTTCACCGGCAGGAGCCCGCGTGGGGGGCTGGAACGAAGCAGCGTGATCATCGATTGCGCCCACTACAAGTCGGGCGAGCGCCAGCACGACGAGCAACTCGAGCTCGACCGGGCCGCCGATCTCGCGAAGGGCGCGGAATCGGGCGAGTTCGTCTGGATCGGGCTGCACGACCCGGAGGCAGGCGACCTCGCGAAGCTGCAGGAGCTGTTCGGCCTGCATGAGCTCGCGATCGAGGACGCCGAGCGCATGCACCAGCGCCCGAAGCTCGAGGACTACGACGCGTCCTGGTTCATCGTCCTGCGCACCGCGCATTACCACGAGGAGACGGAGGTCGTCCACTTCGGCGAGGTCCACGTCTTCGCGGGCCAGGGCTACGTGGTGACGATCCGCCACGGGCCCGGCAGCCCCCTGAAAACCGCGCGCAAGCGCCTCGAGGCCAGACCGGAGCTGCTCAAGATGGGGGCGGCCTCGGCAGTCTGGGCGATCCTCGACAAGGTTGTGGACGACTACATCCCGGTCGCGGATGGGATCGAGGACGACATCGAGGAGGTCGAGAACGAGGTCTTCAACGACGAGCACCCCGCGCCGACCAAGCGCATCTACGCGCTGAAGCGCGAGGTGATCGAGTTCCACCGGGCCGTCTGGCCGCTGCTGGCGCCGCTGACCGCGCTCGAGCGCGGCGCCTATGAGCAGATCCCCGAGGAGCTCCGTCGCTACTTCCGCGACATCGCCGACCACGCGCGGCGCGTGGACGAGCAGGTGACCTCGCAGCGCGAGCTGCTGACCAGCGTGCTCGAGGCGAACCTGGCGCTCGTCGGCGTCAACCAGGCCGAGACCGTGAAGAAGATCTCGTCGGTGGCGGGCATCGTCGCGGTCCCCACCTTCATCGCGAGCGTCTACGGCATGAACTTCGAGTACATGCCCGAGCTCGACTCCCGGCTCGGCTACCCGCTCGTGCTGGGGGTGATGCTGGCGACGATCGTCGGCCTCGCGATGTTCTTCAGACGCATCAACTGGCTCTAGGGGTCGCAGGTCGCCCTCTTTCTGAGCGGCGGCGCAGCCGCCGCGATTGTTGCTGGGCGACCGCTACGACCCCGTCTGATGGCGAAGCCGAAGTAGCCTTGGCCTGTGACGCCGATCCTCGCCCACGTCGGCGGTGGGACCCTCGATCCGATCCAGCTCGCGGGCCTGACCGTGGCCGCGACCGCTTACGCGCTGCGCTCGCTGACGCTCTCTCGCGAGGGCCGCCCGGTGCCCCTGTGGCGCGTCGCCTGCTTCGCCTCGGGCATGGCGATCATCGCCGCCGGGCTCGTCTCGCCGCTCGCCCACATGGGGGGCGAGCTGCAGTGGGCCCACATGGGACAGCACCTGCTGATCGGCGACATCGCCGCGGGGCTGATCGTCGGTGGGCTCACCGGGCCGCTGCTGCAGCCGCTCCTGGCGATCAAGACGATCGACCGCCTCCGGGTCCTGGCCCACCCGCTGGTCGCGCTGCCGCTGTGGGCGGCGTCCCTCTACATCTGGCACATCCCGGCGCTCTACCAGGCGACCCTGACCAGCGAGCCAGTCCACGCGCTCCAGCACGCGTGCTTCATCGGCTTCGGGATCCTGATGTGGATGCCGCTGATCGGGCCGCTCCCCAAGCCGCAGTGGTTCGGGCTCGGCTCGAAGCTGCTCTACGTGCTGGGTGTGCGATTCGCCGGGACGATCCTCGGCAACGTCTTCATGTGGTCGAACACCGCGTTCTACCCCGACTACGCGCCGGGCCAGGCCGACTTCGGAATCGACCCGATCGCCGACCAGAGCACCGCGGGGGTCCTGATGACCCTCGAGGGGGGCCTGGTGACCCTCGGGGTGCTCGCGTGGATCTTCCTCAAGTGGGCCCAGCAGGACACCGAGCGCCAGGAGCTCGTCGAGCTCGCGGACCAGCGCGGGGTCGAGCTCAGCGAGGGCCGCGCCGAGCGCGCAGTGGCCGCCGGCGAGGGCGCCCGGCTCGCGGAACGCATCCGGGGCGCCTGAGCCTCCGTACGCTCACTAGCTCGCTCAATGGCCCAGATCAACGCAAACCGGTTTCTCTATGCCCTCGTGTTCGTGGTCGGCGTCTCGACCCTGGGCGCCGAGATCGCAGCCGCGCGCCTGATGGCGCCCTACTTCGGCGCCTCGACCATCGTCTGGGCGAACACGATCGGCGTCGTGCTGGTCGCGCTCTCGATCGGCTACTGGCTCGGCGGGCGGATGGGGGACCGCTACCCGCGGGCCCGCGAGCTCTGCATCACGGTCCTGATCGCGGCTGGGCTCCTCGCCGTTGTCCCGTTCGCGGCCAAGCCCTTCTTCGAGGTCTCGGCCGACGCGCTCGACGAGATCTCCGCCGGGGCGTTCGTCGGCTCTCTCGTCGGGGTCCTCTTCCTGATCGCGATCCCGCTGATCATGCTCGGGACCTGCTCCCCGTGGGCGATCCGCCTGGCGGTCCCCGACGTCGAGCACGCGGGACGCACCGCCGGCCGCCTGTATGCGATCTCGACCTTCGGCTCGCTGCTCGGCACCATGCTCTCGGCGCTGGTCCTGATCCCGTTCATCGGGACGCAGCGGACGTTCCTCGTCTTCGCCCTGTCGATCGCGCTGATCGCGGCCATCGGGCTGGGCTGGAGATACCTGGCCGTTCCCGCCGTGCTCGCGCTTGCCATCGCGCTGCCGATCGGGTCCACCGGGACCACCGACGGCGGCGAGGTGATCTGGGAGGGCGAGACCGAGGAGCAGTACATCCGCGTCGTCGAGCAGTCCGACGGCGAGCGCCAGCTCGTCCTGAACGAGGGGCAGGCGGTCCATTCGGTCTACCGGCCCGACACCGTCCTGACGGGCGACGTCTGGGACGGCTACCTCGTGCTGCCGTTCGCCGCGCGCGACGAGGCGCCCGAGAAGATCGCGATCCTCGGCAACGCGGCGGGGACGACCGCCCGCGCCTACGGCGAGTACTTCCCCGAGACCGAGATCGACGGGGTCGAGATCGACGCGAAGCTGACGGAGCTGGGGGAGGAGTACTTCGGCCTCGATAACCCCAACCTGACGACCCACCACGAGGACGCTCGCCCGTGGCTCCGCGGCGCCGACGAGGACTACGACGCGATCATGGTCGACGCCTACCGCCAGCCCTACATCCCCTTCTATCTGGCGACCGAGGAGTTCTTCGAGCTCGTCCGCGACCACCTCGCCCCCGGCGGCGTCGTGATCGTCAACGCGGGGCACCCCGAGGGCAACGACGACCTCGAGAAGGTGTTGTCGGAGACGATGTCAACGGTCTTCCCGAGCGTCGTCCGCGACCCGATCGAGCCGACGAACACCCTGCTGCTCGGCAGCGAGGAGCCGGCGAGCGACGACCGCCTGGCCGCGGCGGTCGCGACGCTGCCCGAGGACCTGCGCGTGGTCGCGGCGACCGAATCCCAGAACATCGAGCCCCGCCTCGACGGCGGCGAGGTCTACACCGACGACGTCGCGCCCGTCGAGTGGCTGATCGACCGCTCGATCCTGGGCTATGCGAACGACTGAGGCACGTTCGAACGGTTCCCTGGGTTAGCCCTACAGAAAAGTGGGTATGCCGCAGCGAGATGCGCGGGAGACCGATCAGGGCGGGAGCTGGATTTGCGTTGGCGATTGCGCTCGCGCACGCTGCGCCCGCGCAGGCCGAGGAGCTGACCGCGCCCGCCGCCGACGCCCGCGGCTGCGTCACCAACGAGCGGACCGGCGATGGCGTCGTCACGCGCGAGCTCACCGCTCCGTCCATCTCGCTGATCGACGCCCGCCTCGACGCCGGCGGTGACTGGGACCTCGCCGTCTCGGACGCCGACACGGGTCGCGTCCTCGCCGGGTCGGCGTCGCCGCAGGGAAGCGAGGTGGCTCAGGGCTTCGCCGAGGAAGGCCAGCGACTGGTCGTCCGCGCGTGCCGCCTCTCGGGAGGCGACGAGACGGCTTCGCTCGATCTCGACCTGGATCCGCTCGATGCACCCGCCGATCCCTCGCGGCCGAGCCTCGTCAACGTCTACACGCCCACCCAGGAGGACCAGCGCCGCCTCGACGGCATGGGGCTGGACCTCACCGAGCACGCCGGCGCGGACGAGCGAGGCCCCTACCGGCAGGCGGTGGTCCGGGGCCCGCTGGACGCCTCGAAGCTGGAGGCCGCCGGGTTCGCGACCGACACGGTCGTCGAAGACCTGATCGCGCAGGGGATCGAGCAGCAGCGCGCGGACAGGGCGTATTCGCGAGCCGCGGTCCCCGCAGCGATCCCGAGCGGGCGCACCACCTATCGGAGGCTGTTCGACTACGAGTCCGAGATGAGGGACCTGGCCGAGGCCAACCCCGACCTCGTCACCCCGCTCACGCTGCCGAACGAGACCTACGAGGGGCGGACCGTGCAGGGACTCGAGATCACGACGAATCCCGGCAACAAGACCGACGGCAAGCCGGTCTTCCTGCAGATGGGCGTCCACCACGCGCGCGAGTGGCCCTCCGGCGAGCACGCGATGGAGTGGGCCTACGAGTTGATCCAGGGCTACCGCGGCAACGACGCCCGCCTGAAGCCCCTCGTCGAGAACACCCGGACCATCGTCATCCCGATCGTCAACCCGGACGGCTTCAACACCTCGCGCGAGGCCGGAGAGGTCCTGGGCCACGGCGGCGGCAACCCGCAGGACGACACGACGGTCGCCGCGGTCACCGCGCCGTACGAGTACCGCCGCAAGAACTGCCGACTAGTGGACGACTCGAACGCCGGGAGCTGCTCCCAGCCCGCGATCGGGCTGGCCTCGCCGGGTGTGGACCCGAACCGGAACTACGGAGGCTTCTGGGGCGGCCCCGGCGCGGGGACGATGCAGACCGACGAGGACTACCGCGGCCCCGCTCCCTTCTCCGAGCCTGAGACGAAGAACATCCGCTCCCTCGTCTCCGCCCGCCAGGTGGTCACGCTCATCACCAACCACACCTTCTCCGACCTCGTCCTGCGCCCGCCGGGCCTCGCCGCCCAGGGCGACGCCGCCGACGAGCCCGTCCTCAAGGCCCTAGGCGATGCGATGGCGGCGGAGAACGGCTACCTGAGCCAGAAGGGATTCCAGCTGTACGACACGACCGGAACCACCGAGGACTGGTCCTACTACACGACCGGTGGCCTCGGCTACACCTTCGAGATCGGCTGCGTCCCCGGCGATCCGGCGGATGCGCCGAACGAGAACTGCATCGGCAACTTCCATCCGCCGTTCGCCGAGACCGTCGCCGAGTACGAGGGGACGTCCGCCGCCGCAACGGCCGTGGGGGGCGATGGGAACCGCGAGGCGTACACGATCGCCCAGGAGAGCACGGCGAACGCGGCCCGCCACTCCATCATCAGCGGCCAGGCCCCCGCCGGCGCGACTCTTCGCATCTCGAAGAGCGTCATGACCCCGACCTCGCCCCAGCCGGACGCCAGCGGCGAGCCGA
The DNA here is from genome assembly GCA_963839875.1 of uncultured Solirubrobacterales bacterium. Taxonomy (GTDB): domain Bacteria; phylum Actinomycetota; class Thermoleophilia; order Solirubrobacterales; family 70-9; genus CAVUAT01. The sequence continues at coordinate 211,083 of CAWIWP010000003.1, forward strand.
TCCTGCTCCAGGACGACCTCAGCTCCGAGCTCGCGGTCGGCCCGAGCGGCAACTTCACCTGGCACGTCAACCCCTCGACCCGCCCGCTGGTCGCCCAGGCGCGGGGCCGTGACCCGCTCGGCCCCCCGAGCCCCGACGTCCCCCCGATGACCGGCGACTCGACCACCACGGTCCCCCCGGTCGGCTGCGCGGACTTCGAGACGACCGACCCCAACTGCTGGAACGACCACCCCTTCACGATTCCCGCCGGGGGCGACGACAACGACTCGGCCACCGTGAGCGTCACCTGGACCGCGCCCGTGAACGACTGGGACATCAAGGTCTTCCGCGACACCGACAACAACGGCAGCTCCGCCGGCGAGCCCGCGAGCGCAGAAGTCGGCACCTCCGGCAACTCACCTCCCGGCACCGAGGAGTCGGCCACGTTCGTCGAGCCCTCGCTGCCCGACGGGCGCCTCCAGCCAGGCGACTACGTCGTCCGTGTCGTCAACTTCGCCGCGCCCCTGCCCGACCCCTACACCGTGAACGTCACCTTCGCGGGGCCGGAGGAGTCCCAGCCCGCGCAGATCGAGTCCTGGACGCTGACCTGCTCGGTCGCCGGCGAGGAGCGCTCGAGCCAGCAGGTGACCGTGGCCCGCGGCGCGACCGCCAACCTCGACCTGCGGAGCGCCTGCTCGCGAGGCACTGACGGCGGCGGACCCGGCACCGGTGCGGGCAACGGTCCCGGCGCCGGGGGCGGGAACACCGATCTGGCCGGCATCCGCTGCGCGGGCGCCCAGGTGACGCTGCTCGTGAAGGGCAAGCGTCAGCGCGGGACGCCCGGCCGCGACGTCATCCGGGGCGGCAAGGCCGCCAACCGGATCTCGGGCGGCGGGGGCGACGACGTCATCTGCTCCAAGAACGCCGCCGACAGGGTGAGCGGCGGCGCCGGCGACGACCTGATCCTGGGGGGGAACGGGGACGACAAGCTCGTGGGCGGCAAGGGCGACGACCGGCTCGACGGCGGCGGGGGCGATGACACCTGCCTCGGCGGCGCGGGCGGGAACCAGCTTCGGCGCTGTTAGCCCCGCTCCGCGGGGGACTTCTCCTTCCCGCGGAGGCGGTTGGTCCAGTACCTCGCGAGCATCGGCATGGCCGCCGACATGTCGCGGGCGAACGACCAGGCCCGCCCGGCGGGGCCGGTGAGCAGCCACGCCTCCGCGCGTTCGAGCGGAGGGCGCTTGGCTAAGGTCCGCTGCCTCATGGGGGCAACGATATGAAGACCGACGTAACCGAGCTCGGCGACTCCCGCGTGCGGGTGGACGTCGAGGTCCCCGCGACCGAGGTCGACGAGAGTGTGCGCGCCACCGCCGAGGCCCTCGGCGGCGAGATGAAGATCCCCGGCTTCCGCAAGGGCAAGGTCCCGGCCGAGATGGTCCTGCAGCGCCTCGGCCGCCCGTCGGTCCTGAACCAGGCGATCGAGTCGTCGCTCGGCGGCTGGTACGAGCGGGGGATGCTCGACTCCGGGGTGAGTCCGATCGGCGACCCCAAGCTGGACCTGACCGACCTGCCCGAGGAGGGCCAGCCGCTGCGCTTCGCCGTCGAGGTTGCGATTCTGCCCGGCGCCGAGCTCGGCGACTACAAGGGCCTCGAGGTCGGCAGGGCCGAGACGGAGGTTCCCGACGAGGCTGTGGACTCGGAGCTCGAGCGCCTGCGCGAGGGCTTCGCCCGCCTCAATCCCGTCGAGCGCAAGGCAGGCGACGGCGACGTCGTGCTGATGGACTACGAGGGCAAGATCGACGGCGAGGTCTTCGAGGGGGGCACCGCCAAGGACTACCTCTTGGAGCTGGGCGCCGGCCGCGTCCTGCCTGAGCTCGAGCAGGCCGTCGTCGGCTCCGAGCCCGGCAGCGAGGTGACCGCCACCGTCAACTTCCCCGACGACTACCACGGCGAGGACGTGGCCGGGAAGCAGGCCGAGTTCGCCGTCAGCGTCCGCGAGGTCCGCGAGAAGGAGCTTCCCGAGCTCAACGACGACTTCGCCGCCGAGGCTTCGGAGTTCGACACGATGGACGAGCTGCGCGAGAGCGTCGCCGAGCGCATCAAGGAGTTCCTCGAGGAGCAGACCGCCGAGCGTTTCCGCGAGGCGGCTCTGGACGCCGCGGTCGCGAACGCGAAGGTCGAGATTTCCGACGACGTCATCGAGGCCCGCGCCGGCGAGATGTGGAACCGCGTCGAGCAGCGGATCCGCCAGCAGGGGATGGACCCGAACGCCTACCTGCAGGCCCAGGGCAAGACGCGCGAGGAGGTCGTCGCCGAGGCGCGGCCCGACGCGAGCCGGGCGCTGAAGCGAGAGGCTGTCCTGGCCGCCGTCGCCGATGCTGAGGAGATCGAGGTCTCCGAGGACGACATGCTCGACGCCCTCCAGATTCCGCCGGGCCACGAGGACCACGGCCACCCCGAGCCCGCCGAAGCGCTCGCCGAGCTCCGCAAGACCGGCCGCGACGCGATGCTGCGCGACGACCTGCGGATGCGCCGCGCGCTCGAGTCCATCAGCGAGAGCGCGGTGCCGATCCCGCTGGAGCAGGCCGAGGCCCGCGAGAAGGTTTGGACACCGGAGAAGGAGCGCGAGGCCAAGGGCGGGCTGTGGAAGCCGGGGGACCCGGAGCCGTAGTGACGGCCAAGCCGTCACCGCAGCTCGGTCGACCGCACCACCACGCCTATGTCGTCGAGGACATCGGGGCAACCGTGAGCCGGCTGGTGGACCAGTTCGGCGCTGGGCCCTTCTTTCTGATCGAGGACGTGGCGTCGGAAAGCGTTCTCTCTCGAGGTGAGCCGGCAGAGCTGGTCCACGATTCGGCTTTCGGGTTCTACGACGACGGCGCGATCGAGCTGATGTCGATCGAGAGCGCGGCGCCTCAGCTGGTCGATGCGCGCTTCGCGCGGCCTTTCCCGCGGTTGCACCACATCGGCTATCTCGTCCCGCCGGCCGACGTGGCCTCGGTGCGAGAGTCGCTGGACGAGCGAGGCCTGCCGGAGTACCTGCGAACCCGGTCGGGCGAAATCGAGAACACGTTCCACGACTGCTCGGCCTCGCTGGGGCACGACATAGAGATCCACGTGGACAACCCGATGCTGCGGGGCTTCTTCGAGATGGTCGAGACCGGCGCCGAAGGCTGGGACGGCTCCGACCCGTTGCGCCCGGTCGAGAGCTGATCCCGGTCTAGACGTCGAGCGAGGTCTGCGGCTCGGGGTAGGTGATCGAGCCGTCGGCGCCCACCACGGCGTCCTCGTTCAGATCGTGCTCCGCCAGCGATCCGTCCGGCCCCAGGTGCAGGACACGGACGCCGCCGGCGACCAGCGCGTCCGCGATCAGCCGGCGGTGGCAGATCGACCAGTCGCCCTCCGCGCACATCACCGCCGCCCTCCGTTCGGTGCCCATCTCGCGCAGCCTGGCCAGTCCGTCGGCGAACTCGGCGCTCGCCATGTGGTCGGCGTAGCCGCGGAAGGCATCGTCCTCCCAGGCGTCGTTCGGCGAGCCGGAGGAGGGCTCGCGGCGGCCGCCGAGCGTGGCGCCCATGTGCTCGTAGCCGATGCCGCTCGCGGCCATCGCCCCGGCGAGCGGCGAGCGGTTGAAATGGGGGTAGCGCGAGCGCGGGTTCTGGCGGACGTCGACCAGCAGCTCGACCCCGGCGCCGCGGAGCAGCTCGATGAACGGCCGAAGCTCGTGGTTCGAGTGGCCGACGGTCAGGATCTCCTCCGGCGCCGCGATGGCGCATCTTCCCCCATCACTAGAATCACCGCCTCGTGAGCCCTCTCGTTCCAATGGTCGTCGAGCAGACCTCCCGCGGGGAGCGTGCGTTCGACATCTACTCGCGGCTCCTGAACGAGCGCATCATCTTTCTCGGCACGCCGGTTACCGAGGACATCGCGAACCTCCTCGTCGCCCAGCTGATCCACCTGGAGTCCGAGGATCCCGACAAGGACGTCTCGATCTACATCAACTCTCCCGGCGGTTCCGTCTACGCCGGCCTGGCGATCTACGACGCGATGCAGTTCATCAAGCCCGACGTCTCGACGATCTGCATCGGCGTCGCGATGAGCATGGGCGCCCTGCTGCTCGCCGGCGGCGCCGAGGGCAAGCGGATGGCGCTGCCGAACTCCAAGATCCTGATCCACCAGGTCTCGGGCGGCTTCTCGGGCCAGGCGACCGACATCGAGATCCACGCGCGGGAGATCATCGACATTCGCCAGCGCCTCGACGAGATCCTCGCCAAGCACACGGGCCAGAAGTTCGAGAAGGTCGCGAAGGACAGCGAGCGCGACTACTTCATGAGCGCGGAGGAGGCGAAGGAGTACAACATCGTCGACCGCGTGATTGAGCATCGCTAGCCGCTTCCTCGCCACCGCCGCGCTCTTCCTCGCCTTCCCCTCGGCGGCGTCGGCCTTCACCCTCCAGGGTGCGGAGACGACTCCCTCGAAGGCCTTCTTCGACCAGCGCGACCCGATCGAGGTCACCTTCCGCTTCGCCGATCCGGCTCCGGCCGACGTCACCGTGCGGGTGGTTCGCGGGACCGAGGTCGTCCGCACGATCGAGCTGAAGCAGCTTTCGCCGGCAACGGACCACACGGTCGAGTGGGACGGCCTCACCGACGCGGGCACCGCCGCCCCGGACGGCAAGTACCGGATCGAGGTCGGGCCGGCCGGGGGAGTGGGCGGGGCCGCCGGCGCGGTGTCGCTCCGCGGCCACCGCTATCCGATCCTCGCTCCGCACGGCTTCCGCGGCGCGGTCGGGGAGTTCCGAGCCGCGCGCAACGGCGGGCGCCTGCACGACGGCTTCGACGTGCTCGCCCGCTGCGGCGCACCCCTCGTCGCCACCCGCGGCGGCACCGTGATCGTCGAGCGCTTCGACGGCGCCCTCGACGGCCACTACCTGATCGTCCGCGGCCGCAAGGAGAACCAGACCTACCGGTACTCGCACCTGCCGCGGGAGTCGGCGCTCGACGTTGGGGACCGGGTCAGGACGGGAGACCCCATCGGCGTCGTCGGCAAGTCAGGCAACGCCGCCAGCGTCGGCTGCCACCTTCACTTCGAGATCAAGCGGGGCAAGCGCCTGACCGACCCGGAGCCCCAGCTGCGAGCCTGGGACCGATACAGCTGAGGTCCTGCGCTGGGTTCCGCTGGGTCTAGCTTTGTGGGAAACGACCGAGGAGGGATCGGATGTCCGAAGAGAAGATGGAGCACGCCGTCCAGGAGGCGCTCGCAGCGCAGGGCGTCACCGACGATGTCATCGCGGCGGGGCAGTTCAACCCGCGCGGGCATTCGGAAGGGATGATGGTCGGCGGGCTCGCGGGCGGCTCTGCCGGCGGTGTCCTCGGCAACGTGGGGGACGCCATCGGCACCGCCGCCGGGATCGGTGCCGGTGAGGCCGCGGCCGGCGAGGCGAGCGGGTTGCCCCAGTGGATGCTCATCGGGGTCACCGACCGTGCCGTCTACGGATGGGCCAGTCACTCGCGCAGCAAGGCTCCGACGCAGCTGATCTTCGAGGTGGACCGCTCCGATCTCGAGGTGAAGGTCCACCAGCGCACGAACGTCCGCGTCCTCGAGCTGATCCACCGCAGCGACGGCTCGAAGATCGAGCTGGAGGGCAACCGGCTGCCCGATCACCCACTCGAAGGACGTGATCGAGACCCTGCAAGGCGGATGACGAGGAGCTGACTTCGGAAGGGAACTGGCGTCCACCGGCGTAAGGAGAGGCGTCAACCCGGTGCAGGGGGTCCCGTAAGATTTCCCTGCGCCATTACCGAGGGAAGTGGTTCCGCTGGCACGTCCGACCGAATCGAACGAGCAGCTCCTCTGCAGCTTCTGCGGCAAGTCCCAGCGCCAGGTCAAGAAGCTGATCGCCGGGCCGGGCGTCTACATCTGCGACGAGTGCATCGATCTCTGCAACGAGATCATCGACGAGGAGCTGACGGCGCCGCCGAGCTTCGAGCTCGAGAACCTTCCCAAGCCGGTCGAGATCAACGACGTGCTGAACGAGTACGTGGTCGGGCAGGAGGGAGCCAAGCGGGCGCTCTCGGTTGCCGTCTACAACCACTACAAGCGCGTCCAGATGATGGGCGCCGCCGCTGAGGCCGGCGACGACAACGCCACCGAGCTGCAGAAGTCGAACATCCTGCTTCTCGGCCCGACGGGCTGCGGCAAGACGCTGCTCGCCCAGACCCTGGCCCGGATCCTGAACGTCCCGTTCGCGATCGCCGACGCCACGGCGCTGACCGAGGCCGGCTACGTCGGGGAGGACGTCGAGAACATCCTCCTGAAGCTGATCCAGGCCGCGGACTTCGATGTGAAGAAGGCCGAGACCGGGATCATCTACATCGACGAGATCGACAAGATCGCCCGCAAGGCCGACAACCCGTCGATCACGCGCGACGTCTCCGGCGAGGGCGTGCAGCAGGCGCTGCTGAAGATCCTCGAGGGCACCACCGCCTCGGTGCCGCCCCAGGGCGGGCGCAAGCACCCCCACCAGGAGTTCCTGACGATCGACACGTCGAACATCCTCTTCGTGTGCGGCGGCTCGTTCGCCAACCTCGACGAGGTGATCGAGAAGCGGATCGGCAACCACGGCGTCGGCTTCGGCGCCGAGGTCACCTCCAGCGCCCACAAGGACACCGGCGAGGACTTCGAGCAGGTGCTCCCCGAGGACTTCATGGAGTACGGCCTGATTCCCGAGTTCATCGGCCGCCTGCCGGTCGTCGCCGCGATCCACCAGCTCACCCGCGACGACCTGATCACGATCCTGACCGAGCCGAGGAACGCGCTCGCCCGCCAGTTCCGCCGCTCGTTCGAGTTCGACGACATCGACCTGGTCTTCGCACCCGACTCGCTCGGGGCCATCGCCGACAAGGCGATCGCCCGCGAGACCGGTGCACGCGGCCTGCGCTCGATCCTCGAGGAGACGCTGCTCGACGTCCAGTTCGAGCTGCCCTCACGCGGCGACGTCCAGAAGTGCGTCGTGACCAAGGAGACGATCGAGCGCGGCATCAAGCCGATGCTCGTGACCGACGCGACGGGCGAGCACGACATCGTCGGCGACGAGCTGGGCGAGCAGGCCTCGTAGCGGCGTAAGTAGCATCGGCGCCCCTTTGGACGCCGAGCGCAGAAAATCCCTGGAAGAGAACACGCGCTGGGATCCCGGCGCCGTCGAGGGGCGCGTGTTCGAGCGCTGGATGGAGGGCGGTTGGTTCAGCCCGCCGGCTGAGGGCTCGCCCGAGGACAACTTCTCGATCGCCGTCCCGCCGCCCAACGTCACCGGCGCCCTGCACATGGGCCACGCGCTGAACGGCTCGATCCAGGACGCCCTGATCCGGCTCAACCGGATGCGCGGCCGCAACTCGATGTGGATCCTCGGGACCGACCACGCCGGCATCGCGACCCAGTCGGTGGTCGAGAAGGAGCTGGCGGCTCAAGGCGAGCCCGACCGCCACGAGATGGGGCGCGAGGCCTTCGAGGAGCGGGTCTGGGAGTGGAAGGCCCAGTACGGCGACAAGATCATCAGCCAGTTCAAGGCGCTCGGCGCGTCCATGGACTACGAGCGCGAGCGCTTCACCCTCGACGAGGGCTACGTGCGGGCGGTGTACCGGGTCTTCACCGACCTCTACGAGAAAGGCTCGATCTACCGCGACAGCTACATGGTCAACTGGGACCCCGGCCTGCAGTCCGCGATCTCCGACCTCGAGATCGAGAACCGCGAGGTCACCGACACCCTCTATGAGATCGCCTATCCGCTCGGGGGCGGGGAGAGCTCGTGGTCGCCACTGTGCGTCCTGAGACGATGCTGGCCGACACCGCGGTGGCGGTGAACCCGGACGACCCGCGCTACAAGGACGCGGTCGGGAAGACGGCGACGCTCCCGCTGGTCGGCCGCGAGCTGCCGGTGATCGCCGACGAGCATGTGGACGTCGAGTTCGGCACCGGCGCGCTGAAGATCACCCCGGGTCACGACCCCAACGACTTCGAGATCGGGCGGCAGCACGGGCTCGAGGAGATCTCGGCGATCGGCGAGGACGGCCGCATCACCGACGCCGCCCCCGAGCGCTACCGGGGCATGACCGCGGCGGAGGCGCGCGATGCCGTCGTCGAGGACCTCCGGGCCGAGGGGGCCCTGCGCAGCGAGGAGCCCTACACACACTCCGTTCCCTTCTCCCACCGCTCCGGAGAGAGGATCGAGCCCCTGATCTCGCTGCAGTGGTTCTGCGCGATGGAGGGGATGGCCAAGCCTGCGATCGAGGTCGTTCGCGACGGCCGCGTCCGGTTCGTCCCAGAGGCCCAGGGCCAGGTCTACCTCGACTGGCTCGAGCGGATCAGGCCCTGGTGCATCTCGCGCCAGCTCTGGTGGGGCCACCGGCTGCCGGTCTGGTACCGGGGCGACGAGACGTACGTCGGCCAGGATCCCCCTGAGGGCGACGGCTGGGAGCAGGAGACCGACGTGCTGGACACCTGGTTCAGCTCGGCGCTCTGGCCCTTCGCGACGCTCGGCTGGCCGGACACCGATGCAGACACCTTCAAAGCCTTCTTCCCGACCGACGTGCTGTCGACGGCGCGCGACATCATCTTCCTCTGGGTCGCGCGGATGGTGATGACCTCGCTCGAGTTCACCGGCGAGGTCCCGTTCCGCGACGTCTACATCCACTCGGTCATCCAGGCCCCCGACGGGCGGCGGATGTCCAAGAGCCTCGGCACCGGGATCGACCCGCTGGACGAGATCGAGGTTCACGGCGCCGACGCGCTTCGCTTCGGCCTGCTGGCGATGTCCTCGACCCAGGACGTCCGCTACTCGGAGGCCCGGGTGAAGCAGGGCCGCGACCTCGCCAACAAGATGTGGAACGCATCCCGCCTGGTGCTGCTGAACGCAGCGGAGGTCGAGCCGGCACCCGGGAGGGAGAGGGTGGAGGACCGCTGGATCGCGTCGCGCTTGCAGCGCGCGGTGGAGGCCTTCAGCGAGCAGGTGGCGGCGTACGACTTCTCAAGGGCGGTGCTCGACCTCTACGAGTTCTTCTGGTCCGAGCTCTGCGACTGGTACCTGGAGATCGTCAAGCAGCGCCTCTACGACGGGGACGAGGACGCCTCGGCGACCCTCCTCTGGGCTCTGGAGCAGGTGCTGGCGCTGGCCCATCCGGTGATGCCCTTCGTGACCGAGGAGATCTACTCGTACCTGCCTAACCCGTCCGCGGAGGCCCTCGTCGTCCACCCGTTCCCCGAGGCGGACGCCGGGCTGTTCGACGAGGCCGCCGAGGCGGAGATCGGCGCAGCGATCGACCTGACGCGCGCGCTGCGCCGCTGGCGCGACCTCGCGGGCGTCGCGGCGGGGGCCGAGCTGAAGGCCCGGCCCAGCGGCGACCCCCCGCACGAGCTGGTCGGCCGCCTGGCGCGCATCGACTTCGGAGCCGACGGCGGCGGCGACGGCGGCGGCGACGCGATGGCGATGGTCGGCGGCGTCGAGCTGCTGGCGGCCGAGGGGGTCGATCCCGAGGCGGTCGCGGCCCGCATCGAGGAGCGTCGCGAGAAGCTCCGCGGTGAGGTGAAGCGGGCCGAGGGCAAGCTCGGCAACGAGAAGTTCGTGGGCAACGCCCCCGCCGAGGTGGTCGACGAGGAGCGCGAGAAGCTCGAGCGATACCGGGCAGAGCTCGAGGAGCTGGGCTGACCGCAGTCGAGATCCTCCGCGCCCGCGAGCCCCTCGGCTGGCGCCTGGGCCTCGAGCGGATGCACCGCCTCACCTCGCTGCTGGGAATGCCGCAGCGGCGATTCGCCTCGATCCACGTCGTCGGCACCAACGGCAAGACGTCGGTCGCCCGGATGACCGCCGCGCTGCTCGACGCGCACGGGGTCCCCTCCGCGGCCTACCTCTCCCCGCACCTGACCGAGTGGCGCGAGAGAGTCGTGATCGGCGGGGAGCCGGTCGCCGGAGGAGGACTTCGAGAGCGCCCTGGAGCAGGCCGAGCAGGCGGCGCAGGCCGCCGACCGCGCCGCGGGGGAGGACGGGCCCGTCACCCAGTTCGAGTTGCTTACGGCCGCGGCCTTTCTCGCGATGGCGGCGGCGAAGGTCGAGGTCGGAGTGATCGAGGCTGGACTGGGCGGGCGACTCGACGCGACCAACGTGATCCCGTCCCTGGCGACGGTGCTGACCTCGGTGGGCCTCGACCACACCGAGTACCTGGGCGACACGATCGGCGAGATCGCCGCCGAGAAGCTCGCGGTGCTCCGCGACCGGAGCGTCCTGATCCACGGCGAGCTCGACCCCGCGGCCGAGCGGGTCGCGGAGCGGGTGGCCGCAGAGCGCCACGCGAAGACCCTCGTGGTCGGCGAGCCACCCGCCGAGCTGGTCGCCGGGATGCCGGGCTACCAGGCGAGCAACCTCGCCCTCGCCCTCGCGGCGGCCCAGGTGGTGACCGGCGAGCTGCGTTCCGGGGCCGTTCGCGAGGCGCTCGAGGCGCTGCCGATCCCGGGCAGGGCGCAGGTGATCGAAGGGGATCCGCGGGTGATCCTCGACGCGGCGCACAACGCCGACGGAGCCCGCGCGCTCGCCGAGGCGCTGCCCGAGCTGATCGCGCCGGCCGGGAGCGTGGTCTGCTGCGTCGCGATCCTGGAGGGCAAGGACGCCGAGGCGATCGCGGACGCACTGGCGCCGCTCTGCGAGCTGGTCGTCTGCACGGAGGTCCCGGAGGAGGCGATCGCCGCCGGCGGGCGCCCCGGCGGCTGTTCCCAGGAGGCGGCCGAGCTGTCGGCGATGTTCGAGGAGCGCGGGGTCCGCGCGCGAGCCGAGCCCGCGCTTGAGGCCGGGGTCAGGACGGCACGCGAGGCCTCAGCCTCCGCCGGCCTGCCGCTGCTCGTCACCGGCTCGCACTTCCTGATCGGCGCCGCCACCGAGGCCCTCGCCCGCTGAGGCGCCGCACCGGCTGTAGGCGCACCTGCGGTACCTTCTTTCGGGCAAATGGACAGGGAGGCACGCGGAGAACTGCTGACGATGATGGGACTGGTGGCGCTGGTCGTCGCCGTCGTCATCCTGGTCTTCTTCGCGATCGGCTACGTCTTCGGCCTGATGTTCCTCTAGGCGGCGCCCGTCCAGGCACCGTCCAGTCGGCAGGTATCCCCGCAAACGCCACGAAAGTAGACTCGCCCGTCCTATGACGCTCTACGCAATCCTCGGCATCGACGGCGGAGCCCTCGGGCTCGTCATGAACCTGCTGGTCCTGTTCATGGTCGTCGTCTACTTCGCGCTGATCTACTGGACCTACCTGGACGCCAAGCGGCGGATCGAGGACCCGGTCCTGATCGCCTGCGCGACGGCGGCCTCGGTGTTCCCCTTCGTCGGAACGGTCGTCTACACGATCCTGCGCCCCCCGGAGTTCCTCGAGGACCGCGAGGAGCGCGAGCTCGAGCTTCGTTCCGCCGAGCTTCGACTGCGCCAGCTGATCGAGCAGTCGTGCCCCCACTGCGAGTACCCGGTCGAGCGCAACTACCTGCGCTGCCCCAACTGCGAGCGGAGGCTGCGGAACCCCTGTCGCAAGTGCCGCAAGCCGCTCGACCCGAAGTGGGGTACCTGCCCGTACTGCGAGACCGAGGTCCGCCGCCAGCGCGACTCGGGCTCGGGCTCGGGCTCGAGCCGCGAGCGCTCCCGCTCGAGCAGGGCAGCCGAGCGGGTCACCCGCGCCGGCTCATCGCGCACCAGCCGCACCGACCGGCCCGAGCGCAGCGAGCGCCCGGAGCGCGACCGCGCCCCCCGTTCCGACGGCTCGAGTTCGCGAAGCGAGGGGGACCGGTCCAAGCGCTCGTTCGAGCCCTCCGGAAGCTCCGGCGGCTCAGGAGGCAGCGGCGGGAGCAGCAGCCGCCCGGAACGCCCCCGCTCCGAGCGCCCCAGCCGCTAGCTTTCCCGACCCGTGGCAGCCGAGCGAACACTGATCCTCGTGAAGCCCGACGCGTTCGAGCGCGGGCTGACGGGCGAGGTCATCGCGCGCTTTGAGCGCAAGGGCCTTTCCCTCGTGGCTCTGAAGCAGCTGACCGCCGACGAGAAGATCGCCAACGAGCACTACGCCGAGCACTCCGAGAAGCCGTTCTTCGGCGAGCTGGTCGAGTTCATCACCGGTGGCCCGCTCGTCGCGATGGTCCTCGAGGGCCCGAACGCGATCAAGGCGGCTCGCCAGGTGATCGGGGCGACCGATCCCGTCGAGGCCGACGCCGGCTCGATCCGCGGGACCTTCGGCACCGAGGTCACGTTCAACCTCGTCCACGGCTCGGATTCGCCCGAGTCGGCCGAGCGCGAGACCGGCATCTGGTTTCCAGAGCTCTGAGTTCGCCTGAGATCAAGCGCGTGGTCCTCGCCTCGCGCTCGCCCCAGCGCAGGGCGCTGCTCGAGGCGCTCGGGGTGGACTTCGAGGTCGCCGATCCCAAGGTCGAGGAGCTCGCCGAGGGCGAGCCCGACGAGCTGGTGGTCGTGAACGCGCGCTGGAAGGCGGCCTCTATCGCCGCCACCGCCCGCCCGGGCACCCTCGTGATCGCCGGTGACACCGAGGTCGCGATCGACGGCGAGGCGCTGGGGCAACCCGGCGACGAGGCGCAGGCGAGAGAGCACCTCGCCCGGCTCTCGGACCGCGAGCACCACGTGCACGGCGCGATCGCGCTGATGGGCCCCGGCACCGACGAGCAGGGGGCGTTCGAGGGGCGCGAGGGAGTCGAGACGACCGCGGTCAGGTTCCGCGAGCTCGACGAGCCCCTGGTCGACGCCTACATCGCCTCGGGAGAGTGGGAGGGCAGGGCGGGCTCGTACGCGATCCAGGGACTGGGCTCCGCGCTGGTCGCAGGCGTGACGGGCGACGTGTCGAACGTAATCGGGCTGCCCGTAAAGCTGCTTCTCGAACTGGAGCCGTCCTTTCAGGGCTCCTAAGAGTGTTCGCTACCTTCGTTACAGACTTCCTGATGGAACCGAGGTACCCAACGTGTATCGCAAGCAGGTCCGGCGCCGACGAGCGGTGCTGTTGCTGTTGGTCGTCGCCTCCCTGACGCTCCTCAGCCTCTACTTCCGGGAGGGGAACGACGGACCGATGCACCGCACCCAGCGGGGCGTGGCGGGCGTCCTCGGGCCCGTCGCCGAGGGAGCGGACCGCGCCCTGAAGCCGGCGCGCGACTTCGTCAACTGGTTCGACGAGACCTTCGAGGCGCGCGGCGAGAACGAGAAGCTCGAGGAGGATCTGGCCGAGGCGCGCGACCAGCTCGCCCAGCAGCAGGCCACGGCGCGCTCCTCCCAGGAGCTGAGCGAGCTCTCCGAGACCGTCGGCGGCGTGATCCCGCCCGGCTTCGAGGGTGTCACCGCCCGGGTGATCGGCCGGTCCCCGACGGTCTGGTACTCGTCGGTCACCATCGACAAGGGGTCCAGCGCCGGCCTGAGGGTCGACGACCCCGTCGTCGGGCCGCTCGGGCTCGCGGGCCGGGTGTCGGGGACCACGCGGGGCACCGCCAAGGTCACGCTGATCACCGACCCCAACAGCTCCGTCACCGCCCGCGTGCTGCCCGAGGGCGCTACGGGCGTGATCGAGTCCACGGTCGGCGACCCGGGCAAGCTCCAGCTCAACTTCGTGCAGCGCGGCGAGGAGATCGACGAGAACGAGCAGGTGGTGACCGCGGGCTTTGCAAGCGAGGCCCTCGACTCCCTGTTCCCGCCCGGGATCCCGATCGGCGCGGTGGCCGATTCCTCGCTCGAAGAGCAGCAGGCCTACCAGCGGGTGGACGTGCGGCCCTACGCCGACCTGCGCGACATGGAGTTCGTCCAGGCGCTGATTCAGTCCTCTGGCGGGGGCGGCCAGTCGGGCGGTGGCGGGCAGTGATCCTCACCCCGAAGATCTGGGCGCGCCTGGTGGGGCTGGTGCTCGTCACGGCCATACTCGAGGTCACCTTCTTTTCGAAGATCGAGCTGTTCGGCTCGAGCCCGGACGGGGCGGTTCTGGTCGTGATGGCCCTCGGGCTCCTCGGCGGAAGCGTCTCGGGAGCGGTCGGGGGGTTCTCGATCGGCCTGCTGATCGACTGCCTGCTGATGACGACCCTCGGCGCGTTCGGAGCGTCGCTGATGACCGTCGGCTACGTCTCGGGCCGCTACCGCGAGAGCGTCGGGCGCCCCTCGCGCGGCGCCGTGGCGCTCCTGGGGGCGGGGATGACCCTGCTCGGGATCGTCGCGTTCGCCGCGATCCAGATCGGCACCGGCGTGGACACCGACGTCAGCGCCCTCGTCGTGCGTGACGCCCTGATCAGCGCGATGCTCGGGGCCGCACTGGCGATTCCGGTCTACGCAGCCGTCAGACTTGCCCTGCGCCCGGCCGTGGTCGAAGATCGACCCGTGAGCGTGAAGCGAAGCGGAACGCGTCAGCGTGGAGCGGAGCGGAACGCGAACACTGGGGCGGCGAAGCCGAGAGCCGAGGCGTTCGAATGATGATGTACAGGCAGAGACCCGATGAGCCGCCGCGCACCGCGGCGCTGTCGCGACGGGCGACGGTCCTGGCCGGGATCGCGGTCGCCGTGTTCGCGGTGGTGTTCTTCCGCCTCTGGTACCTCCAGGTCCTCTCCGGCGACGACTTCCGCGAGCAGGCCAACGACAACCGCGTCCGCGAGGTCAGGGTCCAGGCGCCGCGCGGCAACATCCTCGACCGCGACGGCAAGGTCCTGGTCGCCAACAAGACGCAGCTCGCCCTCTACGTGCAGCCGCGCGACCTTCCGAAGGAGGGGACCGACGAGCGCCGCGAGCTGATGCGCGGCCTGGAGCCGATCACCGAGGACACTCCCGCCGAGATGGAGGCCGAGATCGCGCGCGTGCGCGAGGAGTCGCCGACCAGCCCGGTGATCCTCGCCCAGGGCCTGGGCGCGGGCAAGATCTTCTTCCTCCGCGAGAACCGCGATCGCTTCCGGGGCGTCACCGTCGAGCGCGTCTTCGCCCGCGAGTACCGCCAGGGCGACATCGGCGCCCACCTGTTCGGAAACGTCGGCGAGGTGACGGCCGAGCAGCTCGACCTGCCCCGCTACGGGGGCCTGGAGCAGGGCGACGCCGTCGGCCAGTCGGGCATCGAGTACGAGTACGACCGGTTCCTGCGCGGCAGGCCGGGCGCCGACCGCTTCCAGGTGGACGCGCTCGGGCGCCCGACGGGCCAGCTCGGCAGCGAGCGCGCCGAGGCCGGCGACTCGGTGCGGCTGACGATCGACTCCGACCTTCAGGCCCTCGCCGAGGGTGCGCTGGGCTCGTTCGGCCTCCCCGGCGCGTTCGTCGCGATGGACGTCGAGTCGGGCGAGGTGCTGGCCCTCGGCTCGACCCCCACCTTCGACCCGGACATCTTCACCAGGCCGATCACGCAGTCCCAGTACAAGTCACTCGTCTCGCGCGAGAACGACGCGCCGCTCGCGAACCGGGCCATCCAGGGCCTCTATCCGACGGGATCGGTGTTCAAGCCGGTCACCGCGCTCGGGGCGCTGAAGACCGGTGAGATCGCCGCCGGCGACATCGTCGAGGACGCGGGGAGCCTGAAGGTCGACACCGTCACCTTCAAGAACGCCCAGGACGCGGTGTTCGGCCCGATCAACATGAGCGACGCGCTCAAGGTCTCGTCGGACATCTACTTCTACAAGCTCGGCCTGAACGCGCCCGCGGAGAAGGGCACCGGGATGATCCAGGACACGGCGACGGACCTGGGACTCGGCGAGCAGACCGGCATCGACCTTCCGGCCGAGGGCGACGGCCTGGTCCCGACCCCGGCCTGGCGCAACCGGCTCTTCAGGGACAAGCTCACGGACCGGCCCTGGACGCTCGGCGACAACATCAACCTCGCGGTCGGCCAGGGAGACCTGCAGGCGAACCCGCTGCAGATGGCGGTGGCCTACTCGGCGATCGCCAACGGCGGCCGGGTCGTCAGCCCTCACCTGGCCCAGAGCGTCGAGACCGTCAACGGCGAGGTGCTCGAGGAGATCCGCCCCCCCGACAAGCGAACGGTCGAGGTCCCCGAGGACGCCCGCCAGACGATCCTCACCGGCCTCCAGCGCGCGGCGATGGAGGAGGACGGGACCTCCTATCCGGTCTTCGGGAACTTCCCGATCCCGATCGCCGGCAAGACCGGAACGGCGGAGCGCGGCTTCTACAACAGCGGCCTGCCCGTGCCTGACCAAGCGTGGTACGCGGCTGTGGCACCGGCCGACGACCCCGAGATCGTGGTGGTTGTCACAATTGAGCGCGGCGGATTCGGCGCAGACTCGGCGGCACCCGTTGCGGCGCGCATCCTGGAGAAGTACTTCAAGCTCCCGATCACGCCCGCGGTGGCCGTGGCTACGAAGACGCCGACGGAATGACCCGCATGACTGAGATGACTGAATGATGGAGGCAGCCAGGACAACCATGACGATGGAGGCTCCGCGAGGAGGAATCGCGGAGCGCATGCGCCTGCCGTATTTCGACGGCTGGATGCTGGTCGCGGCGCTCGGGCTGATCACCTGCTCGTGCGTGACGCTCGCGCAGGCGACCGCCGACGACGTCGCGGGCAGCCCGCTCTACTTCGTCCTGCGGCAGGTCTCCTACGCCCTGATCGGGGTCTCGCTGATGTTCGCCGTCGCCCGCATCGACTACTCGCGCTTCCGCGAGCTCCGAGTCGGCCTCTACAGCGCGATGATCGCGGCGATTTCGCTCGTGCTCGTCTTCGGCGCCGCCGCGCGCGGATCGCGCCGCTGGATCGACACCCCCTTCTTCCGCTTCCAGCCCTCCGAGCTCGCCAAGGTTCTCCTCGTGGTCTCGCTCGCGGCGTTCGTGATCGAGCGAACGCGCCGAGGCCACGACCCCAAGCAGACGGCCCGCCTCCTGATGATCGGACTGGCGCCGGCCGCAATCGTCTTCCTACAGCCCGACCTCGGCACCGCATTGGTGCTCGGGGTCATCACAATCGCGGTCCTGTTCCTCGCCGGTGTGCCATGGAGGCACTTCGCGGCGATGGGCGCCGTCCTAGCCGCATTCGCGGGCCTCGTGCTCGTAGCGGCGCCGGCGGTTGGGGTGCCGATCCTGCAGAGCTACCAGCAGGAGCGACTCACAAGCTTTCTCAACCCCTCAGACGACCCGAGCGACTCGAGCTACCAGCTGAACCAGTCCCGCATCGCCATCGGATCCGGTGAACGTACCGGCCGTGGCGAAGGGGCTTCCCAGACGGAGCTCGACTTCCTCCCCGAACACCACACGGACTTCATCTTCGCCGTGGTCGGGGAGCGCTACGGATTCGTCGGGGCCGCATTCATCCTGTCCCTATACGCCCTGCTCGTGTGGCGGGCGTTGCGTCTGTTGACGCTCTCGAAGAACTTGTACGGGACCCTGATCGCCGGCGGCATCGCCGCCATGCTGACGTTCCAAGTGTTCGTGAACGTCGGCATGAATCTGGCGATCATGCCCGTCACCGGGATCACCCTCCCTCTTATGAGCTACGGGGGATCTTCGGTGCTCGTGACCTTCATTGCGATCGGGCTCTTACAGAGCATCCACGTCCAGGCGCAGCTCTCGGCACGCGAAAGAAGCGGGGCTCTAACCCCACTCCTGCGCTGAGCCACCGGACGACCCGAACAGATATCGGTTCGACCTGTCCGCTCGCGCGGAAAGGATCACCCACACCATGAAGAAGACAATCCTCGTCAGCGTGGACCGCGGAGAGACCCGCGTCGCCGTGCTCGAGGCCAAAGGAGCCGCCTCGCGCGGCAAGGGCAACGCGAAGAAAGCCGCGCCCGGAGGCGACTGGAAGGTCGCCGAGCTGTACGTCGAACGGAAGGGCAAGCGCTCGATCGTCGGCAACATCTACAAGGGTCGCGTCGACAACGTGCTGCCCGGCATGGAGGCGGCGTTCGTCGACTTCGGCCTGGAGCGCAACGGCTTCCTGCACGTCGACGAGATCGTCACCCCCGACGGCAAGGCCGCGCCCCGGCGCGGCCGCGGCCGGGGGCGCAGCATCGCCGAGCTGATCAAGCCCGGCCAGGAGATCGTCGTCCAGGTCGTCAAGGACCCGCTCAAGACCAAGGGCGCCCGTCTCTCGATGCAGCTCTCGATCGCGGGCCGCTACCTGGTCTACATGCCGCAGGGCGGCGGGATCGGCGTCTCCAAGCGCCTGCCCGACGGCGAGCGCCAGCGCCTGCGCAAGCTGATCGACGGCGTCGAGATCGGCGGCGGCGGTCTGATCGTCCGAACCGCAGCGCAGGGCGCGAAGAAGGAGGACTTCAAGCGCGAGATCGCCTACCTGCACCGCCTCAACGAGGTCGTCGAGACCCGGGCCGAGAAGGCCGAGGACGGCGAGATGATCTTCCAGGAGGCAGACCTCTCGATCCGCGTCGTTCGCGACGTGCTGGTCGAGGAGTTCGAGGCGGCCGTCATCGACGACTCCAAGCAGCACGAGCGGGTCTCGAAGTTCCTGCAGCGGACCGCCCCCGAGCTCGCCGACTCGGTCGAGTTCTGGGATCGCGCCAAGGAGAAGACCCAGCTGCTCGAGAAGTGGGACGTGATCAAGGCATTCGACTCGGTGCTCAGCCGCCGCGTCGACCTGCCCTCGGGCGGCTACCTGATGATCGACTATGCGGAAGCCCTCACCGTGATCGACATCAACACCGGCAGCTTCACCGGCCGCGGCAAGGGCCGGCTGGAGGACACGATCACGAAGGTCAACGTCGAGGCGGCCGAGGAGGTGGTCCGCCAGCTCAGGATGCGCGACATCGGCGGGATCATCGTCATCGACTTCATCGACATGGCCCGCGCCCGCAACCGCGACCAGGTGCTGAAGACCCTGCGGAGCGCGCTCGACCAGGACCGGACCAAGACCTACGTGGTCGAGGTATCGCCCCTGGGGCTCGTCGAGATGACGCGCCAGAACGTGACCGACGGGGTTCGCGAGATCCTCACGAAGCGCTGTCCCGTCTGCGACGGCGAGGGCGTCGTCTCCTCGGAGGAGACCGTGGCCATCACCGTGCTCCGGAACCTCTCCGAGCTGATCGAGGACGACGAAGAGGCCAAGAAGTCCGAGGCCTTCCTGATTCGCGTCAACCCACTGGTCGCCGCCGAGCTGATGAAGCCGGACTCGGGGCTGTCCGAGCTCGAGGAGGAGACGGAGAAGCGGTTCCACTTCGAGGGCGGTGACGCTCTGCCACTGGACACCTTCAAGGTTGTCGAGTCAGGTCCGCGCGAGGAGATCGAGCAGCGCGCCCTGCCGTTCAGCGTGGGCGACGAGGTGCTGGTCTCGATCGAGGAGCCCCACATGTACAACGTGGACGACGCGGTCGCCCGGGTGGACTCCTACATCGTCAGCGTGGTGGCCGGAGGACCCCATGTCGGCGAGCGGCGCATGGTCCGGATCGAGAGCGTCGGCCGCTCCGCGGCGACGGCTCTGCTGCTCGACGAGGACGGCGAGGTGGTGTCCGCCGGGTCGAATTCGACCAACGGCGAGAAGCTAGACTCGCCGTCGCGCGGACGCCGGCGGTCCCGTGCAACGAGCCGAAAGTGAGCATGTACGCAGTCGTAGAAACAGGCGGAAAGCAGTACAAAGTCGAGAAGGGGACCACCCTGCTCGTAGATCGCCTGCCCGATGACGAGGGCGCGAAGGTCAACCTCCGCGCCGTCGCCTTCCGCGACAAGGAGATGATCCTCGGCTCCGACCTCGACAAGGTCCAGGTCGAGGCCAAGGTCGTCGGCCACGAGCGCGGCGAGAAGATCCGCGTCTTCAAGTACCGCGCGAAGAAGACCTACCGCAAGCGCCAGGGCCACCGCTCCGAGCTGACCCGCCTGGAGATCGCCGACATCAAGATGCTCTCTCGCAAGCCGGCCGCGAAGTCCGCCGCAAAGAAGAGCGCGGCGAAGGCCGAACCGAAGGAGGAGGCCGCAGATGGCTCATAAGAAGGGACTGGGCTCCAGCCGCAACGGCCGCGACTCCAACCCGAAGTTCCTCGGGGTCAAGGTCTTCGACGGCCAGCAGGTCTCCGGCGGCGAGATCATCGTCCGCCAGCGCGGCACGCGCTTCCGCCCCGGCGACGGCACCGGCCTCGGCCGCGACCACACGATCTTCGCCAAGCAGCCGGGCGTCGTGAAGTTCACGAGCTCGCGCGCGGGCAGGACGATCTCAATCATCGAGGAGCAGTAAGCCGCAGGTCTTGTCGCGGCTGCTCGCAGCCGCGACTTGTGATGGGCGGCTGCCCTGCTCCGACTGATGGCGAAGCCGTCATCCTCATCCGATGCTCTACGACCGCGCCAAGATCTACGTCGAGGGTGGCCGCGGCGGCGACGGCGTCGTGTCGTTTCGCCGCGAGGCTCACGTCCCCCGGGGCGGGCCCGACGGCGGCGACGGCGGTGCCGGCGGCGACGTGGTCGTCGTCTGCGACGCCCAGCGCCGCGACCTGAGCGCGCTCGGGCGCAGCAAGCACTTCCGCGCCGCGAGGGGCGCCCACGGCGAGGGCGCCAGGCGCCACGGCGAGGCCGGCGAGGACCGGGTGATCGCGGTCGCGCCCGGCACGGTCGTCCATGGGCTCGACGGCACGGTGACGGAGCTCCTCACCGAGGGTCAGCGCGTTGTCGTCGCCCGCGGCGGCTCCGGCGGTCACGGAAACAAGCGCTTCGCGACCTCGACCCGCCAGGCGCCCCGCTTCTCCGAGAACGGGTTGTCCGGCGAGTCGGGCTGGATCGAGCTGCGGCTGAAGCTGCTGGCCGACGTCGGGCTGGTCGGGCTGCCCAACGCGGGCAAGTCCTCGCTGCTCGCCACCCTGACCCGCGCGGCCCCCAAGGTCGCGGACTACCCGTTCACGACGCTGGAGCCCGCGCTCGGGACACTCGACGTCGGCGAGCGCCAGATCGTGGTCGCCGACATCCCGGGGCTGATCGAGGGCGCCGCCGATGGAGTCGGGCTCGGCCACGAGTTCCTCGCGCATGTCGAGCGCTGCCGGCTCCTGGTCCACCTGGTGGACATCGCGGGCGCGGGAGATGGGGAGGAGGGGAGCGAGGCTGACGTCGCATACGGAACTATCCGCGAGGAGCTCGCTTCCTACGGCGAAGGGCTCAACCTGCTGCCCGAGGTCGTCGCCCTGTCGAAGACCGACCTGATGCCCTCCGAGGACGCCGAGCGGATCGTCGAAGCCTGGAACGAGCGGCTCGGCGGCGCCGTCGCCGCGGTGATCGGGATCTCGTCGGCCACCGGAGCCGGCCTGGATGAACTTCGCAGGCAGATCGCCGAGAAGCTTCCCGAGGCCGAGCCGGCGCCCTCCGAGGGCGCCGAATTCGAGGCCGATCACCGGACCTACCGCCCGGGAGCCGACGAGGGTTTCGATGTCGAGGCCGATGGCGACGGGCGCTGGCGGGTCACCGGGCGGGGGATCGAGCTGCTGGTCGAGCGGTACGACCTCGCCAACGACGAGGCCCTCGACTACCTCGAGGGGCGGCTGCGCGAGATCGGCGTGATCGCCGCCCTGGAGCGCGCCGGCTTCGAGCGCGGCGACGAGGTCGTGATCGGCGAGACGGAGTTCGAGCTCGACCCGGCCTAGACGCCGGCCTGAAAGACGGGTTTCACGCGCAGGTAAGCCGTCCGGCGGGGTGAATGGGTCGCCATGCGGGGGACCCTCCTGATCGCACTCGTCGCGCTGCTCATCGGCGGCCAGGTCGCCGTGGCCCAGCAGCTCAAGCCGGGCTCGGACGCGCCGGTCGCTGAGACGTTCCGCGTCACCTCGAAGCCCAGCGTCAAGGCTGGCAAGGCCGCGCCGGCGAAGATCGCCGGGACGGCGCCGGTCCAAGGTCAGGTGGAGGTGCGAACGGGCCTGCGCAGCCAGATAGGCGGCCTCCCGTTCACCGGAATCGACATGCTCGTGATCTCGGGAGCGGCACTGCTCCTGACCGGCATGGGTTTCACGCTTCAGCGGCTCTCGATGTAGCTCCCGCCGGCCCATCCACCTCGGTGGGCCGGACCTAGACTCACGCCAATGACCGTGGTCGCCAAACTCGGCTCCTCGATCGTCGCCGGCGATGATGGCTCGCTGCGCTCCGACGTGCTCGACGGCGTCTGCGCCCAGGTCGCCGAGCTGCACAGCGGTGGCGAGGACGTGGTCATGGTCACCTCGGGCGCGATCGCCCGGGGACGCAGGATCATGGAGCTCGCCACACGCCCCACGGCGATCGACGAGCTCCAGGCGGCCTCGGCCGTCGGCCAGGGCAGCGTGTTTCGGGCCTACGAGGAGCGCCTCGACGCGAGCGGCGGCGTACACGCGGCGCAGGTGCTGCTGACCGCGGCCGACCTCCAGCAGCGCGCGCACTACCTGAACGCCCGTCAGACGCTCGCCCGCCTGCTCGCCTGGCGCGTGGTGCCGGTCGTGAACGAGAACGACACCACCGCGACCGACGAGATCACCTTCGGCGACAACGACTTCCTCGCCGCGCAGGTGGCGATCATGCTCGAGGCGCGGCTGCTCGTCCTGCTGACGGACACGGCCGGCCTCCACACCGCCGACCCCCGGAGCAACCCTGACGCCGAGTTGATCGCCGAGGTCGCGGACCCCTCCGAGCTGGAGCAATACGAGATCGGCGAGCACACTTCCCCCTTCGGCCTCGGCGGAATGAGGAGCAAGTCGCGCGCCGCCGAGATGGCGGGCGCCGCCGGGATTCCCGCCGTCATCTGCGACGGAACGGCCGCCGGCACCCTGAGCGCCGCGGTCGCGGGCGACGCCGTCGGCACCCGCTTCGTCCCGCACGCCGAGCCGACCTCCTCGTTCAAGCTCTGGCTCCGCTACGCGAAGCCCACCCACGGCACCCTCGCCGTGGACGACGGCGCCGCGCGCGTGCTGCGCGAGGCCGGCAGCAGCCTGCTCCCGGTCGGCATCACCGCCGTCGAGGGAACGTTCGAGCCCGGCGACGCGGTCGAGGTCCGGGGCGACGGCGGCCCCGCGATCGGCAAGGGGATCGTCAACTACTCCTCCGCCGAGCTCGACACGATCAAGGGCAAGCGAACGGCCGAGATCCAGGAACTGATCCCGCACGCCTCGGAGGAGGCGGTGCACCGGGACTACTTCGTGCTCACCTAGGGCGACTGGCCAGGTAGCCAAACCTGGTTAGATTCGTGGCGTGGCCGAGGTCGAGGCGGATGAGGGTTCAGACATGACCCAGTTGAGCGAGGGGGAGCGCGCGACGCTCGCCGCGATCTGCGACACGGTCGTCCCCTCGATCGAGCGCGAGCGGGACCCCGACGGGCTCTGGGCGCGCAAGGCGACCGACCTCGGGGTGGACGAGGCGGCCGCCCAGCTGATCTCCGAGATCCCCGATCCGGTGATGCTCGCGGGCCTCCGCCAGCTGATCGGCGTGATCGGCGCGCAGGGGATCGCACACGCGTCGCAGCCATCGCGCGAGCAGATCCTCCGCAACATCTCGCTCTCGGCGCCCGAGGCGGCTGCCGGCGTCGGCGCTCTGACGGCCATGACGCTCTTCCTCACCTACGGCGCGCCCGATCCCGAGACAGGCACCAATCCGAACTGGGTGACGTTCGGGTTCTCCGGGCCGATCTCGCCCGCACCCGACGTTCCGAAGACACTCGAGCTCCACGTCCCCGAGGGCTCTGAGGAGACCATCGAGGCGGACGCGGTCATCGTCGGCTCCGGAGCCGGCGGCTCGGTGGTGGCGGCGACGCTCGCCGCGCGCGGGCTCGACGTCGTCGTGATCGAGGCGTCCGGCTACTTCAACGAATCCGACTTCAACCAGCTCGAGCTGCCCGCCTACCAGTCCATGTACTGGCGCGGCGGGCCGACCCCGACGGCGGAGGGCAGCGTCAGCCTGGTGTCGGGGACGACGCTCGGTGGCGGCACCACGATCAACTGGACCAACTGCCTGCGGACGAAGCCCTGGGTGCGCGAGCAGTGGGCGGGCGAGTTCGGCCTCGATGGCCTCGACGGCCCCGAGTTCGACGCGCACCTGGACGCGGTCTGGGACCGGCTCGGCGTCAACGCGGACTGCAGCGACCTGAACGGCCCCCAGCAGCGGATGAAGGAGGGGGCCGAAGCGCTCGGCTGGAGCTTCAGCGAGATCACCCGCAACGCCGACAGCTCCGCCTACACGCCCGAGGCCGCCGCGTTCATGGGCTTCGGCGACCAGTCGGGCTCGAAGCAGAGCGCCGACCGCACCTGGCTCGCCGACGCGCAGGCGGCGGGCGCGAAGCTGATCGCGAACTGCCGCGCATCGAACGTCATCGTCGAGGGCGGGCGCGCCGCCGGCGTCAACGCCGCCTGGGCGGCGCCCGACGGCTCGCGCACCGCGAGCGTCACGGTGAAGGCTCCCGTCGTGGTGGTCGCCGCGGGCTCGCTCGAGTCGCCGGCGCTGCTGATGCGCTCGGGGATCGGCGGCGAGGCTGTCGGGGACTACCTGCGGCTCCATCCATGCACCGCGGTGCTCGGCGTCTACGGCGAGGACCAGAAGTCCTGGTGGGGCCCGCCGCAGGCCGGCCTGGTGGACGAGTTCGTCGACCTGGGTGACGGCTACGGGCTGCTGATCGAGACCGGGCAGTACGCGCCCGGGCTTGTCGGCTCCGCCTCCCCGTGGATCTCGGGCGAGGACCACAAGCAGCGGATGGAGGACTTCCGCTTCGGGGCGACCTTCATCGGGCTCGCGCGCGACCACGGCCACGGCCGGGTGCTCGCGGACGCGGCCGGCGAGGCCATCCCGACCTATTCGGTCACCGACCCGGCCGACATCGAGGTCATGCGGCGCGGCATCGACATCCAGGCGCGCCTGCACGAGGCCGCCGGCGCCCACACCGTTGCGGCGCTGGCCGGCAACCTCCAGCCGTGGCGGCGCGGCGACGACCTCGGCGCCTACATCTCATCCGCCCAGAAGATCCCCTTCCGCTTCGGCGGCCACAAGCTCTTCAGCGCCCACCAGATGGGCACCTGCCGGATGGGGCAGGACCCCGCCACCTCGGTCGCGGACCCGCGCGGCGAGCTCCACGACACCCCCGGTGTCTGGATCGGAGACGCGAGCGCCTTCCCGACCCCGTCGGGCACGAATCCGATGATCACGATCATGGCGCTGGCGCGCCGCACCGCCGAGGCGATCGCAGCCGGCGCGGGCGCGGCCTCTTCCGCCGAGTCCCAGGAGGTCACCGTTGGCAACTGAGGCACCCCCCGCACCCGCCCGTCCCGCTGAGCCCGTCACCCGCGACCAGCTCTACATCGGCGGCTGGGCCGACCCCGCCGGCTCGGAAACGATCGAGGTCCTCGACTCGACCACCGAGCAGGTGGCCGGAACGGTCCCCGAGGGGACCCCGGAGGACGTGGACCGCGCGGTCGAGGCCGCGCGCGGCGGATTCGAGGCCTGGTCTGCGGTCCCGATGGAGGCCCGCCTGGACGCCCTCCAGGCGATCTCCGCCGGCCTCGCGGCCCGCGGCGACGAGCTCGCCGCGCTGATCTCCTCCGAGGTCGGGATGCCGATCGCCCAGTCGCGCGCGATCCAGGCCGGGCTGCCGGCGATGGACTTCGCGGGGACGGCCCAGGAGGCCGCCGAGATCGAGTGGGAGCAGCAGGTCGGGAACTCGCACGGTCGTGCGCGAGCCGGTCGGCGTCGTCGGCGCGATCACGCCCTGGAACTACCCGCTGCACCAGCTCTGCGCCAAGGTCGCGCCCGCGCTCGCCGCGGGCTGCTCGATCGTCGCGAAGCCGAGCGAGGTGACGCCCCTGAGCGCATTCGTCCTGGCCGAGGTCATCGACGAGCTGGGGCTGCCCGCGGGCGTCTTCAACCTCGTCACCGGCTTCGGCCCCGTCGTCGGCGAGGCGATCGCGGCCCACGACGGCGTCGACATGGTCTCGTTCACCGGCTCGACACGCGCCGGAAAGCTCGTCAGCGAGGCCGCCGCCGGCAACGTCAAGCGAGTCTCGCTGGAGCTCGGCGGCAAGTCGGCCAACGTGATCCTCGACGACGCCGACCTTCAGCGCGCGGTCTCCCACGGAGTCGCCAACTGCCTGCTGAACTCGGGCCAGACCTGCAGCGCCCACACCCGGATGCTGGTTCCGCGCGAGCGCCTCGAGGAGGCCGAGCAGGTCGCGGCCGCCACGGCCGAAAAGATGGCGCCCGGCGACCCGTTCGACCCCTCGTCGCGGATCGGCCCCCTCGTCTCGGACGCGCAGCGCACGCGCGTCCGCGAGTACATCGAGGTGGGGGAGCAGGAGGGCGCGAGGATCGTCGCGGGCGGCGCCGACGCGCCGGACGGCCTCGACACGGGGTACTTCGTCAAGCCGACGGTCTTCTCCGACGTCAAGCCGGACATGAGGATCGCCCAGGAGGAGATCTTCGGGCCGGTGCTCTCGATCCTCCCCTACGACGACGAGGACGAGGCGGCCGAGATCGCGAACGGCACGATCTACGGGCTCGACGGCGGGGTGTGGTCCGCCGACCCCGACCGGGCCGTCGCGTTCGCGAAGCGGATGCGCACCGGCCAGGTCCAGATCAACGGAGCGACGTTCAACCCGCTTGCGCCGTTCGGCGGCTACAAGCAGTCCGGCCACGGCCGCGAGCTGGGCCGCTTCGGCCTCGAGGAGTTCCTCGAGACCAAGTCCATCCAGCTCTAGATCCGGACGAACGCCACACCACGGGTCCTCGGAACTGGGTAGTGTCGCGGTGCGTCCACAGAGGGAGAGCTGGGGAGAGATGCGTCGGGGTGAAGGGGTGAAAGGAAGTTTCCGGCTGGTCGCTGCCTTTGCGATCGCAGCCACAATGGTTCCGGCCGAGGTCTCCGCCTTCACCACGTCCCAGCCGGACGCCTCGACGCCCCCCTTCCAAAGCGTCGGGCGCCTCTTCATCACCTCGCAGAACACCGGAACTGCGCGGTGTTCCGCGGCCGTCGTCGATGCGCCCAACCAGAGCACCATCATCACCGCCGGGCACTGTCTCAACACGGCCACGGACGGGCCCACGGTCAGCGCCACCTTCATCCCCGGCTACAGCTCGGGCGTCGCGCCGTTTGGAGAGTGGAGGGCCCAGGAGTTCCTCCAGGCGCCGGTGTGGGCCGCGTCCTTCAACCGCCGCTACGACTACGGCTTCATCGTCCTCGCTCGCAACGGCGGCAGGGCGGTGGAGGATGTGGTCGGCGGCCTGCCGCTCGTGTTCGACCAGCCGCGTGCGCAGGCCTTCCGGATCCTCGGCCTTCCCGGCGAGCCGACTCCGCCGTACGACGGCTCCACGCTCTTTTCCTGCGACACGGTCTATGAGGGCGACTTCCTCAGCGACGCGGGACCTGGGCCGCTCCGGATGAAGGCCGGCTGCGACTTCGGTATCGGCGCGAGCGGCGGTCCCTGGCTGAACTCCCAGAACGCGGTCGCGTCGGTCAGCTCGACCAAGATCGGGGATCCTGGGACCACGCTTACCGCGCCCTACCTGGATGCTGACGCTGCCGCCCTGTTCGCAACCGCGGGCCTGATCTCGACTGCTCCGCCGTGCAAGCAGGCCAAGAAGAAGAAAAGGAAGAACAAGAAGCGCATCGCCTCGGCGGCGAAGAAGAAGAAGAAGAAAAAGAAGAAGTGCAAGCGGTAGCGAGCCCGGCACGCGCCGCGCATTCGGCCGCCGGTACCAAGTTTCGGGTAGCGACTCGCGGGTAAGCGTCCCCTCGTGCGGGCATCCGTCCACGGGAGGGCGGAGTCCGCACGCTTACTTACGTAGGGCCCGCATCAGGTACAACGCACGCACGACCGGAAGGAGCCGGAATGTCCGACGCCGAAACGAACGAATCACTCAAGGGCAAGAAGATCGCGTTCCTCGTCGCGAACGAGGGAATCGAGCAGGTCGAGCTGACGGAGCCGCGCAAAGCGGTCGAGGACGCGGGCGCCGAGACCGACCTGATCGCCCCGGAAGGCGGCGAGGTCCAGGCGTTCGACCACCTCGACAAGGAGGACAAGTTCCCGGTCGACGTCGTCGCGAGCGACGCGAATGCCGAGGACTACGACGGGCTGGTGCTGCCGGGAGGCGTCGCGAACCCCGACAACCTCAGGACCGAGCCCGAGGCGGTCCAGTTCGTCCGCGACTTCTTCGAGGCGGGCAAGCCGGTCGGCGTGATCTGCCACGGCCCCTGGACGCTCATCGAGGCGGATGTGGTGAGCGGACGTAAGCTGACCTCGTGGCCGAGCGTGCAGACCGACCTGCGCAACGCCGGAGCCGAGTGGGTCGACGAGGAGGTCGTCGTCGACCAGGGCCTGGTGAGCAGCCGCAAGCCGGACGACCTTCCGGCGTTCTGCTCGAAGATCGTGGAGGAGTTCGCCGAGGGTGTGCACGCAGAGCAGGCCGAAAAGACCAACGCGTAGCCCCGAGGGGGGCGCCCCGCATTGTCTGCGACTGAGGAGATAAGGCGGGGCAAGCTCCTCGCCGGCCGCTACCGGGTGCGGAAGCGCCTGGGGGTCGGCGGTATGGCGACGGTCTTCCTGGCCGAGGACACGAAGCTCGACCGCGACGTCGCGGTCAAGCGGCTGCACACCGACGCGCCGAAGGCGAGCCTCACGCGGTTCGAGCGGGAGGCGAAGCTCGGCGCAGCGCTGAACCACCCGAACCTGGTCGCGGTCTACGACACGGTCGTCACCGAGGACCAGGACGCGCTGATCGTCATGGAATACGTCCCGGGCGAGTCGCTCGCGGACATCGCGGCGAGGGGCGCGGTCTCGCCCGAGAATGCGCTGCCGATCCTGCGCAGCGTCGGGGACGCGCTCGACCACGCCCACTCCCAGGACGTCGTCCACCGTGACGTGAAGCCGGCCAACGTGCTCGTGCGTGAGGACGGCGTCGTGAAGCTCGCCGACCTCGGCATCGCCCGCGCCGTCGGCGCGACCCAGCTGACGAGCGAGGGCAGCGTCATCGGGACCCTTCCCTACATGTCGCCCGAGCGGATGCAGGGCCCGGGCGCCGGCGGGCCCGAGTCCGACGTCTACGCGCTCGCGGCGGTGGCCTACGAGCTTCTCTCGGGAGAGCCCCCGAGGGACACCGCTTCGACCGAGGCGGCGGGGGCCGGGGCCGAGCCCCTCGCGGCCTCGATGCCGGACGCGCCCCCGGCGGCGGCAGCGGTGCTGGAGCGAGGCATGGATCCGAATCCCCGGAGGCGCCCGACCACCGCCTCGCGCCTGGTCGAGGATCTGGGCTCGGCGCTGACCGGCGAGCTCGACGCCGCGACCGCTCCGTTCGATCCCCCGGCGACCGATGTGACCGCTCCGACCCGAAAGGCTCCCCGGACCCGCGGGGTTCCCACCGCGCGGCGTACCGGGGCCGCGACGAGGATCGCTCCGGCGAAGGGCACGGGACGCCGCGGCGCGGCGATCGTCGCGGTCGTCGCGGCGCTTGCCGTCGTGGCCGGGCTCGCGCTCGCGGCCGGGGGTGACGGTGGCGGGGACCAGCAGGCCGCGACCAGTGAGCCGAAGCCGCAGCAGGACGCGCAGCCGGCCGAGGAGCCGCCCGCCCAGGAGGCATCCGCCCCCGCCCCCGAGCCCGCCGCCCCGGATGGGGTGGCCCTGAACGACGAGGGCTTCGCGCTGATCCAGGCCGGGGACTACGAGGGGGCGATCCCCGTGCTCGAGCAGGCCGTCGCGGCGCTGGAGGGCTCGGGCGACGAGCTGACATACAACTTCGCTCTCTTCAACCTCGGCCAGGCCCTGAACCGGGCGGGGCGGCCCGAGGAGGCGATCCCGATCCTCGAACAGCGGCTCGCCTACCCGAACCAGACGGGCGAGGTCCAGGCCGAGCTCGACTCGGCGCTCGAGGCGGCGGGACAGAGCTCCGACGAGGGTGACGGGCCCGGCAACAACGGCAAGGGGAACGCGTTCGGGCACGGCAAGGACAAGGGCGACGAGGGCGACGATTAGGCGGCGTCGTGACGCCCGGCGGGGAGCGTCCCGCAAGCTACCCTTCGATTCCTGATGGCGACCGCGACCAAGTCCGTCCACGACGTCTGCGTCGAGGCGAAGGAGGCCTCGCGCACGCTCGCCCGGGCGGAGCGCTCGATCAAGGACGCGGCGCTGCTCGACCTCGCCGACCGGATCGAGGCCCGCGCGGCCGACCTGATCGACGCCAACGCGGCCGACCTGGACGCCGGGCGCGAGGAGGGGCTGAACGAGGCGCTGATGGACCGGTTGACCCTGACCGAGGCGCGGGTCGCGTGAGATGGCGGTGGGCGTCCGCGAGATCGCCGAGCTGCCCGATCCCGTCGGCGAGATCGCCGAGAGCTGGACGCTCCCGAACGGGCTCGAGGTGCGCAAGCAGCGGGCGCCGCTCGGCGTGATCGGGATCGTCTACGAGGCGCGGCCGAACGTGACGATCGACGCCGCTGCCCTGTGCCTGAAGAGCGGCAACGCCGTGGTGCTGCGCGGCTCGAGCGCCGCAGAGACTTCGAACGTGATGCTGGCGAGCCTCGTAACCGAGTCGCTCGCCGCCGTCGGGCTGCCCGAGGCCGCGGTGTCGCATGCTGTCGGGCGGCGGGCGCGAGCAGCTGGGCGAGCTGGCCGAGCAGGAGGGCCTGATCGACCTGATCATCCCGCGCGGCGGCGAGGGCCTGAAGAACGCGCTCAAGGCCGTCGCCAAGGTGCCGGTGATGTACGCGGCGGCGGGCAACTGCCACGTCTACGTCCACGAGGACGCCGACCTCGAGATGGCGCGGCGGATCGCCTACAACGCCAAGGTGCAGCGCCCGGGTGTCTGCAACGCGGCCGAGACGCTGCTGGTGCACGAGAGCGTCGCCGCGGAGCTGCTGCCCGCGCTGCTGCCGGAGCTGGGGGCGGCGGGGGTCGAGCTGGTCGGCGACGAGCGCACCCGCGCGAACGCCGGCTCGGCCGAGGTCGGCGAGGCGAGCGAGGAGGACTGGGACACCGAGTACCACGGGCTGAAGATGGCCGTCGGCGTCGTCGACTCGCTGGGCGAGGCGATCGACCACGTCAACACTCACGGGACCGGCCACTCGGACGCGATCGTGACCGCCTCGGAGGAGGCGCGGCGACGAGTTCACCGACGGGGTCGACTCGGCCGCGGTCTACGTCAACGCCTCGACGCGCTTCACGGACGGCTACGAGTTCGGGATGGGGGCCGAGATCGGGAACTCGACGCAGAAGCTGCATGCGCGCGGGCCGATCGGGCTGCGCGAGCTGACGACGACGAAGTACGTCGTCCACGGCAGCGGCCAGGTGCGGGAGTAGCGCGATCGGAGAGCTCGAACGGGGCGCTCGGAGTGCTGGGCGGCGCCTTCAACCCGCCGCATCTCGGCCACCTGCTGCTCGCCCAGGAGGCGCGCTGGCGGCTCGGGCTGGAGCGGGTGCTGCTGATGGTGACCGGGCAGGCGCCGCACAAGGAGATCGAGGACGACCCCGGCGGCGAGGTGCGGCTGGAGATGGCGCGGGCTCGCGGCCGGGGACGGACGACGGGCGTCGAGGCGTCGGGGCTGGAGGTCGAGCGCGAGGGGCCGTCCTACACGCACCTGACGCTCGAGCGGCTGCGCCGAGGAGGACCCGGGGCGGGAGATCTGGTTCCTGCTGGGCGCCGACATGGCGGCTGCGCTTGGCGAGTGGGAGGACCCCGAGCGGGTGCGTGGAGCTGGCGCGGATCGGGGTGGTGCCGCGGCCGGGGGTGGAGATGGATGCGGTGCGCGCGGCGCTCGAGCGCTTCGGTGCCGCCGACCGGGCGGAGATAATCGACATGCCACTTTGCGGAGTCTCGTCGACACTGATCAGGGAGCGCGCGGCGGCAGGAGCGGCCGCTGCGCCATCTGGTGCCGGACCCGGTGGTCGAGTTGATCGGGGAGCGGGGGCTGTACAGGTGAGCGCGGGCGGCGAGCGCGGAGCGCCGAGGCGGTCGGCGCGGCGGGTCGCGCTCGATCGCCGACGAGAAGGGGGCGACGGACCTGGTCGCGCTCGACGTGCGCGCCGCTGGTCGGCTACACGGACTTCCTGGTGATCTGCACGGCCCGCAACGAGCGCCAGGCGAAGGCGATCCACGACGAGGTGCAGCGAGCGGCTGAAGGAGGAGGGGCAGACAGCCGGCGCGGGTCGAGGGGAGCGCGAGGCGGAGTGGGTGCTGCTCGACTACCTCGACTGCGTGCTGCACGTCTTCACGCCGGACGCGCGGGAGCGGTTCCGGCTCGAGCAGCTGTGGGGCGAGGCGGACAGCTGGAGCTGGAGATCGACGAAGGGCCGCCTCGGCCTGATCGCGCCTGACGGGCGCTAGTCCGTCCGGCCCCGTGCCTAGTTTTCCGGCCGTGGCGAGGGAACGATTCCGCAGGATGCTCGTCGGCGGCTACGACCCTGCGCAGGTGCGGGCGGCGATCGACGAGCGGGACGAGCGCATGCGGCTGCTCGAGCGCGAGGCCCAGCAGCTGGCGAGCAGGGTGATCGAGACCGAGAAGCGGCTCAGGGGGCGCTTCCCGGGATCGTGGAGGGCGCTCCCGGCGCGATCGGGGCGCTCTCGAAGAGGCTGGAGGACATCCACGCGCAGGCGCGGCGCCAGGCGACGCGGATCAGGATGGCGGCGCTCGACGACGCGGTGCAGATCGCGGAGCGGGTGAGCGAGCTGACGCGGCTGCGCGACGAGCTCGGGGCGCGGGTGACGGACCTGGCCGGCAAGGCGGGCGTCAAGATCGGGAGCGGGGAGGACCGGCCGGCGGTGGGCACCGAGCCCGCCCAGGCGACGGCCGACGGCGTGTATGCCGGGCCGGTCGAGGTCGAGGTGGGGCCGCTCAAGGACTTCGCGCAGCTGACCAACTTCGAGGATGCGGCGTCGGGGATCGACTCCGTGTCCGACGTCAAGGTCAGCCGCTTCTCCGACGGCCGCGCGACCTTCTCGATGAGCTTCGGCCAGCCGGTCGAGCTGCTGCGCGAGCTCGAGGAGCGAGCGCCGTTCGAGTTCAAGGTGCGCGACACGCGGTCCGACGGAGTGGTGCTGGACGTGGACGCAGAGCCGCCGCCGGACGGCGACGAGCGCGCGGCGTAGCGCCTCTCCAGTCACCTCGGTCAGACCTACCTGCTCCCGTTCTCCCGGTTCGCCGAGGCCAAGTCGGGCATCCACCTGCGACTCTCTCCACCCAAGAACTTCCAGAAAGCAGCGATACACTTCGCATCCGAATTCGAGTTCCCTGGGGCTATAGCTCAGCTGGGAGAGCGCCTGCGTGGCACGCAGGAGGTCGCCGGTTCGAGCCCGGCTAGCTCCACTCCCTCACCTGCCGGCGCCACCACCATCGGCGCCCACGAACTCCGCGAGCGCTTCGGCTACTGGATGGAGCGCGCCCACCACGGCGAGGAGATCGCCATCACCCGCCACGGCCGGCCCTTCGCCCGACTCGCCCCACCCGAGGGGCGACTCCCGATTCCGAGTGAACCGGATAGGCCCCTACCCGCGAATAGGTAGGTGCAGGGAGCGGTGGCCGCACGCCGCCGCCGAATCCGACTTACGGAGGAACTCGCATATGCGCAGCAAGACACGTACCGGCCTTCTGGCCGGAGTGGCGCTCGCGGTCGCGATCTCGATTCCGGCGGCCGCGGAGGCGCGGACGCTGTACGGGACGACCGGCAACGGCAAGCTCGTCACGTTCAACGACAAGCAGACGAAGGTCAAGATCAAGCAGACGGCGACCGTCGACCCCGACGCCAAGCCGGTGAAGGCGGCGAAGGCCGTGCAGGTCGCCGCCACCCGCAGCATCTTCGGCCTGCCGGCCGGAGTGCGGCTCGTCGGCATCGACTTCCGGTCGCTGACCGGAGAGCTGTTCGGCATCGGCTCCGACAGCACGATGTACAGGATCCTGATCACCGGGGACAGGGCCGCACTGGCCCTCCCTGCAGGCAGCTTGCCCGCGGCGTTGAGCGGCACCCATTACGGCGTCGACTTCAACCCCAACGTGGACAGGATCAGGGTGGTCAGCAACGCGGCCCAGAACCTGCGGCTGAACCCGAACGCCAACACGGCCGGGACGACCGGTAGCGCGATGACGCCGGCTACGGCACAGCCGTCGGCCGTCGACGCTGCACTCAACCCGGGTACGCCGTCCGTGGTCGCAGCGGCGTACACGAACTCCGCCCTCAGTCCAGGGGTG
Organism: uncultured Solirubrobacterales bacterium; assembly: GCA_963839875.1. Taxonomy (GTDB): domain Bacteria; phylum Actinomycetota; class Thermoleophilia; order Solirubrobacterales; family 70-9; genus CAVUAT01. The sequence goes on from CAWIWP010000003.1 coordinate 245,147, forward strand.
GCCTCGTCGACGACGCTCTACGTGATCGACCAGGGTCTGGACACCCTCAACATCCAGAGCCCCGCGAACGCGGGCACGCTGACCGCCCCGGTGCCCCTGAGCATCCAGGTCGGCAACGACGTCGGCTTCGACATCGCCGGCGCGGCCAACGTCGCGTACGTGACCAACACGGGATCGAAGGCGACCGGGCTGTACCGCCTCGATCTATCCACCGGGCAGATGAAGAAGGTCGGCGACGTCGGCACCGTGAACAAGAAGGGCCAGGTCAAGCGCACCACGCTGACCGGCCTCGCGGCGGTGCAGGACTAGGCACACAAGCTCCCGTCCGTTTCCCGGACGGGTACGTGGACAGGCAGACGGGCCGGCACATGTGCCGGCCCGTCGCCGTTTCGCGCTACTCCACCAGCTTCCAGAACGAGTCCTTGCGAGCGATCTTCCCGTCCCGGAACTCGAACAGATCACATCCGCGAACCTCGACCCGCTCCCCCGAGGTGTCCGTCCCGGTGATCGTCCACTCCGATACGCCCCGGTCCCCGGCGACCCAGTGCCTGTCGTCCCCGTAATGAATGTCCGGGATGCCGGCCAGGCGGGCCTCGAAGCCCTGACGCACCTCGTCCTTTCCCTCCAACCTCCGCCCCCAGGGATCGGGCCCTCGCGGCATCTCGAAGACGCAGTCCTCGGCGAAGAACCCCATGATCTCGTCCACGTCGTGCCGGTTGAACGCCTCGAGGCATCGCTTGAGCGTGTCGGCGTCGGGCATGTGCCCTCCTTTCGGTGGGCGGCGACCCTAACCGCTGATCAGAGTCCGCGAGCGATCCGCCGCGCCTCGTCGAGCGCCGGGCGGGAGCGCTCCGGCATCCGCCAGCGGACCCTCCACGCAGCGCCCGAGAAGTTGAAGTTCGCGACCGTCGCGAATCCCTCCTCGTCCTCGCGCAGGGCGAGCAGCAGGTGGGCTACGCGGTCGCCCGCCGGCAGATCGCCCGCCTTGTGGACGCGCACGCACCAGCAATCCACACGGCGGCCGCCCGGGCGCACCATGATCGCGCCCTCCTCTCCGACCAGCCACACACCGAGCCGGCCGCGCTGCAGCGCCAGGCCGGTCTCGGCCAGCAGGTCGCGCTCGGCGTGCCCGACCAGGTCGCCGAGCAGTCCCAGGGCAACGCCCTCGGGCCCGCTCTGGGCTCCCGGCCCACTCGCCGCGCTGCGCTCGCTGCCGATCGGCACCACCGCCCTTGCCCCGCGGCCCGCCTGGATGTGGAGCACCGCCACGCCGTGGGCGAGGAAGAACGCCGCCGCGGGCGCCGCCAGGGGCTCGAGCGCGACCAGCGCCGCCGTCGGGGCACCGAACGTGACGACCACTCCGGCGCTCCAGAGGGTCCAGCGGCGTCCGTCGCGCCGCAGGGTCAGCGCGCTCGCGCGCTCGCGCCACGGCACCGCTGCCGCCTCCGCGAGGACGCCCGGCTGCGGGGTGGCGGCCGCGGCCGCCGGGTTGCCGGCTTCCATCAGCTGCCGGTCCCCAAGTCCTAGCCGCCGGAGATCGGCCGCCGAAGAACCACCAGCTCGGCGTCGAGCGGCAGCTCGCGGACGACCTCGGCCGTGCCGTCGGCCTGGCTCACGCTGGCCAGCATCCCCTGGTCGAGCTCGCGTGCGGAAAGCCGCCACCGCGGCCTCCTGGGCCGCCGCGTCGCCGGCCGTCCAGCTCGCCAGCTCGGTGTGGCCGGTGCGGTCCATCCTGATCAGTCGCGACATCCGTGTCTCCTTTCCTCTCCTCCGGCTTCGGAGCATACAGCCGCCGCTCGTAGACTGGCCGCCATGGCCGAGGTCACACAGCGCTACGAGCCGCTCGAGATCGAGCGCCGCTGGCAGCAGGTCTGGGAGGCCGAGAGCACGTGGGTCGTGCCGAACCCCGGGGCGCCGGAGTTCGACGCCTCCAAGCCCAAGGCCTACGTCCTCGAGATGCTCCCCTATCCGTCGGGCGAGCCCCACGTCGGCCACCTCAAGTGCTACTCGGTCGGCGACGCGATCGCCCACTACCGGCGCCGCCGCGGCTACCACGTGATCCACCCGATGGGCTACGACGCCTTCGGCCTGCCCGCCGAGAACAACGCGATCCAGACCGGCGAGCACCCCCGCGACGCCACCGAGCGCTCCATCGCCTCCTTCCGCGAGCAGTTCAAGCAGTGGGGCATCTCGCTCGACTGGACCCGCGAGGTCGCGACCCACGAGCCGTCCTACTACCGCTGGACGCAGTGGATCTTCCTGAAGCTCTTCGAGCAGGGCCTCGCGTACCGCGCCGAGGCACCGGTCCAGTGGTGCCCCAAGGACCAGACCGTCCTCGCCAACGAGCAGGTGATCGACGGCCACTGCGAGCGCTGCGGCACCCTCGTCGTCCAGCGCCGCCTCTCGCAGTGGTTCTTCAAGATCACCGACTACGCGCAGCGCCTGCTCGACGACTTCGAGCTCCTCGACTCCTGGCCCGAGCACGTCGTGACGATGCAGCGCAACTGGATCGGCCGCTCCGAGGGCGCCGAGGTGGTCTTCCGCTGCGACGAGCTCGACCTCGACTTCCCCGTCTTCACGACCCGCCCCGACACGCTCTTCGGCGCCACCTTCTTCGTGATGGCCCCAGAGCACCCCGATGTTCAGAAGCTGGCCGCCGGCACCGAGCACGAGCAGGCCGTCCGCGAGTACGTGGACGAGGCCGCCCGCGCCTCCACCGAGGACCGCGGCGACGAGGATCGCGCCAAGACCGGCGTCGCCACCGGCCGGGTCGTCACCAACCCGGTGAACGGCGAAGAGATCCCCGTCTTCGTCGCCGACTACGTCCTGATGGACTACGGCACCGGCGCCCTGATGGCGGTGCCCGCCCACGACCAGCGCGACTGGGACTTCGCGAAGGCCTTCGACCTGCCGATCCGCCCCGTCATCGAGCCCGCTGAAGGCGAGGCGCCCACCGACGAGGCATTCACCGAGACCGGGCGACAGCGGCCGCATCGTCAACTCGGGCCAGTTCGACGGGCTCACACCTGAAAAGGGGATCGAGGAGATCACCGCCTGGCTCGACGCCGAGGGCAAGGGGGAGCAGACCGTCAACTACCGCCTGCGCGACTGGCTGATCAGCCGCCAGCGCTACTGGGGCGCGCCGATCCCGATCGTCCACTGCGAGGCGTGCGGCCTCGTCCCCGTGCCGGAGGACCAGCTCCCCGTCCTGCTCCCCGACATCGAGGACTACGCGCCCGAGGGCGAGAGCCCCCTGGCCACGGCCACCGACTGGGTCAACACCGAGTGCCCTGACTGCGGCGCGGCGGCCAGGCGCGACACCGACACGATGGACACCTTCGTCGACTCCTCCTGGTACTTCATCCGCTATCTGGATCCGCGGAACGAGGACGCCCCTTGGGCCCGCGACGTCGCCGACTACTGGATGCCGGTCGACCAGTACATCGGCGGGGTCGAGCACGCGATCCTCCACCTGATGTACGCGCGCTTCTTCTGCAAGGCGCTCGCGGACATGGACCTGCTGGGATCGCTGGAGCCGTTCCAGAACCTCTTCACCCAGGGGATGATCACCCGCGAGGGGGCGAAGATGTCCAAGTCGAAGGGCAACACCGTCAGCCCGCGCGAGTTCGTCGAGCGCTACGGCGCCGACGCCACCCGCACCTACATCTGCTTCATGGGCCCGCCGGTGAAGGGCGGCGACTGGACCGACGAGGGCGTCGAGGGAGTCCACCGATTCCTGGCCCGCCTCTGGCGGGTCAGCCGCGAGGTCGACGAGCGGACCGACGCTGACCGGGACGTCACGGACGACGTGACCGGTGAGGCGAAGGAGCTCCTCGCAAAATCCCACTGGGCGATCGACAAGGTCACCCGGGACATAGATCCGAGCTTCCACTTCAACACCGCGATCGCGGCGGTGATGGAGCTCGTCAACGAGATCTACCGCCGGAAGGACGGGCTCTACGGCGACCCGGCCGGCGAGGCCGCCCTGCGCTTCGCGACCTCCACCGCCGCCTCGCTGATCTTCCCCTTCGCCCCGCACCTGGGCAGCGACGTCTACGAGCTGCTCGAGGGGGAGAGGGTCTGGGAGCAGCCCTGGCCCGAGGCCGAGGAGGCGCTGCTCGCCCGCGACACTTTTCCGCTCGTCGTCCAGGTCAACGGCAAGCTGCGAGACCGGATCGAGGCCGACTCGGGCGCCTCCGATGACGAGCTGCTCGCCCTCGCGAAGGGGAGCGAGAAGGTCGGCAACTACCTGGACGGGGTGCAGATCGTCAAGGAGATCGTGGTGCCCGGGAAGCTCGTCAACCTTGTCGTGAAGTAGTCGTAGCCCCACGATTTGGTACAAAGGCCCCGTGCTGGTCAGGCGCCTTGCAGACGCTCCCGTCGAGGAGTGGCACAAGCTTCGCATCAAATTCCTGATGGACGCGGGGGAGTTGGGTTCCCGCAACATGTCCGTGACCTGGATCGAGGTCCCGCCCGGCGTCGACCAGGAGCTCCACTCCCACGAGGAGGCCGAGCAGGTCTATGTCGTTACCCAGGGCTCCGGCGCCCTGACGGTGGCCGGCGATACCCAGCAGGTGACCGCGGGCGACCTGGTCCTCGTCCCTCCCGCAACCGACCACTCGATCGCCAACGACGGCGACGGCGACCTCTGCTGCATCTCGGCCCAATCGCCGCCGATCACCGTCTCAGAGGTCTACGGCAGCGCGGTGAACACCGGCGCGGCTGCGGAGTACGACGAAGAGGACTACTGACATTCACCCGTGAAGCGCTTGCGGGTCGTCGTCCGGGGCAGGGTCCAGGGGGTGTTCTTTCGCGACTCCGTGCGGCGTGAGGCCGAGCGGGTGGGTGTCGCCGGCTGGGTGCTGAACCGCGACGACGGCGCCGTCGAGGCGGCGTTCGAGGGTGAAGCGGGAGCGGTTGAAGCGATCGTTGAGTTCTGCCGTTCCGATCCGGGCCATTCCTCGGTGGAGGCGGTCGACGTGACCGACGAGGAGCCCGAGGGGGCCGCCGGCTTCGAGATTCGCTGAGCTAGGTTGATCCCATGCCGAGCGAGTGGGAAGCGATCGTCGTCGGAGGCGGAGCCGCGGGCCTGAACGCCGCGCTGGTACTGGGCCGGGCCCGGCGGACGACCCTCCTCATCGACGCCGGCGAGCAGAGCAACCGGCCGGCGGAGCACGTCGGCGGGCTGATGGGCCAGGACCACGTCTCCCCGCGCGAGCTCTACGAGGTGGGCCGAGCCCAGCTCGAGGAGCTGGACAGCGTCGAGGTCCTCGCCGGCGAGGTCGTCGGCATCGAGGGTTCCGAGGGTGCCGCGGATGAGGAGAGCGGCTTCAGCGTCGCGACCCGCGAAGGCGGACCGCACCAGACCGGCAAGCTGATCCTCGCGACGGGGCAGCGCTACGAGATCCCCGACATCCCCGGCCTGGAGGAGCATTGGGGCCGCGATGTCTTCCACTGCCCGTTCTGCCACGGATGGGAGATGCGCGACCGGAAGGTCGTCGTCCTCGACAGCGACGCGGCCGAGCACCAGGCCGCGCTGATCCGCGGCTGGACGGACGACGTGAGCGTCGTCGACCCGGCCGAGGTGTCGGGCGTCCACGAGGAGGACAGCCGCGTCGCCGGACTGGAGATGGCCGACGGTTCCCGCATCGCCTGCGAGGGCGTGATGGTGAAGGCGGACCTGCACGACCGCGACCCCATCGCCGAGAGCCTGGGGCTCGAGCGAACCGAGGCCGGATTCGTCGCCATCGATGACTTCGGCAAGACCAGCGTCCCCGGTGTCTTCGCGGCCGGCGACCTCGCGGTTGCCCCGCAGCAGGTGGTCCTCGCGATGGCCAGCGGCCACCTCGCCGCGACCGTCGTGGTCCGCGACCTGCTCCTCGGCGACCCGGAATAACCGGCGCTCCACGGCGTACGGCTCCCTTGACGGAGTGCGCGCCTCTCGTGCGTTCGGCCCCGCAAGCCTTGCCCGCGTGCCCGAGCTCAGCCGCTCCCAGCTTCTCGTCTACGCCGCCGTAGCGGTCGCCGTGCTGCTGGTCGGGGCCCGCTTCGTTCGCTCAGGCGGTGAGCAGGAGCAGGCTGCACCCGCCGCGACGTTCGCCGCCGACGGCTTCGAGCCGGACGCCGACGCGGGTCGCGACGTGGTCGTCCACGTTGCGGGAGCGGTGCAACGGCCGGGCGTCTACCGCCTGCCGGTCGGCGCCCGGGTAACCGACGCCGTCAAGCGGGCCGGAGGCCTGGCGCCGGGCGCGGGTGCGGATGCGATCAACCTCGCGGCGAGGCTCGCGGACGGCCAGCAGGTGGTGGTCCCGGGCGCCGCGGGAGCCGCCGGCGCGGCGGCCGCCGGCGAGGGCCCGGTTTCGCTGGGGACGGCCACGGTCGACCAGCTGGACGAGATCGAGGGGATCGGGCCGGTCACCGCCCAGAAGATCATCGAGTTCCGCGACGAGCAAGGCGGGCTCTCGTCGGTTGACGAGTTGGACGAGATCAGCGGGGTCGGCCCATCGACGATGGAGGCGCTGCGCTCCGGGCTCCAGCCCTAGCCGTGCGAACCGCCCCGCGATCCCTCCAAGTCCTTCCAGCGACGCGGGTGTCGGTCAGTTGCCGACCACCCTGTCCCAGTCCTCGCGGGCCAGGGCCATGCGCCTCGCGTCGGGCGGGGGGTTGTCACGTGGTGACGTCGGGTGGTCTCTGAGTACCCCCGAGCGCCGGTCGTTCCCCCTGCCCGCGCGGTCGCGGCTCTCGGCGGTTCCCGAGTGATCCTTTCGGTGGGTCATTCGTGCTCCTCCGTGAGTCGTCGATTTCCCGGCATTCCTCCGCTTCGCGTCCGGGACGCCGGTGCGCGGTCGTCGACCGCGCCTTCTCTTCGCCCCTACCACGAGTTCAACGGTTGAAACAGGCGGCCGGAGACGTTGCGGCAAGCCGCTGGGCGGCAAGTGCCTGGCGTCACGTGTCCCTGGCGGGGCTGGCGCTCGGGCTGGCAACCGCGTCGCTCGCCGGCCTGCCCGCCCATCGCGCCGGCGCCGCCCTCGCCGCCGGCGCGGCGGGGTGGGCCGCGGCGGCCTCGGCGGGCCGGGGCCGGGCGTGGGGCACTGCCGCCTGTCTCGTCGCCGCGGCGATCGCCGGGATCGCATTCGGGACGCTGCGGATCGCTGCCATCGACGGCGGAGCCCTGCGCGGGGAGGCCGGAACCAGGGTCGCCCTCGAGGGACACCTGACCGCCGAGCCGCGCCGCGACCCCCGCGGCGTCTCGGCGCCGCTCGAGACCCCCCACGGCCGTGTGCTGGTCCGCTCGCCGGAGCTCGACGGGATGTCCGCTGGGGACGGGGCTCGCGCGGCCGGCCCCCTGATCGAGCCGGACCCGTTCGAATCCGCCCTGCTTCGCCGCAGGGGGATGGCGCTCGCGCTGGAGGCCGATCGGGTCGAGCCGACCGGCGGCCACCGCGGTGGAATCCAGGGAAGGGTGGACGCGATCCGCGAGCGCGCGGAGGACGCCCTCGGGCGCGGCATGCCCGAGCGCGAGGCGGCGCTCGCCCGCGGGTTCGTGCTCGGGCAGGACGACGCGATCGACCCGCGCACGCGCGAGGACTTCAGGCGGTCCGGGCTCGCGCACCTTCTGGCGGTGAGCGGTCAGAACGTGATCCTGCTCTGCCTGCTGGCGTGGCCCCTGCTCGCCTTGGCGGGCCTGACGCTCCGGTCGCGGCTGGTCGCACTGATCGCCCTGGTCGCGCTCTACGTCCCGGTGACGGGCGCCGGACCCTCGATCCAGCGCGCCGGCCTCATGGGTGCGGCCGGCCTGGTCGCGGCGCTCGCCGGACGCCCGAGCTCGAGGTGGTACGCCTTGCTCCTGGCCGCCGCGGCGACCCTCGCACTCGACCCGCGCGCCTGCGTGGACGTCGGCTGGCAGCTCAGCTTCGCCGCGGTCATCGGCATCTTCGCCTGGACCAAGCGCCTGGCCGCGCTGCTCGACGGCGGGCGTCCGCCGGGTTCGCCCCGCCGAGCCGTCGCCGAGGGGGTCGCGATGAGCATCGCGGCAACGGTTGCCACAGCTCCGCTGATGGCGCATCACTTCGGGACCGTCTCGGCCGGGACGCTGATCGCCAACCTGCTCGCGCTGCCCGCCGTCGCACCGGCGATGTGGCTCGGGATGCTGGCGGCGATCGCCGGCCAGGTGCCCTGGCTGCCGGTCGAGCCGCTGAACGCGCTCGGCTCGCTCTGCCTCGCCTACATCGCCCAGGTCGCGCGCTGGCTCGGCGAGCCCTCCTGGGCGCTCCGCGAGGTTGGGCTGCGCGGACCGGGCGTGCTGGCAGCCGCTTACGCGGGGCTCGCCGCCGCGATGGAGCTGGCGCTGCGCTGGGCGCGCAGGCGGACGGGGCTGCGCGCAGCGGGAGTCGCGCTCGGCTTCGGCTTGCTGGCCCTCGCCGTCACGGTCGCGCTCATCGCGGCTCGCCCGGGAGGCCCCGGGCCGCCGCCGGCGGACACGCTTCGCGTCGCGGTCCTGGACGTCGGACAGGGTGACGCGATCCTGCTCGATCCGCCGCGAGGGGATCCGATCCTCGTCGACGCCGGCCCGCCCGGCGCGGGCCTGCCGGGTGCGCTCCGCGCCCTCGGCGTCGAGCGGCTGGCGGCGGCCGTGATCACCCACGACCAGTCCGATCACGCCGGCGGGCTGGCCGAGCTGGCGGGCTCGATGCCGGTCGGGCGACTTGTCCTGGGCGTCCGTTCTCCAGGGCTGGAGTCGGCTGCGGCGTCGAACTCGGTCGAGGTGGTCCCGCTGGCCGAGGGCGGGGAGGTGGGCTCCGGCGAGCTGCGCCTCGCCGTGCTGTGGCCGCCGCGCGAGCGGCTCGCGCTCGGCGCGGGCGACGACCCGAACGCCTCGTCCCTGGTGCTGCTGGCGGAGTGGAGGCACTTCTCGATGCTGCTGCCCGGCGACGCCGAGGCCGAGCTCGCCCCGCTGGAGCCGGGCCCCGTGGACGTCCTGAAGGTCGCACACCACGGCAGCGCCGACGAGGGGCTGGCGTCCCTGCTCCGAACCTCCGTCCCGCACCTCGCGGTGATCTCGGTCGGGGACGACAACAGTTACGGCCACCCTGCGCCCGAGACGCTGGCCGACCTGGGCGAGGCGGGCGTCCCCGCGGCCCGGACGGACCTCGAAGGCGACGTCATGATCGAGGCGGACGCCTCGGGGTGGCGGCTGCTCGGAGGCTGAGGTCTAGCGGCGCTTGCGCTTGCGCTTCTTGGCCTTGCAGCCGCGCCGCTTCTTCTTCGGCTTCACCTTCAGCTCGCGCCGCTTGGTCCCGGAGGCCCCGCGCTTCTTCTTGCCCTTGCCCTTGGAGCACCGCTTCGCAGCGTCGTCAGAGGGCTTGGCGGCCGCGTCCGCGGGTGAGGCGCACGACGCGAGCGCGTAGCAGGCGAGGGCAGGCTCGGCGGGCACCTTCGGGAAGGTCGCGTAGCTGTTGATGAGGTGGTTGGCGGCGTCGGCTGCGTCCTGGGCGAACGTGGCGGGGTTCACGCCCGGCATCAACGGGGTTGCGCACACGAGGATCGGGACCCGCGAGGGGTCGGCCGGGCCCGGGTTGCCGAATGCGTCGACCGCCAGCGCGTAGGTCGAGTTCGCGGTCGTCCCCACCGCGAGGTGGTCCGAGGGGTCCGCGACGCACAGGTCCTGGACGGCCACGTTGGTGATGCTCGGCCCGTCGCCCGGGCGAAGCGATGACGACCCGGTCTCGTCGAGGTTCGGGGTCACCACGGCGTCCGTCTTCGTGTAGATCGCCGTGTAGTCGATGCCCGGGAAGGTCTCGGTGAACGAGTTCAGGGCCTTGATGAACTCAGAGCCGGCGCGCTGCTGCCAGAAGGCCGGGGCGCAGCCACCCGGCGCGCCGCAGATCCCCGCTGTCTCGGTCCCGTGGTTGCTCGGCGCCATGCCGACCACGTCGTCCGTCATCGCACGCGTGTCGGGCCAGAAGCGAAGCGCCCACCTGGGCACCATCCCGCCCTGCGAGTGGCCGAGGATGTCGACCTCCCTGCCCGAGACCGCGTTCATCGTGCGGATCGCGTTGACGACGTGCTCGCCCGCGACCTGGATGTCAGCCATCGCCGAGCCGGGCAGCTCGACGGTGCACCACTCGCGCGGCAGGGCGTTCAGCGCGGGGATCCAGTTCCAGGCGAAGTTCTTCTCGGGCGTCACCCCCGTGCCGGGGACGAGCAGGACGGGCTCGGTGGCGGCGCTCGCCAGGCCCGGGCTGCAGACCAGCGATGCGCTGAGCTGCGCGGGCGGGACCGAGAGCGGCGGGCCTGGCCGGTCGACGGGCGCGTAGTCGATCGCCTGTGCGGCGGGTGCCGCGGCGAGGCAGGCCAGCGTGGTCCCGCACGCGGTGGCGCGGCGGATCCAGCGGCTCCTCCCGTTTCCACCCATCGGGCGGGAAGATACTCGGGCGCCCGCCACGGCGCGCCGGATCGGTCGAGGGCCGCGCATAGACTCGGCCGCATGGCCGACCCCAAGCCCGCCGAGATCAAGAGCGCCTATCTGATCGCGGGCACCGACGAGGCCAAGATCTCGCGGACCAGACAGCGCCTCCGAGCGCGGGCGGAACGCGAGGGAGGGCCGGGCGCCCTCGAGCTCTTCGAGTCGGGCCAGGGCCGCCGAGCCCCCGACGCGGACGCCATGCTCGGCTCGCTCGCCGCGATCTCGCTGACCGCCTCCCGCCGCTACCTGCTCGCCGACGGCGTGCAGGGGTGGGGCAAGGCCGACACCGAGCGCGTGGCGGAGGCCCTGGCCGCGATCCCTCCGGACACCACGATCGCGCTGGTCGCCGACGGCAAGGCTCCTGCTGCGCTCAAGAAGGCAGTCGAGAAAGCCGGGGGAGAGGTCCTCATGTTCGAGGCGCCACGCGAGCGCGAGATGCCGAAGCGCCTGGTCGCCGACGCGCGCGAGATGGGCTTCGCACTCGACCTCGACGCGGCTCGAATGCTGGTCGAGCGCATGGGGGCGAGGTCAGTGCGCCTCCGCACCGAGCTCGAGCGGCTGGCGCTCTGGGCCGGGGAGGGCGGCACCGTGAGCGCCGAGGACCTTGTCGCGATGATCGCCGACACCTCGGAGGAGGCGATCTGGACGCTGGCGGACGCGATCACAGAGGGCGACGAGGCCAAGTCACTGCGCGTCGCCGAGCAACTCGTGTCCCAGGGGGAGGCCCTGCCCAGGATCATCTACTCGGTCGCGCCGAGGCTTCGCCAGGCGATGGTCGCCGCGCGCCAGATGGAGGCCGGGGTTCCCCCGAAGGAGGTCGCCTCGGGGCTCTCGATGCATCCCTACGCGGCGAAGATGCTGGTGCAGCGGGTCAGGGGCCGCTCGCCCGAGGATCTCGAGCGCTCCGTGTGCGCGATGGCGGATCTCGAGCTCTGGTCGCGCGGCGGCTCGGACTACAGCGAGGCGGTCGCGTTCACGTTCGCCCTCCGCGAGGCGGTCGGATCGGACCAGGCTGCGCCGGCCGCGGCCTAGGAGCTTGCGGCGGAGCCGGCGCGGATCTTGGCCGCGCGGGACTTCTTGCGGGCGCCGGTGTTCCGGTGCATCGCGCCGCGCTGGACGGCCTTGTCGATGCGCGAGATCAGCTGCTGGTGCTCGGTGTCGGCCGTCGAGTCGTCGCCCGCGGAAACCGCGGTCTCGAGCCGCTTGAAGTGGGTCTTCACGGCGCTCGCAAAGCGCAGGTTCTCGTGCCGCTCGCGGGCGGTTCGGGCGATTCTCTTCTTCTGTGAAGCGATGTTTGCCATAAGAAAGACCCGCAGAGCGGGCGGCGAATGAGAATAGCCGAACCCGAATGACCAAAGAGCCCTTCGACCCATCCACCCGGGAGTTCGACGCCGTGCCTGAGCACGAAGACGTCCCGCCCAAGCGGCGGCCGACCCCTGCCGTGTCCATGGACACCGACACGTTCATGGCGATCCCGGCGCCCGCGCCGAGCACCACCTTCGAGCCGCCCGCCTGGGAGGAGAAGGAGGAGGAGCCGGCCGGCTGGGCATCTCGACCGCGTTCTTCTCGATCGCGACTGCCTTCTCGCGCGTCGCCGGCCTGGTGCGCGAGATCGTCGCTGCGAGCTACTTCGGCATCTCCGGGGCGATGTCGGCGTTCACGATCGCCTTCCAGGTGCCGAACCTGGTGAGGAGCCTCTTCGCCGACGCCGCGATCCAGGCCGCGTTCGTCCCGGTCTTCGTCGAGAAGCTCGAGCAGGGCGAGAAGAGGGAGGCGTTCAGGCTCGCCTCGCAGATGATCATGATCGTGACCGCGGTGCTCGGCGCGATCACGGCGCTCTTCGTCCTGGCCGCCCCGGTCCTGGTCCCGCTCTTCGCTCCCGGGTTCGAGGGCGAGCTGCTCGACCTCACGGTGACGCTGTCGCAGATCCTCTTCCCGATCCTGATCCTGCTCGGGATCACGGGGATGGTCGTCGGGATCCTCAACAGCGACGGGCGCTTCGCCGCGTTCGCGATCTCACCCTTCTTCTGGAACGTCGCGATCATCGGCGTGCTGGTCGCACTGGCGCCGACGTTCTCGGAGGAGGACGAGATCTACGCCTACGCGATCGGCGTGCTGGTCGGCACCGTGATCCAGCTTGCGATCCCGGCCTGGGACCTGCGGCACACCAGCTTCCAGTGGAAGATGATCTGGGAGTTGCCCCGGCAGATCAGTCCCGAGGTCAGGCGGGTGCTGCTGCTGATGCTCCCGGTGACCATCAGCCTGGGCCTGATCAACTTCAACCTGCTGATCAACAGCTTCTTCGGGACCTTCGTCTCCGAGCAGGCGCCGGCGGGAATCGACAAGGCGTTCCGCATCTACATGCTGCCCCAGGGGATCTTCTCGGTGGCGATCGCGACGGTCGTCTTCCCGACGCTCGCGCGCTTCGCGGCGCGCGAGGAGTTCGGTGAGCTCCGCGCCACGATGGCGAACGGGATGCGCCAGATCCTGCTGATGCTGATCCCGGCCGCCGCGGCGATCCTGGTGCTCTCCGAGCCGATGACCCGGCTGGTCTACGAGCGCGGCGAGTTCGACGCCGCCCAGACCGAGCTGGTCGCCGAGGCCCTCTTCTGGTTCGCCTTCTCGCTTCCGCTGAACGGCCTCTTCCTGATCCTGACCCGGACCTTCTTCAGCCTCCAGCGCCCCTGGATCCCGACCTGGATCTCGGGGATGAACCTCGCGATCACGGCCGCCGCGTCCGCCGCCCTCTACGGGCCCTACGGCGTGGGCGGGATCGTCGCCGCGACAGCAATCGCCACGGGGGCGAGCGTCGTCGCAGAGGCGTGGATCCTCCGCCGCGAGCTCGACGGGATCGAGCTCGCGAAGCTGATCAGCAGCACCGTCCGGATCACCGCCGCGGCGGCGCTCCTGGCCGGTGTCAGCTACCTCGTATGGCTCGGCCTCGACGACGTCCTGGGCCGCAGCGTCCTGGCGCAGGCGGCGTCGCTGGGCGTCGCGCTCGCCCTCGGCGCGGCCGCGTTCTTCGCCGCGGTGTTCGCCCTGCGGGTGCCCGAGGCCGACCAGGTGCTGCGGCTGCTTCGACGCGCTATCCCGGGCGGCTAGCGATACTCAGGCCGTGGCTGAGGACATGGATCTGGCGGTGGAGCACGTGCTCGCCGGATATGAGGCTTTCAACCGCGGCGACTTCGACGCGTCCGCGGAGTTCATCCATCCCGACATCCTCTGGAACCGGGTGGTCGAGGTCGAGTCTCCGCTCGTGGGGCGGGACGCGGTCCGGGCAAACATGGAGCCGGCGGTCTTCTCGGCCCAGAGGGTCGAGGTCCTCGAGACGGCTGTCGAGGGCGATTGGGTTCTGTGCCGCACTGTCTTCCACGCCAAGGGTGCGGGCAGCGGAATCGAGGTGAGCGACGAGGCCTGGAACATGTGGCGGATCAAGGACGGCCTCGCGATCGAGTTCCGCTACTTCTCCACCCGCGACGAGGCCGTCGCGGGTGCCCGGGAGTAGCCCAGGGCCCGCGCCATACTGAGCGGCTCCCATGGACCGCATCAGGAACTTCTCGATCATCGCCCACATCGACCACGGCAAGTCGACGCTGGCCGACCGGATCCTCGAGGTGACGGGGGCCGTCGACGCGCGCACGCACGTGCCGCAGATGCTCGACTCGATGGATCTCGAGCGCGAGCGCGGGATCACGATCAAGGCCCAGGCGGTGCGGGTGCCCTTCACGGCGTCCGACGGCGAGACCTACAGCCTTCAGCTGATCGACACCCCCGGCCACGTCGACTTCTCCTACGAGGTCTCGCGCAGCCTCGCGGCGTGCGAGGGCGCCGTGCTCGTCGTCGACGCGGCCCAGGGCGTGGAGGCCCAGACCGTCGCGAACGCCTACGCGGCGATCGACGCCGGCCTCGAGATCATCCCGGTGCTGAACAAGGTCGACCTGCCCGGCGCCGAGGTCGAGCGAGTCGGCCGGCGAGGTCGCGGACCTGCTCGGCGGTGAGCCTGGCGACTCCCTGCGCATCTCGGCGAAGACAGGGGAGGGGGTGACCGAGGTGCTCGAGGCGATCGTCGCCCAGGTCCCGCCGCCCGAGGGCGAGCCCGATGCGCCGCCCCGCGCGCTGATCTTCGACTCCGAGTTCGACCCCTACCGCGGCGTCGTCGCCTACCTGCGGATGGTCGACGGCGAGTTCGCCAAGAACGACCAGATCGCGGCCATGCAGGCCGGCACCGAGGCGGAGATCGACGACATCGGCTTCTTCGCTCCCGAGATGAAGCCCATCCCGGGGATGTCCGCCGGCGAGGTCGGCTACGTGATCACCGGGATCAAGGACGTGACCAAGCTGCGGGTCGGCGACACGCTGACCCGCCGCGAGGGCGGGGCGACCGAGGCGCTGCCCGGCTACCGCGAGGTCAGGCCGATGGTGTTCTCCGGCCTCTTCCCGCTCGACACCGATCGCTACAAGGACCTGCGCGACGCGCTCGACAAGCTTTCGCTGAACGACGCTGCGCTCACCTGGGAGCCCGAGACCTCGGACGCGCTCGGCTTCGGCTTCCGCGTCGGCTTCCTCGGCCTGCTCCACATGGACATCGTCCGCGAGCGCCTCGAGCGCGAGTACGACCTCGAGCTGCTGGCCACGGCGCCGAACGTCCGCTACGAGGTCCACCTGATCGGGGGCGAGACCGTCGAGGTCCGCGCGCCCACGGACATGCCGGACCCGGCCTCGATCGACTCGATCTCCGAGCCATTCATCCGCGCGACGATCATCGCGCCCAACGACTACGTCGGCCAGGTGATGGAGCTCTGCCAGAAGCGCCGCGGCGACCACGTCGGGATGCACTACCTCTCGCCGACCCGCGTCCAGATCCAGTACGACCTGCCGCTCGCCGAGATCGTCCTCGACTTCTTCGACCAGCTGAAGTCGCGGACCCAGGGCTACGCCTCGCTCGACTACGAGCCGATCGACAGCCGCACCTCGAACCTGGTGAAGCTCGACGTCCTGCTCGCCGGCGACAAGGTCGACGCCCTCTCACTCGTGGTCCACAAGGACGCCTCCCACGAACAGGGCAAGGTGCTGGTCGAGCGCCTGCGCAAGACGATCCCCCGCCAGCAGTTCGACGTCCCCGTCCAGGCGGCGATCGGCTCGAACATCGTCGCCCGCGAGACCGTGAAGGCGGTGCGCAAGGACGTGACGGCGAAGCTCTACGGCGGCGACGTCACCCGGAAGAAGAAGCTCCTCGAGAAGCAGAAGAAGGGCAAGAAGCGGATGAAGCAGGTCGGCGCGGTCGAGGTGCCGCAGGAGGCGTTCCTGACGGTGCTCCAGGTGGATGGCGAGTAGCGGGGAACACACACCTGGGCAGGAGGCGAACCTGGAGCTGGCTCGCGGCGGGCTGGAGGATTGGATCGCCGGGAACCAGGAGGCGACCATCGCGACCTTCACCGACGACGTCGAGGTCTACGTCCCGCCCGAGCTCGGCAACGCCGGCACCTACATGGGCATCGAGCAGTTCCGCAAGTGGTTCGAGGCCTGGGACGACGCTTGGTCCGAGTTCCAGATGTCGGTCAAGGACATCGAGCCGGCGGGCGAGCGCCACGTCGTCGCGATCATCGAGTCGCGCGGCGTCGGCGCCGGCAGCGGCATCGAGGTCAGCAACCGGCTCGCCTGGGTGCTCGGCATCCGCGACGGCAAGATGGAGTACCTCTCGCTCCAGCCCGACGTCGAGGCCGCCCACGCGCTGGTGGGCGAGCGCGAAGCGGCCTAGTCCGGCTGGGCCCCGACCCGCTCGAGCGGGATCCCGAGCCGCTCGACGGTCGCCGCCGGCATCGGCTCGGCCCCCGGCCCGGCTACGACGATGACCCTGTCGGCCGCGAAGCCGGCCAGCTCGTCCTCGAGCGCCTGCGCCGGATCGCCGTCGCCCAGGGCTCCGCTGACCGGCAGGCCGGCGGCCACCAGCGCGCCGGCGGAGCGGGCCAGGGTGTCCTGCGCCTCCTCGCGGGCGCTGTCGGTCGCCGAGGTCCAGCGGTCAATCTGCCGCCCACCGACCGGGACGACCACCCTGACGTCGTCGGCGTCCCCTGCGATGCCGGCGACCCGGCCGGCCGCATCGGGAGTGACCTCGCCCGTCGCCACCACCAGCACGCGGCGCTCGGCGTCGCGCCGGGGCGCGATCGCGATCGGGCCGTCCGGCTTCGCGCGCGCCGCGGCCACGACCAGCGCCAGGACCGCGCCCGCCCCGACCGCCAACCCCACGCCCATCCCGAGGTTCGTGAGGGTTCCCAGGAGCAGCGCGCCGATCACGGGCACGGCCAGCGCGGCGACGATCACCGGGATCCCCGCGGGGCGCAGGTGGATCGTTCCGCTCGAGTCCCGTTCGGTCAGGCGCAGTGCCATCCCGCAGGGATACCCCATCTGCCGCGCGGGCGCACGAGACTGGCCGGGCGGCCAGACCGGTTGTAGACTGCCGCGCCGATGGCGCTCGAGACCAAAGCCGTGGGCAAGGAGTGGGACCCGGCGACCTTCGAGGTCGAGGGCGAGCGGATCAGCCAGTACGCCGACGCCGTCGGCGAGCCGAGCGAGATCCATCGCGACGACGAGGCGGCGGAGCAGGCCGGCTACCGCGGCCAGGTCGCGCCCCCGATGTTCGCCGTCGTCTACAGCGCCCCGGCCATGGGGCCGGCGATCCTCGATCCCGAGGTCGGCATCAACTTCCCTGCGATGGTCCACGGCGGCCAGGAGTTCGAGTGGGGCGAGCCGGTCGTCGCGGGCGACACCATCACGACGGCCGCGCGCTGCGCGGAGATCTTCGAGAAGGACGGCAAGGGCTTCTACGTCTTCGAGACCGTGTCCACGAACCAGGACGGCGCAGAGACCGTGCGCGCCAAGTGGACCAACATCGTGAGAGGCGTATGAACAAAGGCGACTCGATACCCGAGCTGAAGGTGACCCCGGACGAAGGGCTGACCAAGCGCTACGCGGAGGCCTCGGGCGACCCCAACCCGATCCACACCGATCCCGAGTTCGCTCAGCAGGCCGGTCTGCCCGGCTGCATCCTCCACGGCCTCTGGACGATGGCCCAGGTGGCGCGCGCGAACAGCGAGGCCGGTGGCGACCCGATGTCGCTGAAGAGGCTCTCGGTCCAGTTCCGAGGCATGGGGTTCCCCGAGCAGGAGGTCACGGTCACAGGCACCGTGGTGGAGGCCGGCGACGGCACGGTCGTCGTCGACACCGTCGCCGAGCAGAACGGGAACGAGATCATCAAGAACGCCCAGGCCGAGCTCGAGCTGGGCTAGGCGGGTCGGCCCGCGCGTGAGCCCGACGAATGCCGAGATGCTGCTCCAGGCGTTCGCCGGCTGGGGCAAGGACGAACCCGCCAACATGGCCGACGTCGTGGATCCCGACTGCGAGCTGATCGTTCCCGATTCGGTCCCCTATGGAGGGACGTTCCGGGGAGCGGACGACGTAATCGGCTGGTTCACGCGGGACATCTGGCGATGGTTCGACGAGTTCACGTCCACCCCGGAGGGCTTCATCGACGCCGGCGATCAGATCGTCGTCCCGGTCAACGTCAAGGCCCGGGCCAAGAACGGCAAGACGATGGACGTCCACAACGTCTGGATCTACGAGTTCAAGGACGGGAAGCTCATCCGGGGGCGCGTCTACGCGGACACGGCGATCCTGCGCGACACCGTGGAGGGCGTGACGCCTGAGTGAGCGGCACCCGCTGCCGCTCGTAACATCAGGGTCATGCTCAGCGAGAGGCAGCAGGCCATCCTCGGGTTCGTCGTCGAGGGGTACGTGGCGGGGGCGAAGCCCGTCGGCTCCAAGGCGATCGCCGAGCGACCCGAGATCGGGTGGAGCGCGTCGACCGTGCGCTCCGAGCTGTCCTCTCTCGAGGACGAGGGCTTCCTGAGCCATCCCCACACCTCGGCGGGCCGCGTCCCGACCGACTCCGGCTACCGCTTCTACGTCGAGGAGCTGCTGCGGTCCGCCGACCGCCTGCCGGCACCGCCCGGAGAGGAACTGCGGCTCTCCCGGATGCGCCGCGAGGTCGACGACGCAATCCGCGAGACGACGTCCGCGCTTTCGAAGATCACCGACCTCGTCGCGCTCGTCAGCGCGCCGCCGCTGCACTCGGCGACCATCCACCGCGTCGAGGTGCTGCGCCTCCAGCCCCGCACCGCGATGGTCGTCGTGATCGCCTCCAACGGAGGGGTCACCAAGCGGGTCTTCAGCTTCCGTGACGAGCTCGACAGCGGCCTGGTCGAGTGGGCCGGCAGCTATCTGAACGAGCGCCTCGCCGGTCTCGGCATCGGGGCCCGGATCACGGCCGCGCGCCTCGGGGATCCCGAGCTGAGCGAGACCGAGCGCGGCTTCATCGACGAGATCTCGGGTGCCTTCGTGGGGCTCGAGGAGTCCGCCGAGGAGACGCTCTACGTGGACGGCGCGGCCCGCCTGCTCTCCGAGGAGCACTCGGCCGACGTCCCCCACGCCGAGGATCTGATGCGGGCGCTCGAGCAGCGCGTCGACATGCTGCAGACGCTCCGCTCGGCGCTCGAAGGAGCGCTCGGTGTTCGTCTGGATCGGCGGCGAGAACCCCCAGCCCGAGCTGCGGTCGGTCAGCGTGATCGGCGCCAACTACGGCCTCGGCTACCGGAACCTCGGCGCGGTCGGCGTGATCGGCCCGCTGCGCATGGACTACGGCACCGCGATCGCCTCGGTCCGCGAGGCTGCCGGCGAGCTCTCCCGCTTCTTCGAGACGGTCTACGACGAGTAGATGTTGCTCGGGAACGACTGATGGCCAAGCGCGACTACTACGAGGTTCTCGGGGTCGGCCGCGACGCGTCCGACGCCGAGCTGAAGAAGGCGTTCCGCGGGCCTCGCCCGCGAGCTGCACCCCGACGTCAACGACCACGATCCCGACGGCCGAGGAGAAGTTCAAGGAGGCGGCCGAGGCCTACGAGGTCCTCTCGGACGCCGAGCGGCGCCGCACCTACGACCAATTCGGCCACGATGGCCTGAAGCAGGGCGGCTCTCACAGACCGAGGGCTTCGGCAGCTTCGCCGACATCTTCGAGACGATCTTCGGCGGGGACCCCTTCGCCCGCGGGCCGGCCGCGGGCGTGGACATCGGCACGGCCGTCGAGGTGGATCTCGAGGAGGTGCTCGAAGGGCGTCCGAGCGCGAGGTCAGCTTCGAGGCGGTCAGCGTCTGCGAGCACTGCCGCGGGAACGGCGCCGAGCCCGGGACGCCGATCAACGAGTGCCCGACGTGCGAGGGCGCCGGCCAGATCCGCCGCGTCAGCCGCAGCGTCTTCGGCCAGGTCGTCCGCGCACAGCCGTGCGACCGCTGCGGAGGCGACGGGCGGGTTCCCGAGAAGCCGTGTGGGGAGTGCAACGGAGCCGGCCGCGTCTCGGAGATGCGCGCGTGGGAGGTGGACGTGCCGGTCGGGATCGAGGACGGTCAGCGGATCCGGATCTCGGGTGCCGGCCACGCCGGCGACCCCGGGGCTCGAGGCGGCGACCTCTACGTCGAGGTTCGTGTCCGCGCCGACGAGCGCTTCGCTCGCCAGGGCACCGAGCTCGTGTCCCGGCTCGAGCTGCCGGTGACAACCGCGATGGTCGGCGGCGAGCTGGCCATACCGACTCTCGACGGCGGCGAGGAGCGCGTCACGGTCGAGCCCGGCACCCAGCATGGCGACATCGTCGTGCTCGAGGGCAAGGGCCTGCCGCCCCTGCGCGGCGGCGAGCGGGGCGACCAGCACGTCGTCTTCGAGCTCTCGGTGCCGACCGAGCTGTCGGACGAGCAGCGCGAGATCGTGGCCGGCCTGGACGCCGAGATCGGCGCCCGGCGCCCGGCGGCGTCCCCCGAGCCTTGATCCGGCTCGCGATGCGCTGCGAGCCCGATGTGGCCGACATGGTCCTGGCCAACCTGCTCGAGCTGGCGCCCAACGGCGTCGAGGAGGAGCGCGGCCCCGGCTTCGTGGAGTTCGCGATCTACGGCCCACCCGGCGAGGTCCCCGACCTGGGCGAGATCCGCGCCGCGGCCGGCGGGGCGCTGGTCGATGTCACGACGACCTCGGTTCCCGACGACTGGGCGGATCGCTGGGCCGATTTCCACAAGCCGATCGAGGTCGGCGGCCGGATCGGGGTCCGACCCTCGTGGTGGGAGGCGAAGGAGGGCCTGATCGACGTGCTCGTCGACCCCGGGCAGGCCTTCGGCACGGGCGGCCATCCGACCACGAAGCTCAGCCTCGCGCTGCTTCTCGCGGTCGAGGAGAGCGACGGGGCGTCCGGCCCGATCGCCGACTGGGGCACCGGCTCGGGCGTGCTGGCGATCGCCGCGGCGAAGCTCGGTTGGGCGCCGGTGACCGCCTGCGATCGCGAGCTCGCCGCCCTCGAGGCGGTGGAGGCCAACGCGAAGGTGAACGGCGTCGACCTCGTCATCGAGCGCGTGGACGTGCGCGAGGCCTCCCCGCCCGTCTCTCCGACGGTCATCGCCAACCTCACCGCCAACCTTCTCCGCGACTGCGCCGGGCACCTGGCGGCCCCGGGCGCCGACAGGCCCAAGACCCTGGTCTGCTCCGGGATGCTCGAGGAGGAGACCGACGGGGTCGCGGAGGCCTTCGCCGCGAGCGGCCTCGCCGTAGCCGAGCGCCGCGTCGAGGGGGAGTGGGCGGCGCTCCTGCTGCGCGCGGACGGCTGAGGATGGGCGACTCCGGCCCGAGCGCCAGCCCCACGCCCGACCTGCCGATCGCGATGTTCGACTCGGGGGTCGGCGGGCTGACGGTCCTGCACGAGTGCCTCGTTTCGCTGCCCGCCGAGGACTTCGTCTACCTCGGCGACGACGCGCGGTTTCCCTATGGCGCCCGGACCGCCGAGCAGCTCCGCTCGCACGTCGAGCAGGTGTCCGGGTTCCTCTTGGAGCGCGGCGCGAAGCTGCTGGTGATCGCCTGCAACTCGGCGGCATCCGCCGGGCTCGAGACCGCGCGCGAGGTCGCCGCCGAGCACGGGGTCGAGGTCGTCGGGGTGATCGGGCCCGAGTCCGAGATCGCCGCGGCCGTCACCGACAACGGGAAGGTCGGGGTCCTCGCCACCGCCGCGACGGTCAGGAGCGGGGCCTACGCCCGCGCCTTGGCCGCTTCGCACCGGCCACTCACCGTGACGGAGGTGGAGGCTCCCGCACTCGCAGCCGTCATCCAGCGCGGCTTCCCCTTCGATCAGAGCGTCGTCGAGATGGTCCGCACATACTGCGAGCCGCTGCGCCAGGCCGAGGTGGACACGGTGGTCCTCGGCTGCACCCACTATCCGCTGGTCGCCCCCATGCTCCAGCGCACCCTCGGCCGGGACGTTCGCCTGGTCTCGGCCGGCCACGCGATCGCCTCGACCGCCCAGCGGGTCCTCGCGGAGCGGGGGTTGGAGTCGACCCGCAAGGGCGAGGGGGACTACGGCTTCATCTGCACCGAGGACCCGGACGCGTTCCACAAGCTCGGCACGCGATTTCTCCAGATGCCCCTGGGAGAGGTCGAGCTGGTCGAGCTGGCCTAGCGAGGGCACCGGCGTGGGCGACGGGTCCGGCGTCGATCTTCCGTTCT
Source organism: uncultured Solirubrobacterales bacterium (assembly GCA_963839875.1). Taxonomy (GTDB): domain Bacteria; phylum Actinomycetota; class Thermoleophilia; order Solirubrobacterales; family 70-9; genus CAVUAT01. Next base: position 267,198 of record CAWIWP010000003.1, read on the forward strand.
GGCCATGGGGCCTGCTGCTGATCGTGGTCGGTCTGTACGCGGTGACCGCGGCGTCCCTCATCGCCGCGGGCCGACGCGAGGACGCCCGGGCGGTCGCGGGCTTCATCCCCGACTGCGTCGTGCTGGTGTCACGGCTCGCCCGCGACCCGGGCATCTCGAAGTGGCGGCGCGCGCTCCTCTTCGTCGTCCTCGGCTACCTGGCGCTGCCAATCGACCTGGTCCCGGACTTCCTGCCCGGCATCGGCCAGCTCGACGACGCAGTGGTCCTCGCGCTTGCCCTGCGCCTGCTCGCCTCGGGAGCCGACGCGGCCACACTTCGCGAGGCGTGGCCCGGGCCCGAGAGCTCACTCCGCCTACTGCTAATGCTCAGCGGCGCCGACTAGGCTTGACCCCATGGGAATCCTCGAGCAGGTCCAAGACGACGTGAAGACCGCCATGAAGGCCGGCGAGAAGGACAAGGTCGGCCGGCTGCGCATGGTCGTGGCCGCCCTCCAGGCCGAGGCCAAGGAGGGCAAGGGCGACGAGGTCGCCGCGCTCCAGCGCGAGCGCAAGCGGCGCATCGACGCCGCCGAGGCCTACCGCGAGGGCGGACGCACCGAGTCGGCCGAGGCCGAGGAGGCGGAGGCGGAGCTGATCGAGGCCTACCTGCCCGCCCAGCTATCCGACGACGAGCTTTCCGAGCTGGTCGCCTCGGCGGTCGAGGAGACCGGCGCGAGCGAGCAGAAGGACATGGGCAACGTGATGAAGGCGCTGATGCCGAAGGTCGGAGGCCGCGCCGACGGCAAGCGGGTCAGCGCGGCGGTGCGCGACAAGCTCTCCTAGTGGCTCGTAGGCAGCTCACGATCGACAACACGGTCGCCGCCGAGCTGGCGGGCTCGGAGGACGCCGTGTTGCGGACGCTGGAGGGCCACCTCGGGTGCGACCTCTTCCTGCGGGGGAACGTCCTCACCCTGGACGGCGACGCCGGCGACGTGCGGACCGCCGAGACGGTGGTGGGGGAGATCGTCGACCTGATCGAGCAGGGGCACGAGATCGCGCCCGGCACGATCGAGGCGGTCACCGGTGCGCTCGACAAGAGCGAGAGCCCCGCCGAGATCCTCGAGGACGTCGTCTGGCAGCACCGCAACACGCGGGTCGCGCCGAAGACCGTCAACCAGAAGCGCTACGTGGACTCGATTCGCGATCACACGATCACCTTCGGCATCGGCCCGGCCGGCACCGGGAAGACCTTCCTGGCGGTCGCGATGGCCGCCGCCGCCCTGAGCCGCGGCGAGGTCCAGCGCGTGATCCTGACCCGGCCCGCCGTCGAGGCCGGCGAGCGGCTCGGCTTCCTGCCCGGCGACATCCAGGCGAAGGTGGACCCTTACCTCCGCCCGCTCTTCGACGCCCTCTACACGATGCTCGACCCGGAGCGGGTCAACGCGTACTTCGAGCGCGGCACGATCGAGGTCGCGCCGCTGGCCTTCATGCGGGGACGATCGCTCAACAACTCGTTCGTGATTCTCGACGAGGCCCAGAACACGAGCCCCGAGCAGATGAAGATGTTCCTGACGCGGCTCGGGTTCGACTCCAAGATGATCGTGACCGGCGACGTCACCCAGATCGACCTCGAGCGGGGGTCGAAGTCAGGGCTCATCGAGGTCGGCGGGATCCTCGACGAGGTCCCCGACATCAGCTTCGTCCGCTTCGGGGGCGAGGACGTCGTCCGCCACAAGCTGGTTCAGCGGATCGTCGCGGCCTACGGCGAGCACTCCGAGAAGGAGCGCGACGGCGGGTGACCGAAGGGCCGGACCTCTCGGACGTCGAGGGCGACCTGCGCCGGGCGGTCGCCGCGACGCTGAAGGCGGCCGGCGTGGAGGACGGCCACATCGGCCTCGAGCTCGTGGGCGAGGGCAGGATGCGCACCCTCAACTTCGCCCACCGCGGCCGCGACGAGGCGACCGACGTCCTCGCGTTCCCGATCGACCCCGACGAGTCGGGGCTCGGCCCACGGGAGCTCGGTGACGTCTTCATCTGCCCCGAGCGCGCGACCGACGTGATCGAGGCCGCGGTCCACGGGACCCTGCATCTGTGCGGCTACGACCACGAGACCGACAAGGGAGAGATGCTCGCGCTGCAGGCGAAGGTGATGTCCGAGCTGTGAACCCACCCTCGACCCGGGCCGGATTCGTCGGCCTCGCCGGCCGGCCCAACGCGGGCAAGTCGACGCTGGTCAACGCGATCGTCGGCGAGAGGGTGGCGATCGTCTCGGACCGCCCCCAGACGACCCGGCGCGCCATACGCGGTGTGGCGACCGAACGCGATGCCGGGTGGCAGCTCATCCTCACCGACCTCCCGGGCGTCCAGCGCCCGCGCGACGTATTGACCGAGCGGATGCAGCGCCGGGTCGAGCGTGAGCTCGCCGACTCCGACGTCGTCCTGTTCGTCGCCAACGGGCACGAGGGCATCGGCCCCGGCGACCGCTTCATCTCCAAGGCGTTGATCGGAGCCAACCTCGACACGCCGGTGATCTGCGCCGTCAACAAGGCCGACCGCCTCAACAACGCGCAGCTCGCGGCCGTCCTCAGCGAGGCTGCCGAGCTCGAGGGGGTCGACGAGGTCTTCCCGATCAGCGCCCGATCCGGTACCGGACTGGAGCCCCTGATCGGCCGGCTCGCGGAGCTCATCCCCGAGAGCCCCTTCCTCTACGCGCCCGAGCAGAGCTCCGACCAGCCGAGCGAGGTCCTCCTCGCCGAGCTCGTCCGCGAGCAGGTCCTCCGCCGCACGCGCGACGAGCTGCCCCACGCGGTCGAGGTCGAGTTGACGGACGTCGAGGTCCGCGACGACGGAGTCACCGAGATCCGCGCCCAGGTCTGGGCCGAGACCGAGTCCCAGAAGGGCATCCTGATCGGCAAGGGCGGCTCCAAGATCAAGGAGATCGGCAGCGGCGCCCGCCGCGAGCTCGAGACGGAGCTCGGCGGCAAGGTCTTCCTCGACCTCAAGGTTCGCGTCCGCGGCAAGTGGCGCCGCGACGAGAGCCTGCTGGACCGGATCGGGATCGAGTAGCGAACCCCCGCCTAGAATCGCCCGATGCCCGGGTCCGCCGCCGAAAACGCTGCAAAGGTGCGCTTTGACGAGCGCGGCCTCGCGCCGTGCGTGATCCAGGACGCCCGCACCGGCGAGGTCCTGACCCTCGCCTACATGAACGAGGAGTCGCTGGTGCTGACCCTCGAGACCCGCGAGGTGCACCTCTTCAGCCGCAGCCGCCAGGAGATCTGGCACAAGGGCGAGACGTCGGGGAACACACAGAAGGTCGAGCAGATCCGCTTCGACTGCGACGCCGACGCGCTCGTGGCCCTGGTCGAACCGGCCGGCCCCGCCTGCCACACGGGCGAGCGAACGTGCTTCTACCGCGACCTCGAGGGCGACGCGGACCCCGCGCCCGACGCCCCCGCCGGCGGAGAGCCCGTCCCTGTCAGGGGAGAGGCGCTCGCTGCGCTCGAGCGCACCCTCGCCGCGCGCGCCACCGACCGGCCCGAGGGCAGCTACACCGTGTCCCTTCTCGACGACCCGAAGCTCGCCGCGGCGAAGGTGACCGAGGAGGCCGCCGAGGTCGTGAAGGCCGCCGAGTCCGAGTCCGACGAGCGGGTGGCGGAGGAGGGCGCGGACGTGATCTACCACCTGGCGGTGCTGCTCCTCTCGCGCGGCGTCCCCCTGAGCGATGTGATGGACGTGCTGAACGGCCGCCGCGATGGCTGACGCCGCCACGACGGCCTCGTCCCTCCCGCTGGAGCCTTCGCTGGATCGCGCCCGCGAGCTCGCCGGCGAGTTCAACGTCGTCCCGGTCCGGCACACGTTCGTCGACGACCTCGAGACGCCGGTCAGCGCGTTCCTGAAGCTGCGGGGGACCGGGCCGTCCTTCCTCCTCGAGTCCGCGGAGCAGGGGCGCCTCGGACGCTGGTCGTTCCTCGGCTTCCGCCCCCGCGCGATCTTGCGCTGGAGCGACGGCGTGCTGAGCGAGTGGGAGGGGGGCGACGGCGTCGGCGACGAACCCACGCGAACCAGCGAGGTGACAGATCCCTACGGCGCGGTTGCCGACTACGTCGGCCGCTACCGGATCGCCGAGCCCGACGTCCTGCCCCCGTTCGCGGGGGGCGCCGTCGGCATCTTCGGCTACGACCTGGTCCGCACCGTCGAGACGACACTCGGCGAGCCGAACCCCGACCCGCTCGGCCTTCCCGACCTCGCCCTGATGATCAGCGACGTCCTCGTCGCCTTCGACCACCAGCGCCACGAGGTGACGCTGATCGTCAACGCCTTCGCCGAGGACGAGGGAGGCATCGAAGCGGCCTACGCCAAGGCGGAGGAGACCATCACTTGGATGAAGGGGAAGCTGAGGGAGCCGGTGGCCGAGGCCGACGCCGCGGCGTCCAGCGCCGAGGTCGAGTGGGAGTCCAACATGAGCCGCGAGGAGTTCGAGGCGAACGTCGCGCGCATCGTCGAGTACGTCCACGCCGGCGACGCCTTCCAGGTCGTGCCTTCCCAGCGGTTCACGGCCGACCAGCCGGCCGAGGCGTTCTCGATCTACCGCGGGCTGCGAACCGTCAACCCTTCGCCCTACATGTATTTCCTCGACTTCGGCGACTTCGAGATCGCCGGCGCCTCGCCGGAGCCGCTGGTGAAGGTCACCGGCGACCGGGTCGAGACGCGCCCGATCGCGGGCACCTATCCGAGATCCGGCGAGGACGAGGAGGACCGCCTGCGCGCCGAGCGGCTGCTGAACGATCCCAAGGAACGGGCCGAGCATGTGATGCTCGTCGACCTGGGCCGCAACGACCTGGGCCGGGTCAGCGAGTACGGCTCGGTCAACGTCGATCAGCTGATGGTGGTCGAGACGTACTCCCACGTGCTCCACATCGTCAGCAACGTGACCGGGAAGCTGCGCCCGGAGCTCGGGCCGATGGACGTGCTTCGCTCGACGCTCCCCGCCGGCACCCTCTCGGGTGCGCCCAAGGTGCGGGCGATGGAGATCATCGACGAGCTCGAGCCCGTCAAGCGATGCTCCTACGGCGGCGCGATCGGCTACCTCTCCTACACGGGCGACCTCGACACCGCGATCCACATCCGCACCGCGGTGATCAAGGACGGCAAGGTCCACGTGCAGGCGGGCGGCGGGACGGTCGCCGACGCCAAGCCGGCCTACGAGTACAACGAGTCCGTGAACAAGGCGAAGGCGATGTTCCGGGCGATCGAGCTCGCCGCCGAGCAACCCGAATGGCCGTGATGAAGGTCCTCGTCATCGACAACTACGACTCCTTCACCTACAACCTGGTCCAGTACCTGGGGGAGCTCGGGGCCGAGATCGACGTGGTCCGCAACGACGTCGAGACCGTGGACGAGATGCTCGCGCGCGAGCCCGAACGGGTCGTCGTCTCGCCGGGCCCCTGCACGCCCGCCGAGGCGGGGGTCTCGATCGAGGCCGTGAAGCGATTCGCCGAGGCCGGCACCCCGGTCCTCGGCGTCTGCCTCGGCCACCAGGCGCTGGTCGAGGGCTTCGGCGGCAAGGTCGTCGTCGGCGAGCCGATCCACGGCAAGGACGCGGAGGTCGAGCACGATGGCAAGGCGATCTACGAGGGCCTGCCGAGCCCGCTGGTCGCCGGCCGCTACCACTCCCTGATCGCCGATCCCGACCTGCCCGACGAGCTCGAGGTCACCTCCCGCTACAAGGACGTCGTGATGGGCGTCCGCCACCGCGACCTGCCCGCCGAGGGCGTCCAGTTCCACCCGGAGTCGGTGCTGACGCCGCAGGGCCCCCACCTGCTTGCCAATTTCCTTCATGACGATGGTCTGCGCGTCTGATGGCTTACGTCTAGCCTCTCGCCTCGGATGCCGAACGACATCCTCACCAGGGCGATCGACGAGCTCTGCTCCGGCTCGCACCTGACCGCCGACCACACGTCCGCTGCCCTCGCCGAGATCATGGAGGGCCGCGCCTCCGAGGTCCAGATCTCGGCCTTCCTGATCGCCCTGCGCGCGAAGGGCGAGACCGTCCCCGAATTGGTCGGCCTCGCCCGGACGATGCGCGCGCTCGCCGCCGAGGTGGACGTGGACGCCGACGGCCTGGTGGACACGGCCGGGACCGGGGGAGGACCCACGACCTTCAACGTCTCGACCACGGCGGCGCTCATAGCTGCCGCGGCAGGGTGCAAGGTCGCCAAGCACGGCAACCGCTCCGCCACCAGCAAGTCGGGCTCTGCCGACGTCCTCGAGGCCCTCGGTGTCGCGATCGAGCTGACGCCCGAGCAGGTCTCCGAGTGCATCGACGAGGTCGGCTTCGGGTTCATGTTCGCCCCCAAGCACCACAAGGCGACCGCCCACGTCGTCCCGGTCCGCAAGGAGCTCGCGGTGCGGACGATCTTCAACTTCCTCGGCCCGCTGACCAACCCGGCGGGCGCGGAGCGCCAGCTGCTCGGCGTTTCGGACCGGAACTTCCAGGAGACGATCGCCGAGGCCCTGATCGGCCTCGGCTGCGAGCACGCGTTCGTCGTCACCGCCGACAACGGCATGGACGAGCTGGCGCTGTCACGCACCCGGGTGATCGAGGTGTCGGGCGGCGGGACCGAGGAGTGGTTCGCCGAGCCGGAGGACTTCGGCCTCCAATCCGCTGGGATCGACGAGATCGCCGGAGGGGAGCCCGCCGAGAACGCGGAGGCGACGCGCAAGGTCTTCGCCGGCGAGCCGGGGCCGGCCCACGACATCTCGGTGCTGAACGGAGGAGCGGCGATATTCGTGTCGGGCGGCGCCGACTCGTTCGCCGCCGGGGTGGAGCGCGCCAAGGAGACCGTGGCCTCGGGGGCGGCCGCCGAGATCCTCGAGAAGCTCGCCGCGAAGACCACCGAGCTCGCCGGATCCGGGAGCTAGGGTCGAGCGATGGGAATGCTCGACCAGCTTGTGGACGCCGCTCGCGATGGCGTGCGGGAGCGTTCCTCGCGGGTCCCCGCTACCGAGCTCGAGGCGGCGCTCTCCGCACGCTCGGACCAGCGCCCCTTCAGCGAGGCCCTGGTCCGGCCCGGCCTCTCGCTGATCGCCGAGTTCAAGCGCCACTCCCCGAGCGCGGGCGACATTCGCCCCGGAGCGACAGTGGAGGAGGTCGTGAGCGCCTACGAGGAGGGCGGGGCGGCGGCGCTCTCGGTCCTAACCGACGAGCGCCACTTCCACGGCAGCCACGATGACCTGCGGGCCGCGCGAGCGGCCTCGGAGCTGCCGATCATCCAGAAGGACTTCATCGTCGACCGCTACCAGTTGCTTGAAGCGGCGGCGGTCGGCGCCGACGCGATCCTGCTGATCGTCGCCGCGCTGCCCGACGACACCCTCGCCGCACTGCTCGACGACGCGAGCGCGCTCGACCTCGACTGCCTGGTCGAGGTCCACGACGAGCCCGAGCTGGAGCGGGCGCTCGCCCTCGACGCGGACGTCCTCGGAATCAACAACCGGAACCTCGATGACTTCACGGTCGACATCGCGACCACGCTGGACCTGATGCCCGACATCCCGGCCGGCAAGACGGTGGTCGCCGAGAGCGGCATCTCCGAGCGCGAGACGCTCGAGGAGCTCGAGGAGCGCGGCGTCGATGCGGTCCTGATCGGCGAGGCGCTGATGCGCGCCCCAGACCCGGAGGCCAAGGTCCGCGAGCTGACGGCCGACGAGGAGAAGACCCGGGAGCACCTGCTCTAGCTCTCTCGGCACCGCCGAAACTCTTACCGGGCGCTTAGAGCCGTCTTACGGGCGTTTGAGGCGGCGGGGTAACAGTGCTCCGCGTGAAGCGCATTCTCTCCTCCCCGTTCGGGTCCGCCGTCCTCGGCGGCCTGGTCGTCGCCGCGGTTGGCCTTGGGGCCATCGAGGCCGGCTGGGTCGGCGACGGCGGCGGGTCGAGCTCCTCCGACGCCGCGCCCGCCTCCCAGGCGACGCTCGTGAGCGACGACTCCCGCTCGGATGGCCGGGACGAGGACGGCCTCTCTGTCGGCGAGATCTACGAGCGCGACGCCGACGGCGTCGCCTTCATCCGGGCCAACTCACAGGCCGGCGCCGCGACCGGCTCGGGCTTCGTGATCGATGACGACGGCCACATCCTGACCAACGCCCACGTGGTCGAGGGCTCCGACGACATCTCGGTTGAGGTCGGCGACGACGGCGAGCAGCGCAAGGCGACGCTCGTGGGTGCCGACCCCTCCTCCGACGTGGCCCTGCTCGAGGTCGACGAGTCCGACGACCTGACGCCGCTCGAGCTCGGCGATTCCTCCGCCGTCGAGGTGGGCGACCCGGTCGTCGCGATCGGCAACCCCTTCGGCCTCGACCGCACCGTGACGAGCGGCATCGTCTCGGCCAAGCAGCGACAGATCCAGGCGCCCAACGGCTTTTCCATCTCCGACGTGATCCAGACCGACGCCGCGGTCAACCCCGGCAACTCGGGCGGACCCCTGCTCGACTCGACCGGTCGCGTGATCGGGATCAACTCTCAGATCGCGTCCAGCAGCGGCGCCAATGACGGTGTCGCGTTCGCGGTGCCGATCTCGACGGCCAAGGACGTCGCCGACCAGCTCATCGACGGCGGCTCGGTCGAGCGCGCCTACCTTGGGATCACGGGCGGAGACGTCAACGCCGAGGTCGCCGAAGCTCTTGAGCTGGACGTCGAATCCGGCGCGATCCTCGAGCAGGTCTTCGAGGGCGGCCCGGCCGACGAGGCCGGACTGCGCGGCTCGGACGGGCAGGCCACCCTCGCCGGCCAGGCCATCCCCACCGGCGGCGACGTCATCATCGCCCTCGACGGCGAGCCCATCGAGGGGATGGAAGAGGTCATCAACGCGGTGAACGCCGGAACCCCGGGCGACGAACTGGAGCTAACGATCGTCCGCGACGGCTCCGAGGAGCAGATCAGTGTGACTCTGGGTGAGCGCCCGGCTGAAGCCGAAGGCGCCGCCCAAGGCCCCGGCGCCTTCCGTGAGGACCCACCCTCCACGGCAGAGGTTCTCTCGCCGGGGGCGGCGGTGGGTGGCGCTCTCTTTCGCCTGCGCTCGTTGAGGCGGCGGCGGGTGTCGGTCGGGCGGGCGTATGCAGCCGCCGAGCGATCTCGGCCAGACGCTGCGGATCCTCGGCGAATCAGCCCCGACCGGGCGACGCCCGTCGTCGCCTCACCGACCGCTCTGGGGAATCTCGGAGAGCCTTTCGCTCATCGTCGCCTCAAGGGCGGGCTTCCGCTCCGGCTTGGCGAACAGCATCTGCATGTCGCGCAGGCGGCGCTCCCGGAACCCGGCCTCGCTCATCGCAAGCCACAGCGTCCATGCCCGCTGGAACGGCTCGTCGTAGCCGAGCTCCGCGGCAAGGTCCGAGTTCTTCAGGAAGCGCTCACGCCACATGCGGAGGGTTTCTGCGTAGTGGGGGCTGATGTCGTCGGCCCAGATCGTGGACATGTCGGTCTCGCGCGCGATGCAGCGCTGGATGACCTCAGTGGAGGGCAGGCAGCCGCCCGGGAAGATCACGGTGTTGGCGAAGCTCTTCGCGGCCTTCTCGACCTCGTAGGCGCGGTCGTCGATCGTGATCGCCTGCAGGAACATGAGCCCGTCCGGCTCGAGCAGGTCGGAGCACTTGCGGAAGAAGGTGTCGAAGTACTGCCAGCCGACCGCCTCGATCATCTCGATCGAGACGAGCTTGTCGTAGCGCCCCGTCAGGTCACGGTAATCCTCGAGCAGGACCGTGACCCTTTCCGAGACCCCGGCGTCCGCCGCGCGACGAAGGGCACCGTCCCGCTGCTCGGCCGAGATCGTGGTCGTCGTGACGCGGCACCCGAAGTTGGCTGCAGCGTGCACGGCCAAACCGCCCCATCCGGTCCCGATCTCGAGCAGGTGATCATCGGGACCGAGCTCGAGCTTGGCGCAGACCCTGTCGAGCCGGGCGTTCTGGGCCTCGGCGAGGTCAGCGCCCTCGTGGGTGAACCAGGCCGACGAATACATCATCGAGCCGTCGAGAAACAGCGCGAAGAGATCGTTCCCGAGGTCGTAGTGGGCCGCGATGTGCTTGCGGCTCGCCTTTCGGTTGTTCCGCGGGACGCGGCGGATCGCGCGGTTGAAGGGAGACAGGACCGGGTTCAAGCGCTGCCGAATCGCATCGAGGCCCGGCAGATTGCGGCAGGCGATCCGCGCGAGGGCGACCGGGTCGTCTGTATCCCAGACGCCGTCGCGGTAGGACTCTCCGAGGCCGACGCTGCCGCGCAGGAACGACGTGTAGAACGCCGGCGAGTGCATACGGACCTCGGCGTGGAGGTCGCTGGTCGAATCGCCGAAGGTGAGGCGGCGTCCACCGGGCTCGACCAGGTCGAGTCGCCCGTCGTGGAGGCGGGAGAGGACTCGGAAGACGAAGCGTCTCGCTGCGCGTTGGGTACGGGTCATCGCACTTGAACTACGCCAGGATCGCCATAGCGGATGCCTCTAGATTGGTGAGTATGAGCACGAAGGTCAAGGTCTGCGGCATGACGAGCCTCGAGGACGCCGAACAGGCGGTCTCCCTCGGCGCCTGGGCGATCGGCCTGATCCACCACCCGCCAAGCCCTCGCTTCGTCGAGCCCGCTGCAGCCGAGCAGATCGGCGCCGCGCTGCGCCGGAAAGCGGAGATCGCGGGCGTGTTCGTGAACGCGCCGCTCGACGACGTGGTTGACGCCGCCGAACGCGAGCACCTCTCGATCCTCCAGTTCCACGGCGACGAGGGGGTCTCGTTCTGCGCGGAGGCCGCCCGCCGGACGGGCGCCAAGGTGATGAAGGCCTTCCGGGTTCGCAGCACGGCGGAGGTCAACGGGGCCGAGGCCTACCGGACCGACTTCCACCTCTTCGACGCGCACCGGAGCGGGATCCACGGCGGCACGGGCGAGACTTTCGACTGGGAGCTGCTGGCGCGCAGGCAGTCGCGGATCCCGATGGTCCTCGCCGGCGGACTGACGCCCGAGAACGTCGCCGAGGCGATCTCGATCGTTCATCCCTTCGCGGTGGACGTCGTCAGCGGGGTCGAGGCCGAGCCGGGCCGAAAGGACCACGCAAAGGTCCAGGCGTTCTTCGACGCGGTCGGTGTGCAGCGCCCCGAGGGGGCGGTCAAGTGAGCGCGGCGCCCCCGGTGGAGGACCGCTTCGGCCCCTACGGCGGCCGCTTCGTCCCCGAGACCCTGATCGGCGCGCTCGACGAGCTCACGGAGTCGTGGGCTGCGGCGCGGGAGGACGATGCCTTCCAGTCCGAGCTCGCGCGGCTGCTGCGGGACTTCGTCGGGCGCCCGACGCCGCTCTATCTGGCCGAGCGCCTCTCCGAGCGGGTCGGCCGGCGCGTCTACCTGAAGCGCGAGGACCTCGCACACACCGGGGCCCACAAGATCAACAACGCCGTCGGTCAGGCGCTGCTCGCCAAGAAGATGGGCAAGACGCGGATCATCGCCGAGACCGGCGCGGGCCAGCACGGCGTGGCGACCGCCACCGCCTGCGCCCTGCTGGGGCTCGACTGCGTGGTCTACATGGGGACCGAGGACATTCGCCGCCAGGCACCGAACGTGGAGCGGATGAAGCTGCTCGGCGCGAAGGTCGAGCCGGTGGACGCAGGCGCGCGGACGCTGAAGGAAGCCGTGAGCGCCGCGATCCGCGACTGGGTCGCCACGGTGGCCGACACCCACTACGTGATCGGTTCGGCCGTCGGGCCGGCGCCCTTCCCTGCCCTGGTGCGCGACCTCCAGCGGGTGATCGGAGACGAGGCCCGCTCCCAGGCGATCGAGGCCGAGGGGGTCGTCCCCGCGCGGGTGATCGCCTGCGTCGGCGGCGGCTCCAATGCGATCGGGACCTTCTACGGCTTTCTCGACGACCCGACCGAGCTGATCGGCGTCGAGGCCGCGGGCGAGGGAATCGAGAGCGGCCGCCACGGCGCCTCGCTCTCGGCCGGATCCACCGGCGTCCTGCACGGGGCCCTCTCCTCCGTCCTCGCCGACGAGCAAGGCCAGATCCTCGAGGCCCACTCGGTCTCGGCCGGGCTCGACTACCCGGGCGTCGGCCCCGAGCACGCGCACCTCCGCGACACCGGCCGCGCCCGCTACGTCGTCGGTCACCGACGACGACGCGGTCCGCGCCTTCCGCGAGCTCGCCCGGCTCGAGGGGATCATCCCCGCGCTCGAGCCGTCGCACGCGATCGCCTGGCTGCTGGCCGACGACTCGGCTCCGGCCGACGGCTACGACGTCCTCTGCCTCTCGGGCAGGGGCGACAAGGACATGGAGGAGGCGACGGCGAAGTTGGCCGAGCTGGATGACGATGATGGCTGAGGGCACCGCGACGGCGACGGGCATCGAGCGGATCTCCGGCGCCTTCGGGTCCGCGCGCGAGCAGGGCCGGGCCGCGCTGATGCCCTACCTGATGGGCGGCTTCCCCGACACCGAGGGGGCCGCGGCCATCGCCACGGCGTACGCCGACGCCGGGGCCGACCTGATCGAGCTGGGCGTCCCATTCTCTGACCCGCTCGCCGACGGCCCGGTGATCCACGCGGCCGCCACGGCGGCGCTCGAGAACGGCGCGACGCTGGACTCCGCCCTCGAGGCCTGCTCCGCGGTCGCGGACAGGCTTCCGGTCGTGACGATGGTCTACTCGAACATGATCCTGGCGGGGGGCGGGGCCGAGGCCTTCGCCGCGCGCGTCGCCGAAGCCGGTGCCGCGGGCGCGATCGTCCCCGACCTGCCGCTGGAGGAGTCGCCGCCGATCCGCGAAGCGCTCGATGCCCACGGGCTCGCGCTCGTCCCGCTGGTCGCGCCGACGACCCCGCCCGAGCGCCGGAAGGCGATCTGCTCCGGTGCGCAGGGCTTCGTCTACCTGGTCTCGACCATGGGCGTCACCGGCGAGCGCGAGGACCTCCCCCCGGAGCTGACGGACCTGATCGCGGCGGCGCGGGACGAGGCCGACGTGCCGGTAGCGGTCGGATTCGGCATCACGACTCCAGAGCAGGCCGGCGCGGTGGGTGACACCGCCGACGGCGTGATCATCGGCTCCCGCCTGGTCAGGGCCGTCGCCGACGCGCCCGACGCCGGTGCCGCGACCACCGAGGTCGCCGAGTTCCTCGGCGAGGTCCGCTCCGCCCTGGAGCGCGCGGGCTGAGCGGTGCCCGATCGGGGGGAGATCGGGCTCGACCGGATCATCGCCGCGCACGAAGCCGTCTCCGATCGCTACGCGCAGACTCCTTCCCTCCGGATCCCAGCGATCGACGACCTGCTCGGCGGCCCCGTCCGGCTGAAGGCCGAGAGCCTGCAGCCGTCGGGCTCGTTCAAGCTGCGCGGCGCCAGCTCCAAGCTCCACGCCCTCGGGGACGACGCCCGCCGCGGGGTGGTCGCCGGCACGGCCGGGAACCACGGCCGGGCGCTCGCGTTCGCAGCGCAGCGGGTGGGCGTTCCCTGCGAGCTCTTCGTCCCGATGGACGCGCCGATCTCGAAGACCGAGCCGGCCGCGGAGCTCGGGGCGACGCTCACCCGCTGCGAGGGGTCCGTGGACGACTGCGTCGCACGCGCTCGCGAGCGCGCCGAGCAGGGTGGGCTCGCCTTCTGCCATCCGTTCGACGATGCCGACGTGATCGCGGGCCAGGGGAGCGTCGGCCTGGAGCTGCTCGACGAGGTCCCGGAGCTGAGCCGCGTGCTGGTGCCGCTAGGTGGCGGCGGCCTCGCGTCGGGCGTCGCGATCGCGATCCGGTCGCAGCGGCCCGAGGTGGAGGTGATCGGGATCCAGGTCGAGAGTTGCGCCGCGTTCCCCGAGTCGCTCAGCCGCGGCGAGCCGGTTGCGGTGGCACCGCGATCGACCGTCGCCGACGGGATCGCCGTGAAGCGTCCCGGCGAGATCACGATGCCGCTGGTCGAGCAATGGCTGGCCGACGTCGTCGTGGTCAGCGAGGACGAGGTCGGCGACGCGATGGCGATGCTCCTGGCGGACGCAAAGCTGGTGGTCGAAGGAGCCGGGGCCGTCGGGGTGGCCGCGCTCGCATCGGGGCGCGTCGCGCCGGCGGCGGAGGGAACGACGGTCGTCATCCTCTCCGGCGGCAACGTCGACGAGAGCCTGCTCGCCGCGATCGCGCGCCGCAGCGGCGCCCGCTCTGGGCGCGGTGCTGTGCTCTTCACCAAGATCTCCGACCGGCCCGGGTCACTCGCCGCGCTGCTCGAGGCCGTCGGCGCGACCGGCGCCAGCGTCGTCGACGTGCAGCACGTGCGCGACGCGATGGACCTGCACGTCGCCGAGACCGGTGTCGAGCTCATCCTCGAGACCCGAGGGCGCGACCACACGGCCGCGGTGGTCGGCATGCTCCGCGAGCGTGATTACGACGTCCAGCTCCAGCACCGAAAGGAGACATCCGATGAGTCAGGGTGATCGCAGGACAGTCGACGCCGGGGGCGCCCCCGACGCGATCGGGCCCTACAACCATGCGGTGGCGAGCGGGGGCCTGCTCTTCTGCTCGGGACAGATCCCGCTCGACCCGGAATCGGGCGAGATCGTGAGCGATGACGCCGTCGAGCAGGCGAAGCAGTGCCTGCGGAACCTCGGGGCGGTGTGCGAGGCCGCCGGGACGAGCCTCGATCGGGCCGTCCGGATGACGATCTACACCACCGAGCTGGAGCGCTTCGCGGACATCAACGAGGCCTACGCGGAGTTCTTTCCCACGGACCCGCCCGCGCGGGCCGCCGTCGGCGTTGCGGCGCTCCCAAAGGGTGCCGTCGTGGAGATCGACGCAATCGTTTCCCTGTGAGGCGGAGTCTGTAGATTCACGCCCATGCAGCTCCTGCTCTTCACGGTTCTCGGCGCTTGCGCGATGGTCGTCGGCTATGCCTTCAACCTCGCGGGCCCCGTCTGCGGCCTGCTCTTCCTGGGCGGCGTCTTCACGGGCGCCTTCCTCCGCGCCGCGCAGCCGATCATCGACTGGGTGACGCGACCCTGACCTCGGGGCCGGACGCCCGGCCCGCGGCCCCGTGAAGCTCGGGGTGCTCACCGGAGGCGGGGACTGCCCCGGCCTGAACGCGGTGATCCGCGCCGTCGTCCGCAAGGGGGTGGGCATCTACGGGCACGAGTTCGTCGGGTACCGCGACGGCTGGAGGGGGCCGCTCGAGAACGACCACCGGCCGCTCGGCATCCCCGAGGTCCGCGGGATCCTGCCCCGGGGAGGCACGATCCTCGGCTCCTCCAGGACGAACCCCGCGAAGGAGGAGGGCGGGCTCGAATCGGTGCGCTCGAACCTCGAGGCCGAGGGCGTCGGGGGCCTGATCGCGATCGGCGGAGAGGACACGCTCGGGGTCGCTACCAAGCTCAGTGACGACGACCTGCCGGTCATCGGCGTGCCGAAGACGATCGACAACGACCTCGGCGCCACCGACTACACCTTCGGGTTCGACACCGCCGTCAACATCGCGATGGAGGCTGTTGACCGGCTGCACACGACCGCCGAGAGCCACCACCGCGTCCTGATCGTCGAGGTCATGGGCCGCCACGCCGGCTGGATCGCGCTCCACGCGGGGCTGGCCGGCGGCGCCAACGTGATCCTGATTCCCGAAGAGAAGTTCTCGATCGAGCGGGTCTGCGAATACATCGAGCGCCGCTTCGAGGACCAGTACGCCCCGATCATCGTCGTCGCCGAAGGTGCCGAGCCGGAGGGCGGTGTTCCGGACGCGGCGGACGCGCCGACCGACGCGTTCGGCCACGCGCGCCTCGGCGGGATCGCCAACTGGCTCGAGGGCGAAATCGAGCGGAGGACCGGCCGGGAGGCCCGGGCGACTGTGCTCGGTCACGTCCAGCGCGGCGGCACCCCGACGGCATTCGACCGGGTCCTGGCGACCCGCTTCGGGCTCGCGGCGATCGACGCGGCCGAGGCAGGGGAGTGGGGGAAGATGACGGCGCTTCGCGGGACCGAGATCGAGCTGGTCGCGCTCACCGAGGCGACCGCTGAGCTCAAGACCGTTCCGGAGCACTTCTACCGGGGCGCGGAGGTGTTCTTCGGGTGAGCCGGCTTCGGGTGAGGCGCGCCGCCCTGCTCCTGCTCGCGGCGTCGTCCACCGGCCTCGCCGCGTGCGGCTCCGGCGAGCAGACGGTCGAGGGCCCCGTGACCGTCTACGTCAGCCTGCCGCTGTCGGGGCCGCGCGCCGCGGACGGCAACGACGCCGCCGACGGAGCCCGCCTAGCGCTGGAAGAGGCCGGCGGCCGCGCCGGGGACCTAGAGGTCGAGGCCGAGTTCCTCGACGACGCCTCCGGCGACGCGGTCTGGGACCCGGTTGCCGTCGGCCGCAACGCTCGCACCGCCGCCCAGGACTCCAGCACCGCCGCCTACATCGGCGAGCTCGACTCCGAGCCGACCCGCGCCTCCGTTCCGATCACGAACGAGGCGGGGATCGTCCAGATCTCTCCCGGCGCCGGCGGGGTCGACCTCGCCCGGCCGGTGGAGGGCTATCCCGACTCGCCCGACCGCTACAGGCCGTCGGGAGACCCGACCTTCGTCCGGCTCGTCTCGCCTGACGACGACGTCGCCCGGGCCGCGGTCGCACTGGCGGTCGAGGACTCCCGATCGGTCCGCGTGGTCTCCGACGGAAGCCTCTACGGCGACCTGGTGGCCGCCGAGATGACCGGGGAGGCTGAGGCCTCGGGCCTTGCCATCTCCAAGGAAGGGCAGGCCGAGGCAGTCCTCTACGCGGGAGGATCAGGAGGCGCCGGCGACGCGGCGAGCGCGGTGACGGAGAGCGGGGCGAGCACCGTCATCGCGACCGACGCGGTCGGCGAAGGCATCGCCGAGCTGGCGGGCGCCGCGCCCCAGGCGTTCGTGGTCTCCGGTGCGCTCGCGCCAGAGAGCCTTCCCCAGAGCGCCTTCGAGGATGAGTTCCGCGCCAGCTTCGGGCGGGCCCCGGGGCCGTACGCCGCGACGGGGTACGAGGCGATGCGGCTCGCCCTCGACGGGATCGACGAGGCGGAGGGCCAGGGTGAGTTCCGCCCGGCCGTGCGCGACGCGATCCTCGGCTCCACACGTGAGGACTCAGTGCTCGGGCCGCTCGTCATCGACGAGGAGGGCGAGTCGGACCTGTGCACGATCCAGGTCTACCGGGCGTCGGCCGCGGGGCTCGCCCCCGACGGGACCCTCTGCGAGACCCAGCCCTAGCCGCCCTCAGACCAGCGAGCTCGGCCCGTCTTCGATCGGGTGCGCCCCACCGGTGACGGCGGAGACCCACTTGCCCATCTCGGGCAGCAGCTCGGGGTCGATCGAGTGGAGGACGCGCGTCTCGCGGTAGGTGACGCTCAGCGGCCCCTCCTCGCTCAGCACGTCGTTGATCCGACGCCCGAAGGCGACGGGGATGATGTTGTCGAAGGCTCCGTGGCAGACCCAGGCCGGCATGCCGCGCTTCGCGTGGATGTCGAGCCGCCAGCCGCGGACCATCGGCAGGAAGCAGCTCATCGCCATCACGCCGGCCGCGCGGGGCCTGCCGGTGCCGAGGGCCAGGGCCAGGGCGACCGCTCCGCCCTGGCTGAACCCGCCGATCACGGTCTTCTCCCAAGGCACCCCGCGCTCGCGAAGGAAGCTGTCGACGAACCGGGCGGTCGTCCCCATGCTCGCGACGAAGGTCTCCTCATCGGGATCGCCCGACCTCGCGGATCACGTACCAGTGCCGCCCACCCGGGGGCACGTTCGTCAGGGGCGCCCCCGGAGTCAATCCCACCAAGCGCCGCTCGGGATCGAGGACATCGATCAGCGGATAGAGATCGTTCTCGTCCACGCCGCGCCCATGGAGCAGCACGAGCGCCCCCTCGGGCTCACCCGCGGGCTCGCGAACACGATGCACCAGCTCCGGAGTCCCTTCCATCGCGCGCACGCTACCCGTCCGGTTCGGAAAGACGGTCAGGACCGACCGCAGCTGCGCGCGGGTCCTGTCGCCCCGATCCCTCGGACCAGCCGAAGCGCCCGCGGGGCCTGTCACGGCTGCCGTACATCCTGCGGGCGGCCCCAGGCCGTCCTCGGATGCACGACATCCGTGCCACCCGCGGACGGTGCGTCTGGTGTCGACGCCGTCAACACCAACCGCGCGCCGAGCGGTCGGTCCTGAAGGCGTTGGGCCTAGGCGCGGCCTCTCGGATTGACCAGTGGCTTGACCGTCGCCTCGATCTTGTCCCGCAACGGCTCGAAGTCCGGCGGCAGCGACAGCCGCTCGCCGAGCGATTCGAGTGGCTCGTCCGATGTGAACCCCGGCCCGAGCGTCGCGATCTCGAAGAGGACGCCGCTGGGCTCGCGGAAGTAGATCGAGCGGAAGTAGAAGCGGTCGATGACGGGGGTGGGGCGGGCGCCCCCCTCGGCGACCCGTGTCCTCCATGCCTCGTGCTCGTCCATCTTCGAGGCCCAGGCGATGTGGTGGACGGTCCCGGCACCCTGGATGGCACGCTCGTCGGGGGGCGGGGTGTAGGCCCAGAGGCCGCCGCGGCTGTCGCCGCGCGCCTCCCAGCCCTCGCCGAGGTCGGTGAACTCCAGAGCCTCCAGCAGCGTCCGGCTGCGCTCGGGGTCGCTCGAGTGGGCGAGCGCGCCGTCGAATCCCTGGAGGGCGAACTCGAGCGGGACATCGGGGTGGGCGGCGACCAGGGGCTCGTCGCCGGTCTCCACGACCTTCAGTGCGTGGTCCAGGCCCTCGGGGTCGGCGAAGCGCAGGTGGTCGCCGTCGAGCTCCGTCTCGACGCCGTTCTCGCTCAGGCGCTTCTCCCAGAACTCGATCGCCTCCTGGGAGCCGACCCGGTGGCGGATGCCGTGGACCATCCCGTCGCCCGCGCGGCCCGGCGCCGCACCCGGGAACTCGAAGAACGTGAGGTCGGCCCCCGCGCTGCCCTTCTCGTCGGCGTAGAACAGGTGGTAGACCGAGGGCTCGTCCTGGTTGACGGTCTTCTTCACCAGGCGGAGTCCCAGCACTCCCACGTAGAAATCGAGATTGCGCTGCGCGTCCGCGGTGATCGCGGTGATGTGGTGGATCCCCTCGAGCTTCATGTCGCCCACGATACGGGCCATGTTTGGAAGACCGGTCGACGCGGGCAAGCCGAAAAGAGTGGCCGAGACGACTCAGGTTCCCGAAATCGAGTTGAACGACGGGGTGCTCATCCCCCAGCTGGGGTTCGGCGTCTTCCAGATCCCGCCCGAAGAGACGGTGGAGGCCGTGACGAATGCGCTCGATGTCGGCTACCGCCACATCGACACCGCGGCCGCCTATGAGAACGAAGCCGAGGTGGGGCAGGCGATCAACGCCTCGGGCCTCGACCGCGACGAGCTCTTCGTCACGACCAAGTGCTTCAACGACCGCCACGGTTTCAACGAGGCCAAGGACGCCTTCAAGGAGAGCCTCGACAGGCTCGAGCTGGACTACATCGACCTCTACTTGATCCACTGGCCCGTGCCCGTCCACGACAAGTTCGTCGAGACGTGGAAGGCGTTCATCGAGCTGAAGGAGGAGGGCGTTGTCCGCTCGATCGGCGTTTCGAACTTTCAGCCCGAGCACCTGCGCCGGCTGATCGACGAGACCGGCGTGACGCCCTCGGTGAACCAGGTCGAACTGCACCCGCGCTTTCAGCAGCAGGGCCTGCGGCGCGAGCACGACGACCGCGGGATCGTCACCGAGGCCTGGAGCCCCCTGGCCCAGGGCGGCCAGATCCTGGATGAGTGGGAGCAGCTCGAGTCGGTGCTCGAGGACCCGGCCATCGTGCCGATCGCCGAGGAGCACGGGAAGACCCCGGCTCAGGTCGTGCTGCGCTGGCACATCCAGGTGGGCAACGTGATCTTCCCCAAGTCGACGACCCCCGGCCGGATCGCGGAGAACTTCGACATCTTCGACTTCCATCTGAGCGACGAGCAGATGGGGGCCATCGAGGAGCTGGACGCCGGTGCCCGGATGGGACCCGAGCCCGAGACCTTCGTGATGCCCTAGGGCTTGCTGACCGCGTCGGCGAGCGCCTCGCCGACCTGCGGGAAGCGGAACTCGTAGCCGAGGTCCAGCGCCCTGCGCGGCATCACGCGCGCGCTGCCGACCACCATCTCGGCGAGCTCGCGGCCGCGGATGGCGATGACGGCGAGCTTGGGGGCGGGCACGAAGGCGGGCCGGTTGACGGCGGTGCCGAGCGCCTTCGAGAACTCCTTGTTGGTGACCGGGTTCGGCGCCGTCGCGTTGATGACGCCGGCGGCGCTCTCGTTGTCGAGCGCCCAGAGGATCAGGCCGACCTCGTCGTCGAGGTGGATCCACGACATGTACTGGTCACCGCCGGCGAGCGGGCCGCCGACGCCCATCTTGAACGGGGGGAGGAGCTGCTTCAGGAGGCCGCTGTCGCCGTCCAGCACGAGGCCGGTACGGAGGATCACGAAGCGGCCGACGGTGCCCTCGGCCTCGCGCTGGGTCGCCTCCCACTCGACGGGCAGCTCGGCGCCGAAGCCCTCGCCGGGGCGGGACTCCTCGTCGAGCATCTTCGCGCCGCGATCGCCGTAGTAGCCGATCGCCGACTGCCCGATGAAGACCTTGGGTGGCGCCTCGAGAGCCTCGATCGCATCGATCAGGTTCTTGGCCGAGCCGACGCGGCTGTCGCGGATGCGCGCCTTCGCCTCGTCGGTGAGCCGCTGGTTGATCTCCTCGCCCACCAGGTTGACGACTGCGTCCACCTGGTCGAAGGCCTCGGGGGGCGGGCGCTCCGTGCTCGGCTGCCAGGCGAACCAGCTGACGGTCGGGTTCCCGGGCTTCGCCTTGGCCGGGTCGCGGGTCAGGCCGACAACCTCGTCGCCGCGCGCGAGCAGGGCGTCGCAGAGGGCCGAGCCGATGTTGCCGGTCGCTCCGGTGACGAGGACTCTCATGAGGCGCGGGACTCTAACGAGGCCCCGTGCTCGGCTTAGAGTGGCGCGGCGATGGCGAACCGGGGTCAGACGTGACGGCAGCCAGCAGCGCCGTCCTGACCGGGCGCGCCGCACGGCGGGACGCCAAGCGCATCGGCGTGCTCTTCATGACGGGCTCCGCCTGCTTCGCCCTCGCCTCGGTGCCGGGCATCCATTCGGCCGTGCCCGAGGCCTGCATGGTCATCTACTTCGTCGGCTCGATCTTCTTCACCACGGCGGCGTTCGAGCAGGTGAGGGTCGCGCGGGGCGAGGGGGAGGAGGTGTGGAGCGCCGGCATCCAGTTCGCGGGGACCCTGCTCTTCAACGTCTCGACCTTCGCCGGAATCGACCGCGAGCTGACCGAGGAAGCGGAGAAGCACCTCGTCTGGTCCCCCGATGCCTACGGGTCGGTCTGCTTCCTGGCCTCGAGCGTGCTGGCGGTGGTCCCGGCGCTGAAGGACGACCTCCTGGTCAAGCGGTCGGCGCTCTTGAACCTGGCGGGAAGCGCGGCGTTCGGCGTCTCGGCGGTCGCGGCGACCTTCGTGCCGGAGACGGGGACGGTGCTCAATGCCTCGCTCGCTACCTCGATGACGCTGGTGGGGGCGCTGTGCTTCTTCCGCGCCGCGCGGCTGCTGGTCAGTCCGCCGCGACTGCTTCTTCCGGAGCATCGGCCTCGCCGGGCGTGACGATCTGGAAGGTCCCGGTCTCCTCGGAGATCCGGGCGAGTCCCTCCGCCCTCGCCTCCTCGACCACGGCGCGTGCCACGGTCGGGGCGACGTCGCGGTTGAAGACGGACGGGATCACGTAGTCCTCGGAGAGGTCGTCCTCGGAGACGACGTCGGCGATGCCGCGGGCGGCGGCGAGCTTCATGGCCTCGGTGATGCGGGGAGCGCCGGCGTCGAGCGCGCCGCGGAAGACGCCGGGAAAGCAGAGGACGTTGTTGATCTGGTTCGGGTAGTCCGAGCGGCCCGTGGCCATGATCCGCACGAAGGGCTCGGCCTCCTCGGGCATGACCTCCGGGGTCGGGTTCGCCATCGCGAAGACCATCGCGTCGTCGTTCATCTTCTCCAGGCTCTGCGCCTGGATCAGCCCGGGGCCGGAGAGCCCGATGAACAGGTCGCAGCCCTCGATCGCGTCGTCGGGTCCACCGGAAGTCTTGCCGGGGTTCGTGTTCTCCGCGAACCAGCGCTTGATCGAGGTCATTTCGTCGTTGGCGTAGTCCTCGCGATCGACCGAGATGGCGCCCTTGCGGTCGCAGCCGATGATGTCCGTGATTCCCGACTCCTGCATCATCTTCGTGCAGGCGACGCCGGCCGCGCCGGTGCCGAGGACCAGTACGCGGAGGCTCTCGATCGGCTTTCCGATGATCTTCAGCGAGTTGAAGAGCGCGGCCATGACGACGACCGCGGTGCCGTGCTGGTCGTCGTGGAAGACGGGAATGTCGAGCTCCTCCTTCAGGCGGTCCTCGATCTCGAAGCAGCGGGGGGCCGAGATGTCCTCGAGGTTGATGCCGCCGAAGGTGGGCGCCATCAGCTTGACCGTCTGGATGATCTCCTCGGGGTCGTTGGTCGAGAGGCAGATCGGGAACGCGTCGACGTCGGCGAACTCCTTGAAGAGCATCGCCTTGCCCTCCATCACGGGCATCGCCGCCTCGGGGCCGATGTCGCCGAGGCCGAGCACGGCTGATCCGTCGGAGACGACGGCGACCGTGTTCGCCTTGATCGTGTAGTCGAAGGCCTTGGTGCGGTCCTCGGCGATGTACTCGCAGACGCGAGCAACGCCGGGCGTGTAGGCCATGCAGAGGTCGTCGCGGGTCTTCAGCGGGTACTTGTTGTGCTGCTCGATCTTGCCCTTGTGGTGCATCGCGAAGGTCCGGTCGGTGAAGCCGAGAACCTTGGCGCCGCGGGTCCCCCCGATCGAGCGCAGGATCTTCTCCCAGTGCTCGGAGCTGTTGGCGTCGATCGTGAACTCGCGGACGCGCTTGCCCTCGGCGCCCGCCCCAGGAACCAGGTCGACCGACACGAGCGCCCCGCCGGCCTCGGCGATCTGCCCGGTGAGCTTGCCCAGGGGCTCCTGGCGGGCGTCGAGCTCGACTCGGACGGTGACGCTGTACTGAGCGCTGGCTGCCATGGGCCGCGGATCATAGGCACGCGCCGGCGCGAGATTCCGATCAAGTAGCGTCGCCGCATGGCGCGATTCGCCCGCACCTGTGCACTGTTCACCGCCGCCGCGGCGCTCTTCGCCGCGGCCCCCGCCGATGCGGCGAAGAAGAAGCCGAAGCCCCCGGTGCCGCCGATCACGATCAGCGGCACCGTCTACACCTTCGACAACCAGGACCCGATCCCGGGGGCGACGGTCCGCGTCGCCGAGCTGCCGGATCTCGCGACGGTCTCCGGGACCGACGGCGGCTATTCGCTGGAGATCCCGGGCGGAACGAAGTTCACCCCGTATGCCGACGCTCCGGATCACGAACGGATCCACTTGCAGACCTGGGTGAGCGCGGGGGAGGACATTCGCGGCGTCAACTTCCAGATGCCGACCGACCTCGCCTATCAGCTGCTCGCGCTGGTCACGGGTGCCCCGCTCGACCAGAACGGGCGGATCATCGAGTGCGCCGTCGTCTCGACCTTCGTGAATCAGGCCGTTCGCGACCTCACCTTCCCGGAGTTCGTGGCGTTCGGCGCCCACGGCGTCGCCGGCGCGACGGGCACCGCCAGTCCCGCGCTGCCGCCACCCCTCTACTTCAACGAGCAGGTGCTCCCCGATCGCTCGCGGACCTCGTCCTCGGTCGACGGCGGGGTGATCTGGCCGACGGTTCCGGCTGGGGAGTTCCGGTTCGAGGGTCTCCACCCGGAGAAGCGCTTCGCGCGGTTCACGGGTACCTGCGCGCCGGGGCGGGTCGTGAACGCCAATCCCGTCCAGGGCCTCTACGAGCTGCGGCCGGGCGAGGAGGTCGACGACCGTGTCGACACGAAGACGGAGGTCGTGTTCTCCTCTCCCGAGGCGAAACGGCCGCGTGCGCGGGTCCGGGTCAGGGCACGCGAGTACGTGCGGGTGACCGCACAGCTGAGCGCCGGCGAGCGGGTCCTGCGCACGCGCGCCACGACGGGCTGGGCGCCGGGGATGCGCAAGCTCCCGATGGGACTGCCGCGCAAGCTCCCCCGCACCGGACCCGTCAAGGTCACGGTCCGGATCGAGGACGCCGAGGGGAACGTCATCAGCCGTTCGTTCGGTCGGCCGAAGACCACCGGCTGACGGCGGGACGCTCCCCGTAGGATCGAGGCGTGCCCGCCGCGAAGAAGAAGGCCGCCGCCAAGAGGGCCCCCGCGAAGCAGGCCCCCGAGCTCTTCCTCATCGACGGCAACTCGCTCGCCTATCGGGCGTTCTTCGCCCTGCCGGAGTCGATCGCCACCCACGACGGGCGGCCGACGAACGCGATCTACGGGCTCGCCTCGATGTTCGCGAAGATGCTGATCGACCATTCGCCGGCGGCGGTGGTGGTCGCCTGGGACGCGGGGTGGTCCGGGCGCGAGAAGACCTACAAGCCGTACAAGGCGCAGCGGAAGTCGCGGCCCGATCTGCTGAAGGAGCAGTGGCCGCACTTCATCCCGCTCGGGGAGGCGTTCGGCTTCAGCAACGTGAAGGTGGACGGCTTCGAGGCCGACGACGTGATCGCCTCCCTGACGAAGCGGGCCCGCGAGCAGGGGACGAAGGTGATGGTCGTCTCCGGCGACCGCGACGTCTACCAGCTCGTCGAGGACGGGGTGCGGGTGATGACCACCTCCCGCGGCGTCACCGACACCAAGATCTACGACCGCGACGGCGTCGTCGAGCGCTACGGCGTTCCGCCCGAGCTCGTCACCGACCTGATCGGCCTCAAGGGCGACACCTCGGACAACATCCCGGGCGTCCCGGGGATCGGCGACAAGACCGCCGCGACGCTGCTCCAGGAGTACGGCGACCTCGAGGGCGTGCTGGCGAACGTCGAGAACATCTCGGGCGCGAAGCGCAAGGAGAACCTGACCAAGCACGCCGAGGACGCACGCATCTCGAAGCAGCTGGCGACTGCGATCACCGACATCGACTTCGAGCTCGACCTCGACGAGGTGATGTCGCGCAGCATGGACCGTGGCCGCCTGCGCGAGTTCGCCCGCGAGTTCGAGTTGCGCCAGATCATCCAGCGGCTGGAGGACGAGCTGGGCGACGACTTCGTCCCGGAGGCCGACGTGGACGAGGAGCTCGAGGTCGTCGCCGAGGAGGGCACCCCGGCCGACCTCGCGAAGGGAGAGGTCGGCGTCGCCGTCTCCGGTGGCCGCTGGGCCGGCGCGGACGCGAAGAAGGTCGTCGCGGGCGACCTGGGCGAGCTCTCGGATCTCGCCGACGGCCTCCGGCCCCATCCTCTGATCGGCCACGACATCAAGTCGCTGGGCGGGGGCGCGCGCCATGGCCTGCTCGCCGCGGCGGGCGAGGACGGCCTCGACCTCCGCCACGACACGATGGTCGGCGCCTACCTGCTCGACCCGGCCCGCCGAACCTACGACCTCCCGGACATCGCCGCCCAGCGCGGCCTCGCGGCATCGAGCGCCGGGGAGGACGAGAAGCCGGCCGAGCCCGAGGACGGGCAGATGGAGCTCGGCGCCGACGAGGAGGAGGAGATCGCGGACGCCGCGGCCGAGGCGCGCCTGGTGTTCGAGCTGGCCGCCCTCCAGCGGAAGTCGATGAAGGAGAACAACCTCGAGAAGCTGATGGACGAGGTCGAGATGCCGCTGGTCGAGGTCCTGGCCGAGGTGGAGCGGACCGGGGTGAAGCTCGACGCCAAGCGCCTCGCCGAGATCGGCGACGGCTTCGAGAAGCGGATCGCCCAGCTCGAGAAGGACATCTACAAGCTCGCCGGCGAGGAGTTCACGATCGGCTCGCCCAAGCAGCTCGGGCCGATCCTGTTCGACAAGCTCGGCCTGACGAAGAAGCGACGCGGCAAGACCGGCTTCTCGACCGACGCGCGCGTCCTCGGCCAGATCCGCGAGGAGCACGAGATCGTCCCCAAGATCGAGACCTGGCGCGAGCTGACGAAGCTGAAGAGCACCTACCTCGACGCCCTGCCGGAGCTGATCGACCCGGACACCGGGCGCATCCACACGACCTTCAACCAGACGGCGACCGCGACCGGCCGCCTCTCCAGCACCAACCCGAACCTCCAGAACATCCCGATCCGCAGCGACGAGGGCCGGCCCATCCGCTCGTGCTTCGTGGCCCCGCGCGGCCACCGGCTGCTCTCAGCCGACTACAACCAGATCGAGCTCAGGATCCTCTCCCACATCGCGGGCGAGGATGCCCTGCGCGAGATCTTCGCCGCTGGCGAGGACATCCACACCGCCACGGCGGCGGAGATCCTCGGCGCCGATTCGGCGAAGGTCACGCCGGCCGAACGCTCCAAGGCGAAGATGGTCAACTACGGCATCGCCTACGGCCTCTCTTCCTACGGCCTCTCCGAGCGCCTCAACATCGAGCAGGACGAAGCCGGCGCCTACATCGACCGCTACTTCGAGCGCTTCCCGGAGGTGAAGACCTACATCACGGAAACGGTCGAGCAGGCGCGCGAGGAGGGATATGTGACGACGCTCCTGGGCCGCCGCCGGCCGATCCCGGAGCTGAAGTCGGGCCGCCCGCAGACGCGCAGCCAGGGCGAGCGCCTCGCGGTGAACATGCCGATCCAGGGAACCTCGGCCGACATCATCAAGATCGCGATGGTGAACGCCCACCGTGCGCTCCAGGCCGAGAAGCTGGAGACCCGGCTCGTCCTCCAGATACACGACGAGCTGTTGTTCGAAGGACCGGCCGCGGAGATGGACGCCGCCGGCGAGATCGTCGAACGGAAGATGGCTGACGCATTCGAGCTCGACCCGCCCCTCGCTGTGGACGTCGGCGTCGGCAAGGACTGGCTCGACGCCAAGTAGCGAGCGGTCCCCCGGCGGGCGCCGGTTTGGCGATCAGCGCCGCGGGGCAAACAGCGCCCATGGACAAGGTTCTGTTCACGCCCGTCGGGATCGCCGCCGGCCTCGCCGCAGGGTTCGCGGGCAAGGTCGCCTTCGACCAGATCTGGAAGCTGATCGACGACGAGGAGCCTCCCGAGCCGGACCAGCGCGACATCGACGTCCCCAAGCTGGTCATCGGCCTCGCGCTTCAGGGCGCCATCTTCAGGGCCGTTCGCGGAATCGCCGAGCATCAGGCCCGTCGGGGCTTCCAGCGCTGGAGCGGGCGCTGGCCCGGAGAGGCGCGCCCCGATCCTGCCTGACCGCGGGTAGCCTGCGCCCCGTGGACAAGGGGCTCGCCGTCTTCCTCATGGCCGTCGTCGGCGGCCTGATCGCGCTCCAGGCGCCGATCAACTCCGGCCTCGGCAAGGAGACCGGGAGCCTCGCCGCGGCGCTGATCTCGTTCGCGATCGGCACCGTGGTCCTCGCGGCGATCGTGGTCCTGAGTGGCAAGGCGGGTGGCATCTCCGGGAGCACATCGGTCGAGTGGTACTACCTGCTCGGCGGCCTGCTCGGGGCCGCCTATGTCTTCACTGCCCTGACCCTGGTCGACGAAATCGGTGCCGGTGGGGTTGCCGCGGCGACCGTCACGGGCCAGCTCACCCTCTCGGTGATCCTCGACCGTCTCGGCGTGCTCGGGCTGGAGGAGGTTCCGTTGAGCCTCGAGCGCGTGGCCGGGGTCGGGCTGCTGCTCCTCGGGACGTTCCTGGTCGTTCGCTGAACCGGTCCGGTTCAGCCGGCTTCGACCACGAGTTCGGCCTCGGTGCCGAGCCAGCGGCCGAAGTCCGCCGCCTCGGCTTCGAGGGCGGGCCGGGCGCCGCGGGGCAGCGGGTCGAACGGGGTGACTACGACCTTCACTGACGAGGCCCGCGGCTCCGTCCTCCAGGTGGCGAACGCGCGACCGTCGACGTAGGCGGTCCTGCGTCCCGAGACCAGGCGCACCTCGCTCTGGTGCCCGGGCAGGACGAGGCTCTTGTCGGCCCACGAGAGGAGCATGTGGTCCCACTGGCCCAGCAGCCTCACGACCGGTCCGCTCGGCTCGGGAGGATCGAGTGTCCCGGGCAGCGCCCTCATCGGCCCGCGCTCGGTCTGGACCTCGACCGTCCGGCCCATGTTCTCCCAGCCCGTGCGCGCATCGGCCTTGCGGGCCTTGAGCCAGTAGGCGAGGTCGTCGATCGTCGCGGGCCCGTGCCCGGCCAGATAGCGGCGCGCCGCGCGGCCGAGCGCCTTCTCGCGAGGGAGGGCCACCTCGGCGGGGCCGGCGGCGAAGACCTGCTCGCGCTCCAGCGCGGGGCGGATGACCATCACCCCTCGGATGGTGGCGGCCATGAAGAGCCAGTAGATGCGGGCGTTGTCGTCGCTGGCATCGACGCCCTCGGACAGAAGGAGCTGGTGGGCCTCCTTGCGCGACACGGGCCCTCGTGCGAGCTGGCGGCCCATCAGGTTCATGAGGCGGTCGACCTCGGCCGGCGGCAGGCCGAGCTGCGCGAGCCGGTTGATCGTCGGCTTCAGCGGCTCTGCGAGGGCGGGCCGCATCCAGGCCAGGTCCCGGGTGGCGAACAGGAAGAGGGTGTTGCGCATCAGCCAGGAGCGGCATACGGCCTGGCGCTTCGACTGGCGCACGGCCTCGTCGCGGGTCAGCGTCGTCCGGGCCCTGACCCCCAGCAGCCCGTTGACGACGTCCTGGGCCTGGATCGCGAGCGCTCCCTTGACGGCTGCGGCGAGCGTGTTCGACCGGGACTCGTCGAGCAGCCCCTGCGAGCGCATGCGGAGCAGCCGCAACTCGCGGTCGGAGAGCTCCGCCGCGGCCACGCCCGTTACCCCTTTGTTCGCGCTTCGCTTCGCTTCGCGCTCACGCCGCTGCGGTCAGGTGCTCGGCCTCGTCGCCGTCGCCGCGGGGGGCGGGGGCGGGGCCGGCGAACTCGGGCGGTGCGATGCGCAGGTAGTGCCCGAAGGACCAGTGGATGAACCAGCGGCGGCCGACCGCCCAGATGAGCGCCCGTTGCAGGCGGGCCGGCAGCCTCGGCACCAGCTTCTGCGCGCGCAGGAGCCAGCGGAACTTCCACTCGTGGTCGTCGGTGAACTCCGCGTAGGTGCGGAGCGCCGCGTCCTTGTCCTGGCGGCCCTCGACGACCGCGCGGAGCTCGTCACCGAGCTTGATCCCGAAGTAGAACGCGGTGCGGATCCCCTCGGCCGTCAGCGGCAGGCAGTGACCGGCCGAGTCGCCGACGAAGAAGACCCCGCCCTCCGTTCCATCGCGAAGCTTGTGCGGGATCCAGTTGCCCTGGTAGCGAACGGGTGGGCGCTCGAGGTCGTCGGAGAGGAGCACGGTGGTGTCCTTGACGTGGAACTTCGGGTCGAACGAGCCGACGCCGATGCGCTCCTCGCCGTCGGCGGGGAAGCGCCAGCCGTAGCCGGCGGGGACGTAGCGCCGGTCGATCCAGACCTCGAGGTCGTCGCTGGCGCCGTCGGGATGGACCTCGAGGCCGCGGGAGAGCGGTGCGTCGGGCGGCTGGAACCCGCCGTCGGAGGCGAGGATCCGGCGCCAGCCGAGCGCGTCGACGATCAGGGGTGCGGAGACGTCGCCGCGGTCGGTGTGCACGGTGTCGCCCGTCCGCCCGTTCACCTTCGCGGTCTCGAACTCGGCGTCGTTCTGGTCGTCGAGGATGCGGCAGAGCTCGCGGTAGTCGAACGTCGAGAAGGTCCAGGGGAGGTCGTAGCGCGAGGTTCCGTGCGGCGTGTGCACGACCAGCTCAGCGAACTCCTGGCGCGCGGAGCCTTCGAGGCCCATGCGATCCAGCCACTCCGTGGGCACGCCGCAGGCCGATGTCTGGCGCTCGCCGACCTCGTAGCGGTCCAGCAGAAGGACCCGCGCGCCGCTTCCGGTGAGCTGCCTCGCGACCGTCAGGCCCGCGAAGCTGGCGCCGCAGATGATCACGTCGTAGTCGCCCGAAAGCGGGGTCCGTTCCGCCCCGCGCTTGGTCGCCCGACTCGGCATCGGGGTCAAGATACCGAGCGGCCGGTTCCTGCCTGCCTTTCTTTGTCAAACTGTCGCGTTCGTGCCTATGACCGAAGCCACTACCGACCCGACCAACGAGACCGCCGAGACGCCCGAGGCGCCTGAAGCGCCCGAGGCGACCGAGCCCGCCGCGGCCACGGCGACCGAGGCTCCTCCCGCCGCTGACGCCGCTCCCGCGACCAACGGAGCCGGCTCGCAGGAGCTGATCATCGAGGTCGACGGCAAGCTCGTCCCGAACTACGACGCGACGATCCACCCCTTCGAGGAGGGCGACGTCGTCAGCGGCAAGGTCGTGCGCATCGACCAGGACGAGGTCCTGGTGGACATCGGCTACAAGTCGGAGGGCGTCATCCCCTCCAACGAGCTTTCGATTCGCAAGACGGTCAAGCCCGAGGAGGAGGTGGACCTCGGCGAGGAGGTCGACGCTCTCGTCCTCACCAAGGAGGACCAGGAGGGTCGCCTGATCCTCTCCAAGAAGCGCGCCCGCTTCGAGAAGGCCTGGCGACGCATCGAGGGTGCCGCCGAGTCCGGCGAGCCCGTGGAGGGCACCGTGATCGAGGTCGTCAAGGGTGGCCTGATCCTGGACCTCGGCGTCCGCGGCTTCCTGCCCGCGTCGCTGGTCGACATCCGCCGCGTCCAGAACCTCGACGAGTTCATGAGCCAGACCCTCGAGTGCAAGGTGATCGAGCTCAACCGCTCGCGCAACAACGTCGTCCTCTCGCGCCGCGCGGTGCTGGAGGAGGAGCGCAAGGAGGTCCGCGAGCAGATCCTCGGCAAGCTCGCAGCCCGGCGAGGAGGTCGAGGGGAAGATCTCGAACATCGTCGACTTCGGCGCCTTCGTGGACCTGGAGGGGATCGACGGCCTGATCCACATCTCCGAGCTCTCCTGGAGCCACGTCAACCATCCTTCCGAGGTCCTCTCGATCGGCGACACCGTCCGCGTCAAGGTGCTCGACATCGACCGCGACCGCCAGCGGATCTCCCTGGGGCTGAAGCAGACCCAGGAGGACCCGTGGCAGAAGGTCCTCAACGAGTACAAGGAGCAGGACGTCGTCGAGGGCAAGGTCACCAAGATCGTCGCCTTCGGGGCATTCGTCCAGATCCTGCCCGGCGTCGAGGGCCTCGTCCACATCTCCGAGCTCGCGAAGCACCACGTCGAGAGCCCCGCCGAGATCGTCCGCCCCGGCGACGAGCTCCAGGTGAAGATCCTCGAGGTGGACGACACCCGCCGCCGCCTCTCGCTCAGCGTCAAGCAGGTCGAGGGCCAGGAGCTCCCCGGGTACGCACCCGAGGAGGCCGCGGCCATCGAGATCTCCGACGCCGGCGAGGATGCTCCTGAGGCTCCGGCCGCCGAGGAGGCCCCGGCACCGAGGAGGCCCCCAGCACCGAGGAGGCCCCCAGCACCGAGGAGGCTCCCAGCACCGAGGAGGCCCCCGCACCGAGGAGGCTCCCAGCACCGACGAGGCCCCGAGCGCCGAGGTCCCGAGCGAGACTCCCGTCGAGGAGCCGCCCGCCGAAACGCCTGCCGAGACCCCGCCCGTCGATCCTCCCGCGGAGGCGCCGCCCGTCGACCCGCCGGCCGAGGCGCCGCCCGTGGAGACCCCGCCTGCCGAGACGCCCACCGAGGAGCCGGCCGAGGTTCCCCCTCCGGCCGAGACGCCCAACGAGCCGCCCGCCGAGGAGCCCCAGCCAGAAGAAGGCTGATGACCCGGTTCATCGGCCTGACCGGTGGCATCGGGGCGGGTAAGTCAGAGGCGTTGGCCGCGGCCGGCCGCCTCGGCGCAGAGACCATCTCGACCGACCAGGTCGCCCACGACGTGCTCGAGAGCCCCGAGGTCCGGGCGCTCCTCGTCGAGCGCTGGGGGGACGAGGTGATCGCCGACGGGGCGGTCGACCGCGACCGCATCTCCTCGATCGTCTTCGAGGACCCCGACGAGTTGCGCTGGCTCGAATCCCAGACGCACCCGCGAGTAGGCGCAGCCGTGGCGGAGTGGCGCGCCGGAGTGGATCCCGCCGTCGAGGTTGCCGTGCTCGAGATCCCCCTTCTCTTCGAGGCGGGCCTGGAGGAGGGGTTCGACGAGACGATCGCGGTCATCGCCGACGACGACATTCGGGAGAGTCGCCTGGCCGAGCGCGGCCAGGGCGGCCTCGCGGGCCGCGAGGCTCGGCAGCTGAGCCAGGACGAGAAGGCCGACCGCGCCGACCACGTGATTCGCAACGACGGGACTCTCGACGAGCTGGAGAGCGCGATGGCCGCCGTGCTGAGGTCCGGGTGAGCCGCCGCCAATACCGCTCGGGGAAGTCGCGGCGCAGGCGGGCCCTTGCGTACGCCGTTGCGGGGGTCCTCGGTGCCGCAGCCGTCTACGGGTTCGCGAACCGCGACGAGATCGGTGACCAGATCCGCGAGGTGACGCTGCCTCTTCGCCACGAGGACATCATCCGCAAGGAGGCCGCCGAGAAGGACCTCGACCCCGAGCTCGTCGCGGCCATCATCTACGCCGAGTCTCGCTTCCGCGACCAGGAGTCGAACGCCGGCGCCAGGGGGTTGATGCAGGTGACGCCGGCGACGGCCGAGCTGATCGAGAGCCTCAGCG
Organism: uncultured Solirubrobacterales bacterium; assembly: GCA_963839875.1. Lineage (GTDB taxonomy): Bacteria > Actinomycetota > Thermoleophilia > Solirubrobacterales > 70-9 > CAVUAT01. The sequence goes on from CAWIWP010000003.1 coordinate 299,720, forward strand.
GGGGCTCGACCTTCGAGACCGACGACCTCTCGGACCCCGACATCAACATCGCCTACGGCACCTTCTACCTCCGCTACCTGCTGGACAAGTTCGAGGGGAACGAGGTCGCCGCGCTGGCCGCCTACAACGGCGGCGAGACAAACGTCGCCGCTTGGGGCGGATCCGACCTCAGCGAGGACGACATCGAGTTCGAGGAGACGCGCAACTACGTCGACAACGTCCTCGAAAAGCGCGACGAGTACCGCGAGCACTACGCCGAGGAGCTCGGGCTGAACTGACTCAGAACGGTTGCGTGAGTGAGGAGACGGACCTCTTGACAAGGTTTCGAGCCCTAGGTTAAATTCACTACCAACTATTGGGGCTGGTAATCGGGGAGGCACGATGCAGGGGATGGGGAAGGCCTGTGTGGCCGCGGCGACCGCGGGGATGACACTCGCGCTGGCACCGGTGGCATGGGGCGAGCAGTACGACGTCAACGTCACGTACGACACCCCGTTCGACGCAACGTGCGAAGAGGGTCCAAACCCAACTCAGGACGACGACTGCACACTGCGCGAGGCTGTGGTCGCCGCCAACGTGACTACCTCCGACGACGAGGTGTTCGTGCCGGCGCTCGCCCCGACAGAGGGTCCGCCCGGGACCTTCACCCCACAGGTCTACCCGCTCGACGACCCCCTTCCGGGGAATCAGGTCAACGGCGGCAACCTCGTGATCCGAGGTGGTGCGCCCCACTCGCTCGTCGGCTTTCCCCCTCCGAGCGCGCCATTCACCAGGATCGTTGCGCCCGCGAGCGAGCGCGGGATGACGATGAACGGGCCGGTCGAGATTCGTGACCTTTCGTTTGGGGGCGGCGCGGGAAATGCCGTCGCAGGCTCGGGGGGCTCATCGACGCCAACGTCCACAGCCTCACTGTTCGGCGCTCTCTTTTGTTGGGGGGGACGCGACCCAGAACGGTGGTCTGATCGACGCCGACGGGCCGCTGGCGATTTCGGCCAGCTCCGTCAGCCTTGCCCAAGCGGGCGATTTCGGCGGCCTCATTCACCTCGGGCCCACGTCGACCGCGCGCATCGACGAGACGCTTCTTTCCGATGGCCGTGCCGGCTTGGGCGGCGGCGCGATTCAGAACGAGGGAGCCCTGACCGTTGTCAACAGCCAGTTCGTGCGGCAACGAGGCCTCTGACTTCGGCGGCGCGATCGACAATTTCGAGGGCGGTGGCCCAGCGGCGGCGAACGTGAGCTCGTCGACGTTCTTGGCAAACACCGCCGACTTCACCGGCAACGGGACAGGGGACGGCGGCGCGATTCAGCAGAGCGACCCCGACGGCAGCTTCACGGTCACGAATTCCATCCTCGTCGAGAATCGGCTGGGGATCGCGGGGCTGCCGCTTCGGCAGTGCGGCGTAGCCAACGGCGCCGCGTTCACCTCGGGCGGATTCAACCTTCGTCAGTCCGGTGAAGCCTGCCCCGGCTTCGGTGCGACGGGCGACGCGATCGTCGCGCCGAACCTCGTCCGCAGCGGGTTAGTCACAGCTCTCACCGCCGGTCCGGGCGTGAACCACGGCGGCCCGTGCCCTGCGACCGACATCACCGGCAAGAGCCGTGGCCCGTTCGCCCCCTGCGACGTCGGCGCGTTCGAGTCGACGATCGTGCCGCCCTCAGCGGCGGTTGCCGATGGTGCGCCCGTTGCGGATACCCCCGCGGTCAGGTGCCCGAAGGGGAAGAAACTCAAGAAGGGCAGGTGCGTGAAGAAGAAAACGAAGAAACGGAAGAAGAAGTAGTGAAGTAGCCTGCCTACGCAATATTGGGGATGCGCAAAAGAGGAGGATCCAGTGCAGGGGATGGAGAGGTTCGCGGCGGCTGCGATCGCCGTGGCGGCGACGATGGTGTTCGTGCCGGCGGCATCCGGTTTGCTCTACACGGTCAACGACACGAACGACTTCAACTACGACGGGAATTGCGGCAACGCCTTCGACGCCGATCCGGACAACGACTGCACGATCCGTGACGCGGTCCAGGTCTCGGGCGGAACGCCTGCGGCCGACGAGATCTACGTGCCGGACCAGCCCGCGGGCACGACCTACAAACTGGTGAATCCCCTCGCCCCGAACTTCAACAACACCGGGACGATCACGATTCGCGGCGGTGCTCCCTACCCGATGGCTTCCGGGGTTCCCCCCCAAGAGTTCTCAGTCATTGAAGCTGCCAACGGACAGCGCGCGATGGACCTCGGCGGGTCGGTGGTCCTCGAGGACATCTTCATCCAGGGCGCGGATGACAACGGTTTCCCGAACCCCCCGAACCCGACTCCGGGCTCGGGGGGCCTGATCAACGCGGGCAACCACAGCCTCACGATCAGGGGGAGCGGGATCGGATTCGGAAACGCCCAGGTGAATGGCGGCGCGATCGAGGCCGGGGGCCAGCTCACCGTCACCGACTCTGCCCTCATCTCCAACCGGACGAGCGGGTTCGGAGGGGGGGTCCACCTCGGGGGGAGCTCGACGGCGACCTTCGAGCGATCGATATTTCCCCTCAACCAAGCAGGCCTCGGCGGCGGCGGAATCATGAACGAGGGTGCGCTTACCGTGGAGAACTCGATTTTCCTGGTCAACTCCGCAGCGGACTTCGGAGGAGGGATCGACAACTTCGACGGGGCGGGGCCCGCGTCCGCGACCGTCAGGTCATCGACGTTCGTCTCTAATGTCGCGGACGCGAACAACAACGGGACCGGCGGTGGGGCCGGGACGCAGCAGAGCGATCCTGACGGCAGCTTCACTGTCACGAACTCGGCGTACGTGGAAAACCACCTCGTAGACCCTGCGGGCGCACTCAACCAGTGCGGCGTGGCCAACGGCGCCTCGTTCGCATCCGGTGGCTTCAACATCAGGCAGTCTGCCGATGGCGGCTGCAGCGGCTTTGGGGCGGCGGGTGACGCGACTGCGAAGGTGAACTACGGCGGAAACGGATTGGTCCCGACCCTGCTGGCGGGCCCGGGGGTGAACCATGGCGGACCCTGCCCGGCGACCGACCTGTTCGGAACGAGCCGGGGTGCGTTTGCCCCGTGTGATGTGGGCGCGGTCGAGTCGTCGATCCTGCCGCCCGCGGCGCCGTCCGGTGGGGCGCCCGCGCCGACCCCCGCGGTCAAATGCCCGAAGGGCAAGAAGCTCAAGAAGGGCAAGTGCGTGAAGAAGAAAAAGAAGAAGCGGAAGAAGTAGGGCGGTCAGGCCAGCCGGCGCTCGAGCGAGGTCTCGAGCGTCGGGGGCTCGCCGGGTGTCGCCTTCTCCAGCCGCAGCGATGCGTGGCGACCGTCGAAGGTGAGCGTCCCGATCTGGTTGTCGAACGTCGGCTCCTCGACCAGCCGCCAGCGCACATCGGTGTGCGGCACCTTCGCGGCCCGCGAGAGCGCTTTGGCGATCGCGCCCACCCCCCGTGTGTTGGCGATCTGGGCGGCTCGGCGCTCGCGGCGATCGAGGGGGTTGCGATAGGGGGAGCAGACCGCCTGCCAGACCGCGCTCTTGACCTCGGAGCCCTTGCGAAATCCCACCTCGGCCAGGTACGCGTGGTGGATGTCGCCGCCGAGCGTGATGATCGTCGCCGGTGGGGCGCCTCGCTCGCCTGATCCGACATCGGCGAACAGCCCGGTCAGCTGGCGGAAGGAATGCTGGAAGGAGCCCCAGTGCTCGAGGTCCAGGCCCTGGCGGATCTTCTCGCCGATCCGCGCGGCGAACGGTCCCCAAACCCCGTCGCAGACGGCCTCGTTCCAGGCCTCGACGTCCTGCATCGGGGGCGGCAGCATCACGGGCAGGGTGTCGGCGACGACCAGGTGGTCGACGTTCCCGACGACGCGCTCGTTGATCCAGTCCCACTCGTCCTCGTCGAACATCCGCCGCGGCTTCTCGCCGAGCACCCGGCCCTCGCGCGAGTCCATGAACACGAAGCGCTTGCGGCCGATCGTCCGGGAGTAGCTCCAGCGCCGGCCCTGGCTGCCGCGATCGGCCTCCTCGGCCCAATCGCAGAGCAGGGGCCAGGCGTCGTCGCGGAGCTGCGTTTCGCGCAGCAGGTCCATCTCGGCGAGGACCTTCGGGCGAGAGGTTGCCCAGGTGCTGGTAGATCCAGTACGCGACCAGGGCCCCCGTGATGCGGTCGTGCCACCACGGCTTCGAGCGCATCTCCTCGAGCCACTCGATCGAGATGTTCCAGTCGTCGTGGACGTCGTGGTCGTCGAAGAGCATCGCCACGCCGACGTTCGAGAGGAGCCAGCGGACGATCGGCTCCGACCATGCCTCGCGGTAGAGGCGCGTGTACTCCTCGAAGTCGGCCACCTGCTCCCAGGGCGGCTCGGTCGTGTCGCGGCGCGAGCGGATGAACTCGAGCGTCTCGGGGGACACCTCGTCGGCGTAGACCTGATCTCCGATCATGAACAGGAGCTGCGGCCACTCGCCCGGATCCTGCTCGAGCATCCGAAGGGCGTAGCAGCGCAGGGCATCGCTGCCGCGGCCCCGGTCGTCCTCGGTCTTGGCGCCGTCGTAGGGAGGCTCGTGAGGAATGGTGACCCGGCACGAGCCCCAGGCGATCCGCAGCTGCTCCTCGGGTTCGATCGTCCGGATAACGCTCGGGGGCAGGTCGCTTCCGGGCTCGGGCCAGCGGACCTCACCGTCGAGGCGTCACCTCGTAGGGGTATGCCACTCCCCGGGTCGAGGTCCTCGATCGGCACCAGGGCGTAGTGGTGACCCTGGACGCAGAAGGTCTTCTGCTTGCGGCCGAGGACGTCGACCTCGCAGGCTGAGTCCGTCTCGACCCAGACGGTCGCCTGCTCCTCGTCGACGTATCGGAGGAGCGGTCCGAGGAGCAGTTCCGCCATCGGGCCAAAGCTACAGGTGAGGCCCTATCCGCCTCGCATGCACCCCGCGGTGTACGGGTATTCGTCGGTCGCGTGGTAGTGGAAGAGCTTCCGCGTCACCCCTTGGTACTTGATGCGGTGGGAATGGCCGTGGCACGCATCCAGGTCCGATGTCCGCATGTAGCGGCCGCCGGTGCCGATCGGCCCGTAGATCGGGAAGCCGTCGAGCATCCATCCGATCAGCTTCGAGTGCTTGGTCTGGCCTCCGAACGAGAGGCAGGCGGGGAGCCCGTGGTAGTGGTAGACGCCCTGCTGCTGGGGGTGTCCCGAGCAGCCGTCCTGGATCTCGTGGGCGACGGCGTCCTGGCCCCTCGCGTCGACCGCGTTGAAGATCGCGACGCCGTTTCGCGCAAGCCCGATCATCCCGCCCGGCACGCAGGCCGGCGTCTTGGCCAGCTTCGGCTCGACGCTGAGCCGCTCGCTGATGGATTGCGCCTGGACGACGTTCGGATTTCGGTCGTACGTGAAGGCGTCGTCATTCGGGGAGATCGGGAAGTTGCCCGTCCCATGGTTCGTCGGGAGGCCGTTGCCGATCAGCCGCAGCACCGCTTTCCGGGCCTTGGCGCTGAAGGTGCCGGCCTGGGCGTTGCTCCCATCCACGACGGCCTTCGCAGTCAGGTCGTAGGTCGATCCCTTGATCCAGGGCCCGTTGACGTTGGACCCGGGAGCGTTCGGGTTCCCCGCCTGGCAGGCGAAGAGCTTGCCGGCCTCGGGCCCCGAGGTCGTGAGGCTCGCGTCGCCGAGTGGCAGGGCGGTCAGGTTCGGGCTGTTGGTGGCGGCGGCAGTCGCGGTCGCCTCGCTGATCGCGGTCCCGCGTCCTCCGAAGAGCAGCAGGCAGAGGCCGAGCGAGCCCGCGGCGAAGCCGAGCATGACGGGCAGCAGAGTCGAGAGCTTCTTCATCGAAGGACACGCTATCTGTGACCGGGCCCGCCTGGGACCGTCGCTAAATTGGATCACGTGCCCAAGTTCAAGCTGAATCCGGCCTACACCCCCACCGCGGACCAGCCCAAGGCGATCGACGGGCTGGCCGAGGGGCTCGGCTCGGATGCGCGCTTCCAGACGCTGCTCGGGGCCACCGGGACGGGCAAGACGTTCACGATGGCGGCGACGATCGAGCGGGTCCAGCGGCCGGCGCTGGTGATCGCCCACAACAAGACGCTCGCGGCGCAGCTCTGCAACGAGTTCCGGGAGTTCTTCCCCGAGAACGCCGTCGAGTACTTCGTCAGCTACTACGACTACTACCAGCCCGAGGCCTACGTCCCGGCGCAGGACCTCTACATCGAGAAGGACTCCTCGATCAACGACGAGATCGAGCGCCTGCGCCACGCCTCGACGGCGGCGCTCTTCGCCCGCAAGGACGTGATCATCGTCGCGTCGGTCTCGTGCATCTACGGAATCGGCTCCCCGCAGCTATACAAGGACCAGATGCAGCTCTTCAAGGTCGGGGACTGGGTGGACCGCGAGGAGGTCTTCCGCACGCTCGTCGCCCTGCAGTTCCGGCGCAACGACACCGCCCTGGGCCGCGGCAACTTCAGCGCCCGAGGCGAGGTGCTGGAGATCATGCCCGCGTACGCGGAGTCGGCGTACCGGATCCAGCTCTTCGGCGACGAGATCGAGTCGATCCAGCACTTCGACCCTCTGACCGGCGAGGTCCTCGACGAGATGGACCACGTCGCGGTCTGGCCGGCGACGCACTACGTCACCCCCGACGGATCGATGGACCGGGTGACCGAGGAGATCGAGCGTGAGCTGCGCAACCGCGTCGCGGAGCTGGAGGGCGAGGGCAGGCAGCTCGAGGCGCACCGCCTGATGCAGCGCACGAAGTACGACCTGGAGATGCTCCGCGAGGTCGGCTTCTGCAACGGGATCGAGAACTACTCGCGGATCCTCGACGGCCGCCCGCCGGGCAGCGCCCCCTACACGCTGATCGACTACTTCCCCGACGACTTCGTCACCTTCGTCGACGAGTCCCATCAGACGATCCCTCAGGTCGGCGGCATGTACGAGGGCGATTTCTCGCGCAAGACGACGCTGGTGGACCACGGATTCAGGCTGCCGTCGGCGATCGACAACCGGCCGCTGAAGTTCCACGAGTTTCTCGACCGGGTCGGGCAGATGGTCCTCTGCTCGGCGACTCCCGGGCCGTGGGAGCGCGCCGAGGCGAAGCAGATGGTCGAGCAGATCGTCCGCCCGACCGGCATCGTCGATCCGGAGGTCGAGGTCCGCGAGACCAAGAACCAGATCGACGACCTGATGAACGAGGTCCGCGCCCGCGCCGAGCGCAACGAGCGCGTGCTGGTCACGACGCTGACCAAGAAGATGGCCGAGGACCTGACCGAGTACCTGCTCGAGCACGGGTTCCGCGTCCGCTACCTGCACTCCGAGGTGGACACGCTCGAGCGCATCCAGATCATCCGGGACCTACGCCTCGGCGAGTACGACGTGCTGGTCGGCGTCAACCTGCTGCGCGAGGGCCTCGACCTGCCCGAGGTCTCCCTGGTCGGGATCCTCGATGCCGACAAGGAGGGCTTCCTCCGCGGCGAGACCTCGCTGATCCAGACGATCGGCCGCGCCGCGCGGAACGTCGAGGGGAAGGTCCTGATGTACGCGGACAAGGAGACGAAGGCGATGCGAGTCGCGATCTCCGAGACCGATCGCCGCCGCGACATCCAGCTGGCCTACAACGAGGAGCACGGCATCACTCCGGCCACCGTGAAGAAGGGCATCTCCGACATGGCCGAGTTCCTCGCGATGGAGTCCACGGCCCCCGAGAAGCGCCGCCGCCGGCGCAGCTCGACCGAGACCAAGACCCCCGAGGAGCTCGAGAAGCTGGTCGTCGAGCTCGAGGAGGAGATGCTGGTCGCCGCCGAGGACCTCCGCTTCGAGGAGGCGGCCCGCATCCGCGACGAGCTCAAGGAGCTCCGGGCGGACCTCGACGCGATCCGGGCCTAGGGAGCGTCGACGAGCAGGTCCAGCAGCTCGCCGACCTCGCGGCGACCCGCGATCGGGTGGGGCAGGGGCCGTCCGGCCCTGACCTCGTAGCGGTTTCGCCTGCCCTCTCGCTCGCGCAGCACATACCCCTCCTCGACGAGCTCGGACATGATCCGGTGCGCGGCGCGCTCGGTGATCCCGACCGCGGCGGCGATGTCGCGCAGGCGCACGCCGGGATCGCGAGCGACGCAGACCAGCACGTGGGAGTGGTTCGTGAGGAAGTCCCAGCGCGGTTTGGACTGTGCTGTAGATTGATTGGTGATTCATGAAATCTACTTCATATGAACGGAGCCATACATGAGCACAGCCAAGACCGCTCTCACCGAGCCGGTTCCCGGGTACGACGGCCTCAAGACCCGCGAGGTGGTGGCGTCTCTGGCCAGTCGCTCGCAGGTCGAGCTCGAAAGGATCGACGAATACGAGCGCGCCCACGAGTCACGCACGGCGGTGTTCGACAAGCTTCGCTGGATGCGACAGGACGAGCCGATCAAGGGCTATGACGCACTCGACACCGACGGCGTGATCAAGGCGCTGGTCAAGGCGGACCCGACCGTCCTCAAGGCCGTCCGCGGCTACGAGCGCAAGTTCGCGAACCGCCGCGACGTCCTGGAAGAGGTCGACCGCCTGCACCGCGAGCGCCGCCCACCGCTCGTTTCGCGCGATAAGGGCTAGGACGGAAGACGGCCCTTGAGCCGGGCGCCGTGCCTGGCCGCGCTCTGTGGTTCGGCGCGATGCGAATTTGATAAGCGCCCCTGAGTAGCGTCGGCCGGGATGAGTCCATTCGAACGACGTCCCACCAGGAGGACGAGAATGCCCAAGCGCCGTCCCTGCAACGTTCACCTCGCCCTCGTAGGCATCCTCGCTCTCGCACTGCTCGTGCCCGCGGCTTCGACAGCGGCCGGCAGCTCGCCCGGAGCCGCCATGGCGGGCAAGAGCAAGAAGAAGTGCAAGAAGGGCAAGAAGTGCAAGAAGAAGAAGAAGAAGGGCCAGACGGGCAACGGCCCTGCCGCGGGAGGCCCCGCCGGCAATTGGACCGGCACGATCAGCTCGAACGGCACAGCTCTCAGCTTTTCGGTGAGCACGGGCGCCACCAGCGTGGACAACTTCGCCGTGCCCCTGCTGACGGTGTTCTGCGCCGGAGGGGAGGGACTGGCGACCAGGGTCTTCCTCGTCCCGACGGCTCCGGTTTCCGGCGGCGCCTTTGCGACTGTCCTCCAGACCACGAACAGTGGCGGCGAAGTGGACGGCAGCATGGAGCTCAGCGGCCAGCTGGGCACTGACACAGCGAGCGGATCGCTCAGGTACAACCGCGCCGGTTGCGCCAGCGGCCCCGTCAGCTGGACAGCGAACCGCACGCCTTAGCCGAGCCCTTGCGTGGGGATAGGCAGCCGGATTAGGATGGGCACACGGCAACTCAAACACGGAGAGCCTTGCCCGGGGGAGATGAAGGCAGGCAGATCGTACGAACCAGGCTTTCCGCCCGGGTAGCGGAAGCACTGGCATCGGGCGGTGTGCTGCTGACGGCGGGAGCCGGCTACGGCAAGACCACCCTGCTGGAACAGGCGCTGGACCACGGGGAGACGCCGGTCGCCTGGATCAGCTGCTCGGAGACCGAGCGGGCCCCCGAGGTCCTGCTGAAGCGCCTGCTCGACGCGATCTCTCGCGCGGCGCCCGGCGCCTCCGATGCCTTGGCCGAGCAGCTGGCCTTCCCGCCTGAAGCCGTCGATCCCTTCGCAGCCGTACGGGAGTTGCTCTCCGATCTCTCCCGGCTGTTGGTCGAGCCCCTTGTGCTCGTGTTCGATGACGCCGAACATCTGGAGGGAGCGGAGGGCTCGCTCCGGCTGCTCAGCGAGCTGGTGGGCTCGGAGCTGTCGTTGTTGCACGTGGCGATAGCCGGGAGGCGGCCCCTCGAGCTGCGGGTGGCGAGGGCGCGCGCAGCGGGCCGGCTGACCGAGCTCACCGCCACCGATCTCGCCTTCGGCAGCGAGGACTGCGCGCAGTTGCTGCGTCGCAGCGGACACGATCCCTCGACCGAGGAGGTCGACGGCGTCATGGGCGCGACCGAGGGTTGGCCGCTTGGGATCGCGCTCATGGCCACGCATCTGCTGGATGCCCAGCCGGACTTGCAGGAAGTTGACTTCCGCGACCTGCGTTCCGCCCAGGACCTACGTTCGTTCTTCTCGGAGGAGCTGCTCGACTCGCTCACCACCGGCCAGCGCGAGACCGCGATTCGGTCGAGCGTGGCGCGGGTGGTGACGCCAGAGGTGGCTCGAGCGCTGGACCTGCCGGCGGGGCTCAAGGCGACCCTCGAGAGGGCCGGGATGCTGGTGCGCAGCAGCGCCGAGGGGGAGGACGCATTCGCCTTCCATCCGCTGCTCAGGGAGTTCCTGCTGGAGCGCCTCCAGGCAGAGCTTGGTGATGACGAATTGCGCCGGTTGCACGCCTCCGTCGCGCAGGTGATGGCCGATGCGGGGGAGCCGATCGAGGCCATCGAGCACTGGCTCCAGGCGCAGAGGTGGCATGAGGCGGTCTCGAGGATGGAACTGGAGGGACCGGTGCTGGTCAAGTCCTCACCGGGGCTGATCAGGCGCTGGCTCTCGCTGCTGCCGGCGGAAGAAAGCGCACTGCCGACGATGCGGTCGCTCGCGGGGCAGCTCGAATGGGCCACCGGCGACAACGTCAAGGCGATCGAGCTCCTTCGAGCTTCGCTCCGCGGATTCAGGGAACGCCCGAATCCCCCCGCCGACTGGTTCGCGCGGTCGGTGTTGGTGGACTCACTGTTCGCAACCGGCGGGTTGGAGATCCTCGACGAAGTCGTCGAGGGCTGGGATCAGCCGGAAGCCGAGCCGGCGGGGCCGATCGCGCCTGCGGTGGCCATGTACGCCGCGGTCGTGCTTGCGGCTTTCGCCCGCTTCGACGAAGCCGAGGAGCTTGCCCAGACGGCCCGTTCCCACCCTCAGTCGGACTTCATCGCTCCGCTCGATGCGCTGCTCAGCGCCTTCGCGGATGGCCCTCGCGGGGACCTCGACGCGAGCTTGGCCATCGTCAACCGAGCCGACCGCGAGCTCCAGCGCTTCGACCCACTCAATCGACGCCCGCACCTGCTGGGCGCCGTGGCGGTCATTGTCGGAGACCGCGGGGAGCCCGACGAGGCGCTGCGGCTGTGGACCGAGATTCGCGAGATCGTGCGAGGGGGGTCGGCGCCGCTGCTCGCGGATGCGACCCACGCCTGGTGCGCGCTTCTCCACGCCCAGGCCGGCCGCCTTGCCGAAGCCGAGGCTGAGCTCGCGCTGCACCAGGGCCACGAGACGGGCTATCGCGCTTACATCGCCGAGGTCGCCCCCGCGGTCGTCGCCTCGCTTCGGGGGGATGGCGCGACCACGCTCGAATACGCGGATCGCGCACTCGCCGTCGTCAAGGGGGGGCCGATCCTGTTCCGCTCCTGGGCCGGCGCCGACCTCGTCCCGGCGCTCGCTGGGGTCGGCAGGCTGGAGCGCGCAAACGAAGTCCTGGAGCAGACGATCGACCAGGTCGACGAGCTCGTGCCAGGCCCCCGCGGCCGGCTTCACCGCGGGCGCCTGCTGGCTCTTCGCGCGTGGCTTCGGCACAGCGAGGGAGATCCCGAAGCGGCTGACCAGTGCCTGGTCGCATTCTGGAACGATGCGGAGGGCAGCTTGCGCTTCAACCTGCGCAGGGAGTGGGAGCGGCTACAGCCCGTCCTGTGGGGCGCCCTCGAGCGGGGGAGCCTCGACCCCGGACCGACTCTGCAGGCGGTCGCCGAGGCCTTCCCCGACGGCCTCCCACTTGTCGCGTTCCTCGATCATCCGCTGCCCGAGGTGCGGCGGGCCGCGCTCGGGCCGGCGACCGAATCCGGGGATCCCGCGGCGCTGGAGCATCTGCAGCGGCTCGCCGACGACCCCGATCCGGATCTGGCCACGGCCGCCTCGCGGGCGGCACAGCAGCTCTCGCGCGCGCTGCCGCCGCTCCGCTTCGAGCTCCTGGGGGCCTTCTCCGTTGGCCGAGGCTCGTGGCGGGCCGGTGACTGGGAACGCCCGGTCGATGCCCGGCTCGTGCGGCTGCTGCTCGTCCACAGCGGCGAACCCGTGCCAGAGGACCTGATCTTCGATGCCCTGTGGCCGGACCTGTCGGTATCGAGCGCCCGAAAGAGCCTGCAGGTGGCGGCGTCCCGGGCGAGGGGAGTACTGGATCCGCCAGGCGCGGAGGGGAGCGTGCTCGAGAGCGCCGATCGAAGCTATCGGCTGTCGCTTGGTGCCCGCGATCGGATTGACGCGGAGCAGTTTCAGGACTCTGCCGCAGCAGCCCTGGCCGAATCCGGCGACGACCGCCGCAGCCTGCTCGAGAGAGCACGCGACCTGTGGCGCGGCGAGCCACTGCCGGAGGAGCGCTACTCCGACTGGGCCGCCGCCTACCGCGAGCGGTTGATCGACCAGTACACAGAGGTGCTCGCGAGCCTCGTCGAGATCTACGAGCACGCGGGGGAGAACGTCGAAGCCGCGTCCGTCGCACGCGATCTCGTCGACCTCGACCCGCTGAACGAGGGCGGCCACTGCGCCCTGATCACGGCCTACGCCCGGGCCGGGCGCAACGGTCGCGCGCTGCGCCAGTACCTCGAGTGCAGGCGGGCGCTGGTGGACGAGCTGGGCATCGAGCCAGCCACGGCGACCTCGCGCCTCCAGGCCCGCATCCTCGCGGGCGAGCCCGTCTGACCGGCCCCGAGGGGAGGTCGACGGCGTGATGTGCGGGCGATAAGCGGTCGCCCGTACGTTCGGGGCCAGCTTCGGTCCTCCAACGAAAGAGGCAGACCACGATGCGCAACGCAATCCGCTCCCTTATCGCCGTCGGCCTCTCCGCCGCATTCGTCCTTTCGCTGACCGGGTCGGCCACGGCCCTCGGGCCGGGCGGATGGGACCACCTCGGGCAGACGACGCCCACCACTTCGGGGCTCAACGCCAAGGTCAACGTGCTGAGCACGGACATGCCCGGCAAGCTGATCGCCGGCGGAACCTTCACCGGGGCAGGACAGGCGGCGGGCAACACGGTCTTCGACGATGGCGTCGCCATCTGGAACGGCACTTCCTGGAGCCCGCTTCGCGCTGACGCCGGGACGCCCGGCGAGGCGCTGATGAACGCCAACGAGGTCCTGTCGCTCGAGTACGACCCCGCTACGGGGAGGATCTACGCGGGCGGCTCCTTCGATGACGGCCCCGGTGGCAAGCCCGACAACCTCGCCATGTGGGACACCAACAACACGGGGGCCGGCTGGCAGCAGCTCTGCGATCCCGGCGCTGTGGGCGGCGGCAACGTCCGGGCCCTGAAGATCATCGGTACGACGCTGTTCGTCGGAGGTGACGGCCAGAACTGGGGTTCGGCTGGGGCCGCCAGCGACGGGGCCGATGAGCTGTTCAAGTGCGACCTGACCGTCAATGGCGGCGCGATCATCGAGATCACCCCCAACGACACCGAAACCGGAGGCGTCCGGTCGCTCGTGACCGACAACGCCGGAAACCTATGGGTGGGCGGCGGCTTCTGCGACTGGGACGGCGTCGGCACCGCCGACACCGTCGTCAGGTACGCGCCGCCCAACTACAACTCCGTGGCCAGCGGAACGGGAGGGGTCGGCAACTGCGGCCCCGTCACCGCGATGACGATCCTCGGCACCGACCTCTACGTCGGCACCGATGAATTCGACTTCGCCGGCGATGCGAACTCCGACCAAATGGCCAGGTGGAACACCAACTCGGCCGATGTCTTGGGGGGATGGAGCTCAGTGGGCCAGGACGACGCCGGGACCAACGGCTACTTCGATGCAACGCAGATGGGGGACGCGGACATCCAGGCGCTGACCACCGTGGGCTCGAGCGTCTACGCCTCCGGGCACTGGCAGGACGCGAACGGAGAGCCGCTGGCCGACAAGGTCCAACGGTTCAACGCCTCGTGCACGCCGGTTGACAATACGCCCGGCCCCCCCGAGACCTGCTGGGACACGCTCGGCCACAACGGAGCCGGCGACGGCCCGCTGACCACCGGCAGCGTCGGGGCCGCCGGGCTCGCGATCTTCAACGGCAACCTCCACGTCGGCGGCAACTTCAACAACGCCGGCGGGGACCTGCTCGCGGACAACACCGCCTGCTTCTCGCTCGGCGCGACGCCCTGCACCCCGGCGCCGATCACACCGGTCATCCCGGCGACGCCGCTGACGCCCATCGACACGCCCCCGCCGTTCGTCAAGTGCAAGCGCGGCCAGAAGGTGAAGAACGGCAAGTGCGTCAAGGCGAAGAAGAAGTCGAAGAAGAAGCGCAAGTGAATCGCTTCACGTTCGTCGTCCAGATCCAGCCCGACGGCCCCTCGACGCTCGAGAACCTGAGCACCCACGAGCGGGTCCGGGTATCCGACCTCTCCGCGGTCGGGCCCCAGATCGAGAAGTGGATGGAGACCCTCGACAAGGCCACCAAGGGAGAAGCAGATGCGTAATGCACGCCTCAGATTGACGCTCGGCATCGCCGCGATCGCCCTGGTCGGGTTCGTCCCGTCCGCGAGCGCGAGCTTCATCCCGGTCAACATCACCTCCGACGAGATCAACGGAGCCCCGGGTGAGACCGGGTGCTCGCTCCGCGAGGCGATCCAGACCGCCAACTTCAACGTCGTGGTGACGGGCTGCCCTGTCGGTCAGGGAGGGGCGAACGTCGACCTGATCAGCGTCCCGCCGGGGAACTATCCCTTGGCACTGACCGGCCAGTTCGGCGAGGACAACGACCAGGATGGCGACCTCGACATCACCGCTCCGAACGGCAATGCGGGCGGCCCGCTGGTGATCGACGGAAGCCAGGCGGGTCCGGGGCAGGTCTCGGTCGCCTGCACCACCTGCGGCGATCGTGTCCTTCACATTCTCAGCGACGTCTCCGATTCGACGACGATCACCGGCATCCGGTTGAGCGGCGGCAACGCCTCCTCCAACGGCGGCAACGGCGGCGGCATCCTGCACGACGGCACCGGCAGGCTCTTTCTCAACAACGTGACGGTGGACGGGAACACCGCGGCAGGCGATGGCGGAGGCGTCTACTCGAGCCAGTCCTTCTTCGGCTTCAAAAACGTGACGCTCTCCGGCAACAGCGCGGCGGGCAGCGGCGGCGGTATGGCCTATGCGGGCGCCAACAACGTCAACGGGGCGGCACACGGGATCCGGAACAGCACGGTGGTCGGGAACGTCGCGGGCGGCGGGGGAGGCGGCCTGGCGAACAACAGCCCGGGCGGGGTCATCGAGCGAGCCAACACGATCGTCGCCGACAACACCGACACCTTGCCGATCATCAACGCACGCAAGCACGACTGCGTGGGTTTCTTCACCTCCGGGGGCTACAACATCACCGGTACCGGTGATGGCTGCACCACCGGGTTCCCGACCCAGCCGGCGACCGACATCAGGGGCACCGATGCCAGCCGGATTCCGGCCAACCTCGCGGCTCTCGCCGACAACGGCGGCAACGTCCTCACCCGCCTGCCGCTCGCGGCGCGGACGAGCCCGGTGATCAATCGCGGCTATCCGGGAACGGGACCGGAGACCGCATGCGAGGCGACGGACGCGCGCGGGACCGCCAGGCCCCAGGAGGGCCGATGCGACGTCGGCGCTGTCGATGGTGTGGCGGCCGGAGCGCAGACCATGGCTGTCGGAACGACCGCCGACGACTTCAACGCCACCCAGTTCGCGGGGACCTGCTCGCTGCGGGAGGCGGTCACCGCCACCAACCTCAACCAGGCGTTCGGCGGCTGCCCGGCCGGCAGCGGCGGCGCACGGGACACGATCAATGTGCCCGCCGGTGGCTACGGCCTCACTCGCACGGGCGTCGACGACACCAACAGCCTGGGCGACCTCGACCTGCTTCCCAAGGATCCCGACATCGGTGCCGCCACGCCCCCCGACAACTCCCTGACGATTCTCGGGACGGGTACCAGCCCGACGGCGATCGACGGCGGCTTGGCCGGCGATCGCGTCATGCAGATTCATCCGGGCGTCGCGTCAGCGATTCTCGATGGCGTCAGCTTGCGGGCAGGCTTCACGCCCGCCGCCGGGGGCGGCTTGCTCAGCGCGGGCCAGCTCATCGCCCGAAACCTGACGCTCAGCGGCAACCACGCCGGTACTGACGGAGGAGGGGCCTCCTTCACCTCCGCCGCGAGCGGCATCCTCGAGAACGTCACGGTTTCCGGCAATGACGCCAACGCCAACGGGGGCGGGATGGCGACCCAGGTCGCAGGCCAGCCGGTGCTCAACAACGGCACGGTCACCCTGAACACGGCCAGCAACGCCCCCGGGGCCGGGGGCGGTGGCCTCTTCGGCGGCTTCCAGCCGAGCAACTCGATTGTCGCCGGCAATTCCGACGCCTCGGGTGGCGACCAACGCGACTGCGGCGGCTCGGTCTTCTCGAATGGGCACAACCTGATCGGGACCGCCGGGGGCTGCACCTTCAACGCGACGACCGGCGACCAGGTCGGCACCAACGCCGCACCTCTCTCAGCAGGCCTCGGCGCACTGGCGAGCAACGGCGGCAGGTCGCTGACCCACGCGCCCGCGTTCGGAAGCCTGGCCCTCAACACGGGCTACTTGGCCGGCCCGGGCGCCAGCTGCGCGCTTGCTGATCAGCGCGGCGTCGCTAGGCCGCTCGCGGGCCGCTGTGACATCGGGGCGGTTGAGATCGACCCGCCGCCGCCGCGCCTCCTGACCGTGGCGAAGGGCGGGACCGGCGCCGGAACCGTGACCGGCACCGGCATCAGCTGCGGTGGCGATTGCAGCGAAACGGTCCCGAACGGGACCGTGGTCACGCTCACCGCGGCACCGGTGGGAGCCTCGACATTCGCGGGATGGAGCGGCTGCGACAGCCCTTCGGGCACCACCTGCACCCAGACACTCGGCGCCGACGAGACCGTCACCGCGACCTTCAACGCCGTCCCGGTCGTGCCTCCGGACGGGACGAATCAGAACGGGACGAATCAAAACGGCTCGAACCAGAACGGGACGACCCCCGCCACCACCTGCACGAAGGCGAAGAAGAAAAAGAAGAAGCGAATCGGGACGGCCGCGGCGACCTGCAAGAAAAAGAAGAAGAAAAAGAAGAAGTGAGCTGGAGCGCCGGCTGAGCCGCATCGGGCGGGCTCTTCAGGCGGTAATCTCGCGAGCGTGAGCAAGGCGGAGGAGATTGCAGGCCAGGTGCGCGAGATCGTCGCGGACGCCGAGCGCCACGCCGAGAGCGTGGTGAGCGAGGCCGAGGAGCGCGCCTCGAAGATCGTCGCCGATGCCGAGGCCGACGCGGCCCGGATTCGCGACGAGGCCGAGTCGCAGGCCCGCGAGCGAATCGAGCGCGCGCAGTCAGCTCTTCGCGAGCTGGCGGGCGAGACCCCACCGCCGCCCACGCCGACCCCGGACCCGATGCCCGACCCGCCTTCTCCCGATCCGGCGCCCCCCGATCCGGCGCCGGACCCCGGTCCGCCCGGTCCGCCTGCCCCCGGCCCCCAGATCAGCGCCGAGGGGAACGGCGACGACGCGGCTGCCCGCCTGACTGCCATGAAGCTCGCGCTCGACGGCGCGGCCCGCGACGAGATCGAATCCGAGCTCGAGTCGAAGTTCGGCGCGGGGGATCGCTCCGCGCTGCTCGACGACGTGCTCGCCCGCGCCGGCAAGTAGTGGGGTTCCTCCGGCGCGCCGGCGCGGCTGCGATCTTGGCGCTGGCCGTGATCCCGGCTGCGCAGGCTGCGGCCGCGCCCAGCGAGCCGATCGAGAGCTCCGGCCGGTGGCTGGTGGACTCCCAGGGCCGCGTCGTGGTCCTGCACGGGGTGAACATGGTCACCAAGCGCACCCCGAATCTCCCGTCCGATGTGGGGTGGGGGGCCGACGATGCCGCCTACCTCTCCTCGGAGGGCTTCAACAGCGTCCGGCTGGGATTCGGCTACGCCGCGATCGAGCCGGCACCGGACACCTACGACCAGGCGTTCCTCTCGGCGCTGGCGGACGAGGCTCAGGTCGCCGGGGACAACGGCCTGTTCGTGCTCGCGGACGTGCACCAGGACCAGTTCACCGACCGCTACCGCGGCAACGGGCTGCCGGACTGGATGGCTGACGACGACGGCCTCGCGAACACGAACCAGCCGTTCCCCCTCGGGTATTTCGGCAACCCCGCGCTGCAGCGCGCTTTCGACAACTTCTGGGCGAATGTGGATGCTCCCGACGGCGACCCGCTCCAGTCGCATTACGCGGAGGGGCTGAGGCGGCTGGCCGCCGAGCTGGCGGGCAACTCGAGGCTGCTCGGGTACGACGTGTTCAACGAGCCGTGGCCCGGAACGAACTGGGGCCCGTGCTACCAGGACGACGCGTGCGCGGGACCCGGGGAGTTCGACGCCACGCTGCTGAGCGACTTCACCGACCGCGCGGTGGCCGGGATTCGGGCGGGCGACCCCGGCGGCCTGGCGTTCTACGAGCCGAACCTGAACTTCGACTACGGCCGGCCCACCGGCCACCGGAACCCGGCGGACCCGAACACCGCGCTCAGCTTCCACAACTACTGCTTCAACGAGGGGGCGGGCGGAGGCACCGCCGGGTGCGACGCCGAGGAGCAGAGGACCTTCGCCAATGCCCTCGCGCACAGCGCCGCCACGGGCAGCGCTCCCCTGATGACGGAGTTCGGCGCCACCGACAGCACCGCGACGATGGAGCGCCTGGCCGCGGCCGCCGACCGCAGCATGGTCGGCTGGCACTACTGGACCTACTCGAACGTCTTCGCCGGCGACGACAACCCCGCGACCAGCCTGATCCTCGACCTCGACCAGCCCCCGTCCCCGGCCAACATCAAGCAGCCCGCGATGGACGTCCTCGCCCGGCCGTACCCGCAGGTCGTGGCGGGGACGCCGACGTCGTGGTCGTTCGAGCCGGGGTCGAAGACCTTCAAGCTCGCCTACTCGACGACCGGGCCGAACGGGACCGCGTTCTCCGACCCGGCCCAGGCTGCGTCAACCTCCGAGATCGCCCTTCCCGCCCGCCACTACCCCTCGGGATACGCGGTCGAGATCGACGGCGGCCAGGTCACCTCCCAGCCGGGGGCGCGGACGCTCACGGTCCAGCCGTGCGCGGGAGCGGCGGACGTGACGGTCACGGTCGCGCCGTCGGGCACCGCTGCACAACGGCTGCGCGCCGTCGCGCTGCCCCACCCTCGCGAGGCCGGGAAAGAAGGCTCGCCGGAACATCAGCGGCACGGCGGCGGGCGAGCGGATCCTCGGCTCGGGGAGGCCCGAGAAGCTGCGCGGGCGCGCCGGCGACGACTGCGTCTTCGGGCGCGGCGGGCCGGACGTGGTCTCGGGCGGCCCGGGGAACGACACCCTCAAGGGAGGCCGCGGGCTGGACGTCCTGAAGTGCGGGAAAGGCCGGGACAGGGCGTTCGCAAGCCGGAGCGACCGCGTCGCGAAGTCGTGCGAGCGGGTTCAGCGCGGAAGGTCGGGGAAGAAGCGAAAGTAGCTACTTCCGGTCGCTCGGAAGACGTAGGGAACATCTGTTCGCCGCTCTACAATCGAACCAGTGCCGCCCTCTGATCGCATAGTCATCTCCGGTGCCCGCGAGCACAACCTCAAGGGCGTCGACCTCGACCTTCCTCGCAACGCGATGATCGTCATGACCGGCCTCTCGGGGTCCGGCAAGTCGAGCCTCGCCTTCGACACGATCTACGCCGAGGGCCAGCGGCGCTACGTCGAGTCGCTCTCCTCCTACGCGCGCCAGTTCCTGGGTCTGATGGAGAAGCCGGACGTCGACTCGATCGAGGGGCTGTCGCCGGCGATCTCGATCGACCAGAAGACCACCTCGCGCAACCCGCGCTCGACCGTCGGCACGGTGACCGAGATCTACGACTACCTGCGCCTGCTCTGGGCGCGGGTCGGGCACCCGCACTGCCCCGAGTGCGGCGAGCCGATCGAGGGGCAGTCGATCGAGCAGATCACCGACCGCGTGATGACGCTGCCCGAGGGAACGCGGTTCATCGTCAGCGCGCCCGTCGTCCGCGGGCGCAAGGGCGAGTACGAGAAGCAGTTCGAGCAGTTCCGCCTCGAGGGCTACAGCCGCGCCCGGGTCGACGGCGAGATCAGGCGCCTTGACGAGGGCATCAAGCTCGACAAGAAGTACAAGCACGACATCTCGGTCGTCGTCGACCGGCTGGTGATGAAGCAGGACCTGCGCCGCCGCCTCTCGGAATCGGTCGAGGCGGCTGCGGGCGCTCGCGGGTGGCGTCGTGGAGATCGACGTCCTGAAGGCGGGCGACAAACAGGCCGGTGCGGGCGAGCTGAGCACCGGCGCCAAGAGCGCCGGCCAGCTCCCCTCCGACCTCGCCGACCGGCTCACCTTCTCCGAGCGCTTCGCGTGCCTCAACTGCGGGACCTCGATCCCCGAGCTCGAGCCGCGGATCTTCTCCTTCAACTCGCCGCACGGCGCATGCGACCGCTGTCACGGGCTCGGGTTCCAGCGCGTCGTCGGATCCCGACCTGGTGGTGCCCGACCCGACGCTTTCGCTCTCGGAGGGAGCACTGCAGCCGTGGCGCACCGGGCACTCGCGCTACTGGCGCAGGCTGATCGAGGCGGTCGCCAAGTCGAAGAAGGTGGACATCGACGAGCCCTGGCAGGACCTGACCGACGACGAGCGACAGGTGTTCCTGTTCGGGACGGGCGAAGATCGGCACAAGGTCAGCTACACGAACCGCTTCGGCCGGCGGCGCTCGTACAGCGTCCGCTTCGAGGGGATCGTGAACAACCTCGAGCGCCGGTACGACGAGACTGACTCGGACAACGTCCGCGAGCGGGTCGAGGGCTACATGGCCGAGCGCGACTGCCCCCAGTGCGACGGCGCGAGGCTGCGGCCCGAGAGCCTCGCGGTCAAGGTCGGCGGGATCTCGATCTCGGAGTACTGCGAGCTCTCGGCGACGGCCGCGCTCGAGTGGATCGGTGGCCTCGACCTGACCGCGACCGAGCGCCAGATCGCCGACATGCTGATGCGCGAGATCAACGAGCGCCTCACGTTCCTCGACAACGTCGGCGTCGGCTACCTCAACCTGGCCCGGTCGGCCCGGACGCTCTCGGGCGGCGAGGCGCAGCGGATCAGGCTCGCAACCCAGATCGGGTCCAGCCTCGTCGGCGTCCTCTACATCCTCGACGAGCCCTCGATCGGGCTGCACCAGCGCGACAACGAGAAGCTGATCGGGACGCTGCAGCGGCTGCGCGACCTCGGCAACACGGTGATCGTCGTCGAGCACGACGAGGGAACGATGCTCTCGGCCGACCACCTGGTGGACCTGGGCCCCGGCGCGGGCGAGCACGGCGGGCACGTCGTCGCCGAGGGGACCCCGGAGCAGGTCAAGGCAGACCCGGCCTCGCTGACCGGCCAGTACCTGGCGGGGAAGCGGTCCATACCCGTCCCCGAGGAGCGGCGCGAGCCCAGCGGCGAGCTAGTCGTCCACGGCGCCGCCCAGCACAACCTGAAGGGGATCGACGTGAGCATCCCGCTCGGGGTCTTCTGCTGTGTCACGGGGGTCTCCGGCTCGGGCAAGTCCACCCTGGTCAACGAGACGCTCTACCCGGCGGTCGCGAACCGGCTGCACGCGGCGAAGATGCGGCCCGGGACCCATGACCGGATCGACGGCATCAAGCAGGTGGACAAGATCATCAACATCGACCAGTCGCCGATCGGCAGGACGCCGCGGTCGAACCCGGCGACCTACACCAACGTCTTCGACCACATCCGCCAGCTCTACACGCAGACCCGCGAGGCCCGGGCGCGCGGCTACAAGCCCGGCCGCTTCAGCTTCAACGTCAAGGGCGGGCGCTGCGAGGTCTGCCGCGGCGACGGCCAGATCAAGATCGAGATGCACTTCCTGCCCGACGTCTACGTCCCCTGCGAGCAGTGCCACGGCAAGCGCTACAACCGCGAGACGCTCGAGGTCCGGTTCAAGGGCAAGTCGATCGCGGACGTGCTCGAGATGCCGGTGTCCGAGGCGGTCGAGTTCTTCGCGGACATCCCGAAGATCGCGCGGCGCCTGCGGACGCTGAACGACGTGGGGCTCGACTACATCCGCCTCGGCCAGCCGGCCACCCAGCTCTCGGGCGGCGAGGCCCAGCGGGTGAAGCTGGCGACCGAGCTCTCCAAGGTGGCGACGGGGGAGACCCTGTACATCCTCGACGAGCCGACCACGGGGCTGCACTTCGCCGACGTCCAGCGGCTGCTCGACGTCCTGAACAGGCTCGTGGACGCGGGCAACACGGTTGTCGTGATCGAGCACAACCTCGACGTGATCAAGACGGCGGACCACATCGTCGACCTCGGTCCCGAGGGCGGGGAGGGTGGAGGCCGTGTGCTCGCCACGGGCACCCCCGAGCAGGTCGCCGCGACGCCGGAGTCCTACACGGGGCAGTTCCTCGACGGGCTGGTGGAGCCCGAGATCCAGGTCCGCCGCACCTCGCGCAAGCGAACCGCTGCGGCCGCCTAGGTCCCTGGTGGAAATCCGGTAGGGCGAAAACCTAGGGTGGGCACCCTATTGGCAGGGGCTCCGCTCTCGGCTAGCTTTGGCGGCGATGAAGCGTTGCCTCGTTTCCATCGGACTTTGCCTCGCCGTCTGCGCGGGCGCGACCCAGATCGCCGCGCAGGCTGCGGCCTCGCCCGCCGGCGGCCCGACCGCCTCGGCGGCGAAGAAGAAGAAGTGCGGCAAGAAGGGCAAGAAGTCCGAGGCGTCCGCGGCCGCGAAGAAGGGCAAGTGCAAGAAGGGCGGCGGCGGCAGTAGCGACATCGACCAGGCGACTGCGTTGTTCGCCGGCTCGAGCTTCAGCGCAAGCGGCTGCACCAGCACCACGAACTGCAACCGCTCCTTCAGCAATTTCCTCGCGTTCTGCAGGAACGCCACCTACTCCGGGCGCTTCGAGCTCAACGACTCGATTACCGGCAGTACGTTCGTCGATCGCCTTGCCGGCACCTGGAAGTTCACCGCGGCCAACGTGGCACAGGGCACCGCGACTCTCTCCTTCACCGTCGACCAGTGGCAGAGCGATGCCGGCACGGCCCAGCCACAGGGGACCCAAACTGCTCAGGTCTTCGCCACCAGCGCGACCTCCTTCGTGATCGACGGCGGCCAGTACACGCGCTCTCCCGGCGGCGCCGGCTGCTGAACCGGCGCCGGGCACGCCCGGCGCCTTCCGTTAGGGTCGTTCGGTGCCGATCGCCGAGCTGAACATCGACCTCGGCGGCGGGCAGCTTCTCGACTCCCAGCAGCAGCGTTCGGGCCTCATCCTGCTTGCCGCGATGCTTCTCTCGTTCGCGTTCATCAGGTTCAGCACTCGGATGATCCGGGCCGAGGTCTCCTGGTGGCCCGGCAACGTTGCCCCGGGCGGTTTGCACATTCACCACCTGGTGTTCGGGATCGTCCTGCTCCTGCTCTCGGGTTTCCTCGTCTTCGCGCTTCAGCCCGACAGTCCGTGGCTGGAGATCCTCGCCGCCCTGTTCGGGATCGGAGCGGGCCTCACCCTCGACGAGTTCGCCCTCTGGCTCTACCTCGAGGACGTCTACTGGTCCGATGAGGGGCGGCGCTCCGTCGACGCGGTGATCTTCGCCGCGATCATCGCGGGCGCCCTGCTGCTCGGGTTCGTCCCGGTGACCGAGGAGGACAACCTCCCGGGGGTGCTCCTGTCGCTCGGAACGGTGATCGCCTTCTGCACGATCGCGGCGCTGAAGGGCAAGGTCTGGTCGACAGTCGGCGGGATGTTCATCCCCTTCGTGGGCATGGTCGCGGCGATTCGCCTGGCCCAGCCGGGATCGTTCTGGGCGAAGCGCCGCTACCCGGAGGGCAGCAAGAGGCTGGAGAAGGCCGAGGCGCGCCAGCGAAAGCACGACCGCCGCTGGGAGCGGTTCCAGAACATGATCGGCGGCGCGCCGAGCTTGCCGAGCCCGCGCGAGAAGGACTAGCCGTTAGTCGGCCAGCGCTGCACATGCGGCGCGCTGGAAGATGCGCCGCAGCGCACGGAACTCGTCCTGAGGCCCGGTGTCGGGCTGGTTCAGCTGAAGGTTCGTCGAGACCACGGTCGACCGGGTTCCGTCCAGCGAGGAGGCCATCCACTGCGTGAAGCCGGGAAAGTTGCCGCTGTGGCCGAACACGTCCCCGCACGGGGTGCGGTACCGGTAGAGCGTGAGGCCGCTTCGATTCTGCCCGGGGCCGATCGGTTCGCCGCCGCTGAACGGCGGGAGGAAGCGGGTCTGGGCCCGGCGCACCGCCGGCCTGTCGAGGATGCTGCCGCCGCCCCAAGCGCGAGCGAAGACGTTGAGGTCGCGCGGGGTCGAGATGATCCCGCCCGCTGCCCACACGCCGGACGGGCTGATCAGCTGAGAGACGTTCTCCTGGGGCTCGCCGGGTCCCGCGAACACGTAGCCGCGAATGAACGGCTTGGGAAGCGCCGGCGTGGTGAACGGGAGGGTGGTCTCGCTCATCCCGAGGGGCTTCAGGACCAGGTCGGTCAGGTTCCGGGCATAGGAGCGGCCGGTCACGGTCTCGATCATCAGCCCGACGACGAACGTTCCCGTGTTCGAGTACTCGTATCGCGTGCCCGGGGTGAACTCGAGCGGCTCCGTGGCGGCGAAGCCGATCACCTGCTGCGGGGGAGATGTAGTCCGCGAGGTGGTCCACGAAGTACATCTGGAAGGCGGCGGTGGCGGTGTAGTTGGGCAGGCCGCTCGTGTGGTAGAGCATCTGCCGGAGCGTGATCGGGTGCCACTCCTGGGGCATTTCCGGTCGCAGCTTCCCGATGGTGTCGTTCAGCGAGAGCTTGCCGCGCTCGACCAGCTTCAGGGCCACCGCGCCAGTGAAGGCCTTGGTGACGCTTGCGATGCGCATGTGGTCGTCGAGGCGGAATGGCTTCGGCGAGTCGGCTTTCGCCCGTCCCGCGGTGTGGTACCGGAGGTCCTCTCCTCGCTGAACGACGACTCCGACCCCCGGGGGGCCGTCGGGGGTCGCGACGAATGCGCTGAGGGACTTCTCCAGGCGCTGATCAGCCTGCTCGGCCCCGGCGTGCACCGAGGCGGGAAGCAGAAGCGCTGAAGCCGCCGCAACGGCGAGAACCGGTCCCCCAATTCGCATGCCGCGGACTCTAGGGGACGCGGTGCGCCGGCTAATCGGCGCTGCGCTGCGTCACGGACTTGGCGCCCGCGCGAATCCGCTCCGAGGCCTTTTCCCAGGTCTCGCCGGGGAACTCCCGCACGGTCTGGCGCCTGAGCACCTCGAAGGCGGCGATGAATCCGATGATGATCAGGATCGAGATCGGCAGGCGCTTGAACCCCTCGGTCGGCGCCCACCAGAAGAGGATGGCGAGGATGGCGATCATCAGGCCGTAGGCGACCGCGCGGTTCTCGAGCGCGGGGGCGAGGGTGCGGCGGACCGAACGTGCGATCCCGGTCGGCCCCGCGAGCCACGCGGCGAGCACCATGAAGATCCCGTAGAAGATCATCGCGCCGGCGCCGTCGGACAGCAGGCCGGTCCCGATGTCGTAGGTGTCCTGCACCGCCGGCTCGACCGCGGCCGTTGAGGCCAGCGAGTCGACGACCACACCCCCGCCGAGCGAGCGCGCCAGCCCGACCGCGAGCCCGACGACGATGAACGCGAAGCCGACGGCCCGGAGCGCCTCGCGGCGCCAGCCCTTGGCGAGATAGACCGCCAGCGCGAACAGGCCGAGGGCGAGGAGAGTCAGGTAGAGCGCGAGGTCCTTGACGAGGCTGACGCCCTTCTGGGCGGTCGTGAGCTCGTCGGGGGGCAGGATCTCGATCTCGCCGGCGTCGGGGGGAAGCTTGTCCGCGACGTCGATGCCGGCGTTCGCGCCGACCTCGGTGAGGATGTCTCCGAGGTCGAGCACCACGGGCTCGTCAGAGTCGTCCTCGACGACCTCGATCAGCTTCTCGTGGGTGGCCCGGTTGATGTTCTCCCAGGCCGTTTGGACCCTCGGGCGCTGGAGCGCCTCGTTGGCGAGCCGGTCGGTCAGCTGTCGGAGGCCGGCGGCCGCCGGGCCGGCCAGCGGCTGCAGGCGGGGCGGGAGCGCCGTCGCGAGCTCGGCCTGGACGTCGACGTTCGTGTAGAGCTCGTCCACCATGAAGTTGGCGAGCTGGGTGCGGATCTCCTCGTCCTCGAGGAGCTCGGAGCTGGTCTCGACCCAGTTGTCGGTCTCGAGCAGCTGGCGGTTGGCCCAGATCGAGAAGACGCTCAGGAACGCGAGCAGCGACGCGAAGACGATGAGTGCGGCGACGGTCTTCCTGCGCTGCATTCGCGCACCGTAGTCGAGAGGGACCCTTCGGCATCACCCGAGTCGGGTGATGTTTCTGTGGCAGGCTTCGCGGGTGACCTCGCCGGAGAAGCAGAAGCTGTGGGAGCAGAAGCGGGACTGGTACGAGCGAAACCGCGACCCCGAGCGCCGCCGCCGCGTCCACGAGCACGCGGCCGAGGGCGGATTCTTCGTCCGCGAGCCATTCGAGGGCGAGATCCTCGAGGCGCTCGACGAGGGGCGGCTCGAGATCGGCGAGGGGACCCTGCTGGAGCCCGGGTGCTGGTTGACCCTGGCGCCCGAGGCCAGGATCCGGATCGGCGAGGGCTGTTTCCTGAACCGCGAGACGATGCTGGCCGCGCACGAGCTGATCGAGATCGGCGACCACGTGATGTTCGCCAACCACTGCTTCGTCGGCGACGCCGACCACCGCTACGACGACCCGGACGTGCCGATCACCCACCAGGGATTCACACCGCGCGGCCCGGTCCGCATCGGCTCCAACTGCTGGTTCGGCGTGCACTGCGTAGTGACCGGCGGCGTCGAGATCGGCGAGCGCACGGTGATCGGCTCCAACTCGGTCGTCACCAAGGACCTGCCCTCAGGGGTGGTCGCGGCGGGGGCGCCCGCCAAGGTGCTCCGCGAGATCGAGTTCAGCTCTTCTTCTTGACCAGCAGCGCGGCGCCGATCGCGCCGCCCAGGTCACCGAGCGCCGCAACCTCGAAGTTCGGGGGCTTCGACTTCAGGAACAGGTGCTTGTGCATCTGCTTCTGGATCTTCGGGCCGTAGGTCTCGCCGAAGCGAACTCCGAGGCCGCCTCCGAGGATCACGGTGTCGGGGTCGATCAGGTTCACGGCTGACGCGACCCCTGCGCCCAGCGCGACGATCGCGCGGTCGACCAGCTCTTCGGCAAGCTTGTCACCCTTCTTCAGCGCGCGCTCCCAAACGCCGCTGGTCAGCCGGTCGCGGTCGCGCTCCTTCATGATCTTGAACAGGTCCGTCTTGGTCCCCGACTCGTGCTCCTTGCGGGCCCTGGCCTCCATCGCCATGCGCCCCGCGTATGCCTCCATGCAGCCCCGGTTCCCGCACGGGCAGTGCGCACCGCCCTCCTTGACGACCATGTGGCCGATCTCGCCGGCCGCGCCGCGGCCGAGCCAGGGCTTGCCGTCGAGAACAAGGCCGCCGCCGACTCCCGTGCCCCACCAGACGCCGAGGACCGTCTTGTCGTCCTTGCCGGCGCCGAGGTGGAACTCCCCCTCGACCGCCACCTGGACGTCGTTGCCGACCTTGACCGGGGCGCCAAGGTCCTTCGACAGGACGTCCGCCAGCGGGAACTCGCCGTCCCAGCCGGGGAGGTTCTTCGCACCCGAGACCACGCCGGTCTTCTCGTTCGCGTCGCCGGGGGAGCCGATGCCGACGCCGGTGAGCTTCGCGACGTCGACGCCGCCCGCCTCCGCCGCCTCGCGCAGGCACGCGGCCATCTCATCGGCCACGTCCTGCGGTCCGCCCTTCGTCGGGGTCGGCCGCCGCGCCTCGCCGAGGACCTGGTTGCTCGCGTTGACGACGACGGTCTGGATCTTCGTGCCGCCGAGGTCGATGCCGCCGCGCGGGGCTGTCTTGCGAGGAGCCATCAGAGACGGGTAACCCTATAGACGACGCCGTCGCCCCCCGCTACCCAGACCGCGCCCTTGGCCACGGTGACGGAGAGGGGTTCCGCGCCCACCTCGATCGGCCTGAGATCCAGCCCAACGCCGGTGGCGGGGTCATACCGGCTCAGTAGACCGCCCTTGAAAATGACCCAGACGTACCCGAGGCCCGTCGCTACGTCTACGGCCCCGGGGACCGCGATCGAGTCGCCCGCCACCGCGCCCGAGGGGTCGATTCGGCTCAGGGTGGCCGGGCCGTCACCTCCTCGCGCTCCAAGGGCCCAGACGGCGGACTCGCCTGCCGTGACGTTGAACGCGCCTGGGATCTCTGCTGACTCCAGCTCGGAGCCGTCGGAGGGGTTGAGCTTCACGATCTCTTCGCCGCCGCGCACGACCCAGACGCCGCCCTCGCCAGCGGCGATCGAGGCGAGATCCCCGCCCAACTCAAGTGGTTCGCCGACCTCCTCGGTGCTCGGATCGATCCGCTCGACCGAGGTCCGGGACATCGCCCACACCGCACCCTCGCCGGCGGCGACCTGGAAGGGGAAGCCGGCCGCCCTGATCGGCTGACCAGCCCCCTCGGTCCCCGTGACCCTCTGGATCGCGCCCCCGTCTGCCAGCGCGAGCCAGGCGGCGCCCTCGCCTGCGCTCACGTCTGTCGGGAATCCGGCGGTCTCGACGGCGATCGGCCGCTTCGAGCCGGGATTGATCCGCTGCACGTTCCCGTCGAGCGAACCGGTTGCCCAGACGTATCCCGCGCCGGCGCTGATCGAATCCACGCGCGTTCTGACGTCGTAGCGACGCACGTCTGCCGGGGGAAGCACTGGCACGGTCACCGAGGCCCCGGGCGACCCGAACTCCGATTCGACCGAGGGCGCGCCTTCGTCACCGGAACCGTCATCTCCTGAGAACACGCCGGTGAGCGCCAGGGCGGCGGCGACCGTCGCCACGACGGCGACCGCGCCCGCGACCGCCCAGCGGCGCCCGCCCACCCCCGTCACGCGATGACTTGCAGGACGACGGTGCGCTCGCGCGGCCGGTCGTCGAAGTCCACCAGCACCAGCTGCTGCCAGGTCCCCAGGGCGAGGCGCCCGCCCGACACGGGCACCTGCTCCGAGGGGCCGATCAGCGACGCCCGCTGGTGGGCGTGCGAATTCGAGTCGTGGTTCAGGCGGTTGTGCTCGTAGGCGCCCTCCTCCGGGATCAGGCGGTCGAGCAGGTCGCGCAGGTCGGCGACCCCGCCGGGTTCGAACTCCATCGTCGTGATCGCGGCGGTGGAGCCGCGGACGAACGCCGTCGCCACGCCTTCGGTCGCACCGGACTCGGCGACAGCGGCCTGTGCCTCGGCGGTGATGTCGATCACGTCGGAGTCGCCGCGCGTCGAGAGGCTGATCTCACTGCTGTGAACGGGCACGGGCGCAAGCTAGCGCCCGGGGGCGCGGCCTCAGCGGCGGAAGAGCGTCGGGATGCTGACCAGTGCCGCGATGCCGATGATGATGTAGACGATGTCGGTGACGTCCTTGTTGTCGAACAGGTCGGCGATGAAGAACTTGTCGATCAGGGGCGACAGGCCCAGGTTCAAGCCTCCGATCACCAGCAGGAGCAGTGCGACGAAGCCGAGGGAGCGCATCGAGTTGTGACCTCCATTGAGTTGGTTGGCAGCCCGGTCATACCCGGGTTCCAGCGGTCTAGTCTCGCCGAATGCCCGATCCTCAGAACCGGATCACCTTCGTGGGCCACGCGACGGCCGTTGTCGAGCGCGACGGGCGCGAGGTCCTGACCGATCCGCTCCTGCGGGACGGCATCCTCGGGCTGCTGAGGAGGCGGGCGCCGAGCCCGGACATCGAGCGGCTGCGCAGTCCCGACCTCGTCCTGATCTCGCACGACCACCGCGACCATCTGGACCCGCCTTCGCTCCGGCTGGTGAGCGGGGCGTCAGCGTTGGTGACGCCACCGGGCTTCGCTCGCTATTCCAGGCGCGCGGGGGCGGCGGAGGTGATCGAGCTCCCGGTGGGCTCGTCCGCGACGGCGGGCGGGGTGGAGGTCGAGGCCGTTCGCGCCGACCACGGCGGCGCCCGCGACCCGTGGAGGCGAGCGCGGCCCAAGGTGGGCTACGTGATGCCGGGAGACCCGAGCGTCTACTTCGCGGGCGACACCGACGTCTTCGACGAGATGGAGGAGCTGAGGGGCCGCGTGGACGTGGCGCTGCTGCCCATCGCCGGCTGGGGGCCGAAGGTCGGCGAGGGCCACATGGACGCGGAGCGCGCCGCGAGGGCGACGGAGCTGATCGCTCCGGAGCTGGTCATCCCGATCCACTGGGGCACGTTCGCCCCGCCTGTCTACCGGGTGCGGGACCTGGAGGAGCCGGCGCGGGACTTCGAAAGGTTGGTCGGTGAGCGCGCGCCGGGAACCCGCGTGGCGGTGCTGCAGCCCGGAGAGTCGCTGGACCTCTAGAACCGGCGTCCACAACGGCCGAGCCGGGCGCTCGGCCCGGCTCGGTGACTGCTTCGGTTCTCGGTGTCCCTGCTAGGTGCCTCGCGGGTGAGGGCCGGCTCCGATGTGGAGAGCCTCCATCAGCCGCGGCACGAAGTAGAGCCCGCAGAGCCCGATCACGGCGTAGACCACCTCGGTGAAGGTGCCCGTGCCGAAGATCTCGGCCAGGACGTTGGTCTCGCCGCCCGTGACTCCGAGGATGCCCCAGTTCAGGGCTCCCAGGATCATCAGGAAGAGGGCCAGCGGTTCGAACTTCCTCAGCATCTCCATCTGCTCACACCTCCTATGTGTGTGCGAACAACTAGAAAGTGCCAATTGCTACTTATTTACCCCGCCTCGGGGCGGCGGTTACCAGTCCCAGGGCGTGTCCGTGCCGGCCAGGCTCTCCTCTTCGAGGTAGCGCTCGAACTCGGCGAGCTCCTCGGGGGAGATCGAATAGGAGTGCTCCTCGTCGGGGAATCGGCGGGCGCGGACGTCGGCCGTGTAGGCCTCGACGCCCTCGACCATCTGCCTGTGGATCTCGGCGTAGCGGCGGACGAAGCGCGGCGTGTGGCCCTCGTGGATGCCGAGCAGGTCGTGGAAGACAAGCACCTGCCCGTCGGTGGAGGGTCCCGCGCCGATCCCGATGATCGGGACCTCGACGCGCTCCATCAGCGCATCGGTGACCGCGGCGGGGATCGCCTCGAACACCACCGCGAAGCAGCCCACCGACTGCAGCGCCAGCGTGTCCTCGGCGAGCTTCGCTGCGGTTTCGGCGGTCCGGCCCTGGGCCTTGAAGCCGCCGAGTTGCGTCGCGGTCTGCGGCGTCAGGCCGACGTGGCCCATCACCGGGATGCCCGAGCGGATGATCGCGCGGGCGCGGTCGACGGAAGGCCCGCCGCGCTCGAGCTTGACGGCGTCGACGCCGGCCTCCTTGACGAACCGCTGGGCGTTGGCGATCGCCTGCTCGTTCGACGACTCGTAGGAGCCGAAGGGCATGTCGCCGACCAGAAGAGGCGTCTTCAGCCCGCGGCGGGCGGCCTGGGTCAGCATGATCATCTCGTCCATGCCGACCGGGGTCGTCGCGTTGTGGCCGAGCACCACCATCGCCGCGCTGTCGCCGACCAGCACGAGGTCGACGCCGGCCTCCTCGGCGACCTGCGCCGACGGGAAGTCGTAGGCGGTGACCATCACGATCGGCTCGCCGTTTCGCTTCATCTCCTCGATGCGCGGAAGCGTCACCGGCGCGCGGTCGGCGGTCGGGGTTCGCGGGTTCTCCGCGGGGACGTTCTTTCGGGGGCGTGCGCTCACAGCAGTGCCTCCATTCCTGTCGTTCGGCGCTTCAAAGCAGCGCCTCCTGATCGTCATTGACGCCGTCGAGCAGGACCGATGGGTCGCTGTCAACCGTCGTCACCTTGTTCGCGTCGTCGACGTGGACGACCACCGGCGCGTAGCGCTCGAGGTCGGCCTCGTCGTAGGAGCCGAAGCTCGCGACTATGACCTTGTCGCCCTCGCGCACCAGCAGCGCGGCGGCGCCGTTCACCTGGATCGTGCCGCTGCCCTCCTCGCCCTCTAGGACGTAGGTGACGAAGCGCGATCCGTTGTCGATGTCCCAGACATGGACCTGCTCGTTGGGGAGCATGTCGGCGAGCCGCATCAGCTCGGGGTCGAGCGTGATCGAGCCGACGTAGTCGACGTCGCACGCCGTGACCGTGGCGCGGTGGACCTTGCTCTTCAGCATCTGCCTCTGCATCAGGTCTCCCTGTCGGTTGAGTTGATCATGGTGTTGTCGATCAAGCGGGCCTTTCCGACCTTCGCGGCGACGGCCAGCAGCACCGGCCTCCCGTTCAGCTCCGCCACGGGGGTCAGGTCCTCCGCGGCCCGCGCCTCGACGTACTCCGGCTCGATGCCGGCGTTACCGAGCTCCTCCCTCACTGCCGCGATCAGCGCGTCGGCCGATCGCTCTCCCTCCGCAGCGGCCCTCTCGGCCGCCTGCAGTCCTCGCGAGATCGCGAGCGCCTGTTCGCGCTCGGCCTCGCTCAAGTAGGTGTTCCGCGAGCTCATCGCGAGCCCGTCCGGCTCGCGCATCGTCGGCAGCACCTCGATCTCGACCGGGAAGTCGAGGTCGCGCGCCATCCGCTCGATCACGACGGCCTGCTGGGCGTCCTTCTGGCCGAAGTAGGCGACGTCGGGCTGGACCGAGTTGAAGAGCTTCGCGACGACGGTCGTGACGCCGCGGAAGTGGGAGGGGCCGCGGCGCTCGGGGTCGCCGTCGAGGACGTCGGTGAGCCCGCCCTGGACCTCGACGACGGTTGCGTACCCGTCGGGATAGACATCCTCGACCGAGGGTGTCCAGAGCAGGTCGACCCCGGCCTCCTCGGCGAGTGCGCTGTCGCGCTCGGGGTCGCGGGGGTAGGCGTCGAGGTCCTCACCGGGCCCGAACTGGGTCGGGTTGACGAAGAGGCTGACGACGACGACGTCGCAGTCGGCTCGCGCGGCACTCATCAGTGAGAGATGCCCGTCGTGGAAGAAGCCCATCGTCGGCACCAGGCCGATCCGCTTGCCCTCGGCTCCCGCGGGGGCCAGCGCTTCGCGGAGCTCGGCCTTGGTCGTCACGGTCTTCATGCGCTGGCTCCGTCGGCCGCGTGGGCACGGGTGCGCTCCGCGAGCGCCTCGTACATCGGGATCAACTCCGGCGCCGACTCGGCGAGGGCCGCGAGGTGACGCTCGACGGTCTTGTGGTCGCCGCGCGCGATCGGGCCTGTGAGCGCGTCGCCGCCGTGTTCGGCCCAGTTCGCCGCGGTTGCGAGCACGAGAGGGGCGAGCAGCTCGCGCCCATCCTCGATCCCGGCCTCGTCAAGCAGGCCGGCGGCCGATTCCTCGAGCGCGATCAGGAAGTTCGAGGCGATGCTGGCGGCGGCGTGGTAGGCGGCGCGCTGATCCTCGGAGACGGGGAAGGGCCGCATGCCGAGCGCGCTGAGCGAGCGACTCGGCGAAGCCCTCGGCCCCCTCGGTGGAGCCTGCGATTGCGGCGGGGATCCCCGCCACGGCGGTGTCGGGCCCCGGGAAGGTCTGGAGAGGGTGGAGGGAGAAGGCGGCCGCTCCGGCTGCGGTCGCCGGGTCGAGCGCGTCCAGCGTGGTGGCGCCGCTCGTGTGGCCCACCAGGCCGGGCGCGACTTCCGCGGTCGCCACGGCGGCGGCGACGTCGCTGATGGCCTCGTCGGGCACGCACAGCAGGGCGGCGGTCGCACCGGCAGCGGCATCGGCTGCGTCCGCGCTCGCGGTGAGTCGCGCGGGAATCCCGGCCGCCTCGGCGGCGGCTGCCAGGCTCGATCCCACGCGTCCGCGACCGATGATCGCGATCGGCGCCAGGTCGGTGGGGGTGGGGGAGATTTCCCGTTCCAGTTCCCGCATCGGAGATACCAGACGGCTGTGCTGTGGACGTGGTTCTGCTCTTGGTTTCTGCTCGCGGTCCGCGCCAAACTCAGTCACTAACCCATGCATCGGGGGTCACGGCCGCTGCGCGGATTATAGGAGCGCGGGCAGGCGTGGCCGCGCACGCGTCTACGATCCGCCTGTGCCGCTCTACGAGTTTTCCTGCGGTGAATGCGGTCATCGCTTCGAGGAGCTGGTCGGCTCGCATGTCGGCCTGGACGAGGCCGACGTCGTCTGCCCCGAGTGCGGTGCGGCAAAGCCGGAGCGCCAGATGTCCACGGAGTACGCGCCGATCAGCAGGCAGCTCACCGGGAACCAGAAGCGGCGCATGGAGGACTCCCGCGGGACCGACCGCGGCGGGGCGATGGACCGGTTCCGCAAGCAGCGGTCCGCCGAGAACCGCAAGGGGAAGGGCCCGCTTGGCTGAGGCCGGCACCCGCCGCGAGCGGCTGGTGGAGGTCTATCGCGAGGCCTCCGTCTGTCCCCGCTGCCCGCTGTCGGAGACGCGGACCAAGGTCGTCTTCGGCGCGGGGAACGCCGATGCGGACCTGATGTTCGTCGGTGAGGCGCCCGGCGCCGAGGAGGACCGACCGGGGCTGCCGTTCGTCGGCCGGGCCGGGAAGTTCCTCGGCGAGCTGCTCGAGAGCATCGACCTGAGCCGCGACGACGTCTTCATCAACAACGTGCTCCTGTGCCGCCCGCCCGGGAACCGCGACCCCCAGCCCGAGGAGATCGAGATCTGCAGGCCCTGGCTGGAGCAGAAGATCGACCTGATCCAGCCCCGGGTGATCGCCACCCTCGGCAACTTCGCGACGAAGCTGCTGACGGCGAACCCGACGGGCATCACCAGGGTGCGCGGCACCCCCCAGGAACACGTGCTCGGCGGCCGCCCCGTCTACGTCCTGCCTCTGTTCCACCCGGCCGCCGGCTTGCGCTCGACCGGGACGGCCGACCAGCTGCGCGAGGACTTCAGGTCGATCCCCGCTCTCCTGGAGCGCCCGCTCCCCGAGGCCCCGCCTGGAATCGCCGCTCAGATGGCCGACGACGAGCCCGAGCCGAAGAGCTCCGCCGACCAGCTCGACATCTTCGGGTGACGCGGGGTCAGGGATGACGGGCCCCGTCGGCCACGCGGCCGACCTCCTCCGCTCGAGGCTGTCGCGCTCGAGCGAGAGGCGCGAGGGCCATCAGGCGCTCGGTGAGCTCGAGCGGGGCGGGCTCGGGCTGCCCTCAGGGCTCGAGATCGAGTGGCTCGGCGTCTCGGGCTACCGGCTCACGTTCGAGGGCGCCTCCATCTACGTCGACCCCTACGTCTCGCGGGTGCCGCTGAAGAGCCTGCTGCTGCGCCGAAGCGCCCTGCCCGACGAGGCGAAGCTGAGCCGCTACCTGCCCGATCCGGGCGGGGAGGTGGCCGGGGTACTGGTCGGGCATACGCACTTCGACCACGCGGTGGACGCGCCGGCCGTGTCGCGCCGGTTCGGGTGCCCGGCCTACGGCTCGGAGTCCCTCAGGAACCTGATGGATCTGCACGGCCTCGCGGAGAGCACCGTGGTGGTCGAGCCCTACCGGGTCTACGAGCTCGGCCCGTTCGAGGTCACGTTCGTCCCCAGCCGCCACTCGAAGCTGCTGCTCGGGATGGCCGTCCCCTATTCGGGGGAGCTGACGTGCGAGCACCTCGACGGCCTTTCGCCGAGCTCATACAAATGCGGCCAGGTCTGGGGCATCCACATCGCGGTCGGCGGCGCGACTCTCTACCACCAGGGGAGCGCGAACCTGATCGACGACGCCGTCCGCCACGAGGGGGTGGACGTCTTCCTCGCGGGTGTCGCGGGCCGCAACTTCACGGACGACTACTGGGAGCGCATCCTGCGCCGCCTCGATCCGCGCGTCGTCGTCCCGACCCACTACGACGACTTCTTCGAGCCGCTCGGCTCGAACCTTGACCTGATCGGGTCGGTGCGGCTGGGGGAGGTCCCGGACGAGGTCCGGGCGGTCAGCCGGGATGCCTCCGTGGTCGCCCTGCCCCGCACGGACCACCAGGCGAATGATGCCGGCAGCTGAGCGAACCCGCTCGGCCGCCGAAACCGAAGCGGTCGGCGAGCGCATCGGCGGCGAACTGGCGCCCGGCGACGTCGTTCTGGTCAGCGGCGAGGTCGGCGCGGGGAAGACGACGCTGATCAGGGGCGCCTGCCGCGCGCTCGGGGTGACCGACCGAGTGACCTCGCCGACCTTCACGATCGGGCAGCGATACGCGGGCCGGGTGCCGGTCTCGCACCTCGACCTCTACCGCCTCGAGGACGTCGGGGCCGAGGACCCGGCGCTGCTGGACGACTACATCGACGGTGACTCGGTCGCCTTCGTCGAGTGGCCGGCGACCGGGGCCGCGGGGCTGGACCGGGCGACGCGGCGGATCGAGATCCGCCACGCGGGCGGGGACGAGCGCGAGATCCTGCTCAGCTAGGCAGGACCCCGCGCCGCCGTTACGGGCATCGGCCGGTTAGTTGCCCTGCTGCTGCTGGAGCTCCTCGAGCTGCTTCTGGGCCTCCTCGGCCTGCTCCTGCAGCGCCTCGGTGTCGACGTCGTCGAGGGCGGACTCAGCCTGCTCCTGCGCGTCCTCCACGGACTGCTGGAGCTCGTCGGTGTCGACGCCCTGCTCCTCGAGGATCGAGTTGACCGAGTCGGTGGCCTCGTCCTCCTCGTCGTCGCCGCAGGCGGTGAAGCCGACGCCGAGCGCCCCGATGGCGAGCACTGCGAAACCTGCGCGCGCACGCCGGAAGTTGATCGCGAACCTGTTGGACTCCGATTCCATGTGTTCTCCCTCTGGATGACTGTTCGAATCGAGCCGCCGGGACTCTATTGACGATGATGCCTTCGATGGTGTTCACCTGATGAGAGTCCTGGGGATCGATTCCGCGACGGAACGCGTCGAGGTAGCCGCGACCGTCGACGGCGAGCCCGTGGCGGA
Source organism: uncultured Solirubrobacterales bacterium (assembly GCA_963839875.1). Taxonomy (GTDB): domain Bacteria; phylum Actinomycetota; class Thermoleophilia; order Solirubrobacterales; family 70-9; genus CAVUAT01. The sequence continues at coordinate 336,448 of CAWIWP010000003.1, forward strand.
GGCCTCGGTCGGGCCGGGCCCCGACGGGCGGCCCCGCCACTCCGAGCGCCTGCTGGCCGAGACCGAGGCGGCGGCGGAGGCCCTCGGCGGCTGGGAGGAGACCGGCCTGATCGCGGTGGGCCTCGGGCCCGGATCGTTCACGGGCCTGCGGATCGGAATCGCCACGGCCCGCGCCCTCGCTCAGGCGCGCTCGCTCCCGATCGCGGGGGTCGGGAGCCTCGAGGCATTGGCGGCCGGCATCGCGGCTGACCCGGCCGGGGAGGGCCGCCAGGCGCTCGCTGTTCTGGACGCCCGTCGCGGCCAGGCCTTCGCGGCCCTGCGCAGCGCGAGCGGGGAGCTGGAATGGCCCGCGTTCGTGGCCTCGCCCGAGGGGCTGGCGGAAAGGGTCGCCGGACTTCCCGAACCCCCTCTGGCGGCTGGGGACGGCTCGCTACGATTCCGTGAGCAGCTCGAGGCGGCCGGCGCCGAAATTGCGGCTCCCGACGATCAGGTCCATCGTGTTTCGGCTCGCTGGATCTGCGCGCTCGGCGAGGGGGCGGCTCAGCAGGCGCCGGAGGCGATCGAGCCGACCTATCTGAGAGCGCCGGACGCGGAGCGATGGCTTGACAGAGACAACTGAGAAGCCTGAGGCGGCCACCGGAATGACGATCCGCAAGCTCTCCTACTCGGACCTGCCCGCGGTGATCGCGATCGAGCGGCGCTCGTTCCCGACCCCGTGGTCGCTCGCGATGTTCGTGCTCGAGCTCTCCAAGCCCGCGGGCATCTGCCTCGCCGCCGAGGACGAGACGGGGCTGGTCGGCTACCTGGTCTGCGCCCGCTACGACCGCGTCTGGCACCTGATGAACGTCGCCATCGCGCCCGAGCACCGCCGTGGCGGGATCGCCACCGACCTGATCCACCACCTCTTCCGCGAGGCTGGGGGCGACGCGCGCTACACGCTCGAGGTGCGCATCTCGAACCTGCCCGCGATCGCGATGTACGAGGGATTCGGCTTCCGCTCGGCCGGGCGCCGGCGCCGCTACTACCACGACAACGGCGAGGACGCACTGATCATGTGGTTCGCGGGCAAGCCCGCGGAAGCCGGCGTGGCGTAGGTCGGTCCGCGCCCGGTGCGCATACTCGCCCTCGAGACCTCCTGCGACGACACCTGCGCCGCGGTGACGGACGGCGCCGCGGTCGCCTCGAGCGTGATCTCATCGCAGGCCGCATTCCACGAGCGGTTTGGAGGCGTCGTGCCGGAGGTCGCCTCTCGCCACCACCTCGAGCTCGTCAACTCCGTCGTCGGCGCCGCCCTCGAGGAGGCCGATGCCGACCTGGGCTCGCTCGACGCCGTCGCCGTCACGCAGGGCCCCGGCCTCATCGGCGCCCTGCTCGTCGGGGTGAGCACCGCCAAGGCCCTGGCCGCCGCGCGCCGACTTCCGCTGATCCCGGTGGACCACCTCCACGGCCACGTCGCGGCGAACTTCCTCGAGCCCGATCCGCTCGAGCCCCCGTTCCTGTGCCTGATCGCGAGCGGGGGTCACACGCTGCTCGCCGCGGTCCGCGAGCCCCGCGACTTCGAGCCCATCGGCTCGACGCTGGACGACGCCGCCGGCGAGGCGTTCGACAAGGGCGCGCGGCTGCTCGGCCTGGGCTACCCGGGCGGCCCCGCGATCCAGCGTGAGGCCGAGGGCGGCGATCCGGCGGCCTTCGACTTTCCCGTCGCGATGAGCCGCGACCCGGGCCTCGACTTCTCCTTCAGCGGGCTGAAGACCGCCCTCGTCTACAAGGTGCGGGAGCTGGGGGAGGAGCGCACGGCCGCGGCCCGCGCGGACCTCGCGGCCTCGTTCCAGACGGCGATCGTCGACCAGCTGATCGCGAAGGTCCGGCGCGCGCTCGGCTCCGGCGAGTGGCGCGCCCTGGCGCTCGGGGGCGGCGTCGCGGCCAACGCACTGCTGCGGGATCGCGCCGCCGCCCTCTGCGACGAGGCCGGGGTCGAGTTGAAGCTCGTCCCGATCGAGCTCTGCACCGACAACGCCGCGATGATCGCCTCTGCGGCTCGCTTCACCGACCCGATCCCCTACCCGGAGTATCTGGGCTTCGATGCCTTCGCTACCGACCGTACGGCTCTACGCGCGTCCTGACTGCCACCTCTGCGACGAGGCGCGCTCGGGCCTGGAGGGGCTGAGGCGCGACGGCGAGCTCTTCACCCTCGTCGAGGTGGACATCGACAGCGACGACGCGCTGCTGCGGCGCTACCTGGAGCGGATCCCGGTGATCGAGGTCGAGGGGCAGGAGGTCTGCGACCTCGGACTCGACATCGAGGCAGTCGTAGCCAGGCTCGCTACGGTTTCCAGGTGATCAAGGACGAGACGACCGACAACAGCACGTCCTCTGCTTCGCATCCGGGCGTGCTGGATGGGGAGCGCCTGTCGCTCGGCGTGGCCGCAAGGCTCTCGCGCTACCTCCAGGTGCTCACGCAGGCGCGCAAGATGGGCGTCGACACGATCTCGTCGCAGGAGCTCTCGGACTACACCCACATCAACTCGACGCAGATCCGCCGCGACCTCTCGGGCTTCGGCAAGTTCGGCAAGCGCGGCGTCGGCTACAACGTCGACTCGCTGGTCCGGGAGATCCGCAAGATCCTGCGGACCGCCGGCCAGCACAACATCGCGCTCTTCGGTGCCGGCAACCTGGGCCAGGCCATCGCCAGCTCGGAGATCTTCGCCGACCACGGCTTCCGGATCGTCTCGATGTTCGACGTAGAGGAGGGCGTCGTCGGGCAGAAGGTCGGGGGTCTCGAGGTGCGCCACTTCGACGACCTCGAGCGTGTCGTCACCGAGGAGGAGGTCGTCGTCGGAGTGCTGGCGGTTCCCGCCGACAACGCCCAGGAGGTCGCCGACCGCCTTGTCGAATCGGGCGTCAAGATCATCTTCAACTACTCCGAGCAGCTGCTCCAGGTGCCTCCCGAGGTCACGGTGCACACGTCGAGCCCGGCCGTGGACCTCCTCTACGCGCTCTACTTCTACCTGGCCTGAGCCTCCCTGCGATGCCGGAGATCGACCCCGAAGCGCCCGACGCCGGGCTGGACATCGACCGCGTTCGCGAGACCTTCGAGCAATCGAAAGACTTCACCGTCGGGATCGAGGAGGAGTTCGCGATCCTCGACCCCGAGACGCTCGAGCTCGACCACCGCTTCGAGGAGCTGCGCGACGCCGCGCAGTCGGACCCCGAGCTGGCGGCCTCGGTGCGCGGGGAGCTGATCGACACGGAGATCGAGATCCGCTCGGGCCGGGGGGAGACCTTCGGCGAGGCCGCCGAGCGCCAGCGCGAACGTCGCCGGCTCCTGTTCGCCCTGGCTGACGAGAAGAACGCGGCTCTCGCGTCCGCCGGCACGCACCCTTGGGCGAACTACCTGGACCAGCGGATCATCGACACCGAGCACTACAACCGGCTGCGCGAGGAGCTGCGGTGGGTGGTTCAGCGCAACAACACCTGGAGCCTCCACGTCCACGTCGGGGTGCAGGGAGCCGACCGCGCCATCGCAGTCACCGACCGGATGCGGGGTCTTCTGCCGGTCCTGCTCGCAGCCTCGGCCAACTCACCTTTCCTCGACGGCCGCGAAACCGGGCTCCACTCGGTGCGGTCCGAGATCTTCACCCGCACGTTCCCGCGCTGCGGGGTCCACGAGCCGTTCGGCGACTGGGCGACCTACGCGGACTTCGTCTCGCTCCTCGCCGAGACCTCGGCGATCGTCGAGGCGACTCAGCTCTGGTGGAGCGTGCGCCCCCACCACGCGTTCGGGACCGTCGAGGTGCGGATCTGCGACGCGCAGACGGAAGGGGCCGAGTCGCTCGAGCTCGCCGGACTGATCGCGGCCTGCGTGGGCCAGGCGGCGATCGACTACGACGAGGGCCACGGCGAGCCACCGCTGACGGACCGCCAGATCGAGGAGAACCTCTGGCGCGCGATCCGCTGGGGGATGGACGGCGAGATGATCGACTTCGGCGAGAGGAAGACCAGGCCCACCCGCGACGTGCTCGAGGACGTCGTCGAGTGGACCGCGCAGGCGCGGGCGGCGATGGGCCTGGACGAGCCGGCGCTGCCCGCCGAGAACGGGGCGCAGCGCTCGCTCCGAGAGCTCGGCGAGGGGCTCTCGATACCCGAGATCTACCGCGCCGGCGTCGAGCGCACCCGCGCGACCTTCGCCCCAGAGCAGGTCCCCGCCGGGGATGATTGACTGAGCCCATGGCCGAAGACGAGGAAACACAGAACGAGGGGACGCAGGGCGCGGCGCCGGGCGCGGACGCGCCGGGCGCCGGCGAGCAGATGTCCGAAGAGGAGATGCGGGCCGCCTACGAGGAGCAGATCAAGCAGGTCCGGATCCAGGACCTCATCCTCCAGAGCGCCGTCAGCATCCTCCAGCTCTCGGCCAGGCGCATCGCCAAGGAGGACGAGCGCGACCTCGACCAGGCGCGGGCGGGCATCGACGCCGCCGCGGCCCTGATCGACCACACGCCCGAGGAGGCCCACGCCGAGTTGCGGCAGGCGGTCTCGGAGCTGAAGCTGCTGTTCGCGCAGCACTCGGGAGAGGGGGCGCCGGAAGCGCCACCGAAGGACGGGGAGAAGGAGCCCGGGAATGCGGAGGAGCCGCCCAAGAAGCCCGGCGACTCGGGCCTCTGGACGCCCGGCGCCGGATAGACCGAATAGACTGCCGCGCCGCCAGAATCAACACAAAGAACTGCGGCTGAAGCCGCGACCTCAGGAGCTGAACTCACTTGACTGATTTCCTCACCGATTACGGAGTTGTCTTCGCGCTCGGCTGTGCAGCCGCCGCGGTTGTCTACGGGCTGCTGATCACCCAGCGACTGCTCGCGCAGTCGCCCGGAAACGACCAGATGCAGGAGATCTCCGGAGCGATCCAGGAGGGCGCCAGCGCCTACCTGACCCGCCAGTACACGATCATCGCCGCCGTCGGCGCGGTGGTCCTGCTGCTTCTCATCCCACTACAGAACGTCGAAACCGCGGTCGGCTTCCTGATCGGCGGTGTGCTCTCCGGCGCGGCGGGCTTCATCGGCATGAACCTCTCGGTTCGCGCCAACGCCCGCGTGGCCGAGGCCGCGCGCGGCGGCATCCCGCCCGCGCTCGACGTCGCCTTCAAGGGCGGCTCGGTCACCGGAATGCTGGTCGTCGGTCTCGCACTACTCGGCGTCGCCGGCTACTACGGCGCGCTCGTATTGCTCGACTTCTCCGACAAGGAGGCCATCGACGCTCTGATCGGCCTCGGCTTCGGTGGCTCCCTGATCTCGGTCTTCGCCCGCCTCGGCGGCGGAATCTTCACCAAGGCCGCCGACGTCGGCGCCGACCTCGTCGGAAAGGTCGAGGCCGGCATTCCCGAGGACGACCCGCGCAACCCCGCTGTGATCGCCGACAACGTGGGCGACAACGTGGGCGACTGCGCCGGTATGGCGGCCGACCTGTTCGAGACCTACGCGGTCACGGCGGTCGCGGTGATGCTTCTCGGCGTTCTCCAGTTCACCGAGGAGTTCTCGCGCGAAGTCGCGATCTACCCGCTTGCACTCGGCGGCGTGGCGATCATCGCCTCGATCGTCGGCGCCCTCGCGGTCCGCACCAAGTCCGACAACGTCGAAGGCGCGCTCTACAAGGGCCTGATCGTCTCGGGTGTCCTCTCGGCGGCAGCGTTCTACCCGATCACCCTCTGGCTGATGGAGGCGCCGCTTGCCGAGGGCGTCGAGGCGAGCGAAGGGTTCCTGACCGCCGGTGCCCTGGCCGGCGCCTCGGTCACCGACCTCTGGCTCTGCGGCCTGATCGGAGTCGGCGTCACCGCGCTGCTCTTCGTGATCACCGACTACTACACGTCGACCCGCTTCCGCCCGGTGCGCACGATCGCCGCGGCATCCGAGACGGGTCACGCGACCAACATCATCCAGGGCCTCGCACAGGGCTTCCAGTCCACGGCTGCCCCGGTGCTGGTGCTTGCGCTGGCGATCCTGGGAGCCAACGAGCTCGCGGGGATCTACGGCATCGCGATCGCGGTGATGGCCCAGCTCTCGCTGACCGGCCTGATCGTGGCGCTCGACGCGTTCGGCCCGATCACCGACAACGCCGGAGGCATCGCCGAGATGGCGGATCTTCCCCAGGAGGTCCGCGACATCACGGACCCGCTCGACGCGGTCGGCAACACCACCAAGGCCGTCACCAAGGGGTACGCGATCGGCTCGGCCGCTCTCGCCGCCCTGGTGCTCTTCAACGCCTTCCTGTACGAGCTACAGGAGGAGGATCCCGACCAGGCGCTGGACTTCAGCATCGCCTCGCCCGAGGTCCTGATCGGCCTGCTGATCGGCGGGATCATGGTCTACCTGTTCTCGGCGCTCTCGATCGAGGCAGTGGGACGAACTGGAGGCCAGGTCGTGGAAGAGGTGCGCCGCCAGTTCCGCGAGAAGCCCGGGATCCTGAAGGGGACGGAGAAGCCCGACTACGCGGGCTCGGTCGCGATCGTGACCGCCTCCGCGCAGCGCGAAATGATCCTGCCCTCGCTGATCCCGATCGTCGTCCCCGTCGTCGTCGGCGTCCTCAGCTATCAGGCCCTCGGCGGCCTGCTGATCGGAGTCATCGTCGTGGGCATCTTCGCCGCGATCGCGATGACCGCCGGCGGCGGCGCCTGGGACAACGCCAAGAAGCTGATCGAGGACGGCGAGCACGGCGGCAAGGGCTCCGACGCCCACGCCGCGTCGGTCACCGGCGACACGGTCGGCGATCCCTACAAGGACACCGCCGGCCCCGCGATCAACCCGATGATCAAGGTGGCCAACATCGTCGCGATCCTGATCATCCCGCTGGTCTCTCTAGGAGAACAGACGAACGAGAAGCTGATCTTCCGCGCGGCCGGGGCCCGACCCCGGCCGCGCGTATTTTTGAGGGGCCTTGGCTAGACGCATTCCTCGCGACGAGTCGCTGGCGCGGGTCCACGGGACCGGCGCGCTGTTCAGTGCCGCCTACGGCAACGTGGGCTCGTCGATCTACTACGCCCTCGGGGTGGTGGCGCTCTACGCGCTCGGGCTGACGCCGATCACTTTCATGATCGCCGGCGTGATCTTCGTCTTCACCGCGGCGTCCTACACGGAGGCGACGGTGATGTACCCGGAGGCGGGCGGCTCCTCCAGCTTCGCGCGGCACGCGTTCAACGAACTGCTCAGCTTCATCGCGGCGTGGGGCCAGATGCTCACCTACATCATCACGATCGCGATCTCGGCGTTCTTCGTTCCGCACTACCTCGCGGTCTTCTGGGAGCCGCTGGGGGAGGGGCCGGGCGACGTCATCGGCGCGATCGTCCTGATCTGCGGGCTGGCGGCGCTGAACATCAAGGGGACCGAGGAGTCGACGCGGCTGAACCTGATCCTCGCGGTGGCCGACCTCTTCACCCAGGTGCTGCTGGTTGCGATCGGGCTCGTGCTCGTGTTCAACCCGGATCTGCTGGTGGAGCAGGTCAACCTCGGCGTCGCGCCGACGTGGGGCGACTTCCTGCTCGGGATCGCCGTTGGGATGGTCGCCTACACGGGGATCGAGACCATCTCGAACATGGCCGAGGAGGCCAAGGACGCCTCGAAGACGATTCCGAAGGGGGTCGGCCTCGTCGTCCTCGCCGTGATCGGCCTCTACGCGCTCCTGCCGGTCATCGCGCTGTCGGCGATGCCGGTCGAGCAGGGCGCGAACGGCGAGTACACGACCGAGCTGGGGACCACCTTCGCCGACGACCCTGTGCTCGGCATCGTCGAGAACCTGGAGCTCGGCGCCGCGCTCACCGAGGTGCTGCGCGTGTATGTCGGGATCCTGGCCGCGGTGATCCTGCTGATCGCCACCAACGCCGCGCTGATCGGGCTGTCTCGCCTCACGTACTCGATGGGCCAGCATCGCCAGCTGCCCGAGGGCCTGCGGAAGATCCACCCGACGCTGCGGACGCCGTGGATCGCGATCCTGGTCTTCTCCGGCGTCGCGATCCTGACCGTGTTGCCGGGCGAGACCTCGTTTCTCGCGACCCTCTACTCGTTCGGGGCGATGCTCTCGTTCACGATCGCGCACGCCTCGGTGATCCGCCTGCGACAGAAAGAGCCGGACTCCGAGCGCCGCACCTGGACGCCTCCGCTCGGGAACCTGAAGGTGGGCGGCGGAGTCACGATCCCGATCACGGCGGTGCTGGGAGGCCTCGGGACTTTCGGGGCCTTCGTCGTTGTCGTGCGCGCTCGACCCCGTGACGCTCGCTGCCGGCGGCGGCTGGATGGTGCTCGGGCTCACCGGCTACCTCGCTCTACCGCCGCTTCAACGGGCTGCCCGCGACCAAGACCGTGAAGGTGGTTCTCCCCGAGGCCCTCGGCGTCGAGGAGGTCGAGTACAGGAGCGTCCTGGTCCCGTTCGAGGACGACGCGCCTTTCTCGGAGGAGACTCTCGGAACTGCGGTGCGGCTCGCGTCGAAGCGGCGGCGCGGGATCCACGTCGTCTCGGTGCTGACCGTGCCGACCCACCTGCCGCTCGACGCGCCGCTGCAGCGACCAGGAGCGCGAGGCGCAGCAGAAGATCGAGCAGGCGAAGCTGATCGGCGGCCTGCGGGTGAGCGGCCACGTCCACCGGGTGCGGCCCAATCAGGCCGGGCACTCGATCGCGGAGGAGGCCGAGGAGATGAAGGCGAGCGCGATCGTGATCGGGCTGCGCTACCGCAACGGGGCGCCGCTCTACGGCAAGACGCTCCAGACAGTCCTCGCCGAGCGGCCCTGCCGCGTGATCGTCGTCGGCGAGCCATCGTCGCGCGCGGGCCGCCGCCGGCGTCGACGACGAGAGCGGCCCGCCCCTGGGAGCGCCGCCGGCATGACGGGACCCCGACGGCCGTCACTGAGCGAGGGCTACCAGCTCGCGACTCGCGGATCTTCGCGGTGATGATCATCGGGTTCGGGATCGCGATCGTGGTCGATCACGCTCGCGCAGGGCGGCGGGCCGCTGTCGACCGGCTTCCTGTTCGGCCTGCTCTTCACGGCGCTCGGCGCGGGCCGCCTCTACCTGAGCCTTCGGAGCGCTGATGAGGGCGGGATCAGGGATGAGAGGCACGCGCTTAGTCGGGGTCCCGTTCCTGTTCGCGATCGCTGCCTCGGCGGTCGGGTTCTCGATCTACTTCTCGATCGGAGTGGTCGCCGACCGCGGGCTGGGCCTGACCCCGCTGATCTTCCTCGCGGCGGGGCTGCTGTTCGCGATGACGACCCTGACCTACGTCGAGGGCGGGGCGATGTTCCGCGAGCGGGGCGGCTCGTCGACCTTCGCCCGCCACGCGTTCAACGAGCTGATCAGCTTCATCGCGGGCTGGGCGATCCTGATCGACTACGTGATCGTGATCGCGGCCGCGGCGATCTCGGTCCCGCACTACCTGACGCCGATCTGGCGGGAGCCTCGCGGACGGAGCAGGAGGAGCTCGGCGGTCGCCGGCCGCGGTGATCCTCCTCGCGGCCTTGCTCAACGTCGCCGGGGTGACGGGGGGAAGCCGGCAGGCCGCCTGCTCGCTGCTCGCCTTCGCCGACCTCGCGCTGCAGGCTGCTCGTGATCGTCGTCGGGGCCGTCGTCGTCCTCGACCCGGAGCTGCTGACGGCCGAGCTCGAACCTGTTCACGACCCCGTCGGCCGAGGACATCGTCTACGCGGCGGTGGTGGCGACGATCGCCTACGCGGGGATCGAGGCGGCGAGCGACCTCGCGCCCGACCTGGACTTCGAGCCGAGGGGAGCTGAAGCGGGTGCTCTCGGCCGGCGCGGTGCTCGTGCCGCTGATGTACGCGGGGATCGCGGCGGTGGCGCTGATGGCCGTGCCGGTCGTGCAGGGGCCGGACGGGCCGCAGCACCGCTCTGTCCGAGTCGGTACGATCGAGGCGCCGGTGCTGGGGGTGGTGCAGGCGTTCGAGCCCGGCCGTGGGTCGCCGACGTGATGCAGTGGGCCGTGGTGCTGGTCGCGGTGCCGGTGCTGATCTGGGCCGCGAACACGTCGATGCTCGGGCTCTCGCGCCACGTCTACGTGCTCGCGACGAACCGCCAGATCCCGAGCTGGGCGGGACGGCTGCAGCGGACCCACGCGACGCCGTTCATCGCGATCGGGATCGCGGCGGTGCTGGCGCTTCGCGCTCGCGGTACCGGGCGACATCGAGTTCCTGGCCGGCGTCTACGCGTTCGGGGCGCTGCTCGCGGCGACGATCGCCCACCTGTCGATCGATCCGGCTGCGCGTTACCGACCCGGACCGGGAGCGGCCCTACCGGGTGCCGTTCAACATCAGGGTCGGCGGGACCGGGCTGCCGCTGCCGGCAGTCGTCGCGGCGGTCGTCGAGCGGCCTGCGTGGGTCAGCGTGATCGCGTTCCACGAGCGACGCCTTGAACGTCGGCGGCGGCTGGATGGCGTTCGGGCTGCGTCTTCTACTTCTTCTACCGCAAGGTGGTCGAGGGGACCTCGCTGACGCGGCGGGTGACGGTGCCCGAGCTGTCGCTGAAGAAGCAGCAGATCGACGTCGCGGAGTTCTCGCACGATCCTCGTCCCGGTGTTCGGGACGAAGCTCGACGACGACATCATCGCTACGGCCGGCCGGCTGGCCGACCCGGAGGACGAGGAGGGGAGGAGCACCCGCCGCGGTTGGACGTCATCTTCGTGGCGGCGGTGCCGCTGACCGTGCCGATCGACGCGCCGCTGCCCGAGGCAGATGCGGAAGAAGGCGGACGCGGCGCTCGCCCGGGCGGACCGAGATCGGAGACGAGTACGAGAACGTCGAGCTGGGAACCGCCTTCGTGCGGGCCCGGTCGGTGGGCGCGGGGATCGTGGCCGAGGCTCGCCAGCGGGGGGCCGAGGTGATCGTGATGGGCGCCGAGCCGCCGACGCAAGTCAGGGGCGGCGCGATCCTCGGCGGGATCGGTGCTGCGAGGCCGGACGAGGTTGGAAAGGTGACGGAGTACGTGCTCCGCAAGGCGCCCTGCCAGGTCCTGCTCACGGCGGCGCCGGAGGACGTGCTCGCCGAGGACTCGCCGGACGAAGACGAAACGTAGAATCCCGGCCGTGTTCGTCCTGATCGTCGGTTGCGGAAGGGTCGGCTCGTCGGTGGCGCGCTCCATGCTGCGCGACGGCAACGAGGTCTCGTGCCTGGACGAGGACCCCGAGGCGCACGCGCGCCTGGAGGTGGGCCTCGACACGTCCTGGGAGGACGCGGGTGGTCAGTTCACGGTCGGCACCGGCCTCGAGATCGACGCGCTGCTCGCCGCGGGGGTGGAGAAGGCCGACGCCTTCATCGCCTCGACGGACGGCGACAACACGAACATCATCATCGCCCAGATCGCGAAGCGCAGGTTCAACGTTCCGACGGTGATCGCGCGGATCCTCGATCCGTTGCGGGCCGAGTGGTACGAGAAGCAGGGGGTCAACACGATCTGCCCGACCCGCGTCGCGATCGAGATGCTCGAGGAGCAGGTCCGAGCGCGGCCGCCGAGGGGAGCTGACTGGCTGATGGCCGACCGCAAATACTTCATCATCATCGGCGCCGGGCAAGGTCGGGTGGAACCTCGCGCGCGAGCTGATCGACAAGGGCCACGAGGTGACGGTGATCGAGAACGACCGCGACCGCTATCTCACGGTCGAGCAGGAGCTCGAGCACAGCGTCCAGTACGGGGACGCTTCGGAGCTCTGGGTGCTGGAGCGGGCCGGGATCTCGCGGGCCGACATGGTGATCGCGGTGACCGGCGACGACGAGGACAACATGCTGATCTGCCAGGTCGCGAAGGAGAAGTACCTGGTGGACCGGATCATCGCCCGCGTCAACAACCCGCGGAACCGCCAGCACTTCGAGCTGCTCGGGGTGAAGCCGTACGTGTCCGCGACCGACCTGATCCTGCGGCTGCTGGAGCACGAGGTGCCGGAGTACGGGCTCGTCCACCTGCTCGACCTTCCCGAGGAGCGGCTGGAGATCATCGAGATGCTGCTGACCAGCGACTCGAAGGTCGCGGGTGAGCGCGTCGGCGACCTCGACATGCCGGAGGGGACGCTGCTGATCTCGGTGCTCCGCGAGGGCAAGGGCGGGTTCGTGCCCGGGGCCGGACACGGTCCTGGAGATCGGGCGACGAGGTCCTCGCCGTGCTCGACCCGAACATCGAGGAGGACCTGAAGACCTTCTTCGGCCCGGCCGACGGCAACAGCGCCGACTGAGCGGATCGAGTGGCCGACCTCAAGGCCGACTTTCTCCTGATCGGCGGAGGCCTGGCGTCGGCCAACTGCGCCGTCGGAGCTGCGAAAGGGCGGGGCGGAGGGCGACATCATGCTGGTCGGGCGGGAGCCCGAGCCGCCGTACGAGCGGCCGCCGCTCTCGAAGGAGTACCTGCGCGGCGACGTCGCAGCGCGCGGACGCCTACGTGCAACCCGCCGGACTGGTACGACGGAGAACGGGGTCGAGCTGCGGACGCAAGACGAACGTGATGTCCCTGGACACCGAGGCGCGGACTGCGAAGCTGCAGGGCGGCGACGAGGTCGAGTTCGGGAAGGCGCTGATCGCCACCGGGGCGAACGTGAACATCCTGCGGGTCGAGGGCGCCGAGCTGGAGGGGATCCACTACCTGCGGGCGTTCGGGAACTCCGACGCGATCCGGGCGGACGCGGCGAAGGCCGAGCGAGTGGTGATGATCGGCGGCAGCTACATCGGCTGCGAGGTGGCGGCGTCGCTGACCGCGACGGGGACCGACATGCGCAATCGTGATGATGGAGGACGCGCCGCTGTCGCAACTCGTTCGGGGACGAGGCGGGGGAGTGGTTCCAGGAGCTGCTGGACTCGAAGGGGGTGGAGCTCCACCCGGGGAGACGCTGGCGGCCTTCGAGGGCGACGAGGACGTCTCGGCCGTCGTCACCGAGTGCGGGAAGACGGTGGAGGGAGACTTCGTCGTCGTGGGCGCGGGGGTGAAGCCCGACACGATGCTGGCGAAGCGAGCGGGGCTCGACGATGGACGGGCGGGATCGTCTGCGACTCGCGGCTGCAGACCTCGGTGGAGGGGATCTACGCCGCCGGGGACGTGTGCAGCTACGACAGCGTGGTGCACGGGCGGCGGCTGCGGGTGGAGCACTGGGACGTGGCGATGCAGCAGGGGAGCACGTGGCGAAGGCGCATGCTGGGGTCGACCGACGCCCTACGACGTGGTCCCCTACTTCTTCAGCGACCTCGCCGACTGGGCGAGCACTCGAGTACGTCGGCCCGGCGACCGACTGGGACGAGGAGATCTGGCGCGGCGACCGCGACGCGGGCGAGTTCGCCGTCTTCTACCTCGAAGGACGGAAAGGTGGCCGGCTGCCTCGGCGGTGGACCGCTCCGAGGACCTCGGCCGTCGCCCGCGAGCTGCTGGCGGAGGGCGTCGACGTGTCGGGATAGAAGGACGCGCTGGCGGACGCGGACAGCGACCTAGCGAGCTCGTCAGCCTGAGCTCACTCGCTAGCTCTCCGCCGCGCACGGTGGGCCCTGGTGTAATGGCAACACGCCACTCTCTGGAAGTGGAATTCGGGGTTCGAGTCCCTGGGGCCCAGTTCGCCGCTTCGTGCCTGTGACGCCTGGGCGGTTCGGCCGTAGTGACATTGTGAAGATTGCTACCTTGCGCCGTCGATGAGCCGGGCACGACTCATTTCTGCGCCTGCACTGCTCGTGGGTGCGGCGCTCTTCATCGCGGCCTGCGGCGGGGACGACTCGTCCGAGGTGCCGATCGTCGTGCCCACGGACACGCACTCGTCGAGCACGGGGTCCCTCTCCCAGGAGGACTTCATCGAGGAGGCCGACGCCCTCTGCGAGGAGGCGAACAGCGCGATCGGCGAGTTCGTTCGACACGGCGAGGGCTTCACCGTCGTCCGGCGAGATCGCCGAGCTCCGCGCCGTCCTGCTCGACGACATCAACGAGCTCGGCCCGCCCGAGGACGACCGCGCCACGCTCGACGAGTTCCTGGCCGGCCTCGAGGGCCAGGTCGCGGCAGGCGAGAAGGTCGGCCTCGCGCTCGAGCGCGGCGAGGACACCACCAATTCGAGACCGAGCTCGCAAACGGCCAAGGACGAAGCCGCTACGGCCGCGTCCACCTACGGCTTCGACGGAGTGCGGCCCGGAGGCCAGCGCCGTCGACCCGTCCGCCGCCGATGGCTCCCCGTCCGACACCGGCGCGGTCGCCCCGGCCCCGGTCACGCCGGCGCCCGTCGCGCCCGACACCAGCGGCGGCAGCGTCCCCGACTCCGGCAGCACCGACTCGGGCGACAGCTCCGGCGGCGGCGTCAGCCCCGGCGGCGGCGTCAGCCCGTAGCTCTCAGCCCCGCTCAGGCCGCAGCCGCGGCCTCTGACCAGGTGCCGTACAGCTCCGAGTAGCGGCCGCCCGCATCCACCAGCTCGTCGTGGGTCCCGACCTCGGCGATCCTGCCGTTCTCGAGGACGGCGATCCGGTCGGCGTTGCGGATGGTCGAGAGGCGGTGCGCGATCACGATCGCGGTCCGCCCGCTGAGCAGCCGTTCCAGCCCCTCTTCGATCGTCCGCTCGGTCCTGACGTCGACGTTCGAGGTCGCCTCGTCGAGGATCAGGATGCGCGGCTCGGCCAACAGCGCCCGCGCGAACGCGATCAGCTGACGCTGGCCGGCGGACAGGGCCACGCCCCGCTCGCCGACCTCGGTCTCGTAGCCGCTCGGCATGCGCCTGATGAACTCGTCCGCGCCGATCGCGGCCGCCGCCTGCCGGATCTCGTCGTCGGAGGCGTCCGGCCGCCCGAACGCGATGTTCTCCCGGATCGACCCGGAGAACAGGAACCCCTCCTGCGGCACGATCCCGAGCTGGCTCCGCAGGCACTGCGCGCGCAGGTCGCGGAGGTCGTGCCCGTCGACGATCACCTTCCCCTGCTGTGGGTCGTAGAAGCGCGCCACCAGCTTCGCGAGGGTGGACTTGCCCGCCCCCGTCTCGCCGACCAGCGCCAGCGTCTCGCCCGCGGGGATCGTGATGGACACGTCCTCCATCGCCCAACGCGTGTCGTCACCGGCCTCCGGCCCGTACGCGAACCACACGTCGCGGAGCTCGATGTCGCCGTGGAGCGGCCGCGGGTCGAGCGCACCGGGCTTGTCGACCAAGTCGGGCTCGGTGTCGAGCAGGTCGAAGATCTTGTCCAGCGCGGCCATCCCCTGCTGGTAGGTCGTGTAGAGGTTGGACAGCTGCTGGATCGGCTCGAAGAAGAGCGTCAGGTAGGTGACGAATGCCACCACGACGCCGATCTGGGCGTTGCGCAGGTCCTCGGTCGGAAGATCGAGTGCCTGGTATCCGCCGTAGAGCAGGATCGCCGCCGTCCCCAGCGCCGACAGCAGCTCGACCGCGGGAAAGTACGACGCGTTCAGGTAGACGGTCTTCATGTTCGCCTGGCGGTTCAGCTTGTTCAGCTCGCCCATCCGCGTCACGTGCCGCTTCTCCTGGGCGAAGCTCCGCACGACGCGCACCCCGCTCAGGCTCTCCTGGAGGTACGCGGTGACCTCGGCGATCCGCTCGCGCGTGATCCGGTAGGCGCTGGCGGCGACGATCCGGAAGACGATGCTGGCGATCGCAAGCAGCGGGAACGTGATGAAGACGACCAGCGCGAGCCCGACGTCGAGCAGCAGCATGATCACGATCACGCCGATCAGGGTCAGCACGCTGGAGAACAGGGTCGTCACCCCGGTCGAAATCAGCTGGTCGAGCGCGTCCACGTCGTTCGTGATCCGCGAGATCAGCACCCCGGGCCGGTTGCGGGTGAAGAAGCCGATGGACATCCCCTGCAGGTGCGTGAAGATCCGTAGACGCAGGTCCTGGAGCGCGCGCTGCCCGACCCAGCCGACGAGATAGGTCTGGACGTATCCCGCGCCCCAGTTCAGGAGCGAGGCGGCGACGAACGCGGCAACCACCAGGTTGAGCGCACCGGTGTCCCCGTTCAGGACGTCGTCGGTCCCCTGGCCGATCAGGTAGGGCGGTGCGAGCGCCGCCGCCGTCCCGGCCACCAGCGCCCCGAGCATCAGGCCGACCTGCAGCCTGTACGGCCTCAGCAGGCCAAAGAGCCAGCGCACCTTGCGCCCGCGGCCGTCGTCGCCGCGGACGAGCTTCCAGAGATCCTGAAAGAGCAGCCAGATCGACCGGGGGTTCACAGCCGCGCCAGCTCCTCTCGCTCCTCGAGGTCGCGCTGGAGATAGACCGAGTCCTCGAGCCCCTTCTCGGCGATCTCGGAATAGAGCGTGCAGCGCTCGAGCAGCTCCTCGTGAGTGCCGCGGTCCACGATCTCGCCGTGGTCGAGGACCACGATCTCTTCGGCCAGCGAGATCGTCGAGAGGCGGTGGGCGACGATGAACGTCGTACGGCCCTCCATCGCCTCGCGCAGCCCGCGCTTGATCTCGGTCTCGGTGCGCGCGTCGACCGAGGACGTCGCGTCGTCGAGGATCAGGATGCGCGGCTCGGCCAGCAGCGCCCGCGCAATCGCGACGCGCTGGCGCTGGCCGCCGGACAGGGTCAGGCCCCTCTCGCCGACGACCGTCTCGTATCCGTCCGGCAGCTCGGAGATGAACCCGTGCGCCTGGGCGCGTCTCGCGGCGAGCTCGATCTGCTCGCTCGTGGCGTCGGGCCGCGCGTAGGCGATGTTCGCCGCGACCGTGTCGGAGAAGAGGAAGCTGTCGTCCGCGACGAACGCGATCTCAGAGCGCAGCGACGCCAGGTCGACCTCCCGGATGTCGGCTCCGTCGATCACGACGCTGCCCTCGCTCGGGTCGTAGAGGCGGGCCAGCAGACCGACCAGGCTCGTCTTTCCGGATGCGGTCGGCCCGACGAGCGCGACCGTCGTCCCCGGCTCGACCTCGAGGTCGACGCCGGTCAGCGACGGCTCGGCCCCGTCATAGCGGAGCGTCACGTCCCGCATCTCGACCCGCCCGCCTCCGGCCGGCAGGGCCGGTGCGTCCGGGGCGCTCTGCATCGAGGGCTCGCGGTCGAGGATCTCGAACAGCCGGTTGCCCGAGGCGACTGCGCGCTGGGCCATGCTCAGCGACATCCCGAGCCAGCGGACCGGCCCGGAGAGCATGATCACGTACGCGATCATCGCGGTCAGCTCGCCGATGTTGATCGTCCCGTCGATCACCTGGCGCCCGCCGACGTAGAGGACCGCGGCGAGCCCGAGCGTCGGCAGGAATCCCATCAGCGGCGTATAGAAGGACTGCAGGCGCGTCGAGACCATGCTCTGCTCGAAGACCCGGTCGACGGCGTGGCGGAAGCGGCCGAGCATGAAGCCCTCCCGGGCGAACGCCTTGACGATGCGGATCCCGGAGATGCTCTCCTCGGCGCCGGCCGTGACCTCGCCGACCCGCTGCTGGACCTCCTGCTCTGCCGGCCGGTTGCGGCGGCTGTAGCGGGTCGCCGTCGCGATCAGGAAGGGAACGGGGGCCAGCGCGATCGCGGCCAGGACCGGGTTGATGAAGAACATCGCGACTGCCGCGAACGCGATCGTCAGGAAGCTCTGGGAGACCCAGATCAGGCCGTAGCCGAGGAAGAACCGGATCGACTGCAGGTCGACTGTCGCGCGCGACATCAGCTGGCCGGTCTGCTGGGTGTCGAAGAAGCCGAGCTCGAGGCTCTGGAGGTGCTCGTAGAAGGTCTGGCGCAGGTCGTACTCGACGTCCAGGGAGACCCTGCCCGCGATCAGGCGCCGGCCGACCGTCAGCGCGAGGCGGAAGACGCCCGCACCGAGGAGGGCCAGGACGTAGGGGAGGATGTCGTCGCGGCGGGACTCCTCGATCGCATTGACGGCCGACCCCAGCAGCCAGGGGATCGCCACCGTCATGCCCATCGCGAGCCAGGCGAGCCCCAGCGAGAAGGCGAGACCGCGCCGGTAGGGGCGCAGAAAGCCGAGGAGCCGCCGGAAAGTCGCCATCGGGTCCACTATAGGAGGCACTTCACGAAGTGAAGTAATGCGTTCACCGGGGCCGTCGGCCGGGCGTTACGCTCCAGATGTGTTCCGAGAGATCGTCACCAAGCCGTTCGGAGCCGTTGTCGCCCTGATCGAGCTGCCCGGCCAGGTCAACCGCTCCTTGCGGCAGGCCGAGGAGATGATGGAGGCCTCGCGGCGCCAGCTCGAGGCGATGCAGTACCAGACCGACAGCGCCCTGCAGCAGGCCGAGAAGATGAATGACCTGCTGACGAAGGTCGTGAAGCTCACCGAGCCGATCGAGAAGGCCCAGCGCGGCGGCGAGTACGTCGCCGGAGGCCTCAAGCGGGCCATCTTCGGGCTCGAGCGGCCGGTGGTCGACGCCGAGCGCGCGGCAGCCGACGCCGAGAAGGCGGCGATCGATGCCGAGGACGCCGCCGAGATCATCGAGGCGGAGGCTTTCGAGACGCCGAAGGACGCCGAGGCGCGCGAGCCGGGGGATACGGGCCCCGCCACTTGACCGCCGGCGCCGGCGCGGGCGCCGGGCTGTGTGACACCTGCCGCCACCAGAAGGTGATCCGCAACACGCGCGGGTCGTCGTTCTCGATGTGCCTGCGCTCCCGCGAGGACCCCGACTACCCCAAGTACCCCCGCGTGCCGGTCCTCAGCTGCCCCGGCCACCAGCCCCGCGACGGGGCTCTCAGCAGCCCCTGACCTTCCCCTTCTTCGATGCGGGCAGCCGCACGCGGGTCGAGCCCTCGTTGTTGTCCTCGTCGTTCTCGAAGAGGCGGTTGCGCGGGTCGGCCGTCATCACGAACTCGAAGCACCCGCGGAGGCCCTTGACGTCGATCCAGTTCTGGTAGTAGCTCGAGGGGTAGATGTCGGACCAGCCGACCGAGGTGCCGAGGGTCCGCTTCTTGATTCCGGCCCGCTGACTGCAGGCGGGATAGACGCGATTGCGCGGGCTGCGGCCGCTCGGGTCGGTCCGCTTCAGGTCCCGGAAGCAGTAGCTCAGCTTCGGCCCCTTGCGGAGCCGCTGCGCCCGCGCCCCGGAGGCGTCGAGACTCCAGATCTCGAAGAGCGCGGCGTCCTGGAACTTCCAGTAGGGCCCCTGCCCGGGGATGTTGTAGAAGACGAGCCGCCCGGCCGTGTCGTAGCTCTCGGGCTTGCCGGTCCGCCTGTGGATCGCCTGCCGAACCGTCATGTATCGCCGCGACTGACGCGTGCCGTGGATCTCGAGCGGCCCCTCGCCGCGGCTGCGGATGTCGTTGGTTGCGTGCAGCAGGATCTTGCCGCCGCCGCTGCTGACGAACATCTCGCGCGGCGGCGCCATCAGCAGGTCGGGGCAGAGGAGCTCCGCGGCCTCGGCGCCGACGCAGGGGTTCGCCTCGGGCGCGACGGGCTCGGGGTACTGCGCGGCGGCTGGCGCGGCAGCGGCCGACATCAGCACAGCCCACATCAGCGCCCCACACGTCAGCGCGATTCCCGCGAGCTTCGTCCCTGGCCTTGCCCTCCGGTCCATCGCTCCACAGCGTAGGCTGCGCGCGTGGCGGACCGGCGCGACGAGGAGTTTCCCGGGGGGATCGACCCGCTCAGCGCCTGGATGGGCATCGAGTGGGAGGCGCCGAACCGCGTCAAGGTGCAGATCCGCCCCGACCACATCAACCAGGCGGGGCTCCTGTCCGGCCCGGTCGCCTACTCGATGATCGACTACTGCATGGGCTCCACGCTCTGGGTCGAGCGCCAGGGCGACGAGCGCATCGCCACCACCTCGATCTCGATCAACTACGTCCAGACGGCCCGCGAGGGTGTGATCACCTGCGAGACCACCCTCGACCGGCGAAACGACCGGAACGCCGTGATGCGAAGCGAGGTCCGCCACGAGGACGGGCGGCTTCTGGCGACTGCGATCGGCACGTTCGCGATCTTCCCGAAGGACCGCCTGGGCGGCGGCGAGCTCCCTATCCCAGAGGGGCCGGCTCGGGCTCAGGAGGACTAGGCGCCAGCACTCGCGCGAGCAGCAGGCTGCCCTCGAAGAGGACGACGAGCGGGGCCATCGAGAGCAGCATCGTGATCGGGTCGGTGCCGGGCAGCAGCATCGCCATCACGGCGATCCCCAGGACTGCGTAGCGCCGGTTCGCTGCTATCTGCTCCGGCGTGGCGATTCCGAGCCGCGTGACGGTCAGGATCGCGGTCGGGATCTGGAACAGCACCCCCACGGACATCAGGCACAGCGCGAAGAAGCTGTAGTACTCGCGGGCGCGGATCTCGATGTTGAACTGGTCGTCGTTGAAGTTCAGGAGGAACTCCGTGGCCGCGGGCATCACCACGAGGTAGGCGAACACCACGCCCGCGACGAAGAGGAACGGCGCCATCAGCATGAAGGGCAGCACCGTCTTCTTCTCCGTCGGCTTCAGCGCAGGCAGGATGAAGGCATAGGCCTGGTAGATCAGGACCGGCAGCGTCAGCAGGATCGCCCCGTACGCGGAGATCGTCAGCGTGGTCGTGAACGGCTCGGCGACGCCGAACGTGATCGGCTCACGCCCATCGGGCAACGGCCCGTTCGCAAGGTCGAGCAGGAACTTGTTCTGCCAGAAGCAGAGGCCCAGCGCCACGCCGAGGGCCATCAGCGAGGTGATGATCCTCGTGCGCAGCTCGTCGAGGTGATCGACGAGCGTGATCTCCTCCTCGTGGGAGATCGGCTTGGCCCTGACCTTCGGCACGGGCTACGACTTGCTGTTGGTCGTCACGACCTCAGCCTCAATGGGCTGCGGGCGCTGCGTGGCAACTTCCTTCTCGGCTTCCTTCTCGTCGTCGCTGTCGCCGGTGATGCCGGCAACCGAGCCCTTGAACTCCTTCAGGCCCTTGCCCATGGACTTGCCCAGCTCGGGCAGCCGCTTGGGGCCGAAGATGATCAGGGCGATGATCAGGACGATCGCAATCTCGGGTACTCCGATGTTCGGCATGTGTCCTCCGTAAGTGTTGGCTTCTCCTCCTGCTTCGACCCCGGACCCGCGCTGGATCACTTCCGTGCCCAGATCTCGCCCTCCCAGCCTGATTTTGATGTCCCGTTGATCCGATTCGTGGGTAGCCGCGCATCCGGAAGGTGAAGGGCAGGGGTCACTGAGACGCGACGCCCTGCCGGCAAACGAACGAGGAGTGACTATGAGCAAGACAGAGTCACGGACTGAGGAGCTCGAGAACTCGGCTGCGCGTCGTGTTCTCGACGATCCGGTCTCAAGGCGCAAGTTCATGGCCCTCACGGGCGGAACCGCGTCCCTCTCCGTCCTGGTCGCCGCGTGCGGCGATGACGACGACGAGGACACGACGAGCGAGTCAACCGCGACTACAAGTGGCGGCGATGACGCCATCGCGCAGTTCGGCGAGGGCGACATCGGCATTGTCAATTACGCGCTCACCCTCGAGTACCTCGAGGCGGCGTTCTACGACGGGGTCGCGAAGAGCGGTCTATTCAAGGGCGACGACCTCGCGCTTATCGAGGAGTTCGGTAAGAACGAGCAGGAGCACGTTGTTGCCCTGACGTCGACGGTCAAGGAGCTCGGCGGAACGCCGGCCCCGATGCCGAAGACGCAGTTCGACCTGACCGATGCGGCCACCGTGCTGCAGACGGCAGCGGATGTCGAGAACCTCGGCGCGGCTGCCTACCTGGGTCAGGCAGCAGCGATCGAGAGCCCGGCCGTTCTGGCCGCTGCTCTGTCCATCCACACGGTCGAGGCTCGCCACGCGGCGGCCCTCAACACGCTGACCGACCAGGTCATCACGCCGGACGGCGCTTTCGCCGTCCCGGCCGATGCCCAGACGGTCCTGGACTCTGTCCAGCCGTTCATCGTCAGCTGACCACGACCAGCGAAAGGAGAAAGCAATGAGTGAATCAATCGCAAATCCGGCGCTGGCCGAGGTCGAGATCGAGGAGATGAACCGCAGCTCGTTCATCGCGAAGGGTGCCCTGGCTGTCGGCGCCGTCTATGGCATGACCATGGTCGGCCCGTTCATCCGCAAGGCATTCGCACAGGGCGACATGGGTGATATCGACATCCTCAACTTCGCCCTGACCCTCGAGTACCTCGAGGCGGCGTTCTACGACCAGGCCAAGGCCGAAGGCAAGTACGACGCGGAGACCACCGAGCTGGTGGATCTCGTCGCCAAGGACGAGGCCGAGCACGTCAGCGCACTGAAGGCGACCATCTCGGATCTCGGCGGAACCCCCGTCGAGGCCCCGGGCGTCGACTTCGGCCAGGCGTTCGCCAACCAGGGCTCGTTCCTGGAGCTCGCCCAGACGTTCGAGGACACCGGCGTCAGCGCCTACAACGGCGCGGGCCCGGCTCTCCAGTCGAAGGAGCTGCTCGCCACGGCGGGCACGATCGTCCAGATCGAGGCGCGTCACGCAGCAGCCATCAGGCTGCTCAACGGTGAGAGCCCGGCGCCGGAGTCGTTCGATCCGACACTCGACATGCAGCAGGTGCTGAAGGCTGTTCAGCCTTTCGTCACCAGCTGATCCGCTGAACCGTTCCATCAGTCCGTTCGGACCCCGCTGTGTGACCCACGTCACACAGCGGGGCGCCGGGCGAAACGATCCCCAGGGGCGCGTGTTTGTGCCTGTGACGGAGCGGTAAGAGCACTGGTTGACACGCGTTTCCGGGGTTGAAAGGGAAGGTTGACAACCTCAACTATGTGTGTATACTTATCAATCGTTAGCGCCCCGGAGAGCACCAGCAAGGGGTCCGGGCCGACACGCCTGTAGCACGCCTGACGAAGCGTCACGAACCGCCTGCCGAGGCTGCGTCGCCATGCGAGTCCCGGTGACCAGAAGACAGGGCCGAGAGTCGGCCGATCAAGACAGGGACGGAGCGAAAGGAATAGATATGAGAGAGAACAAGACTTCAGCCAAGAGCCGCACGCGGACCCGCACCCGCGGGGATCACGCGAAGGCCGGCAAGAGCGCTCCCGCGAGCGAGCGCCGCAACACCGAGCACACCGCCGACGTCGAGACCACCGACGGCCTCAGGATCTTCCTGAACCAGGCCGGCAAGTTCCCCCTGCTCACCGCCGCCGAGGAGATCGAGCTCTCCCAGCGGATCGAGAAGGGCGACCTCGCGGCGAAGGAGAAGCTGGTCAACAGCAACCTGCGCCTCGTCGTCTCGATCGCCCGCCGCTACCGCGGCCTGGGCCTGTCCTTCATGGACCTGATCCAGGAGGCGATGCCCGGTCTGATTCGCGCCACCGAGAAGTTCGACTGGCGCAAGGGCTTCAAGTTCTCCACGTACGCGACGCTCTGGATCCAGCAGTCGATCCAGCGCGGCCTGGACAACACGGGCCGTGAGATCCGCGTGCCGGCGAACGTGGCCCAGCAGCTGCGGACGCTCAACCGCGTCGAGAACGAGCTCACCGCCGAGCTCGACCGTTCCCCGACCGAGAAGGAGATCGCAGATCACTCCAAGTTCTCGGCCGAGGAGGTGGCGATGCTCCGCGACCTGACCCAGGTCACGGCCAGCCTCGATCAGACGGTCAGCGGCGATTCCGACACCACCCTGGGCGAGCTGAGGACCGACGAGTCCCCGGCCCCCGAGGACGAGGTCGTCGAGAACCACCGCGAGCAGGCGGTCACCTCCGCGCTGGACCAGCTCACCGAGCTGGAGCGCCAGGTGGTCGAGCTTCGCTTCGGCACCGGCGGCAACGTCGAGACCTCGGTCCGTGGCACCGCGCGCACCCTCGGCATCAAGGAGGAGCACGCGCGCGAGCTCGAGGCCAAGGCGCTGAAGCAGCTCGCCGGCAACGGCACGCTTGACGCCTGGCGCGACGCGGCGTAAGCCGCGGCTCCGGCCGCAATGAGATTCAGAGGGCCCGGCGCTGAAGCGCCGGGCCCTCTCTCGTTCTAGGCTCAAGCCGATGCCCCCGAAGCCCCCGAAGTCCAAGTCGAGGCGGGCGAAGGCGGAGAGAGCCGTGCGGATCGAAGTCCGAGGGGCCGCCGACGGCGAAGCGCTGCGCGACGCCGCAATCGAGCGCGCGGCGAAGGCGGGCGTCCTCGGATGGGCGCGCAGCGACGACGACGCCGTGCGCATCCACGCGGAGGGCGCCTCGGCGGCGGTCGACGAGCTCATCGGGTTCGTCGACGGAGAAGGGCCCGGCGCGAAGGTGGAGGAGGTCAAGGCGGAGGGCCACGAGCAGTTCGCCCCCCGCGGGGTGAGCGCCGGGGTCTTCGTTGTCCAGGAGCACCAGGCGCGCTCGCACCACTACGACCTGAGGCTCGAGGTCGAGGGAGCCATGCGCTCGTGGGCCGTCCCGAAGGAGCCTTCGATGGACCCGTCGGTGAAGCGGATGGCCATCCAGGTTGAGGACCACGCGATGGCCCACAACGAGTTCGAGGGCGAAACCGACGGCGGCTGGGTGAAGATCTGGGACCGGGGCGACTACGAGCAGGGAGGCAGGGTCCCGTGGCCCGAGGCGATCGAGCGGGGCCACGCGGTGTTCGTCCTCCACGGCGAGAAGCTGCAGGGAGGGTTCGCGCTGCAGCGGACGCGCAAGGGCGAGAAGCCCCAATGGCTGCTGATCAAGAGGCGCGAGAAGCCCAGCGGATAGGTTCCCCCGCATGCCGCGCGACCTCGACGTAGTCGTCTTCGGCGCGACCGGCGTCACCGGCCGCGGCGTCGCCGCGTACCTGGCGGCGCGGTCCGCCGAGGGCGCCGGCTCCTGGGCCGCCGCCGGCCGCGACACCTCGAAGGTCGATCGGGTCCTCGCCGGGGTTGGTGTGACCGGGGCCGAGACGATCCAGGCGGACCTGGCGGACGCCGACTCCCTCGCGGCGATGTGCGCGCGGGCCAAGGTCGTGCTCGATCTCGTCGGCCCCTACGCGCTCCACGGCCGCCCGGTGATCGAGGCCTGCGTCGCCGAGGGCGCCCACTACGTCGACCTGAGCGGCGAGATCCCGTTCGTGGCCGACATCGCGCGCGAGCTCGGGCCTCAGGCCGAGAAGGCGGGCGTCAAGATCGTCGAAGTCTGCGGCTTCGAGGCTCTCCCACCCGACATGGCGGTCGCCCTCGCGGCCGACTCGGCCCGCGAGCGCTGGGACGAGGAGCTGGCGGAGGTCGACCTCGAGGTGACTGCGGACTTCTCGCCCGGCGTCCCACGGCCGTCGGACATGATCTCCGGCGGCACGCTCCAGTCGGTCGCCGGCATCGCGGACCTGCCCAACGCGGCCGACGCCCTGGACCCGGCCGCCCTCGTCTCCGACCCGTCCTTCGCCTCGGCGGTCCGGGACCGCAGCCCGATCGGACTTGCGCCCCGGGCCAACGGCCGCGGCGCCGTGCTGGCTCCGATGACGCCCGCGGCGTTCATCAACCCGGCGGTCATCCACCGGACGGCTGAGCTCTCGGGGGCCTCGGAGCCGTTTCGCTACCGCGAGGGCCTGGCGATCCCCGGTCCCGGGTTCACGCTGCCCGCCCGCTACATCGCCGCCGGTGCGCTGTCGGCGGGCCAGGCGACCGTCGCCGCGGTCGCGGGCTCAGGCCACACCGGCTTCCGGCGGCGAGCCGCCGGACTCATGGGCCGGGCGCTCCCGGGCTCGGGGTACGGGCCCAAGGGCGACCGCCTAGAGCGGTGGACCTGGAAGATGCGGATCGACGGCCGGACGGCCGGTGGCAACGAGGTTCGCGTCGACGTCGAGGCCCACGGCCACCCCGGCTACCTCGCGACGTCGCGGATGCTCGGCGAGGCGGGTCTCCTCCTCGCAGAGAAGGGCGCCACCCCGGACGTCGCGGGCGCGGTCACCCCGGCGATAGCGCTCGGAACCGCATCGGCGGACCGCTTCGAGAAGGCTCGTATGCGATTCTCCGTCCTGTGAGCCCGTCCTTCGACATCGACGCCGTCGACTTCGTCACCGTCCCGACCCGTGACTACGAGAAGGCCAAGGAGTTCTACGGCGAGACGCTGGGCCTGCCCTTCCGCAAGCAGTGGGGCGACCGGCCGGCCGGTGAGTTCCAGGCCGGCAACCTGACCATCGCGATCATGCAGATGGACGCCTTCGGCCAGGAGTTCGCTCCGCACACCGCGCCGCTGGCCCTCCACGTCGAGGACGTCGAGGCCGCGCGCAAGGAGCTCGAGGAGAAGGGCGTCGAGTTCGTGATGGACACGATCGACAGCGGCGTCTGCCACCAGGCGATCTTCAGGGACCCCGACGGCAACACGCTGGACCTGCATCACCGCTACGAACCTGAGTGATCTTTCGCCCTTTCGGGCATCTAGACGGGTGAGCTTCAACCAACCCGGGATACCCGAAGGAGGCAGGAAATGGCTCTACGCAAGCTGCTCGCGGCCGTTCTGGCGGCCGCCGTCATCGGCGCCGTTGCGGCTCCAGCCGCTCACGCGGCCGAGTTCGAAGGCGTCGTCATCGCCAAGAGCGACAAGGCCAAGACGTTCACCCTGCGCCAGGACGAGGGCGGGGGCACGTTCAAGATCAAGGTCAACGCCGACACCACCTACCAGCGGCTGTCGGGCTTCGGCGCGATCAAGGTCGGCGCGCGGAACATCGAGGCGACCGCACGCAAGTCCGGCAAGGTCTGGATCGCTTCGGTGGTCGAGATATCCGGCGGTGGCGGTGGCGGCGGCGGGGACGACGGTCCCGGCGACGACGACTGACCGCGCAGCACGGGATTCCAGAGGGGCGGCCCGCCGGTCGGCGGGCCGCCGTCCTCTATGACGCCATGACGCTCTCGTCGACCTGGGTCAGCCGGAACGAGTTGCCGAACGGGTCGCGGAAGCCGGAGTCGATCCCGTAGGGCCGTTCCTCCGGCGCCTCGGTGAACTCGACGCCCTTGCCCTTCAGCTCCTCGTAGGAGGCCTGGCAGTCGTCGGTCGTCAGGAACACGGTTCCGGCGAAGCCCTTCGCGACCAGGTCCTTGACCTGATCCGCCGTCCCGTCGTCCATCACCGGCTCGCCGGGGATGGCCATCAGGTTGATGCCGATGTCCGAGTTCGGCGGGCCGACGACGAGCCAGCGGAAGCCGCCCATCTCGGGCAGGGTCACGTCGGATCGGACCTCCATGCCGAGCTTCTCTGTGTAGAACGCGAGGGCTTCGTCCTGGTCGCTGACCCAGAGCTGAGTGCTGTCCACCTTGATCGTCATGTCCTGTCTCCTTGGTTCGGGTGAGTGTCGGCAGCAACCGTAGATTCGCGCCGGTGGCCTGTCTTCTCGAAACGTGCTGTCTCGCTACGCCTTGGTCCGCTGGGGCCGCGCGAACTTGTGGACGATGCACGCGGGCACGCGGGCCTGCGACGACGCGGGCGGATGGTCAGCCCGGTAGTCGGCCGGCGAGCGCCCGAAGTGGCGGGTGAAGCTGGTCGTGAACGAGCCGAGGCTCTTGAGGCCGACCGAGAAGCAGATGTCGGAGATGGACCGGTCCGTATGGGTGAGGAGGTCGGCCGCGCGCTGGAGCCTCCGCGTCAGCAGGTAGGCGCGGGGCGTTTCGCCGTAGGCGCGGCGAAACTCCCGGCTGAAGTGGGCCTTCGACAGCCCGGCCGCGGCCGCCATGTCGTCGACCGTGATCTCCTCCGAGTACCGGCGGTCGGCGAAGTCCCTCGCTCGAAGAAGGTGCCGGCCCTGTGGCGCGAAGGCCATCAGTGGAGCCTAAGGAGGGCTTACGGGTAGCGGGCTAGAGTCGACGCAGTCGATCGAAGGAGCGGACTATGAACGACAGCACCGAGACCGCCATTCTCGCCGGAGGCTGCTTCTGGGGCATGGAGGAGCTGATCCGCCGGCGCGAAGGCGTCATCTCCACCCGGGTCGGCTACACGGGCGACGACAGCCTCCCCAACGCGACCTACGGGAACCACGGGGACCACGCCGAGGCAATCGAGATCGTCTTCGACCCCTCGCTGATCACCTTCCGCGACATCCTCGAGTTCTTCTTCCAGATCCACGATCCGACCACCAAGGACCGCCAGGGCAACGATCGCGGCCGCAGCTACCGCTCGGAGATCTTCTACACCTCCGACGAGCAGCGCCAGGTCGCCGAGGACACGATCGCCGACGTGGACGCCTCGGGCATCTGGCCCGGCAAGGTCGTCACCGACCTCAGCGCCGCCGGCGACTTCTGGGAGGCGGAGCCAGAGCACCAGGACTACCTCCAGCGCATCCCCAACGGCTACACGTGCCACTCCATTCGTCCGGACTGGGTGCTGCCGCATCGCGAGACCGCCGCGTAGCGAATAGGT
The DNA here is from genome assembly GCA_963839875.1 of uncultured Solirubrobacterales bacterium. Taxonomy (GTDB): domain Bacteria; phylum Actinomycetota; class Thermoleophilia; order Solirubrobacterales; family 70-9; genus CAVUAT01. The sequence continues at coordinate 364,605 of CAWIWP010000003.1, forward strand.
TCCTCCTCTCTGACGTGCAACGGAAGGGGACGGCATGCCGACAGTGATCGCGTACCACGAGGTCGACGACAAGGACCATTGGCTCGCGTCATCGAACCGCCAGAAGTTCTTCGAGCCGCTCGGCGTGACGGGAATCCGCGAGTTCACCGACCCCGAGAACCCATCCCGCGTCGCCGTGCTGATGGAGGTGCCCGACATGGACGCGCTCGGGGACGCCCTGGAGACGGAAGAGGCGGCGAACGTGATGTCCGAGGACGGCGTGAAGGGCGAGACGCTGGTGATGCTGGTCGAAGCCGGCTAGCTATCCGGTTTGGGCTGCGCAGGCCCTGGCGACCCCGCTGAGGCGGAGGATGCCCAGGTCGCCGATCGCGCTGGTGAAGCGACCGATGCTGCCGCTGACGAATCCGAACGAGATCCCGGTGTCCGGATCGCCCCACCCTCCGCACCCGCCGAATCCGAAGTGGCCCAGCGCGCGGGGGGCGGGGGTGCCAGTGCCGAACGCGTGGTGAAAGCCCAGCCGCCAGCGCATCCGGATGGCGAGGACGCGGTCGAGCCCCCTGGTCTGGACACGGCCGAGCTCGGAGACGGTGGCCTCTGACAGGAAGCGCTCCCCGTCGGGCCCCAGCCCGCCGCTGGCGAGTGGGACGTAGAGGCGGGCAAGGGAGTCGGCGCTGAGCGCACCGTTCACGGCCGGCATCTCGGTCTGCCAGATTCGCGGCTCGGGGCCGCGGCACAGGCCCTCGAAGCCGTGGGCGTGCAGGGCTCGGAATCCGGCCCGGGTCACCGGGAGCCAGCCGAGCACCGGAGTGAAGGCGGTTCCAAGTGTGCTGTAGATGCGGAGTGAGGCGCCGACGATCTCCGCCGGCGGACGGCTCGGGTAGCCGATCTCGAGCCCCGGGGCCTCGAGCGGCGCGGCGAGCTCTTCGCCTACGAGCTCACGCATGCCCTTGCCGGTGACAGCCCTTGCCAGGCCGGACGCGAGCCAGCCGTATGTGAGGGCGTGGTAGGCCGGGCGCCCAGGTGCTCCCTGGGGCTTCGCTGCGGCCAGTCGCTGCTCCATCCCGACGTGGTCGAGCAGGTCCTCGGCGTCCCGGGCGACCGCCTGGACGTCGTAGAGGTTCGCGCGGTGGCTCATCAGATGCCGGACGGTGATGCGCTCCTTGCCCTCGGCGCCGAAGTCCGGCCAGAACGATGCGACCGGCTCGTCGTAGGCCAGCTCCCCGCGGTCGGCGAGGCGGTGCAGGACCATCGAGGCGAGGCCCTTGGTGGCGGAGAACCCAAGAGCCTGCGTGTCCTCGTCCCAGCGGCGCGTCTGCGCGCTGTCGGCCCAACCCGTACGGAGGTCCGCCAGCACCTCGTCCCCGCGGCGCACGACGAGCGCGCCGCCGGGCGACCCACGCGTCATCAACCTGCGGAACGTCTCGGCAACCGGCTCGAAGCCGGGTGCGACCACCCCGCCGGACCTCGTCTGCTCGGCAGCAGTCACGGCCTATCTACATGCCCGTTCCTCGGGCTATCTACGCACCGCAGCGCGGCCCTCAGCTGTTGACGGCGTCCTTGAGCTTCGCGCCCGGAGTGAACTTCGGCGCGGTCTTCGCCGCGATCTGGACCGTTTCCCCCGTCTGGGGATTGCGACCCTCGCGTGCTGGGCGATCCACCGCCGTGAACTTTCCGAAGCCGGTGAACTTCACCTCGTTGCCTGCCTTGAGCTGTTCGGTGATCTCCTCGATCGTCGCGTCGACTGCGGCCTTGGCCTGAGGGCCGTCGAGCCCGGCCCGGTCGGCCACCAGCTTCGCGAGATCGTCTTTCGTCGTGATTGCCATCTGACTCCTTTGTGTATGAGGGCCGATCGCCTCGGCCCATGGGCGGAGGGGCTTTCTACAGGTCGAGGCGGTCGTTGGTCGTCCTGGGGAACCCTCGCCTGAGAAAAGAGCGGAAGAAGTAGGTGCCGGGGGAGGGACTCCGACCTCCGGACACTCGGATTATGATCCTGCGCCCGCTTTCCGGCTGAGTCCGCTCGAGTCCGCTGTCTGAGCGCCTCAGGCACGGATCGAGGATGCTCAGTCCCGTGGAGCCCGCCCTGAGCCAGTGGTCGTGGTCATCGACCGACCACCTGGGAAGGGGGCAGCCTCCCGGCTCGGCAGCTTCCAGTCCGGCTGCACGAAGTGGCACGTGTAGCCGTTGGGGATGCGCTGGAGGTAGTCCTGATGCTCGGGCTCGCCTTCGGGCTATTGGAGCCGGGCCGAGCGAGGGATCAGAGGTGCGATCAGGGCTGCAGAGGCGGAAGCCGGGCTGCTGGGGGAGTGACGCCGGGGAGGGGACCCGAACGGAACGTGGGACGAGCCTAAAGAAATCCGACTGCTGGTCCGATGGGATCGAAGGCCGGATTTCGTGCCTGAGCTACTTCCTATTAGGGAGGGTAGACCTATCGCTTTAACCTCTCGGGCGAGCCTTGGCCACGAGGATCAACCGGAAGCCTCCGACCTCATATCGGGATTCGAGGCGTTCCAGCTCGCCGGCTCGGAGCCGGAGCCGGAATACGACTTCTTGGCCGGTCTGGCCTCGAGTACCTGTGAAACTCCGATGGCCGGCATCACGTTCATCACCCAGGATCGTCAGCACTTCAAGGCGGCGATAGGACTGCCCGTCGCCCAGATGGCACGTGACGAACCCTTCTGCCGGCACACGATCGTCTCCGACGGGCTGCTGGTGGTGCCGGATGCAACGGAAGACGCCAGCTTCGCCGACAGCCCCTTCGTGACCGGCGACGCCGACGTGCGCTTCTATGCCGGCGCTCCACTGCGCGCGGGCGACGGAGCGGTCGTCGGCGCCCTTTCCGTCATGGACTCCCGGCCACGCATTCTCAGCGACGGCCAGATGCGAACGCTTGAAGGTCTCGCGCGTCAGGCCGCCATGTTGGTCGAGCGGACCCGCCACAAGGACCAGGTGACGCGCTTGCGGCGACGTCTGAAACGCGATGAGCGCCTTGCGAACGTCGCCGCCTGGGAATGGAACGCTGAGGACGGCCGAATCGTATGGACGGGTCAAATGAACCGCCTGCTCGGCCGGGACCCCGATGACGCGCCGTCATACGAGGTCTTCATGGACAGCCTCCACGAGACCGATCGCCCCCGGGTCCACGATCTGTTCGAGCGGGCACTTGATGAGGGAGGGCCTTTCTCCTACCGCGCCAGGATCGTCCGGCCGAGCGGCGAGGTGAGGACGATCGATTCCCAGGGCGAGATCCACTTCGATCCGGCCGGCCGGCCGATCGGGCTGCGAGGCTCCACCGTCGATGTAACCGATCTCGTCGAGGCCGAGGTCGCGAGCCGGGAGCAGGCGCTCGGAATGTACGCCGCATTCGATGCGGCGCTCGACCCGATCTTCGTTCTCGACGACAGTCGCTGCTATGTCCACGCAAACCTGTCCGCCTGTGAGCTGTTCGGCCGTGCGCGAGAGGAACTCTTGGGGATGAAGTTCGAGGAGCTCATGCCGCGGAGGGGAAGAACGTCAGCGACTGAGGTCTGGGAGCAACTGCTGAGAAAGCGTGAGCTCCGGGGAGAGATCGAGATGTGCGACTCCGACGGATCGCCGGTGATGGCGGAGTTCAGCGCCGTCGCCCACTACGTGCCGGATCGGCACCTGGTGGTGATACGCGATGTCGGTGACCGCTTGGCCTACGAGAGGGAACTGCGGGACAGCCATCGGCGACTGGAGGAGACCCAAGCTCTCGCAATGGTCGGCAGCTGGGAGTGGAATCTCGACTCGGAGCTCAGCGTCAGCTCCGCCGAACTGCTGCGAATTCTCGGGCGTCCCGAGGGCAGCCCTTCCCCCTCCTACGAGGAGTTCGTGTCGCAGGTCCATCCCGAGGATCGCGAGGACTACGACGAGGTGGTCGCCAAGGCGATGGAGGACACAGAGCCGTTCCACCAGATCTTCCGGATCATCTCCCGGTCTGGGGAGCTTCGCACCATCGAGAGCCACGGCCGGGTGGAGGTCGATGAGCGGGGAGACCCCAAGCGGATGTACGGGGCGGCGCAGGACGTCACCGAGAAGCAGCGCGTGGCCGGCGAGCTCCGCGTGCAGGCGAACGTTCTCCAGCAGCTTCCCGCGGGGATCATCGCGACGGGCCCCACACGAAAGATCACGCAATGGAACCGCGGAGCCGAGGCCCTGTTCGGCATTCCGGCGAGCGAAGCCGTCGGCCATCAGTTCGAGGATTTCGGGCTCATCCCACGGGGCTCGGAGGAGATACGCCGGAAGATGCTCTCGAAGCTGTCCGAGGGCGGATCGTGGGAGGGAGAGATGGAGCTGAAGGGCGCTGGTGACCGCGTCTTTCCCGCCCTTGTGACCAACTCGCCGAGCCGTGACGAAGAAGGTCAGATCGTTGGCTGGGTCGGCGTGATCTTCGACCTCAGTGACCAGAAGCGCTTCGAAAGCGAACTGCAGTTCCAAGGGCGTCTGCTGGACGAGGTCGGCGCTGCCGTGGTCGGGCTCGACAACGACCGGATGGTCACCTACTGGAGCCGAGGCGCCGAAGATCTCAGCATGTGGAGTCGCCGCGAGGCGACCGGCAAGCGACTGGACGAGCTTGGCCTCGTCCGGCTCACCTCCAACCAGAACGCATCGCAGGCGCAGAAGCGGCTCGTCGCCGGCGCTTCGTGGGAGGGAGAGATGCAGTTCCGCAGGAAGGACGGCACGAGCTTCCCGTCCCTGATGACCATTTCGCCCACGCACGACACAAAGGGTGAGATCACCGGGTTCGTCGGGGTCGCGGTCGACATCACGGCACAGAAACACGCCGAGGAGGAGGCTCGGCGCGCTCGGCTGGAGACGCTGAAGAGGCTGAGCCGCGCCGTCGAGACCCGGGATCCCGAGACGGGCGGCCACATCGAGCGCATCGGCGACATCTCCGCGATGCTCGCCGAGCGCCTGGGACTGGAACCCGTCATCGTGGACCTGATCCGCGCCTCCAGTCCGATGCACGACGTCGGGAAGATCGGAATTCCGGACGAGATCCTCCTGAAGCCCGGCAAGTTGACGGAGGCCGAGCGCGCAGAGATGCAGCGCCACGCGGAGTACGGACACCAGATGCTCACAGGCTCCGGAAGCGAGCTGCTCGAAATGGCCGCTTCGATCGCCCTCACCCACCATGAGCGGGTGGACGGAGAGGGATACCCCCGCGGCCTCGAGGGAGACGAGATTCCGATCGAAGGACGGATCGTTGCGGTCGCGGACGTTTTCGATGCCCTCACCTCCGACCGCGTCTATCGCAAGGCGATGAGCACGGAGAGGGCCGTCGCGATCATGCGCGAGGGACGTGAGTCGCAATTCGACCCGCAGGTCCTCGATCTGCTGCTGAACGAACTCGACGCCTTTCTCACGCTCAAGGGCCGAACGGCGAAGGCGCTTTGAGCACGGTGGTTCGGAGTGCCGGGGGAGGGACTCGAACCCCCGACACGCGGATTATGATTCCGCTGCTCTAACCGACTGAGCTACCCCGGCGGGGGCGGCGAATCGTAGGGAAAAGGGGGAGGCAGATGGTTCGACTGATCGTGATCTCGAGTGTGGCCTTTACGGGGCTTGTGTTCGGCGTGGTCTTCTACGTGATCGATGGGATTCCGCGGGACCACGACAAGTACGGGACGCTCGAGCTGACGCTGCAGCAGGGCGACCTGCCGTCGAAGGTCGAGGACGCGATCAAGCCGGGGCAGAGCCCTGCGGACGCCATCAAGGGCCTCGAGGAGGACATCAAGGCCAAGCAGACGACGGAGAGCGCGAAGTTCGATCTGCCCGAGGGCGAGGTGCGCCTGAACTGGGAGGGCACCGTCTCGTCATTCGGCGGAGGCTCCAGGACGGTCTCCGAGCCACCCGACGACATGACCGCGACGGTCACGCCGGCGGCCGGCGGCAAGCCGCTCGAAATCGAGGACCGCGGGGGCTACGAGTCGATCGTCGGCGACACCGGCTGGAACTCATGGAGGTCGTTCGAGGTGCCCGAGGAGGGGACCTACGTCATCTCGATCGAGCAGCCGACAGCCGAAGGAGGGGCGGTCGCGGTCGGAGAGGGATTCTGGAAACCGGGTGGCAGCCGCGTGCTCGGCGCGGTGCTGGTCGGCCTGTTGCCGATCGCGATCGGGCTCGTGGTGCTGACGCTGATAGGCATCATCAGCCGGCGCCGCTGAGCGGCGCGCGGCTCAGCGGGCGGGTTCGAGGTCGAGGTGGGCCAATCCCCCCGAGAAGGTGCGGTGGCCGAGCACGTTCATCGGGCGCGTGACCGGCCGGTCGAACAGGCGCTTGCCCGAGCCGAGGTAGATCGGCACGAGCGTCACGCGGACTTCGTCGATCAGGCCCGCCTCGAGCAGGTCGGAGGCGAGCCCGCCGCCGCCCACGAGCCAGACGTCCTGGTCGCCGGCGGCGGCGGTGACCTCGGGGTGGATCTCGGCCACCGGCCCGTTGTGGAAGCGGATGTCGGCGCCCTCGGCGAGCGGGAGGTCGCGGCTCGTCAAGACCCAGGTCGGGAGTGTCGCCGTAGGGCCAGTAGCCGTGGTCGAGGAGGAAGTCGTAGGTGCTCGAGCCCATGATCAGCGCGCCGGTGCCCTCGAGCAGGACGATCGACCTCGGCCATCGCCGCGCCTCCGCCGCCCGCGTAGCTCGGGTTCGGCTCGAACCCGGTGAGCCAGTCGATGCCGTCGTCGTCGTCGGCGATGAAGCCGTCGAGGGTCGCCGCCGCCATGTAGATCGTCCGGCCATGCGCCGCATCCTCGCGCATAAGCTGGCGGCATGAGCGACGGCGACCTCTCGAAGGCGGTACGCGCCGTCGTTCGCGACTGCCTCGGCGTCCGCGAGGGCGAGGAGGTGCTCGTCGTCTGCAACCCGGCGACGCAGCCGATGGGCGAGGCGATGCGGGCCGAGGCCGCACGACGCCGGCGCCGAGGCGACGCTCGCGGTGATCTCCGAGCGGGCCTCGCACGCCGGCGAGCCGCCGCGGACGGTCGCCGAGGCGATGGCCGCCGCCGACGTCGTGCTGGCGCCGACGGTCCAGTCGCTCTCGCACACCGCGGCGCGCAAGCGCGCGAGCGAGGCGGGCGCGCGGATCGCGACGCTGCCCGGCGCGACCGAGGAGATGCTGGCGCGGGTGATGAGCGCCGACATGGAGGGGCTGCGGCGCAAGGGCGGCGAGATCGCCGAGCGGCTGGACGCGGCCTCGGAGGCGAAGATCACCTGCCCGAACGGCACCGACCTGACACCTCGACCTGACCGGGCCGCACGGCGATCCCCGACGCCGGGGTGCTGACCGAGCGCGAGCGCCTTCGGGAACCTGCCGTGCGGCGAGGGGTTCATCCCGCCGGCGGGCGGCAACGGGACGCTGGTGATCGACGGGTCGCTGGCCGGGGTCGGGCTGGCGGACGAGCCGGTCGAGCTGGTCGTCGAGGATGGGCCACCTGACCTCGGCGCGCGGCGGGCAGGGGATGGCGTTCATGGACCTGCTGACCGAGCACGGCGACGACGGGACCAACGTCGCCGAGCTCGGGATCGGGACGAACGAGAAGGCGATCCTGACCGGCAACATCCTCGAGGACGAGAAGATCCTCGGCACCGCCCACGTCGCCTTCGGCGCCTCGGCTGCGATCGGCGGGAACGTCCAGGTGCCGGTCCACCTGGACTGCGTCGTGATGAAGCCGACGGTCACGCTCGACGGCGAGCCGCTGGTCCAGGACGGCGAGCTGCTGGTCACCGATGAGGCTGATGCTCCTCAGCGCGCCCAACTTCTCCGAGGGCCGCAGCGAGCGCATCGTCGACGCGATCGGGCGCGACCCTCGGGCTCGCACGCGCGGCTGCTCAACACCCACTTCGACCCCGCCCACAACCGCAGCGTCTACACGCTCTGCGGCGAGCCCCGACGAGCTCGAGGCGGCGCTGCGTCGCCGGCGCCGCAGCACGCGATCGAGCTGATCGACCTGCGCGGCTACCAGGGCCTCCACCCGCACATCGGGGCGCTCGACGTCTGCCCGCTCGATCTGGCTCGACGAGGAGCGACGCGACGCGGCCGCGCGGCCGCGGCGCTCGCGGTCGCCGACGGGATCGGCGAGCTCGGGATCCCGGTCTTCCTCTACGGCGAGCTGGCGTCGAGCGAGGAGCGCCGCGAGCGCGCGTACTTCCGCCAGGGCGGCCCGGCGGCGCTGGCGCGGCGGATGGAGTCCGGCGAGCTGGTGCCCGACCGCGGGCCCGCGGAGCCGCACCCGACGCGCGGGCGCGACGCTGGTCGGCGCGCGCCCGCCGCTGGTCGCCTTCAACCTCGAGCTCGACACGCCCGAACCCCGAGGTCGCGCGCGCGGTCGCCGAGAGCCTGCGCGAGTCGGGCGGGGGCAGGACGGGCGTGCGCGCGATCGGGCTGCCCTGGCACGACGGGCGCTCGCAGGTCTCGATCAACGTCCACGACGCCGATCGCGGTGACGCTCGCGCGAGGTCGTCGACGACGTCCAGCGGCTCGCCGCCGAGCACGGCGCGCGGCCGGTCGAGGCCGAGCTGGTCGGCCTGGCGCCCGAGGCCGCGCTGGAGGGCTACCCGGACGACCCGCCGATCCGCGACTTCGACCCCGCCCAGCACGTGATCGAGCGGGTCATCGGGCGAGGCTGCGCCGCTGGCGCTAGATTCCTGACCCGATGGCCCAGACCAAGAAGAAGCGCCGCCGCAAGCACCGCGGCACCCAGGGCGGGCGCATCGACACCCGGCCGACGCGCGCCGCGCAACCGCGCCGAGGCCAAGGCAGCGCGCCAAGGCGCGCGCGTCGGGCGGCGGCTCGCAGGAAGCGCCAGCGGCCCGGCCGCCGCGCGGGCTCGCGCCGCTCGCCCCGCCGACCTGGAGCAGCGCGATCAAGAAGGGCGGCTCGTCGCCGGCGCTCATCTTCTTCGTGCTGATCGCGCTCGTGTTCGGGCGCGGGCTCGGCGCCGTCGGCCGGGCTCGGCCGCGTTCATGCTCCTCTTCTACATCCCGATGGCGTACTACACGGACCGCTTCTTCTTCAACCGCCAGCTGCGCAAGCAGCAGCAGGAGCGCGCGAAGGCGCAGCAGGGGGGCTAGGCCCGATGGACGTCCGGATGTTCACGGTCGGCCCGGTCGCCGAGAACACCTTCATCTTCCGCACGACGACGACGCCGACAAGGCGCTGATCGTCGACCCCGGCGACGAGGCCGAGCAAGATCCTGCGGCGCGATCGAGGCGATGGGCGTCGAGGTCGAGGCGATCCTGCTCACCCACACCCACTTCGACCACGTCGGCGCGCTGGCGCCCGTGGCGAAGGCGACCGGCGCGCCCGGTCTGGTGCCCCGAGATCGAGGCCGGCGTGATCGCCGACATCAACTCCTACGTCCCCTGGCCGGGCTTCGGCCCCTTCGAGGACTACGAGGCCGACCACCTGCTGAAGGGCGGCGAGAAGCTGGAGCTCGCCGGCTTCGACATCGACGTCATCCACACGCCGGGCCACAGCCCCGGCCACGTCACCTTCTCGATCCCCGACGAGCACGGCGATCTTCTCGGGCGACGTCCTCTTCCAGGGATCGGTCGGCCGCGTCGACCTGCCCGGCGGCGACCCGACCGGCCGCACGCTGATGGAGTCGATCCGGCCCTGCTCGACACGCTGCCCGACGAGACCAAGGTCCACCCGGGCCACATGGGCCTGACCACGCTCGGCGCCGAGCGGGCGACGAACCCGTTCCTCGCCGAGCTGGCTCGCTGACGACTGGCCTAAGAAGCGGCGAGAAGTTCAAGGCGCCGCGCGGGCACGCTCGACGTGCTGCCCGCGGACCAGCCGATCCGCGCCGCGGTCGAGGACGATCGCCCGCCGCGAGCTGGAGCTCGCCGGCTACGAGCGGATCGACACGCCCGCCTTCGAGGACACCGACCTGTTCGCCCGCGGGGTCGGCGCGTCGACCGAGGTCGTCCAGAAGCAGATGTTCACCTTCGAGGACCAGGGCGGGCGGAGCCTGACGCTGCGGCCCGAGGCGACCGCCGCGATCTGCCGCGCCTACATCGAGCACGGGATGCACAAGCTGCCGCAGCCGGTGAAGGTCTGGACCTCGGGCCCGATGTTCCGCCACGAGCGCCCGCAGGCCGGCCGCTACCGCCAGTTCACCCAGGTGGACGCCGAGGCGATCGGCTCGGACTCGCCGCTGGTGGACGCCGAGATGATCGCGATCGCGAGCCGCGTGATCGGCGAGCTGCTCGGGGACAAGGCGAAGCTGACGCTCGGCAGCCTCGGCTCGGTCGAGGCGCGGGCCGCCTACCTCGACGAGCTGCGCGACCACCTGCGCGCGCACGAGGACGAGCTCTCGAAGGAGGTCCGCGAGCGGATCGACCTGAACCCGCTGCGCGCCTTCGACGCCGCCGACGAGGGAACGCAGGCCGTGATGGCCGACGCGCCCCGGCTGCTCGACCGCCTCGAGGGCGAGGACGCTCGAGCACTTCGAGGCGGTGCGGGCGAGCCTCGACGCGCTGGGCGTCGCCTACGAGGTGGACCCGACGATGGTGCGCGGGCTCGACTACTACACGCGCACCGTCTTCGAGGTCCACGCCGAGGGGCTCGGCGCCCAGTCCCAGGTCGGCGGCGGCGGGCGCTACGACGGCCTGATCGAGCAGCTCGGCGGCCCGCCGACGCCGGCGATGGGCTGGGCGCTCGGGGTGGACCGGATCGCGCTGGCGATGGCAGCGAGGCCGAGCGCAGACGCCGCGATGACGCGGTCCCGGCGTCTTCATCGTCGCCGAGGACGACGGCGCAGAGGGCGCGGGCTCTGGAGCTGGCCACGAAGCTGCGCGCGCGCCGGCGTGCGCGCCGGGCTCGACCTCGCCGAGCGCTCGTCAAGGACCAGATGAAGCAGGCCGACCGGTTCGGCGCCGAGCACGCGCTGATCCTCGAGGACGACGGCAGCGCGCAGATCAGCGCGAATGGAGACGCGGCGAGGAGCGCGAGGTCGATCCCGATCGAGTGGGTGTCGAGCATACTCCCGCTCCTCGATGACGCACGCCCGATGACCGGCGATTTCCCGGCCCTCAGGGCCAACGGCTACCGCGACGCCTGGTGCGGCCAGGTGCTGCCCGACCGCGTCGGCTCCGAGGTGCGCGTGGCCGGCTGGGTCCACCGCCGCCGCGACCACGGCGGGCCTCGTCTTCATCGACCTGCGCGACCGCACCGGGCTGGTGCAGCTCGTCTTCAACCCCGACGAGGCCGGGCGAGGCGTTCGAGCTCGGGCCACAAGCTGCGCGCCGAGGACGTGCTGACCGCGAGCGGGTCAGGTCGTCGAGCGCTCCGCCGAGACGGTCAACGAGAACATGGCGACGGGCAAGGTCGAGATCATGGTCGGCAGCGCCGAGCTGCTCTCCGACGCCGACACGCCGCCGTTCGAGATCGAGTCCTTCTCGGGCGAGGTCAGCGAGGAGATGCGCCTGAAGTACCGCTACCTGGACCTGCGCCGCGACCGGATGCGCGAGGCGATGGAGCTGCGCCACCGGGTCACGCGCGCGATGCGCGAGTTCCTGTCGGGCGAGGGGTTCCTGGAGATCGAGACGCCGGTCCTGACCCGCTCGACGCCCGAGGGCGCGCGCGACTTCCTGGTGCCGAGCCGCCTGCAGCGCGGCTCGCTTCTACGCGCTGCCGCAGTCGCCGCAGCTCTTCAAGCAGCTCCTGATGATCGGCGGCTTCGAGCGCTACTTCCAGATCGCCCGCTGCTTCCGCGACGAGGACCAGCGCGCCGACCGCCAGCCCGACTTCACCCAGCTCGACATCGAGATGTCGTTCGTCGAGGTCGAGGACGTGATCGACGTCAACGAGCGGATGCTCGCCGCACGTGCTCGGCGCCTGCGGCGTCGAGGTCAAGCTGCCGATCCCGCGCCTGCCCTACGACGAGGCGATCTCGCGCTACGGCACCGACAAGCCCGACCTGCGCTTCGGCCTCGAGATGGTCGAGATCACCGACGTCTTCCGCGAGTCGCGAGTTCAAGGCGTTCAAGGGAGCGATCGACGGCGGCGCGGTCGTCCGCGCCCTCAACGTCGGGCAAGCGCGAGATGTCGCGCTCGGAGCTCGACGGGCTGGTCGTCGGAGGCCCAGGAGCTCGGCGCGAAGGGGCTCGTCTGGGCGGTCGTCGAGGACGGACGGCTGGCGCTCGCCGGTCGCGAAGTTCCTCTCCGAGGAGGAGATCTCGAAGGCGAACGAGGCGCTCGAGCGCGAACGAGGGCGACGTCCTGCTGATCGTCGCCGACGACGCCGGAGACCTCGGCGGCGGTCCTGGGCGAGCTGCGCCGCCGCCTCGGGCGAGCGGCTCGGCCTGATCGCCGAGGGCGCGCACTCGCTCGCCTGGATCGTCGACTGGCCGCTGGTCGAGTGGAACGAGGAGGAGGGCCGCTGGGACCCGCTCAACCACCCGTTCACCTCGCCCGACGGCGAGTTTCGACCCCGACAGACCCGGGCGACGCCCGTGCCAAGGCTTACGATGTCGTCTGGAACGGCTGGGAAATCGGCGGTGGATCGATCCGTATCAACGACCCCGAGCTGCAGACGCCGCGTGTTCACCGCGCTCGGCATCGACGACGCCCAGGCGGAGGAGCGGTTCGGCTTCCTGCTGGACGCGCTCCGCTACGGCGCGCCGCCGCACGGCGGCATCGCCTACGGGGTCGACCGCATCGCGGCCCTGGCTGCACGGAGCGGAGTCGATCCGCGACGTGATCGCCTTCCCGAAGACGGCCTCGGGCTCGGACCCGCTGACCGGCGCACCCGCGCCCGTCGACGCAGATCCAGCTGCGCGACCTCGGCCTGCAGCCGTCAAGGCGAACCCCGAAGGGGACTCAGGGGCTGAGCTGATGGAGGGCCGCCCGCCGTTCGACCCCGACGACGACCTCGACTTCGACTTCGAGTCGAGCAGGCGGCGGCGCTACGAGCGGGAGGACGGGCGAGCGGAGCGCGCGCGGCACCGGGCGGTGAGACCGGGCGACGAGCACGGAGCGTCGACGAGGCCGTCAGCGCCGAGCTCGACGATCGAGCGCCCGCGCGACGACGACCCTGACGCCTCCGACCCGCGATGCGCGAGGCCGCCGGCCCGAGCGAGCCCAGCAGCGGCGCGATGAAGCTGCCGGGCCTCGGCGGTCGCGCAAGCGCAACGTCGAGGAGCGAGAGCGGGAACCGCGACGCGACCGGAGAGCGCGCGACCGGCGCCGACGCGAGGAAGAGCTCGCCGGGATGTCGCCGCACGGGATCGCCCGACCTCGCGCCCCCAGACACGTCATCGGACGACATCGCCGTCACCGACACGGGCGAGCGCCGCCGCCTGCGCGACGACCCCTACACGCCCGCCGAGGTGCCGGTGCCCGGCGAGCCGCCGCGACCGCCACCGCGACCTGCCCGCCAACGTGCGCCGGCGCCAGGCGATCGGCGTCGGCGCGGTCGTCCTGCGTGGTCCTGGGCGGGGGCTACGCGCTCGCCTCGAGCCTCTTCGGGGGCGGCGAGTGAGGAGGAGGCCGACGCCGCTCAAGAAGCTCGTCGGGCCAGACGATCATCGGCAAGCTCGGCAAGGAGGCTCCCGACAACAAGCTCCTGAGGCGGGTGCGCAAGGGCCAGGTCGGCGGCTTCATCGTCGAGCCGCGCAACGCGAGGCGCTCAGCTCGCCAGACCAGATGGCGGCGGTGAACCAGGCGGCCGAGCGACGGCGACAACCCGCCGCTGCTGTTCATGATCGACCAGGAGGGCGGCGACGTCAAGCGCCTGCCCGGGCCCGCCGACCGATCTCGCCCGAGAGCCTGGGCGAGACCGGCGACCCCGGCGCCGCCCAGAGCCAGGGCGAGGAGACCGGCGACGTTCCTGAGCGAGCTCGGGGTCAACGTCGAACCTGGCGCCGGTGATGGACGTCACGCTGCCGCGTCGACGGCGGACTCGATCGCCGACCGGACCTTCGGCGACGACCCCGAGGTGGTCGCGGACCTCGGCGTCGGGCTTCATCGAGGGCCTGCAGTCCGGGGGCGTCGCGGCGACCGCCAAGCACTTCCCGGGCCTCGGGCCGCGACGGTCAACACCGACGACGCCGCCGTCGACGATCGCGGCGACCCAGGAGGACCTGGACGCCGGCGCTGATCCCGTTCCAGGCCGCGGTCGACGCCGGGGTGGAGCTGATGATGATGTCCTCGGCCTCGTACCCGCGGCTGGGCGCGCGAGAAGCCGGCCGTGTTCGCGAAGCCGCATCGTCCAGGGGCTGCTGCGCGACGACCTCGGCTTCGAGGGCGTCGTGATCAGCGACGACCTCGAGGCGGGCGCGATCGACGCGCAGATCGGCGACGCCCGGCATCGAGGCCGTCTCGGCGCTCGGGGCCGGGTGTCGACCTGCTCCTCTACGCGAGCACCGATCAGCGGCGTCGGTGACCGGCTTCAACGCCGTCGTCAAGGCGGCCAAGGCCGAAGAAGATCACGCGCGAGCAGCTCGAGGAGACGACGGACCGCATCGAGGACCTGAAGTCCGTCGCTCGGTTCGATTAGATTCCCGCCACAGGGAGTTCACTCAACGCAACACAAGGGAGACCATGAAAGACCTTCTGGCACCTGATGACACGCGCGATGCGCTGCGCAAGTACGGAGGGCTGCTGCTCGGCCTCGGCGTCTTCATGCTGCGTCCTCCGCAAGGGCGGACGACTGGAGCGACTTCGTCGACTTCCTCCTCTACGCCGATCCCGGCCGTCTTCCTCTACGGCGCGGGGTGTTCACCGACAGCTTCACCGGACGGAGTCCGGCCCTGGCAGGCCGCGGTCCACAGCGTCTTCGGCCTGATCTTCGTCCCGTTCGCGCTGAGCGAGCTCGTCGACATGGTCGGCGACCCGGCAGACTCGGGCAACGCGCTCAACGTCGTTCTGGATCTTCGGCGTCACCGCCGCGCTGGCGTTCTACGCCGGCGTGGTCAAGGGCGATCCGGTTCCACATCCTGGCCGGCGCGATCGCGACGATCATCGCCTGGTCGGCGCTGTGGGACAAGCTCCTCGGCGACGAGGGCATCGCCGGGCACTTCGGCACCTACCGCGGGCTGCTGGGGATCCTCGCGATCCTGCTGCTCGCCGGCGCCCTGTACCTCTGGCGCCGCGGCGACGACACCCGCGTCGCCGGCACCGGCGTCGACGACGGCGGCGACCAGGGCCTGTGGAAGGCCTCCGAGCTGATCACCGGCGCCGGCATCTCGGCCGTGATCGCGTGCGCGCTCGGCATCAGCTCGGTCCTGCAGTTCGCCGGGCCGCTCGGGCTTCACCGAGTTCACGGTCGTCCAGACCGCACAGGTCTGGGACGTCCTGCTGCTCGCTGGTCTCGCTCGGCCTGGTCGGCATCGGGTCGCACGATCGGCACGCGCGGCCCCGCCTACATCGGCGCGATCGGGCTGTTCCTGTTCCTGTTCATCGTCGGCGCTCGACCTGAACGAGAGCTCGCCGCAGCCCGAGAAGGTCGGCATCTGGCCGATCATCCTCGCTGATCGTGCGGCGGCCTGTTCATCGCGCTCAGCGCGGTGAAGGAGGCGAGCCTCGGCGACCAGCCGAAGAAGTTCGTCAACTCGCTGAAGAAGTAGGCCCATTCCGACGGATGCAGACGAGCTCGTCCGCCGCTTCCTGGCCGCCCTCTCGCGAGGGCGACCAGGCGGCGGTGGGCGAGCTCGTCCATCCGGAGGTCGAGATCCGCACCGAGCGGACCACCCACCGCGGCCGCGACGCCGCGGTCGACTGGTCCGGCAAGGGGTTCGACCACCTGACGCGGCGCTACGTGCCGCTCGGAGATCGAGCAGCGCGAGCACGGGCTGCTGGTCACGGGCCGAGCTCCAGTACGTCTGGACCGAGACCGGCGAGGTCGGGGACACGACGACGGTCGGGATCGCCCTCGGGCGTCCGCGACGGCCTCGTGCTCCTCGTGGGAGCTGCTCGAGGACATCAGTCTAGGGTCTTGCGCAGGCTCGAGCCTGTACGCCAACCGTCCCTAAGAGTGACCCTAATCAGATCGGCTTGGGGGTCGAATTCCGGCGGCGCCCACCGTGGTTTCTCCGGCTAGACACCCACCTGTGCAACACGGGTTTCCAAGCCGGGGCGGCAACGGCAGGCTGGGGCCTCACTATAGCAGTCCGAGTCGATGGACCTTCGCTAGCCGTCGAGCACTACCTGCGACGACTCCACGCGCCGCGGGCCCGCGCCCGAGGGCTCTTTCACCGGTTCGGCCGGCGGGGCTCCCTGCGGCGACCTGATCCGGATCTCGCTCTCGGTCTCGGCGACGGGATCGTCGAGCGGGTCGACCTTCGACGCCGAGGGCTGCGCGCCGAGCCGCGCCGCCGCGGCGGCGGTCGCGGAGATGGCGGAGGGCGGCGGAGTGCTCGAGGCCGCGGCGATCGGGCCCGACGACGTCGAGCGCCGAGCTCGGCGGCCTCGCCGCCGACCCACCGCCATTCGGCCGACCTCGCCGCCGACGCGCTCCACCGCGCGCTCTCGGAGGCCGCTCGGTCGGGCGAGACGCTGGCCGCTCCCGCGCCGGACGGCGCGCCCGAGCGCGTGCTGGTCGCCCTCAGCGGAGGCGTGGACTCGGCGGTCGCCGCGCTGCTCGAGCGCGAGCGCGGGGCGGAGGTCGTCGCCGTCACCCTGAAGCTCTGGGCCGACGAGGCGAACGACGGCGAGCGGAGCTGCTGCTCGCCCGAGGCCGTGCTGCGCGCGCAGGCGGCTGGCGCACTCGCTCGGCATGCCCGCACCTGACGCTCGACCTCGCGCCCGGAGTTCCGGGCCGGCGTCGTGCAGCCCTTCATCGACGGCTACGCCGACGGGGCGGACCCCGAACCCCTGCGTCCTCTGCAACGGCGAGGTCCGGATCGACGCGATGATCGAGCTCGGCCGACCGGCTCGGCGCCGGGAGCGCTCGTCACCGGCCACTACGCCCGGCTGCGACGACGACGGTGACGGGCCGCTGCTGAGCCGGGCCGCCGACGACGCCAAGGACCAGACCTACATGCTGGCCGGCCTCGCCCCGGACTCGCTGGCGCGGCTGCGCTTCCCGCTCGGCGAGCATGTCGAAGCCCGAGGTGCGGTCGCTCGCCGAGCGCGCGGGCCTCGAGGTCGCCGGGCGCGCCGAGAGCCAGGACCTCTGCTTTCTCTCCGGGCTGGGCAAGCGCGAGTTTCTTCGCCGCCACGCCGGCGCTCGGCGAGCGCCCGGGAGAGGTCGTCGACCGAGGACGGCGAGGTGGTCGGCACCCACCGCGGCCACCACGAGTTCACGGTCGGCCAGCGGCGGGGCCTCGGCGTCGCCTCGTCCGAGCCGCTCTACGTCCTCGCCACGGACGCCGAGGCGCAACACGGTCACGGTGGGGCCCGCCGAGCAGCTCTGCAGCCGAGCGGCGTGCGCCTCCGCGGCGCGCGCCTGCACCGCGACGCCTCGCGGGTCGACTCGGTCAGGCTCCGCTACCACTCGCGCGCTCACGGCTGCCGGGTCGAATCGGTCAGCCCGGGTGGCGAGGCCCTGCTGGAGCTCGAGACGCCGGCCCGGGGTGTCGCTCCGGGTCAGGTCGCGTGCCTGATGGACGGCGAGCTGATCGTGGGTCTCGGGACGATCGCCTGAGCCGACCGGTCGCCCAGCTTTTCGACAGGGTCCACATTTTCAGGTAGGTTCCCCGGCTCAAAAGCCAACAGCAGGGGAGTGGAAAATGACTCGACTCATGAAGAGGTCAGCTTTGGCCTCGTGTTTCGCCGTCGTGGCGGTGCTGACGGTCGGCGGTTCGACCGCAAGTGCGGCCTCGATTCCCGGATGCGTGCCGGCCACCAACATCGAGGGCATCATCGACGACTCGGGTTCGATGTTGAGCAACGACCCGAATCACTATCGGGCCGACCTCTTGGAGGCGCTCGCGTTCTTCAACCAGGACAAGACGATGGGCGCGGCGATCTTCGCCGATGAAGGGGTCCCGCTCTTCGGCCCGTTCCCGGTGGGACCGAACCTTCCGACGATCACGGGCGCGCTCGCCAGCGTCAGCAGCAGCGGGGCAGCGGGCTTCGGCACTGACTACACCAAGGGGTTCACGGCGGCCAACGCCCAGAACCCGGCTGCAAACGCCCGCGTCTTCCTGAGCGACGGGGAGCCGAACGACACCCCGGATCCGAATCTCTGGAGGGCTCCGAACATCCTCAGCTACGTGGTCGGCTTCGGTTCGGCCGACTTCACGATCCTGAACCAGATCGCGGCGGACACCGGTGGACCCGCGCCCTTCACGGTGACCACCGCCAGCCAGCTGCGAAACGTGTCGCAGATCATCAACGCGCGGATCAACTGTGAGCCCGATCCGGTCCTGATCGAGAAGCCGTTCGTGCGCCAGGGTCAGACGCAGGGCATCGGTTTCAAGGCCGACGGCAGCACGGCGCAGGTCCTGATCAGCTGGCCGACCATCGGCAACGTGTTCAAGCCCTCCTTCACCACCGGGGGCAAGGGCGCCAAGAAGGGCGTCGCCAGCGCAGCAAAGAAGAAGAAGAAGTCAGCGCCCAAGGTTCAGAGCCAGCGAGGCGAGAGCTTCCTCGCTCTGAACTTCAGCAAGATCAAGGGCAAGGTGTCCTTCAAGCTCTCAGCGAAGACCCTGCTCCTGGGCGAAACGGTGACGATCGCGATCATCAAGTAGGTCGATCGGCCCTGCGGGGCCGAGAGGAATGGGACCGGGCGGCCACGGGCCGCCCGGTCCGTTTCGGGGGTATCGATCGGCGCTCGCCGTCCGTCTCGGGGATGACATGGTTTTTGGGCGTGAAATGGAGGGCAGGATGAAGAGGCTCATGACGGGTAGACCGATTAGGCGACTGGTTGTCTGCTGCGCCGTTGCGCTGGGCAGCCTGCTGTTCGTGCCCGGAAACGCATCCGCGGCGATCATCTGGAACCCGGTGACGTTCGTGAACGGGCAGTCCGCGTTCACCGTCCAGGCCTTCCAGGGCGCGACCGTGACCGGCTCGTTCACCGCCACGGAGCCGTGCAGGAACGGCCCGCACAACGTCGTGGTCAGGGAGTTCATCCGGGCAGGGGTGAACGGCGAGGGCCTGCTGGTGAACAAGGTCAGGTACGACATCGCGGGTACGGGCGGCGGCCCGTACTCCTTCTCGCACCCGGTCCTGCCGGGGCCGAGCCGCGTGATCTACGCGACGTACATGACCGCGTCTCCGCCCGAGTGCGGTGGCATCGACGCGCCGAACCCGGTCGAGTTCGTGAGCCTCAGCCGACCGACGCTCGACGCCGACCCGGGGTTCGTCAAGAACGGCCGGAAGGTCAAGTTCACAGGAGAGCTGCGAGGTCCGTTCTTCAACGGCTTCCCGACGATTGCGCTTCAGGTGAGGCTGAACAAGAAGTGGCGCACCTTCAAGGCCGTGCCGGTCGGCCGGGACGGCAAGTTCAGCGGCGTCTACCGCTTCACGAACACGACGGGAACGACGGGCTACAAGTTCCGGGCGAAGCCGCTGACCGCGGGAACCGTCTACCCGTACTCGGTGCTCAACTCGAAGACGCAGAAGGTTCTCGTCCGCCCGTAGCGGCGGCGGCGTACGACGGGCGCCGCGAACCTAGACTTCGCGGCGTGAGCGTGAAGCGAAGCGAAACGCGAACACAGGTATGAAGGCCGAAGAGATTCGCGGCACATACCTGTCGTTCTTCGAGGAGCGCGGGCACAAGATCGTGCCCTCGGCTTCGCTCGTCCCCTCCGTGGACGACCCCTCGGTGCTGCTGACGACCGCGGGGATGCAGCCGTTCAAGCCGTTCTTCCTCGGAAAGGCGGAGCCTCCGGCGAAGCGGGTCGCGGACGTCCAGCGGTGCTTCCGGACAACCGACATCGGCGAGATCGGGAACACCCGCCGGCACCTGACCTTCTTCGAGATGCTCGGCAACTGGAGCTTCGGCGACTATTTCAAGGAGGAGTCGATCCCGTGGGGCTGGGAGCTCTCGATCGAGGGCTTCGGATTCGACCCCGAGCGCGTCTGGGTGACCGTGTTCGAGGGCGACGACGAGCTCGGCCTGGGGCCCGACGAGGAGGCCATCGAGCATCTGGAAGCGAGATCGGCGTTCCCGACGAGCGGATCACGCGCCTCCCGCGCTCGGAGAACTTCTGGCAGGGCGGGCCCGACAGGCCCCTGCGGCCCCTGCTCCGAGCTCTACTTCGACCGCGGCGAGGAGTTCGGCGAGCCCGGGCGACAAGCCCGGGGACGACACGGACCGCTTCCTCGAGTTCTGGAACCACGTCTTCATGACCTACGACCTCCACGAGGACGGATCACTGACCGAGCTCCCGATGAAGAACATCGACACGGGGATGGGGCTGGAGCGGATGGCGGCGATCCTCCAGGACGTCCCGTCGGTGTTCGAGACCGACACGATCTGGCCGCTCGTCGAGCTCGCCGAGGAGCTCTCCGGTCGCGGCTACACGGGACGACCAGCCCACCACCCGCGCGATGCGGATCCTCGCCGACCACTCCCGCGGGATGGCGGCGATGATCGCCGACGGCGTCGTGCCTTCGAACGAGGACCGCGGGTACGTCCTGCGCCGAATCATGCGCCGCGCGATCCAGCAGGGCCGCACGATCGGGCTCGAGGCCCCTTACGTCGACCGCTTCGCCGATCGCGCGCTCGACCTTCTGGGTCCGACCTACCCCGAGCTCGCCGCCGAGCGCGACAGCGTGCTGCGCTGGGTGCGCGACGAGGAGGAGAGCTTCGGCCGCACCCTCGACCGCGGTACCGAGATGCTGCGGGAGCTGGTCGAGCGCTCGAAGCGAGGAGGAGACCTCCTGGGTGGACGCCGCCGACGCGTTCCGCCTGCACGACACCTACGGCTTCCCCTACGACCTGACCAAGGAGCTCCTAGCGGAAGAGGGGCTCTCGGTCGACGACCAGGGCTTCGAGGAGCTGATGGAGGAGCAGCGGACCCGTGCCCGGATGGGCACCGCGACCGCCCACGGCTCCGAGGACCACCACGGCGCGGTCCTGGAGTTCGCCTCCGTCGGCGCCTCCGACCCGCTTCGTCGGCTACGAGAAGCTGCGCGCCGAGACCAGCCTGCTCGCCTCCAGCCCATCGCACGACGGGCAGGACGGCCGAGTCCTCGTCAAGCTGGAGGAGAGCCCGTTCTACGCAGAGGGCGGCGGCCAGGTCGCCGACGCCGGCACGGTCCGCTGGGAGGGTGGCTCGGCGCGCGTCACGGACGTCTACCGGCTCGGGGACGACCAGGCTCTCGAGCTCGCGGACGCGGAGGGCGCCGACGCCGGAGGCCGGGGACGCAGGTCGAGGCCGAGGTCGAGCGCGCGACCCGCCACGCGACGATGCGAAACCACACCGCGACCCACCTGCTCCACGCCGCGCTCCGCGAGCGGCTCGGGACGCACGTCCGCCAGGCGGGCTCCGCCGTGCGGCCGGACAAGCTGCGCTTCGACTTCACCCACGGCGCCCCGCTGACGGCCGAGGAGATGCGCGACGTCGTGCGACATGCGTCAACGAGTGGATCAAGTGCAGCCGCGCCGGTTCGCGCGATGCAGATGTCCCGCGCCGGAGGCCGAGAAGCTCGGCGCGATGGCTCTGTTCGGCGAGAAGTACGGCGAGTGGGTGCGGGTCGTCGAGGTCGAGCGAGGTCTCGCGCGAGCTCTGCGGAGGAACCCACGTCGCCAACACAGCCGAGGTCGGGATCTTCACGATCGCTACCGAGGGCTCGAGCGCCGCGAACGTCCGCCGCATCGAGGCAATCACCGGGCCTGCGGCGATCGACCTGTTCCGCGAGCGCTCGCGAGCAGCTCGCCGAGGTCGGGCGGATGCTCGGCTGCGAGCAGGACCCCGTCGCGGGCGCGCGCCGCGCCTCCGAGCGCCTGGCCGAGCTCGAGCAAGGGCGCGAAGCAGGCCGGGGCGGCTGACGTCTCCAAGCAGGCCGACGAGATCGTCGCGGCCGGCGAGCGCATCGGCGACATCACCGTCTTCATCGGAGCCACTCCACGAGGCGGACCAGCGCGTCGCTGCTCGACCTGGCCGACCGGATCAAGCAGCGGCGCGGGCGATTCCGCCGTCGTGCTGGGTGGCGCGGACGGCGGCAAGGTCGCGCTGGTCGCGAGCTTCAGCGAGGCCGCGATCGCCAAGGGCCTGTCGGCGGCCGAGGTCATCAAGGAGGCGGCGCAGCTCGTCGGCGGCGGCGGCGGAGGGCGCGACAACGTCGCCCAGGCCGGGGGCAAGGATCCCGAGCGCCTCGACGACGCGCTGGCGGCGGCCAAGGGAGCGATCGAGAACAAGCTGGCGATGAGGGTGATGGCGCTCGACTACGGATCGGCCCGCTGCGGCTGCGCGATCTCGGATCCGACCGGGACCCTGGCGACTCCCCTCAGCGCGTTCTCGCCGCCCGAGGTCGGAGCGAGATCGCGGAGGTCGCTCGCGAGCGGGAGGCGGACCTCGTCATCGTCGGTTTGCCCGTCGGTTTAGCGGGGAAGAGGGCGAGCAGGCTCGCCTGACGCGCGCCTTCGCAACCGAGCTGGGGGAGCACTCAAAGTGCCGATCGAGACCTACGACGAACGACTGACCACGAGCCATGGCCGCGCGCACGGCGCGCGAGGGCGCCCGCGCCGACGAGGACTCCCTCGCCGCCGCGCACCTGCTCGAGTCCTACCTGGCTTCGAAGGACGCCCAGGGGTGACCAGCCGATGATGGAGCGAGGGGGAGGCGGGGACGACTGGAGCGTCGATCGCGAGGGCAACCTGCGCGGCCCCGGCGAGCCCAGCGACCTCGATCCCAACACAGACGAGTTCGGCCGCGACGACCCGGACACCCTCGAGCGCGCAGCGCCGCCGCCGCGAGCGCGAGGAGCGCCGCCAGAAGGGCGGCGGGAAGAAGACCCAAGAGGGAAAAGGGCGAGAATCACCGGTTCGTTCGGGAAGCCGGGGCGCCGCAAGAAGCGAAAGGCTGAGGCACCCGCCACGGAGCCCGAGCCCGTCCCCGCACGGGCGGCGGCGCGGCCCCGCAAGGCGCGCCGTCCCGAAGCGCGCGCCCAAGCCACCGAGGGACCCGGGCAGCTACCGCCGGCGGCGCATTCGCCGCGCTCGCTCTGGCGCTCGTCGGGATCCTCGCGGCCTGGTTCCTGGTCGCCTTCTTCCAGCCCTTCGCCGGAGACGGGGAGGGCGAGGGCAGCGTCACCGTCGAGATCCCCGAGGGCGCGGACGCCGGCCAGATCGCGGACATCCTCGACGAGCAGGGGGTCATCTCCAGCGCGCGCCTCTTCGAGCTGCGCCTGCGGCTGGCGGGCGAGACGGAGTGATCCAGGCCGACAGCTACCGCTCGCGAACGGCATGAGCTACAGCACAGCTATCGACCGGCTGACCGGCAAGCGGCCGACCGGCGGGCGCCGTGACGGTTACGATCCGGAGAGGGCTATCGACCGCGAGCAGATCGCCGACATCGTGTTGCCCGAGGGCGTCTCGCGCGACGAATACCTCGAGCAGACCGAGGCGGCGCCGAAGGGCTTCGACCCTGCTGAGTACGGCGCGAAGGCGGACGCCACCCTCGAGGGCTTCCTGTTCCCGGCGACCTACGAGCTGCCGGCCAACGAGGCACAGCGGGTCCAGACGCTGATCAAGCAGCAGCTCCGGCCTTCGAGGACAACATCGCGAAGGTCGACATGAAGGCTCGCCAAGAAGAAGAACCTGACCCCCTACGACGTTCTGATCATCGCCTCGATGATCGACAAGGAGGTGCAGCGTGCCCGAAGGAGGCGCGCGCTCGTCGCCTCGGTGATCTACAACCGGCTGAGCCAGGGGATCCCGCTCGGCATCGACGCGACCACCCGCTACGAGACCGGCAACTACACCGAGCAGATCACACAAGGCGACCTCGAGGCCGAACACCCCCTACAACACCCGCATCAACGCAGGCCTGCCGCCGACTCCGATCGGCAACCCGGGCCTGGCGGCGATCAAGGCAGCCGCGACGCCGGCGAACACCAAGTTCATCTACTTCGTGGTCAAGCCCGGAACCTGCGGCGAGCATTCGTTCACGGCGAGCGAGGCCGAGTTCGAGAAGCTGGCGGCCGAGTACCAGGCAGGCCCTGGAAGGCCGAGGGCGGCTCGCCGACCAAGTGCTGAGTCTCCGGTGAGCCGATGAGCGTGCGGCTCGCGGTCCTGGGCCAGCCGGTCTCGCACTCGCGCTCGCCCGCGATGCAGAACGGCCGCGCTCGAGGCAGCTGGGCCTCGGGGACGAGTGGACCTACGAGGCGATCGAGGTCGCCGCCGGAGGAGCTCGGCGACCTCGTCCGATCGCTGCCCGAGAGCGGTTTCGTGGGAGCGAACATCACGATCCCCCACAAGGGGGCGGCGCTCGAGCTCGCCGACGAGGCCTCGGCCGCGGCCCGCGAGATCGGCGCCGCCAACACCCTGAGCTTCGCCGACGGGCGGATCGCGGCCGAGAACACCGACGCCCCCGGCCTGCTGGCGGCGCTGCCGCGCCCGCCGGCGGGACGCTCGGCGCTCGTCCTTGGGGCGGGCGGCTCGGCACGCGCCGTCGCGTGGGCGCTCGGCCGCGAGGGGGCGAGGCGTGGACGTCTGGAACCGATCCGCCGAGCGCGGCGACCGAGCTGGTCCGCAGATCTCTCAGCCGCTGCCGCCGACAGCGCCGATGACGCGCCCCGGCTGGCGCCGGTCAGCGCCGATCAGGCGAGGGCCGGGGACTACGGTCTGATCGTCAACTGCACCGCCGTCGGGCTGAACGGCGAGGGCGACCCCTTCGAGAGCCTGCCGATCGACCCGGAGCGCATCGGCGAGGGCGTGGCCCTGATCGACCTCGTGTACGGACATCGCGACACCGAGCTGGTCCGCCGCGCCCGCGAGCTCGGCGCGGAGGTGATCGACGGCGTCGAGATGCTGGTGCGCCAGGGGGCTGAGTCGTTGCGGATCTGGACGGGCCGCGAGGCGCCGCTCGACGTGATGCGAGAGGCTGCGCGGAGAGAGTGATGGCCGACGAGCTGAAGCTGACGCCGAGCGAATCGGTGCGGATCAACCGCTCCGAGCCCGCGGTGCTCGAGGTCGAGGCGACCTATGGACCGCACGGCTCGCCGCCGCCGAAGCACCTCCACCCGGCCCAGGACGAGGCGTTCCAAATCCTCTCGGGACGGCTGACCACCAGGGTCGAGGGTGTGGAGAACGAGATCTCCGAGGGCGACACGATCGAGATCCCCCGCGGAGCGGTCCACCAGATGTGGAACGCCGGGTCCGAGCCGGCCGGCGTCAGGTGGGAGACGCGCCCCGCCGGGCGCACAGAGGACTGGTTCAGGGGTGTGGACGCGCTTCAGCGCGAGGCCGGCGACGGCCGGCCGAGCCCGCTGGCCTTCGGCGCGCTGCTCCGGGAGTACGGGGACACGTTCGAGCTGGCGGTCGCGCCGAAGCCGCTGCGCAAGCCGCTTACTGCTGTGCTTGGCGCCCTCGGGCGCCTTCGCCGCTGACCGACACCTCGATCCGCCCGATCAGGCGATCCGCCTCGATCATCCTGATCCCGTAGCTGCCCGCCGAGTCGGGCAGCAGGTCGAACGTCGCGGCGTTGTCGGGGCCGACCGCGTCGATCAGGCCCAGGGTGGGGATCTCGACCAGGTCGGTCGTCTTCGACCTGATGCTCAGGAAGAGCTGGTCGCCGACTGCGGCCGGGACCACGGTGACCTCGCGGGCGCTCGCGTCGAGGCGGAAGCAGGTGATGAGATCGCAGTCGGCGGCGAGGCCTGGGTCGGCCGGCCCTTGCGGCGTCGTTTCCTCCGGCGCGGTCTCGGTCGGGGCGGTCTCGGTCGGCGTCGTCTCGGTGGGCGCCGTGTCCGTCGCGGTCTCCTCGCCGGCGTCGCGGACGGGCTCGGGCACCGTGACGGCGATGATCAGCGTCAGCCCGAGGAGGATCAGCATGATGATCACCAGGCGGCGCGCGGCCATCAGACGTGGGGGTAAGGGGGAGAGGGAGGCTCACGGGCGGCTCTGAACGATATGGCCGCCGCCGCCCTGACCGCCTCGCTCGCGCTCGTGCTCGCCGTCTCGATCGTCACCGACCTGAGAAGCAGGCTGATCCTGGACGCGGTCCTGGCGCCGGCCGCCGGGGCGGCACTCGCCCTCACGGTCGCCTTCCAGCCCGGAGCTGCTGCCGGAGCGGGTCGGCGCGGCGGCCGTGGCCGGGGGCCTGCTCCTGGGTGCCGCGCTGGCAAAGCCGGACGGCATGGGGATGGGCGACGTGAAGCTGGCCGCCGTCATGGGCCTGCACATGGGTGCAGCGGTCGCGCCCGCGCTCGGACTGGGCCTCGCCTCGGGAGCCGTCGCCGGAACACTCATGGCGAAGCTGCGCGGCGAGCCGGTCTCCTCGGCGACGGTCCCGCTCGCACCCCACCTGGCGGCAGGCGCCGCCCTCGTGGGCGCTGCCGTGTGCGTATAGCCGCAAGCGGCCAATACGCTGGCTGGATGAACCTTCGCTTCACCACAGCAGGGGAATCTCACGGGCCGGGCCTCGTCGCGGTCGTCGAGGGCCTGCCCGCGGGCCTGGAGCTCGACCGCGAGGCGATGGACCGTGACATGGCCCGCCGCCAGCTCGGTCACGGCCGGGGCGGGCGGATGAAGATCGAGTCGGATTCGGTCGAGATCCGCTCGGGCGTCCGGCACGGCCGCACGCTCGGCGCCCCGGTGGCGGTGCTGGTCGCCAACCGCGACTACGCCAACTGGGAGGAGCGGATGAACCCGTGGCCGGTCGACGCGGAGGTCGAGGAGTCTCACCTGCCGCGCCCCGGGCACGCGGACCTGACCGGGCTGCAGAAGTACGGATTCACCGACGTGCGCAACGTCCTCGAGCGCGCGAGCGCCCGCGAGACCGCGGCGAGGGTCGCCGCCGGCGCCCTGGCCAAGGGGTTCCTCGCGGCTGTCGGTGTCAGCGTCCACAGCCACGTGATCCAGATCGCCTCCGTCGAGGCGGACCGGCCGCATGACCTCGGGCCCGAGGACTTCGCCGACGTCGACGAGAGCCCGGTCCGCTGCCTCGACGCGGACGCCTCCGAGGCGATGGTCGCCGAGATCGATCGCCTGCGGAAGCAGAACGAGAGCCTCGGGGGCAAGTTCGAGGTGCGGGCGTTCGGGTTGGTGCCCGGGCTCGGCTCCCACGTCGCCTGGGACGCAAAGCTCGACGGGCGCCTGGCGCAGGCCGTCTGCTCGATCCAGTCCGTGAAGGGCGTCGCCCTGGGCGAGGCCTGGGACGTGGCCACGAGGCCCGGATCCGAGGCCCACGACGAGATCTTCTTCGAC
This sequence comes from uncultured Solirubrobacterales bacterium, assembly GCA_963839875.1. GTDB lineage: Bacteria > Actinomycetota > Thermoleophilia > Solirubrobacterales > 70-9 > CAVUAT01. The sequence continues at coordinate 391,883 of CAWIWP010000003.1, forward strand.
GACGAGCGCGGCTGGCACCGCGAGACCAATCACGCGGGCGGCCTGGAGGGCGGCATGACCAACGGCGAGCCGCTCGTCGTCCAGGCGGCGATCAAGCCGATCTCCACGATGACCCAGCCGCTGCGCTCCGTGGACACCGAGACCAAGGAGCCCGCCCAGGCGATGCGCGAGCGGACCGACTCGACCGTGGTGCCCGCCGCGGGGGTCGTCGCCGAGGCCATGGTCGCCCTTGTCCTCGCCGGCGCCTACCGCGAGAAGTTCGGCGGCGACCACATCGACGACGTGCGCGGCGCGATCGCCGCGTACACGGAGCGAATCGGATGGCGGCGCTAACCCCGGGCGGGGCGGGGACCGCGGGCGCGATCGTCTTCACCGGTTTCATGGCCGCGGGCAAGAGCGCGGCCGCCGCGGCCCTGGCGGAGCGGCTCGGGCTCGAGACACGGGATTCCGACGCAGAGGTCGAGGCAGCAGCCGGTGGGCCGGTCGCCGAGGTCTTCGAGAGAGAAGGCGAGGCGGGATTCCGCGAGCGCGAGGAGCGCGCGGTCCTGGAGCTGCTCGACGGTGGCGCCGAGGTGGTCTCGCTGGGCGGCGGCGCGCTCGGAAGCGAGCGCGTCCGCGAGGCGCCTGAAGGGCCACCTGGTCGTCTGGTGCGACGTCGACGAGGGGACAGCGTGGGAGCGCGCTTCGCGCGACGACGAGCGCCCGCTCGCGGGCGATCGCGAGACCTTCTCGCGGCTTCTTCGCCGAGCGCCGTCCCCTGTACGAGTCGGTGTCCCGGGTCGTCCTGCCCGCCGACGCTCGCGAGGCTGCTCGCGATGCGGCGTTCTGGATCTCAGCGATGCGGCCTCTGCCGGACCTGCGGATGGCGTGGGCCGAGGCCGCGTCGGGCTCCTACCCCGCGTTCGTCGGTCCGGGCGCCACGGACGTTCTCGAGACGGTGCGGGCCGCGCATCCCGGCGCCGTGCCCGAGCGCTCGTTCTGCGTCGCCGACGACGATGTCGCGGGGCTCCACCGGGGCCTCCTGCCCGGTGCCGAGGGGACGATCGAGGTCGAGGGGTCGGAGGCATCCAAGACGATGGCTCAAGCCGAGCGCGTCCTGCGCGAACTGGCCAAGGGCGGCGCTCGCCGCGACGACCTGCTGGTCGCCGTCGGCGGCGGCGTGATCGGCGACCTCGCCGGGTTCTGCGCAGCGACCTACCAGCGCGGGATCCCCGTGGTGCAGGTGCCGAGCACGCTCGTCGCCCAGGTCGACTCCGCCTATGGCGGCAAGACCGGCGTGGACCTCCCCGAGGCGAAGAACTACGTCGGCGCCTTCCACCAGCCCCTGGCGGTCCTGGCCGACCCGGCGATGCTCTCGACCCTGCCGGCCGAGGAGATGGCCGCGGGGTACGCGGAGGTCGTGAAGACCGCGCTGATCGCGGGCGGGAGCCTCTGGGAGCGGGTCAGCGCGGGGGGCCTGGTCCAGGACATGGAGCCCGAAGAGCTGAGCCACCTCGTCTTCGACTGCGCCCGCACCAAGATCGAGGTCGTGGCCTCCGACGAGCGCGACTCGGGCCGGCGGGCCGTGCTCAACCTGGGCCACACGGTCGCCCACGCCATCGAGACCGTCACGGGCTACGGCCGCTACCGGCACGGCGAGGCGGTTGGCCTCGGGCTGCTGGCGGCGCTGCGGTTGTCGGAGGCCGACGAGCTCCGCGGTGAGGTCCAGGGCCTCCTCGCCGCCAGCGGACTGCCCACCTCGCTCGACCGGCAGGTCAAGCCGGACGCAGTCGCCGAGGCGACCGCGCGCGACAAGAAGGCGACCGCGGAGGGCGTCGGTTTCGTTCTGCTCGATCGTCCCGGCGAGCCGCGCTGGGGCGAGCGCGTCGAGGCGGATAGGGTCCTCGCCGCGGTGGTCGAGCTGAGCGAGACATCGAAGGCGGCGGGATGATGGCCCGCGGGTCTCTCAACCGCGTCGAGGTCATGCACGGGCCGAACTTCGACGTCCTCGGCCGGCGCGATCCGGAGCACTACGGAGGCCAGACGCTCGCCGAGCTCGAGCGCACGATCAAGGGGTTCGCGAACGACCTCGGCCTCGAGGCGACCTTCTTCCAGACCAACCACGAGGGCGAGTTCATCGAGCGCCTGCACCGCCTGCCCGAGGCGGCGGACGCGGCGATCCTGAATCCCGGCGCGTGGACGCACTACTCCTACGCGATCCGAGACGCGCTCGAGTTCTCAGGCATCCCGGCGATCGAGATCCACCTCTCCGACGTCTCCAAGCGGGAGGAGTTTCGCCAGGTCTCCGTCTTCGAAGGCCTCGACTCGGTGATCGGGCGGATCTACGGCAAGCAGGCCGAGGGCTACCGCGAGGCGCTCGAGATCGTCGCTGAGCATCTTGGCGTTTCCAAGCCCGGCCCATGAGTGATCGCGGCGACCGGCTCGCGAAGCTCGTTGCGGACGCCGAGCTGGACCAGCTGCTGGTCACCGACCTGGTCAACGTTCGATACCTGACCGGGTTCACGGGAACGAACGGCGCCGTCCTGGCGGGGGGCGAGCAGCGGACCTTCTTCACCGACTTCCGGTACACAGAGCGCGCCGCCGACGAGGTGGGGGAGGGCTGGGAGCGCCCTGAGGCCGAGCGCGACATGGTCCCCCAGATCGTCCGGTCCCTGAGCGGCCGCGTCGGCTTCGAGGACGCCAAGGTCAGCGTGCGCCAGCGGGGGAAGCTGGAGGACGCGATCGCCGAGGCCGGGGTGGAGGCCGAGCTCGTGCCGGCAGGAGACCTGGTCGAGCGGATGCGGGCCGTCAAGGACCCCGGCGAGCTGGCCGCCATCGCCGCCGCCGCCGAGCTGGCCGACGACGTCTACCTCTGGGCGACCGAGCGGGGCTTGAAGGGGCGGACAGAGCTCGACGTCGCGCGTGCCGCGGTCGCGCGGATCAGGGAGCTCGGAGCCGAGCCTTCGTTTCCGCCGATCGTGGCCGCTGGGCCCAACGGCGCGCTGCCCCACGCAGAGCCCGGCGATCGCGAGATCGGGGACGCCCAGCTCGTCGTGTTCGACATGGGCGCCGAGCTCGACGGATATTGCTCGGACTGCACGCGGACCTACGCGACGGGAGAGCTGGACGGCGAGGCGCGCGAGGTCTACGAGCTCGTCCGCTCAGCCCAGGAGACGGCGCTTGCGGCCGTCCGGCCGGGGGCGGGGGGCAAGGAGGTCGACGCGGTCTCCCGCGTGCCGATCGCCGAGGCCGGGCACGGCGACCACTACGGGCACGGGCTGGGGCACGGGGTCGGGCTCGAGGTCCACGAGGGACCGCGCCTGTCGCAGAGCTCGGAGGACGAGCTGCGCGAGGGCAACGTCGTCACCGTCGAACCGGGTGTCTACCTGCCCGGGGTGCTCGGTGTTCGCATCGAGGACCTGGTCGTCGTCGAGGCCGACGGGCCCCGCATCATCAGCGCGCTCCCGAAGGAGCTGACGGTCGTCGGCTAGCCCGGCTGGGGCATGCCGTGCTTGGCGACCACGCGGTCGTAGTTCAGCCGCAGCATCGCGATCACGTCGTCGACGTCGTCGTCCGAGGCGATGGCCCGCGCCCCGAACCCGGGCCGTCCGGGGAAGACCGGGTGGTAGTCGATGCGGTCGGCGTCGTAGAGCTGCTGCCAGATCTCCTTCGGAAAGCCGAAATGCGCGGCGTGGTCGCCGTGCAGGTGGCCGATCTCCTTGCGGCCGACCGTGAATCCCCACTCTCCGCGCTTGCCCGTCCCGGCCTCGACGCCGGGCCAGCTCGCCACCGTCGAGGTGATCGTCTCGTTCGCACCGTCCACGCTCATTCGTACTCCTTCGGTCGTTTGTCCCAAACTACAAGTTCAAGTAAGCTTGAAGTCAAGTGACGGATATCGACGACACGCTCACGATCGGAGAGGTCTCCCGCCGCAGCGGCGTCGCCTCGTCGGCCCTCCGCTATTACGAGGAGCGGGGCCTGATCAACTCGGACAGGGCGGGCTCCGGGCACCGGCGCTACGAGAGGCCGGTTCTGCGGCGCATCGCGTTCATCGTCTTCGCGCAGAAGATCGGGCTCACACTCGACGAGATCGGCAAAGAGCTCTCGAAGCTCCCGCCCGATCGCGCGCCCAACAAGAGCGACTGGTCGCGCCTGTCCTCGAGCTGGACCGGGCGGATCGACGAGCGCATCGCCGAGCTCGAGAGGCTGAGGAAGGGCCTGACCGAGTGCATCGGCTGCGGCTGCCTCTCCCTAGGGAGATGCAAGCTCGCGAACCCCGGCGACCGCGCCGGCACGCTCGGACCCGGCCCGCGCTACTGGGTCGGCGATCAGCCCGCAGGCTGAGGGACGCCGCCAGTCGGCTCCCTGATCTCCTCGGGATCGCTGCCGCGCCGGATCCGAAGCGCCACGAGCGGGAAGACAAGCGTGGAGATGATCGCCGCGCCAACCAGTCCAGCTGCCGTCGAGGAGAGCATGTGGTCCTGCTCGACGGCGATCGACGTGATCGCTACGACGAGGGGTAGCTGGGTTCCGCAGTAGAAGGCGAGTGCCACTCGGTCGCGCATCGCGGGGATCGCGTCCCGGTAGAGCAGCAGCGCGGGGACGCCGCGCACGATGAGGAAGAGGGCGATGAACATCAGCATCTTCAACACGGCGCTCACGGAGCCCACCAGCGCATCGAGGTTGAATCCCATGCCGCTCGTGATGAAGAAGAACGGGATCAGCAGGCCGTAGCCGACCGCAGTCAGCTTCGAGTCGAGCACCGAGACCTCGCGGTCGCGGACGGCGAGGCGGGTGATCATCCCGGCGACGAACCCGCCCAGCAGCAGGTCGAGCCCCAGCTCGGCCGCCAGCGCCGCAAGGCCGAACACGAGGACCACGGCCAGCCGGACCGCTAGCTGGCTCGAGGTCTCGAGCGTCTTCTCGATCAGTGGCCAGCCCCGCCAGGCCGAGCGAACCGCCAGCAGACCCGTGAAGACCGCGGCGGCCACGAACAGGATCAGGATCGCGGCCTCGTGCAGCGGGTTGGTCGTCGAGAGGATCAGGGTGATCAGAAGGATCGGTCCGAACTCGCCCATCGCGCCGCCGGCCAGCAGGTAGGTGCCGAACCGCGTCTTGATCTCGCCGGCATCCTTGAGGATCGGTACCAGCGTCCCGATCGCGGTCGTCGCCATCGCTGAGCCCGTGAAGAGGTAGGACAGGACCACGCCGCCGGCTGCCAGCGCGCCGCCGATCCCGTAGGCGAGGACCAGCGAGAGGGCCCATCCCGCCATGCCGAGCCTCAGCGGCTCGCCCCTGATCCGCTTGAAGTCGATCTCGTAGCCGGCGAAGAAGAAGAGCATCCCGAGCCCGAGGTCGCCCAGGAAGTCCGTGGTCGGGTCGATCTCGGCAAACCCGAACCCCTGCGGCCCGATCGCGATCCCGAGCAGGAGCTCGACGACGACGACCGGGAGCACCAGCTTCGGCGAGATCGCCATCACCAGCAGCCCGGCGACGGCTGCCGCACCGACCATGACCATCACCGATGTGGTGTCGACGGCGCCCAAGGCCGCCAGACCCTATCGGCGCTTCTTCTTGCCCTTCTTCTTGCGCTTGCCGCAGCGCTGCTTGCGCTTCTTCTTCTTCTTCTTGGCCGCAGCCTTCACCGTGTCCCGAGACTTCTTGTTTGCGGCCTTTCGCTTCTTCTTTTTCTTGACCTTGCAGGCCCCCGTGGTTCCGGGGTTGGTGCCGGGCGTCTGCACCGCCGGATCCGACGCGGGCGGGAGTACGAGCGGGGCGGAGGAGTTCTCGGTCTCCGCGTAGGGCCTGCAGGGCTGGCCGCGGAGGCTCGGGCAGGGCGGCAGGTCGGTCGGGGCGGCGCCGTCGGCGGTGACGGGCAGCAAGAGACGTGACGGCATGCCCGGCCCGCGCCCGATCGCGACATCGGCCTGGATCGCCGGCGACTCGGCGAAGGACCAGACCGGCGCGTCGCCGCCGGGCGCGCTCACCCGGACCCGGATCCGCGAGTCCTCGCGGTAGACGTGGCCCTCGTAGTAGAGAGGGATCGTCGCCTTGACGAACTGATCGGAGGGAAGCGGCGCGGCGTCCGCCTCGCGCAGGCTCTGCACAGGCTCGAGCTCTGTGCTCTTGCCCGGGTCCAGGACTCGCGCGTCGCCGCGCATCCAGCCGCCCTGGACGAAGGTCTCGTTGTCGTCAGGACGGATCTCGGAGATCGTCACCTCGAGGTCGACGTTCGGCTTCGAGGAGCGGACCCAGACGTCGACGGCGCCGGATCCGAGCACGGTCGTGTCGGCGGTGAGCGGCGCGGTGGCGTAGGAGACCGCGGAGCCGGCGGGGTCCTGCTTCTGGTCCCAGATGTAGGGCGGCGTGTCGGTCCAGAGGCCGTCCGTGCCGGAGCCCGTGTTGCCCGTGAAGTTGGTGTCGGCGGCGTCGGACCCGTCGTACGCGAAGCCGTCGGCCGCGGCCACTGCGGGCGGCGCGTCGGCGAGCGCCCCGTCGTCGCCGAAGTACCACGAGCGCCCGGTCGTGCCTGGGGCCAGGAAGGAGTCGTAGTCGCGGGTGAAGCCGGAGTGAGGGTGCCCGGGCTGCTCGGTCGCCCCTTGCCCGTCACCGTTGTCGTACTCGATGCGGATCGGCTTCTGCGCCTCCCATGCGGTCTTCGCCGAGTTGAAGTCGGTTTCCGTCAGGATCGGATCGGGCGGCAGTGGCGGGGTCACGCCCGTGATCCCCATCGCCACCTGGTAGAGGGCCGGCATCCCCGCGGTCAGGATCGGCGCCTTCGCGGCGGGAGCCGACTCGTTCACGTAGATCTCGAGGAAACTGAGGAGACGGGAAGCCGTCTCGGTTTTGAGGGAATCGACATGGGTCCCGTTGGTGAAGGTGAACCAACTCTGGTCGGCGTTCGGGCCGTTCAGCATCTTCGTTGCGAGCGTCGGGCAGTGCCCGCCGGTCTGCTCATCGGTCCACTGGCAGGCCATGAAGGTCGGCACGCTGATCTTGTCGACGAAGGTCTTCGGCGAGAGCGGGTCCGCCACCTCTGGGTTGTAGTAGTCGTTCTCGTCGATCTTCTCGAGGAGGTTCGCCGCCTCGGGGTGGAGCGCCTGGTTGGCCTCGCAAGTCGCGCCGTCGACCCCGCCATCTTCGATCACGTCGTTCGCATAGGGCTGGCCGTCGGGCGCCGGCTGCGCGTCGTGCACCCGGTCGACGGCCCAGCTGTAGGCGAACCCGGTGTTGAGGACGCCGCCCGGATACAGCGTCGTCTGCGTCTGGTCGATCACGGAGAGGGGGGTGATCGCGGCGAGGCTCGGCGGCCGGTACTGGGCGGTGAAGAGCTGGCTGATCCCGCCGAACGAGATGCCGAACATCCCGACCTTGTCGCCTTTGACCCAGGGCTGGCGGGCGACGGTCTCGATGATGTCGTAGCCGTCGAGCCCCTGGAGGGGCTCGAAGAAGTCGTAGGCGCCGCCCGAGCAGCCGGTGCCGCGCATGTTGACGTCGACCACCGTGTAGCCGAGCAGGTTGGCGACGATCGAGATGCCGCTCTCGGGCCCGTCGGGGTCGGCGGTCCCGTAGCCCGAGTACTCGATCAGCGTCGGGGTCTGGTTGAGCGCCGAGGGGACGAGGTTGTAGAGGTCGAAGAGAAGGGGAGGGATCGGTATGCCGAGGGTTCCGAGGAGGGCGAGGGCGTCCGACGGGGGGTGCGTCGAGTACGCGAGCTTGACCCCGTCGCGCATCTCCATGTGGTCGAAGCCGTCCGGCGTGACCGCCTGGTTGTAGAACGCGGTGTCGGGCGGGGCGCTTTGCTTGGTCAGCACGGTCAGCGGCCCCGAGGTCTCGGCGCCGGAGCGGATGCGGTAGTTCGATCCCGGAATCACGTTGCGGAAGAGGATCCCGCCGAGCTCGTTCGCCGTATCGGTCCGGATGGTGTCGCCGCCGGCGGCCAGGAGCTCGACGTTCGCGCCGTCGGCGAGCCCGGTCGCGTATGCCTGCTCGACGCTTCCGCGAGCGGTCATGGCAGCAGAGGCGCTGCTCGCGAAGGCGAGCGAAACGAGTGCAGCGACGACTGTCGCCGTCAGGAGTTTCCCGAGTTCCCGTGACACGAGGCTGTGAGAGTGAATCACAACGTGACCGCCCAAGCGCCGGTTGCCGCCGCGATAAGCGCACGATAGGTCCCCGGGCGTAGCTTCCGGATCGACCTGATCTTCGACCCGAATGGAGCGATATGCGCCGAACGACGACGGTGACGACCCTGGCGGCGATCTGCGCAGCGATGGCGATCGCACCCTCCCTGGCAGCGGCCGAGAAGAAGCAGTACGAGGGCCCGATCGACCTCGCCAAGAACCCCGGATTCGTGACGGCGTCTGACGGATCGATGGTCGGTCCTTTTCGCTCGTATACCCCGACGATCCAGCTGAAGGTGATCTTCGATGGCAAGACGCCCACTGACGTTCTCGTGAAGGCCTTCGGCCTCTACGGCCCGTGCTCGGGCCGCGGGGTCAGCGACGGCGAGACGAAGTACGACTCAGGTGGCGGCATCACGGTGAGGAAGAACGGCCGCTTCTCCTTCGATGACTACGAGCAGGGGTTCATCACCGTCAGTGGCCGGATCCCCGCGAAGGGGGCGGCTACCGGCACTGTCCGCGCGGTGACCGAGCTTTCGTTTCAGCCTGCGTCGGACGGCTACGACCCCACGTACGGGACCTGCGACAGCGGCGTCATCTCGTGGAAGGCGACCCGGACCGGCCGCCTTTCGACGACGGACGATCTCTAGCACGGCGGATAGGCTTCCCGCTCGTGATCTCCACGAGCCAGGTCAAGAAGTGCGGTCACGACTAGGCCGCGCAGTACTCAAGGTTGCGCTCCCGTGCTTGGCCGTGATGGGATTGGCTGCGGCGGGCGCCGCGAGTTCGCATGCCTACACGGGCTACGTCACTCACACCGTCTCCAACGACGTCTTCCCGTTCGACACAGCCACCGGCACGGCGGGCACCTCGATCCCGGTCGGCGGCTCGGCCCGCAGCATCGCGATCACGCCCGACGGTGCGACCGCGTACGTCGCCGTCTCCAACATCGACAGGGTCGTCCCGATCGATACCGCCACCAATACGGCGGGGACCCCGATCGTGGTCGGCGACTTCCCCATCGGGATCGCGATCACCCAGGACGGCTCAACGGCCTACGTCACGAACCAGCTGTCGAACAATGTCACCCCAATCGATACGGCCTCAAACGCGCCCGGCACGCCGATCGCGGTGGGCACAAATCCGACCGGGGTCGCGATCACCCCCGATGGCGCCAAGGCGTACGTCGCGAACTCCACATCGGCGGATGTCACGCCGATCGACACCGCCTCCAACACGGCGGGCGGGGGGATCCCGGTTCCCGCCGGCCCCGCCTTCATCGCGATCACGCCCGATGGTGCCACTGCCTACGTGACCAACCGCAACGCCGCCCGGGTCACCGCGATCGACACCGCCACCGACACGGCAGGAGCACAGATAGTCGTCGGCCTCGCCCCGTTCGGTATCGCGATCACCCCCGACGGTTCCAAGGCCTATGTCACCAACTTCGGTGCCACCACCGTCACGCCGATCACCCTCCCCTCGAACACCCCGGGTCCGGCGATCCCGGTCGGGAACAACCCGACCGCCGTCGCGGTCACGCCCGACGGCGCCACCGCCTGGGTCGTGAACAGCAACTCCAACAGCGTCACCCCGATCGACACCGCCACCGACAACCCGGGAGCGCCGATCGCGCTCGGTACCACCGCTTTCGGGATCGCGATCAACCCCGTCGCGCGGCCCGCCCCCGCCCCCGGCCCGGCGGCGGCGCCACCCTCGTCTTCGTCCTCGGCGGAGGACCTGAAAAAGGGCCCGAAGTGCAAGCGGCTCCGAAAGAAGCTCAAGCGCCAGAGGGCCGGGCTCGCGCTGGCCGCCACGAATGCGAAGCGGGCACAGATCCAGTCCAACATCGAGGACACGAAGCGTCGTTTGAAGCGGCTGGGGTGCTGATCGGGCGGCCGCTACCCTCGCCACCGTGATCAGCACCAACCAGTTCAAGAACGGCACGCACATCGAGGTCGACGGCAAGATCTTCAAGGTCGTCGAGTTCCAGCACGTGAAGCCCGGCAAGGGCGGCGCGTTCGTGCGCTCGAAGCTGCGGCGCGTGGGGGACGGCGCGGTCATCGACAAGACCTTCAAGGCCGGCGAGAAGTTCCGGCCGGTGCGGACCGAGAACAAGAAGATGCAGTTCCTCTATGAGTCCGGCGACCAGGTCGTGCTGATGGACAACACCAGCTACGAGCAGGTCGAGATCTCCAAGGACGTCGCCGCCGACGCCCTCAAGTGGGTCCCGCCGAACTCCGACGTGGAGCTGCTGATGGTCGACGAGCGCCCCAGCGACGTCCAGGTGCCGAGTGCCGTCGAGCTGACCGTGACCCAGACCGACCCCGGCCTCAAGGGCGACACCGCATCCGGCGGAGGCAACAAGCCCGCCACGCTCGAGACCGGCACCATCGTCCAGGTCCCGCTCTTCATCGAAGAGGGCGAGAAGGTCCGCGTCGACACGCGCAGCGGCGAGTACGTCTCGCGCGCCTAGCGCCGCCGCCCCGCCTGGCTACCCGGACGCGACCTCTGCCTGCAGCTGCTTGCGGAAGTCGCCGTAGGTGCGCGTCTCGTAAGCGATCATCGCCCACAGCCCCGCCGCGACGCCGGCGGCGACCCAGATCGCGTCGACCTCCGTCGCCAGTGGGACCGCGGCCAGCAGCACGGCGGCGAGGATCAGCCGCTCCCGGTTGATCGAGCGTATGTGGCGGTACCGGAGCAGCACGTGTCCGATCAGGTAGATCGCCACCCCGCCCAGCAGGGCGAAGGCGGGTGCCTCCTTGAGCGGTTTGTCCACGTCGCCGATCGTCTTCTTCAGGCCCAGGGCGACGAGCACCACCCCCGCGATCAACACGAAGTGCAGGTACGAGTAGGAGTCGCGGGCCAGCTCGTTCTGCTCCTTGCCCACCTCGGTCTTGACCAACCGCTTGGCCGCGACGGCCGCGACCACGTCGAAGTAGATCCACCAGAGCCCGGCCGTCAGCACGATGCCGACGGTCGCGGCCGCGGCGATCCCGGCGTCGAGCTTCACCTCGGCGCCGGCGCCGATCGCGACGATCGACTCGCCGAGCGCGATCAGGAGGATCAGCCCGTGGCGCTCGGCGAAGTGGGACGGCTCGAGCTTCCAGCCCTCGGAGGCGAACAGGTAGGGCTCACTGATGTCGAGGAGCAGCGCGAGGGACCAGACCGCGGCTCGCGGACCGGGGTCGAGAAACGATCCGACGATCAGCAGCGTGACCCCGATCGCGGTGCCGATCCCCAGCCCGGTGGTGGAGCGGCGGAAGCCGGGGTCGTCGCGGCTCGCAAGCACGAAGACGCCGATCTGCCCGAAGCGCACGACTCCGTAGGCGATGGCGAACTCGAGCCCCAGGTCGCCGAACGCGTCCGGCAGGCAGATCGAGACGATCAGCAGGCCGGCCATGGCGGCGAAGATGACCGTGCGGACGGCGCCGTCGTCGGGAGCGACGACGCTCGTCATCCAGGAGTAGCCGACCCAGGCCCACCAGAGGAGCGCCAGGATCAGGGTCCCCTGGCCGACGCCCTCCCAGGTCGGGTTGTCGGCCATCAGCTGGGTGCACTGGGTGATCGCGAGGACGAAGACCAGGTCGAAGAAGAGCTCGAGCGGGCTGACGCGCTCGCCCTGTCGCATGGCGGGGTTGATGCGGCGGGCCCGGGTGGTCGCGGCAGCTTCGATGCAGGAAATCTACCCGCGGGCACGTTCGGTGCCCCGCGCCTAGGATTGACCCATGCGCCGATCCGACCAACGCCGCGACGCCGTCTTCGCGCTCTACCAGCACGAGGTGACCGGTCGGGCGCTCGCTCAGCTGCTCGAGGATTCGAAACCGTTCACCCGCGAGCTTGCGCAGGCCGTCGAGGCCAACCGCGCCGAGCTCGACGAGCTGATCTCGCGCCACTCCCACGGATGGGCCCTGAACCGCATCGCCCCGCTCGAGCGCTCGATCATGCGCGTCGCCCTCCAGGAGGCGCTCCACGACGAGGAAGTCCCGGTCGAGGTCGCACTCGACGAGGCCGTCGAGCTCGCCAAGGAGTACTGCGGAGCCGACGCCCCGGGGTTCGTGAACGGGGTCCTCGGCGCGGCGGTCGGGGAGCCCGCGGCCTAGTCAGCCGATGGCCAGGCTCGACGAGATCACCCAGCGCCTCGACTCCCTCGCGCGGGAGCTCGACTCAGAGCCCGACGAGGAGCGCGCCGCCGAGCTGACCCGCGAGGCCTCCGAGCTCGCCGCCGAGGCGGGCCGCGAGGTGGAACGCGCTGTTCGGGCCGCTGCCGAAAGCCGGGATTGAGCGGCTACCCGGAGGACCTGAGGGAGCTGGTCGACGCCTACCTGGCCGACCTGCGCTTCTCGTCCAGAAGCGCGACCGAGGGGCTGGAGGAGGCGATGCGCTATTCGCTGCTCGCGGGCGGCAAGCGCATTCGGCCAGTGCTGGCGCTCGCGACGGCGCGGGCGACCGGCATGGAGCCCGAGCGGGTGCTGCCCGCCGCCGCCGCGATCGAGCTGATCCACACCTACTCGCTGATCCACGACGACCTTCCGGCGATGGACGACGACGACATGCGCCGCGGGATGCCGACCTCGCACGTGAAGTTCGGCGAGAACGTCGCGATCCTGGCCGGCGACGGGCTCTTCGCCGAGGCGATGCGCCTCTACTGCGAGCACCAGGAGGGGGACCCTGTCGCGCGCGTGGCCGGGCTGGGCGAGCTGGTGGCCGCAACGGGTGTCACAGGGATGGTCGGGGGCCAGTACGTGGACGTGACCACCTTCGACCTGCCCGAGGGCGCGAAGGCCTCGGGCGAGGCGCCCGACGCCGCGGCGCTCCGCGAGATGCACGCGCTCAAGACCGGCCGGCTGATCGCCGCGAGCGTCGGGGTCGTATTACTCCTAGGTGACGTTTCGGAAGCTGCGACAATGGCGTATCGACGGTTCGCCGATGAGCTCGGTGTCCTGTTCCAGATCGTCGACGACATCCTCGACGTGACCGGCAGCGATGAGGAGCTCGGTAAGCCGAGTGGAAGCGACGAAAGGCACGGCAAGCTGACGTACGTGAGCGCCTTCGGCCTCGACAGGGCACGAGAGCTCGCATCCGAATCACACGGCAACGCAAGCGAGGCGCTGGCAGAGGCCGACGCCCAGACCGACGACCTCGCCCGGATCACCGACTACATCCACACCCGCCACAACTGAACCCCCGCCACAGATGACCGAAGACATGACCAGGGAAGTGAAGCCCGTCAGCGAGGACGCCAAGCGCCTGCTGATGGACGTCGCGGGTCCCGGAGACCTCTCGGACCTCTCCGACGACGAGCTCCAGCAGCTCGCCCAGGAGGTCCGCGAGCTGATCATCGACACGATCGGCGAGATCGGCGGGCACTTCGGGGCGAACCTCGGCACCTGCGAGCTGGCCGTCGCCCTCCACAGTCTTTTGGATAGCCCGGTGGACAAGATCCTCTGGGACGTCGGCCACCAGGCCTATCCCCACAAGGTCCTGACCGGGCGCCGCGACCAGCTCGGCACGATCCGCCAGTACGAGGGCCTCGCTCCCTTCTGCTCCGTCTTCGAGTCCGAGCACGACATCATGGGCGCCGGCCACGCCTCGACCTCGATCGGGTACGGCGTCGGCCTCAAGGAGGCCATGCGCGCGGGGATCGGCGAGGACGGCAGGGTCGTCTCGGTGATCGGCGACGGCGCGCTGACCGGCGGCGTGGCATACGAGGCGCTCCACCAGGCCGGCGGCCTTCAGACGCCGATGGTGATCGTCCTGAACGACAACGGGATGTCGATCTCGCCGAACGTCGGCGCGCTCTCCCGCTACTTCAACCGCGTCCGCCTGAACCCGCGCTGGTACGACGCACGCGCCAAGACCGAGGAGCGGCTGACCCATCTGCCCCTCGGCCTCGGCCGGCGCATGGAGCGCCTCGGCCCCGAGATCAAGGCGGCGATCAAGGCCTACTGGGCGCCCGGCCTCTTCTTCGAGGAGCTAGACCTGGCCTACGTCGGCGTCATCGACGGCCACGACGTCGGGGCCGTCCGCGGCGCGCTCAAGGAGGCCTTCGCCGCCAACCGCCCGGTCGTCGTCCACATCCACACGGTCAAGGGCAAGGGCTTCGAGCCCGCCGAGGAGGGCGGCCTGGAGGGGATGGAGAAGTGGCACGCCGCCAAGCCCGGCTCGATCGTCGACGGCGCCCCGGCGCCCAAGGACCAACCGAAGACCGTGCCGGTCAGCGAGTCCGACTCCCCCGAGGAGATCGAGAAGCTCGAGAAGCCCCCGCCGCCCGCGCCGCCGCAGTACACGGCGGTCTTCGCCGAGGCGCTGGTCGAGGAGGCCAAGCGGGACAAGCGCGTGATCGGGATCACCGCCGCGATGGCGGGCGGGACCGGGCTCGACAAGCTGATGAAGGAGGTCCCCGGGCAGTACTACGACCCGGGCATCGCCGAGCAGGAGGCGGTCCTGTTCGCGTCGGGCCTCGCGATCCAGGGCGCGAAGCCGGTCTGCGCGATCTACTCGACCTTCCTCCAGCGCGCCTTCGACCAGATCGTCCACGACGTCTGCCTCCAGAAGCTGAACGTCGTCTTCGCGATGGACCGCGCCGGCCTGGTCGGCGACGACGGCCCGACCCACCACGGCGCCTTCGACGTCTCCTACTTCCGCGCCCTCCCCAACGTGGTCGTGATGGCACCGCGCGACGAGGCCCAGCTGGTCCACATGCTCCGCACCGCGCTCGCCTACGACGACGGGCCGATCGCCTTCCGCTATCCGCGCGGCGCCGCCGAGGGCGCGCCGATGCCCGACGCTCCCGAGGAGATCGAGATCGGCCGCGGCGAGCTGCTGCTGCCGGGCGACGGCCGCGTCGCGCTGCTCGGCTACGGCTACGGGACGCAGGTGGCCCTGCGCGCCGCCGAGATTCTGCGCGACAAGGGCCTGGAGCCGACGGTCGCCGACGGGCGCTTCGCGAAGCCCCTCGACGCCGAGCTGACCGAGAAGCTGGCCGCCGAGAACGAGCTGGTGGTGACCCTCGAGGAGAACGTGCTGCCGGGCGGCTTCGGCTCGGCGGTGCTCGAGCACGTCGAGGACGCGTTCGCCGAGCGCGGGGGGGACCGAGCCCGGATCCTCCGCGTCGGCCTGCCCGATCGCTACGTGACCCACGGCAAGCCGGCCCTCCTCCGCGAGGAGGTCGGCTTCACCGGCGAGGCCGTCGCCGAACGGGTCCTCGCCGCCCTGGGTTCGCGCGAGGCTGTCTCGGGCTGATGCGCCGCCCGGCCGTGTCGCTCTTCGCCGCGTCCGCGGCGATCGCCCTCTGCGGGCTCCTGCTCGGCTGCGGCGAGAAGGAGGAGAACCTCGACGTCGTGCCCGAGACCGAGGTCGGCCTGGAGCCGGTGCCGCCCGTCCCGGAGGCCTCGCAGGTCCAGGTCGGGCTCGCCGCGGCCGAGCAGCTCGCGCGCCAGACGGCCACGGCCAAGGTGGACCCCGACTTCAAGATCGCCCCGGACGCGTGGCAGGTCGACTGCAAGGACCCGAAGGGCGACCTCGTCACCTGCTCGGTTTCGTCGGGTCCGTGCAGCGGCTCCGTGATCATCACCCCGACCAAGGTCCCTGCCGGCGAGTCGGCCGAGGGCTACGTCCCGCGCGGCGACGGCTCGCGGGTCAAGTGCGTCGCTCCCAAGGCCTCGAAGAAGAAGCCCGGTTGACACGCCTTCGCGTTACGGCCTAGGCTGAGCGCTGCCTAGGGGAACGACTCGACTCGAAGGGGAGCACATGCGGCGACTGGGACTTGCGATCGCGACGGCGGCGCTTCTGGCCGTCCCCACCTCGGCGAGCGCTGACACGGTGACGCTGACCCAGGACGAGGGGGGCTTTGGGATCGACTTCGCAGCGCTGGATCCAGACTTCCACCCCGGGGATCCGTACCCATCGACGATCACGGGCCCTGCGGGAACCGTGAACGACATCAATGTGACGGCGCAGGTCAATCACGGGAATCCGGGTGACCTGGACGTCCAGCTCGTCTCGCCGGCCGGTACCGGCGTGTTCCTCTTCTCGGACACGTGCAACGCCGATCTCGACGTCTTCAACAACCTGAGCTTCGATGACGCCTCGACGATGACACTCCCGAGTGGCCCCTGCGATGCGTCGCAGACCTATGACGTCACGAACCAGGCCCCCAACCCCGACATTTACTCCCCACCGGCTCCGGCGGCGCTGCCGTTGAACGCACTCTCGTTCTTCAACGGCCAGCCCTCCGGAGGTGCCTGGCGGCTGTTCGGGATGGACGACACGATGAATGCCGGCGGGAAGATCACGACCTGGTCAATCACGTTCGACTTCACCCCTCCCGCGGCGACGCCGCCGGCCGCCGCCCCGATCACTTCACCCGCGCCGGCGCCGATCGTCTGCCCGAAGGGCAAGAAGCTCAAGAAGGGCAAGTGCGTCAAGAAGAAGAAGCGGAAGAAGAAGAAGGGTTGATGAGCCCGGCGCCCAGGCGCTAGGCTCGCGAAGGCCATAGGGAACGACTTGGAGGGGAGCGACACATGAGGCGACTCGGACTTGGGATCACAGCTGCGGTTCTCGCTTCGGCGCTGATCGTCGGCGGAATGACGACGGCGGCCACCGCCGGCGGCGGCTCGGACGCCACGACGGCGGCCGGGAAGAAAAAGAAGAAGAAGACGTGCCCGGCGGGGACCACGAAGACCGTCAAGAAGAACAAGAAGACCGGCAAGAAGAAGGTCACGTGCACGCCGATTCCGGCTCCGGTGACCCCGGCGCCTCTCGGCGCGGCACTGTCGATTTCGCCAACCGACTTCAATTTCGGAGGGGTGAGCCAGGGCGGGCTCGACAACTGCCAGCCTGACCCTGATCCGGACTGTCCGACGAATGTCTTCGTCGTCACCAACTCCGGCCCCGGGACGAGCGGCGCGCCCACGGTCACGATCACGAACATCACGACCGACGGGAACGGCAACGGCGGCTTCGAAGTGGCCGCGACCAACTGCACAGCGGCTCTGGCGCCGGGTGCGACCTGCACCGTCACGGTAAGGGCCGGAGACGACACCAATTTCACCTATCAGGCGCGGCTCAATGTATCCGCGTCACCCGGCACCACGGCCTCGGCGACCATGGAAGTCAGCTGAGGTAGCGCTACGTGAGGTCCGCCGGCACCCGCCGGCGGGCCTCCGAGTGCCGCAGGCCCTTCGGCTCGCCGCTCGGCTCCTCGGCGATCGGGTGAGAGCAGAGCATCTGGTAGATGCCGGTGAGGCCGATCTCGAAGCCGTTTCGCGCTGCGCGCAGGTAGAGGCGCCAGACGCGAACGCGCTCCTCGCCGGCTAGCTGGACAGCGCGCTCGAGGTTCTCGTCGAGCCGCATCGCCCAGTGGCGGAGCGTCTCGGCGTAGTCGGAGTGCAGGTTCTCGACGTGGAGCGTTTCGAGGCCGGCCTTCTCGAAGCTGGCCTGCATGCTCCAGAGGTTCTGGACCTCGGCGTCGGGGAAGACGTAGCGGATCGAGAAGTCCCCGCCGATGTGTCCGCCGGTCGGCTCGTAGGGGATCCAGGCGATCCCGTGGTTCAGCATCCGCCCGCCGGGCTTCAGGACGCGGGCCGCCTGGCTCGCGTACTCGTCGCCCTGTGAGGTGCCGACGTGCTCGACCATCCCGATCGAGGCGACGGCGTCGAACTCGTCGTCGGCCAGGTCGCGATAGTCGGCGACCTCGAAGCGGGCCAGGTCGGCGAGCCCCTGCTCCCGGGCGCGCTGGTTGGCGAGCTCGGCCTGGGGAGGGGAGAGGGTGATGCCGAGGACGCGGACGTTGTACTCGCGGGCGGCGTGCAGCCCGAGGCTCCCCCAGCCGCAGCCGATGTCCAGCATTCGCTGGTCGGGCTCGAGCTCCAGCTTGCGGCAGATCAGGTCGAGCTTCGCGCGCTGGGCATCCTCGAGGGTCTCGACGCCCTCCTCCCACAGGGCGCAGGAGTAGGTCATCGTCTCGTCGAGGAAGAGTGCGAAGAACTCGTTCGAGACGTCGTAGTGATGGCGAACGGCCTCGGCGTCTCGCTCTTTCGTGTGGGCCTTGCGGCCGGGCTGGAGCTCCGCTGCAGGCGGGTCGGGACGCTCCCCGGCGGCCAGCTTCCTGGCGGCCAGCGCCATCCCCGCCTTGGTCGCCAGCGACATGGGCGGCGCCTCCCAGCGCCCGAGGAGCGCCATCACCGCGTCGAGGTCATCGACCTCGATGTCGCCCTTGACGTAGGCCCGGCCGATCCCGAGCTCGCCGGGGGCCTTGAGGATGTGGCCGAGCGCGCGGGGCGAGGCGAGGGTCAGGGTGGGGCCCTCTCGGGTCGCCTCGACCGTGCCGCCGTCCCAGAACCGAAGTGTGAAGGGCCGATCGGGCAGGGCGCCCTCGATCTTCTCGCGGAGTGCTTGTGAGGAGGCACCGGCCATCCGCTTTGCAGGCTAGCTTCCCGGAGGATGGCCGAGCCCGAGGAGAGCATCGACCGCGGAACATGGCTCGCACTGATCGCGATGGGCATCGCGGTCTTCGTGATCGCAAACGACTTCTCGGCGATCAACGTCGTCATCCCCTCGATCGAGGAGGACTTCGACGCGACAATCGACACGACCCAGTGGGTGGTGAACGCGTACGCCCTGACCTTCGGCGTCCTGATCGTCACCGGTGGCCGGCTCGCCGACCTGTTCGGGCGCAAGCGCGCCTTCTACGTCGGCGCCGCGATCTTCGCCGGGATGTCGCTGGCCGGCGCGGTCGCGCAGAGCGAGGCCTGGCTGATCGCTGCGCGGGTGCTCATGGGCGTCGGCGGCGCGCTGATGTGGCCCGCGATCCTGGGGATGACCTTCGGGGCCCTTCCAGACTCGAAGGCGGGGCTCGCCGGAGGGCTGGTCCTCGGCGCGGCCGGGGTGGGGAACGCGGCCGGCCCGCTGCTGGGCGGCGCCCTCGACGACCTCTGGAGCTGGCGCGCGATCTTCCTGCTGAATGTGCCGGTGACGGCGTTCGCGGTCCTCGTCACCGCCCGCTTCATCAAGGAGAAGCCGATCGACAGCTCCGACGACAAGATCGACTACCGCGGCGTCGTCACCGTGTCGGTCGGGCTCGTCGCGCTGCTGCTCGCCTTCGACCAGGTCCTCGACTGGGGCGGGTGGGGCGACCCCAGGATCCTCGGGCTGCTGGCGCTCTCGGTGCTCGGCATCGCGACGTTCGCGTTCGTCGAGCGCGCGGCGGGGCGGAACGCACTGGTCCCCGCGGACGTGATGCGAAACCGCGACTTCACGTACTCGTGCGCGGCGATCCTGTTCATGTCGGCGGTCTTCTTCGCGATGATGCTCTACGCGCCGCAGTACATGCTGAAGGTCCTCGACTTCACTCCGATCCAGACGGGCCTCGGGATGCTCCCGATGATGGGTGTGTTCGCGGCGGTCTCGTTCATCGCCGGCCCTCTCTACGACCGCCTCGGCCCGAAGATCCTCGCCGTCGCCGGGTCGGCCTGCATCGCCGCGGGGCCGCTGATCTTCGCCCTGGTCGCCTCCGAGCAGAGCTACGGGGCGCTGGTACCCGGCCTCGTCGTGACCGGCCTCGGCGTCGGGCTCTTCTATCCGACCGCCACCACGGCCGGCGTGACCTCGGTTGACGAGTCCCGCGCCAGCCTCGCGGGGGCGATCGTCTACATGTTCCAGATCGCGGGCGGCTCGGTCGGCCTCGGCCTCACCACCACGGTCTTCAGCCAGGCGGGGGACGCCGAGTCCGGGGCTGACGCGTTCGTCGACGGCATCGAGGCGGCTTTCAAGCTCGATGCGGGCCTCGCGCTGATCGGCTTCCTGATCTGCCTCACCCTCGTCGGAGGCCGCCCGAAGCTCCCGTTCCACCGGCGCCACGCAGGACACACCCCGCGCGGCCACGGGCCCTAGCGCGGCCGCCGCTTTTTGCAGCCCCGGCGCTTCTTTGCCGCGACGGCTCGCTTCTTGGCGCCCTTCTTGTTCTTCTTGCAGCGCTTCCGCGCGGGCGGCTTGGTCTGCGGGGGCGGGTTCACGGTGGGAGGGATGACCACGGGCACCGGAGGCCCCTCATCGAGAGTCAGCTCGACCGAGCCGATGTCGGCGGCGTCGGCGCCCGCCGCCGCGGAGTCGGGCACGTGTGGGACCTGCACGGGCCGCGGCGTCAGTCGCTGATCCGTCGAGGCGATCGTCGACCCGCGGTCCACCACCGGGCTGGACGGTGCCGGCAAGTGGGTTTGGCCGAAGCCGCCGTTGGACGCGAGACCGCCGAGCTGCGGATCGACTCCGATCAGGTTCGAGCCCGGGACGGTCTCGGTGGTCGGAGTGGGGAAGGCATCCCCCTCGACGAGGGAGAAGGCGAGCCCGAAGGTGTCGTCGGGGCTACCGAGATCGTCTCTGGGCGCGCCGCCGAACGCTCCGACAGTGTTGTCGGCGACGATCGTGTTGCTGAGGGCGGGGTCGGTCGTGTTCCCCTCTGTGTGTACGCCGCCCCCTTCCGTGAAGGCGCCCCGCGCCTCGTTCCGGGCGATCGTCGAGTTGATCAGGTTGGTCACAGTGCCGAACTGCGACGCGATCCCGCCGCCGTGCTGCGAGCCACCCATCGTGTAGTTGCCCGACACGGTCGAGCTCTGCAGGGTCAGCGCACCCTGGGTGTAGATGCCGCCACCCCGGCCGTTCTCGGTGTGGTTGGCCGAGATCGTCGAGCGGCTGATCACCATGTTGGTCAGCCCGCCTCCGTAGATCCCACCGCCCTCGTGGTTCGCGCCGGTGGTCTGGTTGTTGGCGACGGTCGAGTTCTCGAGCACCAGCGTGCCGCTGCCGACGAGAATGCCTCCGCCGCCGTCTCCGCCCGTGACGCTCCCGGTGATCCTCGAGCCGGTGATGGTCAGGTCCGCGTTATTGGTGGTGATTGCGCCAAGGCCGGGTCCGCCCGCCGCATTGAGCGTGAGATTGCTGAAGGTGACGTCGCTGGGGTTGACGGCGCCGACCATCAAGGCACCGGAGGTGTTGTTGCTGGTGATCGTCGATCCGAACAGGCCGACGTCCGCGATCACCAAGGGCCCGGTGATGATCGGGAGCTGGTTGCCGATCAGGATCGTGTTGTCCACAGCGGGAAGGTCGATGTGGATCCGGTCATCGTCTGCATCCCCGTCGTTCGCGTCGTGGATCGCCTCGCGGAGGGTGCATCCGGTGTCACACACGCTGTCGCCGGCGCCGTCGCCGGCGGAGACCACGACCTCGGTCTCAGGCACGGCGAGCGCACCGGACGGCATTGCGAGCGTCGCCCCGATCGCGAGGCAGGCGAAAAGCACACCGGGTAGGCGAACGGTCCTCATCGGCGCCTCCCCTTCTTGACGCAGCGCTTCTTCTTGCCCTTGACCTTCTTCAGCTTGAAGCCCTTCCTGCACTTCCTCGCGGCCGGGGCGGGCGCCGCGGTGCCGGTCGCCGGGACGGTGGGGGCCGGCGGCGGGACCAACTCGAAGGCCCCGAGATCGCAGGCTGATCCCTGAGGCCGCGCTATTCCGCGCTGGTCGGTCGCCGGACAGTCGAAGCCGGCCGGCGGGATCCGGTCGATCGCCGGGCTGCCGGCGCCGAGCGCCATCGTCAGCGTCGGCCCTCCGTTGTCGGCGAGCGGGCCGAGCGCCGGGTTGAGGTCAGCCGCTTCGGCGCAGCCGCTGTCGAGCGACGGGAAGCTGAGGTTGAATTGCCCGTAGTTGATCGTGCCGGCGCAGTTCTTGTTCGGTCCCACGTTGAGTCTCGTGTTGTTGGAGATGATCGAGTTCCCCAGCGCGACGCCAGAACCCGAGCCGCTGAAGATGCCCCCGCCGCTGCCCGGAGCGCCGCTCGCGGCGCCCCCACCCGCAGCGCCTGCGATGTTGGAATCGATCGTCAGATTGGCCAGCGTCACTCCCGGGGCGCCGACGAAGATCGCGCCGCCGACGCCGCCGTCGCCGCCATCGCCACCGTTGCCGACGCCGAGGCCGCCGTTGCCGCTCTGGTTGACGTTGAAGGTCGAGTTGGTGACGGTCAGGTTCGAGCTCGACGCGAGGGCCCCGGCGAAGCCCCCATCGCCGCCGTTCCCGCCCACGCTGGCCCCCATTCCGCCGTTCCCCGCAAAGTTGCCGTTGAAGGTGGAGTTCTGGACCGTGTAGTTGCCTCCATTGATCGCGCCGCTGCGCCCCCCGTCGCCGCCCGCTCCGCCGGCTCCGTTGGTGTCGCCGCTTCCGCCGAGGCCGCCCACCCAGCCGCGGCCGGCGCGGTTGTCGAAGAAGTAGGAGCTGTCGATCGTGATCGTGCCGCTCGACGTCTCGGCGATCGCGCCGCCGAATCCGCCGGCGCCGCCGGTGCCGCCGGAACCACCGTTCCCGGAGATGCCGCCGCCGTCGCCCCCGGTTCCGGCGTCCCCCCCGGTGCCGGCGCGGTTCCCGATGAAGATCGAGTTGGTGACGTCGAGTTGGCCGATACCGCCGACGAAGATCGCGCCGCCGTCGCCTCCGCTGCCGCCGTTGAGCCCGGGGGTGCCGTCACCGGCCGGGTTGTTGAGCCCGTCCGCTCCAGTGCCGCCTTCGCCCGCGAGGCTCTCCCTGAAGCGCACCGAGTCGATATTGAACCGTCCGGAGTTGAAGAAAATTGCCCCACCGTTGCCGCCCGGGCCTCCGTTCTCGCCGACCCCTCCCGACTGGCCGCGCCCCCCATTGCCGCCCTGGATCTCGAGGTCCTCGATCGTGACGACGCGGGGGAAATCGGTCTTGAACACGCGCTGGCCGATCGGACCGAGGATCCTGGTCGCGTCCATCCCGTTGCCGCGGATCGTCATCGGATTGTCGATGAGGATCGTGCTGTTGCTCGTGAGGCTCGGATTGACCCCTGGGTTGAAGGTGATCACCTCTCCCGGCCCGGCGAAAACAACCTCGTGGCGGAGCGTGCCGTCAGTGTTGAGGTCGTCGCCGTTGTTGGTCACGGTGCCCGCCCAGGCCGGGGCCGCGAACGAGCACGACGCCGCGACGGTAAGGGCCGCTCCCAAGATCGTGCTCACGTGTCGACTGCTGCTGAACATTGATGCCTCCCTTGGTTCCAGGTCGGCACGAGCTTCACACCGCTACCCAAAATAGATAGTTCAAGATCTGGACCATCCGATCCACTGAAACGTGCGATATTCGGACGCGTGCAGAACTACGGTGATTACTGCCCGATCTCGCGTGGGGCCGAGATCTTCGCGACTCGATGGACGCCGATCATCGTTCGCAACCTGTTGCTCGGTTGCTCCACCTTCAGCGAGATCAGGGCGGGAGCCCCGGGGATCTCGAAGTCGCTGCTCAGCGATCGCCTGCGGATGCTGGAGCGGTACGAGGTGATCATCAGCCGCCCGAACCCGAACGGGCGCGGCTCGATCTACGAGCTGACGCCTGCGGGGCGCGAGCTTCAGGAGGTCTGCGACGCCCTCGGGACCTGGGGATCGCGCTGGCTCGAGCTGGGCCCGATGCATATCGACGCTGGAATCGTCCTCTGGGGGCTGTCCCAGACGCTCGAGGGGGATCAGGTCCCGGATCACTTGTTGAACATCCGCTTCGACGTCAGCGACGACGCTCGCGGGCGCTACTGGTTCCTCTTCGAGCCGCCCAATTTCGAGGTCTGCTTCAACCCTCCCGGTCACCCCGAGGACCTGGTCGTGACCACGACCTCGGAGTGGCTCGCGAAGTGGCACACGGGCCGGATCGGCCTGGGACAGGCGATGCACGCCGGGCGCATCCGGGTCGAGGGGCCTCGCCATCTCATCCGGCTCCTCGCCGGCTGGGGCGGCATGGGCACGATGGGGGATCCCGTTCCCGGGTCGCTCGCGGCCCGAAGCTAGACCCCGGCTTCCACCTCCAGCCACTCGCCGGGCTCCGCGAAGCGCACGGCCTGGTCGCGCTCCGCGGCCCGCGCCGAGATCCGCTCTGCTGCGTCAGTGACGGGCCGGTAGTGGTCGGGCGACTCGAATGTCCGGTTGAAGTGGATCGGCAGAAGGGCGCCGGCGCCGAGCACGTGGGCCGCGTCCACCGACTGCTCGGGAGTCATCACGGCGACCTCGTCCACCGCGGGCTCCCAGCCCGGGATAGCTGATCGAGACGCCGTTGCCGGGGAGGCAGGCGAGGTCCACGTTCCCGTGGGCGGCGACGAAGTTCCACCACGCTCCGTGCCACGTCGTGTCGCCCGCGTGGAGGACCTTGGCACCGTCGGCCTCGACCAACCACGAGACCTGAGGGGATCCGAGGCCGTCGGAGGCGAAGAGCGCCGTGGCCGTGAACGGCCCGAGCTCGACAGCCTCGCCGGGGGCGAGCGGCCGCACCTCGAGCGAGCTCTCCTCGAGCGACTGCTCGGACTCCCCGCAGCTCACCTCGTCGAGCTTGGTGGGCTCGGCGGCGGGGTGGGGGCGGAGCACCAGGCCGTCGTCGCCGATCGCCCGCTCGATCGCCGCCACGTCGGTGTGATCGCGGTGTAGGTGGGTGACGAGCGCGGCCCGCACCGAGCCGCGGTCGGGCTCGACGAGCTCGTCCGCGTCCTCGGTCAGGAAGTGCACGAAGAGCCCCGGGTCGAGGAGGTGGTCGATCACGACCCTCTCGCCGCCCGCCTCCAGCTCGATCCCGGCCCATCCGAGTCGTCTCAGCCTCATCTCGCCACCTCCGGTCGTTTCGTTCGGGTCCGGCACAATAGCGAACGATCGTACGCTATTCTCAACCGATGCCTAGGAACTCGAAAGAGGGAGCGGCCCGAACCCGCGCGACCCTCGTGGCCCGCGCGGTGGACATCGGCTCCGCCGAGGGCCTGGAAACCCTCAGCATCGGCCGCCTCGCCGGCGAGGCGGGCATGAGCAAGAGCGGCGTCGCGGGCCAGTTCGGCTCGAAGAGGGGCCTCCAGCTCGCCGCGATCGAGGCGGCCAACGCGCGCTTCCGCGAGGAGGTGTGGGACCCGGTCGCCTCCGAGCCCGAAGGCCTACCTCGCCTCCGAGCGCTGATGGAGTCCTGGATCTCCTACCTGGAGCGAGGGGTCTTCCCGGGCGGCTGCTTCCTCACGGCGGCGGCAATCGAGTACGACGACCGGCCCGGCCCGGTGCGCGACGAGATCGCCAAGGCGTGGGGAGTCTGGCTCGACGTGCTGGAGCGCGAGGTCGCCGCGGCGCAGGACGCCGGCGACCTCGGCGACAGGACCGACCCGGCCCAGCTCGCCTTCGAGCTCCACAGCTCAGTCCTGGGAGGCAATTTCGCTCGCCAGCTGCTCGGAGGCAGGGATCCCCTGGCCCCGAGCCGAGCGGCGGTGGAGCGCCTCCTTGGGCCGGGGCGCCAGACGCCCGCTTAGGGGCAAAGAAAAGGCCCTCCGAAGAGGGCCTTTTCTTGGGTACTACAGGGAGGAGAGATATGTGTGCTGCTTGTCTGCTGCTGTATGGGAAGTAAGTCTTAGGTGCCCAGTCGCGCGGGGCGGGAGTAGCGGGTGGCGGAAGTAAGTGCCAGGTGGGCGCTCGCGAAGCCGAGCAGGAAGAGACCGGCTGCGTAGTCGCCGGCGGCGAAGCCGACCAGGAGGCCGGTCGCCATCGTGACCATGCCGATCACGTAGTCGAAGCTCGCGTGGGCCGTCAGCGGGACCGTGCCGCGGCCGGTCTGCCCGCCGAACGCCGAGGTGGCGAGGCCGATGAGCAGGACGCCCAGGGCGATCGAGAGGACGCCGGCCGGAATGCTGAAGCCGAGCGCGAAGGGCGCGACGATCAGCAGGGGGGCGGCCAGCAGCTCGAGGGCCACGTGGACGTCGATGGAGATGGCTCGGAAGGGATTCATCAGTGAATTCACAGTACGAACGTATGTGCGATCTGTCTGTGAGTCGGATCACGCAGCAACCACCCACCAACTACCGTTCCCGCGATGTCCAGCGACCGGCGCCGCGCCGACACCCTGCTGGCCGAGCGCGGCCTCGCGCCCTCGCGCTCCGCCGCCGCCGCCTCCGTGCGGGCCGGCCGCGTGCGCCTGGGCGGGGACGGCCCGGCCGTCTCGAAGCCGAGCCAGCTGCTGCCCGGCGACGCCGAGTTGATCGTCGACGAGGGACCGGAGTTCGTCTCGCGCGGCGGGACCAAGCTCGCGAACGCCCTCGACTCTTTCGAGGACCGCGGCGACCCCATCGCCGTCGACGGACGCGACTGCCTCGACGTCGGCGCCTCTACGGGCGGGTTCACGGACTGCCTGCTGTCCAGAGGGGGCGGCGCGCGTGATCGCGCTCGACGTCGGCTACGGGCAGCTCGCCTGGGGCCTGCGGAACGACGACCGCGTCGAGGCGATGGAGCGCGTGAACGCCCGGACGCTCGGTGACGCGGACGGCGGCGGACTGCCCTGGACGCCCTCGCTGGTCACAGCGGACGTCTCGTTCATCTCGCTCGTCCCTGCTGCTCGGCCCCATCGCCGCCGCCGCGGCGCCCGACCTGGACCTGCTGGCGATGGTGAAGCCGCAGTTCGAGCTCGGGCCCGAGCGGGTCGGGAAGGGCGGCGTCGTGCGCGACGCCGGCCGACCGGCCGATGCGATCCGATCGGTGGCCGAGGCGGGCAGTCGCGAGGGCCTCGTCGTTCGCGGCCTCGCGTCGTCCGGCCTGCCCGGGCCCAAGGGGAACCGCGAGACCTTCATCCGGCTTCGCCCGCGAGGGCGACGAGGCCGACCTCGAGGCGGCGCTCGGGCGGGTCGAGCCGTGAAGGCCGTGGCTACTCACCCACACCCAACCGGAGACCTCCGCGGAAGGGATCCGCGCCGCCGCCGCAATCGGCGAGGAGCTCGGCGTCGAGCTGGTCGCCCCGGCCGACGAGCACGAGAAGCACGGAGCCGCGGCCGAGGGCATCGGCGAGGTGCCGGACGCTTCCCGAGGAGGCCGACGTCTGCGTCGTCCTCGGCGGCGACGGCAGCATCCTCTACGCGCTCCGCCGCTACGCGCGGACCGGGGTGCCGGTCTTCGGGATCAACTTCGGGACGGTCGGCTTCCTGGCCGCCGCCGAGCGCGACGAGCTGGACGCGGGCCTGCAGGCGCGCCTTCGCCGGCGAGTACGAGGTGATGTCCATGCCGGGCCTGGAGCTCGACCACGACGTCGAGAACCCCGTCGCGCTGAACGACGTCACCTTCGTGCGCCAGCCGCACGGGCGGGTCGCGGAGCTCTCCTACCGGATCGCCGGCGAGGAGGTTGGCCACGTCCGCTGCGACGGCCTGGTCGCCGCGACCCCCGCCGGGTCCACGGGCTACAACCTCGCCAACGCCGGGCCGATCCTGGCCTGGGGTGTGGAGGGATTCGTCGTCAGCTTCATCGCGCCCCACACGCTGACCGCCCGGGCCCTGGTGGTCGCGCCGGGCGACACGCTTCACGTCGCGAACGCGGCGGGGCGCGAGCCGGTGGAGATCGAGCTCGACGGCGACCACTCGAGCCAGCTCGCCCCCGGCGAGGAGGTCGAGGTCCGCTTCGCCGACGGCGTCGGCGCGCTCGCCCAGCTCGAGGGCGCGAACTTCTACCACCGCATCCGCGAGAAGTTCGGACGCCTGGCGAAATAGCCGCACCGGACGCGAAGCAGAGGAGGCGGCGTTGGGCCGCGGGGGCGAATCCGTCGGGACCTGCCGTTAGAACGGGAGGGCGATGCTGCTTGAGCTACGGATCGAGAACCTGCTGCTGATCGAGCGCGCCGAGCTGCGGCTCGGCGAGGGGCTGAACGCGATCACCGGGGAAACCGGTGCCGGCAAGACCGTGCTCGCCCACTCGCTCGACCTGATCATGGGCGGCAAGGCCCGGCCCCAGATCGTCCGGCCCGGGGCGAGCGAGGCGTACGTCGAGGGCGTGTTCGAGCTTCCCGAAGGGCTGCTCGACGAGCCCGAGCTGGCCGAGATCCGCGACAGGTTGCCCGAGGGGGAGACCGAGATCGTGATGGGGCGCCGCGTGTCGGCGTCCGGCCGCACGAGCGCCTTCCTTCAGGGTCGCTCGGCCACCGCTCCCGAGCTGCGCGCGCTCGGATCGCGCTTGCTTGCCTTCTTCGGGCAGCACGAGCACCGCAAGCTGACGCTCGCGAGCGCCCAGCTCGAGACCCTCGACGGGTTCGCCGGGCCCGAGCAGATGGCCCGCCGGCGCGCCTATCGCGACGCGCACCAGAGGGTGGGGGAGATCGAGGCCGAGCTGGCCGAGCTCCGGGACCGCGAGGGCGCGCGCGTCCGCGACCTGGACCTGCTGCGCTTCGAGCTCGAGGAGATCGAGGTGGCCCAGCCCGACCCCGACGAGGAGGCCGAGCTCGCCTCCGAGCGCGGGCGCCTGCGCCACGCCGAGGCGCTGCGCGGTGCCGCGTCGGCCGCGCTCTCCGCGGTGGACGGCGGCGAGGAGGAGTCCAGCGGCGATGGCGCGAGCGAGGCGCTCGCGCAGGCGGAGTCCGCGCTGGCGGCCCAGGAGGGCGTCGACCCGGCTCTGGACGAGCTCGGCGCGCGCGCGAGCGCGATGACCGTCGAGCTGCGGGAGCTGGGAGGGGAGCTGCGCTCATACGCCGAGGGCATCGAGGGCGAGCCTGGCCGGCTGCTGGCGGTCGAGGAGCGCCTCGACGTGCTCGACCGGCTGAAGCGGAAGCACGGCGGCTCGATCGAGGCGGTGCTCGCCCACGCGGAGAGCTGCCGCGAGCGGATCGCCGAGATCGACGGCGCCGACGAGCGGAGCGATGAGCTCGAGGCCGCCCTGGGCGAGGCGCTCGAGCGCCGCGGCTCGCTGGCCTCCGAGATCACGGACGCTCGCCGGAGCGCCGCCACTGACCTGGAGGAGCGGGTCGCCGCCGAGCTCGACCAGCTCGCGATGAGCGGAGCGAAGCTCGAGGTCGTGCTGGAGCCGCACCCGGACGGCTTCGGCGCGAGCGGCGCCGAGACCGTCGAGCTCCGGGTGGCGACGAACCCGGGCATGCCGGTCTCGCCGCTGCGCGACGCCGCGTCGGGAGGCGAGCTCTCGAGGGTGATGCTCGCGCTCGCCGGACAGGGCGCGAAGGGCGGCGCCGCGACCTTCGTCTTCGACGAGATCGACGCGGGCATCGGCGGGAACACGGCACGGGCGGTGGGCGAGCGCCTGCGCGCGCTTGGGGCCGAGCGACAGGTCCTCTGCATCACCCATCTCCCGCAGGTCGCCTCGATGGCGGACACCCACTTCCGGATCGAGAAGGACGTCGCAGGGGACTCGGCGACGGCTGACGTCAGCTCGGTCGACGGCGACGACCTCGTCGCCGAGATCGTGCGGATGATGGGCGCCGAGCGGGGCGACGAGACGGCCTCCAGGCACGCCCGCGAGCTGCTGCAGGCCGCCTGAGCGGTCGCGTTCACAAGTCCGTACCTTTCGGGGGGATGGCCACCACCCGGCGGCGCGGGCGACCGCGCGCACTCAAGATCCCCGCTCGCAACGGGCGCGCCCCGGCGGCCCGGATCGAGGGCACCGCGCGCCTCGGGCGCCGCACGAAGGACCTCTGGAAGCGGCTGACGCCGGCCGACGTGGCGATCATCAGCCACCTGAACCTGGACCGGATCGCGGCAGAGGAGCTGGTGGGCTGCGAGGTCAGGGCCGTGATCAACACCGCGCTGTCCTCCGACCAGAGCTATCCGAACGCGGGCCCCCTGACCCTGGTCCGATCCGGCATCCCGCTGATCGACGTGCCCGGCGACGCGCTGTTCGACAAGCTCGACGACGGCGAGCGGATCTCGATCGAGGGCGGGCAGGTCATCAATTCAATGGGCGAGGTCGTCGCCGAGGGCAGGCGCCTCGAGGTGGATCAGCTCGCCGCCGAGCTCGACGAGCAGCGGCGCAGGATCGACCGCGCGCTCCACGACTTCACCGAGAACACGATGTCCCATATCCGCGAGGAGGGCGAGCTGCTCTCGGGGACAATCGACTTCCCCGACACGCGGACGGTCTTCCGCGACAAGCACTGCCTGATCGTCGTCAGGGGGACCGATCACGCCAAGGACCTCCGGGCTCTCCGCGCCTACATCCGCGACGTGCGGCCGGTGATGATCGGGGTCGACGGCGGCGCCGACGCGATCCTCAAGGAGGGCCATGATCTGGACCTCGTCCTGGGCGACATGGACTCGGCCCGCGAGGAGACGCTGAAGAGCGGGGCCGAGCTGATCGTCCACGCCTACGGCGACGGGAGCGCCCCCGGCTCTGATCGCCTCAACGAGCTCGGCCTCGACTTCCTCACCGTGCCGGCGGCCGGGACCAGCCAGGACGTCGCGATGTTGCTCGCGTCCGAGAAGGGCGCGTCGCTGATCGTCAGCGTCGGGGCGCACTTCAACCTGGTCGAGTTCCTCGACAAGCAGCGAAGCGGGATGTCGTCCACGTTCCTGACCCGGCTGCGAATCGGCGAGATCCTCGTGGACGCCAAGGGCGTGAGCCGCCTCTACAACCCGGGACTGAGCCTGTCCCACATCGCGCTCTTCTTCGCAGCGTTCGCCGTCCTGCTGACGATCGTCGTGCTGACCACGCCGGCGCTCGAGAACCTGGCCGAGTTGGTCTGGCTCAAGATCAAGGTCGTCCTTGGGCTATAGCTCCCGCTACCACGCGGCCTCGCTGGCGGCCGTGTTCCTCGCACTCGCGGTCGGCATCGTCATCGGCGCCGGGCTGGGCGACGACGTCCTCTCGGGAACAGAGGACAACCTGCGAGAGTCGCTCGAGTCCGACATCGAGGACGCGCGCGGCGAGGCCGACTCGCTGCAGGGCCAACTCGACCGCGAGAGGGACTTCAACTCGAGCGCGTATCCCGCGCTGGTCAGCAAGCGGCTCGCCGGCCAGCGGATCGGGGTGCTGGCCTTCGGCGATCTGCCTGGGGACGTTTCGTCCGACATCGAGGAGGCCCTGGAGCCGACCGGCGCCGAGCTGGCCGAGGTGGCGGTCGTGCGCATCCCGCCGGACACGAGCGAGCTGGCGAAGCGGCTCGGGAAGGGGTACCGAGACATCGAGGACAACGACGCCGCCCTGGCCCGGTTGGCCCGGCAGCTCGGCGCGCAGTTCGTCGACGGGCGCGGGAAGCAGCTCAACGCCACTCGCGAAATCATCTTCAGCCGCACGAGCGGCGAGGGGGGTCCGCTGGACGGCGTGATCGTGGTGCGGCCCGAACGCCCCACGCCCGAGGACGACGATGCGCTCGCGGAGGATCGCTCAGCCGTCGCCGTGGAGACCGCGATGATCGCCGGGGTCGCCGACTCCGGCGAGCCGGTCGTCGCCGTCGAGCGCAGCGGTGTGGCCGACTCCTCGATCCCCTTCTTCGAGCCCCTCGACGTGGCCTCGGTGGACAGCGTCGACTTCATCTCGGGCCGGGTCGCCCTGGTCTTCGCCCTGCTCGGCGCGGAGGGGAGCTTCGGCGTCAAGGAGACGGCGAACAGCCTGCTGCCCGAGCTGCTCCAGCCTTCGCGCGGCGGTTGAGCCGGCTGAGGCCCATGAGCCGGGTCAGTTGATGGAGTGGGTCGCCCTCCCGGTCTCGTTTGCGGTCGCGCTTGCGGTCGTCCCGGCCGGGGTGCGGGCGCTGTCGGCCGCCGGGCTCGTCAGGACCAACTACGCGGGGCGCGAGGTCGCCTTCCCGCTCGGCGCGGTTCTGGTCGCCGCCTCGCTCGTCGCGCTGGCGCCGCTGGCACCGCTCGACGACCGCGCCGACCTGGAGCTGCTCGACCCCGAGCTGACGCGCTGGTTCGCCTACGTCGTGGGGGTGGCCTTCCTCGGCCTGTTCGACGACGCGCTGGGCCGCGGCGAGGCCGAGGACACCGACCGCGGCTGGCGGGGACACGCCCGGGCCGTCTTCCGAGGCGAGCTTTCGACCGGCGCGGTCAAGGCGGTCGGCTCGCTCGCCCTCGCCGCGTACGCCACGTCCGGCCTGGGCCGCGAGTCGCTCGACTACGTGGCGGACCTCGCGTTGCTGCTCTTGGCGACGAACTTCGCGAACCTGCTCGACCTGCGTCCGGGGCGGGCCGAGAAGGCCCTGCTGCTCGTCGGGGCGGGGCTCTGCGTCGGCTACTGGACCGTCGAGCCGATCGAGCTGCTCGGGTTGTTCCTCGGTCCCGTGGCCGTCGGCGCCTGGTTCACGCTGCGCGAGAAGGCGATGCTCGGCGACACGGGCTCGAACATGGTCGGCGCCCTGATCGGGATCTGGCTCGTGACGACGCTGTCGGACCCGGGGCGGCTGATCGCGCTCGGGGTCCTCATCGTCTTGACGGTATATGGGGAGTTTCGCTCGATCTCCAAGGCGATCGAGAAGATTCCGCTGATCCGGCAACTAGACTCGCTCGGCAGAGTCCATTGAGCGATCGAGGCGCATCCGAGACCAGATTTCTCTTCGTCACCGGCGGAGTGGTTTCGGCTCTCGGAAAGGGCATCGCCTCCGCCTCGATAGGCCGCCTTCTCGTCTCCCGCGGCTACCGGGTCCAGCTCCAGAAGTTCGATCCGTACATCAACGTCGACCCGGGGACGATGAGCCCGTTCCAGCACGGCGAGGTCTTCGTCACCGAGGACGGAGCCGAGACCGACCTGGACCTGGGCCACTACGAGCGCTTCACCGACGAGAACGCCTCGCGCGCTTCGAACGTCACCGCGGGCGCGGTCTACAACTCCGTGATCCGGCGCGAGCGCCGCGGCGACTATCTCGGCGGCACCGTCCAGGTGATCCCCCACATCACCGACGAGATCAAGAACCGGATCCTGATCGTCGCCGAGTCGCAGTCCGTCGATTTCGTCATCACCGAGATCGGGGGAACGGTCGGCGACATCGAGTCGCTCCCATTCCTCGAGGCGATCCGCCAGCTCTACACCGACCTCGGCCCGAAGCGCGCGATGTTCATCCACCTGACGCTCGTCCCCTGGATCGGGCACGCCGGCGAGATGAAGACCAAGCCCACCCAGCACTCGGTCAACGAGCTGCGCCGCATCGGCGTCCAGCCGCACGCCTTGGTCTGCCGCTCCGAGCGCGGCCTCGACCGCGACATCCGCAAGAAGATCGCGCTGTTCGCCTCGCTTCCCGAGGAGGCCGTGATCTCCGCGCGCGACGTCGACAACACCTACAAGGTGCCGCTGGTCTTCCGCGCCGAGGGGATGGACGACCTGATTCTCGACCACTTCCATCTCGAGGACGCTCCGGCGCCCGACCTCGCCGAGTGGGACGACATGATCAAGCGGGCCGACGCCTCGCGCGAGAAGAGGGTCAAGATTGCGCTCGTCGGCAAGTACGTCGAGCTTCCCGACGCCTACAAGTCGGTCATCGAGGCGCTCCACCACGGCGGCTGGCACCACGGCGTGGACGCCGAGGTCGAGCTCGTGTCCTCCGAGGACTTCGACGCCTCGGCGCTGGACGACGCCGACGGCATCCTGATCCCGGGCGGCTTCGGCGAGCGCGGGATCGAGGGCAAGGTCGAGGCGGCACGGATCGCGCGCGAGAAGGGGATCCCCTTCCTCGGCATCTGCCTGGGGATGCAGATCGCGGTCGTCGAGTTCGCCCGCCACATGTGCGGGATGGACGGGGCCAACTCCGCCGAGTTCGACCCCGAGACTCCCTTCCCGGTGGTCGACCTGCTCCCCGAGCAGAAGGAGGTCTCCGACCTCGGCGGCACGATGCGCCTCGGGGCCGACCCGGTCAAGCTTCACGAGGGGACGCGGGCCAAGGAGATCTTCGGCGAGTCGGTCATCTACAAGCGCCACCGCCACCGCTATGAGGTCAACAACCAGCTGAGGCGCAGGCTCGAGGAGGAGGGACTCGTGATGGGCGGGACCTCGCCCGACGAGCGCCTGGTCGAGATCGTCGAGCTGCCCGACCACCCCTTCTTCGTCGCCTCCCAGTTCCACCCGGAGTTCAACTCCCGCCCGACGCGACCGGAGCCGCTCTTCCGCGAGTTCGTGGGCGCGGCGGCCGAGCGGGCAGCCGAGCGGCCGGACGAGGAGCCCGATGCCGCCGCCGACGAGGCCGCGGCCGAGGACTCCGAGGACGTCAGCGTCCGCCGCTCCGGCTGAGCCCGCGCCGGGCCATAGCCTTGGCGCAGTGAGCCAGCCCCTCTTCGACCGCTTCGTCCGCCTCTGCGAGATCTCGAGCCCGACGGGGTCCGAGCGGGAGGTCGCCGACGACGTTTTGCGCGAGCTGCGAGAGCTCGGAGTCGCCGTCGTCGAGGACGACTCCGCCGGTCCCGCTCGTGCCGGCGCCGGCAACCTGATCGCCCACGTCCCCGGGACCGGCGACGGGTGGGTCTCGATGTTCGCCCACCTCGACACGGTGCCGGACGGAGGCGGAGTCGAGGTGACCCGCGAGGGCGACGCCTTCAAGAGCGCCGGCGACACGATCCTCGGCGCCGACAACAAGGCGGCCGTCGCCGTGCTGATGGAACTCGCCGCGAAGCGGCTGGCCGAGCCGGCGGAGCTGGGTCTCGAGCTCGTCTTCACCGTCGCCGAGGAGGACGGGCTGCGCGGGGCCGAGGCGCTCGACACCGACGGGCTGCGCGCGCCGTGGGGCTACGTGATCGATCACGCGACCCCGATCGGCGAGGTCATCGTGGCTGCCCCGACCTACAAGCGCCTGATCTGCGAGTTCACCGGCAAGGAGGCCCACTCGGGGATCAACCCCGAGGACGGCCACAGCGCGATCGCGGGGGCGGCCGCGGCGATCGACCGCATGGAGCTCGGCCGTCTCGACGACGAGACCACCGCGAACGTCGGGGTGATCGGCGGGGGAACCGCGTCGAACGTGGTGGCCGGCCGCTGCGAGATCCTCGGCGAGGCGCGGAGCATCGACAGCGCCCGCGCGGCCGAGGTCATGGGCGAGATGGTTGACGCGTGCTCGACCGGCGCATCCGAGCACCTCTGCGACGCCGACGTCGAGGTGATCGAGATGTTTCGCGGATACCGCAACGATCCCGAGGGCCCCGCCGTGCGCGCCGCGTCCAAGGCACTCGAGCGCTGCGGCTTCAAGCCCTCCCAGGTGGCAACCGGCGGTGGGAGCGACGCCAACGCCCTGATGGCGAAGGGCTACGACTGCGTGCTGCTCGCGAACGGGACCGAGGCCAACCACACGCCCCACGAGTCGGTGGCGGGCGAGGCGCTGACGGGGATGCTCGCGGTCCTCGATGCGGCGGTCGAGGAGGCGGCTGGTGCTGAAGCTTCGTAGGGGGACGGTCGTGTCGGCCGACCCCCTCGAGGTCGAGGTGGCCGGCGAGCGGCGAAAGGCCTGGGCCGACACCTCGCTGGTCGGGGAGATGGCCGAGGGCGACGAAGTCATCGTGAACGTCGAGGCGCTCGACCTCGACCTTGGCTCCGGGGGCTTCGACGTGGTGCACGTGAACCTCACCCGCGGGCTCGACGCCGGCGGGTCGCCCGACCTGAACGTCTTCAAGCTGAACTACAGCTCGCTCCAGCACCCGGTCGAACCGGTGGAGGCGGAGGGCTCGCCGGTGCCGGAGCGGTCGATCCCGGTGCTGGTCGTCTCGCTGCACGGCCACCTTGCGCCCGCCGCGTGGGCGGCGGCCCGCGCGGCCCCCGATCTGAAGGTGGGCTACGTCCAGACTCCGGGCGGTGCGCTGCCCGGCGCGCTCTCGCGCGACGTCGCGGACCTGCGCGAGCGCGGCCTCCTGGCGGGGCACGTCACCGCCGGGCCGGCCTACGGAGGCGAGGCCGAGGCGATCAGCGTCGCGGGGGCCATCCACGCCGGTGCGGGCTCCGATCTGGGGTGGGACGCGGTGATCGCCGGGCCGGGCCCGGGAATCCTCGGTTCCGCCTCGGCCCTCGGCCACGGCGGGATGAGCGCCCTCGACACGGCCCACGCGTCACTCGCCCTCGGGCTGCCGACGCTGGTGGCGCCCCGGCTGTCGGAGGGGGACGAGCGCGAGCGCCACCGAGGCCTCAGCCACCACACCGACACCGTCCTCGGCCTGCTGCTCGCGGGGGTTCGGGTGCCGGTTCCCTCGGGGCACGATGACGACGCGTGGATGGCGGACCTCCGCGGGGCGAGCGGCGAACGCCACGAGATCATCGAAGGGGAGGCGGCGCTGGACGAGTACGCGGGCTCCGGGCTCCCCACGAGGACGATGGGACGCGAGATCGACGAGGACAAGCTCTTCTTCGCGGCTGCGCTGGCAGGCGGGGACGCGCTGGGCTCCGCGGCTAAGTTGAGCGAGTGAGCGACGGAGGCCAGGAACCCGAGGGCGAGCGCCTCGAGCGCGAGGGCGGCAAGCTGATCCACAAGGGGCCGATCGTCTCGGTGCGGATGGACCGCTTCCGGTACCCCGACGGCAGCACCGACATCCGCCAGGTCGTCGTCCACCCGGGGGCGGTGGCGATCGTCGCCCACGACGCCAGGGCCGTGTGGATGGTCCGCCAGCCGCGCGAGGCCGTCGAGGAGGCGGGCCTGCTCGAGCTTCCGGCCGGCCGCCTCGACAAGGAGGGCGAGAGCCCGCTCGAGGCCGCCCAGCGCGAACTGCGGGAGGAGATCGGCAAGTCGGCCGGCGACTGGACCGAGCTGCGGCGCTTCTACACGAGCCCGGGCTTCGCGAGCGAGCGGGTGCACCTGTTCATGGCGACCGAGCTCTACGACGTCCCCGCCGAGCCCGAGGACGACGAGATGATCGAGATCGTCAAGGTCCCGCTCGACGACCTCGATGCGACGATCGCGTCCTGCCGCGACGCGAAGTCCATCATCGGCTTGATCGAGCTTCGCGACCACCTCTCAAGCCGCTCCTGAGCAGGGACGGCGCCCCTCGGCGTCGAATGTCCACGCATGGCCACCATGGCCCCACCTGCCGATGCCGTCGTGCGTCCTTCGCCTCGCTTCGAGGCGCTGGTGCTCGACTACCTCGCCCACCTCGAGTTCGAGCGGGGGCTCTCGCGCAACACGCTCGCGGCCTACCGCACCGACCTGCTCCAGTTCGGCCGCTTCCTGGCGGAGCGGGACCGCGACGCGACCGACGCCAAGGCGGTTGACCTCTCCGACTTCCTCACCGAATTGGCGACCGGCGACGGGAACGGCACGCCGGCATGCTCGACCGCGACGGTGCACCGCAAGGCCGCGTGCCTGCGCTCGTTCTACCGCCACCTTCGCCGCGAGGACCTGATCAGCGAGGACCCCGCTGCGCAGCTGCCGACGCCGCGGCGGGGCCGGAAGCTTCCCGAGGTCCTGAGCTACTCCGAGGTCCAGAAGCTCCTCGCCCAGCCGATGGGCGACGGGCCGACGGTGACGCGCGACCGCGCGCTGCTGGAGCTGATGTACGCCTCGGGGCTGCGCGCCTCGGAGACGATCTCGCTGGACGTCTCCGACATCGACATCGAGAAGGGCGTCCTGCTCGCGCGGGGCAAGGGCTCGAAGGAGCGGCTCGTCCCGGTCGGGGACAAGGCGCTCGCGGCCGTCCGCATGTACATGCGCTCGGGGCGCCCCGGGCTGATCGGCGATTCCGACGAGCGAAAGCTCTTCGTCAACTTCCGCGGCGGCCCGCTGACCCGGCAGGGCCTCTACAAGATCGTCCTGCGCCACGCCGAGTCCGCCGGGCTCGAGGGGCGGATGAGCCCGCACACGCTGCGCCACTCCTTCGCGACGCACCTGCTCTCGGGCGGCTGCGACCTGCGCTCGGTCCAGGAGATGCTCGGCCACGCCGACCTCTCGACCACCCAGCTCTACACCCACCTCTCCGGCGAAGAGCTGAAAGAGGCGTACTTCGAAGCACACCCCCGCGCGCGCTAGGCCGTAGCCCTGCGGGTTAGTGTGGGGCCATGCCCGAGCTGCCCGAGGTCGAGACGATCCGGCGCCAGCTCGCGCCCGAGATCACCGGAAAGAGGATCGTCTCCGCCGAGATCCTCGACGAGCGCCTGACGCGGCCGCTTCCGCCGGCGCCGGTCGCCCGGGGGCTCGAGGGGCGCGAGGTCGAGGCCGTCGAGCGGCGCGGCAAGTACCTGTTGATCCGCCTCGAGGGCGAGGGGACGCTTCGTCCTCCACCTCCGCATGACTGGCAACGTCCTGCTGCGGCCGGCGGAGGATGAAGGCGGGGCCGAGCGGGTCGCCGACCTGATGGAGACCGACCCGCGCCTGGGCGGGCCGCGGCTCTACGAGTCCTCGTCGGAACCGCGCTTCCTGAAGATGCGCATCGGATTCGACGACGGGTCGGAGATGCTCTTCACCGACGTGCGGCGGTTCGGGACCGCGGTGCTGCTGGAGGGCCCCGAAGCGCTGGAGGAGCACCTGGAGGCGCGTGTCGGCATCGAGCCGCTCTCGCCCGACCTCACCCCCGAGGCCCTCGGCCGCATCGCCGAGGGCCGCGCGGCGCCCCTGAAGTCCTTCCTGCTGACCCAGACCGGCGTCGCCGGCATCGGGAACATCTACGCGGACGAGGCGCTTCACCGCGCCGAGCTGCACCCGCTCTCGCCGGCGGGGTCGATGAAGCCCGAGCACCTCGAGGCGCTGGTCGAGGGGATCGTCGACGCGCTCGAGCTCGGCCTCGCCGAGGGCGGATCGAGCATCGACGACTACATCGACGCCCGCGGCGAGCGCGGCTCGATGCAGGACGAGTTCCTGGTCCACACGCGCGAGGGGCTGCCCTGTCCTCGCTGCGGGGGCACCATCGAGCGGATCGTCGTCGGCGGGCGCTCGACCTACTTCTGCCCGGAGTGCCAGGTGAAGCTGCGAAAGAGGCCGAGGCGCCGGAAGCGGGCGGCCCGACGGTCTTCGAAGGCCGCGCGGTGAGCGACCAGCCGCCGCTCCCCGACGGCTTCGCGGTCGGCCATCACAGCGACCGCGAGGGGATGACCGGCTGCACCGTGATCCTGCCGCCGCCCGAGGAGGGAGCCGCCGGCGTCTTCGTCACCGGCGGCGGCCCGGGAACCCGCGAGACCGACAGCCTCAGCCCGCTCTCGCGCGCCGAGGGCTGCTCGGCTGTCCTGCTGACCGGAGGCAGCGCGTTCGGCCTCGCCGCCGCCGACGGCGTCGCGCGCTGGCTGGAGGAACAGGGGCGCGGCCACGCGACCCCGGCCGGTCTGGTGCCGATCGTCCCGGCGGCGGTCGTCTACGACATCGCCAGCGGCGACCCAAAGGCGCGGCCGGGTCCCGAGGACGGATACGCGGCCTGCGAGGCAGCGGCACCGGGCGTGCCCGAGACGGGCGCGGTCGGCGCGGGCACCGGCGCCACGGTCGCCAAGGCGCTCGGGCGCGAGGCGGCGTCGCCGGGCGGGCTGGGTTACGCGGCCGTGGTGACCGGCGCCGGAGAGACGGTCTCGGCGATCGCGGCGGTCAACGCGGCCGGCGACATCCTGGCGGAGGACGGCTCGCTGATCGCGGGACCGATGGGGGAGGACGGACGGATGCAGCGCGGCGCGGACCTGCTGGTCGAGATGCCGAGCGTCCCGATCCCCGAGCTGAAGGTGCCCGAGGGCAATACGACCCTGGTCTGCGTCTGCACCGACGCCGCCCTCGACAAGCGTGAGGCGGGGATGGTGGCCCGCGCCGCGACGGCCGG
Source organism: uncultured Solirubrobacterales bacterium (assembly GCA_963839875.1). GTDB lineage: Bacteria > Actinomycetota > Thermoleophilia > Solirubrobacterales > 70-9 > CAVUAT01. Next base: position 431,432 of record CAWIWP010000003.1, read on the forward strand.
CATCGCCCGCGCAGTCAACCCGACCTTCACCCCCGTGGACGGCGATGTCGTCTTCTGCATGGCGTCGGCGACGGCCGGAGGTCCTCACGAGGGAACTGCGCGCCCGATGATCGCGATGCAGATCGGGGTCGCGGCGGCGACCGCAACGGCCCAGGCGATCAGGCAGGGCGTCCGGGCCGTCCGGCAGCCTTAGGCGGTGCCCGGATCGATCAAGACCGAGGCCGTCGTGCTGCGGAGCATCCGCTACGGCGAGGCCGACCGCATCGTCCACCTGTACTCCGGGACGCGGGGGAAGGTCAGCGCGATCGCGAAGGGTTCGCGGCGGCCGAAGTCGCGGTTCGGCGGGCGGCTCGAGCCGTTCTTCCGGCTGAAGCTGGTCCTCTACGAGGGCCGGAGCGACCTGCTGACCGTCACCGGCGCCTCGACGGTGAACGGCCACGGGGCGCTGCGCTCCGACGGGCCCGCCCTCCAAGCTGCCGGGCGCGCGTGCGACACGTTGCTGCGGCTGTTCGACACCGGCGACGCGAACCAGCCCGCCTACAACCTGCTGGTCCGCTACCTGGGGATGCTCGACGACGACCCGGCCGCGGCGAGCGGCCCGGGGCCGGCGCTGGCCTTCCGGATGAAGCTGGCGCTGGCGGCGGGGTTCTCGCCCGAGCTCGCGAGCTGCGCGCGCTGCGGCGAGGCCGAGCACATCACCTCGTTCTCGGGATCGGCCGGCGGCGTCGTCTGCGCGGGGTGCGAGGGCGACGGCTTCGCGCTCGCCGAGGAGTCCCACAGCTTCATGGTCGACGCGCTGGCGCGCCCGCTCTCCGAGGCCCCGCCCGCCGCCGAGCGCACCGCCGCCCAGGCCGACAGGGCGATCACCGAGACGCTCGAGCACCACGCGCACGTCCACCTGCGCGCGGCGGCCTGACCACCCGCCGGCTCCGCAGTCCTAGGACTTGGGGCGGTACATCCTCTCGCTGACCTTGAGCTTGACCGCCTTCGGGGTGGTGGCGTTGAGGCGCATGAAGTTGCGGAAGAAGCGGCCGGGGACCATCGCGCGCTTGTCCTTGTCGTAGGCGGCGAGGGCCTCGCGGACGACCTGGTCGGCCTCGATCGCGCCGGGCATCATCTCGCCGCCGGCGTCGTCGTAGCCCGCCACCTGCTGCCACTCGGTCGGTACGGGGCCCGGGTTCACCGAGAGGGCCCTGACGCCGGTGCCCTTGAGCTCGGCGTGCAGCGCGTCGGTGAGGTTCAGGGCGAAGGCCTTGCTGGCGCCGTAGGTCGCCTCGTAGGGGAGGGGCTGCATCCCGGCGGTCGAGGCGACGGTGATGACGCCGCCGCGGCCGCGCTCGACCATCGGCGGGACGAAGGTGCCGGTCAGGACGACCACGGCCTCGCAGTTGACGCGGACCATCTCGGCCTGCCGCTCGACGGGCAGCTCCGCGAAGCGCCCGCGCAGGCCGAAGCCCGCGTTGTTGACGAGCAGGTCCACCTGGCGGCCGAGCTCCGCGACCTGATCGCCGAGCTTTCCGGCCTCCGTGCCGAGGTCGTTGACGATGACCTCGGCCTGGACGGGGAGCGACTCGGCGATCGCGGTCAGCCGGTCCTTTCGCCGCGCGACCAGGATCAGCTCGTAGCCACGGGCGGCGAGCTGCTTGGCGAACTCCTCGCCGATGCCCGACGATGCGCCTGTGATGAGTGCGGTCTCGGCCACGGGCGGACCCTACTCATAGAATCGCGCCGAGGTGGACACCCGCTACGTCTACGAGTTCTCCCAGGGCTCACGCGAGATGCGCGACCTGCTCGGCGGCAAGGGAGCGAACCTCGCCGAGATGACGAAGGTCCTCGGCGCCGAGCTGGTGCCGGCCGGGTTCACGATCACGACCGAGGCCTGCGTCGCGTACATGAAGAGCGGCTCCGACGCCGCGAGCCGCGAGATGCCTCCCGGCCTGGACGACCAGGTCGGCGAGGCGGTGGCGGCGCTCGAGGAGCACGCCGGCAAGACGCTCGGCGATCCCGAGGATCCGCTGCTCGTCTCGGTTCGCTCGGGCGCCCGCGAGTCGATGCCGGGGATGCTCGACACGATCCTGAACCTGGGGCTGAACGGCCGCTCGGTCGAGGGGCTGGCGGCACGAACCGAGAACGAGCGCTTCGCGCGCGACTCCCACAGGCGGCTGGTGCAGATGTTCGGGAACGTGGTGCGCGACATCCCGGGCGAGCGCTACGAGGAGGCCATCGCCGAGGCCAAGAGCGAGCGCGGTGTGGAGCTCGACACCGAGCTCGGCGCGGATGACCTGGCGGCGCTGACCGAGCGCTTCGCGTCCATCTACCGCGACGAGGTCGGCGAGGAGTTTCCCGAGGACCCGCGCGCCCAGCTCGCCGCCGCGATCGGAGCGGTGTTCGAGTCCTGGAACGGCCGCCGTGCGGTGGAATATCGCCGGCTCAACGGGATCCCCGACGAGTGGGGGACGGCGGTCAACGTCCAGCAGATGGTCTTCGGCAACAAGGGGGAGACCTCCGGGTCCGGGGTCGCCTTCAGCCGGGACGAGATCACGGGTGCGCCCGAGCCGTCGGGGGACTTCCTCGCGAACGCCCAGGGCGAGGACGTCGTCTCCGGCGTCAGGAACACGAGCGGACTCGACGAGATGGCGCGCGTCCTGCCCGCCGCCCACGAGCAGCTGATGGGGGCATTGAAGACGCTGGAGTCCCATTACGGAGACATGCAGGACACCGAGTTCACGGTCGAGGAGGAGCGGCTGTACCTCCTCCAGACCCGAAACGCGAAGCGGCCGGCGCAGGCCGCTGTGCGCTTTGCGGTGGACGCGGTCTCCGAGGGGCTGCTGGACCGCGGTGGGGCGCTCGCCACGATCGAGGCGGACAGGCTCGACGCGCTGCTCCATCCCACCTTCGACCCCGACTCGGAGTTCGAGGTGCTGGCCCGGGGAATCGGTGCGTCGCCGGGCGCCGCGAAGGGAGCGATCGTCTTCACCGCCGACGAGGCGGTCAAGCGCGGAGGCGACGGCGAGGACGTGATCCTGGTGCGTCCGTTCACCGAGGCCGAGGACGTTGCGGGATTCCACGCGGCGCGGGGCATCCTCACCTCAGAAGGCGGCAAGGCATCGCACGCCGCTCTGGTCGCGAGGGGGATGGGGAGGCCGTGCGTCTGCGGCGCCTCGTCGCTCGAGATCGACGTCGGAGCGGCGACCGTGACCGTCGACGGGCGCACCCTGAAGGCCGGCGAGCCGATCGCGATCGACGGGTCGGAGGGGACCGTGACGCTCGACGACGTCGAGCTGATCGAGCCCGAGCTCTCCGACGAGTTCCGCCAGGTCCTGGATTGGTCGGACGAGCTGCGGCGGCTGCAGGTGCGCGCCAATGCGGACAACCCGACCGACGCGGCGAAGGCCCGGAGCTTCGGAGCGGAGGGGATCGGCCTCTGCCGCACCGAGCACATGTTCTTCGGGGCGGACCGCGACAACCTCGTCAAGGAGATGTTCCTGGCGGCCGAGCAGTGGCGCCGTGCGCACCTCGCGGACGACGGGGCTGGCGGCGAGGCGGGTTCAGGCGAGGGAGGCCTCGCCGAGGTGGACGAGACCTTCCGCGGCAGCCTTGCCGCGCTCGAGGAGCTGCAGCGCGCCGACTTCGAGGGGATCTTCAAGGAGATGGCGGGGCTCGCGGTGACGATCCGCCTTCTCGACCCGCCGCTCCACGAGTTCCTTCCCGTCGAGCACTTCGAGGACGGCCCGCCCGAGGATCTGGCGCTGGTCCGGGAGCTGCGCGAGGCGAACCCGATGCTGGGGACGCGCGGGGTGCGGCTGGCGGTGCTGTACCCGCCGGTCTACGAGATGCAGGTGCGGGCCATCGTCGAGGCCGCGGCGTCAGCCGCCGAGCAGGGGGACGACCCTCATGTCGAGATCATGCTGCCGCTGATCGCCTACGAGACGGAGCTGGAGCTGGTCCGCGGGCTGGTCGAGGGCGCGGTGGCGGAGGCGCAGGATGCCGTCGGCAGGGAGGTGCCGCATTCGATCGGGACGATGCTCGAGCTGCCGCGCGCCTGCCTCGTCGCGGACCGGATCGCGCGCCACGCCGACTTCTTCAGCTTCGGGACGAATGACCTGACCCAAACAGCCATCGGGCTCTCGCGCGACGACGTCGAGGGAAAGTTCCTCGGGCGCTACATCGAGGTCGGGATCCTGGACAGGAGCCCGTTCGAGACGATCGACGAGCCGGGGGTGGGGGAGCTGGTGCGGGTCGGAACCGAGCGCGGGCGCTCATCGAATCCGGAGCTGGTGGTGGGTGTCTGCGGTGAGCACGGCGGCGATCCCGCGAGCGTCGCGTTCTTCCACGAGGCGGGGCTGGACTACGTGAGCTGCTCGCCCTACCGGGTGCCGATCGCGCGGGTCGCGGCGGCGCAGGCGGCGGTCGCCGGTTCATGAGCGCCGGGACCCCTGCCACTATCGAATGATGAGGTTTCAATGACGAGGTTCATCAGGTGAAAAGCATCTCCGCGGACGACACGGCCATCGGCGCCTTCGAGGAGCGGGTGCGCTCCTGGGAGGAGGCCTACCTGTGGGAGCCGGCGACGCGCTCCTATCCCGCGCGGCGCACCCACCCCGAGGCCGACAGCCCGATCCGCACCCCGTTCCAGCGCGACCGCGACCGGATCGTGCATTCGAAGGCGTTCCGGCGGCTGAAGCACAAGACGCAGGTCTTCGTCGCCCCCGAGGGCGACCACTACCGGACACGCCTGACCCACACGCTCGAGGCGTGCTTCATCTCCCGGACCGTGTCGCGGGCGCTGGGGTTGAACGAGGACCTGACCGAGGCGGTCGGGCTCGGACACGACCTCGGGCACCCGCCCTTCGGCCACATCGGCGAGGAGGTGCTGGACGACGCGCTCGGCGAGCACGGGCGATCCTTCAAGCACAACGAGCACTCGCTGAGGGTGGTCGAGGTGCTGGAGGGCGAGCAGCGCGGCCTGAACCTGACCGAGCAGGTGCGGGATGGGATTCTCCGCCACACCGGGCCCGAGAAGCCGGCGACGATGGAGGGGCGCGTCGTCCGGATCGTCGACCGGGTCGCCTACATCAACCACGACATCGACGACGCGGTGCGCGCTGGGATCCTTGCCGAGGGCGACCTGCCGGCGGAGGAGATCGAGCTGCTCGGCGCGACCGGGCCGGAGCGGGTGGACACGCTCGTCCGCGACATGGTCGAGCAATCTCGCGAGGCCGGTGACATCGCGCAGTCCGACGAGGTCGGAGGGGCGATGCTGCGCCTCCGGAAGTTCATGTTCGACCGGGTCTATCTGGGTTCCGAGGCCCGAGGCGAGCAGGAGCGGGCTCGCGAGGCGCTCGGCGCACTCTTCGCTCACTACCTCGAGCACCCCGAGGAGGTGCCGGCGAGCGACCCCGAGGCGGATCCGCTGCAGCGGGTGACCGACTATCTCGCCGGAATGACCGACCGTTTCTGCCTCTCGCAGTACGAGCTGATGGTCCGCGGCGGCGCCAGCGGGGAGAATCGCTAGATGGGCATCTCGCAGGCGAGCATCGACAACGTGCGGGAGGCAGCTGACTTCGTCGAGATCGTCTCGCAGTACACCGACCTGAAGCGGACGGGGCAGCGGTTCATGGGGCTGTGCCCGTTCCACGACGAGCGGACGCCGTCGTTCTCGGTGAACCCCGTGGACAAGTTCTACAAGTGCTTCGGGTGCGACGCGAGCGGCGACGTCTTCCGCTTCGTCGAGGAGAAGGAGGGGCTGACCTTTCCCGAGGCGCTGGAGACGCTGGCCGAGCGCTACGGCGTCGAGATCGAGCGCGAGCAGGAGGACCCGCGCGCCGAGGAGGCGCGCCGCCACCGCGCCAGGATCGGCGAGCTGCTCGGCCGGACCGGGGAGTTCTACGAGCGGTTCCTCTGGGACTCGCCGAAGGCCGCGAAGGCGCGGGAGTACCTGCTGGGGCGGGGACTGACCGAGGAGTCCATGCGGGCGTTCGGCGTGGGGATGGCGCCGCAGGCCTGGGACCAGGTGCTGGTCGGGAGCCAGAGGGCCGGGTTCAAGGTGGTCGAGCTCGAGTCGGCCGGGTTGATCCAGAAGGGTCGCCAGGGCGGCCACTACGACCGCTTCCGCAGCCGGATCACCTTCCCGATCCGCGACGCGCGGGGGAGGGTGCGCGGGTTCGGGGCACGGGCGCTGACGGCCGACTCCAAGCCGAAGTACCTGAACTCGCCCGAGGGCGTCTTCAAGAAGTCGGAGATGCTCTACGGGATCGACCTCGCGCGGCCCGCCATCGCGAAGTCGCGGCGGGCGATCGTGGTCGAGGGATATACGGACGTGATCGCGCTGCACCAGGCGGGGATCACTGACGTCGTGGCGATCATGGGGACGGCGATCACGCCGGAGCAGCTGAAGGCGCTCGCCGGGCTCGGTCCAGAGAGGGTCGTGCTGGCGCTCGACGCCGACAGCGCGGGGGCGAACGCAATGATCCGCGCGCAGAAGGTGGCGGTCGAGAGGAAGCTCGAGCTGGTGGTTGCCGCGATGCCGGAGGGGGAGGACCCCGCCGACATGCTCGCCGCTCAGAATTTGGATCGCTTCGTGAAGCTCGTGGACGACGCGATCGACCTGCCGAAGTTCAAGGCGCACACGATCATGGACCGGGCTGAGCTCAGCTCCCCGTCCGGCCGGGATCGGGCGCTGGCGGAGCTGCTGCCGTTGCTCCACGCCATGGGCGAGACGGTGAGCCGGGACGAGCTCGTCAGGGAGAGTGCGGACCGACTCGACGTCCCGGCGAGCTTTGTGATGCAGCGGCTGCGCGACGCGAAGCCCGAAGAGCTCGTTCCCCCTGATGAGAGCCGAGTTCAGCGCCAGCCGGATGGGGAGCGGCCGGCTCCCGGCCCGGCGCCGACCCTCACGCCGCGCGAGGCGCGCGAGCGGGCGCTGCTGGCGATGTGCATCGCCGACCCGGAGAGGGGGCGGGATTACCTGGCGCGGTTGGCGCCCGAGCACCTGTCGGCGTCGGGCCGGCCTGCGCTGGAGTGGCTGCGCGACAACCTCGAGGACCCGCTGACGGGGCTGCCGCGCGAGGACGAGGACCTCGTCTCGATCGTGAACGAGCTGGCGATGCGCGCCCACGGCGAGCCGCACTCGCCGGGCGCGATGGAGCTGAACTTCATGCTGCTCGAGCAGCAGCGCCTCGAGGACGGTATGTCCGCAGCCCGCGCCGCGGGCGATCTGGAGGAGGTCCAGCGCCTGAGCAGAGAGGGCTCCGAGCTGTCGACCCGGATCTCACAGACGGAGTCGCTGGGCCCGAGCTAGAGCGTCGCGCGGCGTCACGGTTGATCGGCCGTCAGAAGTCACAGTTTCCGCGCAATCTCGCGCGCCTTTCGTTACCGGTTCGGCCACTTACCGTCCGTGCCGCCCACCAAAGTACCTGCAAATGACGGCAAGATTTCTGAGGCAATGCCTTGCTGAGGGCATGTCCCTCGACCAGATAGGCCGGATAGCTAAGCGAAGTCCATCGACGGTCAGCTATCACTTGAAGAAGCACGGGCTAGAGCCGGTGAGCAAGGGGAAGCACGCCAACCGCGGCGGTCTTCCCGAAGATCGTCTGCGTGAGCTCGCAGCGAATGGCGCGACGATCAGGGAGATGGCTGAGGCGCTTGAACGCCACCCCTCAACCATCCGGTACTGGTTGAAGAAGGTACGGCATCGAGTACGGCGAATGGGTCTGCGCGTCCTGAGGGCAGGAGGCGCGTGAGGCCGGGCGCCAGGCGCGTTTGGTCGACCTGCATTCAATCACGGCAAGGTCGTGTATGTGCTCGAGGGACGCGGTTACTACCGCTGTACAAAGTGCCGGACAGACGGCAGTGTCCGAATGGCGGAGGCGGACCAAGCGCAAGCTCGTCGGCGCCGCCGGCGGCGCGCTGTGCGCTGTGCGGATACGACGGAATCCGGGCGCATTGCAGTTTCCACCACGTCGATCCAGCGTGAGAAGTCCTTTCGGGATCCGAGAGGAGTGACCAGGTCCTTCGCCGAGCTGCTGCCGAGGCCGACAAGTGCGTGATCCTCTGCGCGAACTGCCACGCCGAGATAGAGGATGGGAGCTCAGCGAGCGAACGAACTTCCCCCGGCTGGGCTGACGGCAAACTTGCTCGAGCGTTGCACCGTACTCACGGGGGAGTCGCTGCAGTCGGGGTTACGATCTACCGGGGTAGCAATTGTAGAAGGCTCGTTCTGTCCATCGAGAGGATGTGGGTTCGAGTCCCAGCCCCGGAGCTCGCCTCCTCGACCAGCTCGGACGCGCGCTCGGCCCCGTCGTTCGCTGCCGACCATTCCGCGATCTCGCGCGCCTTCGCCCGGTAGCTCCCGTCCCCGAGGACCCTCCGCGCCGCCAGCCTGACGCCGCGCTCCGAGAGCAGCCGCCGCGGCAGCGACAACCCCGCTCCCGCCCACGAGACCCGTGCGCCGTTCTCGCCCATGTCCCCGACGGCCGGGCAGCAGAGGACCGGCGCTCCGGAGTGCAGCGCGCGGACGACGGTCCCGTGGCCGCCGTGTGAGATCACCAGGTCGGCTTCGGGCATCACCTGCGAGTAGGGCAGCCAGTCGGTGAGGACGGCGTTGTCCGGCACTGCGATCGGCTCGGAGGGCTCGCGCCGGTTCACCGTCGCCAGCACACGAACCGGTTCGTCGGCGAGTGCCGCCAGGGCGGTGCGAACCAGCTCGCACTCGGGGTCCTGCGCGGTGCTCGGCGCGATGACCACAAAGGGCTCGTCGCCCTCGGGCACCTCCACCGGATCGGCCGCCAACTCGAAGAAGAGCGGCCCCGTCACGTGCGTCCCCGCCGGCCACTCCCGCGGGTACTCCAGCTGTGGGTACGTCCCCACAAGCGTCAGCGACTCGCTGATTCCCCCGTGAAACCGCTCGAGCGCCGGCAGTCCCAGCCGCTCCCTCGTCACGTTCATCTCGTCGCGCCCCTGCCTCAATCCGCCCTCGATCAGCGGCGTCGTCGCTCCCCACATCCGCCGGCCGATCCCCGTCCGCGCCGGCCAGAACCCCAGCGAGTAGACCGGCTGCCCCGGCGCCTGCACCGGATACACATGGGGGACGAGCGTCGCGTGGCGCACGCCTGCAACCTCCGCCGCGAGCGTGGGCGCGAGGGTGAGGATGTCGCTCACCATCAGGTCGGGCTCGAACCCCTCCATCAGCTCCGCCAGCGCCCGCGCGGCGTGCGCGACGGTCTGGCCCTGCGGCGTATCCGGCCCGGGAGGAGGAAAGACCATGTACTCCTGCGCCGCAGTGAAGTTCAGGCCCTCGGCGCGGACCGCGTCCTCCCACTCCTCCCAGGTCTCGATCAGCACCTCGTTGCCGCGGCGGTGCAGCTCGCGCGCCAGCGCTATCGCCGGAAAGGCGTGGCCTGGGTCGCCGAAGGCAGCGACGACGATCCGAAGCTGCTTTGGGCGCGCCATTGCGCGCAGGCTATGGGCAGCCGCCATCCTGAACCGGCATGAGAAACCGACGCGACAACGCCCGCCGCCTGCGCAGCGCGGTCGACGCCCTGCCGCAGCACACCAAGCTCGGCATGCTCGACGGCATCAACGGCAACCGCGTGATCGTCGGCGCCTACACCGACAAGCGCGGCGGCGTCTGCCCGATGCTCGCCGCTCACCGCAATGGCGGCCGCACAGACTTCGCATCATTCGCCCGCGCCTGGGACGCCTATACGGGAGCGAAGAAGGCCCGCCGCGCTTCCACCCGCGAGGTCCGCACCCTCCGCGGCTATCTCGAGGCCGCCCTGACCCGCGAGGGAATCGCCCCGCCGCAGGTGGGCGACGCGCCCGGTGCCCAGGCCGGGTGGGCCGCCGACACACCCCTGGCCGAAGCGGTCCGCGACATCCAGGCCTCCCGCCGCCGCCTCGCCGAGGCGGAGGCCCACGAGACCTCCGACGTCACGATCGAGGAACTGCTCGCCGGCACCTACGCAGAATCGGAGCAGGAGCGCACCGAGCGAGCGGCCGCCGAGGTTCTCCAGGGCGACCAGCCCGTACCCTCGGGTTCCTGAGCGCCGAGCCCCCCTTCACAACGGTCGTCGTCCCCGTCCGCAACGGCGAGGCGATGATCGGCGACACGATCGCCTCGATCCTCGCCTGCGAGTTCCCGCCGGAGCGCCGGGAGATCATCGTCGTCGACAACGGCTCGACCGACGGGACCGCCGCCGAGATCCGCCGCCACCCGGTCACCTACCTCCACGAGCCCGTCCCCGGCGTCTCGAATGCCCGCAACCGCGGCATCGCCGAGGGCAGGGGAGAGGTCTTCGCGTTCATCGACGGCGACTGCCTCGCCTCGCCCGAATGGCTTCGCGAGCTCGTCGCCCCCTTCGCGGACCCCGAGGTCGGCTGCGTCGCGGGCGAGCTCCAGCACGCCCCCGGCAACACGGTCGCCGAGCGCCAGTCCACCCGGATGCTCGGGGCATGGCAGAGCTACGCGGTCAACTCGAACCCGCCCTACGCGATCACCGCCAACGCGGCGTACCGCCGATCGGTCTTCGAGGACATCGGCCCCTTCGACCCCCGCATGCCCCGAGCCCAGGACGTCGAGCTCGGCCTGCGATTCAGCGAGCAGAGCGAGCTGGGCCTGAGATACAGCGCGACCGCGGTGGTCCGCCACCGCCACCGCACGACCCAGCGCGGCTTCTTCCGCCAGCAGGTCGGCTGGGCCTACGGCGCCGGCCTCGTCGCCGCCAAGTACCACGCGATCGACGGTCGCCCCAGCCCGCCACCCCGCCTGATCGACGTCTGGCAGCAGGTTCGCGGCATCCGGCGTCGTCCTGGCGCTGCGCGCCGCGCGCAAGCCCGTCACCCCGTACCGCCGCAGTTTCCTCGAGGACGCCTGGTTCAACCTGATGCGCCAGGCCGCCTGGTACATGGGCGCCCGCGCGGGAATGTGGCGTGGCGCCCGGCTCTTCGCAGGCGAGGCGAAGGCCCGCCGCGAACGCGGAGGGCTGACCTTCCCGGAGCCGCCGCAACCTCTCACTTCACAGAAACGCGACTAGGGCGTACTGCCGCCCGCGGCCTCTTCTGGCCGCATGAAGACGATCTCCGGCACCAGGCAGTGGTCCGACGTGCGGAGCAGGAAGCGCACCGCCTCGGCCAGGTCCTCGGGGCGGATCATGTTCTCGGCGCCCACCGAGTCCTTCACGAACTCGGTCATCGGCGTGTCCACGAACCCCGGCGCCAGCGCGGTGACCTGGATGCCGTCGTTGGCCAGCTCCTTCTGGCTCGACTGGCTCCACGCGATCACCGCCGCCTTGGTGGCCGAGTACACCGAGAGCCACGGCTGCGGAGACTTCCCCGCGATGGACGCGGTGTTGACGATCAGCGCGCTCCCGTGCTCGGAGCCCGCCTCCTTCAGCAGCGGCACGCACTCCCTCGTCATCAGGACGATCGCCCGCAGGTTCACGTCGAGCTGCATGTCGACCTTCTTCGTCGTGAGCCCGTCGAGCGGCTCCCCGATCCCGACGCCGGCGTTGTTGATCAGCACGTCGAGCCGACCGAAGCGCTCGGAGTGCGCCTCGACCAGCTGCCGGAGATCCTCCTCCTCGGTCATCTGTGCGGGCACGTCGAGCACGTCGAACCCGTCCTCGCGCATCGAGTCGGCGGCCGCCGTCAGCTTCTCGGGCCGCCGCGCCGAGAGGGTGATGCCGTAGCCGTCCTCGGCGAGCGCCCGCGCGATCGCGAGGCCGATCCCGCTCGATCCCCCGGTGACGAGGGCAGCCCTCTGGTCATCAGCCATGGCGGGCACCCTATCCAGCGCCGCGCCCGGGAGGCACCCCCGGCGCCTGAGCGTGGCTTCAACCTCCGCGAATAGGATGGTCCCGTGATCCGCTCCTCGCGAACCACCCTGCTCGTGCCCCTGCTCGCGGCCGCCCTCTTCACGACGGCCCTGATCGCCGGGTGCGGCTCGGACGACGACGGCGGGGACGAGGGCTCGGGATCCCGCCCGGCGCCCCCCGCCACCGATTTCCCCGCCGCCTCCGGACAGAGCCTGGAACAGGTCCTCGGAAACGCGAGCGGCCAGGGACCCGTCGTCTCGCCTGCGGCCCGCGTCCTGCAGGTCGGTGAGAACCGCTTTCCCTTCGGTGTCTTCAGCGTCGACCGCGAGCAGATCACGACCGCCGACGTGGCGATCTACGCCGCGCCGCGGAACATCAAGGGCACCGCGATCGGCCCCTTCCCGGCGCGGACCGAGTCCCTCGAGACCGAGCCGGCCTTCGTCGCCCGCTCAACCGCCTCCGACCCGGACTCCGGCAAGGCCGTCTACGTCTCCGAGGTCCCGCTCGAGGAGCCCGGCGCCTGGGTGTTCGCCGCCCTGGTCAAGGACGGCGGCGGCTTCACCGGGACCGTTGTGCCCGCGCCGAGCGTGGTCGGGGAGTTCGACCCGGTCGCCGTCGGGGACAAGGCGCCGGTCGTCTCCACGCCCACCTCCGATGACGTCGCCGACATCTCCGAGATCGACACCAGGGTCCCGGCGAGCACCATGCACGACTCAGACCTCAAGGACGTGCTCGGCAAGAAGCCCGTGGTGCTCGTCTTCGCGACCCCGGCCCTGTGCCAGAGCCGCATCTGCGGCCCGGTCGTGGACATCGCCGAGCAGGTGAAGCGCGACGCGCTCAACGATGGGCGCGACGTCGCCTTCATCCATCAGGAGATCTACAACGAGAACGAGATCAACAAGGGTTCGCGCCCGCAGGTCGCCGCGTACGGCCTGCCGAGCGAGCCCTGGACCTACGTGATCGACCGCGACGGCAAGGTCGCGACCGTGATCGAGGGCGCCTACAGCGTCGATGAGCTGCAGGCCGCCGTCGACGAGGTCGCGCCGGCCGGCAACTCCTGAGGAGGACAGATGGGAACCGACCTGCTGGCGATGCTCTCCACCGAGACCGAACGGCGCGTCCCCCAGATGATCGAGGGCGTCAACGCCCTCGTCGCATCGGGTGAGTCCGACGGCGATCGGGTCGAGGAGATCCGGGTCGAGGCCCACGGGCTGAAGGGCGCCGCGCTGGTCGTCGGGCAGGCCCGCCTGGCGGAGCTGGGGGAGAAGATGGAGATCGCCCTGGTCCAGCGGCAGGCCCCCGGGACGATCGAACAGCCCCTGGGCGGCGCGCTGATCGCAGGCGCCGAGGCGCTGCTCGAGGGTGCCCGCGCGGCGGCCGCCGGAGACGCCGAGCCGGCCTCGGTCGGCGCCGCGCTCGAGGGCCTTACGGCCGTCGAATAAGCAGTAGTCCAAGCGATAGTTCACACCCGAACCGTGCCTGGGCAGGTTGTTTTGCAAGCAATCGTTCACAACTGCTAGGCTGCCCGCCAGCAAATGCCGAGTCCCTCCTCATAGATCGAGGCGGGAGCGGGGGAACCAACGTTTCCGGGGCGAACCCACTGACAGTGGGAGCGCGACTCCTTTAGCGCCAGCCCGACAGCTAACCCCGTAGGCCGACGAAGGAGGCAATGCTTTGCGGCGCAATTCAGGCAGGTTCGGGATGTTTGCGAGGACTGGCGTGCTCGCGGCTGGAATCACCATCTTCGCGCTCGGCGCTTCGACAGCGTCGGCGCAGACCGGAGGCTCGGTCGCCCCGGGAGGGGGCACCACGCCGCCCGGCACAGCACCTCCGACGACCGGGACCGCCGGCGTCGCGACCCTGAACGCCGACGGCTCGGCGACCGCTCCGGCGGACGCCCCCACGCGCGTCGTCAAGGCGATCGCGGCCGCAAACAAGATCCGGACGAAGCCCTACGTCTACGGAGGCGGCCACCAGAGCTTCAAGGCCAAGGGCTACGACTGCTCGGGTGCCGTCAGCTTCGTGCTGCACGCCGCCGGCCTGCTGAAGGCCCCGATGCCCTCGGGCCCCCTCGGCACGAGCTGGGGCAAGCCGGGCGAGGGCAAGTGGATCACGGTCTACGGCAACCGCTCGCACGCCTACATGGTCGTCGCGGGCCTCCGCTTCGACACCTCCGCGGTCGGCGAGTCGCTGACCAGCGGCTCGGGCCCGCGCTGGCGCTCCACGGCGCGCGACTCGGCGGGCTACAACGCCCGCTTCGCGCTCGGCGCCCTGGGCACCTAGGCGGGTAGGCTCGCCACCGGCGGGCCGGTAGCTCAGCTGGTCAGAGCAGCGGACTCATAATCCGTAGGTCGGTGGTTCGAGTCCACCCCGGCCCACTCGCTGTCTCGAGGCGGGCGATCTCGGCCTGTTATCGTGAAACACCCCAATCACGATCCGAATTGAGAGGTTCAGCGATGGCACTGACGATCGGCGACGAGGCACCAAACTTCAAGGCCCAGACGACCGAGGGCGAGATCGACTTCCACGACTGGATCGGCGACAGCTGGGCGGTCCTGTTCTCGCACCCGCGCAACTTCACTCCGGTCTGCACGACCGAGCTCGGCTACATGGCCTCGATCAAGCCTGACTTCGATTCGCGAGGCGTGAAGATCGTCGGCCTCGCGGCCGACCCGATCGAGAACCACGAGAAGCTGGGCCAAGGAGATCGAGGAGAGCCAGGGCACCGCCCCCAACTACCCGATCATCGCCGACAGCGACTTCGAGGTCGCGAAGGCGTACGGCATGCTGCCGCCCGACACCTCAGGCGACCCGACCGACCGCACCCCGGCCGACAACCAGACGCTGCGGAACGTGTTCGTGGTCGGGCCCGACAAGAAGATCAAGCTGATCCTCGTCTACCCGATGACCACCGGCCGCAACTTCGATGAGGTCCTGCGCGTGATCGACTCGCTGCAGCTGACCGCGAACGAGAAGGTCGCGACGCCGGCCCAGTGGCAGCAGGGCGACGACGTGATCGTCGCGGGCTCGGTCTCCGACGAGGACGCCGAGGAGCGGTGGGGCGACAAGATCAAGCGTCCGCTGCCGTACCTGCGCATCGTCCCGGACCCGGCCAAGAAGTAGGCGTCGGGCCATAGACGCCGAGCTGCGGCCGGCCCGCCCGGCAGACGCCGGGCGGCTCGCCGCGATCGTCGAGGCCGCCTACGCGCCGTACGTCGCGCCGATCGGCGCCAGGCCGCGGCCGATGGACGACGACTACGGGGAGCTGATCGAGAAGGGCGTGCTCACGGTCGCCGAGCGAGGGGGAGAGGCGATCGGGGTCGTCGCCCTGGAGGCGGTCGAGGACCGCTTCGAGGTCGACAACCTCGCGGTCGACCCCGCCCACCAGGGCACCGGAGCGGGTCGTGTGCTGCTCGAGCACGCCGAGGCCGAGGCCCGCCGCGCGGGCTTCGACTCGATCCACCTGTTCACCCACGAGGCGATGGCCGAGAGCCTCGCGCTCTACGAGCGGATCGGCTACGTCGAGTACGAGCGCCGCGACGTCGGCGCCGGCAGCCTGGTCTTCATGCGCAAGCCGCTCTGATTCAGCCCTTCGAGATCGCCTCGACCAGGTCGCCGACCTTCTCCTCGGGAAGCTCACGGGCGATGTCAGCCTGGCTGACGATGCCGACCAGATCCTGGCCGTCGATCACGGGCAGGCGCCGCACCTGGTGCTCGGACATCGTGTCGAGCGCGTCCTCGACCGAGTCGTCGGCTCCGATCGTCACCGGCTTGCCCTGGGCGAGCTCGGAGACCTTTGTGTCGGCCGGGTCCTTGCCCTCGGCGACAACCCGCACCGTGATGTCGCGGTCGGTGATCATGCCCTTCAGACGGTCGTCCTCACCGCAGATCGGCATCGACCCGACGTTGAGCTCGGCGAGCTTCTTCGCCGCGTCGGCGACGGTGTCGTTTTCGCCTATGCACTTGCAGTCCTCCGTCATCACGTCGCGTGCCTTCTTCGCCATCTCGAGTCCTTTCGTCGGTTGCCGGTGCTCTTGGTAGGTCAGGCCTTACCCGGACCCGGGCCGCGTCATTCGTCGCGCCGGGTTTCGCACTCGGCAATGCGTGGGTAGGCACAGGCACCATGCCCGCGTCGAGCGCATCGAGCCAGACCCGTCCGATCTCCCCGTGGCTTGACGACGAGCCCGGCGCCGAGGCCCCGCTCTCCCGGCCCGCGCTGACGGAAGAGCTCTCCGTTGACGTCGCCGTAATCGGCGGAGGGATGGTCGGGCTCAGCGCGGCGATCGAGGCCCAGCGCGACGGGGCGTCGGTGGCGCTCGTCGAGGGCCGCTCGATCGGCTCGGGCGTGAGCGGCAACACCACCGCGAAGCTCTCGGCGCTGCACGGGCTTCGCTACGCCTCGATCGCGTCAAAACAGGGGGACGAGGCCGCGGCCGACTACGCGGAGGCCAACCAGCGGGGACTGGCCCGGGTTCGCGAGCTGAGCGTGGAGCTCGACATCGAATGCGACCTGCGGGGGAAGCCGAACGCCACCTACACCGAGGATCCCACCCAGCTCGGGGATCTCCACGACGAGGTCGAGGCCGCATCCCACGCGGGACTTCCGGTCGCGTTCACCGAGTCGACCGATCTGCCTTTCCCGGTCGCCGGCGTCGTCACCTGCGCCGGCCAGGCGGAGTTCCATCCGGTCCGCTACCTGCGCGGGCTCGCCGCGGCGCTCGAGGCCGGGGGAGGGCGGGTGTTCGAGCGCTCCCGCGCGGTCAGCGTTCGCGGCGACACGGTCCGCCTCGAGTCGGGTGCCGAGCTGCGGGCGGCCCACGTCGTGGTGGCCACACAGCTGCCCTTCCTCGACCGCTCCCTTCTGTTCGCGCGCGCGTCGGTCCAGCGCTCGTATGCGATCACCGCCCGGATCCGCGGGCCCGTTCCGCACGGGATGTACCTCCAGGCCGAGAATCCCGGCCGCTCGATTCGCGCGATTCCGTGGAGGGGCGAGGAGCTGCTGATGATCGGAGGGGAGTCCCATGAACTCGGTCATGGCGACCCGGCCGAAGCCTTCGCCGCGTTGGAGAGCTACGCGCGCGAGCGCTTCGACGTCGAGGGCTTCGAGCACCGCTGGGACGCACACGACTTCATGCCCGACGACGGCCTTCCCTTCATAGGCCGCCTTCAGCCGGGCTCGGATCGTCTTCTGACGGCGTCCGGGATGAGCAAGTGGGGCCTTGCGCTCGGGGCCGAGTCGGGACGGATCCTCGCCGACATGGCCGCCGGGCGCGAGAACCGCTTCGCCGACCGGTTCGATCCCTGGCGGCGGCCGAAACCGAGCTCGCTGCTGGAGATGGCGAAGCTCGGGGCGGACACCAGCTTCCACCTCGTCCGGGATCGGCTCAGCTTCGAAGACGCGTCGGGTCTCGCGCCGGGGGAGGGCCGGGTTGTGCGCGATGGGCGCAAGCTCAAGGCCGTCCATCGCGACGAGGCGGGCGAGCTGCACGCAGTCTCGGCTCGCTGCACCCACCTCGGCTGCATCGTCCACTGGAACGGACCCGAGAGCACCTGGGACTGCCCGTGCCATGGCTCCCGGTTCGGGAGGGATGGAACCGTCCTTACGGGCCCCGCTGTCTCGGCCCTTCCGCACGAGGACCCCCCTTCGAACTGAAAGGGGAATGAGAGAGACAGTGCTCGGGGCGGACGAATATCGCGACTAGGAACAGGTCCGCACGGGTAAGGCATCTTCGTTGCTCCCCAACTTTGAGTTGCGAACTCCTGACGAGAGGATCTGAGATGGTGGCAAGAAGAGCTGACCCTGGCTCAGGCCCGGCACTCCCGACAGCACGCGGCCCGATCAGCGAAGGCCTGCTCCTCTTTCTGAAGGGGGAGGCCTCGTCGCTCGAACCTGCTTCACCTCTCTCCACCGCCCTTTCCGACGACGACGTCCAGCTCGCGCTCTACGCGATCTACGAGCTGCACTACCGCGGATTCGCGGGGGTGCCCGCGGAGCTCGAGTGGGACCCCGGCCTGGTGGCGCTCCGGCTCAGGCTGGAGTCTGAGTTCGCGGCCGAGCTCGAGGCGGTGGTGCCGCGGCGGGTCGCGGTCAAGCCCGACCAGGTGGGGGAGACGCTGTTCGCGATGGCGGCGGAGGACGAGTCCCGTTCGCCCTCCGCGCACCTCGGCGCCGCGGGAACGCTGGAAGAGTTCGGCGAGTACCTGATCCACCGCTCCGCCTACCAGCTGAAGGAGGCCGACCCCCACAGCTGGGCGATCCCGCGGTTGGAGGGGCGGGCGAAGGCCGCCCTTCTCGAGGTCCAGTACGACGAGTACGGCTCGGGGCGCGCGGAGCGGATGCACTCCAAGCTCTTCGCCGAGTCGATGGGGGCCCTGAGCCTCGACTCGACATATGGGGCCTATGTCGATGTCCTGCCCGGTTCCACCCTCGCCGGGGTGAATCTGATGACGATGTTCGGGCTGAACCGCTCGTGGCTGGGCGCGATCGTCGGTCACCTGGCGATGTTCGAGATCACGTCCTCGGAACCGAACAGGCGGCTCGCGAACGGCCTGAGGCGGCTCGGCCTCGACAAGGCGACCGAGTTCTTCGACGAGCACGTTGAGGCCGATTCGGTCCACGAGAACGTCGCGGCCTACGACATGGCGCAGGGACTGGCCCTCGATCACCCGGAGCTTGTCGGCGACATCCTCTTCGGCGCGGCGGCGATGCTGAAAGTCGAGGCGCTCTGGACCGGGCGGATGCTCGAGGAGTGGGAGGCGGGGCGCTCGTCGCTGCTCGCCGGCCCTTCGCCCGCGGCGCTAGCCGCGTCCGGCTGACCCCTCGCCCTTGAACCCGATCCGCTTGTGGGTCCCGTCGCAGAGGGGGTGGATGCGCGACTTGCCGCATCGGCAGATGGCGACCGTTCGCCTGCGCACCTCGATCTCGTTCCCCTCGTCATCCCAGAGGCGAATCGGCCCGCGCACGACGAAGGGCCCGTTCGGGTACGGGGTGATCTCGACATCGCTTTTCGTGTCAGCCGCGGCCACGCCAGTTCGGCTTACCCGAGAGTTCCGGAGTGAAACGACGGCGGGGGCTAGCCAGCGTGAAGCGGGTCGCCGCCGTGGTCCTCCAGCGTGTTGCCGATCGGCGGGATCGGGTTGTCGCGCAGGATCACCGCCATGTGCAGCAGGTTGTGGGCGCACCACGAGCTCGTGCGCTGCGTGTAGGGGTGCTCGGGGCCGCCCGCGTCGAGGTATGACGGACCGGGACCCGCGTCGCCGACCCAGTAGGTGTCGGCGTTCGGCGGCACCACGCAGCCGAGGTGGGTCATGTTGAAGAGGGTGGTCTCGGCGCTTGCGTGCGCACCGTCCTCGTTGCCCGTGACGACGACGCCGGCGACCTTGTTGTAGAGCGGGTACTGACCCTGGTCGTTCGTGTCGTTGTAGGTGCCGTCGAGGCGCTCGATCACCATCTGGCAGACCGACGAGCGCACGCCGAACCAGATGGACATCCCCATCAGCAGGATGTCGGCGGCGAGGATCTTCTCGAGGATCTGCGGCCACTCGTCGCCGTCGCCCTCGTCGGAGGTGACCCCGAAGCGCACGTCGTAGTCCACCGGGCGGAGGATCTCGGTCTCGGCGCCATGGTCGGCCATCAGCCCTAGGACGCGGTTCATCAGCGCCTCCGTGTGCGAGGTCTCGGGCGAGGCCTTCAGCGTGCAGTTGATCCCGAGGGCCTTGAGGCCCTTCGCGTAGTCATCACCCAGCTCGGTAGACATCGCTCCGCTCCTTGGTCGAGGTGCGGGGCAGCCTAAGGGCTGGTCAGCGGATCAGGAGTAGGCGTCCCAGATCTGGAGACTGGGCAGCGGGTCGAGCGCGAAGCCGCCGCGGTACCACTTGCCCTTCCAGATCTCGAAGTGCAGATGGCAGCCGGTGGCCCTGCCGGTGTCGCCGATCAGGCCGACCTCCTGGCCCATCGTCACGAAGGAGCCCTTGGGCAGCAGCGACGGCGACTGGAGGTGCATGTAGACGTAGTCGCGCTTGACGAGCTTGGAGCGGAGCACGACGTAGTTGCCCGCCGCTTTCTGGAAGCCGTTGTAGACGACCTTCGCGCTCATCACCGCGACGGTCGGCGTGCCGCAGGGGGCGAACAGGTCCTGGCCCTGGTGGCCACGGCCGGCCCCTAGGCCGTCGCCGTACTTGTGCGCGGTCGGGATCGGGAAGACCTGGGTGGCGCCGGTGGGGGCGGTGCCCGACGGGGGGGTCGTGGGGGGAGGCGTCGTCGGCGTGGTGCCGCCGGGCGAAACCGCTCCGCCCGACTGTGCGTGCGCCGAGGTGCCCATGGCGAGCGCGGACACGAGAGCGCACGCGAGTGCGGCCCCGGAGGCCCTCAGCACAGCGGTCTTGTTCGCCTTGCGGTGTTTCACTCTTTCGCAGGCCTGCGGAGTTAGCTGGCGGGCTCGCGCTGAAAGAGCTGCGCTACGGACCGCTTCGTCCGATTCGCCCCAGGGACCTTCGTGCCTCGATCCCGTTGGTTCCCCCGCTCCCCACGGCGTGCCGTGGGGATTAGGCCTGGCGGGCACAATAACAGGACAACCCGGCGGTGCGAGCATCTGCTCATGACTGAGGTTCGCGGGCGAACTCTGTAAGGCTCCCGGGATGCCGGGGAAGGAGCGAGATGAGTCGGGGGAACAGCCGCGCGAGGACCTGGCCGAGGCCCTCGATCGCCGTCGCCGGACGCTCGACGAGGCGAGGCCGGAGGCGGTCGAGCGCAGGCACGCAGCGGGTGGGCGGACCGCGCGGGAGAACATCGAGGACCTGGTCGACCCCGGCACCTTCGTCGAATACGGGCGGCACGCGATCGCCGCCCAGCGCGGGCGGCGCACGCTCGACGAGCTGATAGAGCGCACCCCCGCCGACGGGCTGGTGGCCGGCACCGGCCGCGTGAACGGGGAGCACTTCGGCGAGGAGGGCGGAGCGTGCGCGGTGCTCTCCTACGACTACACAGTGCTCGCCGGGTCCCAGGGGGCGCTGGGCCACAAGAAGAAGGACCGGCTCTTCGAGCTGATCGAGCGGATGCGGCTTCCGACCATCTTCTTCGCCGAGGGCGGGGGAGGGCGCCCCGGCGACACCGACTACGCCGTCGTCTCCGCCCTCGAGACCCGCGCGTTCGCCCTCTGGGGAGGGCTCTCGGGCCTGGTGCCGCGGATCGCGGTCGTCGCCGGCCGTTGCTTCGCCGGCAACGCGGTGATCGCCGGCGCGTCTGACCTGATCGTCGCGACCGAGGGATCCTCGCTCGGCATGGGCGGGCCCGCGATGATCGAGGGCGGCGGCCTCGGGAAGGTGGATCCCGACGACGTCGGCCCCGCCGCCGTTCAGGCCCGCAACGGTGTGATCGACGTCCTGGTCGCGGACGAGGAAGGGGCGGTCGCGGTCGCAAAGCGGCTCCTCGCCTTCTTTCAGGGGCCTGTTGCCGCCGGGCCGCCGGGTGCGAGCGCTGAGGAAATCCGCGAGTTGGTGCCCGAGCGCAGGCGCCGCGCCTACGACGTGAACAGGGTGGTCGACGCGATCGCCGACGAGGGATCGGCCGTGCACCTGCGCCCGGCCTTCGCGCCCGGGATGGTCACCGCGCTGGCCCGCATCGAGGGCCGGCCCCTCGGCATCGTCGCCAACAACCCGATGCACATGGCCGGGGCGATCACGAGCGACGGCGCCGACAAGGCGGCCCGCTTCATGCAGCTCTGCGACGCGTTCGGCCTACCGATCGTCTCGCTGATCGATACCCCGGGGATGATGGTCGGCCCCGACGCGGAGGCGACCGCGCTGGTCCGCCACTGCTCGCGCCTGTTCGTTGCAGGGGGATCCCTGCGGGTCCCGCTGCTCGCCGTGATCCTGCGCAAGGCCTACGGGCTCGGGGCCCAGGCGATGGCCGGGGGCAGCCTGCACGAGCCGCTCATCACCGTGGGCTGGCCGACGTCGGAGCTCGGGCCGATGGGGCTCGAGGGTGCGGTCCGCCTCGGGCTCCGCCGGGAGCTGGAGGCGATCACCGACGAGGACGAGCGCGAGGCGCGCGTCCAGGCCCTGACCGAGCAGGCCCACGAGAACGCGAAGGGACTGAACGCGGCGACACTCTTCGAGCTCGACGACGTGATCGACCCGGCCGAGACGCGGCAGGTCCTCGCGGCGACGCTCGCAGCGGCTGCCGGGGCGCCCGCCGAGCCGCGCGGGCACCGTTTCGTCGACGCTTGGTGAGGCCGGCGACCGGCTCCCGGCTTTACGAGCGTACGCTCACAATTCACTAAGAACCTGCTAGTCTGCTGCCCGCAACGCCGAGCCTGTGGCGCCAGTGCCACGGGGCGGGGGAACCAAGTAGTCGGGGCTAACCCACGCAAATCGTGGGGGCGCAGGTCCTTTCAGCGCCAGCCCGTCAGCTAACCCCGTAGGCCGACGAAAGGAATGGTTCGGGTCGAATGACGGGTGTTTCCAGGTTCTTGATCGCGTGCGCGCTCGCAGCGCTCGCTCTCCTCTTTTCAGCCGCAGCGGCGTCAGCCCAGTCCGGCGGGACCGTGAGTCCGGCCGATCCGACGGCGACGCCCGTCACCCCGGGCACCGCCCCCACCACGGTTCCGGGCACCCGCGCCAAGCTGACCAAGAGCGGGCTCGCGATCCCGCCGGCCGACGCTCCGCAGGGAGTGATCGATGCGATCAACGCCGGCAACCGCATCCGGAAGAAGCCGTACATCTACGGCGGCGGCCACGCATCCTTCAAGGCCAAGGGCTACGACTGCTCGGGCGCCGTGAGCTACGTGCTGAACGCGGCAGGCCTGCTCGCGAGCCCGATGCCCTCGGGCCCGCTGATGAAGTGGGGCGAGGCCGGCAAGGGGAGCTGGATCACGGTATACGCGCACGGCGGTCACACCTACGCCGTGATCGCCGGCCTCCGCTGGGACACGTCGGCGATGGGCTCGGGCGGAAACGGCCCGCGCTGGCGCGCGACCAAGCGTTCCCCAAGGGCTTCACCGTCCGCCACGCTCCGGGCTTCTAGCCCCGGCCGCTTCGTCCCCTGGCCCGAGGCCTAGCGGGCGCGCGGATCCTTGTCGGCGCGGAGAACCTCGTCCGCTTGGGCGAGCAGGGTGTTGAGGCTCTCGGCGTCGTCCGGGTAGATCGCGTATCCGGTGGCCGCGCCGAGCGGGCGACCGTCGACCGTCACCTTGGCGATCCCCTCGCAGAGGCGCTCGGCGAGTTCGCCCGCGCTGGCGGCGCCGGTCTCCGGGCAGACGATCGAGAACTCGTCGCCGCCGTGGCGCACGACCACGTCTGTGGTGCGGACCGAGCCCATCAGGGCGCCCGCCACCTCCTGGAGAACGCGGTCGCCGTACTGGTGGCCGTGCTCGTCGTTGATGCGCTTGAAGTCGTTCAGGTCGATGACGATCAGGGCGAGGGGATGCTCCCGGAGCCTGTGGCGCTCGATCTCCTCGGGGAAGCGCTGGCTCAGGAGCCTGTAGTTGCCCACGCCGGTGAGGGGGTCGCGCTCGGCGAGCTGGCGGAAGCGCTCCTCGCTCGCCTCCAGGCGCTCGCGCAGGTAGGCGACGACGCCGGCGGCGATCACGACGGTCGGGATCAGGGTGAAGGCGAAGATCGCGTGCTGGCGTGCGTCGTCTGGGTCGTGGACGATCGGGGCCATGATGCAGAGGCAGGCGAAGGCGACGTGGGCCGTGATCGCCCGCCGGTCGGCGAACACGTAGGCCACGTAGATCCCGATGAAGACGTAGTAGATGGCGAAGAGGTCGTCGGCGAGCAGGCAGGTCAGCGCGATCTCGAGCGTCGCCACGGGCACCATGACGTGGAGCCAGCTTCTCGGGGCGCGGTCGGCGATCGCCCAGCAGACGAGGCCCGAGACGATCGCCAGAGCGGGCAGCAGGTAGATCGTCGCCTCGTGCTCGGGGCGGTGCAGGGCGTCGGCGGGGATCGCGGCCAGGCCTCCGCCGCCGAACAGGATCGCCGCGATCCTCCAGTAACGGCGCTGGAGATCGCGTTCGCTCGTTGCCGGCTCAATTGGCATCAGGTGCCTCCCAGGCGCCCATCTGGGAAAGATCGGCACACCCGTGCGGGGCTTGAGCGCTCGCACGCGATTCTCGACACCTGAGGGGGCCCTTCTCCATGGCGTGAGCATAAGTCGCACCGGGCTGCCGCACCGTCAAGTACGGTCCGGCGCCATGAACCCACGCACAGCAACGATCGTCGCCGTGCTCGCCCTCGTGGTGGGTGCGGTCGGCGTCTATGTAGGAATCGATGCGAAGAACAAGAGCGACGACGCCCAGGAGTCCGCCGACGCGGCCAAGAGCCAGCTCGAAGAGCAACTCGGCGAGAAGGCCTCGACGCTGCAGAGCGAGGCGAAGAAGTCTGCTGAGGAGAACAAGCAGGCGACGGGCGGCATCGCCGCAAACAGCTCGGATATCGCGACGCTGAAGAAGGAGGTCGCGAACCTCACCTCCAAGGTCGAGGACCAATCCGGCTCGATCCAGACCCTGAACTCGGAGCTGGACAAGCTGAACGAGAAGGTGACGAAGCTCGAGGGCGGCTAGGGCCGGCCGGCGAGCGGCGATGAACGCGAAAGGGCCGCCCCACATGAGTGGGCGCGGCCCTTTCGCTTACAGATGCGCGGAACGGGCTCGGGATTCGCGATGGGGAGGGACAGATCCCATCTCCTTTCGCCCGCCGGTGCCCAGGTTGGATTCCTCCAAGCGCCCGGCGCCCGCGCGGCGCTGCTGCCTCGAACTGCCTGGCGCCCGGGCTAGAGGCCCGGCACCTCCGAAGTCCCCAAAAGCATGTCAATCAATTTAGGACCACCTCCTTTCTTCGGTATCACCATTCAATCAGTCGCGGTGGTCGGGCTTTCTATCTGATTCGAGGATGCGGGTCTTTGCGACAGCGGCCGAGCGATCCCATGGTCCTGATGCCTTGGCATTCGCCGGGTGCGGTGACGACAGCGCCGAGCAACTCGAGCGCGGAGGAGCTGGTCAGCCGGGCCGACGAGATCTGCGTCGAGGGCGCGGAGCGGTTCGCCGAGATCCAATCCGAGCCTGCCGGCAACGCCGGTCGAGACCGAACGCGCAGACCGACGGAGCTCTTCGACGTCGCGAGCGACGAGCTGAGCGATCTGCGCGAGCTGCGACCGCCCGACGACCTTCGCGAGCCCTACGACGCCTACCTCCAGGCGCGGGGCGCGGCGCTGGTCGAGCTGCTCGAGCAGGGGCGGGACGCCGCGGCGGCCAAGGACGGCGAGGCCTACGTGACGGCCCAGGACAAGGCGAACGCCGGCCAGGCCGGAGCGGAACAAGCTCGCGCAGGCGGTCGGTTTGAGAAGTCTGCGGCCAGCCGAGCGGCGGAGCCGGCTAGCTGATAGCGGCCGGTCCCGCCGTTGCGGGCGAGGTGGCCGAAGCCGAGGGCCATCGCGAGGTTGCTCGCGCCGGCGAACCACATGCCGGCCTTCGCGCCCGGGCGCGAGAACGCGCTCGAGCGGGCCCAGAGGATGTCGGTGAAAATCTCGGTGCCGCGGAGCCAGGAGAGCGCCCACCAGTCCGCGGGAGCTGCCGCGGCGGTGGGCGATGAGTGAGCGGCAGCGAAGGTGAGCCAGATCGGGCCGCAGCGGCGGAACAGGTGCTCGGCGTCCTCGGAGGGCTCGTCGTGGCCCGAGCACCTTCAGCGTCTGGGCGGGGGCCAGCAGCGCCGCGACCCGAGCAGGAGGTCGAAGGCGATCATGTTGCGGTTGAGATCGCGCAGCTGGCGTGTCCAGGCGGCGGCGAACTCAACCACAAAGCTCCTTCAAGAAATTTTTCGGATCGTGAAGGGAAACGTGCGGGCGGGGCGAAATCAGCCGCCGTGGCCCGCACCGCGACCAAGACTCGGCCGCCCGCAAGAGCCTCTCGGACTACATCACCGAGCGCTTCGACGACTTCTCCCGTTCCCAGAAGGACGTCGCCCGCTACATCGTCGATCACCTCGACGAGGCCGCCTTCCAGACCGCCGAGGAGCTCGCCCGCCGCGCCAACACCTCTTCGTCCACAGTCGTCCGCTTCTCCCAGGCCCTCGGCTTCGACGGCTACCCCGAGCTTCAGCAGTCCGCGATCGAGGAGTACCGCCTGAAGGTCGCCGAGGGCGCGGGCGACGGCACTCCAACGGCAGCGGGGCGCCGCGGCCCTCTTCAACTTCGACCACTCCGAGTTCGAGGCGTCGCTCGGGGCCGACTACTCCAACATCGAGGAGACGGCGCGCAGCCTGACCCGCGAGCAGATCGAGGCCTCGGTCTCGGCGCTCGCGACCTCGCGCCGCGTGCTGATCGTCGGCATCGACCAGATGGCCTTCTTCGCGAGCTACCTGCGCCATCTGCTGGGGCTGCTCGATGTCCGCGCCGAGATCGTCTCCTCGCCGAGCCAGGACAACATCCAGAAGCTTTCGCGAATGGACGAGGACACGCTGCTCGTCGCCCTGACGGCCGGCCGCGCGAACCCGCTCGTCCTCCGGGCCCTGAAGCTCGCCCGCCACCGCCGCTCCCGGACGCTGTCGATCACCGACGCGACCCTGACGCGACGTCGCCGAGCACTCCGAGCTGGTCCTCTACTACTCGTCGAACGGCCCCAGCTACATCCGCTCAAACGCGGCGCTGATGGGCCTGGTCCAGGCACTCGCCCACGGGGTCTACTCCCGGGACGAAGCGGCGCACAGGGACCGAATCCGCGCCTTCAAGCTCAAGTAGCGAGGGCTCCAGAACGAGAACAGGCCCGGGGGGCGATCCGGACCTGAGCTCCTGCATGAGGGCCGGGGGGAATCCGACCCAAGCGTTGTATGTCCTGGTTGCCCGGTGTCCAACGTGGCAAACAACGGGGATTGATGGACGGGTCGCCCCCTAAGATCACCCCGATGGCCGAGAGAGCCACATTCCGGGTCAAGACGGGCCTCGCCGAGATGCTCAAGGGCGGCGTGATCATGGACGTCGTCGACCCCGCGCAGGCGCGGATCGCCGAGGACGCGGGGGCCGTCGCCGTGATGGCGCTCGAGCGCGTCCCGGCCGACATCCGCGCCGACGGCGGCGTCGCGCGAATGTCCAACCCGGCGATGATCCAGGGGATCCAGGAGGAGGTATCGATCCCGGTCATGGCCAAGGCGCGGATCGGGCACTTCGCCGAGGCGCAGGTCCTCCAGTCACTTGACGTCGACTACGTGGACGAGTCCGAGGTGCTGACCCCGGCCGACGAGGCCAACCACATCGACAAGCTCGCGTTCGAGGTCCCGTTCGTCTGCGGCGCAACCGACCTGGGCGAGGCCCTCCGGCGCCTCGGCGAGGGCGCGGCGATGATCCGCTCGAAGGGCGAGGCCGGCACCGGCAACATCGTCGAGGCGGTCCGCCACATGCGGGAGATCACGACAGGCATCACGAACCTTTCGACCCTTCGCCCCGAGGAGCTCGCCGGGGCCGCAAAGGAGCACCGCGCGCCGCTCGAGGTGGTCCACGAGGTGGCGCACCTCGGCCGCCTGCCCGTTCCGCTCTTCTGCGCCGGCGGCATTGCGACCCCCGCCGACGCGGCGCTGATGATGCAGCTCGGCGCCGAGGGCAATTTCGTCGGCTCCGGAATCTTCAAGAGCGAGGACCCCGAGCGCCGCGCCCGCGCGATCGTCGAGGCGACCACCCACTTCGAAGATCCCGAGCGCGTCGCGAAGGCCTCGATGGAGCTTGGTGAGGCGATGCCCGGCCTGGAGATCGAGGCACTCGCCGCTGACGGCGGGCTGCTGCAGGGCCGCGGAGCCTGAGCATCAGTTGAGGCTGGGCGTACTCGCCATCCAGGGTGACTTCGCCGCCCACTGCCGTGCGCTGACCGAGCTTGGTGCCGAGGCGATCGAGGTCCGCGCCCCCGAGGCGCTCGAAGGGCTCGACGGCCTCGTCATCCCCGGCGGCGAGTCGACCACGATCGCGAAGGGAATGGAGCGCGACGGCCTCGACGACGCCATCCGCGCCCGCTTCGAGGCAGGCATGCCGGTCTTCGGAAGCTGCGCCGGGATGATCGTCTGCGACCGCGCCCACCTCGGGCTCGGCGACTACCTCTGCCGCCGCAACGCCTTCGGCCGCCAGCTCGCGAGCTTCGAGGAGGACCTGGTCATCGAGGGCCTCGGCGACGACCCGCTGCGAGCCGTCTACATAAGGGCGCCCTGGGCCGAGGAGGTCGGCGACGGCGTCGACGTCCTCGCCTCGCACGGCGAGCACCCAGTCGCGCTGCGCGACGGCAACCTGCTCGCGGTCGCGTTCCACGCCGAGCTGACCGACGACACCCGCCTGCACGCCCTGTTCATGGCGATGGCTACGACGGCCGCGGAGGTGCGCTCCCGTGCGTGATCCGAGGGTCACCAACCTCGCGAAGATCCTGGTCGAGCACTCCGCCCAGGTGAAGGAGGGCGACGTCTGCACGATCGAGGGCGCCTCGGCGGCCGAGCCGCTTCTCCAAGCCGTCTACGAAGAGGTCCTCAAGGCGGGCGGCAACCCGATCGTCCAGATGGCGCTCGGTACCCAGCAGGAGGCCTTCTTCGAGCACGCGACCGATTCTCAGCTCGAGTGGGTCTCCCCGACCGCGGAGTGGGTGGTCGAGAACGCCGACGTGCGGATCGCCGTGATGGCCTCGGAGAACAACGCGCGCGCTCTCGAAGGTCGACCCGGCCCGCCAGACCAAGGTCCAGACCGCGCGCAAGAGGCTGATGAAGACGATGATGGAGCGGAGCGCCGCGGGCGAGTACCGCTGGGCCCTCACGCTCTTCCCGACCAACGCATATGCGTCGGAGGCCGGGATGAGCCTGTCGGCCTACGAGGACTTCTACTACGGCGCCTGCCTCGCGGACCGCGACGACCCGGTCGCCGCGTGGAAGGAGCAGTCGGCCGAGACCGATCGGCTGAAGGACTGGATCGAGGGCCGCTCCGAGGTCCACATCCAGGGCGAGGGGACCGACCTGAAGCTGGGAATCGAAGGCCGCAAGTTCATCGCCGCGGGCGGCCGCCACAACATGCCCGACGGCGAGTTCTTCACCGGCCCTGTCGAGGACTCCGCCGAGGGCGAGATCAGCTTCCACCTCCCCGCCACCTACGCGGGCCGCGAGGTTGCGGGCGTCAGGTTCCGCTTCGAGGGCGGCAAGGTCGTGGACGCGACCGCCGCCAAGGGGGAGGAGTTCCTGATCGAGATGCTCGACACCGACGACGGCGCCCGCCGCCTCGGCGAGCTCGGCATCGGGACCAACTACGGCATCGTCGACGGAACGGGGGAGATCCTCCTCGACGAGAAGATCGGCGGCACGGTTCATCTCGCCGTGGGGCAGAGCTATCCCGAGACGGGCGGAGTCAACGAGTCCGCCGTCCACTGGGACATGATCTGCGACCTCCGCCGCGGAGGCTCGATCACGGTGGACGGCGAGCTGCTGGAGCGTGACGGCAAGTTTGCGGTTTGAATCTGCGCTCGACGGGGAGAACGGGCGCATCGAACCCAGGAGGGACCTGATGCGAACCAGTAAGCGGAGCATCCGTGCAGCGGGGATGGTGCTGACGTTGGCCTTGGCGGGCCTGGCAGCCGTGCCCGTCGCTCACGGCGCGAAGTTCACGACCATCACGGAGTCCAAGGGTGCCGGCGGGTCCCTCGGCGGTGTGAACCTCCCGATCCCCGACGGCGCCGGTGAGCAGACCCAGCTCGTCCGGTCGGGCATCCCGATCAAGAGGCTGAACCCGCGGGGCAAGATCGTCGACGTCAACGTCCAGGTGCGCGCCACGCACCCGCAGGCGAGGGACCTCGAGATCTACCTCGCGACTCCCCGCGGAGTCATCAACCTGAGCTCGGACAACGGCGGTACCGGCAACGACTACGGCACCGGCGCGGCGAGCTGCGGCGGCTTCGAGACCGTGTTCGACTCCAACGTGCCGACGTTGATCTCCACGCCTGGCCTGAGCGCCCCGTTCGCGGGAGTGTTCGCTCCGGAGGAGCCGTTGACGCTTCTCACCGGGCTCGGCGGCAAGAAGGCGTCGAACTCGAAGTGGTCGCTCCTGATCGAGGACGACAGCAACGCGAACCCGGCGGGCACGCTCGACTGCTGGGGCATCACGATCAAAGCGACGAACCCGCCGGCGAAGGAGTAGGCGCACCGCACATACAATCGAGAGCCATGTCCGGTCATTCGAAGTGGTCCTCGATCAAGCACAAGAAGGGTGCCGCTGACGCAAAGCGCGGCAAGCTCTTCACCAAGCTCGCGCGCGCGATCACCGTCGCGGCCCGGGACGGCGGGGGCAACCTCGACGCCAACCCGACCCTCGGCCTCGCGGTCCAGAAGGCCCGCGACGCCTCGATGCCCAAGGACAACATCCAGCGGGCGATCGACCGCGGGACGGGCGAGGGTGACGACGCGGCCGCCATCGAGTCGATTCTCTACGAGGGATACGGGCCCGGTGGAGCGGCGATCCTGGTCGAGGCGCTCTCGGACAACCGCAATCGGACCGGTTCCGAGGTGCGCCACGCGTTCGAGAGGCACGGCGGCAGCCTGGGGGAGCCGAATTCCGTCGCCTGGCAGTTCGACAAGCGCGGAGTGATCCTCGTGGACGGGGAGCGCTACGGCGAGGACGACCTCATGGTGGCGATCGACGCCGGCGCGGAGGACGTAGTCGTGGACGGCGACGTCCTCAAGGTGATCACGGGGCAGGGAGAACTCGGGTCCGTTCGCGCCGCGCTCGAGAAGGAGGGGGTGGCCATCGAATCCTCAGAACTTTCGATGGAACCGAAGAACACGGTCGAGGTCGGGGAGGGAGAAGCGCCGGCGCTTCTGAGGCTGATGGATGCGCTCGAAGAGCACGACGACGTCGACTCCGTGCACGCGAATTTCGACATACCTGAAAATGTCATCGAGCGTGTCGCTGCGGGTTGACGTACGTCCTTCGGATGTGAGAGTGTCTCGCCGTTCACGAACGGGCGCGCCCGGGCTGATCCCAATGGGGGTGAGGCGGGGGGCGTGCCATGGAGGCGCTTCACATATGAGAAGCAAGTCAATTACAGCCGGCGTCGCCGTCGCCTGCCTCGCCCTGCTGGGCTCGGCGGTCTTCAGCGGCTCGGTTGTCGCCAAGAAGGGCAAGAGCAAGAAGGCCAAGGTCGCGAAGGTGACCAACGCCACGCCGAGGCCGGTTCCGGACGCAGTCCCTGGTCCGGCTGACCCGACGGTTCCGCCCCCCGCGGTGGTGCCGCTCTACAACATCGCCGGCAAGCTGGCGACGCCCCTGAACATCGGCAGCAAGAAGTACAAGGGCCTGACCGCTGCACAGGTGAAGGTGACGATCCAGACGACTGGTGCCGGCCCGAACTCGGCCAACCAGCTGTTCTTCCGGGTCGTTGCGCCGAACGGGCGTAGGGTCGGATTCGGTGGCGGCCTGTCCGGCCAGTCCATCGGTCCGCTGACCTACTCGCCCAACTCGGCTGTTGGAACCTGTACTGCGCCGGTTGGCGGCGGCGGCGGGTTCAACGATTGCGGCAGCGATCCCGACGACACCCTCGGCCCCCCCTACGTGGGGACCGCCGGTGACATCGGGCTCGAGTGGCTCAACGGAGCCCCGGTACGGGGAACGTGGACGGTGTCCGTCCTGGACGGCACGCCGTTCGACCCGACCATCCCGGGCACCGTGCCCGAGACCAGCACACTGAACTCGGTCTCGATCGAGGTCACTCCGGCGCCCAGGGCGCCTACGAGCTGAACTAGAGCTCGGCAGCAAGAGGATGTGAAGGGACGGGCCGCCTTCGGGCGGCCCGTCCTTGTTTCGGGGCGGGTTTTTCTCGGTATACGATGAAAATCGTGGTCAGGGCCATCGGCGGGAACCGGGTTCGCACTGCGGCGGCGTTGGCCGTCTGCACCGCTCTGCTCGTCGGCGCCGTCACCTCGTCGGCTCAGGCCGGATCGGTGACCGGCGGCACCGAGGCGGCCGCAGCCAAGAAGAAGGGCAAGAAGAAGCAGAAGTGCAACAGCCCGAAGCGCAACCGCGTCCATAACGCGCTCACGTGCACGGCCCTGACTCGCGTGATCTCGAACGCGGCGCCGGCGCCTCCCGGAACGGAGAGATACGCCTTCTGCCGCAACGGCACCTACACCTACTCGAAGACCGACTACTCCAGCACAGGCAGCGAAGGCGCCATTCTCAGCTACACGACGACCTACAACGGCCGGTGGCGGGCCACCAGCTCATTCGGCACGACGGCCGGTCTCACCGGTACGATCGAGTACTCCGTGACGAACTTCGTCGAGCATATTCAGCGACGGCACGGCCGCCGAGGCCCCGCTTCCCGCAGTGCTCTCCCAGGGCGTCTCGTTCGGACCGTTCGGCGTCGGCTTCACCAACGGCTCATACCTCTACGGAAGGGCGGGGTGCTGACGTGCGCGTCCGCAGACTGACTGCTTCACTGCTTGCCGGAACGCTATTGGCCTGCGCGGTGATCGCGCCCGCTGCGGACGCGAAGAAGAAGGGGGGCTCGGCCAAGGTCGGCGGCACACTCGAGTACACGATTCCCTCGTTCGACCCTGCCTCGCACATCAGCCAGGCCCCGGGGACCATCAGGTCCAAGCAGGGCTGCCAGGCGATTCGCGTGGTCACCTTCGCCTACTTCAGGTCTGACGGCGTCACACCAGCCTCGGCTGTCGCACCGACGGTGGTCACCGCCCCCAGCGGGAGCTTCGTGGTCGCCCTGACCGAGCCGACGACCTTCAACCCGCCTGAGACCTTCATCATCAGGGGCTTCGCCGCCCAGAAGATCATCACCCGCAAGGGCAAGAAGGTGACCTGCAAGCCGATCTTCGGCCCCGGCGTCCCGGTCACAGTCGCCAACTGAGCGGGAGACAAACGTTCGCCCCCATCTGCGCCCTCTAGCCCTCGCCGGGGCATTGCTGCTCGCGCTCGTCGTTGCGACCGGGGCCGGTGCCGCGCCGAAGGGGAAGGGCAAAGGGAAGGCGAAGCCGCGCCCGGTTCCCCGCGTCGCCACCTTCACGATGGCGACGGCCACCCAGGTGCCCGATCGAGGTCCGGGCGACACGGCCTTCGTCGGCGTCCTCGACTCGCCGATCCTGGTCGGCAAGCGGTTCAAGGGCCGCGAGATAACCGACGTCGACGCCGGGGTGTCGGTCGTCGGCCCGCCCGACCAGCTCGAGGACATCGAGCTCTACCTGCGCTCGCCGGACGGCACCACGATCTTCCTGTCCGGGGACGTGAACGGGGCGCCGGGCAACGCCTCCTACGGGCTCGACTGCGGCGGGTTTGCCACGACCTTCACCGACGAAACCGAGAACTTCATCGTGGACGGCCCGGGACCGCCCATCTTCCCGGGCGCCGTGCTGTCGCCCTGGACCAACTTCGTCCAGACGAACGGGTACCCGCTGAGCGTGATGGACGGCGGACCCGCACGCGGAGCATGGACGATGCGCGTCGTCGACGACTCGAACACCGAGAACTTCACGCTGACCTGCTGGCGGCTGACGCTGAGGAGCGAGCCGCGAGACTGAGCCGGCCGATCGGGCCCGCCGGGAAGGACATCCGGGGCGCGAGCTAGAAAGGGTCGGCGTGATCGTCATCGGCATAGACCCCGGCGCCGCGAACACTGGCTTCGGCGTGGTGCGCACGATCGGGGAGAAGATGGTCGCCCTGGACGGCGGGGTCATCGAGACGGCTCCCGAGATGCCCTCCGAGCAGCGGCTCGCGAAGATCCACGAAGGGCTGAGCCAGCTGGTCGCCTGGCACGAGCCACAGGCGATGGCGCTCGAGGATCTCTACTTCGGCAAGAACGTCGGGTCGGCGCTCAGCGTGGGCCAGGCCCGCGGCGTCGCGATGCTGGCGGCGGCCCAGAAGGCCGTTCCCTGCTTCGACTACACGCCCCAGGCGGTCAAGAAGGCCGTCAGCGGGTCCGGCTCGGCGGGCAAGGAGCAGGTGCAGCACATGGTCGCCGCGCTCCTCGGCCTCCCCGAGCCGCCGACCCCGGACCACGCAGCGGACGCGTTCGCCGTGGCGATCTGCCACGCGGGAGGCGCCGCGATGCGCGAGGCGGCCGCCCTGGGAAGCCGGCCGGCGGTCGGCACCACGGCCGCGGTGACGGCGCAGCGCCTCGCCGGCTAGCGGCCCGCACGCCCGGACGCGAAGCGGAGGACGTGCCGTGACGTGAAGAAGGACATCCGGGCCGCAGCCGCAGAATCAGTCTGAATGATCGCCTCCGTCTCAGGGAAGGTGCTGGTTCGCCGCGCCGACCACGTGGTGGTCGACGCCTCGGGCGTCGGCTACCGCCTCTCGGTCTCCTCGGAGACCCTGAAGGCCGTGCCGGCGATCGGGGACAAGCGCGACCCTGCACTCGCACCTGGTCCCGCGCGACGACTCGCTCAACCTCTACGGCTTCGCCAGCGAGGGGGAGCGCGACCTGTTCTTGAACCTGATCTCCGTCAGCGGCGTCGGCCCGAAGGTGGCCCTTGCGGCGCTGTCGGGCGGGCCCGTCCGAGAGCTCCTGATCGCGATCGCCTCTGGCGACGCCAAGCGATTCCAGGCGGTCCCCGGCATCGGCAAGCGAACCGCCGATCGGATAATCGTCGAGCTGCGAGAGAAGGTCGCCGGCCAGATCGAGGGCGACGGCCAGGAGATCACCGTGACCGCGGCAGGCGAGGAGGACCCCCGCTCGATGGCGCGCGAGGGTCTGCTGAACCTCGGCTACACGCCCGCCGAGGCCGAGCGCCTGCTCGACCGCGCCGAGGGCGACACCGCCGAAGAGCTGATCTCGACGGCCCTTCGCAGCGCAGCGGGAGCCAAGGCGCTGCATGAGCGTCACGCCCGGCGAGGGGATCAAGACACCTGGGGCCGACGAGGAGATCCTGGTCCACGATGCGCGAGCTGTCGGCGCCGACGACGACTTCGACCGCTCGCTCCGGCCCCCGAGCCTCGAGGACTTCGTCGGCCAGGCCCAGGTCACCGACCAGCTCGCCGTCTTCATCGAGGCGGCCCGCCGGCGCGACGAGCCGCTCGATCACGTGCTGCTCGCGGGGCCGCCGGGCCTCGGCAAGACGTCGCTGGCCCACATCATCGCCTCCGAGATGCAGGCGCCGCTCGTGCAGACGGCCGGGCCCGCCATGGAGCGCAAGGCCGACATCGCGGCGTTCCTGACCGCCCTCGAGCCCGGAAGCGTCTTCTTCATCGACGAGATCCACCGGCTGGGCCGAGCGGTCGAGGAGACGCTCTACCCGGCGATGGAGGACCGCCGGCTGCCGGTCGTCCTCGGCCAGGGTGCGGGTGCCCGCACGGTGACGCTCGACCTTCCCCCGTTCACGCTCGTCGGCGCGACCACACGGACGGGGCTGCTTACGACCCCGCTCCGCGACCGCTTCGGGGTCTGCCACCGCCTCGAGCACTACGAGATCCGCGGACCTCGAGCGCATCGTGACCCGCTCGGCCGTCGATCCTCGGCATCGAGGTCGACCGAGAGGGAGCGGCGACGATCGCGAGCCGCGCCCGGGGCACGCCGCGCGTCGCCAACCGGCTGCTGCGGCGGGTGCGCGACTTCGCGGAGGTCCGGGGCACAGGCGAGGTCAGCTCGCAGGTGGCGCGACGACGCGCTGGAGATGCTCGAGGTCGACTCCATCGGGCTGGACCGCCAGGATCGCCGCTTGCTGATGCTGATGGCCGAGAAGTTCGGCGGAGGGCCCGCCGGTGTCTCGACGCTCGCGGTGGCCGTCGGCGAGGAGAGCGACACGATCGAGGACGTCTACGAGCCTTATCTCCTGCAGCAGGGATTGATCAAGCGAACCCCCCGCGGCCGGGTCCTGACCAGCGCGCGTACGAGCACCTGGGCCTCCCGGTTCCCGAGGCCCACGCCAGCCTCTTCTAGGCGCGGCGCGGCTTACCGCTTCTTCAGGCACTCGGCTAGCCTTGCCTCAGATGCCATTCTTCATCTGCCCGAACTGCGGCAACAGGGAGCTGAGCAGCGAGAGGACGGTGGGGTTCTCGTCCCGCCCCAAGGGCTGCTCCAAGTGCGGATTCGGTTTCCTGTTCGAGCTGCTCGACGACTATTACCCGGCCCCCGGCGCCGCGTTCTTCACCTGCGACAAGGACGGCCGCCTGCTCGACCTCGGCAAGAACGCCTTCGAGCTGACCGGGCTCAAGGACGAGGACGTGATCGGCCGGCCCGTCACGGACGTCCTCGGGCTCCAGTGGATGGACAAGGTGGAGGCCGCCGCGGGCGCCGACGTCAAGGGGGGCCCTAGCGCCGACCCGATCGAGACGACCCTCGAGTGGGGGGTGCGCTCGCTGGGGAAGAAGGTCGCCGTCAACGCCGAGGGTGACCTGCCCACCGAAGCGGTCGCCGACGTCTTCCCCGCCTACGACGACGACGGCGGGCTCCTGCTCGTCCTGACGCCCGAGTGAGGGGAGCGAAGCGAACGCGAAGCATTAGGCTCCGCGTGGGCTCGCGCCGCCGCAACCTGTTCGTGCTCGCGTTCGTCGCGGGCCTGGTCGCCGCATCCCTGTGGGTGATCTCGAGCAAGGACACCAAGCTCGGGCTCGACCTCAGCGGCGGCACCGAGCTGATCTACCAGGGCCGCCCGACCCCGCAGAACCCGGAGGTCCAGCCCGAAGACATCGACCGGGCGATCGAGATCATCCGCGACCGCACCGACTCCCTCGGCGTCGCCGAGCCCGAGATCAACCGGATCGGCACGGACTCCGTCCGGGTCGGCCTGCCGAACGTCCAGAACGCCGACCGCGCGATCGACCAGGTCGGCGAGACGGCTCAGCTCTTCTTCTACGACTGGGAGCCGAACGTCATCCCGAACCCGAACGCTCCGGCGGGCCGGGGGTCCGAGAGCCCGTTTCCGCGCCTCTACGACGCGGTCGAGCTCGCCTCCCAGCAGGAGCCCGAGTGCTTCGAGGACCAGTGCACGACGACGGGGCCCGCCTTCTACCTCTTCGACAGCCAGAGCCGGGAGCTGATCGCCGGCCCCGAGGCCGCGAAGGAGGACCTCTTCGTCGACCAGCCGGGGGAGCGCCAGCCCGAGGGCAGCGAGATCCTGAGCGTCCCCCAGGGGACCGCGGTCGTGCGCGAGGAGCCGGCGGCCGACAACCCGGACACCGACGAGAAGGAGAACGAGGAGACCGACAACCTCGGCTACTACGTGATCAAGGACCGCCCGGAGCTCTCCGGCGACGACATCCGCAACCCGGAGGCCGGCCAGGACCCGACGACCAACCAGCCGAACGTCAACTTCGAGTTCTCCGACGACGGCCAGGATGCCTTCGCCGAAGTCACCCAGCGGATCGCGGAGCGCGGCCTCGCGAACGCCACCCCGGGCATCAGCGCCCAGGACGCGTCCTCCGTCTCGGGCCACTTCGCGGTCGTGCTGGACAACGAGATCGTCTCTCGCCCGATCATCAACTTCGTCGAGAACCCCGCGGGCATCGACGGCCGCCAGGGCGCCCAGATCGAGGGCATCGGCGCGCTCCAGGAGTCCCAGGAGCTGGCCGAGTTCCTGAAGATCGGCGCCCTGCCGATCGAGCTGAAGCTGATCTCGCAGTCCACCGTTTCGGCGAGTCTGGGTGAGCAGGCTCTCGACCAGGGCCTGAAGGCGGGCTTGATCGGCCTGATCCTGGTCGTCCTCTTCCTGATCGCCTACTACCGCTTCCTCGGCGTCGTCGCCGCGCTGGGGCTCGCGCTGTACGGAATCTTCTTCTACGCGCTGGTCGAGCTGATCCCGATCACGCTCACCCTTCCGGGCATCGCGGGTCTGATCCTGACGATCGGGGTCGCGGCGGACTCGAACGTCGTCATCTTCGAGCGAATAAAGGAGGAAGTCCGGGCTGGCAAATCGATGAGATCAGCGATCACCGCGGGCTACCGCCACGGCATCGGGACGATCATCGACGCGAACGTGATCGTGCTGATCACGGCCTTCATCCTGTTCGTCCTCTCGACCGCCGGCGTGAAGGGCTTCGCGTTCACGCTGGGCGTCGGAACGATCGCCTCCCTCTTCACCGCCGTCGTCTTCACCCAGGCGTTCCTCGGGATCTTCGGGAACACGCGGGTGATGCAGTCCAAGGCGTTCCTCGGCACGAGCGACGAGGAGCGGGTCCGCTGGCACTTCGACTTCGCGGGGATGAGCAAGTACTTCTTCTCGTTCTCGGGAGTGATCCTGATGATCGGCGCCATCGCGTTCGCCACCCTGCAGCTCAATCTCGGCCTGGACTTCGCGTCGGGAAGCCGCATCACCGCGGGGCTCGCCGAGAACGCCACCGTCGAAGACGTCCGGACGACCCTCGAAGCCGCCGGCGTCCCGGACGCCGAGATCACCGAGGCGTCGAGCGAGGAGCTCGGCGACAACGTCTTCCAGATCGAGGCCGACATCGAGCCCGAGCAGGTGCGCGAGGTGCAGCCGGGCCTGGAGGACGAGTTCGGCCTCGTCGAGAACGGCTTCGACTCGACGACCGTCGGGCCCGACCTTCGGCGAGCAGGTCGCCCGCAGCGCGGTCTACGCGATCATCTTCTCGCTGCTCGTCATCTGCGCCTACATCGCGTTCCGGTTCGAGCCGAAGTACGCGGTGCCGGTGATCATCGCCGTCATCCACGACATCCTCATCACGGGCGGCGTCTACTCCCTGAGCGAGCGGGAGGTGACCTCGGGAACCGTCGCCGCCTTCCTGACGATCCTCGGCTATTCGCTCTACGACTGCGTCATCGTCTTCGACCGAATACGCGAGAACGTGCCGCGCCTGCCGCGGGCCACCTTCTCCCAGATCGTCAACCGCTCGATGAGCGAGGTGCTGACCCGATCGCTGATCACGGGCCTTTCGAGCGTCTTCCTGGTCGGCGTGCTGATGATCTTCGGCGGGACGACCCTGCAGGACTTCGCCTTCGCGATGCTCGTCGGGATCGCGTCCGGCACCTATTCGTCGATCTTCATCGCCGCGCCCGTGCTGACCGCATGGAAGGAGCGCGAGCCCGCATACGTCCGCCGCCGCGAGCGGATCGAGGAGCAGATGGGCTACGTGCCGCCGTTCCCCGAGGAGAACGTGATCGCGCGCCTCGAGGGCGACGCTGTTCCCGAGTCGAAGCCTCCGGAGTCTGGGCCGGTGCCGAGCCCGCTGCGCCGGCGCCGAGCCGCGGTGAGATCCCTCCGGCCGCTCCAGCGGCCGAGCCCCCCGCGCGCCCGCGGCGCCCGCGCAACCCGAGCCGCCGACCGAGCCCGAGCGGCCCGTCGCGCCCGCGGCGGTGACGGACGCCGAGGAGAGCGAGGAGTCGTCCGGAGACGGTGAGTCCCTCGGCGAGAAGCCCGAGCTCAGCGACGCCAGCGCCGCGGCGCTGGAGCGCCTCAAGGGCGGCAAGGGCGGCGGCAAGCGCAAGGGCCGCAAGCACGGGAGGCCGCGCTGATGGCCGCTCTCGTCTGGTTCACGATGGGCGTCGCCCTCTGGCACTTCACGGTGTTCGTGCCCGACCGCTTCCGCGGCGGGATCGTCGGCGCGTTCGTCGGCGCGGTCGTCGGGCGCGATGTTCACCGGTGCGATCGCCCAGATCGCGCTGGGCCGCAGCATCGGCGACACCGATCTCGCTACGGCGTTCTTCGCTGTGCCGGGCGTCCTGCTCGGCCTCGCGCGTGGTCTACGCCATGGGCGGTCCGCGAAGAGCGGGCCGCCGGCGTTCGCGTCTAGCGCGCTGGTTCCGTCAGGGGCCGAACGTAGTTTCATGGGGTGGCCGCCTCGAACGCACCCGCTCCGGTTCCAAGTCGCG
This sequence comes from uncultured Solirubrobacterales bacterium, assembly GCA_963839875.1. GTDB lineage: Bacteria > Actinomycetota > Thermoleophilia > Solirubrobacterales > 70-9 > CAVUAT01. Next base: position 471,021 of record CAWIWP010000003.1, read on the forward strand.
CCTTCCGCGCCGAGCCCTACGACTACACCGAGGTGCGCCGCCTCGCCGCCGCTCTGGACCTGGCTGAGCCGATTGCGGTCATGCTGGTGCGGCGCGGCTACCGGACCGTCGAGCAGGCCAGCGACTTCCTCGAGGCCCGCGACGACCATGACCCGTTCGAGTTCGACGGCATGGAGGACGTCTGCGACCGGGTGCTCGCCCTGGCGCGGCGTGGCGGGCGGATCACGGTCCACGGCGACTACGACGTGGATGGCGTCTGCTCGACGACGATCCTGGTCGCCGCGCTCCGCCAGCTCGGCGCTGACTGCCGACTGGCTGATCCCCGACCGGCTCGCGCGATGGCTACGGCCTGACGGCGGCGGGCGTCGAGGAGCTCAGCTCCCGTGGGACCGAGATGGCGATCACGGTCGACTGCGGGATCGGATCGGCAGAGGAGGTCGCGGCGCTCCGCGCCGCCGGGATCGAGGCGATCGTCACCGACCACCACGAGCCGCCGAGCGAGGCGGGCTGCCCGACTGCCCGATCCTGCACCCGGTCGTCTCGGGTTACCCGTTCAGCGCGCTCTGCGCCGCCGGCGTCGCCCACAAGCTCTCGACCGCGCTGCGCGAGGCGGCCGGCACGCGGTTCACCCAGACGGCGGGCGGCCGCCACGACGCCGCGGCGGACGAGCTCGACCTGGTCGCGCTGGCCACGGTCGCCGACCTCGTTCCGCTGATCGGCGAGAACCGGAGGCTCGTCCGCCAGGGGCTGGCGGCGATGCGGTCGCGGCCGCGCCCGGGCGTCCGGGCGCTGATGGCCGTGGCGCGGGTGGAAGCAGAGGCCGTGGACGAGCAGGCGCTCGGGTTCAGGCTCGCGCCTCGCATCAACGCCGCCGGCCGGCTCTACCGCGCGGACGCCGGGGTCGAGCTGATGCTGACCTCCGACCGCGAGCGGGCCGACTCGATCGCCGCCGAGCTCGACCGCGCCAACTCCGAGCGCCGGGCGACCGAGCGCGAGGTGGCGACGGCCGCCGAGGCGGCGCGCCGGGAGTTGCCCGAGGATCTGGCCGGCGCGCCCGCCCTCGTGCTCGCCGGCGAGGGCTGGCACCCCGGCGTCGTCGGGATCGCCGCGTCGCGCCTCGCCGAGCGCCACTGGCGCCCGGCGGTGCTGCTCTCGATCGAGGGGGACGTCGCGCGCGGCTCGGCCCGCAGCATCCCCGGCTTCGACCTGATCGAGGCGCTCGACGCGTGCGCGGAGCACCTCACCCGTCACGGCGGCCATCGCGCCGCGGCAGGTCTGGAGCTGCCCCGCGAAGGCATCGACGCCTTCCGCCGCGACTTCATCGCCCACGCAGAGTCGCGGATCGGCGAAGCCGAGCTCGTCAGGACCGAGAGCGTCGACGCTCTCGTGGGCGTCGGGCGCGAGGGGATCGGCATGGACCTGGCCGAGCAGCTCGAGCGCCTCGGCCCGTTCGGGAAGGGGAACCCCGATCCGAAGCTGGTCGTTCCCGCGGCCAGGCTGCGCGAGATCAGGCCGCTCGGCGAGACCGGGAAGCATTCGCGCTTCGAGCTCGAGAGCGGGGTGGGCAAGGCGTCGGGCGTCGCTTTCGGAATGAACGGCGAGCTCGAGAGGGCCGCTGCCGAGGGGGCACTGGATCTTTCGGTTCGCCTCGAGGTCGACCGCTGGAACGGGGCCGAATCGCCCCGGGTCGTCCTTCGCGGGCTCTACCCGTTTGCCGGGGAAGCGGGCTCGGCGGAGGCCGAGGCTGCCGAGCCCACCGGCGCCGGCGCGAGACCCGCGACCGCCTGCCCCGGGGAGGGCTGCTCGGCCCCGGCCGGAGAGTGGTGGACGCGCTTCGGGGCCGCCTTCGAGAGCTTCGACGATGCGTGGCCGGTCTGCCCGGCGCCCAATGGGGCGCGCTCCCGCGAGGTCGTGGATCGCCGCCGCGGAGCCGCGATCGCCGCGATCGCCGAGCTGGTCTCGACAGGCGACTCGGTGCTCGCGCTCTGCGCCGACGCCGCCCGCCGCCGCGCGCTCGCCGACTCGGCTGCCGACCCGCGCCGTTTCGGGGCCGGCGCGCCGGTCGTCGCGTGCTGCCGCTGCGGCGACGATGCATTGGACGCGGCCCTGGGTGCGCCGGGCGAGGACGAGGAGCGACCGGGCGGCCTGGTGCTGAGCGACTGGGGGGCGTTGGCGCGCAGGCCGTCGGCGCCGCGCCGCTTCCAGCACGTCGTGCTGGTGGATCCGCCGCCCTTCGAGCGCCTCGAGGACCTGGCCAGGGAGCCTCGGTTCGGTCCCGGCGGCGCCAGCCCGCTTGCCCCGGGCTTCCTCCACCTGGCGTGGGGAGGGGCGGAGGTGGACATGGCCGAGCACTGCATCGCCCGCGAGTGGCTGCTCCGAGGTCCGGTTTCCGAGATCTGGCGCACCCTCGAGCCCGCCGGGGCGCTGGACGGCGACGAGCTGCTCGCGGCGCTCGCCGGGTCGTCGCGATACCCCCGGACGCCCGAGGTGGCGGCACGGTGCGTGCGCGTGCTCTGCGATCTGGGCCTCTGCGAACTGGGCCTCACCGAGACCGGCGGGACGGGATCCGGCGCCCAACCGAGCCTCCGGGTCTTATCCTCGGAGAAGACCGAGCTCGAGCGGTCGCGGGCCTTCGGGGCCGCTGCCGCCCGGCACGAGGAGGCAAGGCAATTCCTGCGAAGCAGAGCACAGAGCTGAAGGACCCGGAGCGAAGCGGCCACACCCGCGTCGGTGAGCCGCAGCGCCCGATCGAGGCCCCTGCCTCGGATGCGATCACCAAGGCCCTGAGCGACGACGAGCGCGCCCTCCTGGGTGACCTCTTCGCTGTGATCGAGGAGCACTCCTCCGAGCTGGTCGAGCCGATCGACCGCGCCGAGGTGGAACGCGCCTTCGCCTTCGCGTGCGAGAGCCACGAGGGCCAGGAGCGCAAGTCCGGCGAGGACTTCATCACCCACCCGCTCGGGGTCGCGCGCATCTGCGCCGGCATGCGCCTCGACACGGCGACGCTCAGCGCGGCGCTGCTCCACGACACGGTCGAGGACACCTCGGCCAGCCTCGACGAGGTCCGCGAGCGCTTCGGCGAGGAGATCGCCCAGCTCGTCGACGGCGTCACCAAGCTGACCGAGATCACCTTCAAGAGCCGCGACGAGCGGCAAGCGGAGAACTACCGGAAGATGATGGTGGCGATGGCCACCGACGTCAGGGTGATCCTGATCAAGCTGGCCGACCGCCTCCACAACATGCGCACGCTCGATGCGCTCGACAAGAAGAAGCAGCAGGCGAAGGCTCGCGAGACGCTCGAGATCTTCGCCCCGCTCGCCCACCGGCTCGGGATCCACGCGATCAAGTGGGAGCTCGAGGACCTGGCGTTCTCGACGCTTCACCCGCGCAAGTACGACGAGATCAAGGAGCTCGTCGCGCAGCAGCGGGTCGAGCGCGAGGTCTACGTCGAGGAGGCCGGCAAGTTCCTCTCGCGCGAGCTGAAGGCCGTGGACATCTCGGCCGAGATCTCGGGCCGCGCCAAGCACTTCTATTCGATCTACACGAAGATGACCCGCAAGGGCCGCGAGTTCAACGAGATCTTCGATCTGACCGCGATGCGGGTCATCGTCGGGTCGGTCAAGGACTGCTACGGGGCGATCGGCGTCATCCACTCGATCTGGAAGCCGCTGCCGGGCCGCTTCAAGGACTTCATCGCGATGCCCAAGGCCAACATGTACTCGGCCCTGCACACGACGGTGATCGGCCCGAAGGGCCAGCCGCTCGAGATCCAGATCCGCACCCGCGAGATGCACGACCTCGCCGAATACGGGATCGCCGCCCACGTCGTCTACAAGGAGGACGGCGGCAACGGTGCGGCCGACGGCGACGCGGCCAAGGAGAAGATGACCTGGCTGCGCCAGCTGCTCGAGGCCGAGAAGGACACCGACCCCAAGCAGTTCATCGAGGCGCTGAAGGGAGACCTGCTCGAGGACGAGGTCTTCGTGTTCACTCCCGCCGGCGAGGTCAAGAACCTCTCGGCGGGCTCGACGCCGCTCGACTTCGCCTACTCGGTCCACACCGACGTCGGCCACCACTGCGTCGGCGCCAAGGTCAACGGCAAGATCGTCCCGCTTCACTACCAGCTGCGCTCGGGCGACATCGTCGAGGCGCTGACCGCGAAGCAGGGGAGGGGTCCCTCGCGCGACTGGCTGAAGCTGGTGCGCACCGCCCGCGCCCGCAACAAGATCCGCGCCTGGTTCCAGCGCGAGGGCCGCGAGGACGCCGAGCGCCGCGGACGCGAGAACCTGATGGAGGCGCTGCAGAAGCGCGGCCTCCCGCAGCACAAGGTGTCGGGCTCGCCGATGTTCGCGGACGTGATCCGCGAGATGGGCTTCCGCAAGGCTGACGACTTCTACATCGCCCTCGGCCAGTCGAAGATCTCGACGAAGACGGTCGCCAACAAGGTGATGCAGCGGCTGAAGCAGGGCGAGGCCGCCGTCGAGGAGGAGCCCGCCGACCTGCTGAGGGGCCCCGACGTCCAGCGCCGCACCGAGGAGGCGACGAGCTACGGGATCAAGGTCAAGGGCGTGGACCAGGTCGCGGTGCGGCTCGCCAAGTGCTGCCGCCCCGTTCCGGGCGACAAGATCATCGGCTACGTCTCGCTCGGCAAGGGCATCACGGTCCACCGCGAGGACTGCCGCAACCTGAAGGCGCTGAAGAAGGCTCCCGAGCGGATCACCGACGTCAGCTGGGACGGTGACAACGAGTCCTCCTACCGCGTCGAGCTCCAGGTCGACGCCTACGACCGGACCCGCCTGCTCGAGGACCTCTCGCGCACCTTCGCCGAGGCGGGCCTGAACATCCTCGAGGCGAAGTGCACCACCAAGGACCCGATGGTCAAGAACCGCTTCGTCGTCGAGGTCGGCGACACCGAGCAGCTGAAGCAGTGCATCGGCCGCCTCCGCAACGTGGAGTCGGTCTTCGACGCCTACCGCGTCACGCCGACGGCCTAGGCCGCGGCGCTAGTCAGACCACCAGTCGCGCTCGCCCTCGACGTCGTCGCGCGGATCCTCGCCGAGATTGGGCGCGCCGATGACGAGGATCTCGAGGCCGTCCGGCCCTGCCTCGTAGCCTCGCCACGTACCTGGCGGGACGCGCACCACGTCCCATTCCTCGAGCTCGACGATCTCGTCGTCGAGCTTCATCCGCCCGCTCCCGCGGACGACCACGTAGGACTCCTCCTGCTTCTCGTGCGTGTGGCCGTACGGAAAGCGATAGCCGGGCGGGATGCGCTGGTGGCTCAGGCCGGAGTGCTCGAGCTCGAGCGCCTTCGTGGCCAAGTGGAACTCGAGGTCCGGGGCGCCGTCGAAATTGGATCCGACGTCCTCCACGTCCTGCTTGAGGTTCCTGAGCGTGAACGGCACGGTGAAACCCTACGAGGCCTTCTTCACCGCGGCGCGGATCGCGTCGCCGGCCTTCTTCATCTCGGCCTTAGACCCGTACTTCGTCCGCGGCCAGAAGAAGCCCTTGAGCCCGTCCTTCTTGACACGCGGGACGATGTGGACGTGGAGGTGGGGGACGCTCTGGCTGACGATGTTGTTCATCGCGACGAAAGAGCCGGGCTTGTCCATCGCGGCCGGGATCGCCTGCGAGAGCAGGCGGGCGTTGGCAAGGAGCGGCTCGAGCAAATCGTCGGGAAGGTCGCCCAGCGTTTCGTGGTGGTCGCGGGGGACGAGCAGGGCGTGACCGTGGAAGAGCGGGCGGGTGTCGAGGAACGCCACCGTCTTCTCGTCGGAGAAAACCACCTCCGACGGCTCATCTCCGGCCGCGATCCGGCAGAATAGGCAGTCCTCGGGCGTCGCCATCGACGCGCCACACTAGCCACGATGACAGCCCCTTCACTCAACAGCCTCTGGCGCCCCCTGGGCATCGCAACAGCGGTCCTGTTCCTGGCTGCCGTCCCGGCTGCCTCCGGCGCCCCCGCAGGCGAGACGGAGGCCGACAAGGAGAAGGGGCCCGAGGCCAAGATCGTCGCGAGCAGCCCGATCACGCTCGCGGGTGGGTTCGCGACCGGCACCGCGACCGCGAACTGCCCGAAGGGGACGGTCGCGATCTCGGGCGGCTACCAGACGACGGCTCCCACGATCGGCGCGCAGTGGATCGACCTCTACGAGTCCCAGCGCGCGGGCCAGCGGGCCTGGCGGGCGTCGGGCGTCCAGCTCCACGCCGGCTCGGGGACGCTCACCTCCTACGCCTACTGCGAGCCCCTGAAGACCAAGGTCAGGACGCGCTCGACCGACGTGCCGCTCGGCGGCGTGAACGCCACGGCCACCGGCCTCGCCACCTGCCCCGGCGGCACCAAGGTCCTCGGCGGCGGCTTCGCTGTGCCGGCGGCGAACTCGGCGAGCTCCTCTTACGTCTCGCGCTCCGTCACAGGCAACAAGCTCGGCTGGGTCGTGGATGCGACCCGGTTCACCGGCACGGAGGCGGCGAGCATGAGCGTCTCGGTCTACTGCGCGGAGGTCGGCAAGATCAAGACCCGCAGCGACAGCGCCGCGGTGCTCGGAAGCACCGGGGCCCAGACCGCGGCGACCCCCGCGTGCCCGGCCAAGACCCCGCTGCGCGGTGGCGGCTTCGCCACCAGCACCCCGATCGGCGGCCTCGCCGGCAGCGCCCTCGTCTACGAGAGCCGGCCCGACGACCAGAGCTGGGTCAGCTCTGCGGCACCCGGCGGACTGTCGGCTTCGAGCACGCTCGTTTCGAACTCTTACTGCCGCTAGCTACGAAACGACGGTCAGGGCCCGGGGGTCGATCCCGACCTTGACCTCTTCGAAGTCGCCGATGTAGTCGCCGTCCACCTGGACGGGGAATCGCCGGGTCGTCCCGTCGGCCTCGGTGGAGGCGGAGCGGACGAGGGCGTCGGTGACGTCCTCGGCATGGTCGATCTGGCGGTGGTTGGCGGCCGGAAAGCGGTCGTTCAGGACGCGGGTGATGATCGTCGGCATATCTCGCTGGGCGCCGCGGCGCAGGACGGCCAGCGAGAGGGTGCCGTTGTCGAGCGCGGCTCCCTCGCAGACGCGGACCGGGCGGTCGGAGAAGTACGTGAACGGATCCGAGTTCTGGATGACGGTGGTGACGCCCTCGAAGCGCGTGCCCTCGAGCTCGACGGACATCCGCACCGGGTCGCGCATGTAGTCGCGGTAGAAGGCCGAGATCCCGGCCCAGGTGAAGTACCAGGGGCCGACGCGGGCCTTCATTCGCGGGTGGGCGTCGACGCGCTTGACGACCGTGGCGTCGAGGCCCATCCCGCACGCGAAGACGAAGCGGCGGCCGTTGATGCGGCCCAGGTCGATGCGGCGTGGACGGAAGTCGTCGGCGATGCCGATCAGGTGCTCGGTCGCGTCCACGACGTCGTTGGGGATGCCGAGCGTGCGGCAGACGACGTTGGTGGAGCCGCCCGGGAGGACCGAGACCGGGACATCCGTGCCTGCCAGCCCGTTGGCGACCTCGTTGAGCGTCCCGTCGCCTCCGAAGGCGACGACGATGTCGTAGTCGCCGCCCCGGGCCTCGCGGCCGATTTCGATCGCGTGCTCGGATGCCTCGGTGTCGACGGCCTCGACGTCGTAGCGCGCCTGAAGGGCGTAGACGACCAGGTTCTTGAGCCGGTCCGACACGGTCGTCGCGTACGGGTTGACGATGATCAGCATCCGCTTCTTGGTGGCGCCGGGGACGATCGGCTGCGCGGCCGCCGAAACGGAGGGGTCGCGGTCGCGCAGGGAGGGGATTGCGGGAGACGCCATCGCTTTCCCTAACCCTGGCTCCGAGCCGGGTTACCGCCGGGGATCAGGTCGCCGATTTCGCCGGGCGGGGTATCGCCCGTGGCCTCGAAGGTGACGACGCCGTCGCGCTCGGACTCGCGCACGAGCCCGGCGTTCTCGAGCAGGTCGACGTGCCCGATCACCTCCGAGAGGGTCAGGAACGCCTGGGTCACGGCGACGTCGCCCCACAGCGCCTGGGCGAGGCCGTGACCGCCGCGAGGCTCCTCGGCGATCAGGCCGTAGAGCTTCTCGGCGCGGCGCTGGTGCATCGCGAAGCGCTTGTCGATCAGCTCGACGTGCTCCGTGATCGGCTCGCCGTGCCCGGCGAGGACGATCTCGGCCGGCAGCTCGCGTGTCTTCTGGAGCGACTCGAGGTACTCGACCAGCGCCTGGCGGCGGTCGCTCGAGCCGTCGAGCGGGCGGGAGAGGAGGGGGTTGGAGGAGATGTGTGCGATCAGGTGGTCGGCGGCGAGCAGGATCTTCCGCCGTTCGTCCCAGAAGAGCGTGTCGGACGGGCTGTGCCCCGGCCGCAGCTGCACCTCGAGCTCGCGGTCGCCGAAGGAGAGGGTCTCGCCGTCTCGCAGCGGCTTGGTCACCGTCGCCTTCGATCCCCAGGCGCGGAAGCTGCCGCTCACCTGGCGCAGAGCCGCGACGACGTCCTGGGAGATCCCGTGGCGGCGCATCAGCTCGCCGGCCTCGTCGTCGTCGCGCTCGGCGTCCTCACCGAAATGCTCGACGTAGGGCGCGAGCACGTCGATCGCCGCGACCTCGGCGCCGGAGTGCTTGGCGACGATGTCCACCAGGCCGAGGTGGTCGATGTGCTGGTGGGTGATCACCACTCGCTCGATGTCATCGATCGCGTGCCCGAGCGACTCGAGCTGGCGCGTCAGTTCGTCGAGCGCCTTGCCCGAGTTGGGGCCCGCGTCGACGAGCGTCAGCGGATCGTCCTCGATCAGGTAGCAGTTGACACGCCCGACCTGGAACGGGGTCGGGATCCGCAGCAGCTTGATTCCGGCGTCGTCGACCTGACGCCAGACGGCGTCGGCGCTCACCCGCGGATCAGCGCCAGGACCTCGTCGCGCTTCTCCTCCATGTGCTCGGGGGAGACGAGCGATTCGAGGTTCAGGCGCAGCAGCGGCTCGGTGTTCGAGGGGCGCACGTTGAAGTGCCAGTCGTCGTAGTCGACCGAGACGCCGTCGAGCTTCGTGATCTCGCCGTCGGACCACCGCTCCTCGATCTCGGCCATCTTCGCCTGCTGGTCGTCCACCTCGGAGTTGATCTCGCCGGAGATGAAGTACTTCGAGCGGAACTGCTTCATCAGCTCGACCATCGTCGTCTCCTTCTCGGAGAGCAGCTCGAGCACGAGCATCGCGGGGATCGTCCCCGAGTCCGCGCAGAAGAAGTCCTTGAAGTAGTAGTGGCCCGAGACCTCGCCGCCGAAGAGCGCCCCCGTTTCGCGCATCTTCGCCTTGAAGAAGGCGTGGCCAACGCGGTTCAGCTCGGATGTGCCGCCCGCCGCCTCCACCGTGTCGCGCACCGCCCGGCTCGCGCGGACGTCGTAGAGGATGTGGCCGCCGCCCTTCTTGGCCAGCAGGGACTCGGCCAGCAGGGCCGTGAGGAAGTCGCCGTCGACGAACGTCCCCTCGCTGTCGATGAAGAAGCAGCGGTCGGCGTCGCCGTCCCAGGCGATTCCGAGGTCGGCACCCTCGTCGAGCACGGTCCTCGAGATGAGCTCGCGGTTCTCGGGCAGCAGCGGGTTCGGCTCGTGGTCGGGAAAGTTGCCGTCGGGCTTGAAGTAGAGCTCGGTCACCTTCATCTTCAGGTGCTTCAGGAGAGGCCCCACCATCGGCCCCGCCATCCCGTTGCCGCCGTCGACGACGAGGCGCATCGGCTTCACCTTCTCGCCGCCGCGGATCATCGCCAGGGCGCCCTCCTGGAACTCCCTGAGCACGTCGACGACCTCGATCGTGCCGCCGCCCTGGCCCTTCTCGGGCAGGCCCTCGGCGATCATGTCCCGCAGGTCGCCGATCCCGGCGTCGCCCGAGAGCGGCAGGGCGCCCTCGCGGACGAGCTTCACGCCGGTGTATGCCTTCGGGTTGTGCGAGGCGGTGATCATCGCTCCGCCGTCGAGGCTGTGCGAGCCGACCAGGAAGTAGAGGACCTCGGTGCCGACCTCGCCGGCGTCGAGGACGTGACAGCCCTCCTCCATGATCCCCTCGGCGAAGCGGCCTCCCATCTCCGGAGACGTCAGCCGCATGTCTCGAGCGAGGCCGATGCCGAGGTTCTCGGTCGGCTTGCCGCGAAGCTGGCCGAGCAGGCGGGCGAAGGCGCGACCGAGGACGAACGCGGTGTCGCCGTCCAGCTCCTCGCCGTGGATTCCACGGACGTCGTACGCCTTGAAGACCTCGGGTGGGGGGAGGAGATTCCCATTCGCGGGGGCGCAGCTTAGGAGTCGAAGCGGCCCGCAAGTGCTTTGTAGCTCTGCTCCAGGCTCTGCGGCATCACGCGCGTGTCGCCGAGCACCGGCATGAAGTTGGTGTCGCCGCCCCAGCGCGGCACCACGTGCATGTGGATGTGGTGCTCGACGCCGGCTCCCGCGACGCGGCCCTGGTTGAAGCCCACGTTGTAGCCCTGCGGGGAGTAGGCCGACTCGAGAATCCGCATCGCCTGCTGGGCCAATCCCATCATCTCGGCCACCGTCTCGGAGTCGATCTCGGGCAGAGCCCCGACGTGCTCGTACGGAGCCACCATCAGGTGGCCGTTCGTGTACGGAAACTTGTTCAGGACGACGAAGCAGCGCTCACCGCGGTGGACCACCAGGTTCGCCTCATCGCTCCCCTCGTCGTCAGCAGGGAAGGCGCAGAAGATGCACTCGGCCTCGACGTCCTTGCTCGCGTCCTTCACGTACTTGAGGCGCCACGGCGCCCAGATCCGATGGTTGGCCACTACAGCCAGCCGCGGCGCTTGAAGAAGCCGATCATCGACAGCATGATCAGGAACATCGCTCCGACGATCACGTAGAAGGCCGTGTGGTCGCCTTCGCCGGGGATGCCGACGTTCATTCCCCAGAGGCTGGCGAGCAGGGTGAGCGGGAGGACGATGACGCTGATCGAGGTGAGGACGCGCAGGATGCCGTTGACGCGGTGGGAGATCACGGACTCGTTCGAGTCCTCGAGGGCCTCGACGACCTCCTTGTAGTTCTCGAGCATGTCCCAGATGCGCTCGTGGGCGTCGACGATGTCGTCGAAGTAGATCTCGAGGTCGAGATCCGGCGCGAGGTAGCGGTCCTTGACGCGCTCGAGGTCGCGGAGCACGGGCCGCTGTGGCCGGATCACCTTGCGGAAGTTGATGATCTCCTGCTTGACGTTCGAGATGTCCCGAACGATCGCCTCGGAGTTGCCCTCGAAGATCTCCTCCTCGAGGGCATCGAGCTTGTTGCCGATCTTCCGCAGCATCGGGAAGCAGTAGTCGAAGCCGTCGTCCACCAGTCGGTAGAGCAGGTACCCCGAGCCGCGGGCGAAGAGCTGGTCGCGCATCTCCTCCTTCGAGCGGCAGCGATCGAACAGGTACTCGACCGGCTGGATCGGCTGGTTCAGGATCGTCACCACGAACCCGGGCCCGACGAAGATGTCGAGCTCGCCGCTGCCGAGGCGCCCGCGCTCGCGGTCGAAGACCGGGAAGTGGAGGACGATGAACAGGTAGTCGTCGTACTTGTCGATCTTCGGGCGCTGGTTGCGCGAGAGGACGTCCTCGATGTCGAGGGGATGGAACTCGAAGTTCTCCTGGAGCCACGCCTGCTCGAGCGGGCCGGGCCGGCCGACCTTGATCCAGCGCAGGCCCTCGGCGGTGATCTCCTCTACGTTCGGGGAGGAGGGCTCAGCCTGAGTGGGCGCGGCCAGGCCGCTCGCACGTGTGCCGCGGCGCAGCCTGGGACGAGGGAGGTTCGGCATCGGCCGGCTCCTGGAGTGTCGTCGCGTCGTCCATCTCGCGGACAACCTTACGAAACGGCGGTCCAGGAGGCGCAAGGGGCGACCCGGCCCGCTGGTATATTCCGCGCCACATAGCTGCATCCACATCACGAGGGGTGGAGGGACTGGCCCGATGAAACCCCGGCAACCACTTGGTTGACGCCGCAAGGCGATTTCCGAGAGAGGTGCCAAATCCAGCAGGTGAACGACTCACAGTCGTGTTAGGCCTGGAAGATGTGGGAAGAGGATTCCTCGGAACCTCCGCCCACAGACCAGGCGGAGGTTTTTTCGTTTTCAGAGAGGAATCATCAGTCCGATGGCGATCGAGTCACTGAAATGCAAGGAGTGCGGGACGGCCTACCCGCTGGACGCCCGCTTCGTCTGCGAGCAGTGCTTCGGGCCGCTCGAGGTCGCCTACGACCACGGTGACCTGGACCCGGCTGAGGTCAAGCGGAAGATCCAGGCCGGCTCCCAGGGCATCTGGCGCTACGCCGACTTCCTCCCGTTCGCGACCGACGCCCGTCCGGGCGATCCGCTCGAGCCCGGCTTGACGCCGCTGGTCCGCGCCGACCGCCTCGCCGAGCGTCTCGGCCTCGGGGAGGTCTGGATCAAGAACGACGCGGCGAACCCGACGCACTCCTTCAAGGACCGCGTGGTGGCGGTGGCCATCGCCAAGGCCGTCGAGCTCGGCTTCGACACGGTCGCCTGCGCCTCGACGGGCAATCTGGCGAACGCCGTGGCCGCCCACGCCGCGGCCGCCGGCCTCGAGTCCTACGTCTTCGTCCCCGCCGACCTCGAGGAGCAGAAGCTGCTCGCCACCGGCATCTACGGGACCAACCTCGTCGGCGTCCAGGGCAACTACGACGACGTCAACCGCCTCTGCACGGAGCTCGCCCAGACGCGGCCGTGGGCGTTCGTCAACGTCAACCTGCGGCCCTACTACGCCGAGGGCTCGAAGACGCTCGCGTTCGAGACGATCGAGCAGCTCGGATGGGAGCTCCCCGACCGGATCGTCAGCCCGATCGCGTCGGGCTCGCTCTTCACCCGCCTGGGCAGGGCGATCACCGACTGGATAGACCTCGGCCTGGTCGAGGGCGAGCTCCCGACCTTCAACGGCGCCCAGGCAGAGGGCTGCTCGCCGGTCGCAACGGCCTACGCAGACGGGACCGACGTCTGCAAGCCGCAGAAGCCCGACACGATCGCCAAGAGCCTCGCGATCGGCGACCCCGCCGACGGCCCCTACGCGGTCGAGCTCGCCCGCAGGACCGGCGGCGCCGTCGACTCGGTGAACGACGACGAGATCCGCGCAGGCATCCGGCTGCTCGCCGAGACCACCGGGATCTTCACCGAGACCGCGGGCGGCGTGACCATGGGAGTCCTCGCGAAGCTGGCCGAGCGCGGCGACATCAGCAGCGACGAGCGGGTGGTCGTCTACATCACCGGTGAGGGCCTCAAGACCCTCGACGCCGCGCGGGACTCGTTCGCGATGCACGAGATCGAGCCGACGCTCGACTCGTTCGAGAGCGAGTTCGACCTCGACGCGGCCGCGGTCTGACGCGGGGTAGGATTTCGCGCGCGATGGCAATCACCGTGAAGATCCCGTCCCAGCTCCGCGCCGCCACCGGCGGCGAGGGTGAGCTCGAGGTCGAGGGCGGAACGGTCGGCGAGGCGCTCGACGCGGTCTTCGACCAGCACGACGGCCTTCGCGAGCGCATCACCCAGGACGGCGACCTGCGCCGGTTCGTCAACGTCTACGTATCCGGCGAGGACATCCGCTTCCAGGACGGCCTCGACACGCAGATCAACGACGGTGACGAAGTGACGATCCTCCCCGCGGTCGCTGGGGGGTGACCCTCCGCTGCCGGGTGAAGCGCGCCCGGCAGGATTCGAACCTGCGACTTCCACCTCCGGAGGGTGGCGCTCTATCCAGCTGAGCTACGGGCGCGAGCGGTCACCAGCGTAGAGCCTGGCCCTCTACCGTAGGCGCGACATGGACCTCTCGGTCGTCTTCTACGGAACAGGGGGCTCCGTGCCGACGGCCCGGCGCGCGACCGCCTGTGTCCTGATCCGGGCGGGCGGGGCGCGCGTCCTCGTCGACTGCGGCGAGGGAGCCCAGCGCCAGATGATGCGCTCGACGGGACTCGTCCAGGTGGACGAGATCCTGATCACCCACCTGCACGCCGACCACTACCTCGGGCTGCCGGGGCTGCTCAAGACCTACGACCTGCAGGACCGCCAGGTTCCGCTCCGGATCGCGGGGCCGGCTGGGCTGCGCGGGCTGTTCGAGTCGCTGCGCCGCGTCTTCGGCAAGATCCGCTACGAGGTCGAGATCGTCGAGCTGGGCGGCGGCGACGCCTTCGCCCACGAGGGCTTCGAAATGCAGCCATTCGAGGTCGACCACCGGATGCCCGCGATCGGCTGGGCGTTCGTCGAGCCCGAGCGCCCCGGACGCTTCGACGAGCGGCTCGCGCGCGATCTGGGTGTCACCGACGTCCGCGACTTCGGCCGCCTCCAGCGCGGCGAGACAGTGACGGCGAATGGGGGAGAGGTCTCCCCTGACCAGGTGCTCGGAGGGGCCCGCCTGGGCCGCAAGGTCGTCATCACCGGCGACACGGTCCCCTGCGAGATGACGCGCGTCGCCGCCCACGGCGCCCAGCTCCTGGTCCACGACGGCACGTTCTCCGACGAGGAGGAGGCGCGTGCAGCCGAGACCGGCCACTCGACCGTTCGCCAGGCGGCCGAGCTTGCCGCCGCGGCCGAGGTCGACATGCTCGCGCTCGTCCACATCTCTTCCCGCTACCACGTCGGCACGATCCTCGAGGAGGCCCGCGAGGCCTTCCCCGGCGCCCACGCCGTGCGCGACTTCGACCTCGTCGAGATCCCGTTCCCCGAGCGCGGCGAGCCGGTGCTGATCGAGAAGGGAGCGCGGGAGCGGCCCGAGGCTTCCCCTGACGCTCCCGCGCCTACTTCTTCTTAGCCTTCTTTTTCTTCTTGCACTTGGCGGATGCCCCGGCCTTCTTGCCCTTCTTCTTTTTCTTCTTGCACTTCGCGGGCGCGTTGGTCGGCGGGGTGACTGGGCCTGGGGGGACCGCCGGTACGGCGGTCCTCACGTCGAGCGCCCAGCCGCTGAGGACGCGCCCCACGTCGCCTGCGCTGAAGTCCTGGACGAACAGCTTCCAGGTGCCGTTCGGCTGCGTCCCCGTGAGCGACGAGAGCGTCTTCCCGAAGGGGCCGGCCGGCGCAGGGGCGTTGTAGGCGGTGTTGAAGGCCGTGTTGAAAGGCTTGTACGTACCGGTGGTCAGGACGTTCGGGGCGACAGCTCCCGAATCGTCGAAGGTCAGCGTCGCCCCATTCACATCGTTGCTGCTGCCCGCGGTGGTGAGCAGGTCGACGGTCTGTCCTCCCGGTGCCACCAGGAGCGCACCGACATCGGTTGGGAAGCTGTGGACGAAGCCGTCAAGCCGAACGGATACGCCGGCAACAGTGCCCTGAAGACCGCTCACCGCGATCTCCGAGGGGAATGGTGTCGCGGTACCGGTGGTCGGAATCGTGATCGTGGCAGGGTTCCGGAATGGGAGGGGCGGAAGCGCCTCGATCTCGTAGGCGCCGATTTCGCAGCTCCCGTTCTGGGGGCGTGCCATCCCGCGCTCGTCCGTCGCTGCAATGCACGAGCCCGCCGGGATCTTGTCCGCCGCAGGAGAGCTGGGTGCGATCGGCAGAACCCGGGGAGGGGGTCCGACAAGCGTGGCCAGAGCCGGATCGGCGACCGGGCGGTCGTTCGGATTCACAAGCGAGCAGCTGGAGTCGTCGGAGAGGTTGTAGCCCTGGGAGGCGATCGAGCCGCCGCCGCCGACACGGCAGTTGCCGGCTGGATTTGCATTCGAGGACTGAGGGTCCGCGACGATCGTGTCCTTCAGCTGGAGTGGGATGTCTTCGACGTCGATGTTCGCGGACGATGGCGGCCGCCCCCGCGACGGTGTTCCCCGCGATCGTGCTGCCGGTGATCGCCGCGAATGTGCCGTCGGAGCCGACTCCGCCCGCGAACGCAGTCCCGGCGGTGTTCCCGGTGATCGTGCTGCGCGTGATCGTCAGGGCCCCCAGGTCGTTGCTGTAGACACCGCCTCCCGCGAGCGTGCTGGTGTTGTTCGCGATCGTGCTGCGGTCGATCGTGAGGCTGGCCGGGTCGGTGCCGTTGCCCGACAGGATTCCGCCGCCGGATAGCGGGGTCGAATTGTCGCTGAGCTCGACCCGGTCCAGCTTGAGGGTGCCGAAGTTCACGACCCCGCCAAACTCCCCGTTGACGATCGAGACACCCGTGATCGTCGCGTCGGACCCAGTGTTCGTTCCGAGGACCGGCTCACCCGACCCGGTGCTTCGCTGGATGGTCGAGGTCGCGGCTCCCGTGCCTTGGATCGTGAGCCGTCCACCCGTACCGGTTGCCGGCACGGTGGGGAGAGCCGAGCTTGTGATGTTGATCGTTCCGGGCACCGTGATGTCGATGGTGTCGTCGGCGACGGTCATGCCGGCTGAGGTCATTGCCGCCCTCAGGCTGTTGGCCCCGCTGTCGCTGAGGCTTGTCACCGGGATGACGAGGGCGTGCGCTGTGGCCGTGAGAGCGATCGTCGCCACAGCGGATGCGGCAAGGGTCAGGAGGGTCGAGCGGAGTCGAAGCGCCGGCATGGAGGTCTCCCCAGTTCCGAAGTTGTCGGAAGCAGCGCATTCCCCTGCCGTTCCGCTGCGAGCAGGCTAGCGGAGGGGTCGGGCGGCGGTGCTACATTTCCCGCGCAGCGAAGCAGCGAACAGATGCCCCTTTAACACCGGTCCAGAGAGGCCGGGAAGGAGCGACAGAGTGAGCGAGAAGACCGTCATCGGTCCTGACGACCTGCGCAGCACGCTGGTCCGGATCGCGCATGAGATCGTCGAGCGGAGCCAGGATGACGACGCCGCCATCGCGCTGGTCGGCATCCACACCCGCGGCGCGGTCCTCTCGAAGCGCCTCCACGAGATGATCGGCGAGCTGAGCGACGCCGAGGTCCCCCTCGGCGACATCGACATCACCTTCTACCGCGACGACGTCGGCAGCCGGGAGCGGCTGCCCGCTCCGGTCGTCCACGACTCCCACCTCGACTTCGACCTCGAGGGGCGCACCGTGATCCTGGTGGACGACGTCCTCTACACGGGCCGGACCGTCCGCGCTGCGATCGACGCGCTCTTCGACTACGGAAGGCCCGCCCGCATACAGCTCGCGGTGATCGCGGACCGGGGCCACCGCGAGCTCCCCGATCCGCCCCGACTACGTCGGCAAGAACCTGCCGACGGCGCCCGGGGAGAGGGTCCACGTGCGCTTGGAGGAGACCGACGGCCGCGACGAGGTCGCGATCGTGCCCGCGGGAGAGCCTGCCGCGACTGGAGGGGAGGACGCATGAAGCACCTGCTGAGCGTCGAGGACCTGGAGCGCCCCGAGATCGAGCGCATCCTCGACCGCGCCCAGAGCTTCGCCGAGGTCGGGAAGCGCGACATCAAGAAGGTGCCGACCCTGCGCGGCCGCACCGTGGTGAACCTCTTCTACGAGTCGAGCACCCGCACCAGCAGCTCGTTCGAGCTCGCCGCCAAGCGCCTCTCCGCCGACCTGGTGAGCGTCAAGGCGCAGGGCTCGGCGGTGGACAAGGGCGAGAGCCTGAAGGACACGATCTCGACCCTGTCGGCCTACGACCCGGCGATCATCGTGATCCGCTCGCCCTTCGCGGGCGCGGCGAACCTCGTCGCCCGCTGGACCGACGCCGCGGTCGTCAACGCCGGCGACGGCAAGCACGAGCACCCGAGCCAGGCGCTGCTCGACGTCTTCACGCTGCGCCAGCGGCTCGGCACGCTCGAGGGAGTGAAGATCTGGATCGTCGGCGACGTCCTCCACAGCCGCGTCGCCCGCTCCTGCCTGATCGCCTTCCAGGCGATGGGCGCCGAGGTGACACTCTGCGGCCCGCCGACGCTGATCCCGCGCGGGATCGCCGAGGCCACGGGCGTCACGGTGTCCACCGACATCCAGGGGATTGGAGAGGCCGACGTCGTCTACGCGCTGCGGATGCAGCAGGAGCGGATGAGCGAGAGCTTCGTCCCCTCGCTCCGCGAGTACGCGATGCGCTACCAGATCGATTCGCGCCGGCTGACGCCCCGCCAGCTCCTGATGCACCCGGGCCCGGTCAATCGCGGGGTCGAGCTCTCGCCCGAGGTGATCGACTCCCCGCAATCGCTGATCTCGGCCCAGGTCGAGAGCGGGCTCGTCGTCCGCATGGCGATCCTCTACGAGCTCCTGACCGGAAGCGACCGCCCGGTGGCGCCGGGCCCCGAGCCGGTGGACACCCCGCCGCGGATCGGGACGCCCGCGTGAGCCAAGAGTGGCTCGTCAGCCGTGGCGGCGAGGAAGCCGACCTCGTCATTCGCGGTGCCCGGGTCTTCGACCCGCGCGAGGAGATCGACGAGGTTCGCGACATCGTGGTTCGCGGCGGCGAGCTCGCCGAGCTGGCGGAGCCCGGGGCCGACGCACCGGAGGGCGCCGAGCTGGTCGAGGCCGACGGCCTGCTCGCGCTCCCGGCCTTCGTGGATCCGCACGTCCACTTCCGCGTCCCCGGCCAGGAGCACAAGGAGGACCTCGAGACCGGCACCCGCGCCGCTGCCGCCGGCGGCTACTGCGCGGTGATCGCCATGGCGAACACCACCCCGCCGATCGATTCGGCCTCAGTCCTGGGCTCCGTGCGCGACCTCGCCGAGCGCGAGGCATCGATCCCGACGGGGTTCGTCGCCAACGTGACCCGCGGGATGGCGGGCGAGGAGCTGACCGAGATGGCCGAGCTCCGCGACGAGGGCGCGATCGCATTCTCCGACGACGGCGTG
This sequence comes from uncultured Solirubrobacterales bacterium, assembly GCA_963839875.1. Classification (GTDB taxonomy): domain Bacteria; phylum Actinomycetota; class Thermoleophilia; order Solirubrobacterales; family 70-9; genus CAVUAT01. The sequence continues at coordinate 489,676 of CAWIWP010000003.1, forward strand.
CCCATTCGCAGCGCCCGCGTCCTGCGCAGGGCGCTCCAGTACCAGCAGCTCGCCGGCGGGGTCATCGCCCTCCACGAGGAGGATCCCGACCTCTCGGGTGCAGGCGTCATGCACGAGGGAGAGGTCTCGGCGATTCTCGGGATGGAGGGCGTCCCCGCCGTCTCGGAGTCGACGATGATCGCCCGCGACTGCGCGCTCGCCCTGTATGAGGGGGGCAGGATCCACGTCCAGCACCTCTCGGCTCGCGCCTCGGTCGAGGCCATCCGGGCGGCCAAGGACTCGGGTGTCCAGGTCACCTGCGAGGCCTCGCCGCACCACCTGACCCTGACCGACGAGGAGGTCCGCAGCCTCGACGCCCGTTTCAAGATGAACCCGCCGCTGCGTACCGAGGACGACCGCCGGGCGCTGATCGAGGGCCTCGTCGACGGGACCATCGACTGCGTCGCCACCGACCACGCGCCCCACGCCTCCGAGGAGAAGGAGATTCCCTTCGAGCAGGCCGCGATGGGGGTGACGGGCCTGGAGACGGCGTTCGCGGTGCTGCACACCGAGCTGGTCCTGCCCGGCGTGATCGATCTGGCACTGCTGGTCGAGAAGATGACCTGCGGCGGCGAGCCGTTCGGGATCGAGGCTCCGCGCCTCGCGGCGGGCCGCCGCGCGAACATCGCCCTGGTCGACCCGGCGGCGGAGTGGATCGCCGGCGAGGACGGCTACGAGTCGCGGTCGCACAACTCCTGCTTCGCCGGCCACGAGCTGACCGGCCGGGTCCAGATGACGGTCGCCGACGGCCGCGTCGCCTACCGGCAGCGGAGCTTCGCGATGGGGGTCGCGTGATGGCCGCGCCGGGCGCCTCGATCCCGACCGCGCGGCGCTGGTCGTGGTCGACCTGCAGGAGGGCTTTCGCAGGCGATCCCCGACTTCGAGCGGGTCGCGCTCGTCGGTCGCGACGCTGGTTCGCGGTGCCGACGCTGACCGGCGTCCCCTCGATCGCGACCGAGCAGTACCCGAAGGGCCTCGGGGCGACGGTGCCCGAGGTCTCCGATCACTTCCCGAAGGGACCGAGCCGCATCGACAAGGTCGTGCTTCTCCGCAGCCGAGGCCGACGGCTTCGATCTCGGCGGCCGCGACCAGGCGCTCGTCTGCGGAATCGAGACGCACGTCTGCGTCAACCAGACCGTCGCTCGACCTGCTCGAGTCGGGGATTGGAGGTGCACGTGCCCGAGGACGCGGTCGGGTCGCGCTTCGAGCAGAACAGGCGTGTCGGGCTCAACAAGATGGAGCAGGCGGGCGCGGTCCTGACCAGCGTCGAGACGGCGCTCTTCGAGTTGGTCCGCCGTGCCGGTACGGACGAGTTCAAGTCGGTGCAGAAGCTGATCCTCGAGTTCGCGCCGAACCCCGGCGCCCCCGAGGCGAAGAAGACCCCCGTGAGCGCTGAGCCGGGATACCTCCTGCTCGAGGACGGCACCCGCCTCGACGGCGATCTCGTCGGCGATCCCGGCCGGACGACCGGCGAGGTCGTCTTCAACACGTCGATGACCGGCTACCAGGAGTCGGTCACCGACCCCAGCTACGCGGGGCAGATCATCACCTTCACCTATCCGCTGATCGGCAACTACGGGGTCTCGTGCCGAAGCGATGGAGTCCGACCGGATCCACGCCCGCGGCGTGATCATGCGCGACGCCAAGAACGGCGAGGACGCCGCCAGCGCCGAGGGCGGCTGGCTCGACTGGCTGCGCGACTGTGGGATCCCGGCGATAACGGGGGTCGACACCCGCGCGCTGGTCCGCCGGCTGCGCGACGGCGGGGCGATGCGCGGCGGCATCTTCCCAGCGGAGCTGGCCGAGGCCGAGGCGCGCGAGCTCGTGGACTCCGAGCCGTCGATGACGGGCGCCGACTTCGCGAAGACGGTGACCCCCGGCGAGCCCATCGAGTTCGGCGGAGACGGCCCGCACGTCGTCGGACTCGACACCGGGATCAAGCTCTCGATCGTCCGCCAGCTCCGCGAGCGCGGAGCGAAGGTGACCCTGCTGCCCTGCGACTCCTCCGCCGAGGACGTTCTCGCCCGCGACCCCGACCTGGTGTTCCTCGCCAACGGCCCCGGAGACCCCGCGGCGCTCGACTACGTCGTCGAGAACGTCCGCGGCGTGATCGGGAAAAAGCCGGTGGTCGGCATCTGCCTCGGCCACCAGCTCCTCTGCCGGGCGGTCGGGCTCGACACCTTCAAGCTCCCGTTCGGCCACCGCGGCGCAAACCACCCCGTCAAGGACCTCGAGACGGGCCGGATCGACATCACCTCCCAGAACCACGGGTTCGCAGTCGCCGGTCCGGGCGGCGAGGAGAAGATCGAAGCCGACGAGCCGGTCCGCTGGACCACCGACTTCGGCGAGGCTGAGCTCTCCCACCTGAACCTCTACGACCGCACGGTCGAGGGCCTCGTCCTGAAGGACGTCCCCGGCTGCACGGTCCAGTACCACCCCGAGGCCGGCCCGGGCCCCCACGACGCGCGCCACCTGTTCGACCGGTTCATCGAGATGGCGGAGGCGGGGGCGAAGTGATGACGTCCGTGTCGTCCGAGCTTGTCCCTGGCCTCGAGCGGATGTTCGACGCGCTCGAGCGCACTGATCTCGACTCGGCGATGATGGAGGTCGAGGCGGTGGCCGCCCCGGAGGTCCGCTTCACCTCGATGGTGGGTGACGCCGTCGAGGGACGGGACTACGCGGGCCTGGACGGCGTTCGCGAGTGGTTCGGCGATCTGACGGGTTCTTTCGACGTCTCCTACGAGAAGCGCGAGTACCGCGAGGCCGACGGCGCCGTGGTCTTCCTCGCCACGATGCGGCTCCGCGGCCGGACCAGCGACGCCGAGCTGACCCAGGAGATGGCCACGGTCTTCGAGACCGATGACGGCCGGCAGATCCACCGGGCGACGACGATCGGCTCCCACGACGCTGCCCTGGAGCGGGCGGGGATCGCCTGATGCCTCGCCGCGAGGACATCGAGAAGATCCTGCTGATCGGCTCCGGCCCGATCGTGATCGGGCAGGCGGCCGAGTTCGACTACTCCGGCGTCCAGGCCTGCAAGGTGCTGCTGGAGGAGGGCTACGAGGTCGTGCTCGTCAACTCGAACCCGGCGACGATCATGACCGACCCCGAGTTCGCCGGCCGGACCTATGTCGAGCCGCTGCTGCCCGGCCCGGTCACCAAGGTGATCGAACGGGAGCGCCCCGACGCGCTGCTCCCGACCCTGGGAGGCCAGACGGCGCTGAACCTCGCCAAGCAGCTCCACGACGACGGGACGCTGAAGAAGCACGGGGTCGAGCTGATCGGCGCCGACTACGACGCCATTCACCGCGCCGAGGACCGCGAGGCCTTCCGCGACACGATGGAGGGCGCCGGCCTGCGGGTGCCGTGGTCAACCATCGTCAGCTCCATCGACCAGGTCGAGCGCGGCATGGCCGAGGGCGAGATCAAGCTCCCCGCGATCGTGCGGCCCGCGTTCACGATGGGAGGCCAGGGCGGGGGAGTGGGGCGGACCGAGACCGAGCTCCGCCAGGTCGTCTCGGAGGGCCTCGCCGCCAGTCCGATCAACCAGGTGCTGGTCGAGGAGTCGGTGATCGGCTGGGGCGAGTTCGAGCTCGAGGTGATGCGGGACCGCAACGACAACGTCGTGATCATCTGCTCGATCGAGAACATCGACCCGATGGGCGTCCACACCGGCGACTCGGTGACGGTGGCCCCGGCTCAGACGCTTACCGACGGCCTCTACCAGGAGCTCCGCGACCAGGCGATCAAGGTGATCCGCGCGGTCGGCGTCGAGACGGGCGGCTCCAACGTCCAGTTCGCCGTCAGCCCCGAGACGGGCGAGATCGTCGTGATCGAGATGAACCCTCGTGTGTCGCGCTCGTCGGCGCTGGCGTCGAAGGCGACCGGCTTCCCGATCGCGAAGATGGCCGCGAAGCTCGCGGTCGGCTACGCGCTCGAGGAGATCCCCAACGACATCACCCGCGCCACACCCGCCGCGTTCGAGCCGACCATCGACTACGTCGTCACCAAGATCCCCCGCTTCGCGTTCGAGAAGTTCCCGGGGGCCGAAGGGGAGCTGACGACCCACATGAAGTCGGTCGGCGAGGCGATGGCGATGGGGCGGACCTTCCGCGAGTCCTTCTCGAAGGCCATGCGCTCGCGCGAGCTCGACGAGCCGGCGGACATCCCGGCCTCGACGGGCGAGCTGCTCGAGCGGCTCGCGACGCCTTCGTCCGACCGATTCGACCTGATCGCCGCCGCGTTCGAGCGCGGCGTCGAGATCGACGCGGTCCACGAGGCGACGATGATCGACCTCTGGTTCCTCCGCGAGCTCCACGCGCTTGCGACCGAGGGCGACGGGACAGCCGGCCTCACCCGCACCTTCAAGTCGGTGGACACCTGCGCGGCCGAGTTCGAGGCCCGCACCCCGTACTTCTACTCGGCCCACGAGCGGGCCAACGGCGGCCCGCCCGAGTCCGAGGTCGACCGCGGCGACGGCCCCTCGGTGATGATCCTGGGGTCCGGCCCCAACCGGATCGGCCAGGGGATCGAGTTCGACTACTGCTGCGTCCACGCCGCGATGACAGTTCGCGACATGGGCCGAGAAGCGGTGATGGTCAACTGCAACCCCGAGACGGTCTCGACCGACTACGACACCTCGGACCGCCTCTACTTCGAGCCGCTCACGATCGGCGACGTCCTGGCGATCGCGGCCGTGGAGAACCCGGAGGGAGTCATCGTCCAGTTCGGCGGGCAGACGCCGCTGCGGCTCGCGAAGGAGCTCGAGGAGGCGGGGCTGAAGCTGCTCGGGACCCCCGTTGACGCCATCGACCTGGCCGAGGACCGCGGGCGCTTCGGCGCCCTGCTCCGCCGGCTCGGTATCAAGCACCCTCCATATGGGACCGCGCTCTCCGCCGAGGAGGCGGTCTCGATCGCCGAGGACGTGGGCTTCCCTCTCCTCGTTCGCCCCAGCTACGTGCTCGGCGGCCGCGCGATGGAGATCTGTTACTCGGGCGACGCGCTGTCGGCCTACCTCGACGCGAACGTCAAGGCCGACCAGGAGCACCCGCTGCTGCTGGACCGCTTCCTCGAGAACGCGATCGAGGTCGACGTCGACGCCCTCTGCGACGGGGAGGAGTGCTTCGTCGCGGCGGTGATGCAGCACGTCGAGGAGGCGGGGGTCCACTCGGGCGACTCGGCCTGCGTCATCCCTCCGATGAGCCTCGGCCAGACGATGCAGGACGAGATCCGCAAGACGACCAGGCGGATCGCACTGGAGCTCGGAGTCATCGGCCTGATCAACATCCAGTACGCGGTCTCCGACGGCGAGCTCTTCGTGATCGAGGCCAACCCGCGCGCGTCGCGCACCGTGCCCTTCGTCTCGAAGGCGATCGGCGCGCCTCTCGCCAAGCTCGCCTGCCGGCTGATGCTGGGGGAGAGGGTCGCCGACCTCGACCTTCCCTCCGAGGAGCCTCAGCACGTGAGCGTCAAGGAGGCCGTGCTGCCGTTCGCCCGCTTCGCCGGCGCCGACGCCATGCTGGGTCCTGAGATGAAGAGCACCGGTGAGGTGATGGGAATCGCGCCCGACTTCCCGACCGCGTTCGCGAAGGCCCAGGCCGCGGCGGGTGTGGAGCTCCCCGCGAAGGGAACCATCTTCATCAGCGTCACCGACTCCGACAAGGCGATGGCGACACAGATCGCCACCCGCTTCCACGATCTCGGCTTCGAGGTGATCGCGACCTCGGGCACGGCGCAGGCTGTCTCGCGGATGGGTGTTCCCGTCCGGGAGATCAAGAAGATCGGCGAGGGCTCTCCGAACGTCGTGGACTGCATCCGCGACGGCGAGGTCGAAATGCTGATCAACACGCCCACTGGAACCGAGGCCCGCACGGACGGATACGAGATCCGCAGCGAGGCCGTCCGCCACGGCATCCCCTGCATCACGACGATGACCGGCGCCTCCGCCGCGGCGCGCGCGATCTCGGCGCAGCTCGAGGGAGACGCCGACGTGGTCGCGCTCCAGGACCTGCATACCCCGGCCGCTGACGAGGCCTCAAGGCGGTGAGCCCCAAGGCGGCGGTGGACCTCGGTGCCCGGGTCACGGCGCCGTTCGGCCGTCGCGCCTGCCGCGTCACCCGCAACATCCCCTCGGGTGGCTACCGGGTCTTCTCCGTCTTGGACGAGGAGGGTCCCGAGCCCGCCGCGGGGCAGTTCTACATGCTGGCCTCGCGCGCGGGGTGGGGAGGCCCGGAGGGCAGGCCCTACTTGGCGCGCGCCTTCTCGGTCGCCGACTGCGATCCCGAGCCCGGCGGCGTCCGCCTCGACTTCCTGGTCCACGACGTCGGCCCGGGAACGGGCCGGCTGGTCGGGCTGGAGGAGGGCGAGGACCTCTGGATCACCGGTCCGCTGGGCCGTCCGTTCGCCGCGCCGTCTGAGCTGAACCCCGACGCGGCGGGGGCGATCCTCGTGGGCGGGGGCATCGGCGTCGCCCCGCTGGCTCTGTGGCGCCGCAGGCTCTCCGGCGCGGGAGTGCCCACGCGCGTCCTGCTCGGCTACCGGGATCGCGAGCGCTCGGGTGGCCAGGACCTCTTTCGCTGCACTGAGATGAAGATCGCCACCGAGGACGGCCACCAGGGCCACCAGGGCTACGTCACCGATCTGCTCTCGCTCCTGCTCCAAGGCGACGACGTGGCCAGCGCCGCGGTCTATTCGTGCGGGCCGCCGGCGATGCTCGAGGCGGTGCGCGCACTCTGCGCCGAGCGCGGCGTCCCGGTCGAGCTCGCGATGGAGGCGCCGATGGCGTGCGGGTTCGGCGCCTGCTTCGGGTGCGCCGTGCCCGTGGCTTCTGGTGGGTACGTGCGCCTCTGCGTGGACGGCCCGGTCGTCCGCGGCGACGAGATCGAGACCGCCCTGATCCCAGGTTCTGGAGGTCATTGATGGCGGGGGGTCACTGATGACGGGGCTGGAGTTCTGCGGCATCCCGCTCGCCCACCCGATCGTCAACGGCTCCGGGACCTTCGACGCGATCGCCGCGCGCCGCGCCTTCGGCGACGAGCTGCTCGAGCGCTTTCCCTTCTCCGCGTTCGTCTCCAAGACGATCACCCCGGAGCCGCGCCCGGGCAACCCGCCGCCCCGGCTTTGGGAGACGCCCTCCGGGATGATCAACTCGATCGGCCTGCCGGGCAAGGGCCTCCGCGGCTTCGTCGAGTCCGACCTGCCCGAGCTGGCGGAGCTGCCGGTTCCCTTGATCGTCTCGGTGATGGGGACGAGCCACGAGCAGTTCGCCGAGCTGGTTGAGGGGATCGGGTCGCGCGACGAGGTCGCGGCCCTGGAGCTGAACGTCTCCTGTCCGAATGTCCACTCCGGCCTCGTCGTCGGAGAGTCGCCGGACGAGGCCCGCTCGCTGCTCGAGGCCGTGCGACCCCTGACCGACCTGCCGTTGATCGTGAAGCTGACCCCGAACGTCCATCCCGCTCCGGTGGCTCTCGCGGCCGCCGAGGGAGGGGCGGACGCCGTCTCCCTGATCAACACCCTGCGCGCGGTTGCGATGGACCCGGACACCGGCGAGCCCTGGCTCGGGGCGGAGCGGGGCGGGCTCTCGGGCTCTGCCGTCCGCTCGATCGCGCTGAACCAGGTCCGCGAGGTCAGCGCGGCGGTCGCGCTCCCGATCGTCGCGATGGGCGGAGTCTCGACCGGAAGGCATGCCGACGACCTGCTCGCCGCCGGCGCCTCGCTCGTGGCAGTCGGCACGGAAAGCTTCCGAGACCCCGCCGCGGGCTCTCGGGTCGCGGCGGAACTGAAGTCCCTGCAGCTGGACGCGAGTTCCGCGTAGAGCGGGGATTTCGTAAATGCGTTGAAAATGGTGATGGCGGCTTGCGGGACCGCGGATATACTGCCGCCCGATGAAGGCCTCCGTCCAGACCTCCAACGCGGCACCGGAGAGGTCGTTGGATCAGAGGATGGAAGCGCTGAAGCGGGCCAACAACATTCGCTCGAAGCGCGCGAAGCTGAAGCGGGATCTCAAGGGTGGAAAGGCGAACATCCAGACGCTCCTTCTGGACCCGCCCGAGTACGTCCTCACCGCCAAGGTCCTGGACATGCTGCTCGCCGTCCCGAAGTACGGCCGGGTGAAGACGAACCGGATCCTGAACCAGTGCCGGATCTCTCCGTCGAAGACGATCGGCGGGCTCTCCGAGCGCCAGCGCTCCGAGCTCGTCGGACAGCTCCGCTCGAAGTAGCGGATCGATTTAGCGACGGGCGCTCCGGTTAGGGTCCCGCCGTGGCCCAGACCCGCGGAAAGGTCTTCGTGATCACGGGGCCGTCGGGTGTCGGCAAGGGAACGCTGATCGCGAAGCTGCTCGAGGCGATCCCCGAGCTGGAGCTGTCGGTTTCGGCGACGACCCGCAACCCGAGGCCCGGGGAGGTGGACGGGCGCGACTACCAGTTCCTGACCGACGAGGAGTTCGCGGCTCGGGTCGAAGCGGGCGAGTTCCTCGAGCACGCCACCTACGCCGGCAACCGCTACGGGACCCTGCGCTCCGTAGTGGACGAGTGCCTCGCCGCCGGGCGGTCGGTGGTCCTGGAGATCGAGGTGCTCGGTGCCGGCCAGATCAGGGAGTCGATGCCCGAGGCCGTCCAGATCTTCATCGAGCCGCCCGACGCCGCGGCGCTCCGCGACCGGCTCGAGGGCAGGGACACCGACAGCCCCGAGGAGATCGAGAAGCGGCTCAGCCGGGCCGAGGTCGAGCTCGAATCCGCCGGTGACTTCCATTTCCGGATCGTGAACGAGGACGTGCAGGATTCGGCTTCAGAGCTGGAAAAGCTCGTCCGATCCCAGCTCGCCCTACAATGACTCCCGAATGATCAAGCCTCGCGTCGACAAGCTCCTCGATCACACCGACTCGCACTACGCCGCCGTCGTGGTGGCCGCGAAGCGAGCGCGTCAGATCAATGCCTACTACCACTCCCTCTCCGAGGGCGCGTACGGTGAGTTCACCCCGCCGATGGTCGAAACCGGCACCGGGAACTACCTGACGATCGCCCTCGAGGAGACGGCAGCGGGCAAGCTCAAGTACGAGTACAAGGCTTAGCTCTTTCAAGGAGGGCTCCGGATGGCCCGCATCCTGCTCGGAGTGAGTGGCGGCATCGCGGCCTACAAGGCCCTGGAGCTTGCGCGCCTGGCGACAAGCGAGGGCCACGCGGTCAGGGTGCTGATGACCCCGGCGGCCAAGCGCTTCGTCGGAGCGGCCTCGTTCGAAGGGATCGTCGGCGCCCCCGTCCTCGAGGGTGAGTTCGACCGGGATCCGGCCCGCGGCGCTTTCCCGGGGGACCCCGAGCCCGGCCACGACCCGATCGGCCATCTCGAGGTCGTCGCCAACGCGGATGCCTATCTCGTAGCGCCCGCTTCGGCCAACACCCTCGCCAAGCTCGCCGCGGGAATGGCCGACTCGATGGTCACCACCTCCTTCCTCGCCTGCGCCGCGCCGAGACTCGTCGCACCGGCGATGAACGACCGCATGTATCGCGACGCCGCGACCCAGGCCAACGTCGCCGACGCTCCGCGAGCGCGGCGTCACCGTGATCGAGCCCGAGGAGGGCGCGCTGGCCTCACGCGGCGAGCACGGCGTCGGGCGCCTGCCCGATCCCCGCCGGCTCTTGGAGGCGATCGAGGCCGCGGTCCCCGGCCCGAGCGGTCCCTGGGACGGGCTCCGCGTCCTGGTCTCCGCCGGCGGGACCCGCGAGCCGATCGACCCCGTCCGCTACATCGGCAACCGCTCCGCGGGGCGGATGGGGCTGGCGCTCGCCGAGCAGGCCGCCCGCCGCGGCGCCGAGGTCACCCTGGTCGCCGCCAATGTTGCGCTCCCCGCCACGCCGGCGGTCCGCCGCGTCGACGTCGAGACCGCATCCGAGCTCGAGACGGCTCTCGAGGCGGAGTTCGATTCGGCCGACGTCCTGCTGATGGCGGCGGCCCCCGCCGACTTCCGCCCCTCCGCCTCCGCCGATTCGAAGATCGCCCGCGAGGGCTCGGGGGCATCGAGCTCGACCTCGAGCCGACCGAGGACATCCTCGCCGCGCTCGGCTCCCGCCGCCGCGAAGGCCAGACGCTGATCGGCTTCGCCGCGGAGACCGGTGGCTCGATCGACCGGGCGAAGGAGAAGCTCGTCCGCAAGGGCGCCGACGCGATCGTCTTCAACGACGTCTCCCGGGCCGAGATCGGGTTCGAGTCGGGCGAGAACGAGGTCACGATCGTCGAGGCCTCCGGCGAGCACCACGTCCCGCTGGCCTCGAAGGAGAGGGTCGCCGACGCGATCCTCGACCGCGTCGAGGCGATCCGGGCCGGCAGCACCGTTTGACCTGCTCGGTAGCCTGATTCAGATGAGACGAGTCGCTCTACCTCAAGTACAGGCGGGGTATCGAGCTCCTCGAGGACGGGGACTTCGAGCAGGCGACGGTGCCGCTCAAGGAGGTCGCCGACCAGGCTCCCGAGAAGAGCTCGGTCCGCGAGGCGCTCGGCCGCGCGCTCTTCCGCAGTCGCCACTACGGCGAGGCCGCCACGGAGTTCGAGGCCGTCGTCGAGACCCACCCGGTGGACGACTACGCGCACTTCTGCCTCGGCCGCTCACTGACGAAGATCGGCGAGATGAAGCGCGCCCGCCACCACCTGGCCCTCGCCGCGAACCTGCGTCCCGACCGCCGCGACTACCGCGATCTACCGCGAGCGGCTCGCCTCCCTGGCGGGCTAGCTCCGGCTATTCACCGGTCTCGGCGGCGGCAACCGCTGCGTCTGCGTCGGCGAAGATCTCGATGCCGGGCGATCTTCCCGTTGCGGAACGTGTAGTGGTAGCCGGTCTTGTTGTGGACCTCGATGCCGCTCGTCCTTCCACGCCCCTGTGGGTCGCAACCATCAGGACTGACTCGCCCAGGTCGCGCGTCAGGTCGAGTTCGAAGTGGTACCCGGGCTCGAACGTCGCGAACCACTCGCCGAAGTACCTACCGACCGCTTCCTTTCCTTCGAAGGTGCCGGCGTCGAGGAACGCGTCGGGGTGAACGACGAGCACGACATCCTCCGAGTAGTGGCTCATTGCCCGCTCGAAGTCGCGCTCGTTCGTGGCTTCGAACTGATCTTGCAGCACATCGATGTCCCTGGGTGTCATCGGCCTGAGTATTCCAGCCGGGGCGCTCACGCGACGTAGGATCGGCCGATGCGCGCGCTCGTCCAGCGGGTCAGCCAGGCGGCCGTCGACGTCGAGGGCGAGCGGGTCGCCCAGATCGGGCCCGGGATGCTGGTCCTGCTCGGGGTGTCGGTGGACGACACCGAGGCGGAGGCGGACCGGCTCGCCGACAAGGTGCCAAGCTGCGGATCTTCGACGACGCCGAGGGGCGGATGAACGAGCCGCTCGGCGACCGCGAGGTCCTCTGCGTCAGCCAGTTCACCCTGTACGGAGACACGCGGAAGGGCAACCGGCCGAGCTACATCCAGGCGGCGCCCGGCGAGCAGGCGGAGCCGCTCTACGACAGGTTGTGCGAGCGGCTCGGCGCGAAGAAGGGGGTCTTCGGCGCGTGCATGGGGGTCGCGCTCGTCAACGACGGGCCCGTGACCGTCTCGATCGAGGTCTAGCGCCACGCTTGCGGCTCGCCTGACCGGGGCTATACTCGCCTGCGAACTTTTCTTCACCGATCGTGGTACGAAAGGTGGGCGCAGGCCCGCCTTTTTTTGGGCACCAAACCGGCGAGAACAGGCACGAGGACACCGAGGATGAGCGACAGAGAGCTTGAGGAGATCACCGAAGACGGTCGAGGAGCAGGCTGCGCGAGTCGCAGCCGGACGTCGAGCTGCTCGCGCTCGAGCGCGCCGGCCGCCGAGCGTCTTCGCCTCGTGATCGACCGCGAGCCGGGGTGGATCTCGCGCTGTGCGAGACCGGTCACGCAGCTGCTCCCCGACATCAACGAGGAGTGGTCGCTCGAGGTCGCCTCGCCCGGGCCCGAGCGCCCGCTGACCAAGCCCGAGCACTTCCGGCAGTTCGTCGGGCACCGGTTCGCGTCAAGACGAGCGAGGAGATCGAGGGCCGCCGGAGCTTCACCGGCCTGCTCGAGAGCGCCGACGACGACCAGGTGAGCGTCGCGGATCCGGGCGACGGCGTGACGATCCCGCTCGACGCGGTGCGCCGCTCCAATCTTTTGGAGGAGAACCAGACGGAGGTGAGCAGCGTGACTCAGGAGATCGTTGACGCCGTCAAGGCGCTCGAAGCTCGAGAAGGGCATCGCGTCCGACACCCTGATGGACGCGCTCGCCGACGCGCTGCTCTCGGCCTACAAGAAGACCCCCGGCGCCGCCAAGTACGCGAAGGTCGAGCTCGACCACGGAACCGCGGACTTCCGCGTCTTCGAGCTCAAGGTCCCCGACGACCTCGAGACGCGGCTGCTCGACGAGCAGTTCGAGGAGCAGCTTCAGATCGCCGAGGCGGCCGAGGCCGCCGGCGAGCCCGTGCCCGAGATCCAGCAGACCGGCCCCGTCGTCGACCCCGAGACGGGCGAGCGGCGCGAGGCGAGTCGAGCCCGAGGTCGAGCCCGAGCGGCTCGCGCCCTTCGTAGACGACCTCAAGACCCAGGACGTCACCCCCGACGACTTCGGCCGCATCGCCGCCCAGACGGCCAAGCAGGTGATCCTCCAGCGGATCCGCGAGGCCGAGCGCGGGATGATGTACGAGGAGTACAAGGACCGCGTCGGCGAGCTGGTCACCGGAATCATCCAGCAGTCCGACAACCGCTACACGCTGGTCCAGCTGCGCGAGCGGGTCGAGGCGCTGCTGCCCCGTTCAGAGCAGGTCTACAACGAGCGCTACGACCACGGCGCGCGGGTCAAGGCCGTGATCACCGACGTCTCGGCCGACACCAAGGGCCCGAGCATCGTCGTCTCGCGCCGCAACTCCGAGCTGATCAAGAAGCTCTTCGAGCTCGAGGTTCCCGAGATCGCCGACAAGCTGGTCGAGATCACCGGCGTCGCCCGGGAGCCCGGCTGGCGCTCGAAGATCGCGGTCATCTCGCACGCGGACGGGGTCGACCCCGTCGGCGCCTGCGTCGGGCCCCGAGGCTCGCGCGTCCGCATGGTCGTGTCCGAGCTGCGCGGCGAGAAGATCGACATCATTCCCTACAACGACGAGCCCGCCCGCTTCGTCGCCAAGGCGCTGAGCCCGGCGCGCGTGCGCGAGGTCCTGGTTGACGACGAGACCAAGGAGGCGACGGTCATCGTCCCCGACGACCAGCTCTCCCTGGCGATCGGCCGCGACGGCCAGAACGCCCGCCTCGCGGCGCGGCTGACGGGCTGGAAGGTGGACATCACCTCCGAGACCGACTTCGCCTCGCAGGAGCAGGACATCGAGTACGAGGGCGAGGAGGCCGCCGACGGCCGCTGCATGGCGGTTCTGACCACCGGCCGCCGCTGCCCCAACGCGGGCCTCGAGGGCTCGCACTACTGCGGCCTGCCCCAGCACCAGTCGCTGGCCCGCTTCTCGACCAACCAGGTCGCCGTGCTGGATCCGCTCTCCGAGGAGGAGATCGCGAAGCTCGCCGACCCCGAAGCGAGCGACTCGGATATTGCGCCCATCGTCGAGGGGGCCGAGAGCCAGTTCGACGAGGCCGCCGCCGCCGCCGAGGCAGAGGCGGCCGCCCAGGCGGAGAAGGAAGCGGCCGAGGCAGCCGCAGCCGCGGAGGCCGCCGAGGCAGAGGAGGCCGAGGGTGGCGACGCCGCTGAGGACAGCGACGCCGAGGAGCCGGAGGAGTCGGGCGGCGAGGAATCCGACGACGAGGACGACGAGGACTGGACGACGAGGACTCGGACGACGAGCCCGAGGCCGAGGCGACCGACGACACCGAGGACGAGCCCGACTCCAGCGAGCGCCGCGGAGGAGCCCGCCGACGAGCCCGACGAGGTGGACGACGGCGAGCCGGAGGCCGACGATTCAGGCGACGACGAGCCAGACTCGGACGATGCCGAGCCCGCTGCCGAGGACACCGGCGACTCTGAGGCTGAGGCCGAGGAGGCGGCCGTGGGCGGCTCCGACGACGAGGCGAAGGAGTAAGGCCGGGTGGCGAAGAAGCGCGTCCATGAGATTGCCAAGGCCCAGGGCCTGACGAGCAAGGAGCTGCTCGAGAAGCTGCACGCCGCGGGGGTCGAGGCGAAGGCCGCACAGTCCAATGTCGAGGAGTCCGAGGCGCTCGCCGCGCTCAAGGGCGCCGGCGGCTCGGGCAGCGGCGCGACGGCCACCAAGGCACCGCCCGCCGTCAAGAAGCCTGCCGCCGCGAAGAAGGCAGCCGCGGCCAAGAAGGCACCGGCCACGAAGGCCGCTGCCGCGATGCCCGCGCCGAAGTCAGAGGCTCCGCCGGCAGGCGCGAAGCCGGCCGCCGCGGTCCAGCCCGGCGGCGACGGTGCAGGTGGGAGCCTGGCCGGCAAGAAGCGCAGGCGCGTGGTCATCGACTCGCAGGCGGCCCGCCGCGACCACATCGCCAAGAACCAGCCGCCGCCTCGCCCGCCGCGCCGCCGCGGAGGGCGCAGGCGCAAGCCGCTGCTCGAAGAGCCGGAGGACAAGACGCAGGAGGCGCCCGAAGAGGCCCCGATCAACCGCGTCGCCGCCGGGGCGACCGTGCGCGAAGTCGCCGAGTCACTCGGCCTCGGATCCGCCGAGGTGATCAAGGCCCTGATGGAGAGCGGCGAGATGGCGACCCTGACCCAGACGCTGACCGACGACCAGGTCGAGGCGATCGCGAAGAAATTCGACCGCAAGGTGGAGATCGTCACCGCCGCCGAGGAGGAGGTCGAGGTCGAGCAGATCGTCGACGACGAGGGCGACCTCGAGGACCGCCCGCCGGTGATCACGATCATGGGCCACGTGGACCACGGAAAGACCTCGCTGCTCGACGCGATCCGCCAGACCGAGGTCGCGGCGGGAGAGGCCGGCGGGATCACCCAGCACATCGGCGCCTACCAGGTCCACCACGACGACAAGACCATCACCTTCCTCGACACCCCCGGCCACCAAGCCTTCACGGCGATGCGCGCCCGCGGCGCCAAGGTCACCGACGTGGCCGTGATCGTCGTAGCCGCCGACGACGGCGTGATGCCGCAGACCGTCGAGGCGATCGACCACGCCCGTGCCGCCGAGGTCCCGATCCTCGTCGCCGTCAACAAGATCGACGTCGAGGGCGCCGATGTCAACCGCGTCCGCACCGAGCTCGCGGGCCACGACCTGAATCCGGAGGAATGGGGAGGGGACACCGTCTACGCCGACGTCTCCGCCAAGACCAAGGACGGCCTCGAGAACCTGCTCGAGATGATCGTCCTCGTCTCCGACCTCGAGGAGCTCGGCGCGAACCCGAACGCCGAGGCCACCGGGGCCGTGATCGAGTCCGAGCTGGATCCGGGACGCGGCCCCGTCACCGGCGTCCTCGTCCAGCGCGGAACGCTGAACGTCGGCGACGCCGTCGTCGCGGGCGCCCAGTGGGGCAAGGTCCGAGCGCTCCTTGACTACAGGGGCGAGCGGGTGAAGGAGGCGACGCCGGGCATGCCTGTCGAGGTCCTCGGCTTCAACGGGGTGTGCGAGGCCGGCGAGCACGTCCAGGTGGTCGAGAACGAGCGCCGGGCGCGCCAGCTGGCCCAGGAGCGCGAGACCCGCGTCAAGTCCGAGCAGATCGCACGCCGCCAGACGCGCAAGGTCACCCTGGAGGAGGTCTTCGAGAAGGCCCGCGAGGGCGAGCTCAAGGAGCTCCCGATCGTGCTCAAGGCCGACGTCTCGGGATCGCTCGAGGCACTCGAGGACGAGATCGCGAAGGTCCCGCAGGAGCAGGTCGGCGTCAACATCATCCACGCGCAGACCGGAGGCATCAACGAATCGGACGTGATGCTGGCCTCCGCCTCGAACGCGATCATCATCGGCTTCAACGTCCGCCCGCTGGCCGAGGCACGCCGCGCGGGCGAGCGCGAGGGCGTCGAGATCCGCACCTACACCGTCATCTACAAGGTGACCGAGGAGCTCCGCGCGGCGATGGAGGGCATGCTCGAGGCGGTCGAGGTTGAGGAGACCCTCGGCCAGGCCGAGGTGCTCCAGACCTTCAAGGCCTCACGCATCGGCATGATCGCCGGCTGCCGCGTCTCCGACGGCAAGGTCACGCGAAAGGCCAACGTCCGCCTCGTCCGCGACGGCACGATCATCTGGTCCGGGAAGGTCGGCTCCCTGCGCCGCTTCAAGGACGACGTCGCCGAGGTCGAGGAGGGCATGGAGTGCGGCATCGTGCTGGAGGGCTACGCCGACATCAAGGAAGAGGACGTCCTCGAGTTCTACGAGGTCAAGCAGGTCGAGCAGACGCTGGACTAGGACCCGGGCATGCGCCCCTTCGTCTGCATCGTCGAGGTCCGGTTGCACTTCGGCGATGTGCATGACCTCAAGGCGAAGCGGAAGCTCCTCAAATCGCTGAAGGACCAGCTGCGGGCTCGCTTCGGTGCGTCGGTGGCCGAGGTCGACGGGCAGGACACGTGGCAGCGATCGACGCTGGTCTGCGCGCTGGTCGGCGGGTCGGACGTCGGCGACCGGGCCGACGGGCTCGAGCGGTTCGTGGACAGCCGCCACCCGGACGGGGCGTCGTTCACACGGGATCTGCTGAGCCTCGAGGACATCCGGGGCTAGCACAGACCGGCGCCGCGGACGCCGAGGGTGATCTACGCCTCCCTGTTAGGGTCAACGAAGGGATGACCACCGCACGAATGCGGCGCGTCAACGAGGTGATCCGCGAGGTCCTCGGAGCCGCGATCAGCACCGAATTGAAGGACCCCCGGATCGGATTCGTGACCGTGACCGACGTAGACACAGCTCCTGACCTCCGCGCTGCGCGCGTTTACGTCAGCGTGCTCGGAACCGAGGCCGAACGCGAGGACACACTCGCCGGGCTCGAGTCCGCACACGGCTTCCTTCAGAGCAGGATCGGCGCCGAGATGACGTTGAAGCGCACGCCCGCGCTGACGTTCCACTACGACGACACCGTCGAGAAGGGCGTTCGGATCTCGCAGATGCTCGAGAGCGACGATCCCGATCCGGCGGACCCGAGGTGACTGCGGTGAACGAGGCGCCCGGGAGGGTCGAGGCGGATCTGGATGCGGTCGCGGAGCAGATCCGCGACGCCGACAGGTTCCTGCTGACCACCCACGAGAACCCCGACGGGGACGCGCTCGGCTCCCTGCTCGCGATGCACCACATCCTCGGCGCGCTCGACAAGGACTCGATCATGTTCCTCGCGGCCAAGGAGTTTCCGCTGCCCGTCGAGTACCGCTTCATGCCGCTGGAGGAGGTCTTCCACGAGCCGCCCGCCGACATGGCCGACAGGACGGTGATCTTCCTCGACTGCGGGAACATCGACCGGATGCCGGTCGACTTCCTGACGGAGGGAGAGATGGTGGTCAACGTGGATCACCATCACGACAACACCCGCTTCGGCACCGTCAACCTCGTCGACGTCGAGGCCTCGAGCACTGCCGAGATCGTCTACGAGCTGGCGGGGATCCTCGGCGTGGAGCTCACGACCGAGATCGCCACGGCCCTCTACGTCGGGCTCGTGACCGACACCGGGAAGTTCATGTACGAGAACACCGACGAGCGCTCGCACCGGATGGCGGCGGCCCTCCTGGAAGCCGGGGTGGTGGTCAACGACATCTACCGCCGCCTCTACGAGCACGCGCCGGTCGAGAAGCTGAAGCTGCTGGCGCTCGCGCTCCAGAAGGTGGAGCTCCACAAGGACGGAGCGGTGGCGCTGACCTACATCTCCCGCGAGGACTACGCGTCGACCGGAGCCAGCGAGGGCCTGACCGAGGGGATCATCGACCACGTCCGCACGATCGACGGGACCAAGGTCGCCGCGACGGTCCGCGACCTCGGCGACGGCGCCCGCGCCGCCCGCAAGGTCAGCCTGCGCTCGACCGACGGCGAGATCGACGTCTCCGAGATCGCGCGCAAGCAGGGCGGGGGAGGCCACCGCCGCGCCGCCGGCTTCAGCACCGACCTCACCTACGAGGAGATAGTCGAGTTCCTCGTGGGCGAGACCGCGTCCGCTTGACCGGGGCGCTCCTGGTCGACAAGCCCGCCGGTGCGACCTCCCACGACGCGGTCGCGCAGGTGCGCCGTGACCGCAGTGCGCAGGGGCCGAAGGAGAAGGTCGGCCACGCCGGCACGCTAGACCCGTTCGCCACCGGCCTGCTGATCGTGCTGCTCGGTCGCGCGACCCGCCTCCAGCGCTTCCTGCTCGAGCTGCCCAAGACCTACGTGGCGACGGCGAAGCTTGGCTGGCGCTCGACGACCGGAGACCCCGACGGGGAGCTGACCGAAACGGGGGTTGTGCCGGAGGAGCTCGCCCTGCCGACCGGCGAGGTCACCCAACAGGTGCCGATGACATCGGCCGTGAAGGTCGAGGGCGAGCGGCTCTACAAGAAGGCGCACAGGGGAGAGACCGTCGAGACGCCCACCCGGACCGTCACAGTTCACCGAGCGGAGCTTCTGGACCACGCCGGCGACGAAGCCCGCTTCGAGATCGAGTGCTCCTCCGGTACCTACATACGAACACTTATCGAGACGCTGGGAGACGCCTACTGCTTGGAGCTTCGACGGACGGCCATCGGACCGTTCGCCGTCCCCGACGATGAAGACTCGGTTGAGGTCTCAGCTGCTGACCTGGTTTCGTTTCTGCCTGAGGTCACCCTCGACTCCGACGAGGTCACCCTCGTGGGACACGGGCGTGCGGTTCAGGCGGGACACCGGGTCCCGTCCCGGGTCCGAAAACCGATTCAGGGGGACGGCCCCGGGCCGGGACCCGGCGCCCCGCCAGGCCCACACGTCCGGTTGACCCACGATGGGAGCCTGATCGCAATCGCGGAGCAAGATCGGGAAACTCTGAAGCCCGTCGTCGTCCTGGAGCCGAGATGAGCATCAAGGTCACATCCCTGTCCGACGCCGAGCCTCGTGATCGCCTGATTGCGATCGGCGAGTTCGACGGCGTCCACAGGGGCCACAGGGCGGTGATCGAGGGCGCAGACACGGTGCTCACCTTCGACCCGCATCCGATGACGGTCATCCGCCCCGAGGCGGCGCCCAAGCTGATCATGCCCTTCGAGGTGAGGCGCGACGTGCTCGACGGCCTCGGGGTCGAGGAGCTCGTCGTGATCCCCTTCGATCGGGAGTTCTCGAAGATCACGGCCGAGGAGTTCATCTCGGACGTCCTCGTCAGCAAGCTGGGCGCCACCAAGGTCTCCGTCGGGGAGAACTTTCGCTTTGGGGCCAAGGCCAAGGGGGACCCCGAGATGCTCCAGGCATCCGACGCCTTCGAGACCAGGGTCGTTCCCCTCGTCGAGGTGGACGGCGGGATCGTCTCCTCCACTCGCATCAGGGCGCTCGTCAGCGCCGGCGAGGTCGACGAGGCGATGGACTGTCTCGGTGCGCCGTACATGATGGAGGGCGAGGTCGTCACCGGCGATCAGCGGGGCCGGGAGCTCGGATTCCCGACCGCCAACCTCGTGCCCGACGACGCGCTGATCGTGCCCGGCCACGGTGTCTACGCCGCGTTCGCGAACGGGCATCCCGCCGCGGTCAACGTCGGGGTCCGGCCCACCTTCGAGACCGGGCGCGGGCTGCTGGTCGAGGCCTACCTGATCGACTTCGACGAGGACCTCTACGGACAGAACCTGCGCGTGGCGTTCGTCAAGCGCCTGCGGGGCGAGAAGCGGTTCCCGGGGGTCGAAGAACTCATCGCTGCCATGAACAAGGACGTGGCCGACGCCCGCGAGGTGTGCGCGCGCTACGAGGCCCGGGGTGGCGGGGAGTCCCGCTAACCTTCGCTCGCGCAATGCCCCTGACCAAGGACAAGAAGCAGGAGCTGATCGGCAAGTACGGTCGCTCTGACACGGACACCGGCTCCGCCGAGGTCCAGGTCGCGATGCTCACCGAGCGCATCAACGAGCTGACCGAGCATCTGCGCGGCAACGTCAAGGACCATCACTCGCGCCGCGGCCTGCTGAAGATGGTCGGCCGCCGCCGGCGCCTGCTGCGCTACCTCGAGAGCAGCGACCTGGAGCGCTACCGCTCCCTGGTCACCGAGCTCGGCCTTCGCCGCTAGAGCCACCACAGGCGGCCTCACGTGATCGAGCCGGGCACCCAGGCACCCGCGTTCACCCTTCCCGACCAGGATGAGAACGAGGTCAGCCTCTCCGACTTCGCCGGCCGCAAGCTGGTCATCGCGTTCTTCCCGGGCGCCTTCAGCTCCGTCTGCTCCGACCAGCTCGCCCTCTACCAGGAGGTGCTCGACGAGATCCGCTCGAAGGGCGCCGAGCTCGTCGGGATCAGCGTCGACTCGACCGACAGCCACCGCGCGTTTCGGGAGAAGCTGGGGCTGACGATGCCGCTGCTCTCCGACTTCCACCCCAAGGGCGAGGTCGCCGGCGCCTACGGCGCCTACAGCGATGATTTCGGGAAGAGCGGACGCCTCCTCTTCCTGGTCGACGAGATCGGGATCGTCCGCTGGGCCTACGAGTCGCCCGCTCTCGAGGTCCCGGGCGCGAACCTGATCTTCGACGCGCTAGCGGCCTGACAAGCGGGGATCTGACAAGCGCCGGTGTGCCCCCGGTGGGGCCCGACGATCATGTCACCGGCGCCGGGGATGACCTGGTCGCCTACGTCGACCTCGCCTGCCCGGGCTGTGCCGCGGCGTGGAGGGGCCTGCGCGAGCGCGACGCCCGCCTCTGCTTTCGCCACTTCCCGATGCCCTCGAAGCACCCTCGTTCGCCGGCGCTTCACGCCGCCGCCGAGGCGGCAGGGCGCCAGGGGCGCTTCTGGGAGATGTGCGACTCGCTCTTCGCGGACCGGGGGAGGGTGGACGACCCGCACCTGTGGGAGCGCGCCGAGCGCTTCGGGCTGGAGCTGGACCTCTTTCGAGCCGACTCAGGCTCAACCGAGGTGGCGGAACGGGTGCAGCGAGACTTCGAGAGCGGGGTGCGGGCCGGTGTCTCGGGGACGCCGACGGCGTTCGTGGGCGGCGCCCGCGTCCAGCTTCCCTAGTTGCTCCTCAGCGCCGCTTCTTCTTCCCCTTCTTCTTCTTCTTCTTCTTCTTGCAGCGCGGCTTCTTCTTCGCGCGCTTCTTGCCCTTCTTGCCCTTCGAGCATCTGGCCTTGGACGCTGGGGTGGTGGTGGCCCCGGGGGCGGTGGCGGGAGCCGGAGTCCCGGCGGGGCAGCCCCCGTTGGAAACGGGGCCGGCCTGGGTCGGGCACTGGTCCTGTGAGTCGGGGATGCCGTCGAGGTCGTCGTCGGCTCCGATGACAGGGCACCCGTCGTTCGAGCTGGGGCCGGGCGCGGCCGGGCAGTCGTCCTCGCCATCGGGCACGCCGTCGCCGTCCTGGTCGCCGGGCGGGCCCAGGTAGTCGGCTGCGAGCTCGTAGCCGGCGGGCACGACCTTCTGGGCCGGCGCGTTGGAGAGGAACCCGCCGCCGAGGTCACCGGGCCCCTCGAGCACCGGCAGGCGCAGCTCGAGGTTCGAGACGATCACGGGCGTCTGCCCGTTCGAGATGCGGCCGTACGGCGTGTCGTTCGGCAGGAGCTCCAGCTTCGCGACGTGACCGGCCGCGAACTTGTAGCCGTTCGGATGGAGCTGGAACACCTGGCGGGTAGGTGCCGGGCCGGAATTGATCTCGGGCCGGTATATGCCGCGCGCGACGAGGGTCGCGTCGCCGCTCACCGTGTCGATGTCGACCAGCCGGGCTGCGAGCTGCGACGTCGGCCCGACGGAATTGATGTCGGCGATGATCGTCGGCGAGCCCATCAGGGTGTAGCCACCGGCCGGCGCGGCGGGAAGCCGGTAGCTCGCGGCGCCCGGGGCGTCGTTGCCCGGGAAGGTCGCGCAGGCGCCGGTTCCCGCGATGGGGTCGTAGGCCTGGCCGGCGGCGGGGTTGCCGCCGCCCGGCGTCACGGTCTTGCTCGCCGCGTCGGTCAGGCGAACCTCGCCGGGTGCGATCTCGGCCCAGGTGTCCCCCTCGAAGGGGCCTCCCGAGGGCGTCGCGGCGGGGCAGGTCTGAGTCAACGTCTCGACGCCGAGGTCGGGCTGCCCGCCCTGGTTCCTGAGGTAGAAGTCGAACCATTCCTCGGTGCGCGTCCGGCGGAAAGATGCGTCCAGCGGCTTGTTCTGGCCGCGCTGGTGGCCGTGGTCGGAGAAGAGCAGAGAGATGTCCGCGCCCGGGTACTCGGTGCGAGTGCGGTTGTAGAAGCGGATCGCCTCGTCGGGTGGGAACAGGTCGTCGGTCCAGCCGTTTGAGATCAGCAGCGGTGCCGGGGGCTGCAAGTGGTCGATGTAGTACGAGGAGTGGTGGGTCGTGACCTCGTCGACGATGTCCTGGGACAGCGGGTTCTGGTCGTAGGGCTCGCCCGCGTTCAGCTGCGCGTACCAGTTGATCAGGTCCGCGTCGGGATCCGTGCCCGGGAGCGCGTAGTTGCTCGTGGCGAGCCCGATCCCGAAGAGGCCGGCGACGAAGGACTGCTTCAGCACCCCGATGCGGCCGCGCTGGAGATAGGGCGCGTCAGCGACGTAGTCGAGTGTGTGGCCGTTCGGCGTCAGCGAGTACGCCAGGTCGGTCCAGGGGATGTCGGGCTGCGCGGCCGCGAGCTCCATGTCGACGCCGGCCGGGCTCTCCCAGGCGGTCAGGCTCGCGTTGGGCAGCATGACGCGGTCCTTGAGCGCTGCGAGCGCCATCGAGAGCCCGCCGCCGTAGGAGCCGCCTGTCGCACCGATCTTGTCCGGGATCGCGACACCCTCGTCGACCAGGACGCCCGCGAGGTGCTGCGCATCGCGCACCTCGAAGCGGGTGTCCATCATGTGGTTGTGGCCTTCGGCGCACGCGGGGTTGGTCGGCGGCAGCCTGTCGGGATCCATCGCTCCACAGGAGTTGCCCCAGCCGCGGTCGCTCATGCTGAAGACGGCGTAGCCGTCCTCGGCCCAGTCGCGCATCGCCGAGAGCCCGAGCTTCGAGCCTCCCCAGCCGTGGAAGATCATGATCATGGGATACGGGACGTCTGTGGCGGGCGTCGGGTTGGGCGGCAGCGCGACGTTCACGTCGATGCGGGTGCCGTCCCAGGTGGCCACACCCGGATTCGAGCCCTCGCAGAAGCGGACGTTGCCCTGGCCGGGGCCCTGGTCCACGCACGCGATCGAGCCGCCGAACACGCTGGTGATGGCTCCCGCCGCGGGCGCCGCGGCCAGCGAGCCGGCGGTGACCAGCAGCGTCGCGAGGGTTCCCTTGATCAGCCGTCTTCTGCTCACATTTCCTCCCAGGTCTTCTCCTGCCGGGCCGGGCGGCGGCTCGCGTCCCCCTGGCCCGCGTCACCGATTCGCCTCGGACCAGCACTCTCGGGCAACCCTACGCGCTCGCCGCGCTCCGTGCGTAGGTTGCCTTCCGTGGCCGCCTGCCGGGCGGGAAGCGCCCGCTACCATGCGCGACGTTAGAGAACGAGAGTTCTGAACTGAGAGAAGGCCGCCATCCGGGCGGCCATGAAGGGATACACCTATGAGTAGGTTCGAAGTAAGCCGTGTCGCGGTCGAAATCGGCAACGACGAGATTTCGTTCGAGACCGGCAAACTCGCCAAGCAGGCGAGCGGATCCGTCGTCGTGCGGTCCGGGGACACGATGGTCCTCTCCACGGCGACCAAGGGAAATCTTCGTGACGTCGACTTTCTCCCGCTGACCGTCGATGTCGAGGAGCGCCACTACGCCGCGGGCAAGATCCCCGGCTCGTTCTTCCGCCGTGAGGCTCGTGCCGGCGAGAAGGCGACTCTGACGGCTCGCATGATCGACCGTCCGCTCCGCCCGCTCTTCCCGAAGGGCTGGCACCACGAGACGCAGCTCGTCTCGACCCCGATGTCGGTGGACCACGTCCACCCGTACGACATCCTGGCGATGAACGGCGCCTCCGCCGCGCTCGCCGTATCCGACATCCCCGTCGCCAAGCACGTCGGCGCGGTCCGAGTCGGCAAGCTCGACGGCGACTTCGTCGTCAACCCCGCTGAGGAGGTCCACGAGGAGCTGGACCTCGACCTGATCGTCGCAGGCACCGACGAGGCGATCCTGATGGTCGAGGCCGGCGCCAGCGGCGTCTCCGAGCAGGACATCCTCGACGCGCTCGACATCGCGCACGGTGAGATCAAGAAGCTCACCGCGACGATGGAGGAGCTCGCGCGAGAAGGCCGGCAAGGAGAAGGTCGAGGTCGAGGCTCCGTCGATCGACGAGGAGCTGCTGTCCTCGATCGAGGGCTCTCACGGCTCGAAGCTGGACGAGGCCACGCAGGTCGAGGCCAAGCTCGAGCGCCAGGACGCGATCGACGCGGTCGAGGCCGAGGTCATCGAGGAGTACGCGCCGACGCCCCCGGGCGACGACGAGGAGGCCGAGGAGCGGCACTCCGCAGTCAAGGCCGCATTCGCGAAGCTCGAGAAGGACAAGATCCGCAAGCGCATCGCCGTCGACAAGAAGCGCCCCGACGGCCGCGAGACGGACGAGATCCGCCCGATCGAGACCGAGGTCGACCTCGCACCGAGGACGCACGGCTCGGCGCTGTTCACGCGAGGCGAGACGCAGATCTTCTCGGTCGTCGCGCTGGGCACCACCCGGATGGACATGAAGGTCGACAACCTGGGGCTCCAGGAGACGAAGACCTTCTGGCACCACTACAACTTCCCGCCGTACTCGGTGGGTGAGGCCGGATTCATGCGCGGCCCGAAGCGCCGCGACATCGGCCACGGAGCGCTCGCCGAGCGCGCCCTGCAGCCGACGATCCCGGACCTCGAGGAGTTCCCGTACGTGACGCGGGTCGTGTCCGAGACGCTGGAGTCCAATGGCTCCTCGTCCATGGGCTCGGTCTGCGCTTCGTCGATGGCCCTCCAGGCCGCCGGCGTTCCGGTGTCCGATCCGGTCGCGGGCGTCGCGATGGGCCTGATCAAGGAGGGTGACGACTACGTCGTCCTCACGGACATCGCGGGCGTCGAGGACCACCTGGGCGACATGGACTTCAAGGTCGCCGGGTCCGCCGACGGGATCAACGCGCTGCAGATGGACATCAAGATCACAGGCGTGACGATGGAGATCCTCACCGACGCGCTCGAGCAGGCGCGCAAGGGCCGCCTGTTCATCCTCGACAAGATGGCCGAGACGATCGAGGCCCCGCGCGAGGAGCTGAACCAGTACGCGCCGCGGATCACCACGATCCACATCGATCCCGAGAAGATCGGTGCGCTCATCGGAAAGGGCGGAGAGACCATCCGCTCGATCTCCGAGGAGTTCGAGGCTCAGATCGACGTCGAGGACGACGGCTCGGTTCGCGTCTACGCGCCGACCGGCAAGCTCGTCGACGCCTGCGTCAAGAAGATCGAGTCGATCACCAAGGAAGCCGAGATCGGCGACCGCTACGAGGGCGCCAAGGTCGTGAAGACGACCAACTTCGGCGCCTTCATCGAGCTGACGAAGGGCACCGACGGCCTGCTTCACATCTCCAACGTGAAGCCGGGCGAGCGGGTCGGCACGGTCGAGGACGTCCTCAACTCGGGCGACGAGATCGACGTCACCGTGGTCGAGGTCGACAAGGAGCGAGGCCGCATCGGCCTGCGCCTGACCGAGGACCCGGACGTCGCCGGCAAGAGCCCCGCGGACCTCGCGGGCGTCGGCACCGGCGATCCCGGCCCGCCCGCGCGTCGCCGTGAAGGCGGCGGCGGTCGCGGCGGTGACCGCGGCGGTCGCGGTGGCGGTGACCGGGGCGGTCGCAGAGAGCGCCGCTAGGTATGAGTAAAGGCGCGGTCTCAACCGGAGACGCCCAGCTCACAACGCTGGATTCCGGCATCCGGGTCGTGACCGAGGAAGTTCCCTCGGTCCGCTCGGTCGCGCTGGGCCTCTGGGTCAGGACAGGCTCAAGGAACGAGACGCCCGCCCAGGCGGGCGTCTCGCATTTCCTCGAGCACCTGCTGTTCAAGGGCACGAAGCGCCACGACGCGATCGAGATCGCCGAGATCTTCGACGGCATGGGCGCCTCGATCAACGCGGCGACCGGCAAGGAGTCGACGCACCTGTACGCGCGGCTCCTCGACACGCATACG
The DNA here is from genome assembly GCA_963839875.1 of uncultured Solirubrobacterales bacterium. GTDB lineage: Bacteria > Actinomycetota > Thermoleophilia > Solirubrobacterales > 70-9 > CAVUAT01. The sequence continues at coordinate 515,846 of CAWIWP010000003.1, forward strand.
GAGAAGGCTTTCGACCTGCTCTCGGAGATGCTGCTCGAGCCGACCTATCCCGAGATCGACTCCGAGCGCCAGGTCGTGATCGAGGAGATCGCGATGTACGAGGACGAGCCCTCCGACCGCGTCCATGACGTGCTCGACGAGGCCGTCTTCGGCGACCACCCGCTCGGCCGGCGCGTGCTCGGCACGGCCGAGGTGATCGGCTCGATCCCCGTCCCCGACATCTCCGACTACCACCACTCGCGCTACACGGCCGACAACGTCGTCGTGGCCGCCGCGGGCAACGTGGACCACGACGCGATCGTCGAGCTCGCCACCAAGTACGTGAACCCCACGACCGAGAGCAAGGGCCCGGCCGATCTCGAGCCGCCGAGCTGCGAGAGCCGATTCGGATTCATGCAGAAGGACACCGAGCAGTACCACGTGTGCCTGGGCGGGCCGGGCATCGGGCGCGGCGACGACCGCCGCTTCGCGCTCACCATCCTCGACACGGTCTTCGGAGGCTCGACCTCGTCCCGCCTCTTCCGCGAGGTCCGCGAGAAGCGAGGCCTCGCCTACGCCGTCGGCTCCTACACCCAGCAGTTCGTCGACGGCGGTCTGGTCGGCCTGTACGTCGGGACGCGCGAGGACAACGTCGAGGAGGCCTGCGACGTGATCGGCGCCGAGCTCAAGAGCCTGAGCGCCGAGGGCATCACCGAGGACGAGCTCGATCCGCGCGAAGGAGAGCGTCAAGGGCCGGATGGTCCTCTCCAGCGAGTCCACGGCCGCGCGAATGGCGCGGATCGGCAAGTCCGTCCTCTTCGACACCGACGTCCTGACCCTCGACGAGATGATCGCCGAGATCGACGCGGTCACCGCCGCGGAGGTCGCGAGCCTCGCCGGCGAGTTCTACGACCCGGAGAAGCTCTCCGCCGTGGCAGTCGCCCGGGACGAGGACCGCTTCCGCAAGGCGCTGGCGCCCGTGAGCGAAGCTCTCGCGGCCTGACGTGATCCGTGTCGCCGTCTCCGGCGCCGCCGGGCGCATGGGCTCGACGGTCGTGGAGGCCGTCGAGGCCGCAGACGGGATGGAGGTCGCCGCAAAGGTCGACCCCGAGCTTGGTGTCTCGCTCGACGACGCGCTCGAGGGGGCCGACGTGATGGTCGAGTTCTCGACCCCCGAGACGGTGTTCGCGAACGCCGTCAAGGCGGTCGAGGCCGGCGTTCACGCGGTCGTGGGAGCGACAGGATTCGACCTCGACGAGCTGAAGGCTGAAGTCGAGGGGGCCGACGGGGACGCCAAGTGCTTCGTCGCTCCGAACTTCGCGATCGGCGCCGTGCTGATGATGCAGTTCGCCAAGCAGGCCGCCGAGCACATGCCCGAGTGCGAGATCGTCGAGCTGCACCACGATCGCAAGCTCGACGCGCCGTCGGGCACCGCGAAGCGGACCGCCGAGCTGATCGCGGAGGGCGGAGGCAACGTCCACGAGCCGATCCACTCGGTCCGCCTGCCCGGCCTGGTCGCCCACCAGGAGGTCATCTTCGGCGGCGAGGGACAGACGCTCTCGATTCGCCACGACTCGATCGACCGCCACAGCTTCATGCCGGGCGTGGTGCTGGCGGTCAGGAAGGTCGGCGAGATGGACTCGCGGTTCGTCGTCGGGCTGGAAAAGCTGCTGTGAGCACCGACTTCCACGGCCTCGACGCCACGGCGCAGGCGGAGCTGGTCCGCAATGGGGAGGCGAGCCCCGCCGAGCTGGTCGACGCCGCGATCGACGCCGCCGAGCGGCTGAACCCCGAGGTCAACGCGATCATCCACGAGTTCTACGAGCAGGCCCGCCAGGAGGCGGCCGGCGACCTGCCCGACGGACCGTTCAAGGGCGTGCCGTTCCTCCGCAAGGACCTTGGCGCCGGCATGGCCGGCGAGCCGATGCACCTCGGGATGCAGGTCCTGAAGGACGCAGACTTCCGCTGCCCGGTCGACTCCTACCTCGGTGAGCGCTTCCGGGACGCGGGGTTCGTGACGATCGGCAAGACGAACACGCCGGAGCTCGGGATCCAGCCGACGACCGAGCCCGCGGCATACGGCCCGACCAAGAACCCATGGAACCTCGGCCACTCATCGGGGGGATCGAGCGGCGGCTCGGCGGCTGCGGTGGCCGCCGGCATCGTCCCGGTCGCCCACGCGAACGATGGCGGCGGCTCGATCCGCATACCGGCCAGCAACTGCGGCCTCGTCGGCCTGAAGCCGACGCGAGCCCGCACTTCGCAGGGCCCCCTGATCGGCGACGCGCTCTCGGGCCTGACCGAAGAGCTCGTCGTCTCGCGCTCGGTCCGCGACACTGCCGCGATCCTCGAGGCCGTCCACGGCCCGGCCCCGGGCGACCCCTACTTCGCGCCGGCGCCGCTGCGCCCCTACACCGAGGAGGTCGGGGCCGATCCGGGCAAGCTCCGCATCGGCCTGGCGGTCGACCGCTTCGGCGGCGATGTGCCCATCGACGCCGTCGTGGTCGAGGGGGCACGCGCCGCGGCCGAGATGCTCGCGGGGCTCGGGCACGAGGTCGATACCGACGTGCCGGTGGCACCGGAGGGCGAGCCCGGAGGACCCATGGACGTCGTCGAGATGTTCATGACCCGCTGGCGCGCCGGCCAGGACGCTTCCATTCGGCAGTTCTCGCTGATCCTGGGCAGGCAGCTGGGCCCAGACGACGTCGAGCCGCTCACCTGGGCGCTGGCGGAAGCGGGGAGCAAGCAGAGCGGCGGCGAATACCTGAACGCGGTTTCGCTCCACCACGCGCTCACGAGGATGTTCGCGATGTGGTTCGAGGATGGGCACGACGTCCTGTTGACGCCCACGATGGGCGAGCCGCCTCCGCCGCTGGGCGCCTTCGACGACAGCGGTCCCGATCCGCTCGATGCGTTTCACCGCGCGGAGCGGTCGGGCATCTTCACCGCCGTCTTCAACTTCAGCGGGCATCCCGGCAATCTCCCTGCCCCTCCACGAGAGCCCAGATGGGCTCCCCGTGGGCGTGCAGCTGGTCGCGCCCGCCGGCCGCGAGGACATCCTGCTGCGCATCGCCGCCCAACTCGAAGAGGCCCATCCCTGGGCCGATCGCCGACCGCCCGTGTGGGCGGGCGTGGCCTCGGCAGCGAGCTGACCGGGCGTACACTGGCCGCCATGAACTCCAAGCTCGGTGGAATCCTGACCGCGATGGTCACCCCGTTCAGCGAGGACGGCTCGGTCGACGAGGCCGGCGCCCGCTCGCTCGCTCGGCATCTGGTCGAGAACGGCTCCCACGGCGTCGTCGTCGCGGGCACGACCGGGGAGTCCCCGACTCTGACCGACGACGAGGACGCGGCCCTGCTGCGCGCCGTCGCCGACGAGGTGGGCGACAGCGCGACCGTGATCTGCGGGACCGGCACCAACGACACCCGCCACTCGCAGGAGCTCTCGGCCGCGGCGGCCGAGAACGGCGCCGACGCGGTCCTGGTCGTGACGCCGTACTACAACAAGCCCAACCGGGCCGGAATCCTCGCCCACTACGAGGCGGTCGCGGAGGCGGCCGGCATCCCGGTGATCGCCTACAACATCCCTTCGCGGGTGGTTGTGAACGTGCCCCCCGACCTCCTGGCGGAGATGGCGGCGACGATCGAGAACGTGGTCGCCGTGAAGCAGGCCAACAACGACGAGATCGGGCCGATCGAGGGGATGACCGTGCTGGCCGGGAACGACGACGTCTTCCTGCGCTGCCTCGAGACCGGGGGAGCCGGCGGAATCCTGGTCGCCTCCCACGTTGTCGGCGACGAGATGCGACAGATCTTCGATGCGATGCAGTCCGGGGACGCCGACAAGGCGCGCGAGATCGACGACTCGATCCGCCCCGTGTTCGACGCTCTCGGGCTGGACACGAACCCGATTCCGGTCAAGGCCGCATGCGAGATGCTCGGCCTGATCGACTCGGACCGGATGCGGCTGCCCATGGTCGAGGCCGGCGACGAGGTCAAGGCGGGAGTGCGCGAGGCCCTCGAGGCCCGCGGCCTGCTGACGGCGAGCGCGGCGTAGGAAACAATCACTTGAGCAACCGCACGAGGATTCTTCCCCTGGGGGGACTGGGGGAGATAGGCAAGAACATGACCGTCGTCGAGCGCGACGGGCGGATCGTCATCGTCGACGTCGGGCTGATGTTCCCGACCGCCGACCAGCTCGGCATCGACCTGGTCCTGCCGGACTTCTCGATGCTCCGCGAGCGCGCAGACGACATCGACGCGATCGTCCTCACGCACGGCCACGAGGACCACGTCGGGGCGCTGCCCTACTTCCTGCGCGAGATCGGGAACCCACCGGTCATCTACGGCGGCCTGCTGACGATCAGCATGGTCCGCTCGAAGCTCGACGAGCACAAGCTGAAGAACGTCCCGCTGCAGGAGCTCCCCGCCGGCGAGAGGGTCCAGGCGGGCCCGTTCGAGATCGAGCTGGTTCACCTCTCTCACTCGATCCCCGACATGCGGGCCGTGGCGCTGCGCACCGACGAGGGCGTGATCCTGATCACCGGCGACTACAAGTTCGACCACACCCCCGTGGACGGCAAGCCCGCAGACGTCTCGCGGCTGGCCGAGTTGGGCCGCGAAGGCGTCCTGGCCCTCTGCGGGGACTCGACCAACGCCGACCGCCCCGGCGTCGCCCCGTCGGAGTCGAGTGTCGGCCCGGCCCTGATCGAGGTCTTCGCGCGATGCAAGGGGCGAATCATCGTCACCTCGTTCGCCTCGAACATCCATCGCGTCCAGCAGGCGATCGACGCGGCGGTCGCGCTCGACCGCAAGGTCGCTCTGGTCGGGCGCTCGATGCGCAAGAACTTCAACATCGCTTCCAGCCTGGAGATGGCCAAGGCCCCCCAGGGGCTGCTGATCCAGCCCAAGGAGATCGAGGACTTCCCCGACGACAAGGTCGTCGTGATCTCCACGGGCAGCCAGGGCGAGCCACTCTCGGCGTTGCGCCGCATGGCCCATAACGATCATCGGGACGTCCAGCTCCACTCCAAGGACACGGTCATCTTCTCGGCGACGCCGATCCCCGGCAATGAGCGGGCCGTCAACGAAACCGTCGATCACATCTACCGGATCGGGGCCTCCGTGGTGACGGCCGCCGACGCTCCCATCCACGCGTCCGGACACGGCCGCCAGGAGGAGCTGAAGCTGATGATGAACCTGACCAAGCCGCGGTTCGTCATCCCCTTCCACGGGGACGCCCAGCGGCAGCGGTTGCACGCCGGCCTAGCCGAGTCTGTGGGCATCGACCCAGACCACATCTTCATCGGCCAGAACGGCCTCGCCATCGACATCCAGGACGGCAAGGCCAAGCTCAGCGAGGACTTCAAGTCGAGCATGATCTTCGTCGACGGCGTCTCGGTCGGCGAGCCGGACGAGTTCACCATCCGCGACCGGCGCAAGCTCTCGGACGATGGCATCTTCATCGTCGTCGCGACGATCTCCGCGGATGACGGCACGCAGGTCGCGGACCCCGAGGTCATCTTCCGCGGCGTCGCCATGGGGGACGACAAGGCGGAGGACGACCTGGCCGATGGGATCGCCGACGTGGTCGACAAGACCCTCGACGATGCGGCCGCGGACAAGGTGGGGGATATCGACCTGATCCAGGAGGACCTCCACGACGACATCGCGGAGTTCGTCTGGAAGGAGCTGAAGCGCCGGCCACTGGTACTACCGGTAGTAGTCGAAGTCTGAAGAACCGAGGCTAAACCGAAGCCGGCGCAGCCGGATTCGGATTCATCGGCCCAGCTTCGCTGGGCCGATTCGCTTAAGTTGACCCGCGACGCGGAGGGAGGGCCGCGCCGCGGGCCGGTGTCTCGTCCACATCTGAAACTACGTCCGAACGGTCAATTCGGATTAAGGGAAGCCGGACGACGAAGCGGGCGCCCCCGTGGGGGGAGGCGGTCGCCTCAACCGATCCGCCGTGGGATTCGGCGACGGCCCGGACGATTGCCAGGCCGAGCCCGCTGCCTTCAGAGCCCGACGGTGTCGGCGGGACCGCTGCCGCGCACGAAGCGGTCGAAGACCTGTTCCGTCATCTCCTCCGGAATCCCCGGGCCGTCGTCGGCAACCTCGATCTCGGCAGTCTCGCCGTCGCGGCGGGTGATCAGCCAGATCGTCGTGCCGCCGGGCGTGTGAGTCGCCGCGTTTCCGAGCAGGTTCAGGACCAGACGGTGGAGCTCGTCGGGGTTGCCGTCCACGGGAAGCTCGCCATCGGCGAGGTCGAGCTTCAGCTCGCGGTCGCCCAGCAGCGCGTCGACCTCCTCTCGTGCGGCATCGACGATCGCGGCCAGGTCGACCTCGGTGTGGGCGGCGCGCCTGCCCGCGTCGGCGCGGGCGAGGAGCGAGAGGTCGGCGACCAGGCGTGACATCCGCTTTGAGGATCCGAGTGCGGAGTCGACCGCGTGGCGGTCGTCCTCGGCAGCATCGGGCAGCGAGCGGAGCGAGGCCTGGAGCATCTCGAGGTTCGCCTGCACGCTGGTCAGCGGGGTGCGCAGCTCATGCGAGGCGTCGGCGACGAACTCGCGCTGGCGGTCGAAGGCCTTCTCACGGGCCGCCCGCTCGGATTCGAGGGCCTCGAGCATCCCGTCCATCGTCTGCGCCAGCTCGCCGACCTCGTCGTCGGCGGCGGGGACGGGCATGCGCCGCGAAGGGTCCCTGGTCGCGGTGATGTCGCGGGCCAGCGCGGTGAGGCCGGAGATCGGCTTCATCGCCCGGTCGGCAACCGCGAGGCCGGCGAACAGCGCCAGCAGCGTCCCGACGGCGACGCCGCCGATCAGGAAGAGCCAGAGGCGCGAGACGGTGGCGTCGACGTCGGAGTTGGGACGCGCGTACTGGACGAAGAAGGAGGACGTGTCGGTGCTGGCGATCGCCTCGGTGGCGACGCTCAGTTCGCCGCGCTCGGCGACGTCGGGCTCGGGTGGGCCGAGCCGGGCCCGCCGGTCCGTGGAGGCGAACGGCCGCCCGTCGGCGTCGACGACGCTGATCACCGCGTCGTCGGCCATCGCGAAGTCGGGCAGGTTGGGGCTGAAGACGACGGGTTCGCCGTCGATCGGATCGATGCCGACCCGGGTCTCGGCAGCGAGCGCGCCGGCCGCGTTCCGGAGCTCGTCGTCGAAGTCCTCCCGGACGCGGTCGCCGACGAGGTTGCCCAGCACGAGGGCGAACACGACCAGGATCGCGAGGGTCAGGCCCGCCGTCGTGATCGCGATTCGCCAGCGCACCGGGATGCGCTCGAATGCCGCCGGGAGCGGCAGCCGCTTGATCACCTGACGGCCATCCCTACTCGCCCTTCAGGATGTAGCCCGCGCCGCGCTTCGTGTGCAGCATCCGCGGCTCGCCGCCGGACTCGAGCTTGCGGCGGACGTTCGAGATGAAGACGTCGATCGTGTTCGTCTGTTCGAACGGGTCGTATCCCCAGACGTCCTCGAGCAGGCGCTCGCGCGATACAACGAGCTTCTGGTTCCGGGCCAGGTATTCGAGAAGCTCGAACTCTCTGTTCGTCAGCTCGATCTCGCGTTCGCCGCGCTTCGCCTCGCGGGTGTCGGGGTTCAGCAGCAGGTCTCCGACGACGATCGAGGCGCTGCCGCGCGGGGGGCGGCGACGCAGCAGGGCGCGGGTTCGGGCGAGAAGCTCGTCGCGCTCGAAGGGCTTGGGCAGATAGTCGTCGGCGCCGGAGTCGAGGCCCTCGACCCGGTCCTCGGTCTCGGTGCGGGCCGTCAGGATCAGGATCGGGACGTCGCTGGAGTCCGCCCGGATCCGCTTCAGGACCTCGATGCCGTCGAGGCGGGGGAGGCCCAGGTCGAGCAGGATCAGGTCGGGCGCGAACTCCTCGCTGGCGCGGAGCGCCTCGACGCCGTCGGCGGCGCTGCGGACATCGTGGCCCTCGGCGCGCAGGGAGCGGCGAAGGACGTCGGCGATCGCCTCGTCGTCCTCGACCACGAGGACCCTCGCGCTGGCTCCGTTCTCGCCCACCATCATCAGCTCGCAGGGTAGACCCGGAGGCGGCTTTCCAGGAGTTTCTTGAGTGCGCCCTTAACTCCGCGGGCGTGCAAGACTGGGTTGGGGGTGGCGCGGGGGGAAGTTGCGTCAAGGCGACCGCAACTAGAGGAGGCACCCATGGGCTCGGTCAGGAACGCATGCCTGGTCGTCTGCTGCACGATGATCACGCTCTGGTCCGCTTCGCCGGCCGGCGCGGCGACTATCCAGGTGGACACGAACGCCGACGACGGCACGGATTGCACGCTCCGGAACGCTCTGGATTCCGCCTCCGCAAACGCCGACGAGCCCGGCTGCGCGGGAACCGGCGACTACGGCGACGACATCGTCACCTTCGCGCCGAGCGTGACCGGCAACATCCAGCTTCTGGGTGCCCAGCTCGTGATCGACGGCTCCGGCACCCTCGACGTCGTCGGGCCGGGAAGCAATGTGCTCGACGTCGTCGGCGCGAACCCCAACCGCGTTCTCTATGTCTCCCCGAGCCGCACCGCGACCGTTTCCGGGCTGACCTTTCGAGGGGGCGACCTACAGGTTTCGGGCCCGGAGGTCCCGGAGGGAGTCGTCGGAGCCGGCGGCGGCATCGCCAACTACGGGAACCTCACGCTCGAGGAATCGAGCATCGAGTCCAATGCCGTCAACGTGGTCGGCACCGATCCCGGCTTCGCACGTCCTCAAGCCACCGGTGGTGGCATCTACAGCGAGGGCCAGCTCACCATTCGGCGCAGCACGGTCGCGGGCAACACCGCCACGTCCTTCGCCAACGTCCCCGAGGCGGTTGTTGCGAGCGCCGACGGCGGCGGCATCTTCGCGAGGGGGGCCACACAGGTCTCCGACAGCACGATCTCCGGCAACTTGGTGACGGCGATCGCCAGCTCGGAGTTCTCCTCTTCTGAAGCTCTCGCCAGCGGAGGCGGGGTTTTCGTCTTCAGGGCCGGCGCGACGATCCAGGGCACCACGATCGCCGGCAACACTGCCGAGGACTCGGACCCCTTCAATACCTCGCGCGCCGGCGGGGTGGGCCTGATGACCGATGTGAGCGACACCGTCACCCTCAAGGGCGACACGATCACCGGCAACAGCGCCGAGACGGCTTCCAACGTGATCAAGGACGGCGGCTTGATGACGGCCGAGAACACCGTTCTCGCCGACCCGGCCGGCGGCGGAGCGAACTGCGCGACCGTCGGGGTCAATACCGACCCCGCCTCGCTCGGCCACAACCTGAGCGAGGACACGAGCTGTGGCTTCGCCGGCGCCGGCGACATCCAGGGCGTGGACCCGAACCTGTTGCCGCTCGCCGACAACGGCGGGCCGACGATGACTCGCCTGCCGGCCCCGCCCTCGGTGGGGTCGCCCAGCCCCCTCATCGACGCCGGGTTGGCGAGCGGCCTGACGTCCGACCAACGTGGTCTCAGCCGCACGCAGGACTTCGATGTCGCGAACGGGACCGGCGGCGATTCGACTGACATCGGCTCCGTCGAGGTCCAGGGCGCGAGCGTGACCGGCATCTCGCCGGCGTCCCCGAGCGACTCCCCGTCGCCTGTCGTCAGCGGGACCGCGGAGGCGACATCGCCCTCGGTGCAGGTCTACGCCGATGCCGCCTGCGGGGCGGTGGTCGGGTCGCCGACCACTCCGGCTCTCTTCGCCTCACCAGGGGTCATGGGCGGGCCCGTCGCGCCGAACACGGCCACTCCCTTCCGGGCGCGGTCGACCTACGGGACCCTGACGTCCCTGTGCGGCTCGGGCCTGACCTTCGTGCGCAGGCCCACGGTGCCGGTGCTGACCGGAGTCGCTCCGGCTTCGCCCGCCAACGACAACAGCCCCCGGATCACGGGCTCCGCTGACCCAGGGTCGGCGATCAACATCTACACCACGCCGGACTGCACGGGGACGGTCGCCGGCACCGGCAACGACACGGACCTCTCGGGGTCCGGGATCGCCGTGTCGGTTCCCGACAACTCGACGACCACCTTCTACGCCAAGGCGGTGAGCAACGGAGGCTCGGACTGCTCTACGGGCGTGACCTACACCGAAGCCACCCCCGCCGCGCAGACGCCGGTCCCGCCTGTCGCTCCCGGCACCCCAGTCGCTCCAGCCGACACCCCGAAGAAGAAGTGCAAGAGGGCCAAGGCGAAGCCGAAGAACGCGGGCGCAGCGGCCAAGAAGCGGTGTAAGGGCAAGAAGCCCAAGAAGTAGCTGAAATCGGGCGGTCGCCACGCACGGCCCAGGCAGGGGAGTGCCCGCCGACGTCGAAGTGGTGGGCCGATGCTTGCAGACAAGCTCTTCGGCGCGCCTGAGCGGAAGCCCCCGCCCAAGCGCAAGAAGCCTGCCTCGTCGCGGGGGGCGAAGCGCCGCCCGGCGCAGCGCGGGCCCCAGAGACGCCAGGCTCCGCGCCGCCGCGGCGCGCGCAGGGCACGCCCGTCGCCCGAGGTCCTCCAGCGGCGCATGGACCTGCTCGGCCTCGGCTTCGTAGCGCTTGCCGTCTATCTCGGCTATGTGATCTACCTCGGCTGGGAGGGCGGGACCGTCGGCGACGCCGCCGAGTCCGGCCTCGCCTACGCGGTCGGCAAGGGCGCCGTCGTCTTCCCGTCGTCCTGGGCCTGGGCGGCCTCGCCCTGATCATGCGCCCGCTGATGCCCTCGCCCGGCGCAGTCGCCGTCGGAGCGTTCGCGATCGGCGCCGGGGTCCTGCTCGCCCTGGCGGCCCAGACGGCCGGCCTCGGTCCCGACGGGACCCGCAAGGAGCTCTTCGAGCCCGAGTTCTTCCGCCTCCACGGCGGCGGCGTGGGGGAGGTCCTCTACTGGGCTTCGAGCACGCTCTTCCAGAGGATCGGCGCGCACATCATCGCCGTCCTCCTGATCGCCTCCGGGGCCCTGCTGGTCGCCGGGCGGTCCGTCGGCGACATGGTCGCGGCCGCCCGCCGCGGCTTCGTCCGCGCCCGCGACGGCGCTTCGGATTTCGCGACCTTGATGCGCGACTCGCGTCCCCATACGACCGACGCCGACCTGGTCAACACGGACCCCTCCGACACGGACCCGATCTGGGGCCCGCCCGAGGCGGTCGACGAGGCCCCGACGATCCGCAAGGCCGACCCGCCGGAGGTCGACCCCGCCGAGCTGGCCGGAAGCCCGAGATCGACATCAGCGCGATCGACCGGATCGGCGAGGACGAGGAGCCGTCAGGGACACCGGGCTTCGACGAGCCCACCACGAACACGCTCAGGGTGACCAAGGCGCCGGAAGAGGAACCGGCGTTGCCGGACACCGACGGAGAGGTGGATCCCGAGCCCGATCTGAAGCCCGACACCACCGAGCTCGACGAGGCCAAGGCCGCGGGCGAGATCACCGGCAAGGCGCTGACGCCGATGGGCAACAAGCGCTCCAACGTGACCGAGTCCGAGGAGCTCGCCTACGTCGAGCCGGCGGCGGACAAGATGCTCGAGCGCGGGGGCACCGACCACGGTCCCGACAAGAGCGACCATCAGGCGATCGCCCGCAACCTGCTCGAGGCGCTGGGCCACTTCGGTGTCGAGGCGAAGCTGGTCGGAGTCGTCAGCGGGCCGCACGTGAGCCGCTATGAGCTGAAGCTGGCCCCGGGCACGAAGATGTCCAAGGTCACGGCGCTGAAGGACGACCTTGCCTATGCGCTCGCCTCGACCGACATCCGCATCCTCGCTCCGATCCCCGGCAAGCAGGCGGTCGGCGTCGAAGTTCCGAACTCCAAGCGCCGCCTCGTGCGCCTGGGCGACATCTACGGGGGACGGCCCGAGGGCTCCTCGGCGCTCGTCGCCTGGCTCGGCAAGGACATCTCGGGCCGCGCGGTCTGGACCGACCTCCAGAAGATGCCCCACGCGCTGATCGCCGGCACCACGGGCTCGGGCAAGTCGGGCAGCGTGAACGCGATCCTCTCGTCGCTGCTGCTCCACGCCTCACCGAACGAGCTGCGGCTGGTCCTGGTCGATCCCAAGCAGGTCGAGCTGAACCACTACGAGCGGATCCCGCACCTGTTGACGCCGGTCGTCACCTCGCCGCGGCTTGCGGCCAACGTCCTGAACAACCTGATTGCCGAGATGGAGAGCCGCTACACGGTGATGAGCAAGGCCCGCGCGCGCAACATCGCCGAGCTGAACCGCATCCGCGAGCAGAACGGCGAGAACCCGCTGCCGTTCATCCTCTGCGTGATCGACGAGCTCGCCGACCTGATGATGGTCGCGCCGGCCGAGGTCGAGGACGCGATCATCCGGCTGGCCCAGAAGGCGCGCGCCGTCGGCATCCACCTGCTGCTCGCGACCCAGCGGCCGTCCACGGACATCATCACCGGGACGATCAAGGTCAACATCCCTTCGCGCCTCGCGTTCGCCGTCAGCTCGCAGGTCGACTCCCGCGTGATCCTCGACCAGGGCGGCGCGGAATCGCTGCTGGGCCAGGGCGACATGCTCCTGCGCGAGGCCGGCTCGTCGAAGCTCCAGCGGATCCAGGGCGCCTTCATCACCGAGGCCGAGATCGCGAAGATCACCGACCACTGGGCGATGCAGGGCGAGCCCGAGTTCGACGAGGAGCTCCTCGAGGAGCCGGCCGCCTCCCCGGACGCTGCGGCCGGCGACGACGACTTCGACCCCGACCAGGACGACCTGCTGGCAGAGGCCGCATCGGTGGTCGTCGAGTCGGGAACCGCTTCGGTTTCGATGATCCAGCGACGCCTGCGGGTCGGCTACACGCGCGCCGGCCGCCTGATCGACATGCTCGAGCGCCGCGGGATCATCTCCGGCTACGAGGGCTCCAAGCCCCGCCAGGTGCTGGTCGGCGCGGGCGATCTGCAGCGCGTCCTCGGGGGTGGCGGACCCGCCACCGAGGCCTCCGACGAGACGGGCGAGCAGCCCGAGCTCGCGGGCACGCCCTAGATCCGGCGCCGCGTCCGCGGTAGACCGGCATCAGGTAGACCGGCATCAGGTAGAACCACACAATGGCTCGCGGCAGCGCCCATGCGTGGTTCCTGGACGGGCCCGGCCGGCGGAGACGCTCGCGGACGCTCGCGTATATCGCCTTCCCCGCGGCCCTGGGCGGGCTCGCGCTCTGGATGGGCCTGGCGCATCCGGACGGGTCTCCCGGCGGTGGGCGTCCTCGCCGCGATCGTGGCGGGCGGGATCGCCGCAATCCTGGTCTACGCGGCGGGCACCGGCGACCTGCCTCCGTACGTGACCAGGTTCGCGGCTCGCCACGAGTTCCCGGTGGCGCCGAAGCCCCTGCCGGCTCTCACGCCCGTCCTCCAGCAGCCCTTCGGGCGCACCCACGGCTCGGTGGAGGCGGCGCTGCCCGACGGCACGCCCTGCATGCTCGGCGCATACGACTACGTGAGGCCGGTCCGCTGGTACGTGAGCATGTTCTTCCGGGTGATCTTCCAGTCGCTGGGCGGGCCGAAGGCCACCAAGCTGGTCTCAGCCCTCGTCCAGGTGCCCGAGACGCGCGAGCTCCTGCCGGTCCTCCTGTGCGAGCGGCGGTTCGGCCCCCAGCTGCCCAACTCGGTCGAAGACGCCGCCCGGCGGCTGACGCGAATCGAGACGGAGAGCGCGGCCCTGACCGAGATCAGGGAGCTGTTCCTGCTCGGCGAGGGCGACCACCTCTGGGCGAAGCGGCTCTTCTCGCCCAGCTTCGTGCGGTGGCACGCCGAGGAGGGAGCGGACGTGGCGTGGGAGCTGGTCGACGGGTGGCTCTGCGTGACGGTCGAGAGGACCGAGGACACGGAGGACGAGCTCCAGCGGGCGCTGGACGCCGGGGCGCACGTGTTCGAGCGGCTGAGGGAGGAGGCCGAGCAGACGGCCTAGCGGTCGAGCGTCTCGCTCTCCCGCGCCAGGAACTCGAGCAGCCCGTCCATGCCGCCCTCGGCGAAGGCTCGCCGCTGGAGCTCGGCGCCGTTCCCCTCTTCGAGGATGAGCTCGATGCCCGAGAGCTCGCGCTCGCAGCCCAGCTCCTCGGCGCACTCGGACGCCTCCTCGACGGCACGGCGGGCGAGCTCGCGCGCGGGGACGCGGTTCGCGTCGCGGTCGAGCAGCTCGGCGTTCAGCCCGTGCCGGGTCGCCTGGAAGCTCGACTCGGCGAGCGCCTCGCGGGAGGGGATCCCATCCTGGCCCCGATCGGCCTCCGTCCGCGTCAGGCAGTGCACGAGGGCGGCCAGGCCCGCGGCGCGGCGCAGGTCGAACTGGGCGTCGAGCGCGCGGACCTCGACCGTGCCGAGGGCCGGGTGGATGCGGGCGTCCCACCAGATGTGGGTGTAGTCGTCCAGCCCGGCCGCCGCGCAGACCTCGCGCGTGACCCGGCTGAAGTGCTCGAAGTCATCGAACTCGGGCGCCATCGCGGCGCGCGGGTAGCTGCGGAAGATCACCGTGCGCGCGCTCGCGAGGCCCGAGTCGTGCCCGAACCAGAACGGCGAGTTCGCGGCGAGGGCGTTCAGGAGGGGGATGTGGGTGCGGATCCCGTTGTAGGCGCGGAGCGCCGACTCCTGGTCCGGCATCCCGACGTGGACGTGCTGGCCGCAGATCGGCGTGCGCAGGATTCCCTGGAGGTCCTCCTTGATCTCGTCGTAGCGCGGCGCGCCGGTGACGTTGGCCTCTCCGGCGCGGACGTCGGGGTGGACGCCGGATCCGATCAGCCTGGGTCCCTGATGGAGCATCTGCCGGCGCATCTCCGCCAGGGCGAGGATCGCCTCGCTCGCATCGGAGCAGACCTGCGAGTTCGACTCGAGCATCGAGCTGAAGAGCTCGCGGACGATCTCGCCCTCCTCGGGCGCCGCGTTCTCGACCACCTCGGTGGCGCGGTCGAGGGGGCGCAGGTCGTCGCCGACCAGGAGCAGCTCCTCCTCGACGCCGAGGGCGAATGGGGCTTCCACCCCGAAGTTGGACTCCAGGGGCTCCACGGGAGCACGCTGAGGCATCGCTCCTTCCTGTACCCGTTTGTAGCCCGGCGTAGACTCGCGCGCGTGAAAGGCGTAGTACCCAACAAGCCCGACTGCCGGCATTGCGGCACTCCCGTGAAGCCGCTGGAGAAGTGCCCGAAGTGCGGGAAGCGCTCGATCCTCGCGTTCTTCCTGCCGAGCGGCTCGCGCATGTAGTGAGCGTTCGCGCGGGAATCCTCGTCACCGGCACCGAGGTGCTGAGCGGGTTCGTGAAGGACCGGAACGGGCCGTGGCTCTCCGAGGAGCTCGGGAAGCTCGGCGTCGAGACGACCCAGATCACGATCGTCGGTGACCGGCCGGAGGACCTCGAGGCGGCCCTGCGCCACATGCAGGAGGACGGGATCGACATCGTCGTCACGAGCGGCGGGCTCGGCCCGACCGCCGACGACCTGACCGCCGAGGTGGTCGGGCGGTTCGCCGGGCGCGAGCTCGTCCTCGACGAGGCGATGGAGAAGAAGATCCACGAGATCATCAAGGGCTTCGCGGCCCGCTCGCGGATGCGCTTCGACCCCGACGCGCTGCGCGCCGCCAACCGCAAGCAGGCGATGGTGCCCGAGGGGGCGACGGCTCTCGACCCGATGGGGACCGCTCCCGGCCTCGTGGTGCCCGCCGAGGGGATGGTCGTGATCGTCCTGCCCGGCCCGCCGCGCGAGCTGAAGGGGATGTGGCCCGCGGCGCTGGAGCAGCCGGCGGTCCGCGAGGTGCTCGACCGCGCCGATCCCTTCACCACCTTCGAGGTCCGGATGTTCGGCATTCCCGAGTCCGAGCTCGCCGGCAGCCTGCGCGAGATCGAGGAAGGCGTGGACCTGAGCGGGCTCGAGATCACCACCTGCCTGCGCGGCGGGGAGCTCGTCACGGACGTCCGCCACAGGGCCGGGGCGGAAGAGTCCGCCGACGCCCTGCTGAGCGGGCTGAAGGAGAAGCTGGGCCAGTTCGCCTACAGCTACCAGGGCGAGTCGATAGAGACGGTGGTGGCGCGGCTGCTCGGCGGGCGGATGCTCGCCGTGGCCGAGTCCTGCACCGGCGGGCTGCTGGCGGCGCGCTGCACCGAAGCGCCGGGGTCCTCGCTGTGGTTCTCGGGCGGGGTCGTCACCTACTCGGACGAGGCGAAGGCCGAGCTGCTCGGGGTTGATCCCGAGCTGATCGAGAAGGTGGGCGCGGTCTCGCCGGAGGTGGCGCTCGAGATGGCCGACGGAGCGCTGCGGCGCTTCGGCGCGGACGCCGCCTGCTCGATCACCGGCGTCGCCGGCCCGGACGGCGGCACCGCGGAGAAGCCCGTGGGCTACGTCTGCTTCTGCGCCAAGCTCGCCACGGGCGAGGTGCTCGCGCGGGACCCCGTGCTGCCCGGCGACCGCGGCGAAATCCGCCAGCGCTCGACGGTCGTCGCGCTCCACCTGCTGCGCTACCTGCTCGAGAGCCGCGAACCCCCGCGCTGAGCTCAGCCCTCGGTCGTCGAACAACGCCAGGGCGCGGTCCAGCACCAGGTCGGGGCGTGTGTCGACGATGAAGTGGCTCGCCTTGACCAGCTCGACTCGCATGTTCGGTGCGTGCCGCTCGAAGCCGGGGATCAGGCTCGGGTGCTGGACCTTGTCGCGGACCCCGAACAGCAGCAGCGTCTCGGTCTCCAGGGTGCGGTCCAGGTAGCGGCCGCGGAGCGTCCCCGGGAGGATCGCGGTGAGCGCGTGGCGGTACAGGAGCGCGGCGCCCATCGCGCGGGCGGGGTCGCGGAACTGGCCGGTGAAGATCTCGCGGTCGCGTTCGTCCCAGCGGGCGTCGGGTCCGCCCAGCCAGGCGAGTGAGGTCTCGAGCCTTCCCGCCTGGCCGCCCAGCAGGCGCGGGAACATCGCGGGCAGGGCGAGCGGCCACTGGTACCAGAACCGCCACGAATGCCTGAGCGTGTTCATGGAGGGCCGGACGAAGGGGTGGAGGATGTTCAGCGCCAGGTAGCGGCGGACCAGGTCGGGGCGGTTCAGGCACACGAGGAAGCCGGCGAACCCGCCCCAGTCGTGGCCCACCAGGTCGACCGGGCCGAGATCGAGGGCTTCGATCAGGGCCTCGGCGTCCCTGGCGAAGACCTCGGGCTCGTAGCCGCCGGGCGGGGCGGCGGTCCAGCCGTAGCCCCGGAGGTCAGCGCAGATCACGGTTCGCCCGGAATCCGCCAGCGGCCCGATCAGATCGCGCCACATCCACCAGTTCTGCGGCCAGCCGTGGAGCATCAGGACGGGCGGGCCCTCGCCCGCTACCGCGATGTGCGTCCTCAGGCCGCCGGCGTCTACGAAGCGGTGCTCGACGCCGGGGAGCTCGGGGATCGGGCGGTCCGCCATGACGGGAGCGTAGGCACCGGGGGGCGAGAACCTCCGCGCCCGCCCTTACGGTGGCGTGGATGGCGAGACTGTTCGTGGCGCTGGAGCTGCCAGAGCCGATGCGCGAGGCGATCGCGGCCTGGCAGCGCGGGTTCGACCCGGCGCTGCGGCCGGTGCGGCCCGAGGGCCTGCACGTGACGCTCGCCTTTCTCGGGAGCCGCGACGAGACCGAGATCGACGCGATCGCCGAGGCCGCCTTCGCGCGGGTGGACTCCCCGGCTCCCGAGATCGAGCTCGACTCCGAACCGGTCGCGCGCCCGAGCGGGAAGCGCCCGCGCCTGTACGCGCTCGAGGCTCGAAGCGGCTCCGAGAGCGTCGAGGCGGTTCAGCGGCAGGTGGTCGCGGGGCTGGCCGAGGCGGACTTCCACGAGCCGGAGGACAGACCCTTCTGGACGCACGTGACCGTGGCCAGGGTGCGGCCCGCGAAACGAGGGTCCCGGAAGCCGGGCGTGGTGGAGCGCGCGCCGGAGACGGCGCCTCCGAACGTACGTTCGCAAATAGTCCGTCCGACGCGACTCTTAGCTTTGACCCTCTTCCGTTCGCACACGAAGCGGGAGGGAGCCGTATACGAACCGATGGCTGTGTTGGAGCTTCCGCCGGCCGAGACAGAGAGGTGATTGACGATGGCAGATGAGAAGCCCGGCACAAGGGAAACCGCGAATGGGACCGGCATGAGCGCAGCCGACCTGAGGGGAGCCAACCTCAGGGACGCCGGCGACAAGGAGGCCAAGGCGCGCGACCAGGCCCTCGAGGCCGCGGTCAGCTCCATCGAGAAGGAGTTCGGAGCCGGCTCGCTGATGAGGCTGGGCGCCGATGCCGGCATCAACGTCGAGGCGATCTCGACGGGCTCACTGGCCCTGGACATCGCCCTCGGCGTCGGGGGTGTGCCCCGCGGGCGCATCGTCGAGGTCTTCGGCCCGGAGTCGTCGGGCAAGACGACCCTCGTCTACCACGTGATCGCCGAGGCCCAGGCCCGCGGCGGCGTCTGCGCCTTCGTGGACACCGAGCATGCGCTCGATCCCGCCTACGCGCGGCGGATCGGCGTCAACACCGAGGAGCTTCTGATCTCCCAGCCCGACTACGGCGAGCAGGCGCTCGAGATCGTCGACGTGCTGGTGCGCTCCGGAGCCGTGGATGTGGTCGCGATCGACTCAGTCGCGGCCCTGACCCCGAAGGTCGAGCTCGAGGGCCAGATGGGGGAGGTCACGGTCGGAGCGCAGGCCAGGTTGATGTCGCAGGCGCTGCGCAAGCTCGCCGGCAACCTGAACCGCGCCAACACCCTCTGTCTCTTCACGAACCAGATCCGCGAGAAGATCGGCGTGATGTTCGGCTCGCCCGAGACCCAGCCGGGCGGCCGGGCGCTGAAGTTCTATTCCTCGCAGCGCCTCGACATCCGCCGGATCGAGACCCTCAAGGAGGGGACCGAGGCGGTCGGCAACCGGGTGCGCGTCAAGGTCGTCAAGAACAAGGTCGCGCCGCCGTTCAAGCAGGCCGAGTTCGACATCGAGTACGGCCAGGGGATCTCGAAGGAGGGAGGCGTCCTGGATTTGGCTCTGGAGCACGATCTGGTCCAGAAGTCGGGTTCGTTCTTCTCCTACGGCGAGACCCGCCTCGGCCAGGGGCGTAACAACGTCAAGGAGTTCCTGCGAGACAACCCCGAGATGCGCGACGAGCTCGAGGCCAAGGTCTTCGACAAGGTCGACGCCCAGGACGCGGCGGACGAGCCCCCGGCGCCGCCGCGCGCGGTGCCCGATCCGCCCGTGGAGGAAGAGCCGACGGCCGAGGACGAGAAGCCCGAGGCCGACGAGAAGGGCGAGAAGCCGGCGAAGGGCAAGGCCCCGGCGTCGAAGGCGCGCAAAGCCGCCTAGCCGCCGTGCCCCAGGGGCCTGACGGTTACGAGCTCGCGCTCAAGGCGCTCAACACGAAGGAGCGCACGGGTGCGGAGCTCGAGGCCCTGCTGCGCGATCGCGGCGTGGGCGAGGAGGAGCTGCGCCACGTGATCGAGCGGCTGGCCGATGAAGGGGGGATCGACGACGCCCGGTTCGCGAAGGAGTACGCCGAGGGCAAGCGATCGCTTCGCGGCTGGGGCCCCGACCGGATCGAGCAGGCACTTCGGGCCCGCGGCGTGGACGGCAGCACGATCGCGGCGGTCGTGGACTCGGAGACCCCCGACGAGGTCGTCGACCGGGCCGTCGAGCTGCTCGCGGCCACGGGGGCCGACCTGGAGGATGAGGCCGGGCGCGGCCGGGCGCTGTCGCTGCTCGCGCGGCGCGGGTTCCCGCTCGAGGCCGCCTACGACGCGATTCGCGCCGCCGAGCGCGATTCGCCCACGGTCTAGGTGAGGCCTCCAGAGCGCCGGGCCGTGACCGCGAACGGATAGGATTCCGCGCCAGATGGACCTGGACGGCTCGTTCTTCTGGTATTTCGGCGGGGCACTGGTGCTCTTCGCTCTCGCGATCTCGTTCGTCGGGATCCGGGGCAAGGCGTCGTTCCCGCCCACCGGCGCCGCGATGTGGGGCGTGACGGGCCTCTGCGCTGTGCTCGTGGCCGGCGCGTGCGCCTACGGCGTCGCCAACGCGGCCGAGGAGAAGGAGCACCGCGACCACGAGCTCGCCGAGGAGGAGGCCGAGGCCGAGGAGGCGGTCGCCGAGGCCCCTCCAGAGTCCGAGGAAAAGGTGCCGGGCACGCCGGAAGGCGGCCAGCCGCCCGGCTCGGTCGACGAGTCCGTCGAGGCGCAGACCGGTGCCCAGGAGCTCGCGGTCGAATCCCCGAGGACGGCTCCCTGGTCTTCGACCCCGACGGGCTCGAGTCCCAGCGCCGGCGCGGTCACCCTCGCCTACAACAATCCTTCGCCGGTGCCGCACAACATCGCGCTCGAGGACGAAGGCGGCCAGTTGGTCGGCGAGAGCGACACGATCACCGACGGGACGGCGAGCCTCCAGGCGGAGTGGTCCCGGGCGAGTACATCTACTTCTGCTCGGTCCCCGGCCACCGCGAGGGCGGCATGGAAGGCACGCTCACCGTGGATCCCGGCGGCGCCAACTAGCTTCCGCTCCGCGGCCGCGCGGGAGGTTCAGCCGCTGACGCGGTCGAGTCGCTGCAGCAGGTCGTGCGCCGCCAGCTCGACGTCCTTGTGGCGCCACTCCGACGCGCGGTAGACGCACGCGATCAGGCCAGAGCGGTGGACGCGGCGGAAATCGCCGCAGACGAAGGCGTAGCGGGCCTTGGTGTCGTCCTGCGCCCCCTCGGTGAGGCCCAGGTGCCAGGCCCCGTACTCATCCCAGGAGTGCGATTCCAGGAACTCGTTCTCGGCGTCGGCTCCGGGCTGCACGTCGCCCCAGTCGCTGTCGAGGACGTACTGCTTGGCGTCGATCAGCTCCGTCGCGTGCTTCACGCCGGCCTTGTTGAGTGAGTAGGAGGCCACGGGTGGATTCTGTCCCACGGCGGTCGAATCCATGCGTATAGCCCGACCACGTCAGTGCTATACACCCGCCATGCTGAACGCCGAGACAGAGGCGACCGTACGCGAGGCCCACGACGGCTTCGAGCGGGCGCGGGGGCGGGTCTGGATCGAGCGCGTGCGGGTCGGGCTCGAGTACCGGCGCGGGATGCGGAAGATCGAAGAGGACGTGGCGAAGGCCCGGAGCGAGCGCGATGCCAGGATCCGCGAGGCCTCCGCGGCCGGCGCGAGCTACCGCGAGCTGGGACGGGCGCTGGGCCTCTCCCACAGCCGCATCCAGCAGATCGTGAATCGCAGGTAGCCTGAGGCCGTGCCCGGAAAACGCTTCCACGTGACCACCTTCGGGTGCCAGATGAACGAGCACGACTCGGAGCGGATGAAGGGGATGCTCGAGTCGCTCGGCTACGACGAGACCGCCGAGCGCGCCGACGCCGACCTGATCCTCTTCAACACGTGCTCGATCCGCGAGTCGGCCGACAACCGCTTCATCGCTCACCTGGGGGAGGCCAAGCGCCTGAAGGGCGAGGACCCCGAGCGGGTCGTCGGGGTCGGCGGCTGCTGGGCGCAGTCGGTGAAGGACGAGGTCTTCAGGCGGTTCCCGTTCGTGGACGTCGCCTTCGGGCCGGGGCAGATCCACCGCCTGGCGGAGTTCCTCACCTCCGATTCGCTCAGCGCCCAGGGCTACTTCGAGTTCGAGGACCTCTCGGGCCACCTGCCGACCAAGCGCGAGCGCGAGTTCCAGGGCTGGCTTCAGATCTCACAGGGCTGCAACTGCGTCTGCTCCTACTGCATCGTCCCCTCGACGCGCGGGAGGGAGTCGAGCCGCGACCCGGCTGAGCTGGTCGCCGAGGCGGAGCGTCTCGCCGCCGACGGGGTCCGCGAGCTGACGCTGCTGGGCCAGAACGTGAACAGCTACGGGCGCGACCTGCCGGCCGACGCCGACCGGCACAAGACCACCTTCTCCGAGCTGCTGACCGCGATCGACGGCATCGACGGCATCGACCGGATCCGCTACACGAGCCCCCACCCGAAGGACATGAAGGAGGACGTGATCCGCGCCCACGCGGAGCTGCCCTCCCTCTGCGAGCACATCCACCTGCCCCTTCAATCCGGTTCCAGCGCGGTCCTGAAGCGGATGCGGCGCACGTACGGCCGCGAGCGCTACATGGACCGCGTCGCGCTGATCCGCGAGCACGTCCCCGACGTCGCGATCACGACCGACATCATCGTCGGCTTCCCGGGCGAGACCGAGGAGGACTTCGCCGAGACCCTCGAGGTCTGCGAGGAGGTCGGCTACGACGGGGCCTTCACCTTCGTGTTCTCGCCCCGCCGGGGGACGGAGGCCGCCGACATGGACGGGCAGGTTCCGCACCCCGTCAAGAAGGAGCGCATGCAGCGGCTGGTCGAGGTGGTCCAGCGGCGCGCCCGCGAGCGTTCCGAGCGCTTCGTGGGCCGGACGATGGAGGCGCTGGTCGAGGGGCCGAGCCGCAACGACCCGGCCCGCCTGCGTGGCCGGATCCGCCACAACAAGACCGTCAACTTCGACGGGACGGCGTCACCGGGCGAGATGGTCGACGTCGAGATCACCGGCTCCACCTCCACGACGCTGAGCGGCACCGAACGCCTTCTCAGCCGCGCTCTCTAGCCGCGGGTTGGACGCGGGCCGCGATGAAGGTCCTGGCGCTGTTCGGCCCGACGGCGGTCGGTAAGACCTCGGTCGCGATCGAGCTCGCCGAGCGGCTGCGCGGGCGCGGCGAGGATCCCGTCGCCATCAGCTGCGACGCGATCCAGGTCTATAGGGGCCTGGAGGTCATCAGCGGAGCCGCAAGCGGTGAGGAGCAGAAGCGCCTGGAGCACCGCCTGCTGAGCTTCGTCCAGGTGGACGACGAGTTCTCAGCCGGCAAGTTCGCGGGGCTCGCGCACGCCGAGATAGACACGCTGCTGGAGCAGGGCCGGCGGCCGATCCTGGTCGGCGGCGCGGGGCTCTACATGCGCGTCGCGCTCTCGGACATCGACCTGCGGCCTCCGGTGCCGGCAGAGGTGCGCGAGGCCGTCGAGCTGGAGATCGCCGAGCGCGGGCCCCAGGCGCTGCACGACGAGCTCGAGCCCGCCCTGGCGACAGCCGTCCACCCGAACGACCGCAAGCGCATCGCGCGCATGACCGAGCTGGTGCGCGCGGGTGTCGAGCCCGCCCGGTCATCCCGCCGCCTGTGGAGCGAGGGCCTGCGCCGCCCGACGGACCTCTTCGGCCTGACCATGGACACGGCCGAGCTCAGGGAGCGCGTCCACGCCAGGGTCGATCGGATGGTCGCCGAGGGGGTCGAGGAGGAGGTGCGGAGCGCCGTCGCCGCCGGGTCGCGCACCGCGCGCGCCGCGATCGGCTTCGACGAGCTACTCGAGGGCGACGTCGAAGGGATGCGAAACGCCCAGTGGCGCTATGCGCGGCGCCAGCTCACCTGGATGCGGCGGATGGAGGACGTCGAGGTCGTGGACAGGACCGGCCTCAGCGACGCCGAGGTCGCCGACCGGATCCTGGCTAGGGTCAGCTGATGAGGTTTGACCGGTGAGATTCGAGAAGTGGACGGCCCTCGGCAACGACTACGTGATCCTCGAGCAGGGGAACCTCCCGTGGGAGCTGACGGGGTCCCGCATCAGGCGCATCTGCGACCCGCACTTCGGCGTCGGCTCCGACGGGGTCCTGCTGCTCTCCGAGTCCGACGCCGCAGACACGGTCGCGAAGCTCCGCATCTTCAACCCCGACGGCTCCGAGGCCGAGCTCTCGGGGAACGGGGCGCGGGAGGCCGTGATGTACCTGAGGCGCAACGGCTGGACCGATGCCGGCGAGTTCACGATCGAGACCGCGTCAGGGCCGATCACGCCGACGATCACCTCGGAGCGGACGTGCACACTCGAGATGGGGCGAGCCTCGACCACTTCGAAAGATTTCCCCTCGGGCGGGGAGGACGGGAAGGGCGAGGTCGAGTCGGGAGGCCGGAAGTGGGCCTTCCGGCACGTCTCGATCGGCAACCCCCAGTGCGCGATCGAGGTGCCGGCCGACGGCGAGGACCTCGGGAGCCTCGATCTGCCCGTCCTCGGGCCGGCGATCGAGAACAGCGACCTCTTCCCGAACCGCACGAACGTCAGCTTCTGGCGGGCGGGGGCCAAGGAGGACGGGCGCAGCACTGTCCGAGCCCGAATCTTCGAGCGCGGGGTGGGGGAGACGCTCTCGTCGGGGACCGGGGCCAGCGGCGCCGCGGTGGCCGCGTTCCTGGGCGGCGCGCCCTCGCCGCTCACGGTGGAGCTCGACGGCGGCGACCTGGAGGTCGAGGTCTCGGACGACCTCGACGTGCGCCTGACGGGCTGGGCGGAACCGATCTGCTCGGGAGAGCTCTCAGCCGAGCTGGTCGAGCACCTCGGAGAGCTCTAAGCCGGGCACTAGTCTCTCCGGCTCTCATGGCGCTGACCGACCCATCGAAGCGGCTCGAGGCGATGCCTCCGTACATGTTCGCCGAGCTCGAGCGGAAGATCGAGGCGAAGGAGGAAGAGGGCGTCAACGTGATCAGCCTCGGGATCGGCGACCCCGACACGCCGACGTTCCGCTACGTCGTGGAGGCGATGCGCGAGGCGGTGGGGGACCCCAGCACCCACCGCTACCCGTCGAACCGGGGCCGGCCCGAGTTCCGCGAGGCGTTCGCCGACTTCTACATGCAGCGCTTCGGCGTCGAGATCGACGCGGTGAACGAGGTGATCCCCGCGATCGGCGCCAAGGAGTGCATCTACAACCTCTGCTTCGCCTTCCTCGACCCCGGTGACGTCGCGCTCGCCGCCGACCCCGGATACCCCGTCTACACCGGTGGGCCGATCCTCGCCGGCGCCGAGGCGCACCTGATGCCGCTGGTGCCTGACCTCGGCTTCGTCCCCGACCTCGACGCGATCCCCGCGGACAAGCTGGCGGCCGCGCGGTTGATGTTCATCAACTACCCGAACAACCCCACCGGCGCGGTCGTGCCCGATGGGTTCTTCGAGCGGGTGATCGCGCTGGCGCGCGAGCACGAGTTCCTGGTCGTTCACGACAACGCCTACTCGGAGACGACCTACGACGGCTACGTGGCGCCGAGCTTCCTGGAAACTGAGGGTGCCAAGGAGGTCGGAGTCGAGGTCTTCTCTCTGTCCAAGGGCTACAACATGACCGGGTGGCGCTGCGCGGCGATCCTGGGCAACGCCGAGGCGGTCAAGACGTACTGGCGGCTGAAGACGAACGTGGACTCGGGCAACTTCGAGGCGGTCCAGCTCGCCGGCGCGGCCGCGCTGCGCGGGGGGAGCAAGCAGGTCGGCGAGATGTGCTCGATCTACGAGCGCCGCCGCGACCTCGTGGTGGACGCGCTGGCCTCGATCGGCGTCGACGTGACGGCGCCGAAGGGCACGATCTACATCTGGGCGCCGGTCCCCGAGGGCCACGATTCGACCTCGTTCGCCGAGCTGGTACTCGAGGAGGCGGGGGTCGTCGTCTCGCCGGGCTCGATGTACGGGCCCAGCGGTGAGGGCTTCTTCCGCATCTCGCTGACCACGCCCGACGAGCTCCTGACCGAAGCGGTCGAGCGGCTCCGGGCGCATATGACCCCGGCGTAGTCCCAGCTTCGGGTCACGGCGGTACCGAGTTTCTGCGCTCCAGCGGCCAAATCCGCGAGGGGGGCTAAAGGAGCGCGCTCAGGCGTCGAGAAGGCATGGGAATGGTGGAGCTCGGCCTACTTCTCGCACTCGGGTGTGCACTTCTGTCCAACGTGGCGCTTCTCTGCAAGTTCCGCGGGGCGAACCGTGCCCCCGACGTGCGCTTCTCCAAGCCCTGGCAGAGCACCGAGGCGCTCTTCGCCTCGCGCTGGTGGAGCATCGGCTTCGCCATCGCCTTCGTCGCCTGGGGCCTCCACGTTGCGGCGCTCGCGCTCGCACCGCTCTCGCTGGTGCAGTCGGTGATCGCCGGCGGGATCGCGCTGCTGGCCGTTCCCGCGAGGCGCTGGTTCGGGATCTCGCTCGGGAAGCGCGAGGTCGTCGGGCTGGTGCTCAGCGCATCGGGTCTGGCCTTCCTGGCCATCACCGCGACTGAAAACGTCAGCTCGCACTCCACCTACTCCAGCGGGGCGATGGCGGCGTTCGAGGGTGGCGCGATCGTGATCGGGCTCGCCCTGCTTCTCTCGGCGACCCGCGGGCGCGTCCGCCGCTACGGGGGACTCGTGCTCGGGGCGTCCGCCGGTCTCATGCTCGGGGTATCCGATGTCGCGCTGAAGGCTCTGGCGGACGCGGTCCCCGCCGACTTCATGGCCATCTTCAGTCCCTGGACTCTCGTCGCTGCCATCGCGGCCGTGGCGGCGTTCTTCGCCCTCGCCCGCTCCCTGCAGATCGGCGACGCGATCGGGGTCATCGTGGTCTCCTCGGTCGCGGCCAACGCCGCGGCGATCGTCGGAGGCGTCCTCGTCTTCGGCGACCCCATCGGCAGCGACGCGCTCGCGATCGCCGCCCGGGGCGCCGCCTTCGCCGCGGTGCTCGTGGCGGCGGCGCTGATCCCCGCGGCACCGCAGCAGCCTGCGGCCCGCCCTCAGCCCGCCTGAGCCCCCCGCGTCGCGAGACGCGGCGCGGCTACGGTTCCTCGCGTGAGGAGGACCGTGATGCTGATCGCGCTGTTCGCCGCCATGGGCGGGTTCACAGCAGCCGGCGCCTCCGCCGTCCCCGCCGACCCGCGGCTGGCCGG
Source organism: uncultured Solirubrobacterales bacterium (assembly GCA_963839875.1). Taxonomy (GTDB): domain Bacteria; phylum Actinomycetota; class Thermoleophilia; order Solirubrobacterales; family 70-9; genus CAVUAT01. The sequence continues at coordinate 542,376 of CAWIWP010000003.1, forward strand.
CGTCCAGGACTTCGCGTTCGCGCTCGGGTCCGATCCCGGCGACCCCGCCGTTGCGGCGGGCCTCGCGCCCTACGACCTCATCGTCGTGGACGGGGAGGAGGCGACCTCGGCCGACGTGGCCGCGCTGAAGGCGAACGGCGCTGTCGTGCTCGGCTACCTCTCGGTGGGCACGATCGAGCCCTTTCGGTCCTGGTACAAGCGGCTGAAGCGCTACCGCCTGCCCCAGACCTTCGAGGAGTTCGACGAGCCGTACGCCCGAGTGGCGGCGGCGGGGTTTCGCCGGCAGATCGCCGGGCGGATCGCACCGGGGATCCTCGCCAAGGGCACCGACGGCCTCTTTTTGGACAACACCGACATGGTCGAGCAGTTCAAGGCCCAGAAGGCCGGGATGCGCGTGCTGGTTCGCCGACTCTCGGCGCTGGTCCGCGGGCGGGGCGGGCTGCTCTTCGCGCAGAACGGCGAGAGCTCGATCGGGCCGCTCCTGCCTTTCTACGACGGCTGGAACCGCGAGGACGTGACGTCCACTTTTTCCTTCAAGAGGGGGAGCTACGTTCGCACGACCGCGGGGCAGGTCGCGGACGCCCAGGCGGCGCTTCGGCGGATCTCCGCGGCGGGCCTGCTGGTCACCACCGCCGACTACACGGCGGCGGGCGACACCGCGACCGAGCAGCTCGCCGTCTCCAACTCATGCGCGGTGGGCGCGATCCCGTTCGTCGCCGACATCGGGCTGCGGCGCCTCCCCGCCGCGCCGCTCACCTGCGGCCCGGCGATCCAGCCCTGAGGGCCTAGCAGCGGGGGCGGGCGCGTCCTACCCTTGAACCCATGTCCAAGGACCGCGGAGGCAACACCACCGAGACCGGCAACCGCCAAGCCGGAGTCATCAACCGCAGGGCCGCCCAGCGCGCGCTCGCCGTCGGCGTGCTGCCCAAGTCCGCGGGGGACCGCGACGAGCTCGCCGAGCTGAAGGAGCTTCTGCGCACCGCGGGCGTCGCGACGGCCGGTGAGATGATCCAGCATCGCGATGAGCCCGATCCCGACCGCTACCTGGGCCGCGGCAAGATCGACGAGCTGAAGCTCGAGATCAAGGCTTCCGACGCGAACCTCGTCGCCTGTGACGACGAGCTGTTGCCGCGGCAGGAGCGAAACCTCGAGGCCGAGCTCGGCGTGCCGGTGATCGACCGGACCGCCGTGATCCTCGACATCTTCGCCGACCACGCCCACACGGCCGAGGGCAAGCTGCAGGTCGAGCTGGCCCAGCTCGAATACAACCTCGCCCGGCTGCGGGGCCTCTGGACCCACCTCGACGCTCTCGCGGGAGGGTTCGGGAGCGGGGGAGGGGGCCGGGTCGCGACCAGGGGACCGGGTGAGGCCCAGATCGAGGTCGACCGCCGCCTGGCGCGCGACAGGATCTCCGCTCTCCGCCGCCGGCTGAAGCGCACCGAGAGCAACCGTGCCGTGATGCGGGCCCGGCGCGAGACCGCGTTCCTGCCGACGGTGGCGCTGGCCGGCTACACCAACGCGGGGAAGTCCACGCTGCTGAACGCGCTAACCGGCGCGGATGTGAGCGTCGGCGAGCGGCTCTTCCACACCCTCGATCCGACCACTCGCGCGTTCACTCACGAGGGCCGCCAGTTCCTGCTGACCGACACGGTCGGGTTCATCCGCAAGCTGCCCCACCAGCTGGTCGAGGCCTTCAAGGCGACGCTCGAGGAGACCTCGAGTGCCGACCTGCTGCTCCACGTCATCGACGGCTCCCAGTCCGAGGAGGACATCGCCGGCGCGATCGAGGCCGTTGACTCGGTGCTCGAGGAGATCGGCGCGGGCGAGAAGCCGCGGTTGATCGTCCTCAACAAGATCGACTTGGTGCCCGAGGCCGAGCGCGGCGAGCTGCGCCTGCGCCACGACGGAGCCGTTGCGGTCTCAGCCGCGACGGGGGAGGGCCTCGAGGACCTGCGGGCGGAGATCGCCCGCACGATTCGCGCCGGCCTGACGGAGGTCGAATTGCTCCTGCCGTTCGACCAGGGCGACCGCCTTTCCGAGCTCCACGAGGTCGCCGGCGACCTGGAGCGCGAGGACCGCGCCGACGGCGTCCACGTGCGGGCGCTGGTCCCGCCGGAGCTTGCTGAACGCTTCGCCGAGTTCTCCGTCAACGGCCGCCCTGCCTGATTTTCGCTTCATTTAGCCGTTTGCGGGTTTGACGCCGACGGGGGGTTTACATTCCCGCGTGAGGTGGAGGAGCTTCAGTTCACACGACAGAGCGAGGCGGCCACGCTTCCGACACGTGCCCACGACGGGGACGCCGGACTGGACCTCTACGCGGCCGAGGGAGCCCGAGTAGGGCCCGGGCAGCGCGTCAGCGTCGGCACCGGCCTGGTCGTCGCGATTCCGCAGGGCCTGGTCGGACTGGTAACCCCGCGCTCGGGCCTCGCGCTCAAGCACGGCGTGTCGCTCGTGAACGCGCCCGGGGTGATCGACTCGGGCTATCGCGGCGAGATCAGGGTCCTGCTGATCAACACCGACGCAACCGCAGAGTTCAAGGTCGCCCAGGGCGACCGCATCGCCCAGCTGCTGCTCATCCCGGTTGCCACGGCCAGCCCGCTCGAGGCGGGCGGGCTCGACACGACCGAGCGCGGCGCGGGCGGCTTCGGCTCCAGCGGCTACTAGCCGCGGCCACAGCCCGCTATTCGGGCCCGAGCCGGTCCGGTGTCCGGCGCTCGATCCTGCCGATGCCCGGGACGAAGCGGCCGACGCTCGCCGCGTAGGCGTCGTAGCTATCGCCGTGCACCTTGCTCAGGTACGGCTCCTCGACGACCCTCACCTGGATCTCGAGCGCGGCGATCAGTCCTACAACGCCGGCGACCGAAACGACGCTCGGCACCATCATTCCCAGCCCGAGAGCGGTCGGGATCATCGCGGCGAAGATCGGGTTGCGAACGAGCGCGAACGGGCCCGCGGTGACCAGCGCGGTCGTTTCACTGGCATCAACGCCGATCCGCCACGACTCGCCCATCGCGATCTGGGCGTAGAGAGTCAGCCCGATTCCCATGAGCGCGAGCGCGGCGCCGGCGATGTTGAGCGCATCGGAGTCGATCGCCCCGATCGGTTCGACCACGTCAGCGAGGTCGAGCACCGGCGCGGCGACGCCGACTGCAATGGCGAGGGTGAAGCCGATGCCGGCGAGCCATTCGGCGGATCCCGGTGATCCGCTGATGCCCTTGAACCCGCTCGAGCCCGTTCGGCGGAGCTGGATGGCGGTGCGCAGGCCGAAGGCGAGCGCCATGTAGAGAACGTAGATGCCGAGGGCGGCGAGTGCCAGCTGCTCAGCCGGCGGGCTTGTCGGCCGCCGGGGCCTCTGCTGCGGGAGCTGCCTGATCGAAGCTGACCTTCGGCGCCTCGCGCTCGGCCGCGTCGGTGATCTCGAAGAATTCCTTGTCGGTGAAGCCGCCCTGGCTGGCGACGATCGACATGGGGAACTGCTGGATCTTCGTGTTGTAGCTCTGGACGTTCGAGTTGTAGATCCGGCGCGAGGCCTGAATCTCGTCCTCCAGCTCGGAGAGCTGGTTCTGCAGCTGCTGGAAGTTCTCGGTGGCGCGAAGGTCCGGGTACTGCTCCGCGACGACGCGCAGGCCGCCGATGGCGTTGCTCAGAGCGGACTCCGCCTGGGCCGTCTCGCCGACGCCCTGCGCGGCCATGGCCTGGCTGCGCGCCTGGGTGACCTTCTCGAAGGTCTCGCGCTCGTGCGTCGCGTAGCCCTTGACGGCCTCGACCAGGTTCGGGATCAGGTCGTGCCGGCGCTTCAGCTGAACGTCGATGCCGCTCCAGGCCTCGTCCACGCGGTTCCGCGAGGCGATGATGCTGTTGCGCATCAGGATGTAGATCACGCCGACAGCGATGGCGAGACCCACGAGGATCAGCAGGAAGATCACCCGAGAATCCTATACCGCGGGCGGCGAAACGGGGTGTCAGCCACGGCGGGCTGCCTCGAAGGCCGTCGCGTGAGCGAGCGCCTCGAGGTCGTCCGCCAGCGGGTCGAGCGCCGGCTCGGGGCCACCGCGCGCGAGCGCCAGGGCGATCAGGCGATCGGCGAGGATCGTGTTCTTCGGCAGGAGCGGGCCGTGGAGGTAGGTGCCGAAGGCGTTCAGGCGGCGGACGCCCTCTTGACCGTCGCTCCCGTTGTTGCCGTGGCCGTGGATGACGCGGCCGAGAGGGGTCGCGCCGGCGCCGAGGTATGTGCGGCCGCCGTGATTCTCGAAGCCTGCGAGGACCTCGGGCGTGCCGGTGCCGCCGCCGTCATCGAGCTGGGCCTCGATCGCGACGTTGCCGATCAGGCGCGGGCCCTCCTCGCGGACCGTCTCCAGGTCGGCGATCCCGAGGCCGGGGAGGGAGCGCTCGGCTAGCTGGTAGCTCGATCCGAGGAGCTGGTAGCCGCCGCAGACGGCGAGGAGCACCTTGCCGTCCTCGACCGCCGAGGCGATCGCGTCGCGCTTGGTGGCGAGCATGTCCTCCGCCACCAGCACCTGGTCGCGGTCCTGGCCGCCGCCGATGTAGATCAGGTCGTGGGCCTCGGGATCGAACGTCTCGCCCGGGCCCGAGGCCGTGTAGTGGAACCCGATCCCCCGCCACTCGCAGCGCCGCTGCAGGAAGAGGATGTTCCCGCGGTCGGCGTAGATGTTCATCTGCTCGGGGTAGAGGGCGAGCAGGCGGAGCTCTGCGCTCATGACGCCGCCTCCAGGCAGACGACGATCGAGCCCGCCTCGGATTCGTTGGCCGGGATCTCGCGGCGGCCGGCTGGATGCAGCCCGGCCCGGGCTCCCTCTTCCTCGAACGCGGCCGGGGATACGCGGTGGAGGACGTCGTCGTGCACCCTCCGCACCAGGTCGCCCTCGGGGGAGACGCGCTCGCGGATGCGGCGCATCTGGAGGACGTCGTCGGAGACCTGCACCCAGAGCGGTTCGCTGGAGTAGACCCAGCCATCGACGTCGCGCATGTCGGGGCGGGGCTGGGACTCGAGCGCCTCGCTGTCCACCAGCGTGGACTCGTCGACCAGCGCGAAGGCGCAGGCGCCGCCCGGGGCGAGGCACATCGAGATGCCGGTGAGCATTCGCTCCCGCCGGCCGGCGTCGAGCAGCTGCGCGACCTGGAGCGGCCCGATCACTAGCAGCGGCGCCGGCGGCCTCCTCCAGCTCGCCGATCTCGGTGGCGTCGCCCTCGACCGCCGTCAGGGACAGGTCGCGCGCCGCGTCCCTCCAGCTCTGCGACCAGCTCGGCGTCGCGCTCGAGGGCGACGACCTCGTGGCCGTCCCGGGCCAGGGCGACGCCCACGCGTCCCGAGCCCGCCCCGAGCTCGACGATCGTGCCCGGCGCTCTCTGCGGCGAGCTCGCGCCAGACCGGGATGTCCGCGGCGTAGGAGCCGAACTCGACGTCCTGCCAGACGGCGGCCTCGCTCCACGCCGTGGGCCCCTTGGGCAGGAGGTTCATGACGGCCGCCTCATTCCCAGAACTCCTTCGCGAGGCCGCGGCCGGAGAGCAGCGTGCGCAGGTCGATCAGCGCCGTGTAGGTGGGGAGGGCGAAGAGGCGCGAGGGCGCGGCGGTGACCGCGTCGTCGAGGGAGCCCTCGATCGACTCGTTCACCTCGATCCGGTCGAGTGGCCAGCCGGCGTACTTCAGGCGCAGCGCCATCTCGGGCGCGCGGGTGCCCGAGCAGACCACGCGGCGAACGTGGTCGCCCAGCAGCTCGAAGTCGGCGTCCCAGACCCAGGAGACGTCGCGGCCGTCGGCGATCCGGTCGTTCAGGGCGATCCAGAGGTCGACGCCGTCGCTCGTGCCCGTGCCGGAGTTCTCGATGCCGGCCTCCAGCGCGATGGTGCGGAGGACCTCGTTGGCACCCGCCGGGTTCTTGATCAGGAGGATCGAGACGGGCTTGCCCGCGACCTCGATCGTCTCGACACGGCCGAACACCGCCTGGACTGACTCGAGGCCGGTGCGGATCATCTCCAGGCGGGACTCCCGATGCGCAGACCGGCCGACGACGGCGGCGAGCGCGTTGTAGACGTTGTAGAGGCCGGGGAGGGGCAGGTCGAGCGCCAGGTCGCCCTCGGGCGTCGCGATCTCGACTCGCGATCCCGACATTCCGTGCAGCTCGATCTGACGTCGCCGCGACGTCGGGGGTCGGGCGGTCGGCGTCGCATTCGGGGCAGGTGTAGTGGCCGAGGTGGCCGACGAACGCGCGCTCGTATGAGTAGGGAGCGCCGCAGCGGCGGCAGTGCTTGGCGTCGTGGGCGTGCTGGAGCTCGGGCATCGCCTGGCTCGTGTCCTCGATTCCGAAGTAGGTGACTCCCTCGCGCCGGTTCAGGTCGCGGTCGCGCCCGAGGTCGGCGACCAAGGGGTCATCGGCGCAGAGCGCAAAGCCGCTCGTCCCCTCGAGCGACTCGACGAGCTCCGCCCACTCGTCGGCCAGGCGCTCGAGCTCGCCGTAGCGGTCGAGCTGGTCGCGAAAGAGGTTCCCGAGGACGAGCAGGCGGGGGCGGAGCTGCGGCGCAACGCGGGGCAGCCACGCCTCGTCGAGCTCGAAGAGGCCCTCGTCGCCGCTGCTGCTCGAGCAGCGCGGTGGCGACCCCCAGTGCATGTTCGACCCGGCGCGGTTGTGGACGGGATCGCGGCCCGCGGCGCGCAGGATGCCGGCGATCATCCCCGCCGTCGTGGTCTTGCCGTTGGTGGAGCTGACGACGATTGAACCCCCCTCTAGGCCAGCGGCGAGGCGCTCGATCGCGTCCGGCGCCATCCGCACCAGCATCCGGCCCGGGAGGGTCGTCCCGCCGCCTCGGCCGCTCAGGCGGCTGAGCCCACCGGTCGCTCGGGCAAGGGCGCGCTTGGCGCCGAAGGCGGCGCTCAACTCGCGGTCGCCTCCGCGGTCCCGGGGTCCTCAGGGGCGATCGATCCCGAGCGCGCCGGGGAGGACCCGCAGCGTCGCCGGCAGGTCGGTCAGGTGCTCGCCGTCGGCGTAGACCGCGAAGGGGCGGTCCGCGCTGACCTCCACGGTCGCCGCTCGGCGGACGTCGATCTCGTCCTCCTCGATGTGGGTGCCCTTGAAGACCTTCGGGAGGTTCGCCAGGAATCGCATCTTCCCGACCTCGCCCGTCATCACGACGTCGAAGATCCCGTCGTCCAGGTCGGCGTCAGGTGCGATGAACATGCCACCGCCGAACGCCTTGCTGTTGGCGGCCGCCACCGCGTAGCCGCGGAACGACTCCTCGCCGGACCCGTCGAAGCGAAGCGTGAACGTCGCGGGCTTCCACGCCGCGAGCGCCCGCAGCGCCGCGTAGGCGTAGACGAGGTTCCCGCGGATGAGCTTCGCCTCGTTGGCGATGCGGTTCGCGTCGGAGTCGAAGCCCATCGAGGCGATGCAGAGAAAGCGGCGGCCGTTGACCTCGCCGACGTCGATGCGCCGGGTGCCGGCCGTTGCCAGGATCTCCACGGCATCCTCGATCTCGCTCGGGATCCCGAGCACGCGGGCGAGGTCGTTGCCGCGCCCGCCGGGGATCAGGCCCATGGTGGCGTCCGTTCTCGGCGAGCGCGCCGCCGACCTGGCCGACAGCCCGTCGCCGCTCATCACGACGGGCACCTCACCCGCCTCGTGGGCCGTCGTGGCCTCCTCGACGCCGTGCTCGAGGCTGGTGGTGACGAGCGTGCGGAACTCCAGTCCGCGAGAGCGCATCGCCTCCTCGGCGCGCGGCAGCAGGGCGACCCGCGGCCCGCGCCCGACGAGGGGTTGACGATCAGCACGTGTGACCGGTCGGCTTTCATACCTGTCTTCGCGCTTCGCTTCGCTTCGCGTCACCGGCCGGAATCAGTCCCCGGACCCGCCGGCGGGAGCGGCGCGTGCGACCACGTAGGTGCCGCCCTGGACCTCTCCGGTGTCCGTGACCTCGATGCCGCGGCGGCCGAACCCGCGGCGCAACACGCTCTCGGGCGTGTAGAAGGGCGTCGCCGGGCCCAGGGTGGCGGCGACGATCGCGTGCCCTCCCGGCCTCAGGACGCGGGCGATCTCGGCGAAGAACGGCGGCATGTTGAGCGGGCGTGACGAGGTCGAAGGAGTCGTCCTCGTAGGGAAGGTCGGAGGCGTCGGCGACCTTGAAGGCGACCCGGGCCTCGGGGTCGAGCCCGATCCGTCCCTGGGCCTGGCGGATCATCCGCTCGGAGAGGTCGACTCCCCGCACGCGCGCGCGGGGGAACTCGCGCGCGATCAGCAGCGCACCCGCGCCGGTGCCCGTCCCGATGTCGAGGGCGCGCTCGGGCTCATCGGTGATCGAGAGCAGCGCGGCCGCGAGCGGGGCCAGGTGTTCGGCCGAGAACGCCCCGGTGCGCTCGTCCCAGCCTTCGGCGGATCGATCGAAGAACCGGCGCATCGGCGCGCGCACCAGCGGCCACGCCGCGGGGAACCGGGCGACGAGCGCGTTCAGCGCCCTGCCCGCGAGACGGATGCGTGTGGGCGGTCCGGAGCGAGTCCATCGGCGTTGGTCGTAGCCTAGGCCGGGATTTGAGCGCGAGCCGGGGACCGAGAATCGTGGTGCTGTTGACGCTGTTGGGAGCGGCCGGGCTGGCCCTCCTCGCCGGCTGCGGCGGGGACGACGACGGCGACGATGCCGGCGCGGATCTCCCGGCCGGGTGCGCCGAGGCCTCCGAGCCCGAGCCGAAGGAAGCCCGAGCCGAGCGCCCGTCCGGGCCGCTGAGGGGACCCGCGAGCGCGATCGTGACGACGAGCTGCGGGGAGTTCGAGATCGAGCTCGACACCGCGAGCGCGCGCCGAAGACCGACCGCGTCGTTCGCGGGCCTCGCGGAGCAGGGGCTCTACGACGACACCCAGATCCACCGCATCGAGCCGGAGTTCGTGATCCAGGGCGGCGACCCGCTCGGGCGACGGGACCGGCGGGCCCGGCTACTTCGTCGACGAGCCGCCGCCCGAGGACACCGTCTACAGCGCCGGGACGGTCGCGATGGCGAAGACGCGGCGCGAGCCGCCGGGGCGCTCCGGGAGCCAGTTCTTCGTCGTCACCGCGCCGGCGGACGCCGGCCTGCCGCCCGACTACGCGCTGCTCGGCAAGGTGACCGAGCGGCTTCGAGGTGGTCGAGGCGATCGAGGAGCTCGGGACCCCACGGGAGCCGACGGTCCGCCGACGGCGCCGGTCGTGATCGAGAACATCACGATCGAGGGCGGCTGATGGCGAAGCTCGCGGTCGGCGGATCCAGGCGCCCGGCTTCGAGCTGCCGGGGACGGGCGGGCAGACCTACCAGCTCTCCGACTACGCGGCGACGGGAGTGATCCTCGCGTTCTACCCCGGCGACTTCACGCCCGTCTGCACCAAGCAGTTCTGCTCCTACCGCGACGACGGCGACCGGATCGAGGCGCTCGGGCGTGCCGATGCTCGGCATCTCGCCGCAGTCGGTGGAGTCCCACGAGCGCTTCGCCGACGAGCAACGGCCTCAACATCCCGCTGCTCTCCGACGAGGGCAAGCGCGTGGCCCGCGCCTACGGCGTCCTCGGGCCCGGCGGGCTGCTCCGCCGCTCGATCTTCCTGGTCGACGGCGACGGGATCATCGGCTACCGCCACGTGGCGCTGTTCGGGCTGCGCTACCAGGACGTCAGCGACCTCGAGCGGGCCGTAGCAGCTCGTCGGCTGACGTGGCGGCGCCCGAGCCCGCGCCCTTCGAGATCGACGCTGCGGCGTGGCGCGGCGCTGCGCGGGCGAGAGGATGGGGGAGGGGCCCCGAGTCGTCGCTCTCCACGGGGTCACCGCGACGCGCCGCTACGTCGTCCACGGCTCGAAGGCGCTCGCCGCGGCGCGGCTTCCGCGTCATCTCCTACGACGCTCGCGGCCACGGCGAGTCGGCGCGGCGCCCGAGGGGGAGGGCTACACCTACCCCGAGCTGGCCGCGGACCTGGCCGCGTGATCGACGAGCAGGCGCGAGGGCGCGCCCGTCCTGTGCGGCGCACTCGATGGGCTGCCACACCGTCGCGGCCTACGCGCTCGAGCACGCGGATCGAGTCGCCGGCGTCGTCCTGATCGGCCCCGTCTCGCTCGGGCTGCCGCCGCCCGAGGAGGTCGCTGGCGCACTGGGACCGGCTCGCGGACGGGGCTCGAGCGCGGCGGGGTGGAGGGCTTCATGGCGCGCCTACGAGGGCGACCTCGACGGTGCAGGGCGAGTTGGCGCGAGACGGTGCTGCGGTTCACCCGGGAGCGGATGGAGCGGCACCGCGACCCCGAGGCGCTGGCGCGGGCCGCTGCGCGAGCTGCCGCGATCGGTCCCGTTCGACGGGCTGGCGGAGCTGGAGTCCCTCGACGTGCCGGCGCTGGTGGTCGCGAGCCGCGACGAGGCCGACCCCGGCCACCCCTACGCGGTCGCGGAGGCCTGGGCCGAGCGCGATCCCGGGCGCCGACGCTCACGTCGAGGAGGAGGGGGAGGCCCGCTCGCCTGGCAGGGCGGGCGGCTCTCGCGCGAGATCGCCGAGTTCTGCGAGCCGTATCCTCTGATCCATGGCCATCGACGAGGGACACGCGATCCACTACAGCGCCGTCGAGCGCGGCACGCCCGTCTACTCATCCGACGAGGTCGAGGTCGGGAAGGTCGAGCAGGTCGTCGACAACTACGACGAGCACATCCTCGACGGCTTCGTCGATCGAAGCTCGGTGACGGCAAGGTGGTCTTCGCGGACGCCCCGGAGGTCGCGCGGACCGCCGAGAAGGCTGTGACGCTCACGATCGACGCCGCCGCAGCCGCTGAGCTGCCGCCGCCCGACGAGGGCGCGCCGAGCTTCAAGCCGAAGCGCGGGGGGCGCTCCTCCCGGCTCTTCGGCGGCGGCTGGCGCAAGCGCTGAGCGCTTTGTTTCCGCAGGGGATTCAGGGGTACGCGGGGACCTGTAAGCGAAAGCTAGGAGTGATCACCCGATGAACAGGCTGAACAAGCTCAAGGACGAGGCTTCAGACGCGATCTCGCGAGCGACCGGCCGCAAGGCCGACGAGAGCAAGCGCCGGCGCATCGCCGCCGCCGTCGCCGCGGGAGTAGCAGCGATCACCGGCGTGGTTGGTGCCTTTCTCGCGAAGAGGAAGAGCGCCAAGGACGAGCCGGTGGAGACCTACTCGGCGCCGCCCACCGCCACCCCCGCGAACGCGAACGGTGCCGCTGAGACCGTTCCCAGCGGAAGCGGGACCTCCGCCTGAGCGAGGAGGTCACCAGCAGCATCAGGATCGACGCTCCTGCTCGCCGCGTCTGGGCGGTCCTCATGGACCCGGCCAGGCTCGGCGAGTGGGTCAGCGCCCACCGCGACGTGGACTGGGAAGGGGGCGCGCTGAAGCAGGGGGACAGCTTCCGGCAGACGCTCCGGCTCGGGGGCGTGAACACCAAGATCGAGTGGACCGTGGACGAGCTCGACGAGCCGCGCCGAGCCGTCTGGACGGGCAGCGGGCCTGCGCGATCGGTGGCGCACGTGGTCTACGAGCTCGCCGAGCGCGGCGGTGTCACGACCTTCGACTACACGAACAGCTTCGAGCTTCCCGGAGGCGCCGCCGGAAGGCTTGCGGGGCGTGTGGCATCGGCATCGAAGGGAAAGAGAGAGGCCGAGAAGAGCCTCGACGCCCTGAAGGAACTGCTCGAGTCAGGCGATGCGGGCGCCGGGGAAGTCGAAGTTCCGAGCCCGCTCAGCCACCCGATCGCTGCAGCACGATCACGGCTATATCGTCTCGCGGCTCGCCGCCGTGACGCTTGACGGCCGCTGAGGTGAGCTTCGCGGCGGCCTTCTCTGGCGCCACGCCGGCGAGCTTAGAGGCCTGGTTCATGAGCCACTTCTGCTCGTCGCCGCGGCTGCGGTTGCGCGCGTCCAGCATCCCGTCGGTGTAGAGGATCAGCGACTCGCCGGGCCCGAGCTCGTCGGCGGCGTCGCGGAGCTGCGGATCGGGGAGCGCGCCCAGCAGCGACCCCGGGTTGCCGACCGAATCGACCTTGCCGTCGGTCCGCAAGATCAGGGGTGGGGGGTGGCCCCCCAGGGCCAGGGTCATGCGCGCCGAGCCGTTGCCGTTGACTGGCTGGTCGATGCGGAGCAGGGCGGCCGTGCAGAAGCGGAGGTCGGGGTGCTCCGCCTTGATCGAGTCGTGCAGGACCCGCAGGACGGTGCTCGGCCGCTTCTTCGGATCGGAGGCGGTTCGCACCGTGTAGCGGGCGAGCGAGGTGAGCGCCGCGGCCTCGGGTCCCTTCCCGCACACGTCGCCGATGACGATGCTCCAGCTGCGCGAGCCCGTGCGAAAGACGTCGTAGAAGTCGCCGCCGACCTCGTAGGCCTCACCGGCGGCCATGAATGACGAGGCGAGCTCGAACCCCTGGATCTCGGGCAGGGATCGCGGCAGCAGGCTGCGCTGGAGAACACCGGCGATGTGCGACTGGCGCTCGTGCAGGCGGGCGTTGTCGAGCCCCATCGCCGCCCGCTCGGCCAGCCTCTCGGCAGTCCGCTTCGCGGTGGCGTCGAAGGCGCTCGAGGAGCGCATGATCCACAGGGTCAGCGCGCCCAGGACGGTGCCACGCGCCGTCAGGGGGAGCACCAGCGCGCACTTGAAGCGGTGGGCGCGCAGGGCGTCGCGCTCCGCGTCGCGGGTGGTGATCCCGTCGATCTCGCCGTCCGAGAGACGCTCGATCTCCATCGGCTCGCCGGTGCGGATGGCCTCGGCGACCGGATGGGGTCCCTCGGGGTCGATCGGGTTCGCTGCCCGGACCTTCGCCATTGCCTCGGCGGCCTTCGTTCCGCGGCTCTTCGATGCAACCCGGACGATCGCGCCCTCCTCGTCGAGCAGGTCGACCATGGCGACGTCTCCGAGTGCCGGCACCAGCATGTCGACCAGGTGCTCCGCGCGCTGGACCTGGTCGAGCTCGTCCTCCACGAGCGCGCCCGCCTGCGCGAGGATCTCCGCTGCGGCCTGCTCGCGGCGCAGGTCCTCGCGCAGGCTCGCCACCCAGAGGCCGGCCACGGCGCCGGCGAGCACGGTGAGCATCTCGACGACGTAGACCGACGACTCGATGTTCATGTTCCAGAGGCCGGAGAGGGCCCCGAGGACGACGCAGACGAAGCACACGATCGCCGTCTCCGGCATCGAGGCCCTGGCGGCGGCGATCACCGGTGGGATCGCCAGCAGCCCCATCAGCACGGCCGGGGCGCCCAATACTCCGTCGAGGATCGCGATCGTGCTCGCCATGGTCAGCGCGAGCAGGGTCGGGGGCGAGATCTCCTGCAGGTTGGCCAAAGAAGGCGGTGGCTTGACGAGGGAGCGTTCGCGGGCGATGCGTTGATCGTAGACGCGGGTCATTGACGCCGGGTTAGTGATTTGATCTCGCTCGTGCCGGCGCCAGAGCCCCAGATCGACTTCGAGCAGTTCATGGGAGTGGACATGCGGGTCGGCCGCGTCACGGCCGTCGAGGACTTTCCCGAGGCGCGCAAGCCCGCCTGGAAGCTGACGGTGGACTTCGGTCCCGAGATCGGCGAGATGCGCTCCTCAGCGCAGATCCGTCACTACGAGCAGGCAGACCTCGAGGGCCGCCTCGTGGTTGCGGTCGTCAACTTCCCGCCGCGGCAGATCGGCCCGTTCATGTCCGAGGTGCTGGTGTTGGGCGCGCTCGACGACGAGAAGGGCGTGGTCCTGCTGCGCCCCGACGACGACGTCGAGCTCGGAGACCGGATCGGCTAGCGCTCGACCTCGGGCATCGGCTGCTGCCCCGGCCAGTAGGGCCACTCCTCGAAGCTCTCGCAGCGCCCGTCGGCACCGAACCTGATCACCCACAGGTCCTTGTACTCGCGGTCCCGAGGCGGCGCATAACTGACGTCAACCCGGACCACGGCGACATCCCCGTCCACGGCCAGGGGCTCCGCGACAAGCTCGAAGTCCTCGTCCGCCGAGTGGCGCTCGCGCTCCCAGAGCTCGCCGAGCCGGTCCAGGCCGCGAACGGGTTCCTCGAAGGGGCTCATGGAATAGACCACGTCGTCGGTGAAGATCTCCGAGAGGCCGCCGGTGCCGGGGGTGCGCCAGAGGCGCTCGTAGGCGGCGATCCAGGCCCTGAGTGCGTCGCGGTCCACGGCGGCATGGTCCCACGGCCTCGTGCCCAGGTTTACGTAATCCCCGTTCTCGGGCGTTGAATCTGTCGAGCCCGACGCTCATCGCCCGAAGAACTCGCCGAGGGCAGCGCCGATCTCCTCCGGGCGCTCCTCCTGGCAGAAGTGGCCGCAATCCTCGAGCGCAGTGGTCTCGACCTCGACGGGAACGTCCTGCGCGACCCTTCGCATCGTCTTTGCGACGTCGAAGAGGATGTGGTCGTCCGCTCCGTAGACGATCCGAACCGGGTGGTCGATGGCCTTCAGCCAGCTGACGACCTGCTTCATCTCCCGCGGGTCCATTCCCAGCCCTGACCGGCGCAGCGCCTCGCGGGCGTCGTCGTCGCCGGCGTACGGCGCCTGGTAGGCGGCGATCTCGTCGTCGCTCAACTTGCCCTTGTCGTGGACGCCCGTGGCGCATCGTGAACCGCAGTGCCGGCGTCGCTCGTGGCCCAGCGGCGCGCGCCCGGCGTGCGAAGGAGGGCGATGAACAGCACCAGGGCCCGCGAGGGGCCCGGGTAGACGATCGTGTTCAGCAGGGCGAGGCTCTCGACCCGCTCGGGGTTCTGCGAGGCCCAGTGCAGGCCGACCGGGCCGCCGAGGTCGTGGACGGCGAGGCCGATCCGATCGGCGCCGGCTGCCTCCAGGACGCCGTCGAGCGCCCGGCCGTAGAAGCGGAAGCTGTACGAGGCTTCAGGGGGCTTGTCCGAGCCCCCGAAGCCGGGCAGGTCGATCGCGATGACCCTCCTCCCCGTTCGGCGATGTGCGGGGCGACGTCCCGCCACAGGTAGGCCGAGGTCGGCCATCCGTGCACCAGCAGCACGGGCTCGTCGCCCGGGGAGCCGTATTCGACCCAGCGCAGGCGCATCCCCTCGACCTCTGCGAAGCGCTCGGTGCCCGGGCCGGCCATCTGGCGCCACCCTACCCGCGAGTACGATGGTCCGGTGAAGGCGGGGATGCTCAGGGGGCTCGCAGCGGCCGTGGCCGCGTTTCTTGTGGCCGGCGCTCTGGCTGCGCTCGTCATCACCGTGCCCTTGCACGCCGCGACCGGATCCGGGTCCGGACACCTCGCATCGGCGGCGAAGAAGAAGTGCAAGCCGAAGGTGCCCTACGCCACCGCCGCTGCTGCGAAGAAGAAGAAGCGCTGCAAGAAGGTCTGGAAGAACCCGCCCGTCGTCCTGCCCGGTGAGACACCCGTGACGCCATCCGTTCTCTCGCCGAGGGAGCGCGCCCGGGCGACCTGGAGCACCGTCAACGCTGACGTCGATCTTCACATCTGGGACCAGTCGGGGAACGAGACCTACTACGCGAACGACGGCATTCCCGGCGGGTCCCACAGCGGCGACGCGATCACCGCCGGTTCCGAGGTCTTCACGGACGAGCTCTGGTACGAGCCGGCGCCGTTGGGCGGCAACCGCAACCTGAGCTACGGGCTGTGCCTGAGAACCGCCGGCCCGGTGACGACGAACTTCAGTGCGCTCCTACCAAACGGCGTCCCGTTCGCCACAAGCTTCGCGCTGGGCCAGTTTTCGGGCCAGTTCGTCGGGGGCCGGGCGGGTATGTGCCGCCGAACGAGAACGACTGGTGTCCTAACTAGGCCTTCAGGCACTGCTCGACGGCCGAGCGGTCGGCGTCGCTCGGGGCCGCGTTGAACACCGCGAGCGCGTTTCTCGTCGTAGAGCACCTCGACGTCGCCCGCGCCGAAGCCGGCCAGCGCGCCCCGGACGTCCGCCGCGGCGCGCTCTGCCTTCTCTGCGCTTCCGAACACCACCACGTCGATGGCGACGCCGTCCTCCCCCAGGGCCCTGAAGTCCGGCGACGCGCTCCCGAGGCCCGGATTCTGCGAGACGCCGGGCGGCTCATCTCCAGTCCGGCGTCCTTGAGGCAGACGCGGACGTCGTCCTCTGCCGCCAGGTCCTCGCCGTCGTCTCCACCGCCGCAGCCGGCGGCCAGTGCGATGGCGGCGACGGCGGCGATCAGCGAGAGGGCGAGCTTCCAGGGGGCCATGGCGCAAACCTACAGCCGCGGGACCCGGGCGCAGGCAAAGCGCGGCGACCCCAGGGGGATGAAGGCCGCCGCGCTCCGTTGGCCAACTCGTACATCCGGCTGGCCGCGGCCAACGTCTGAAAGGGAGGGACGTGGGCCGGTGGGAACCAGGAAAGGCTCCCGCACGCCCGCTGCCGCCGCATCCGGGACTGCCCGCAAGTCGAGTCAGTAGTTACCACGGACTCCGTCGGCGACCTCATGGCTGATCCAAATCCCCATTTCGCCAGAATCCGGGGTCATGGACGACCCAGCAGCAGGTGTCGGAGTCTTCGTCGCGCTCGCCGCGGGGCTCGCGTCGTTCCTCTCCCCGTGCGTCCTCCCCCTGGTGCCGGGCTACCTGTCGGCGGTCACCGGAGTCGCCGCCGGGGAGCTCGAGGAGGCCGGCTGGAAGCGGGTGCTCGTGCCCAGCCTGCTCTTCTGCGCGAGCTTCTCGGCCATCTTCGTCCTGCTGGGGCTGGCCGCCACCGGCATCGGGAGCACGCTGAACGAGAACCGCGAGCTCCTGAACAAGATCTCGGCGGCGCTGATCATCGCGATGGGCGTCTTCTTCATCGCGGCGCTCTTCATCACGAAGCTCAACAAGGAGTGGCGGGTGGACGCCTTGATGGAGCGCGCGGGCACAGGCGGGCCGATCGTCGCCGGGGCGGCGTTCGCGATCGCCTGGACTCCCTGCGTCGGCCCCACGCTGGGCGCGATCCTGACCTCCGCCGCGAACTCCGGCTCGCCGGGGCGCGGGGCGTTCCTGCTCGCCGTCTACTCCGCGGGGCTCGCGATCCCGTTCCTGCTCACCGCGATCGCGTTCGCCCGGATGACCACGGCGTTCGACGTGGTCAAGCGCCACTACGCGGTGATCATGGCCGCGGGCGGCGTGGTCCTGATCTTCATGGGGGTCCTCATCTGGACGAACCAGATCGGCCCGATCAACGGCGACGTCCAGCGCTTCCTCGCGCGACCACGGATTGGACTTCTTCTACAACTTCTGAGCGGGCATACACTCCTGGCCAAGGAGCCAGTTTCTTTGCCGTCCAAACCCAACACGTGCGTGATCGGAGCCGGGATCAGCGGGCTCACCGCCGGCAAGGCGCTGGGCGACCGCGGTGTCCCCTACACGTGCTTCGAGGCCTCCGACGACATCGGTGGCAACTGGTATTTCGGCAACCCGAACGGGCGCTCGTCCGCCTACCGCTCCCTCCACATCGACACCTGGCGCGACAGCGTCTCGTTTCGCGACATGCCGATGGGCACCGACGACTACCCCGACTACCCGCACCACGAGCAGGTCCGCGCCTACATCGACAGCTACGCCGACGCCTTCGGCCTGCGCGACCGCATCCGCTTCGAGACACCGGTCGACCGCGCCGAGCGGCGCGACGACGGCGGCTGGACGATCACCACGGGCGATGGCGAGAGCCACGAGTTCGACTTCCTGGTCGTCGGCAACGGCCACCACTGGGACCCGCGGATCGCCGAGTTCCCCGGCGAGTTCACCGGGGAGACGATCCACTCCCACCACTACATCGCGCCGAACGAGCCGCTGGACATGATCGGCAAGCGCGTGCTGGTGATCGGCATCGGCAACAGCGCCGTGGACATCGTCTCGGAGCTCTCGCGCAAGGGCGTCGCCGAGCACGTCTTCCTCTCGACCCGCAGCGGGGCCTGGGTCATGCCCAAGTACCTGTTCGGCCAGCCGGTCGGGAAGCTGGTCAAGACGAACCCGCACATCCCGCTGAAGCTGCAGCGCTTCCTGGCCCGACCCCTCCCCTTCATCGCCTCCGGGAAGATGGAGGACTACGGGCTGATCCCGCCCAACCACAACTTCCTCGAGGCCCACCCGACCGTCTCGAGCGAGCTGCTGCTGCGCCTCGGTTCCGGCGACGCAACCGCGAAGCCGAACGTCTCCGAGCTGCGCGGCGGGCAGGTCGCCTTCGAGGACGGGAGCGTCGAGGAGGTCGACGCGATCATCTACGCGACGGGCTACAAGATCACCTTCCCGTTCTTCGACCCCGAGTTGCTGTCGGCGCCGGACAACCGCCTCCCCCTCTACAAGCGGGCCTTCTCGCCGAAGATCCCCGACCTCGCGCTGATCGGCTTCGCGCAGGCGGTGCCGACTCTCTTCCCCTTCGTCGAGCTCCAGGCGAAGCTGGTGGCCCGCTACGCCGCGGGCGACTACGCGCTCCCCTCACCCGCCGAGATGGAGGCCACGATCGTGGCCGACCAGAAGAAGATGTGGGGCGACGCGACGGACCGACCCCGCCACACGATGCAGATCGACCACAACATCTACGAGCACGACATCCAGGCGCGCGAGATGCCCGCCGGCCGCGAGCGCGCGCTGCGCGGCGCAGGGAACGTCGCTGAGCCCTCGCGCAGCAGCAGAGGAGCCGGCAACCGTTGCCTGAGCGCAGCGACGCGACGTTCCAGAGTGCCGGCGAGACCTGCGCCGCCTGGCACTACACCGGAGAGGGCGAGCAGTTCACGGGCGACGGCGGCCGGCCCTGCGTCGTCATGGCCCACGGCGTCGGCGGCACACGGGACGCCGGGCTCGAGCCCTTCGCCGAGGCATTCGCGGACGCGGGCCTCGACGTCGTCCTCTTCGACTACAGGAACTTCGGCGACTCGACCGGCGAGCCCCGCCAACTGGGCATCCCGCCCCGCCACCGCGACGACTACCGCGCTGCCGTCGAGTTCGCTCGCGGCCTCGACGGGGTCGATCCGGAGCGCATCGTGCTCTGGGGGACCTCCTGGTCGGGCGGGCACGTGATCTACGTCGCCGCCGGCGACCCCCGCATCGCCGCGGTGATCGCCCAGACCCCCGACGCGGACGGGATGCAGACGGGCCTCGCGATCCTTCGGACTCAGGGGCTCGGCTACTACCTGCGCCTCACCGCCGCCGCGATTCGCGACTTCATCGCAGGACTGCGCGGTCAGCCCCCCGAGCTGATCCCCCTCGCGGCGCCGCCCGGTGAGATCGCCGCGATGAGCGCGGAGGAGGCGCTCCCGGGCTACACGGCGATCGCCGGCCCGACCTGGCGCAACGAGATCACGGCGCGGGCGCTGCTCTACGAGCCGCAGAACCGGGCAGTGACGAAGATGGACGACCTCCGCTGCCCGGTCCTGATCCAGGTAGCCGAGTACGACCAGGTCATCCCGCCGAAGACCGCCCACGCCGCCGCCTGGAACGCCAAGGGCCGCGCCGAGGTGCGGGAGTACGCGACGAACCATTTCGCGATCTACGTCGGCGAGGGACGCGAGCGCTCGATCGCCGACCAGCTCTTCTTCCTACGGCGCCACCTCGGCTCTAGCCGGGCAGAGCAACCATCAGCACCTGCCCGCGGGCAAGCGTCTCCCCTTCCGAGCTGAGCAGCGCACAGCCCGTCAGCCGCTTGCGGCCGTCCGTCGAGATCGGCCACGCCATCACGACGTGTTCCTCTCCGGACTTCACCGGCGCGTCGATCCGCACCTGCTGGCGCGCCAGCACGCTCATCTCGAGCTCCTCGCCGAAGTAGGCGGCGAAGTAGGTCGGGCAGTCGAGCACCGCCCAGACGAACTCGTCGGCGACCGTGCCGTCGTACCCGGCGGTCTCCTCTTGCGGGGTCCACGGCGAGGCGACCACCCGCTTGCCCTCGACCTCGCCCGCGAACACGCCGTACGCGTCCGGGCGGCTGAGGCCGCAGACGAAGCAGTGGCTGAACGGCCCGTCCTTGACGCCCCGGTAGAGCTTCGAGCCCTCGCGGGCCTCGTCGAGGTTGACCGTCTCGGGGACCTCCATGTCAAGCTCCTCGGCGGGTTCGACCCTGGCGATCATGTCGCCGCCTGCGAGGACGTCCACCCCTCCGTCGCGCATCTCGCCGCCGAGATCCGTGTCGAGCGGAACGGGCGCCCGAAGCGAGACCTCGGCCGGGCCGTCGATCAGCCGGGAGAAGATTCCGCAGGAGTAGCCGCCGTTGCCCGAATCTCGCGGGCCGTTGAAGCGCCCCGGAACCCTCAGGGCGTCAGCGGGCACCGGAAGTCGGCGTCGTCTGGCGCTCGCTCGGGACCGCAACCTCGATCGGGATGCCGAGCGCCTCGGCCTCCTCGATTCCCTCGCCCTCGACGTCGCGGGAGCAGACGATCTTGAAGCGGCCGGTGCCGATCTCGGGGTCCGGGACGACCGGCAATCCGCGGATCTCCTCCCACCCGAGGCGCTCGGCCTCGAACGGGTTCATGCGGACTTCCGCCGCCGGGAAAGGGCAGTTGGAGTTGTGCTGGTCGATCGCCCTCGAGATCGCCTCGAGGTTCTTGCCCTCTGCGCTGCTCACCGCCATTGACGGTAGCGGAGGCCGTCGGGTCCCGGGCCTAGGATCGGTTTCTCGCAGGTGATCGCCCACGTCGACATGGATGCCTTCTACGTGTCGGTCGAGCTGCTCCGCCATCCAGAGCTGCGGGGCAAGCCCCTGGTGGTCGCCCACGACGGCCCGCGCGGCGTCGTCACGACGGCCTCCTACGAGGCGCGAAAGTTCGGCGTCCACTCGGCGCTGCCGATGGTGACCGCGCGGCGGCGCTGTCCCGAGCTGCTCGTCCTCCCCGTGGACATGCAGCTCTACCGCCGCGGCTCGGTCAAGGTGATGTCCACCCTCCGCGAGTTCAGCGACGTCGTCGAGGTCGTCGGCATGGACGAGGCCTACGTGGACCTCTCGGCCTCGCGCGTCCCCCAGGCCCGGGCGCGGGAGATCAAGGCGCGGGTCAAGACGGAGACCAGGCTCGTCTGCTCGATCGGCCTGGCGCCGAACAAGCTGATGGCGAAGATCGCCTCCGACCTCGACAAGCCCGACGGGTTCTGCCTCCTCGACGAGGACGGCTGGCTGCCGCGGATCGGCGAGAAGCCGGCATCGATCCTGCCCGGGGTCGGACCCGAAGACCGACCAGCGCCTTCGCGCGATCGGGATCGAGACGGTCGCCCAGCTCGCGGGAGCCGATCCCGAGCTCCTGCGCGGGACCTTCGGCGCCAACCACGGCGACGGCCTGAGGGCGCGGGCGAACGGCGCCGGCTCCAGCGACCTGACGATCGACCGGGTCCGGAAGTCCGAGAGCCGCGAGACCACGTTCTCGGCCGACGTGACCGACCGCGACGAGCTGGCCGGGACGATCGAGCGCCTCGCCGACTCGGTCTGCGAGAGCCTCGAGGCCCACGAGAGCTCGGGCCGCACCGTGACGATGAAGATCCGGCTGCGCCCGTTCCGGACCTTCACCCGCTCGCGGACGCTCCCGTCCCCCACCCGCGATCCAGCCGTCGTGAAGGCGGTTGCCCGGGAGCTCCTGGAGCGCTTCGACCCACAGGATCCCGTGCGGCTGATCGGCGTCGGGGTCGCCGGCCTCGCCCCCGCCGATAGCGGCGAGGGCGAGCCGGCTGCTCCACTCACACTCCTGTAGCCCTACGGGCTACGAGGCTTCTGTAGTCCCGCCTTGGGGCTACTTGGTGGCGAGCACGACCCCGGTCGAGCCGAACCCGAGCTTCGCCTTGGTGGCGGCGGTCAGGTCCCACTCCCGGTTGCCCGAGTAAGGGCCACGGTCGATCACGGGAACGCGAACGCTCTTGCCGCGATAGCGGAACGTGACCATCGTCCCGCAGGGGAGCGACTTGTTCGCCACTCCCAGCGTGGACGGGGTCAGCGTCTTGCCGCACGCGGTGCCGTTCCCGTACAGCCCGGGGCCGTAGTAGGAGGCCTGCGCGGCGCGGTAGACGTTGACCTGCTTCGAGGCCGACCCAGCGCGCTCGGCGCTGTAGGAGGCCCGAACGAGGGCCTTCACCTCGTAGACGCCGGCACCCGGAGTGCTCCAGCGGGCGCGAAAGGTGCCGTCCTTCCCGGACTTCACCGTCTTCACGACCTTGCCGGCGGCCCTGATGGTCACCCAGCGGCTGTCCGCCGGGCGCACTTTGCCGCTGATCTTCACGACCTTGCCGGTCCCGACGTGGCGCTTGACGTCGACCTTGACGTTCGTCTCGGTCTTCGCATGCGCGACTCCGGTGGCGGCCATGGTCATCATCGCTGCTGCGAGCATCGCTGCGAATGCAGCACGCATCGCGTACACCTGCCCTTCTCTACGCCTACGGGGTTAGCTGACGGGCTCGCGACGGCCTGTCGTCCTGACAAGCCATGCCGCTAAGAGCGGAACACCGCTCCATTCGCCCCATGCCGGCTCTGGCGTGCTTCAGTGCCATGTCCGGCGGTTGGTTCCCCCGCTCGTCCGATGTCCGTCAGGACGACTCGGCGGTTCGTTTTGCGAACAACTGTTCGGGGACGCTAGGCCGCCCCTGGCGATACCCCTGTGACCTGCGTCACATGGCTCCCGCCTGTGCGAACGACTCCACTTGCAATGGCTGACCGCCTGACAGGCCTCGATTCGTCGTTCCTGCACCTCGAGCAGGACGGCGCGCACATGCACGTCGCCTCGACGACCCTGTTCGAGGGCCCGGCTCCCCCCTACATCGAGTTCCGCGACCACATCGCCTCCCGCCTGCACCTCGTGCCGCGCTTCCGGCAGAAGGTCAGGTTCGTGCCCGGCGCCCTGGGCCGCCCCGTGTGGATCGACGACCCCCACCTGAACCTCGACTACCACGTCCGCCATACCTCCCTTCCCGAGCCCGGCAGCGCCGAGCAGCTCCGCAACCTGGCGGCCCGCCTCTTCTCCCAGCAGCTCGACCGCTCGAAGCCGCTGTGGGAGCTCTGGCTGGTCGAGGGCCTGCGGGACGGCGGCTTCGCGATCGTGGGCAAGACCCACCACTGCATGGTCGACGGCGTCTCGGGGGTTGACATAACCACGGTGCTGTTCGACCTGGAGAAGGAGCCGGACACCCCCTCCGCCGCCCGGCGCCCAGTGGATCCCCAACCCCGAGCCGACCGGCGCCCAGCTCCTGGGCGAGGCCGTCGTCGAGCGGCTGGTGAGCCCCGCCGAGGCCGTCCGCGGCGTCCGCCGCATCACACGCCGGCCGCGCCGGGCGTTCCGCAAGGCGGTCGACGCGGCTGTGGCGGCCGGGACGTTCGCCTGGTCGGGCTGGGGCGCTCCCGACACTCCGTTCAACGTTGACATCGGCCCCCACCGCCGCTTCGCCTGGGTGAACGCATCTCTTGAGGACCTGAAACAGGTCAAGAACGAGTTCGGCGGCACGGTCAACGACGTCATCCTCGCCGCCGTCGCGGGCGCGCTCGGCCGCTACATGCGTGCCCGTGGCCATGCGACCGCGGGCGTCGAGGTCGTCGCGATGGTCCCCGTCAGCGTCCGCACCTCCGACCAGCGCGGCGCGCTCGGCAACCAGGTCTCGAGCATGATGGCCCCGCTTCCCGTCTCGATCGAGGATCCGGTCCAGCGCCTGAAGAAGGTCAGCGAGTCGATGGGCGACCTGAAGGACTCGAAGCAGGCGATGGGCGCCACCGTGATGACCCAGCTGACGGACTTCGCCCCGCCGACCATCTCCGCACAGGCCGCGCGCCTCCAGTCGCGCCAGCGGTTCTTCAACCTCGTCGTCACGAACGTCCCAGGCCCGCAGTTCCCGCTCTACCTGATGGGTCGCAGGATGAAGCGCGTCTACCCGATGGTCCCCCTCGCCCAGAGGCAGGCGGTGTGCGTCGGGATCATGTCCTACGACGGCCAGGTCAACTTCGGCCTGATCGGCGACTACGACGCGATGGAGGACCTCGAGGACCTCTGCCAGGACCTCGACGCCTCGATCGACGAGCTGATCGAAGCATCCGGCGGCAAGCGGGGCTTCCTGCGCCGCTTCGTGCCCGGCTCGGAGCGCGAAGGGGCGATGGCCCGGACGAACGGGTCGGCGCCGAACGGCTCCGGAGCCCACGCGGACACCGAAGAGCCCGCATCCGAATAGACAGCGCCGAGTAGCTACTCCTCGGCTGCGGCTCTGTCCCGATGCTCCTCCAGGGGACCGCCGGGATAGGCGAACGCCTCGGTGTGGGTGAGGCGCGGGACATCGCCCCAGACGGGCGTGTCGAAGCGCTCGCGGACCCGGTGTCGCAGCAGCGTGTCCAGGTCCTCGCGCCTCGCCACGTCGTACTCGGAGCCCGAGGCCGAGTCCGGGTAGCCGGGGTGCGTGTACCACTCGGTCACGCCCCGGGGGAGGTTGCGCAGCTCGCCGGGCTCGGCCGGCTCGTTGCTTCGCATCCTGCCGATCAGCAGATCGGGGGTTGCGATTCCGCGCTCGCGGAGCCATTGGCGGTGGTCGGGGTTGACCGAGCGCACCGGGACGCCGATCTGGCGCGCGGTCTCGAAGACCGCTGTCGCCAGCTCGGGCCGAGCGTGGCAGTGGTGGTGGCCGTTGATGAAGGAGGGCCAGCGCCCGAACAGGTCGGTGAAGCGCTCGAGCTGGACCCGCAGCGCCGTCTTGGCGGGCGCGGCGCTCCTGGCACCCCAGCGCCCCTCGAAATCGAGGTGGAGGCCCACCTCCACCCCGCTCTCCAGCAGGGGGTCCGGATCGCAGTGCTCGCGCTGGACCATCGCGCTGACCGCGTCGAGCGCGCCTGCCTCGACCGAGGCGAGGATCCCCTCGTTGTAGGAGGGCCAGTAGCCGTAGTCGTCGGCCGTCAGGATCAGTCCTCGGGCAACTGAAGTGGGTGGGGCGCTCTGCTCCATCGCACCATCATGCCCGCTGCGGGTCCTTCGAACCCCGCAAGGCGTATTGCGGGACCGATGGTTGAGAACCGTCATTTGCGGGGAACGGAGTGAGGATGGACGTGTTGCTCACGTCGGAGCCGGAGGCGCCCGCACAGGCAAGGAAAGCCGTTGCACCGCTCGGCGAGCGGGTGGACGCGCGCACGCTGGATGACCTCCGCCTCGTCGTGTCAGAGCTCGTCACGAACGCAGTGGTCCACGGGCCGGGCGAGGCGATCAGCGTCCGCGTGGACGTGGACGACGAGGGCACCGTGCGCGGCGAGATAGACGACGACGGCGACGGCGGCGTCAGGCTTCGCGCCACCTCCCCAGACCGCTCCGGCGGGTATGGGCTCGGAATCGTCGACGCGCTCACGGATAGCTGGGGCGTGCGTGACGGCAGCGCCCGCGTCTGGTTCGAGCTCGCGGGCTCGTCCACCGCCAACTGACCGCGGATTCGTCCACCGCGGGCTGAATGATGGGCCGCGTGAGCGGCCGCCCCTCAGTGCATCACCGCTACGAGGTCCTGCTGGGCCTGATCCTCCTGCTCCTGGCTTTCCAGCTTGCGGCTCCGGACGGGGACGGCGCCCGCCTCGTATCGGTCATTCTCCAAGCCGCCACCCTGATCGCCGCGGTGGTCACGGCGCAGGCGCACCGGTGGGTGGTCCGGGTCACCGTCGGAGCGTGCGTGGCCGCGGTGATAGGAGCGATCGTGGCCGTGCTCGGCACGAACACCCCGGGCGATGACTCGGGCCACGTGATCTCGTTCCTGCTGGTCGCCGTGACCCCGCCCGTGATCGTCAACGGGCTCTACAAGAACTCCCGCGAGAGGGGCGGGATCACCCGCGAGACGATGTTCGGCGTCCTCTGCCTTTACCTGCTGATCGGGCTGGTCTTCAGCGCCTCGTTCGGCCTGATCCAGGCGATCTCAAACGAGAACTTCTTCACCGAGGGGCCCGGCCAGACGGCCGACTACCTCTACTACAGCTTCGCCACTCTGACCACGACGGGGTACGGGGACCTGGTCGCGGCCACGCGCCTGGGACGCTCGCTCGCGATCACCGAGGCCCTGACGGGACAGATCTACCTGGTGACGGTCGTGGCGCTGATCGTCGCGAACGTGAGGGGTCCGCTCCGATCGCAGGGCACCCGTGTTTCGGGGGCGGGAAGCGACCACGCAGACGATCAGGAGGACCGATGAGTTCCCGACAGGCGCGATCGAACAGGACGGCGAAGCTGGGCCTCGCGCTCGCGTGCACCGCGGCGCTCGCCGCCGCCGACGCCGCTGCGGCGTTCGGCTCGGCGGTCACGGTCTCCAGCAACAACCGCGTCAGCGTCACCACCTCCGGCAACGAGCGCAACGACTTCGCCGTCACATACACGGCGGCGACGGACATCTACGGCGTCACCGATCCCGCGGGGATCAACGCGAACGGGACGTGCACGCAGATCGGCGCCGACACCGCCTCGTGCCCCGGCGCCGGAATCTCGGGCATCACCATCAACGCCGGGGCGGCCAACGACACGATCCTGCTCGGGTCGGGGCTGCTGACCACCGTCGAGGCGAACCTGAACGGCGGCACGGGCGATGACCGGATAGTCGCCGGCCCCGCGGCCGACGCGGTCGACGGCGACCAGGGGAACGACTTCCTCGACGGGGGCCTGGGCGCGGACGACCTGCAGGGCGGCGGAGGCACCGACGTCATGAGCTACGCCGACCGGCTGACCTCGCTCACGGTGACGATGGGCACCTCCAACGACAACGACGGCAACGAGCTCGACCAGACGGGCCTGAGGCGCGACTCAGTCAGGGGCGACATCGAGCAGCTCCTCGCCGGCGAGGGCGCCGACGTGATCTTCGGCGACTCCAGCGGCGAGACCATCAACGGCGGCGGCGGGCCCGACCGCATCTTCGGCGGGTCGGGGAACGACGCCATCGACGGCGGGTTCGGCGACGACTTCCTCTCCGGGTCGAACGGGAGCGACACGCTCATCGGCGGGCCCGAGAACGACACCCTGGGCGGCGGGCCGGACGGCGACGTCCTCTCCGGGAGCGGCGGCGATGACATCCTCGTCGGCAAGAAGGGGGCCGACGCGATGAACGGCAAGGAGGGCCGCGACCGCATCAACGCCTCAGACGGCGCCCGCGACGTCAAGATCAACTGCGGGTCCGGCGGCGGCGAGAAGGCCAAGCGGGACAAGAAGTTCGACCCCAGGCCCAAGAGCTGCTGAGCTAGGCCGCGCGCTCGTTCCCGAGGTCGAGCATCCGCCAGAACACGTGGTCGGGCTCCGGGATCCGCGGGGGCACCCGGCGGTACTGGCGGTTCCGGGCCCATTGCAGGTAGCCGTCGAGCCTCTTCGAGATGGACCTGAGCGTCGCGTCGGTCGGCTCGAACGCGGAGTTCTCGAGTGCCCAGCGCCACGCGTTCGCCTCGGCCTCCAGGCGCGGCGCAGAGCGGCCGCGCCCGACGAGGTGCCCGATCTCGTGGAGGGCGATGAAGTACGAGACCTGGCCGCGGATCGGCGGGATCGCGATCTCCAATCGCCCGCCGCGCCAGCGAATGGCTCTCCCCCGCGACGAGGCGCCGGCCAGCTCGATGCCGTGCTCGGCGCAGAGCTGCTCGACGTGTTCCTCCATCTCCATGGTGTTTCGGCGTGCTGGGCCCAGGCGTGTCACGGGCGCCGAGCGTAGCCGCGGGTCCGGCCATACTGGAGCCGTGTCAGATGCCACGCACCTGCGCATCGCGCTCGCCCAGATCAACCCCACCGTCGGCGACGTCGAGGGCAACGCCGCGCTCGCCGAGAAGGCGATCTCGGACGCCCGCGAGGCCGGCGCGCAGCTCGTCGTCCTGCCCGAGCTCTGCCTCTCGGGCTACCCGCCCGAGGACCTGGTTCTGCGGGCCGACTTCCTCGA
Organism: uncultured Solirubrobacterales bacterium; assembly: GCA_963839875.1. GTDB lineage: Bacteria > Actinomycetota > Thermoleophilia > Solirubrobacterales > 70-9 > CAVUAT01. Next base: position 570,103 of record CAWIWP010000003.1, read on the forward strand.
CGCGATCGGTGAGGCTCTCGAGGGCCTCGCGGCCGGCACCGACGGCATCACCGCCCTGGTCGGCTTCCCCGAGCGGATCGAGCGTCCCGAGAGCGACCGGCGCAACCCGATCATCGACCCGGTCCCCCCGCCCGCCTACAACTCGCTGGGCGTCCTTGCGGGCGGCGAGGTCGCGGCCGTCTACCGCAAGACCAACCTGCCCAATTACGCGGTGTTCGACGAGCGCCGCTACTTCGAGCCGGGGCCCGAGCCGCTCGTCGTGGACGTCGCGGGGGTCCCGGTCGGCCTCACCATCTGCGAGGACATCTGGGTCCAGGGGTCGCCCGAGTCCGACGAGGCCGCCGCGGGGGCCCGGCTGATCGTCAACGCATCCGGGTCGCCCTACGCGCGGGGCAAGGGTGCCGCGCGCGAGGCGATGGTGGCCGAGCGGGCCAGGACCTATGGGATCCCCTTCGCCCTGTGCAACGCGATCGGCGGCCAGGACGAGCTCGTCTTCGACGGGCAGAGCGTGGTCGTTGACGCCTCGGGCAAGACGATCGCGCGCGCGGGCCAGTTCCAGGCCGGGCTGCTCGTCTGCGACGTGCCGCTCGGTGACGCGTCGGAGCCTCCGGCCCCGATGCCCGAGCGCCTCAGCGAGGACGCCGAGGTCTACGCGGCGCTGACCCTCGGGGTGCGCGACTACGCGGCCAAGAACGGGTTCGAGGGCGTCGTCGTCGGCCTCTCCGGGGGGATCGACTCCGCGCTGGTGGCGCAGGTGGCCGCTGACGCCGTGGGCCCCGAGCGGCTGCGCTGCGTCGTCATGCCCTCCCCCCACTCCGCCGTCGAGACCCAGGAGGACGCGAGGACGATCGCGCGGAACCTCGGCGCGGAGCTGATCGAGATCCCGATCGCCGACGCGATGACCGCATACGAGGGGGCCCTCGCCGACGCCTTCGAGGGGACCGAGCCGGACATCGCCGAGGAGAACCTCCAGGCTCGAATCAGGGGCAACATGGTGATGGCCCTCTCCAACAAGTTCGGCTGGCTCGTCCTGACCACCGGCAACAAGAGCGAGATGTCGGTCGGCTACGCGACCCTCTACGGGGACATGGCGGGCGGCTTCGCGGTCCTCAAGGACGTCTGGAAGCTGATGGTCTACCGCCTCGTCCGCCACCGCAACAAGGTCGCCGGCCGCGGCCTGGTCCCCGAGTCGGTGCTCGAGCGCGCCCCCTCGGCCGAGCTGCGCCCCGAACAGCGCGACGAGGACTCCCTGCCCCCCTACGACGTCCTCGACCGCGTCCTCGAGGCATACGTCGAGCGCGACATGGGCCGCGACGCCCTGATCGCCGAGGGCCTCGACGAGGCCGTCGTCGACGACATCATCCGCCTCGTCGACCGAGCCGAGTACAAGCGCCGCCAGGCCCCACCCGGCATCCGCATCTCAACCAAGGCATTCGGCCGAGACCGGCGCCTGCCGATCACGAACCGCTACACGGCCCGCCGACGCACTCCCGCGCTAGCGGCGCAGCGGCCGCACCGCGATCGTCACGCGGCAGAGGGCGCAGACCTGCTTCTCGTCGTCGAGCACCTCGACCTCCCAGACCCAGGTCGTGCGGCCCTGGGAGCGTGCCCGGGCGACCGCCTCGATGGTGCCTTCTCGGACCGGGCGCAGGAACGAGGTGTCGTTCGACATGCCCATCGCGACCATGTCGTCGTCCTTGACCGCGTTGTAGGTGGCCGCGGAGGTGAGGCTCTCGGCGAGTGCGGCGTAGACGCCGCCGTGGACGATGCCGTAGGGCTGGAGGTGGCGCTCGGAGATCTCGATCGTGGCGCGGGCGTCGTCGGGGTCGAGCGACACCCACTGCGTGCCGAGCAGCTCCGCGAACCCCTGAGAGGCCATTTCGTCGCTGTTCGCCGGGTCCGCCATGGGGCGGCGCACGATATCCAGGCGCTCCCGTAGGCTTCTCCGCCGTGGCTCTGAACGAGGAACAGCGATCGCTGCTGCAGCTGCTGCTGGGCGGGCAGGGATACGAGGACATCGCCTCGCTCCTGGGCACCGACGCGACCCAGGTGCGCGAGCGCGCCCGCGAGGCGCTGACCGAGGTCGGCGGAGCCGACCCCGACGCGAAGGTCGGGCTGACGGACTTCCTGCTCGGCAAGGCCGACCCGATCGGCCGCGCGGACGCGGTGCGCCAGCTCCAGAACGACCCCGATGCGAACGCCCTCGCGTCGGACATCGTCACCCGCCTGCGCCTGCTGGCCCCCAACGCGCAGCTCCCCGAGATCCCTCCGGCGAAGGGCGGCCGGCGCGCGGCTCCGACGCCGAGCACGCCCTCAACGACTTCTGATCGCCCGACGGCGGCCGACGCCGGATCCGCGCCCGAGACTCCCGCCGTCTCCCGAGCCGGGTCCAGATCTTTTCCGGGCGCGGGTCAGCATCGGCGACGACCGCAGGAAGGTCGCGATCCTGGCCGGTGCGGCCGGCGCGCTGATCATCGCGATCGTCGCCGTGGTGCGTCCTTTTCAGCGGCGGTGACGACGATGGCGGCGGAGAGAGCGCCGGCACCGCAACCACGGGCGACGAGGAGCTGGTGATCGTCGAGCTCGGCCCGCTCGACGGCGCCGAGGGCTCGGGTCAGGCCGTCTTCGCCCAGGCCCAGGACCAGCCCCTTCTGCAGATCAACCTCAGCGGCCTCGCGCCGGCGTCCAAGGACCAGAGCTACATCGTCTGGCTCTACAAGTCGGATCGGTTCGCCTTCCCGCTCGCGCGCGACCGCGTCGGCGAGGACGGCAGCCTGACCGGCGCCGGCGCCGATCCCGACCCAGATCCTCGCCCTGCTCAGCCAGTTCGGCTGCATCGACGTCTCGCTCGCCTCGAACGCCGAGACCCAGGAGGCGCTGCAGGAGGCGGTCGACGGCCAGAATCTCCCCGCCCACAGCGGCGAGTCGGTGCTGCGAGGCCAGATCCCGCTCGCGCCCGGCGAGAGAGCGCGACCGGCGCCGACGCCGTGTGCGACGCGAACGCCCAGGCGGGCGCCGGAACGGGCGGCCAGGCCCAGGGCGGAGGCGGCCTCGGAGAAGCGGCGCCGGAGGGCAGCGGCTCGGGCGCCGAAGGCGCATTGCCCGAAGGCGGCGCGCCTACTCCGTAGCAGCTACCCGGGGAGCAGCTTCCCCGGGTTCATGATCCCCGCCGGGTCGAGGCGCTCCTTGACGGCTCGCAGGGCGTCGATGCCGAGCTCGCCGATCTCGGCGGTCATGTAGGGCGCGTGGTCGCGGCCGACGGCGTGGTGGTGGGTGATGGTGCCCCGGTCGCGACGATCGCCTCGCAGGCGGCGGTCTTGGCCTCGCGCCACTGCTCGATCTGGCCGTCCGGGCCGCGGCCGTGCGCGGGCTAGGAACGTGAAGTAGAGCGAGGCGCCGTCGCGGTAGGCGTGGGAGAGGTGGCACATGACGATCGACTGCTGGCCGAGGGCGTCCTTCAGGGCGTCCGCCGACGGCCGCGTAGAGCTCGTCGAGGCGGCTCCAGGTGTGGGAGGTCTCGAGGGTCTCGACGAAGACGCCCATGCCGAGCAGCTCGTCGCGCAGGTAGGGGCCCTCGAAGCGGCCCTTCTCCCAGGAGCGCCCGGCGGCCTGCCCGAGCGGGACGGCGCCCCCGGCGCGCAGGCGGCGGTGGCCGAGCGCGCGGCGGCGGCGGACCGACTCGTGGTCGCCCTCCCAGCCGCAGATCAGCAGGCAGCCCTCGGAGCGGCGGCGCAGCGCCAGGTAGGCGTCGAGGGCCTTCTTCTGGAGGCCCTCGGCCCCGGAGAGCTGGAGCGAGACGCGGGTCTCCTCCTCGTCGGAGAGGCGCAGGACGTCGGGCTCCTCGCCGTGCTGGGCGAGCTCGCGGATGATCTCGCGGCCGGCGACCCAGTCGCGCGGCCATCCAGCCCTCGTAGCGGCGCTCCTCGGGGACGGGACGGACGCGGCAGGTGACCTCGGTGATCACGCCGAGCGTGCCCTCGGAGCCCAGCACCAGCTCGCGCAGGGCGGGCCCGGCGGCCGTGTGGGGCGTCTGGAGGGTCCGCAGGACCCCTGACGGGGGTGGTGAGCTCGATCGCCGTGACCAGCTCGTCGAAGCGCCCGTACCCGCTCGAGGCCTGGCCGGCGGACCGCGTGGCGGCATAGCCGCCGATGGTCGCCTGCTCGAAGGACTGCGGGAAGTGGCCGATCGTGTGGCCCGAGCCCGCCGAGAGCCGCCTCGGCCTCGGGGCCGCGCAGGCCGGGACCGAGCCGGGCGGTCAGCGAGGTGCGGTCGAGGTCGACGGCGCGCAGTGCGGTCATGTCGAGCGAGACGACGGCGGAGTGGCCACCGTCGACCGCGTCGAGGCCCCCGACGACGCTGGAGCCGCCGCCGAAGGGGACGACCGCGACGCCCGGCCTCGGCGCAGGCTGCGAGCAGCGCCGCGACCGGCCTCGGTCGACGATGGGACGATCGACGGCGTCGGGCGCCGCTTCGAGCTTTCCGGCGCGCAGCCGGACGAGGTCGGGATAGCTGCGGCCGGCCGCGCGGCGGATGCGGTCGGCGTCGCCGGTCAGCACCGCCTCCTCCCCGCCCGCGGCCCTGACGACGGCGTCGGGAATCGGGCGCGCGGCGGGCAGCTCGACCTGCTCCAGCGGCACGGGCTCGGCGCCGTCGCCGGGCTCGACGCCGAGCTCGGCGCGGATCGCGTCGCCCTGGGCGGGCTTCACGTCGGTGCGGTGGGCGGCGTCCCCCCACCCCCACCACTTGAAGTCCTCGATCGTCTTCAGGGGCGGCGGCCTCAGCTTCCGGCCTCCAGCGGGCGGCGGCGGCCGCCCGTGGCGCCGTCCAGGCCCTCGCAGGGCCCGCGACGAGGATGCGGCCGCTCGCCCGGCGCATCATGAAGCCGCCGGTCCGCGAGAGGCCGCGCAGCTTCTGCTCGGCTCGCATCGTCACCTCGGTGCCGTCGCCCGCGGGCTCGAGGTGGATCTCGGTCCGCGAGCTCTTCAGGACCTTCTCGAACGGGCGTGCCCTCGATCAGCTGCTCGAAGACGTAGCGCTCGCCGTTCGCGGAGCTGACGCAGCGGTAGTCGGCGCGGACGCCGCGGCCGTCCTTGGTCTCGAGGACCTGGGTCCACTTGCGCCCCTTGCCCTCGCCCGACGTGACGTTCTCGACGCGCTGGGTGCTGGGGCCACCAGCGCGGCAGGTGGTAGGGGTCGGAGACGACGGACCAGACCTCCCTGGGGGACGCGCCGAGCGTCCGGCTGCGCGAGACCCGGGCCATCGCGCCGAAGCGCTACTCCTCGCCCGTCAGCTTGCGCAGGTCGCGGACCAGCAGCAGGTGGGTGAGGCTGCCGGTGGTGGCCGCGAGGGCCTCGAGGTTCTCGATCGCCTCCTTGCGGCGCGGTCGGGTTCGAGGACTGGAGCGCGGGGCCGATCACCTGCTCGAGCAGCTGGGCCTCGCGGTCGGCGGCGGTGCGGAGCGCGCGCAGGTTGCGGCCGGCGACGCCGAAGCGCGCCAGCTCGCCGCACGCCTTGACGATCTCGCGGTCGGTGTCGTCGTAGGTCTTGACGCCCTCGATCTGCTTCGGCTGGACGATGCGCCACTCCTCGAGGTCGCGAGATCACGCTCGGCGCCGGTGGACGGTCTGCTCGACCATCTCGTCGAGGGTGAGGCGCGAGCGCTGCCGCCGGTCTCGACGCTGGCGGCCCGGCGCATCGAGGCTCCCGCTGCCGATGGTGTCCTTCCGCTCGCCGCCCGCCGGAGGCGAGCTCCTGGCGGATCACCCGCAGCGGCAGGAACTCGTCGCGCTGCATCCGCAGGATCGAGCGCAGGCGCTCGACGTCGGCCTGGCTGTAGAGGCGGTAGCCGCCGGGCGTCCGCCGCGGCGAGAGCAGCTTCTGGTCCTCGAGGTAGCGGATCTTCGAGATCGAGATGTCGTCGAACTCGCGCTCGAGGATCTTGGCGACGGCGCCGATCGTCAGCGCCTTGCGGGTCGACGCAGGCCGGTGTCCGGCCTGTGTCGAGGCTTCCATCGGACCGCCTCACGCCTCCAGGTAGCTGAGCTTGTACTTGCCGATCTGGATCTCGTCGCCGTCGTCGAGCTGCGTGCGACTCGATCCGCTCGCGGTTCACGTAGGTGCCGTTGAGCGAGCCGAGGTCGTCGATGTAGAGGCCGTCGCGGCGGCGGACCAGCAGCGCGTGGTTGCGCGAGACGGTGACGTCGTCGAGGAAGACCCCGGCGTCGGGGGTGCGGCCGATCGAGACCTTCTCGTCCTCGAGCGTGAAGCTCTCGCCGGCGCGGCCGCCGCCGGAGCGGATCACGAGCGCGGCGCCGGCCTGCTCGACCACCTCGTCGATGTCGACCTGGTGCATCTCGCCCGACTCGTCGACCGTGTAGGTCATGGTCGTCGGCTCGTCCGTCCCCTCGGGGCGCGAGAGGTAGGCGCCGCACTTCTGGCAGTAGTTGGCGCCCTCCGCGTTTACGAACCCGCACTCGGGACAGTGGATTGCCACGCCTGCTCGCTTCGGCCTAGCTCGGGGGCTTGGTGGGCGGCTCGGTGTTGCCGGACGAGGATCTGGCTGAGGCGCTCGACGTCGTCGCCCTTGATCAGCGACTCGGCGTCGGAGTGATCGTCGCGAAGGCGGTTGACCAGCTCGGCGCGCAGCAGGTCGATCTGGCCGTGCAGGATCCGCCGGCGGTAGGAGACCTCCTGCTCCTCCGCGGTGAGCTTGTCGATCAGCTCCCTGAGCTCCTGGTCGCTCATCGAGCTGATGTTCGGCGTTGTCTCCTCCTCCACGGCCTTCCCTTCGTCGTAGTGCTGCGGTCCGTTCGCTGGCGTAGCGATCATATCCCGCACGGCGACTCCCTCAACGACTGGTCGAGGGTTCGGGCGGCTTCCAGGTTGCAGCGCTAGGCGCGCTCGCAGGCCCGCATGCCGACCGGGCGTAGGCGAAGGTCGCGAGCACCGCCAGCGCGACGCCCACGATCAGCATCACGTCCCAGACCACGCTCTCGAACACCATCGCCCAGAAGATCGCGCCCATGATCGGGAACACGGCGATCCGCCCGTACCAGTTGATCTCGAGCTCCTGGCCGCGGCGCAGCGCGATCTGGCCGAGGATCAGCGTCACCACCTCCCGGACGGCGAGGACGGCGAGCGCCCAGCGCGGAAGCAGCTCGAAGTACCAGCAGACGGCGCCGCCGCACAGGATCGTCAGCCGGTCGACCACGGGGTCGAGCAGCGCGCCCATGCGGCTGTACTGGCCGGTGGCGCGCGCCAGGAAGCCGTCGAGGTAGTCGCCGGCGGCGATCAGCCAGAAGAGGCCCCAGGCCCACGGGTCGTGCCCGTCGCTCGGAGGAGAAAGCGAGCACGCAGAAGACCGGGATCGCGGCGAGCCGGGCGTACCCGACCATGTTCGGGATCGTCCAGGGGCGCAGCGGCTGGCCCGACGTGGTCTCGCGCGGAGGCGGCCCGGAGCGGTCCAGCCCGAAGCGGCGCCGGAAGGTGAGACGCGTCTCCGCCATCAGATACGCAAGGATTGACGTCGACCATGGGACAAGGAAAGAAAGCAGGGATCAGCCCCACGCGCTCGGAGGACTTCCCGGCGTGGTTCCAGAGCGTCGTCCGCGACGCCGAGGTCGCCGAGCTCGATCACGTCCGCGGCGCGATGGTCATCCGCCCCTGGGGCTACGGCATCTGGGAGCTGATGCAGCGCGCGATGGACGACAAGATCAAGGCCTCGGGCGCCGACAACGCGTACTTCCCGCTGTTCATCCCGCTCAGCTACTTCGAGGACGAGGCCAAGCACGTCGAGGGCTTCGCCAAGGAGATGGCGGTCGTCACCCACCACCGGCTCGAGAAGGACGGGGACGGAGCGCTCGTGCCCGCGGGCGAGCTGACCGAGCCGCTGGTCGTCCGCCCCACCTCCGAGACGATCATCGGCCGCTCCTTCGCCAAGTGGATCAACTCCTATCGCGACCTGCCGCTGCTGATCAACCAGTGGGCCAACGTCGTCCGCTGGGAGCTCCGCCCGCGCGTCCTGCTGCGGACGACCGAGTTCCTCTGGCAGGAGGGCCACACCGCCCACGCCGACGAGGCCGAGGCCCGCGAGAAGACCTCCGAGATGCTCGAGGTCTACCGCTCGTTCGCCGAGGAGGTGATCGCCGTGCCCGTGCTGACCGGCGAGAAGCCCGGAGTCGGAGCGCTTCCCCGGCGCCGTCTCGAGCCTCTCGATCGAGGCGATGATGCAGGACGGCAAGGCGCTTCAGGCCGGGACCTCGCACTACCTGGGGACGAACTTCTCGGAGGCGATGGGCATCGACTTCACCGACGCGGAGGGCGCCGACCCAGCTGGCTCACACGACCTCGTGGGGCTCCTCGACCCGCCTGATGGGCGCCCTGGTCATGACGCACGCCGACGACAACGGCCTTCGCCTGCCGCCCCGGATCGCGCCCAAGCAGGTCCAGATCGTGCCGATCACCCGCGACGACCCCGCGAAGGTCAACGACGCGGCCGAGGAGCTCGCCACCGAGCTGCGCAAGCTGTCGGCCCTCGGTGCGCCCCTGCGCGTCAACGTGGACCTGCGCGACCGCAAGCCCGCCGAGAAGCGCTGGGAGTGGATCCGCAAGGGTGCCCCGGTCGTGATCGAGCTCGGCGAGCGCGACATCGACTCCGGCGTCGTCACCGCGACCCGCCGGAATGACCCCGACCTCGGCCGCGAGCAGCTCGAGAAGGACGGCGCGGCGGCGAAGATCGCCGAGATCGTCGAGGCGATGCAGGCGGAGTACTTCAGCGAGGCTTCCGATCGCATGGCCGCACGCACCGCGACAGACATCGCCGACGTCGACGCCTTCCGCGAGTACTTCTCCGGGGACGAGACCGACTCCGGCGGGTTCGTCCGGGCCCCGTGGAGCGAGGACCCGGAGACCGAGAAGGAGATGGGTGAGCTCGGCGTCAGCGTCCGCTGCATCCCGTTCGACCAGAACCTGGCCGAGGGGGCCGTCTGCGTCATCTCCGGGGCGCCGGCGAAGGTCGAGGCGGTCTTCGCGAAGGCCTACTAGAGACGTGGCCGCGGCTGCCCCGCTCGTCGAGCGCGACGCCGACCTCGCCCGCATCGACGAGGCCATCGATCGCGCCTTCGAGGCGGATGGCAGCTTCGTCTTCGCCGAGGGGCCGGCGGGAATCGGCAAGAGCCGCCTGCTCGGCGCGGCGCGGGAGCGCGCCGTCGAGCGTGGCTTCAAGGTGCTTCGCGCCCGCGGCGGCGAGCTCGAGAGTGACTTCGCCTACGGCGTCGCCAGGCAGCTCTTCGAGGGCGAGCTCGCCGGCGCCGACGCGAAGCGCCGCGAGGCTCTCCTGGCCGGAGCGGCCAGGCTCGCCGAGCCGGCGCTGGGCCTTGCGTCCGGGACCCAGGCCCAAGCCCCGGGAGACATCTCGTTCCCGGTCATCCACGGCCTCTACTGGCTCGCCGCGAACCTCTCGGCCGAGGGACCGCTGCTGCTCGAGGTGGACGATCTGCACTGGGTCGACTCCCCCACCCTTCGATTCCTGATCCACCTCGTCGCGAGACTCGAGGGCATGCCCGTCCTGGTCACGGGTGCTGCCCGGCCCGGCGAGCCGGCCTCGGACCTGGCCCTTCTGGGGAAGCTCGCGACCGATCCGAGGGCCCAGGTGTTACGACCTGAGCCGCTCAGCGAGGCGGGTGTCTCGGTCGTGATCTCGGATGTGATGGGCTCCGAGCCGGAGGGCGAGTTCTCGAGCGCGTGCCATTCCGCCAGCGGCGGCAATCCCTTCCTGGTCCGCGAGCTGCTCGGAGCGCTGCGGGCTGACGGCCTGGGCCCCGATGCGGGTTCCGCCGCCCGGGTCCTGGACGTGGGGCCCGACACGGTCGGCCGCTCGCTCGTCCTGCGCATCGCCCGGCTGCCCCACGAGTGCGGGCCTCTGGCCCACGCCGTGGCGGTGCTCGGCGCCAGGGCGGATATCGCCGACGCTGCCGCCCTGGCCGAAATCGACGTGGACCAGGCGGGCTCGGCTGCGGACGCCCTCGCCGCCGTTGAGATCCTCGGCCCCGAGCGCCCTCTGGCATTCGTCCACCCCGTCGTGCGGGAGGCGATCTACGCCGACATCGCGCCCTCGACCCGCGCCGCGATGCACGCGCGGGCGGCGCGAGTCCTGACGGCATCCGGTGTCTCGGCCGGCCAGCGCGCCCCGCACCTGTTGGCCACCGAGCCGAACGGCGATCCCGAGGTGGTCAGCGCGCTCCGCGAGGCCGCCGATGACGCGCTCGGCCAGGGTGCCGCCGACCTCGCTCGCCGCTACCTGACCAGGGCCCTCGCCGAGCCGCCCGGGGAGCGAAACCACGCCGAGGTGCTCGCGGAGCTCGGGCGCGCGGAATGGCTCTCGGGCGAGCCCGCTCCCGCCGTCGAGCACCTGACGGAGGCCGTCGAGGCGACGACCGGGTCCCCCCTGCGGGCGGAGCGCGCCGTGACCCTGGCCCGAGCGATCTTCTACACGGGGCAGATCCCGCAGGCTGTCGAGCTGCTGGAGCGGGAGGCGAAGCGGATCGCGAGCCTCGAGGGTGAGCCGTTCGAGAGGCTGCGGGCGGAGGTCTTCTCACTCGGCTTGATCAGCGCGATGACGATCCCGCGAGTCCTTCTGAAGCTCGACGAGATGGAGGTCCCGGAGCAACAGGACATCGGCTCCCTCCTCCACCTCGCGAACATCGCCGCCCGCGAGTGGTTCGACGGCGACTCCGCCACCTGCGTGGAGCTGTGCCAGCGGGCCATGCAGAATGACAAGCTCGTCGAGAGCGAGGGCATGGAGTCGATCATGGTCTACGAGGTCGCATGGGTCCTGACCTGGGCGGACCGCCAGGACCTCGCCCGGCACATCACCTCGCGGCTGCTGGAGCAGGCGATCGAGCAGGGGTCGGTCTTCGGCCACGCCACCGCGCGGGCGCTCGGCGCCATGGGCGCGTTCTCGGAAGGCCGGATGAGCCCGCTCGAGGCCGAGGCCCGTGCAGGCGCGGAGCTCTCGGAGCCGCCGGCCTTCACCCGTCCGGCCCTCTACACGCTCCTCGCGCTCGCGCTGATCGAGCGCGGCGCCTACGACGAGGCCGAGGAGGCGGTCGCTGAGAGCGGCTGCGGGCCCTTCCTGCCCGTCATGGTACACATGAACATGGCGTTCTACGCGCGCGGCGCGCCTGCGCCTCGCCCAGGGGCGAAACGAGGAGGCGATCGCGGACTTCCTGGAGCTCGGCGACCGCCACCGCCAATGCCCGCTCGCAAGACGCCGAACTTCCAGTGGCGCTGCGGCGCCGTCGAGGCGCATCTGATGCATGGGCAACCAGGCCGCGGCCGAGCGCCTGGTCGACGAGCAGATGGTGGACGCGCGGCGGTGGGGCACCGACAGCGCGATCGGAGTCGCCCTGCACGCTCAGGGCCGGGTCGAGGGAGCAGAGGGCATCGACACCCTCACGCAGGCCGTCGAGACGCTGTCGCGCTCGCCCGCGCGGCTCGACCACGCCCGCGCCCTGGTCGACCTCGGCGGGGCCCTGAGGCGCTCCGGAAAGCGCGCCGAGGCACGCGAGCCGCTCCGCGAGGGCCTGCAGATGGCCCGCGACTGCGGCGCGACCGTGCTGGCCGCCCGCGCCCACGAGGAGCTCGTCACCGCCGGCGCGAAGCCCCGCAGGCTCCAGTTCAGCGGCGTCGAGTCGCTGACCGCGAGCGAGCGCCGCGTCGCCCAGATGGCGGCGTTCGGGGCTCAGCAACCGCCAGATCGCCGAGCAGCTCTTCGTGACAGCGAAGACGGTCGAGAACCACCTGACGCGGGTCTACTCGAAGCTCGACGTCGAAAACCGCGAGGGCCTGCCCGACGCCCTCGCGGAACCGGCACCCGCCTAGGCACACCGCAGGCACGGCCGGGACCACCCCCGGAAAAGACAGGGGTGCACCCCCCATGAAGTAGCGACCCGGGGCGTGCAGACTCGCCTCATGGACCTTCCACGACGTCTTGTCGCGATCGCACTACTCGCAGGAGTCGCCGCCCTCGGCGCCGGCACGGCACACGCCCAGACCGTGACGTACGGCAGCACCGGCGTCTTGGCTGTGCCCGATGACACCGGGCCCGAGGGAGTCACGTCGACGATCGTCGTCCCTCCCGGGACGGGCGCGGTGCAATCGGTGGAGGTCACCGACTTCCGCATCCAGTGGGGCGCGAGCGCCCAGGAGCTGAGCACGCAGCTGATCAGCCCTGACGGGACCTCCATGAACCTGTTCGAGGTCGGCTGCGGCTTCGGTTTCCAGCCCACCGATATCTGGACCTTCAGCGACCTCGCAGCCCAGCCGGCGTTCAACGACAAGGTTGATCCGAAGTGCGACCAGCCTGGCGGCACGTTCCGGCCGGTGGACCTTCCAGAGAACAGGAAGCTCTCGATCTTCTCGGGGAAGCAAGCCTCGGGAAGCTGGACACTGCGTGCGATCGACAACGGGGTCCAGTTCAGCAACCAGGGCGCGATCCAGAGCTGGGCTGTGCGGATCACCCACGTCCCGCCGGCCGCAGATCCGGCGCCGGCCCCCGCCGCGGGCGCGAAGAAGAAGTGCAAGAAGGGCCGCAAGCTGAAGAAGGGCAAGTGCGTGAAGAAGAAGCGGAAGCGCAATGAGTGACGACCGGATCAGATTCGAGATGGAGCTCGACGCGCAGGCGGACCCGATCAGCGGCCTCCTGCGCCACGAGGAGCGGGAGTTCCCGTTCATCGGCTGGCTCGCCCTGGCGGGCGCGCTGGAGAGCTTCATCGCGAACGGCTCGGCTGACCACGACCGAAAGGAAGACCGAACATGACCAGCAACAAGATCACGGCCGTATGTGCCGGGCTGTTGGGGATGGCGGCGCTTGTCGCGTTCCCCTCAGGCGCCGGGGCGGCGAGCTTCTCCAACCAGACATCGATTACGAGCGGGGCAAACGCGGTGGCGAACGTCTATCCATCGCCCATCAACGTGACCGGTCTCTCGGAACCGATCACCAAGGCTCGCGTCTCGCTGTTCGGCGTCAATGGCGACGAGACCAACAGGATGCAGGTGCTGCTGGTCGGGCCCGGCGGGCAGTCCGTCGTCCTGATGCGCAACCGCTGCGGAGACGCGGCCAACGGCTACACGCTCAGCTTCGACGACTCGCATCCGGGATCCTGCCGGGAGGCGGAACCGAATGTCAGAGCGGCACGTTCAAGCCGACGGACTCCGACCCGGACGACAGCGCGTTCACCGCACCGGCACCGCCCAAGCCATACGGATCGACGATGTCGGTGTTCAACAACACGCAGGCCAACGGGGTCTGGAGCCTGTTCATCGAGGACGACGTCATCGGGGGCAACGCCATCCACACGGTCGGTGGCGGCTGGAGCCTCGACCTCGAGACCCAGACGCCCAAGGAGCGAGGAGAAGAAGAGCAGCCGCCAGAGAAGAAGAAGTGCGCCAAGCGCAAGGGCAAGAAGGGCAAGGGCGGCGCGAAGAAGAAGTGCCGCAAGGGCAAGGGCAAGAAGAAGAAGTAGCCCCTCGCCAAGGGTTTAGGGGGATAGGGGGAGCTCGGGAGCGTGCTGCATCGGCTACGGCCGGTGCAGCACCTCGAGCTTGATGCCGTCGGGGTCGCGGAAGAAGACCGCGTAGTAGCCCGGCGTGTAGTCGTATTCGCGCGGCTCGCTCTCGATCTCGGCGCCGGCGTAACGCCTCGCGGCGCCGAACACCTCGTCGACGACGTCGCGGCTCGGGCGCTGCCGAAGCAGATGTGGTGGACGCCGAGGTCGTAGCGGTCGAAGGGCCGCTGCTCGCGGCCGTCGTGGCTCTCGCGCAGGCTGATCGCTCCCGCGCTCGCCGGTCGCGGCTCATGTAGGTGACGGCTCGCCCTGCTCGCCCGTCGATCTCGCTGTCGGCGGTCGAACCCGAGCGGCGCCGAGGACAGCGCGCGTAGAAGTCGAGCGGCCGCGGCCGAGGTCGCTCACGACCAGGTCGAGGTGGTCGAAGGCCGGTTCGAGGGACAACTCAGGTGCGGCTGAACCGGCGGCCCGCGGTCGGCGAAGGCGTCCTCGTCGAGCGCGACCTTCTCGCGTGTGACGGGCTTCAGGAAGGGCTCGTCGCTCGGCTCCTCGCCGTTCTCCTTCGCGGCGGCGGCCTCCATCGCGGCGATGCGCTCGGGGGTCAGCTCGCCGGCGTTCTCCTCCTCGATCTTGGCCAGCCAGTCGGCGCCGACCCTGGCCTTCTCCTCGTCGACCTCGACGTCGCCGCCGCGGTCGAGGGACTTGTCGATCTCGGCGAAGAGCTCGTCCACGAGGTTGTCCTGCTTGACCTTCCGCAGCGGCTTGCCGTGGGCGAAGATCAGGCCCTCGTCCTTGGCGCCGGTGATGCCGAAGTCCGCGTGCGAGGCCTCGCCGATGCCGTTGACGGCGCAGCCCAGGACCGCGACCTCGATCGGCTCGGTGTAGGCCTCGAGGCGCTGCTCGATCTCGGCGACGACCGTGTCCATGTCGAACTGGAGGCGGCCGCAGGTCGGGCAGGCGATCAGGACCGGCCCGCGCTCGCGGAGCTGCAGGGCCTTGAGGATCTCGAAGCCGACCTTGACCTCCTCCTCGGCGTGGAAGGTCGAGAGGCTGATGCGGATCGTGTCCCCCACCCCGTCGGCGAGCAGCGTGCCGAGGCCGACCGAGGACTTCAGCGAGCCCGACCACTTGGTCCCGGCCTCGGTGATGCCCAGGTGGATCGGGTAGGGGATCTTCTCGGCGAGCAGGCGGTTCGAGGCGATCGTGTTCGGCACGTTGGTCGACTTGATCGACACCTTGAAGTTCTCGTAGTCGAGGCGCTCCATCATCTCGACGAACTCGACGGCGGCCTTGACCAGGGCCTCGACGGAGTTCTCGCGCTCGAGCTCGTGCAGGTGCTTGGGGAGCGAGCCCGAGTTGACGCCGATCCGCATCGGCGTCCCGGCCTTGTTGGCCTTGGCGGCGACCTCGGCGACCTTCTCCTCGCCGCCGATGTTGCCCGGGTTCAGGCGGATGCAGTGGGCGCCCGGCGTCGATCGCCTTCAGGGCGAGCGTGTGGTTGAAGTGGATGTCGGCGATCACCGGGATCGGCGAGTCCTTGACGATCACCTTCAGCGCGTCGACGTCCTTGTCGCGCGGCACGGCGACGCGGACGAGGTCGGCGCCGGCGTCGGCGACGGTGCGGATCTGCTCCATCGTCGCCTCGAGGTTGGCGGTCTCCGTCTTGCACATGGTCTGCACGGCGACGGGAGCCCCGCCCCCGATCGGCACGCCGCCGACGAAGATCTGGCGCTTGGAAGACATCGACATACAGGGTATCCGTGGCGGCAGGGCACCGGATTTGCGCGATAATCGGCAGCGTAAACCAGGGGACCGATAGGGGAGCCACGATGACCGGACGCAGGATCGCCCTAGTCAGCCTCGTCGCTTCGCTCACGCTCTGCGCGGTTCCGGCAGCGAGCGCCAACCATCACTTCGCCTCCATCAGCGAGGTCTATCCCGGGGATACGGTTGAACCTCGGCAACGATTTCGTCGAGCTGCAGATGTACGCCGACGGGCAGGACATCTTCACCGGGATGAACGACGTGGACGTCGACGTCTACAACGCCGCGAGCTCGACAGTGCTGGACTTCAACTTCACGATCCGATCCGCCGTTCGGCATCAGCCAGCGGACTGTCCTGGTCGGAACGGCTGCCGCCGACGCCCAGTTCCCGGCGACCTTCGACTACGTCATGCCCCCAGGGGACTTCATCGATCCTGCGGGCGGCGCCGTCTGCTTCTCGTCAAACCAGTTCGGAAACATCGACTGCGCCAGCTGGGGAAGCTTCATGAACCTCGGCTCGCTCCCGGGTGCGAGCGACCCTGAATCCCCAGGCGGGATCCCGAACGGCCAGTCAATCCAGCGCTCGCTCGCACCGGGTTGCGCCACGCTGCTCGAGGCGGGCGACGACACCAACAACAGCGCGGGCGACTTCGCGCCCGGTGCACCGAACCCGCGCAGCAACGCGACGGCGCCGACCGAGGTCCCCTGCCCGCCGGCGACGAGCACTCCGGCCACGGCGGCCACGCCGGCCACGACATCCGAGCAAGCCGGCTGCTAAGAAGTGCAAGAAGGGCAAGAAGAAGGGCAAGAAGAGCGGGGCCGCGGCGGCGTGCAAGAAGAAAAAGAAGAAGTAGCGAGGAGAGGCCAAGGCGACGGCAGCCGGGGCGCTCGTCCTGGCCGCTGCCTTCGCGTTCGCTCCCACGGCCCACACGGGCCACGACAACACGCCCGCCGCAGACGTTCGTCACTGACGGCCCCAAGGCGCGCACCGCCGACCGCACGCCGACCTTCTCGTTCTCGGCGAACGAGGCCAACCCGCGGTTCCTCTGCAAGCTCGACGGCGCGGGGTTCGACCCGTGCTCCTCCCCGCAAGACCTCCGGGAAGCTGCCGGCTCGGGCGCCACGGCTTCTACGTGAAGGCGATCGACCCGTTCTCGAACGTGGACCGCACCGCCGCCGCGCGCTCGTTCAAGGTGGTCAAGAAGTGAGTCGGCCGGCGCGGCACCTGGCGCTGGCGGGGGCGCTCGCGGCGCTGCTGGCCCTCCCGGCGGGCGCGGCGGCCCACCACAGCCTGATGGTCAACGAGGTCGCGGCGTCGGGCGGCACGGCCGCGGACTTCGTCGAGCTCCAGACCTACCGGCAGGGCCAGAACGGCGTCGCGGCGACCCAGCTGGACGTCTACCCCCAGCTCGGGCCGTCAAGTAGTCCTTCGAGCTCACCGCCGAGGCGCCGAACGGGACCGACCAGAGCACGATCCTGATCGGCGCCGAGCGGCGTGGCGGGTGCCGACTTCACGTTCCCGGGCCTCGGCTCGGCGATGACCGGAGCGGGGGGCGCCGTCTGCTTCGCCGAGGCGACTCCTCCGGACTGCGTCGGCTGGGGCTCGTTCACGGTGCGCCGGCCCTGCCCTTCCCGGGTGCCGGTCCCCTCGCGGCCGCGATCCCGGAGGGCCTCTCCCTCGCGCGGACCCACGCGCGCGGGTGCGCGACCGCCCTCGACGCCGCCGACGACACGAACTCGAGCGCCGCCGACCTCGCCCTGGGCGCCCCCACCCCCCGCCGAACTCCGCCACGCCCTCGGAGTTCGAATGCACGCCCTGCGGCGGGGTCGACGCCACCATCGTCGGGACCGACGGCAAGGAGACGATTCGCGGCACCGCGGGCAGGGACGTGATCGCCGCCAAGGCGGGCGCCGACACGCTCATCGGCCTGGGGGGAGACGACATCCTCTGCGGCGACATCGGCAAGGACGTGCTGAAGGGCGGGAAGGGCCGGGACCTCCTGATCGGCGACCGCGGCTCGGACACCTGCGCCGGGGGCCCGGGCAAGGACGTCAGGCGCTCGTGCGAACGCGGCCCGAAGCGAGGTCCCAAGGCTTGATTCCGCGCGGCAGCGCGGTACATTCATCCCGGCCAGGGATCTCGACTCGAAGGGGACAGCGATGACCAGACGCCGGATCGCAACTCTGACTGTGGCGGCCGCGTTCGCGGGAAGCGCCTTCTCAGCCGGCACTGCTTCGGCTGACACGACGGTGATCGGCAGTCCCCTGACCCTTCCGTACATGGGAGGCGTGGACACGAATGTCGGCACCGTCACGCTTCAGCAGGAGCAGGTCGGCGGAACCTTGCCGAACCCGCTCACCTCCCCCGGCACCGGCATCGTCACCGAGTGGAAGGTTCGAAGCGGAGACCCCGACAGCCTCTACATCCTTCGGATCTTCTCGCCCGCCGGTTTGAACACCTACGTGGGCAACGGAGCCGTGATCGCCCCCGCACCGGTCCCGCCCGGGACCGTCGACACGATCTTCACCTACCCGGGCAATTCGCTGCCGATCAAGAAGGGCGACAGCATCGCCGTGCAGCAGAACGGGACGCCCGATGTCGGAATTCCCCAGAACACGACCAACGGGCTCGCCGGGAACGTGATTGCGTTCACCTTGACGCCGAACCCGCCCGATGGGGTGGCGACCGCGTTCAACCGCGACGTCCAGCACGAGCTTCTGCTGCAGGCCACGGTCAAGTACTGCAAGGTCCCCGACCTCATCGGTCAGGCCGAAGCGGCCGCCACCCCCGCCCTCGTGGCCGGTGACTGCACCGGCACCGTCGTCAAGAAGAAGACGTCGAAGGCGGCCCAGGTCGGGAAGGTCATCGCCACGGATCCGGTCGCCGGTGCCACCGGCCCACCCGGCACGGCGGTGAAGCTCGAGGTCGGCGTCCTTTCATGCAAGAAGGGCAAGAAGGGCAAGAAGAAGGGCACGACCGGGCCGTCGCCGAAGAGCGGCGGGGCGGCCGCCAAGAAGAAGAAGAAGGGCGGCTGCAAGCCGAAGAAGAAGGGCAAGAAGAGGTGAGGGCGGGTAGGGTCATCCGAATCCTCGTCGCCGCGGCGATCGTGGGCGTTGGCTTTGGTGCGGTCGCGAGCTCCGCGAGCGCGAACTTCCACCTGATGAAGGTCCGGGCGGTCTTCCTGGGGGCCGAGGTCATGGACGATTTCTCCTTCATCGAGCTGCAGATGACCGCGGACGGCCAGAACCTCACGGCCGGACACAACGTCACGATCCACAACGCCGGGGGAACCGTCACCACGACGATTCCCCTCGTCAATGTTCCCAACGGCCAGAACCAGCGGACGATCCTGATTGGGGACACCGGCACCACGGGCCCACCCGATGTCATCAAGGCGGGCCTGCGAAACGATCTCGCTGCGAACCTGGCCGGCGGAGCCGTTTGCTTCGACACCGTCGATTGCTTCTCGTGGGGCGCGTTCGTAGGCAACGTGACGCCGCTGCCCAGCTCCGCCGGGACTCCCGACGACGGCCTCAGCCAGAACATGGTCAACGCCAGGGGGATCGGGGCGGGTTGCGCCACCGCGCTGGACGACGCCGACGACACCAACAACTCCCAAGCTGATTTCAACCCGGTGATCGGCTTCCCGCTGCGTAACAACGCCGGTGTGCCGACCGAGGTGCCCTGCACGCCGCCCGCGACCACCTCCCCGACGCCCTCCACCCCCGCCCCGGCCAAGAAGGCCAAGAAGTGCAAGAAGGCCAAGAAGAAGGGCACGACCGGGCCGTCGCCGAAGAGCGCTGAGGCGGCCGCCAAGAAGAAGGGCGGCTGCAAGACCAAGAAGAAGGGCAAGAAAGCGGTGACGCAGCCTTGAGGGCGGCCAGGGTCATCGTGTCGGTGGGGTTCGCGTCCGTGGCGCTCGGCGCTGCCGCGCCGGCCGTTCACGCGGACGAGGGCTCGGTGCGGATCCGCGAGATCTTCAACGACAACGTCGCCGCCACCCACAGCGACTTCGTCGAGCTCCAGATGGCTGCGGCGGGCCAGCAGCCTGCAGCCGGGAGCGGCATCCGGGTCTATGGCGGTAACGGGACCGTGGGCCCTGGCTATGCGTTCGCGCCGGGAATCCCCGTCCTCGGCGACAACCAGAGGCTGCTCCTTGGGTGGTTCGACAACCCGAACGTCGACATCACGTTCAATACGTTCAACCTCCCGGCCGTGGCCGCCGGCGCGGCGTGCTACTCGAGCGCGCTCGGCACCGTGAACGAGACACCGATCGACTGCGTGGCCTGGGGCGGGGCCACCTTCACCGGCGAGCCCGCCGTCCCGACTGCGGGCGCGCCCGCTGTGGCACTGAACGCGAACAATTCGCTCAATCGTTCGATCACGCCCAATTGCCCGACCCGCCTCGAAGTCGGCGACGACTCGAACAACAGCGCCGCTGACTTCTCCCTCGCTCCGCCAGGGCCCCAGAACAGCGCGTCGCCGCCGACCGAGGCCAGCTGCGACCCCCCGGTCAGCCCCGTGACGGTAGTCACGACCCAGGGCAGGCGCACCTGCAAGGTGAAGTTCAAGGGCCCGGTGCCGAAGTCAGTGCGTAAGAAGGCGAAGAAGCGCTGCAGGCGGATCAATCGGGGCTAGCGGCCGCTACTTCTCGTACAGCGCCTCGATCTCGTCCGAGTACTTCTCGTCGATCGGCTTGCGCTTCAGCTTCATCGTCGGCGTCAGCTCGTCGCCGCCCGGCTCCCACTCGGTCGTCGAGGATCTTGAACTTCTTGATCTGCTCGACGCGCGCCATCTTCGCGTTGGCCTCGTCGATCGCCGCCTGGATCGCCTCGCGGGCCTTGTCCTCGCCGGCGAGCTCCTCGACCGACTTGCCCTCGAGCCCGTTCTGCTTGGCCCAGACGGGCGCGTAGTCGGGGTCGAGCACGATCAGCGCGACGTTGTATGAGCGCTTGTCGCCGATCGCCGCGGCCTGGCCGATCAGCGGGCTGGCCGACTTGACGTGCGACTCGATGTTGGCCGGCGACATGTTCTTGCCGGCCGCGTTGATGATCAGCTCCTTCTTGCGGTCGACGATCTACAGGTAGCCGTCCTCGTCGAGCTCGCCGATGTCGCCGGTCAGCAGCCAGCCGTCGTCGTCGAAGGTCTCGGCGTTCTTCTCGGGCATGTTGCGGTAGCCGGGCATCACCGACGGCGCCTTGACGAGCACCTCGCCGTCCTCGGCGAGCTTGATCTCGACGCCGGGGATCGGCGGGCCCGACGGTCCCGATCTTGACCTTGTCGGGCGGGTTGCAGGTGGCGACGCCGCAGGTCTCGGACATCCCCCACAGCTCGCCGATCGGGACCCCGATCGCGTGGAAGAACTCGAGCACCTCGACCGGAGCTCGGCGCCGCGCCGACGTTGCAGGCGACCAGCTCGTCGAGCCCGAGCTGCCTTGCGGAGCGGCGCGAACAGCTGCCTCGTCGGCCTGGGCGACGCCCGCGGCGAGCTCCTCGGGAACCTCCTCGCCGGCCTGCTCGAGGCGGACCTTCTTGATCGCGGCCGCGAGTGCCCTGCTGCGGTCCCTCGCGCTGCTCGTCGGGAAGCGCGCCGATCTTGGCCTCGATCCCGGCCTTGATCTTCTCGAAGATGCGCGGCACGGCGAAGAACCAGGTCGGGCGCACCGCCGCCAGGGACTCGCCGATCTTGCGCGGGTCGGGGCAGATCGTCACGGTGACGCCGCGGTTGATGACGGGCAGGTAGTAGTGGGCGCCGCGCTCGGCGATGTGGGCGGCGGGCAGCCACGAGATCACCTTGGCGCCGCGCTCGGGGAAGTCGATCGATCTCGTCGACGCCCGCGGTCAGGCGCCATCAGGTTGCGGTGGGTGAGCTGCACGCCCTTCGGCGGCCCGGTCGTGCCCGAGGTGTAGATCAGGGTGAGCATGTCGTCGGGCTGCGAGCTCGTCGACGATCGGCGCCCGGGTCGAAGCCGGGATCCATCTCCTCGAGCTCGGCGAGCGTGTGGGTGCCGCCGTCGCCGTCGACGACGATCACGTGCTCGATGCTCGGGCAGGTCCTCGCGCGCCTTCTCGAACTGCTCGAGGAACATCGTCTCGACGATCGCGACCTTGCACTCGGCGTCGGAGCAGACGTACTGGATCTGCTCGGGCGAGGAGGTCTGGTAGATCGAGAACGGGATGCCGCCCAGCGACACGGCCGCGAGGTCGCACGGGATGAACTCGGGGCGGTTGTTGAGCATCAGGGCGACGGTGTCGCCCTTCTTCACGCCCAGCTTCGCCAGGCCGCCGGCGATCCGGTGGACCCGCTCGCGAAGCTCGTTCCAGCTGATCGAGTAGGAGTCGTCCTGGGTGCGGATCGCGGGGTCGTCGCCGAGCCGGTCGACCGTCGTGTAGAAGGCCTTGATCAGGTTCTGCGCGGGCAGCTCGCGCAGCTCGCCGCCGCTCGCGTAGCGCTCAGAAGTCGTGACCTCCACCAGCTTCTCCTCTCCTCGGGACTGCGGGTACTACCGGAGGAAAGCTATCGCAGGTTAGGGTCCGGAAGCTCTTCGCCGCTGGTGATTCGGCCGATGTCGTTCGAGAGCCCGATGAAGAAGAGGAACAGGATCAGGACGAAGCCGATCGCGCCCGCCTTCTCCATCGTCGCGAACGACGACCCGGCGGCCGCGGACCTTCTCGACGAGGCTCCAGAAGATGTGGCCGCCGTCGAGCGGCAGGAACGGGAACAGGTTGATGATCGCGAGCGAGAGGCTGATCAGGCCGAGAACGCCGAGCGCCAGCCGCGTGTCGAAGTCGACCGCCTGGCGCGTCGCTCTCGTAGCCGCCCACGACGCTGCCGAGATCTGCTCGCGCTGCTCGGGCTTGAAGAGCTGGACGGGATCGTCGACGGTCTCGCGCGTGATGACCCACATCTGGTCGAGCGGCGGTGCCGGCAGCCTCGGCGACGCTGAGGGGTTCGACCGGGCCGAGCGTCCGACGGGCTCGAACCGGACCCCCATCAGCACCTCGGTCGGCGCGCCTCGTCGTAGACGGGGGTGACCTCGAGCTCCGTGACCTGCTCCCGTCGCGCTCGACGACGAGCTCGACCGGGGTCGCGGCCGACGCAGCCGTTCTCCTCCGCCCTCGGGGCACGTGTGGGTGCCGATCTGGTCGCGGAACGCCTCGGCGCGGTCGCTCGACCGTCGAGGTCGTCGGCCGTCGATCCCGTCGATCGAGACGATCGGTCGTCGGCCTCGAGGATCGCCCTCGGCCGGGGCTCGTCGGTCGAGCTCGCCCGACCTCGAGCGGTGGGCCCCGTGATCTCCTCGGCCGCGAACGCGAGGCCGAAGAAGATCACGAAGGCGATCAGCGAGGTTCACGACGGCCCGGCGGCGATCACCACGATCCGCTTCCAGACCGGCTGGTTGTAGTAGCCGCGAGCCGCGATCTCGGGCTTCAGCTCCCGTCCGGCAGGCGGTCCGTCGTCGTCGTCCTGGCCCGCCGACTCGATCCTGTTCAGGATGTCGTTCGGCGTCTCGCCCTCCTCCTCGGGCGGCCTCGGCTCGAGCTCGTCCGGGTTCATCCCGGTGATCTTCACGAAGCCGCCCAGCGGGATCCAGCCGATCCCGTACTCGGTCTCGCCGCGCTTGAAGCTCCAGGCCTTCGGCGGGAAGAAGAGGAAGAAGCGCTCGACGCGCATCCCGGTCCACTTGGCGGCGATGAAGTGCCCGAACTCGTGGAGGACGATCAGGGCGCAGAAGCCCGGCGAAGGCGAGGAACCAGCTCATCACGCGACCGCCAGCCCCTCGATCAGCCCGCGCGCGTGCTCGCGCGCCGCGGCGTCGGTCTCGAAGAGCTGCTCGAAGTGGCCGGCCGGGCCCGTCGGGACCTCGTCGAGGCAGCGCTCGATCACCTCGGCGATGCCCGGTGAAGGGCAGCTTGCCCGTCGAGGAAGGCCTCGACGGCGACCTCGTCGGCGGCGTTGAGGACGCAGGGCGCGGTCCCCCCCGCCTCGCCGGCCTCGCGCGCGAGGCGCAGGCAGGGGAACGTCTTCGGTCGTCCGGCGCCTCGAAGTCGAGGCTCCCGACCTCGGCGAGGTCGAGGGTCGGCACGTCCACGTCGGCGCGCTCGGGGAGGTGGAGCGCGTAGGAGATCGGGACCTTCATGTCCGGGTAGCCCAGGTGGGCGAGCGTGGCGCCGTCGTTCAGGTGGACGAGCGAGTGGACGATCGACTGCGGGTGGACGACGACGTCGATCCGCTCGTAGGGAACGCCGAAGAGGTGGGCGGCCTCGATCATCTCGAAGCCCTTGTTCATCAGGGTCGCCGAGTCGATCGTGATCCGCCCGCCCATGTCCCAGGTCGGGTGCGCGAGGGCGTCCTCGACGCGTGACGCCGGAGAGGTCGGTGCGGCCGCGGAACGGCCCGCCCGAGGCGGTCAGCACGAGCTTCGTCACGGTCCCCGGCTGCGGCTCGGAGCGGATCAGCTGGTGGAGCGCCGAGTGCTCGGAGTCGACCGGGATCATGCGCGCGCCCGGTCGCCTCGGCGAGCGCCATGACCAGCTCGCCGCCGACCACCAGCGACTCCTTGTTGGCGAGCGCGACGTCGATGCCCTCGGTCAGGGCGACGATCGTGGGGCCCGAGCCCGGCGGCGCCGACGATCGCGTTCAGCACCAGGTCGGCGCCGGACTTGTCGATCAGCGTCGCGGATGCCCTCCTCGCCCGGGCAGCACCCGTCCGTCCCACTCCCGGGACGCGCGCTCGGCGGCATCGGGGTCCGCGAGGGCGACCATCGGGGCGCCGAAGCGCTTGGCCTGCTCCAGGAGCGGCTCCCAGCTCGAGCCGGCCGAGAGCCCGGCGACGCCGAGGTCGTCGGACGGCGGCGATCACGTCGAGCGCCTGCGTGCCGATCGACCCGGTCGAGCCGAGGATCAGGACCTTCTTCACGGCGCGAAAGTCTAGGGACGGGCCCTGAGGCCCCACGAAACGCGAGCGGGGGCCCGCAGGCCCCCGCTCAGCACTTCGTACGTGCCTGCTCTAGCGGACCTGGAAGGCCGAGAGCTGGAACTGCTGGACACGGAGGTCGTTCTCCGTCTCGTTGCACGCGACCGAGATCGCGTGCGTTGCCGCCGAGCCGGCGGCGGTGATCGATGTTGATCCCGTAGCCGTCGCCGTGGTTGGCCTGATGGTTCCGCGTCTGGACCCGGATCTGCGTGCCCGGCGATCGGGGCGTTGTCCAGCTCGAGGCGGCAGTCGCCGCGCGCCACGTACGGCGTCGCCGGTGCCGGACGGCAGTCGGCGTCGCGTTGTCGAACGTCCCGTCGAACGACGACGTAGTACTTGCGCGGGAACCCGGTCGAGCCGGTCGACGTTGACCGTCGCGCAGTCGGTGAACGTGTTCGCGGGCCCGTCGGGTTGCAGGCCGTGCCCGCTGATCGTCTTCTAGAACGGCAGCACCTTGAGCCTGGCGTCCTTGCTGAGGCCCTTGTACTCGACCTTCTTGGCCTTCGTGGCGGCGATGGCGCCGCCCGTGCTCGCGGCGATACAAAGCGCGACGATCGCCACGATCATCGCCGGCGACGGGCGCTTCGCGAAGCACTTGCGCATCTGCAGTCACTCCCTTTCGAATGTGTTGTGAGCGTTCCTCAACGAACAGACGCGAAGGGCGAGAGTTGCGCCGGCGGAACGCAGGTCTGCAGCTGCTTGTGCAGCGACGTTCAGTAGACGAAGGCGACGCGACAGGTAGTACCCGGCGACGACCGTGAACAGGACCGCGTCGAGGCGGTCGATCAGGCCTCCGTGGGGGCCGAACAGCGTGCCCGTGTCCTTGACGTTCAGGTCGCGCTTGAGCAGCGAGGCGAACAGGTCGCCGACGGGCGCGATCGCGGCGACGACCATGCCCATGAGCAGCGCGTCGAAGCCCGGCAGCCAGTCCTGGTAGAGGCCGGCGAACCAGAAGCCCATCGTGCCGCCGATGAAGCCGCCGATCAGGCCCTCGAGGGTCTTGTTCGGCGAGATCCGCGGGGTGATCTTGCGCGAGCCGAACAGGCGCCCGGCGCCGTAGGCGGCGGTGTCGCCGATGAAGGTGGCGACGAGCACGTCGATCAGCAGCGCGCCGCCGTGGTCGGGCAGGTCGCGCAGCAGGACGGCGTGGGTGAAGCCGAGGCCGAGCCAGGTGATCGCGAACAGCGTCACCGCGATCGAGATCGTCACGTTGTCGTGGCTCGGCCGGCGCGCGGCGAAGAAGAAGATCACGCGGGAAGCGCGCGCGCGAAGGCGAGCACGATGTTGAACGCGGTGCCGTAGTGGGCGGCGACGATCATCGCCGCGACCGCGAGGTAGGCGGGTATCTCGACCGGCGCGTAGGCCGCGGTCATCCGGAACAGCTCGCGCAGGCCCAGCACCGCCAGGCCGATCATCGAGAGCATGAAGAGCTCGCCGCCGACGGCGACGATCGTGATCGCGAACACGATCCAGGGGATCGCGACGATCACCCGCTGCGCGGTCTCCCCCTTCGCGAACGGCAGCCGCTGCCAGATGGGCCCCGAGCGGGCCTTGTCCTCGCCCGGCTGGTCGGGCGTCCCCGGGACCGGCTCGTCGAAGCTCGGGATCTCGAGCTCCTCGTCGACTCCTCGCTCGGCGGGTTCCGGGCCTGGGCTCCGCGGCCTCGGGCGTCGTCCGCCTCGTGCTCCTTGCGGCGCTTCCGGCCCTCGCGGGCCGAACTGGAACGTCGGCGGATCGATGTCGTCGAGCGGGGTCATCGCCTCAGCGAGCCCCGAAGCGCCGCTGGCGCTCCTCGTAGATCGAGAGCGCGCGCTCGAACGCCTCGCGGGTGAAGTCGGGCCAGAGCTCGTCGCGAGAAGACGAACTCCGAGTAGGCGCACTGCCAGAGCAGGTAGTTGGAGATCCGCTGCTCGCCGCTGGTGCGGATCAGCAGGTCGGGGTCGTGCATCTCGGGCGCGTAGAGGCCCTTGCGGAACTCCTCCTCGTCCCCGCCCTCGAACGCGCGCGGCCGCGTCGAGGATCTCGGCGCGGCCGCCGTAGTTGAAGGCGACGAACAGGGTGATCCGGTCGTTCGCCGCGGTCTCGGCCTCGGCCCAGTCCATCTTCTCCTGGAGGTCGTCGGAGACGCCCTCGCGCCGGCCGATGAAGCGCATCCGCACGCCCTCCTCGTTCAGCTCGGGCGTCTCGCTGTCGATCCGCTCGGCGAACATCGCCATCAGGCCCTCGACCTCCTCGTCCGGGCGCGACCAGTTCTCGGTCGAGAACGAGTAGACGGTCAGCTCCTTGATCCCGAACTCGGCGGCGTCGCGCAGCCGCGCCTTGACGGTGTCGGCGCCGGCGCTGTGGCCCTCGACCACGGGCAGGTCGCGCTGCTGTGCCCAGCGGCCGTTGCCGTCGGTGATGATCGCGACGTATTCGGCGGACATGAGAGGAGCCTCAGACTTCGAGGATCTCCTCTTCCTTGCCCTTGAGGAGCTTGTCGATCTCGCCGATCGAGTCGTCGGTCTGCTTCTGGAGGTCGGTCTCGGCGCGGCGCTCCTCGTCCTCGCCGGCCTCGCCCGTCCTTCTTCAGCTCGCGGAGGTCGTGCATGACGTCGCGGCGGACGTTGCGGATGGCGACCTTGCCCTCCTCGGCGACGCCGTGGACGACCTTGACCATCTCCTTGCGGCGCTCCTCGGTCAGCTCGGGGATGCCGAGCCGGATCACGTTGCCGTCGTTGGAGGGCGTCAGGCCCAGGTCGGACTCCATGCACGGCCTTCTCGATCGCGCTGATCGCGGACTTGTCGTAGGGCGTGACCGTCAGCATCCGGGCGTCGGTCGCGGCGACCTGCGCGAGCTGGTTGAGGGGCGTCTCGGCGCCGTAGTAGTCGACGACGATGCGGTCGAGCAGGTGCGGCGAGGCGCGGCCGGTGCGGACCGTGGTCGAGCTCGTTGCGGGTGGCCTCGACGGACTTCTTCATCCGCTCCTCGGCGTCCGCCAGCAGGTCGTCTATGAGCTCGCTCATCGGGTACTCCGGCTACACCGGCTTCGCGTGCCGCCGCGCTCGGCGCGGCTCGCTCGAGACGAGCGTGCCGACCCGCTCTCCGCCGACGATCCTATCTACGTTCCCCTCGTCGGCCATGTTGAAG
This sequence comes from uncultured Solirubrobacterales bacterium, assembly GCA_963839875.1. GTDB lineage: Bacteria > Actinomycetota > Thermoleophilia > Solirubrobacterales > 70-9 > CAVUAT01. Next base: position 597,543 of record CAWIWP010000003.1, read on the forward strand.
ACGTAGATCGGCAGGTCGTTGTCCATGCAGAGCGAGAGCGCGGTCGAGTCCATCACCTTGCAGGCCGCGCTCGATCGCCTCCATGTGCGTGATCGCGGGGATGAACGCCGCGTCGGGGTTCGTCGAGGGATCGGAGTCGTAGACGCCCTCGACGCCGTTCTTGGCCATCAGGATCGCCTCGGCGTGGATCTCGAGCGCGCGCAGCGCGGCGGCGGTGTCGGTGGTGAAGAACGGGTTGCCGGTGCCGGCGGCGAAGATGACGACGCGGTGCTTCTGAAGGTGGCGGATCGCGCGGCGGCGGATGTAGGGCTCGGCGACCTCGGTGACGGCCATCGCCGACATCGTCCGGGTGTGGACGCCGATCTTCTCGAGCGCGTCCTGCAGCGGCAGCGCGTTCAGGACCGTCGCGAGCATCCCCATGTAGTCGGCCGTGGCGCGGTCCATGCCCTCGGCCGCGCCCTCGAGGCCCCGGTAGATGTTGCCGGCGCCGACCACGATCGCCACCTGGACGTCGCGGTCGTGCACCTCCTTCACCTGCGAGGCGATGCGCTGGATCTGCTCGGGGTCGGTCCCGTACTCCAGGGACCCCATCAACGCCTCGCCGGAGAGCTTCAGCAGGATCCGCTTGAAGCTGGCCTCCGGCACGGCTCTACTCGTGCCTACTCCTCTCCCCGACCTCGAAGCGGGCGAAGCGCCCGATCTGGACGTTCTCGCCGGTCTTGGCGGCGATCTCGGTGCGGAGCTCCTCGATCGTCTTGCCGTCGTGCTTGACCGAGTTGAAGTGCGGCTGGTGGAGCAGGACGCGCCCGGGCTCCGAGGCCCACTTCTTCAGCTGGCCCTCGACGATCTTCTCGACGACGTTGTCGGGCTTGCCCTCGGCCTTCGCCTTCTCCTCGTAGACCGTGCGCTCCGCGGCGAGGACGTCCTCGGGGACGTCCTCGAGGCCGACGTACTTGGGGTACATCGCGGCGATGTGGACGGCGATGTCGCGCGCGAACTCCTGGAACTCCTCGTTGCGCGCGACGAAGTCGGTCTCGCACTGGAGCTCGACCAGGACGCCGACGCGCCCGGTCGCGTGCGTGTAGGAGGCGACGTAGCCCTCGCCGGTGCCGCGGCCGCTGCGCTTCTCGGCCGACGCGGCGCCCTTCTTGCGGAGCAGCTCGACGGCCTTGTCGGCGTCGCCGCCGGTCTCCTGCGAGCGCCGCCTTGCAGTCCATCATCCCCGCGCCGGTGCGGTCGCGGAGGGCCTTGACGTCGGCGGCGCTGACCTTCGTCGCCTCAGCCATCTGAGTCCTCCTTCTTCTCCTCGGCCTTCTCCTCGGCGCTCTCGGCGGGCGCGTCCGCGGCGGGCTCCTGGCCGGCCGGCTCCTCGGGGCTCGTCGCCTCGGCGCTCTCGGCCGGGGGCGGCGGCGGTCCGTCGGGCTTCGCCTCGGCCGCGGGCTTCGGGCGCCTCGGCCTTCGGCGCCTCCGGCTTCGGGGCCTCGGCCTTCGGGGCCTCCGGCCTTCGGAGCCTCGGGCTTGGGGGCCTCGGTCTTCGCGGCCGGCGGCTTCGCCTCGGCCTTGGGGGCGGCCTTCGGCGCCTGCTTCTTCGCCTCGGGCTTCGGCGCGGCCTGGCTTCTTGGCCTCGGCCTCCGCCTTCTGCTTGGCCTCGGCCTCGGCCTTCGCCTTCTCCTCGGCCTCCTGCTTGGCCTTCTCCTCGGCCTCGCGCTTCTTGCGCTCCTCGTCCTCCTTGCGCTTGCGCTCCTCCTCCTCGGCGCGGCGGCGGGCCTCCTCCTCGCGCCACTGCGGACGCGTTGCCCTCGATCGCCTCGCCCAGCGTCCTGACGATCAGGTCGCAGGAGCGGATCGCGTCGTCGTTGCCGGGGATCACGAAGTCGACCGGGCCGGGGTCGCAGTTGGTGTCGACCAGGCCGATGATCGGGATGTTGAGGCGCTCGGCCTCGCGCAGCCCGATCTCCTCGGTCTTCAGGTCGGTGATCAGGATCGCGTCGGGCAGGCGCTGCATGTCGGCGACGCCGCCGAGGTTGAACTCGAGCTTCTTCAGCTCGGCGAGCATCCCCATCCGCTCCTTGGTCGGGAGCAGCTCGATGCGGCCGTCCTCCTGGATCGCCGCGCAGCTCGTGCAGCCGCTTGATCCGCTGCTTGATCGTGTTGAAGTTGGTGAGCAGCCCGCCCAGCCAGCGCCTGCTGACGTAGGGCATGCCGCACTTCTCGGCCCACTCCTCGACGGAGTCGCGCGCCTGCTTCTTGGTGCCGACGAACAGGATCACGCCGCCCTTGCGGGCGGTCTCGCTGACGAACTCGGTCGCCTCCTTCAGCAGCTCGTCCGTCTGCAGGAGATCGATGATGTGGATCCCCTCGCGCTCGCCGTGGATGTAGCGGCGCATCCTGGGGTTCCAGCGCCGGGTCTGGTGGCCGAAGTGGACTCCGGCTTCCAGCAGCTCTCTCAGACCTACTTCGGCCATGTTGCCTCGCTATCGCTTGTGGTGTTCGGTGGCCTCGACGCCGCGGTGGGGACCCGGAGATGACGTTGTTCCGTCACCCCGGGCAGCTTCCCCGCGCCAAGCGAAGAGGGTTGAGTGTTGGATGCTGCGGTCGGCCGCGCATTGTAGAGCGCGAGTTGACGACCGTCGGGCTCCGCGGCTACCGTGGCGCAATGAGGGTTGAGAACAAGGGGAGTCACAGCCTCCTGATCGCAGTCGTGCTGCTCGCCGGGCTCGCGCTGCCGGGCGGGGCGTCGGCGGCGTGCACTCCGGACGCGACCCTCGCGAAGTACGACGACGAGACCGCGATGTTCGCCGATGGCGGGGGCGCCTTCGTCCAGAACACCCAGTGGCCGGCACAGTCGTTCACCATCCTCAACCCCGACGAGCTCGGCACCGTCAGCCTGTTCATGCAGAACCTGGCGCCGGCGGGCGACTCCGTCACCGTGGAGGTGCGATCCGACGTCATCGGTCTACCCGGCACGGTGCTCGGCCAGGCCACGGCATCGACGACCAACACCGCGAGCTACGAGTGGCTGGACTTCGACTTCTCGAGCCTCGGTGTCCAGCTTGCCGCCGGGACGCCCTACTGGATCGTGGCCTCCAGCACGGTTGCCGCGAACGGACAGGGCTACGGGTGGCAGGAGGCGAGTCCAGCCACCGTCAACTCCAACGGCATCAGCCGCAACACCATGGATCAGGGGGGCAGCTGGGGCGGGGCGCTGAACTGGGACCAGGGATTCCGGGTGTTCTCGTGCGCGCCGCCTCCCGCCCCCCTCTGGTCCCCGCCTCCGCGGTCCCGTCCAACGCGTTCAGCCTCGTCACCACACAGCGCAACGCGAAACAGGGCACGGCGACGCTCCACCTCTTTCTCCCCGGACCCGGCGAATTGACCGCCACCGGGAACGGCGCGAGCGTGTCCGCTGGCCGGGCAACGATCGCCAAGGCCGTCGGCCCCGGCCCGGCGCGGCTGCTGATCAGGGCGAAGGGAAGGAAGAAGGCGGTCCTGGACAGGGCGGGCAAGGTGAAGCTCAGCATCGCCATCACGTACACGCCGACCGGCGGCACGGCCGGCACCCAGAGGCTCAAGGTCAAGCTGAAGAAGCTCTAGCTCGCTCCAGCGCGTCGCGCAGGTCGGCCGGCGGCTCGGAGCTCCATTCGAGCCGCTCGCCAGTCGCCGGGATGCGCCAGTGCCAGGCGCTCCGCGTGCAGGAACTGGCGCTCGAGGCCGTGGCGGCCGGCTCCTCCGTACTCGGGGTCGCCGGCGACCGGGTGGCCGATCGCCTCGAAGTGGACGCGGATCTGGTGGGTGCGGCCCGTCTCCAGGGTGGCGCGGACCAGGGTGTCGGCCGGGAGGCGCTCGATCACCTCGAAGTGGGTGCGCGCCTCGCGCTCGCCGGCTCCGCGGACGGCCCGGCTGGTGCGCCGGCGCCGGTCGCGGCCGAGCGGCGCGTCGATCGTGCCCGTCCGCGAGGCCAGGTGGCCCTCGACGAGGGCGAGGTAGCGGCGCTCGACCTCGCGCGCCTTGATCTGGCGCGAGAGCTCGCGGTGGGCCTCCTCGTTGCGGGCGACGACCATCAGGCCCGAGGTGTCCTTGTCGAGGCGGTGGACGATTCCGGGGCGCTCGCTCGGGCCCTCCCCCGGCCCGCTCGCCGAGCCAGTCGACCAGGGTCGGTCCCTTGTGCGACGGGGCCGGGTGGACGACCAGGCCCGCCGGCTTGTCGATGACGAGCATCGCGTCGTCCTCGTGGACGATGCGCGGTTCGGGCTCACTCACGCTCGTCCTCCGGCATGGGTCGCGCAGCAGGACCAGCAGCCCGACCCCGACGACGATCGCCACGTCCGCGAGGTTGAAGGTGGGCCAGAACGAGAAGTCGATGAAGTCGACGACCGCCCCGTCTCGGAACACGCGGTCGATCAGGTTGCCGAGGGCGCCGCCGATCAGCAGGCCGCCGGGCAGCCACACCGTCCAGCCGGAGCGCGCCTGCGAGCCCAGGTAGGCGAGCAGGCCCATGAGCAGCGACGAGGACCGGCGCCGATCAGCGCCGGCGAGACGTCCTCGGCGAGCCCGAACGCGACGCCGCTGTTGCGCGAGTTGGTGATGTCGAGGAACGGGAGCACCTCGACCTGCTCGCCGCGGCGCGACGTCGCTCGACGACGAGCGCCTTCGAGCCCTGGTCGAGCGCGACGACCGCCGCGCAGACCAGCAGGCCGCGGACCAGCGTCCGCCCCTCGAGCGGCCTCAACCCGGCGATCAGGCCGACGACGATCCCCTGGCCGACCAGCAGCAGGATGATCGCGATGATCGGGCTGAGGTCGAGCAGCATCCCGCCGCCGCCGATCGGCGGCAGGAAGCGCCGGAAGAGGTTCAGGTAGGGATCGGTCGTCTGGTGGACGAAGTCGACGACCGCGCGCAGCGGTCGGGTTGTAGGGCACTTTCCGGGCGGGATCCACGAGAGCAGCACCCGGATGAAGATCAGGATGATGTAGACGAGTGAAGAGCGCGTTGACGTAGTTGGCGACGTCGTCGCGGTCGATCGCGGCGTAGAGGAACGTCGCTGCGGCCGCCGCGATCATCGGACCCGCTCCAGCGAGGCGTCGACGGCCGCGCGCAGCGTCTCGCGCAGGTCCCGTCTCCTCGAGCGCGTCGAGCCCGGCCTCGGTCATCCCGCCCGGGCGAGGCGACCGCCTGCTTCAGCTCCGCCGGCTCGTGATGGCTCGAGCAGGCCGCCGGTCGCCGCCATCGAGCGCGCGACCATCCGCAGCGACTGGTCCTCGGTGAGGCCCTGCTTCGCGCCCTCCTCGACCAGCACCTCGGCCATCAGCGCCAGGTAGCCGGGCGTGCAGCCCATCATCGCGGTCGCGGCGTCGATCAGGCTCTCGTCGATCTCGACCACCTCGCCGAGCAGCGCGAGCAGTCCCGTCGACCTGCTCGCGCAGCTCGTCGCTCGGCGCCGTCGGGGAAGGCCACGCAGAGCACGCGCCTGGCGCAGCTGCGCGCCGAGGTTCGGCATCACGCGGACCACTCGATGCCGGGCAGCGCCTCCTGGAGCCGCTCGAGCGTGGTGCCGGCGAGGATCGAGATGACCGGCGACGCCGGTCTCCGCCAGGTCGCCGGCGACCTCGTCGAGCACGTTCGGCTTCACGGCGAGCACGACCAGGTCGGCGGCCTCGGCCACCGCGCGGTCGCCCTCGACGCCTCGCCGCCGACTTCCTCGGCCAGCTGCGCGCGGCCCTGTCGGGCGCGGCGTCGGTGAACAGCATCGCCTCGGGGGCGCCCGGCTCGCCGCCTGCGGCCGCCCAGCCGCGCGCGATCCCGGTCGCCATGTTGCCCGCGCCGATGAACCCGATCTCTCATGGCGCGGACTCTAGTTGCGCGGTGTGCTGCGGCTAGCTCTGGTTGAAGAAGCCGCTCTCGAGCATCCGCGCCTTCTCCTCGGCGGAGACCTGCACGTTGTCGGGGGTGAGCAGGAAGATGCCCTGCGAGATTCGCTGCATGCCGCCGCCGAGCGCGTAGGTCATGCCCGAGGCGAAGTCGATCAGGCGCTTGGAGAGCTCGCGGTCGGTCGACTGGAGGTTGATGATCACCGGCTTCTGGCGCTTGAACTCGTCGGCGACCTGCTGGGCGTCGTTGAAGCTGCGCGGCGTGACCACGTGCATCGAGAAGTCGCCGGAGCCGCCGCTGCCTCCGCCGTTGCCGTCGTCCGGGGGCGGCAGCCGGATCCGTGCGTCGCGACCGGCGAGCGGCGAGTCGCCGCCGACCGAGCCGCAGGCGGCTGCGCCTGGGCGGCTCGTCCTCCTCGGCGAAGATGTCGTCGGACTCGTCGCGGTGGGCGCGGCGGCCGCCCGCGCTCGGCACGGGCGCAGGCTCGCGCGGCGCGACCTGCGGTCTGGTCGAGCGACATCTCGGGGTCCGTGCCGTCCTCGTCGCGTACTCGCCCTCCTCGATGTAGTCGCCCTCAACGAGGCCGAAGTACTCGAGCGAGCGTCTCCATGTGTCTTTCATGCCCATTGCGGCTTCAGATTCGGCTTTCCAGCGCTTATTCCTGCCACGGGATTATCACTCGTGAGGATGGCTCACTCGATAGAGCGTCGAGCCGAGCCGGATGATCGTCGCGCCCTCCTCGACCGCCACCCGCCAGTCCTGGCTCGTGCCCATCGAGAGGCGCTCGAGCCCGTGCTCGCCGGCCAGCTCGGCCAGCCGCGCGAAGTAGGGCCGCGAGGCCTCGGGGTCCTCGGCGAACGGCGGCATCGTCATCAGCCCCTCGACGCGCGCCGGGCAGCGCTCGATGAAGTCCCCGAGCGCGCCGGGCTCCACCCCGCCCTTGCTCTCCTCGCCCGAGAGGTTCACCTCGACCAGCACCTGGCGGTCTCGGGCGGCGAGCTGCCTCGAGCTTCGCCAGCGCCGAATCGCTCGCCAGCGAGTGGATCAGGCGCACCAGCGGGACGATCGACTTGACCTTGCGGCTCTGGATGTTGCCGATGAAGTCCCAGGTGAACGCGTCGCCCCAGCGCTCGCTGCTTGGCCTCCAGGTCCTGGAGGCGGTTCTCGCCGACGAGCGTCGACGCCCGGCCTCGGCGAGCGCCCCCATCTCGTCGACGGGCACGTACTTGGTCGCGGCGAGGATCTCGACCTCGGGCCCCGGCCGCGCTCGCGCACCTCGTCGAGGCGCGCCCGGATGCCTGTCCGGGTCGAGGTCCGTGAACTGGCGGACGCCGGCGGTCACGACGCCGGTCCTCGAGCCAGGCGAGGCCGGCCTGGCGGCCCGTGCGCTCGCCGTCGCGGCGGTGGGAGTAGAAGAGGTCGGGGTTGCAGGCCGTGCAGAGATCGGCTGGAGTCGACCTCGCTCGACGCCGGCGCGCTCCAGCAGCGCCCGCGCGACGGCCGGCAGGTCGAGCATCCGCGGCCCTCGGCGGCGCCTTCGATGTCGGCGAACTCGGCCAGCACCTCGTCGCCGACCTCGTAGCAGCAGGGGCCGATCCCGGGGCCGACGGCGGCGGCGGTGCCGCCGACCCGCTCCGCCGCGGCCGCGACGATCCCGCCCGCCAGGCCGCGCCAGCCGCCGTGGACCGATGGCGACCCCGCCCGGGCCCGGCGATCGCGATCGGCAGGCAGTCGGCGACCATCACCAGCGGCACCAGGCCCGGGCTGGTCGGTGGCGTGGGCGTCGACCTCGATCGGGCTGCGGCACGACGTCGGCGAAGACCGCGGGCTCCTGGGGCGAGTCGTGCCAGTGCAGCTCGGCCCCGTGGACCTGGCGGCCCATGACCACGTTCTCGGGCGCGATCGCCCAGCGCCGCGGCGAGGCGCGCGGCGGTTGTCGTGGACGCGGCCCGGCTCGTCGCCGGTCTTGACGGCGACGTTCAGCGCGTCGTACGGCGCCTCGCTCACGCCGCCCGCCCGCGTCGAGAACGCGGCCCGCGCGCCCGGGAGCTCGGCCTCGAGCCAGCGCACGCCGTCGCGCTCGCTGCCAGTCCATCAGCTGCGTCTGCCGCCGCAGCTCGGATCGCGTCCAGCGCGATGTCGCAGCTCGTCGTCCGGGTTCGTCGACCTCGCCGTCCAGCTTCGCCTCCAGGGCGGCGTTCAGCCCGCGGCCGACCGCGGCGCCCTGCGGGGCGCCCGCCTCGAGCAGGTCGTAGCCGTCGATCTCGAGCTCGACGTGGCGCAGGCGGTCGACGTAGTCGTCGAGCCAGTCCGACCCCGCGGCGCGCGCCATCGCGAGCACGAACGGGCACGTGGTCGTGGGCCAGCACCTGGACCTGGGCCGGGCGAGTCGGGCGTCGGGTGTGCTGGGCGAGCTTGGCCGCCCGCGCGCGCAGCCGCGCCGGGTGGTCGCCCGGGCGCGACGGCGACGCAGGATCGTCGTGCCGCGGTCGGCGAACTCGTCCCAGCTCGGGTGCGCCTCGTAGAGGCGCTCGATCGCGGCGGCGAGGCGCGGGCCCTTCCCGAGGTCCAGCAGCGCCCCAGTCGTTGATCAGCTCCAGCGCCTCGCTCGGGCGCTCCTCGAACGCGATGCGCTGCCAGCTCGCCGACGACCCGGTCCTCGGAGACCGTCGAGAGGTCGGCCTCGCGCAGCAGCGCGCTCGGTGTCGGGGTCGAGCGTCAGTCCCAGCCGCGCGGCGTAGCGGGCGGCGCGCAGGCCACGGGTGGGGTCGTCGTCGAACGAGCCGTCGTGGAGGACGCGCAGCACCCCGGCGCGCAGGTCCTCGAGACCCGCCGTGGGGATCGATCAGCTCCGCGTTCGCCGGTGAGCGGGCACTGCCATCGCGTTGACCGTGAAGTCGCGGCGGCCGAGGTCGGTCTCGATCGTCGCCGGCCCGACCTCGGGCAGCGCCCCCGGGTGCTCGTAGGTCTCGGTCGCGCGCCCGGGCGATGTCGATGTCGAGGTCGTCGCATCAGCGAGAGCGCGACCTTGGCGGTCGAGAAGCGCTCGTGCTCGACGAGCTCTCCCCCGAGGGCGGCCGCGAGCCCCGGGCGTCCTGCTCGACGACGACGTCGAGGTCGGCCCGCTCGGCGCCGAGCAGCAGGTCGCGGACGCGCCGCCGACCAGATAGGCGTGCCGGTCCGCCCGCGGCGGCGCGCAGCTCGGCCACGCCGGGCAGGGCGTCGAGGCGCTCGGGGAGCGCTGAGGGGTCGATTTCCGGGCTTTCGGGCCACGTTGAAGGGACTTACCTAGCATGTGCCGCTGCTCGATGGGGAAAGTCAAGGACATCTGGGAGCGAACCACCGGCCCGTTCTTGCTCGTTGTGGCGCTCGCCGCGGTGCTCGCTGTCGCGGGCGGGATCGCCATCTATCTCGAGCGCCAGCCGCCGGACGACGTCTCGAACTCGGACGCCGAGTTCGTCGAGGGCGACACGCAGAAGCCGATCGTCGGCGTCGCCAACTGGCCGACCTACGGGCAGAACAACGCCCGGACCCGCTACCTGCCCGACCGAGGGCGTGGCGCCTCCGCTGAAGGTCAAGTGGCGGTTCAACGGGCGCAAGCTGCTCGAGTACTCGCCGATCCTCCTCGCCGGCACGATCTACGGCGTCAACAACAACGGCCAGGCGTTCGCCGTCAAGACGCGCCGCGGCAAGATCCGCTGGCGCAAGGAGATCGCGAGCCGCAACGCCTCCTCCCCGCCTTCAGCAACGGGAGCCTCTTCATCTCGAACCTGGAGCCGGGCCAGGTGCAGGCCCTGCGCGCCCGCGACGGGAAGCGCTGGTGGTTGCGCGAGCTGCCGGGCCGCACCGAGTCGTCGCCGGTCGTGGTCGACGACCTCGTGATCGTCGGATGCGAGTGCGGGACCCTCTTCGCCCTGGACAGGGTGACCGGCAAGACCGTGTGGGAGACCGACCTCGGCGGCGAGATCAAGGCCGCGCCGGCCGTCAGCGAGGGCGTCGCCTACGTCGGCGACTACGGCGGCAACTTCACGGCGGTCAACATCAGCGACGGCTCGGTGAAGTGGACCTACGGCGGCGCCGGCGACTTCTACGGCACCGCCGCGGTCGCCTTCGGCCGCGTCTACGTCGGCTCCAAGGACGGGTCGGTCTACAGCTTCGAGAAGGAGAGCGGCGACCTGGCCTGGCGCCACGCGATCGGCGGCGAGGTCTACGCGGGCGCCGTCGCGGCCGACACGCCGAACTCCGAGCCCACCGTCTACTTCGGCGTCTTCGGCGGCAGCACTTTCTATCGCGCTCGACGCGCGGACCGGCGACGAGCGCTGGTCGGCCGACTCCGGCGGCTCGGTGATCGGCGCCGCGAGCATGATCGGCGAGACCGTCTACGTCGCCAACCTCGACACCACCGAGACCTACGCCTTCGACGCGGCCAGCGGCGAGAAGGTCTGGGCGTTCCGCGACGGCGCCTACAACCCGGTCATCTCCGACGGCAACCTCATCTACCTGACCGGCAAGAAGCAGATCTACGGCCTGAAGCCGGTGCCGGAGGGCGGCCCGCCGAAGAAGAAGGCGAAGGGCAAGAAGAAGAGCGGCAAGAAGAAGAGCGGCAAGAAGAAGAGCGGCAAGAAGCGCGGAGGAAGAAGGCGAAGAAGTAGTGCCGCTGCCCGAGCACGCGGCCTGGCGCCACGTCGGCGAGCGGCGCGAGGGGTTCGAGGTCGTGGCGTTCGAGCACGACGGTGATGAGATCGTCGCCAGGGGAAGGACCACCGGAGTCGAGGAGGGCAGGCCCTTCGAGGTGGGCTACGAGCTGAGGCTCTATCCCGACTGGCGCACGCGCTCGGCTGTGATCTCGGGAAGCTCGCCGGAAGGCGCGCGCCAGATCGAGGTCGAGGCCGACGGTGAGGGCGGCTGGACCTTCGACGGGGCTCCCGTCCCGGAGGTCGAGGGCTGCCTCGACCTGGACCTGGAGTCCTCCTCGCTGACGAACGCCTTCCCGGTCAACCGCATCGGGCTGGAGCCGGGTGAGAGCGCTGACGCGCCCGCCGCATACGTGAAGCAGTTCGGGCTGGGCGTCGAGCTCCTCGAGCAGCGCTACAAGCGAGTCGACGACGGCGAGGGGCCGATGCGCTTCGACTACCTCGCGGTCGCCGACGACTTCCGCGTCGAGATCGTCTACGACGAGAACGGCCTCGCCGTCGAGTACCCGCAGATCGCGACGCGGGTGCTCTGAGCGGGAACTCAGGCGGGCTCGGCGAGCCGGACCGGGATCCCGGCCTCGTCGAGCACCGCTTCGCCTCGGCGACCGTGTGCTCCCGTAGTGGAAGATCGACGCGCAGAGGACGGCGTCGGCGCTGGCCGTCGTGGATCGCGTCGACCAGGTGGCCCAGCTCGCCGGCGCCGCCTGATGCGATCACCGGGACGTCGACCGCGTCGGCGACCGCGCGCGTCAGCTCCAGCTCGTAGCCGTCGTTGGTGCCGTCGCGGTCCATGCTCGTCAGCAGGACCTCCCCCGCCCCGCGCTCGGTCGCCTCCGCCGCCCACTCGACCGCCTCGAGGCCCGGTGTCGACGCGGCCGCCGTTCAGGAAGACGGACCACTCCGGGCGCTCGCAGGTCGGCGAGGAGACGCCGGCGTCGCGGCGTCTTGGCGTCGATCGCGATCACGACGCACTGTGCGCCGAAGACGCTCGGCGAGCTCGTCGATCAGCTCGGGCCGCTTGATCGCGGCGGAGTTGACCGAGACCTTGTCGGCGCCGGCGTCGAGGACCGCCTGGGCGTCCTCGACCGAGCGGATGCCGCCGCCGATCGTGAACGGGATGAAGACGTTGTCGGCGGTGCGGCGCGCGAGGTCGACGATCGTGTCGCGCGACTCGTGCGAGGCGGTGATGTCGAGGAAGACGAGCTCGTCGGCGCCCTCGGCGTCGTAGCGCTCGGCGAGCTCGACCGGATCGCCGGCGTCGCGGATGTCGACGAAGTTGGTGCCCTTGACGACGCGTCCGTCGTCGACGTCGAGGCAGGGGATGACGCGCTTCAGGACCATCGAGCGAGGGTAGCCGCGTCAGCGGACCGCTACCGGCGAACCCGCATCAGCGCACGAACACGAGGTGGAACGGGACGCCCTTCGCGGCCCAGCCGCTCGCGGCGCCCGTCCAGACGCTGACGAGCGTCCCGGCCAGCTCGGGGTTGCGGCGCCAGAGGTCCTCGCCGCCGCTCGATCACGAGGACGTGCCCGCGCGCCTCGAGCCAGGAGAGGTCGCGCAGCGACCTCGTCGAGCGCGTCCCAGTTGCCGCCGAACCAGTCGGGCAGCTCGAGCGCCTCCGCCAGAGCGCCGCCATCAGGTCCTGCTTGCCGGTCACGTGCGGCGCCGTCGATCGCGGCGACCCTGATTCCGGCCGCCTCCAGGGCGGCGGCTGCCCGGCGCGGCTCTCGGCGAAGTGGACGCTCGTCGAAGCCGCCTGCGGCGGGGATGGTCAGGTCGGAGGTGGCGCTCATGACGGGTCGAGTTCATGACGATGTGGCCGTCATGACTGGAATCGCGCAGGGTCGATCTGCAGTGAACGAGTCGTAGTGGTCGCGCGTGTACCAGGTGTCGCCGTCCTCGCCGATCACGAGCCGCCGGGCCCCGCGGTCGTCGGACCCGGGCGTGATCGACCGTGTACTCGCGGTAGTAGCCCTGGCCTCGCGGTCGGGCAGGAGGCCCTCGCGGTTCTGGAAGGTCGTGCCGTCCTGCTCGTAGGGCAGGTCTCCCCGGACTCGATCGCGGCGAGGGTCGCGGCGATGCCGTCGGTCTCCTCCTGGGAGAACCCGGCTCGTCCCTCGGGCGTCTTCGGGCGCTACGGTGACGAGATCGTCGTCGGCTCGGTCGTCGTCGTGGTCGTCGTAGCCGCCGTCCAGCCCGAGCTCGCCCAGGTCGCCCCCGAGCAGCGCGTAGACGGCGAGCAGCGCCAGGACGGCGAGCCCGACGCCCTTGGTCAGCGCTCTTCGTCCCACTCGCCCGCCGCCCAGGCCCAGGCGATGAACGCCGCCTGCATCGGCAGCCGCGCCCACAGCAGCGCCCTCGGCGACGTCGCTCGAAGTCCTCGGCGTTGATCGCCATGTGGAGGTTCGCCGGGAAGACCGCGAGCAGCGTCGCGATGCTGAAGGCGCTGCCGGCCCGCCGCGTCGAGGGGTTCAGGATCATCAGGCCGCCCGCGATCTCGGCGACGCCGCTCGCGTAGACCAGCTCGGTGTGCGCCGGGAGCCAGGGAGGCATGATCGCCTCGTACCAGCGCGGGCTTCACGAAGTGCATGATCCCCGCGAAGGTGAAGAAGATGCCGAAGAGCGCGCGCGAGCATCGAGGGAACCTACCTACTCGGGCCGCCAGCATCCAGGGCGCCTGGGCCTCGGCGATCGGTGAACCGCTCCTCGTAGAGCGCCCGGCCGACGATCACGCCGCCCACGTTCTCGAGGCCGAGCGAGCCGAGCGCCCGCAGGTGGTCGAGCGTGCCGATCGCCGCCCGAGTAGATGATCTCGGCGTCGGTGGCGGCGGCGACCTCGCGCAGCGAGTCGAGGTCGGGGCCCTCCATCATCCCGTCGACCTCGACCGGCGTGTAGATGAAGCGCTGGATGCCGCGCTCGGCCAGCGCCGTCGCCAGGTCGGCGGGGGTGATCGGCCGACGGCTCGGTCCACCCCTCCGCGGCGACCTTTCCGGCCCGGGCGTCGACGGCCGCGACGACGCGGTCGCCGTGGGCCGAGGCGATCGCCTCGGCGACGTCGGGGTCGCGGACGGCGGCGGTGCCGAGCACGACGCGCTCGACCCCGGCCGAGATCGCCTCCTCGACCTTGCCCGAGTCGCGCAGGCCGCCGCCGAGCTGGATCGGGATCCCGACGGCCGCGACGATCCGGCGCACGTGGTCGAGGTTCTGCGGCTCGCCCGCGCGGGCGCCGTCGAGGTCGACCACGTGGAGCCAGGTCGCGCCCTCGCCGCTCCCAGCGCATCGCCGCGACGACCGGGTCGTCGTCGAACGCGGTCTCGCGGTCGTAGTCGCCCTGCACCAGCCGGACGGCGCGGCCGTCGCGGATGTCGATCGCCGGGTAGAGGATCAAGCGCAGATGCGCGTGAAGTTCTCGAGCAGCGCCAGGCCCGCCGAGCTCGACTTCTCGGGGTGGAACTGGACTCCGTAGAGCGGCGGGCGCTCGACGGCGCACGCGAAGCGCTCGCCGTAGGCGGCGGTGCCGAGCACGTCGGCCGTCGTTGGCCGGGCGCGGCACGAACGAGTGGACGAAGTAGAAGGGCGGCTCGGGCCCGAGGCCCTCGGTCAGCTCGGAGTCGTGCTCCCAGCGAACCGGCGACCAGCCGATGTGCGGGACCTTGTACCCGTTGGCGGCGAGCGGCTCGACCGGCGCCCTCCATCAGGCCGAGGCCGGTGTCGCCCTCGTTCTCGGTCGAGTCGTCGAAGAGCAGCTGCATGCCGAGGCAGATGCCCGAGCACCGGGCGCCCCGCCTCGATCCGCGCCCGCGACAGCTCGTCGATCCCGAGCTCGCGGATCCGCGCTCCATCGCCTTCGGGAACGCGCCGACGCCGGGCAGCACGACGCCGTCGGCCGCGTCGGCCGCCTCGGGGTCGCTGGTGATCTCGGCGTCGGCGCCGACCTTCTCGAACGCCTTCTCGACCGAGCGCAGGTTCCCCATCCCGTAGTCCAGGATGGCGATGCGGGTCATGCGAGCGTCACGAGCTCAGGGTGCCCTTGGTGGAGGGCACTCCGGTCTCGTCGGGGTCGACCGAGACCGCCTCGCGCAGCGCGCGGGCGAACGCCTTGAACGCCGCCTCGATCATGTGGTGGGCGTTGTCGCCGTAGTGGACGTGGACGTGAAGGGTCATCTTCGCGTTGTTGGCGACGGCCCGGAAGAACTCCTCGGTGAGCTCGGTGTCGAAGCCGGCGATGCTCACGTCGGGCAGGTCGGCGTCGAACACGGTGAACGGGCCGCCCCGAGATGTCGATCGCGCACTCGGCCAGCGCCTCGTCCATCGGGATCGACGGCGGAGCCGTAGCGGCGGATGCCGGCGCGGTCGCCGAGCGCCTCGTCGATCGCCTGGCCGAGCACGATCCCCACGTCCTCGGTCGTGTGGTGCGCCCCGGTCTCGAGGTCGCCCTCGGCCTTCACCTCGAGCCCCAGCCGCCCGTGGCGGGCGAGCAGGTCGAGCATGTGGTCGAGGAAGCCGACCCCGGTCGAGGCGCTCGGCGTCGCCCCCGTCCAGGGACAGCTTCAGGGAGATCTTCGTCTCCTTGGTCTCGCGCTCGATCTCGGCGGTGCGGCTGGCTGCCATCAGGAGCTCGCGTTTCCTGTCTCGGGATCGTCTCGGCGGGCCTCGACCGATTCGCCGTGAACCGGGAAGCCCTCGATGCGGGCCAATGTAGCGACAGGCCGCAGCGAGCTCCCGGGCGGCGTCGTGCGTGCATCCGAACGGTCGCCATGCGGCGCCTGAAGGTGGACGGGCCGAGCGGCCCGGTGAAGCGCCCCGCGCCGCCCGTCGGCAGCACGTGGTTGGAGCCGGCGGCGTAGTCGCCGAAGGCGGTCGCGCTGTCGTCGCCGACGAAGACGCAGCCCGCGGTGGTGACCGCGGCCGATCAGCGTCGCTGCGTCGCAGGCGAGCTGCAGGTGCTCGGGGGCGAGCTCGTTGGCGAGCTCGACCGCGGCCTCGGTCGACGGGCGCTGCGACGAAGGCGAGCGGGGGCGAGGCGACGCTGTCGCGCTCGGGCGCGAGCTCGGCGACCAGGCCCTCGAGCTCGGCGAGCGCGTCGGCGTCGGCGCTCGGCCGCGACGAGCAGCCCGTCGTCCCCGTGCTCGCCCTGGGCGCAGAGGTCGAGCGCGAGCCAGCGCAGCTCGGCGCTCGCCGTCGAAGACGACCATCAGCTCGCTCGGGCCCGGCGATCGCCGTCGATGCCGACGCGGCCGACGAGCTGGCGCTTGGCCTCCTGCACGTAGCGGTTGCCCGGGCCGACGATCACGTCGACCGGCTCGATCGATCTCGGTGCCGAGCGCCATCGCGGCGATCGCCTGGGCGCCTCCGGTCGCGTAGGCCTCGTCGCGCGCCGCCGATGGCGGCGGCGGCGAGCACGACGGGGTCGATCGTCCCGTCCTCGCCCGGAGGGCGTGGCGACGGCGATCCGCTCGACCCGGCGACCGCGGCGGGGACGCGTGCACATCAGGGCCGAGGAGGGATAGGACGCCGCGCCGCCCGGGCGCGTAGGCGCCGGCCGAGCGCGACCGGGACGCTCGCGCAGCGCGCACCGACTGGCCCTGCTGCGAGCGTCACGCCGCAGGTCGGCCGTCGCGCTCGGCCTCGGCGACGCTGCGGATGTTCGCGCTCGGCGAGCTCGATCGCCTCGCGCAGCTCGGCGTCGATCGCGTCGCGGCGCGGCCTCGAGCTCGTCGCGGCCACGCGCGAGCTGAGACGGGCTCGGCTCCGCCGAACCGCTTCTCGGCGTCGAGCACGGCCGCGTCCCCGCCGCTCGCGACCGACGTCGATGATCGCGGCGACGGCGTCGGAGACCTCGTCCAGGCCGCGGCTGCAGCGCGCGCAGGCGCTCGGCCAGGCCGCGCGGGTCGGACGCCGTCCCACTCGAACCGCTCGGGCTTCATCACTCGTCATCCGGCCTACTTCGCTCGGGCGCAGCCGCTCGACCAGGTCGTCGACCTCGGCGGCGCGCAGCTTGTGCGAGACGCGGTTGGCGACCAGGCGCGCGGTGCTAGTCGACGATCTCCTCGCGGACCTCGAGGCCGTTCTCCTCGAGCGTGCGGCCGGTCGCGACCAGGTCGACGATGCCGTCGGCGAGGCCGACCAGCGGGGCCAGCTCGACCGAGCCCTTGACGTCGATGATCTCGGCCTGGCGGCCGGTCTCGTCGAAGTGGCGCTCGGCGATCCGCGGGTACTTGGTGGCGATGCGCATCGCGCCGAGCCGGCGCTCGGACTCGCCCAGCGACTCGTCGCCCTCGCGCGCGGCGAGCACCATGCGGCAGGCGCCGTAGCCGAGGTCGAGGATCTCGTAGACGACGCGGTCGCGCTGCTCCAGCAGCACGTCCTTGCCGGTGATCCCCAGGTCGGCGGCGCCGGCCTCGACGTAGGTGGGGACGTCGGAGGGGCGCATCGTCACCACGGTCAGCCCGTCGAGCATGAAGATCAGCGAGCGCGAGTCGCCCCGCATCTCGGAGGTGTCGACCCCGATCGCGTCGAGCGCGTCCAGGGTCTCGCCGAACAGGGCGCCGCGCGGGAGCGCGAGCTTCAGCGGCCCGCCGGTCCGCGCGCGGACCGGCGCCTTCGATCGTCGGGCTCATCGACGACGTCCCGTCGCCCTGCTCCTCGTCGATCCGCTCCTCCTCCGTCTGGGCGAGGTGCACGCGCTCCACGTAGAGGCTGAAGCCCGGCGGCCGGCATCGGGGCGCCGAACTGGCCGAGCAGGTCGTCGTAGCGGCCGCCGCCGCCGAGGATGTGGCCGAGCGCCGGGTCGTAGACCTCGAGGATCGCGCCCGTGTAGTAGCCGAGGTCGCGCAGCAGGCTGAGGTCGAGCTGGACGCGGTCGGCGACGCCCGCGCTCCGCCAGCGCGTCGTAGGTCGCCTGCAGCCGCTGGGCCGCGCGCTCGACGGCCTCGCCGCCCGAGCTCGCGGGCCTGGTCCAGGACGCTCGGCGCCGCCGCGCAGGCCGGGCAGGCGCAGCAGCGTCTCGCGCCCCGCCGGGTCGAGGCCCTCGACCGCGTCGACCTCCGCCTCGAGCCCGACCAGGTCGTGCGTCGCGAGGCGGTCGAGGATCCGCTCGCGCGGCTCGTCCTCGACCCCCAGCTCGGTCGAGGAGCTGGCGGTACAGGTCGGCGTCGCCGAGCCCGACGACGGCGCGGTTCGAGCCCGACCGCGTCGAGGGCGGCGCTCAGCACCTCGATCACCTCGGCGGTGCCGTCGGGCGCGTCCGGCGCCGAGCAGCTCCACGCCGGCGTGCATGAACTGGCGCATCTGGGCGCGCTGCGGGCGCACGACCCGGTAGGCGTTGCCGACGTAGGAGAAGCGCAGCGGCGGCTCGGCGTCGGAGTAGCGGCTCGCGGCCAGGCGGGCGATCGGGATCGTCATGTCGGAGCGCAGCGCGAGCAGCTCGCCGCGCTCGTCGAAGAAGCGGTAGGCGCCGACGCCGCCGCGGCCCTCGCCCTGCGCGAGCACCTCGTCGTACTCCAGGGTCGGGGTCGCGACCTGGCCGTAGCCGCGCTCCTCGAAGACGTCGGTCAGCGTCGCCTGGAGCTCGCGGAGCTCGCGCATCTCGTCAGGCAGGATGTCCCGGGTGCCCGGGGGGATCGGGTGGCTCATCGCGGCATCATCGACCTGGGGCCGGCGCGTCGGAATTGCGGTTCTCGGCGCCGCACAGGTCCGCACACCCGACGAAGGAGGCTCCGATGGCAGTGCGATTTCGATGGAGTTCCCGGCGACCGCGGACCAGTACGACCAGGTGAACCAGGCGATCGGCGAGGATCCGCCGGACGGCCTGCTCGTCCATACGGCGATCGAGCTGGGCGGCACGATGAGATCGTCGACATCTGGGAGTCGGCCGACAAGTTCGAGGCGTTCGGAGAGACGCTGGGCCCGGCCGTCGAAGGTCCTGGGCGAAGGCGGCCCGGCCCCCAGCCGGAGATCCAGGAGCTCCACAACTTCGAGGTGCACGGAACGCCCTAGGCGGGCGGCCGCTCAGGCGGGACGCGCTCGAGCTGACGCGCTCGATGCGGGCGCCCAGGTCGCGCAGGCGCTCGTCGATCTTCTCGTAGCCGCGGTCGATCTGGACGACGTTGCCGATCTCCGAGGTGCCGTCGGCGGCCAGCGCCGCGATGAGCATCGCCATGCCGGCGCGGATGTCGGGGCTCTCCAGTCGCTCACCGTGAAGCCGGCTCGGACCGCTGACGATCGCCCTGTGGGGATCGCACAGCGTGATCCGAGCGCCCATCGCGACGAGCTTGTCGACGAAGAACAGCCGGTTCTCGAACATCTTCTCGAAGATCAGGATCGTCCCGTCGGCCTGCGTGGCGAGCGCGAGCGCGATCGAGGTGAGGTCCGCGGGGAAGGCGGGCCAGGGGCCGTCGTCGATCTTCGGGATCGCGTCGCCCTGGTCGTCGCGGATCTTCAGCACCTGGCCCTCGGGGACGAGCACGTCGTCGCCCTCGACCATCGAGTTGCAGGCCGAGCCGCTTGAACTGGCGGCGGATGCCCTCGAGGTCGTCGGGGACGGTCTCGCGGATGCGCAGCTCGCCCGCCGGTGGCGGCGGCGAGCGCCATGAAGCTCGCGATCTCGATGTGGTCGGGGCAGACCTTGTGGCGCGGCGCCGCCCAGCTTGTCGCGGCCGTGGACGGTCATCACGTTGGAGCCGATCCCGTCGACCTGGGCGCCCATCTCGACCAGCAGCCGCGCGAGGTCCTGGACGTGGGGCTCGGAGGCGGCGTTGGCGATCGTCGTCGGGCCCGGCGGTCAGCGCCGCGGCGAGCAGCGCGTTCTCGGTTCCCATCACCGAGGGCTCGTCCATGAAGATGCGGGTGGCCTTGAGGCCGCTCGGCCGGAGCGCCGAGCTCGATCCAGCGTCTCGCCGCCGACCGTCGCGCCGAGGTCGCGGAAGGCGTCCAGGTGGGCGTCGAGGCGGCGGCGGCCGATCGTGTCGCCCCCGGGCGGCGGGATCTTGGCCTCGCCGAAGCGCGCGAGCAGCGGGCCGGCGGCCAGGAACGAGGCGCGGATGCGGCTCGCGGGGCCCTCGTCGACCTCGTGGGACTCGTCGACCGCGTCGGCCTGCAGGCGAACCTGGTTCTCGCCGGTCCACTCGACCTTGACGCCGAGGCCCTTCGAGCAGGTCGCAGCATCGAGTCGACGTCCCTGATCCTCGGGACGTTGTCGATCAGCAGCTCCTCCTCGGTAAGAGGCAGGCGGCGAGAATCGGGAGCGCGGCGTTCTTGTTCCCCGCCGCGACGATCTCGCCGGACAGGGGCGCTCCCCCTTGGATGACGAACTTCTCCATCGTGCGGGCTAGGGTAACCCGCGCGATGGCAGACGTCTCAAGAGACGATGCATGGCAGCTGGTGTACCGAATGGGTCGAGTCCGACTCGCTCCGCAAGCACCTGCTCGGGGTCGAGGCGGCCATGCGCGCCTACGCCCGCAAGTGGGACGAGGACGAGGAGCGCTACGCGGTCACCGCGCTCGTCCACGACCTGGACTACGAGCGCTACCCCGACCTCGACACGGGCCACCCGCGCTACGCGATCAAGGAGCTGGAGGAGCTGCGACTACCCGCAGGACATCGATCGACGCGGTCGCCGGCCACGCCGAGTTCCTCGAGGTCCCGCGCGAGACCGCAGATGGCCAAGACCCTCTTCGCCGTCGACGAGCTGTCGGGCTTCATCGCCGCCTGCGCGCTGGTCCGGCCGACCGGGATCGAGGGCATGAAGCCGAAGTCCGTGAAGAAGAAGCTGAAGCAGCCGTCCTTCGCCGCCGCGGTCGACCGCGGCCAGGTCCAGCGCGGGATCGAGGAGCTCGGCGTCGACCCCGACGAGCACATGACGCTGATCATCGAGGCGCTGGCCGAGAACGCCGACGAGCTGGGCATCGGCCCACGCGAGGGCGGCGGGGAGTCGTGAGGACCTGGGTCGAAGGTCGTCCTCGGCCTGCTGGCGGCGTTCGTGGTCGCTGCTCGTCCTGAACGCGATCGTCCTCTCCAACGAGACCGCGGACGCCGAGCGGAACGTCGAGGGCGCCGAGCTGATCGAGACCTCCAGCGGCACCCTCCAGGTCCTGGACGAGGGCGACCCGCAGGCTCGCCCATCGTCCTCGATCCACGGCTACGCGGG
Organism: uncultured Solirubrobacterales bacterium; assembly: GCA_963839875.1. GTDB lineage: Bacteria > Actinomycetota > Thermoleophilia > Solirubrobacterales > 70-9 > CAVUAT01. The sequence continues at coordinate 618,254 of CAWIWP010000003.1, forward strand.
CTCGCTCGCCTGGTTCGAGGAGCTCTCGCCGCTCCTCGCGCGCCGACCATCGCGTGATCAGCCTCGACCTGCTCGGCCACGGCGGCTCCGACAAGCCGTCGAGCGGCTACGAGATCGAGCGACCAGGCGAACGCGATCGCGGAGGCGCTCGCCGAGCTCGGGGTCTCCGACGCGACGCTCGTCGGCCACTCCCTCGGGGCACCGGTCGTCGACCGCGGTCGCGGAGCAGAGCCCCGACCTGGTCGCGCGGGTCGTCGACATCGACCAGGCGCCGAACGACGACTACGGGGAGCTCTCGCTCGCCGCCAAGGCCGGCTACGTCCCGGTCATCGGGCAGGCGATGAAGCGGCTCACCGACGTCGCGCCGACCTCGGCGGTCCGCAGCCAGTTCCAGCAGGCCTTCGCCCCCGACTTCAACATCGCCAGCGGCTTCGAGGATCCCGACCAGGTCGTCGAGGACCTGAACGAGATGACCTACACGGCCTACGTCGACGTCGCCAACGCCGAGAGCGACTACACGGACTCGCGCGCGCTGCGACGACCGCCTCGGCGCCCTCGAGATCCCGCTGATGGTCATCTTCGGCGCCGAGGACCAGATCTACGACGCGGAGGAGTCGATCGAGCCCTACCGCGGCATCGCCGGCGTCCAGGCCTACGTGCTCGACGAGGCGCCGGCCACTCGCCCCAAGTGGAGCTGCCGGAGGACGTGGCCGGGCTCATCAACGAGTTCATCTTCGAGTCGCCGGTGGCGGAGGAGAAGAAGCCGGCGCCGGAGAAGAAGGCGGACGCCGGAGAAGAAGCGCGGCGCCGGAAAGAAGCCGGCCGGTAAGCAGGGAAGAACCGGCGAAGAAGGCCGGCGGCGGAGAAGCAGCCGGCCCGAGAAGCTCGCGGCACGGTACGGGCAAAACAAAGGGCCCGGTCACCCGGGCCCTTCGTCTTGGTCCGGCCGTGAGGCCTTTCCGATCTGAATCTGTCTTGCGACTGATTCAACGGAGGGGCCCCGTGCGGGGTCTTCCGTAAGGAACAACTTGCGTCGTTCCTTGTAGAAAGAATCTACGCTTCCGATCCGGTTCGTCAAGGGCCGGACGAGGCGTTTCCGCAAATCGCGGGAATTCAGGCCCGGACGGGGCGGGTCAGGTGCCGATGCGGTCGGTGGTCGCCTCTTCGGGGTACGTCTCGTCTCGAATTCCGGCGCGGCTGGCGGCGGCCGCCTTGCGACCCGCGGCGGGAACGAGCTTCGCCGCCGCGCCGAGGCCGGTGGCGGGCATGTTGTTGTAGACGCACTCGTACCGGCCGGCGGGAACCAGGTAGGTCTCGTGCCAGATGCCGACATCCCCGCTTGACCCCACCCGCTTGTTGAACGCCACCCACTTCGGCCAATGGGTCGCGTCCTGATTGCGGGCGAATGCTTCGAGCTCGTCGAACGACCGCCAGTGCTGAACCAGCATCGGCTGCCGCGGGCTTGCCGCGTACATGCTGGTGCCCAGGAGGCCGAGCTCGGGTCGCTCCTCCAGCTCGCGGAGCATGCCCGGCATGGAGAGCACCGTCGGCAGCCACTTCCAGACCTTCCAGAGCTTGTTGATCCGCAGGCCGATCAGAAAGACGACGAAGTCACCTTCGATCTCGGCGGTGACGCGCTTCTCGATGACATCAGCCATCGGCGCCATTGTCGCCGATTTACTGCCAGCGGCCGCCGGCCTTCGCCCATTCGCTGCAGGTGGTCCACGGAGCAGAAGCCGTCGGCGATCCTGAACTCGCCTCGGTGGCGGACCAGGAGCACGTGGACCTCGCCGAGCTCGGCGTCGCATGCGAGCAGCGCTCGGCATCGCTCGTCGGTGCCCGGCGGCTCGGTCGAGCTCGCCCGCCTCCCAGTGCGCGTCCTGCGATCGCCCAGGGGACGACGTGCTCGAGCCGGCAGAAGACCGCGCGCCGCGCGCCGGCCGGCTCGTAGGCGCGGAACCCGTCGTCGGCCTCCACTTCGCTCCGCACCACGTGCACTTCTCATCCATCCGGCGTTCGGCGGTAGCGTCCGCGGCCATGGCCGGGCTGACGATAGTCGTGCTCGAGGGCGATCAGACCGGGCAGGAGCTGCTCGAGCAGTCGCTGCGGGTGATCGATCCGGCGGTGACCGGCGTCGAGGTCGAGCTCGAGCGCTTCGACACCTCGCTGGAGAACCGACGCGCGACGAAGAACGGAGTCTGCGAGGAGGCCGCCGCCGCGATGGTCGAGGCCGGCCTCGGGATCAAGGCCGCGACGATCACGCCCGAGGGCGCCGACGACGTCGGCAGCCCCAACCGGCTCGATCCGCGAGGGGATCGACGGCAAGGTGATCGTCCGCACCGGCCGGCGCATCCCGGGCGTCACCCCGCTCGGCGGCATCCACCACCCGATCTCGGTCGTCCGCATGGCGGTCGAGGACGCCTACGGCGCGGAGCAGTGGCGCGACGACGACGATGGGGACGAAGCGGCCTATCGGACCGAGGTGATCCACCGCTCGATCTGCGAGGCGGTCGCCGAGTACGCGTTCCGCGCCGCCGAGAAGATCGACGGCAAGGTCTACGGCGGCCCGAAGTGGACCGTCAGCCCCGTCTACGAGGGGATGCTGAAGGAGGAGATGGACGCGGCGGCCGCGCGCCACCCGACGTCGCCTACGAGCCGCTGCTGATCGACGCCACCTACGCCGGGCCTGATCACCGGCCGCGCCGACACCCCGCTGGTGATCCCGGCGCTGAACCGCGACGGCGACCTGCTCTCGGACCTGGTCCTGCCCCTGTTCGGCTCGATCGCCGGCGCCGAGTCGATGCTGCTCGCCCTCGACGACGACCTGAACCCCTCCGTCGTGATGGCCGAGGCCCCGCACGGCACCGCCCCCGCGCTGGAGGGCAAGGACGTCGCCAACCCGATGGCGATGATCCTCGCCGCCGGCGCCCTGCTCGGCATCGCCGGCGAGCGAGGGCGACGAGGCGCCGGCACGCGCATCGACGGCGATCTCCGACGCGGTGATGGTCGGCCGCGGCCGACGGCGTCCGCACCTCCGACCTCAAGGGCCACGCCGGGACGACGGAGTTCACGGACGCCGTGATCGAGCGGGTGAAGGCGGCGCTCGGCCGCTAGTGCGCGCCGGTCGGCGTGCGACCGCGGGCGAGCTGGATCAGGCCCCAGACCGAGACGGCCGTCCAGACCACCTCGAGCATGAAGAAGCCCCAGTCGCGCTCGTGGAAGGCGACGGCCGTGAGGATGGCGGCGCCGAGGGCGTTCAGCAGCAGATAGGTGCGCGCGTGCTGGGACATCGCCCCGCGCTGGGCTGCCACGAAGGCGGTCAGAATCAGGATCGCTCCCCCGACCTGCGGCACCTGGTCCATCAGACGACGGGTTGGTTCGAGGGCGGGGCGCTCGGCTGGTTCGGAGCGCGGCGCCACTCGGTGATCTTGCCGTCCTCGATCACGAACGCCGTGTTGGCCTCGGCGCCGACGCCTGCGCCGCACTCGCCTTCGCCGGGCCGCTCGGTCAGCTCGAAGGTCGCGACGACGAAGCGGTCCTCCTCGGCCGCCTCGACCAGCTCGGCGCCGCAGGGCAGCGCCTCGTTGAAGGCGATCACGTCCTCGCGGCTGTCGAGCTCGAGCGGCGGCGTCCCGTTCTGGGCGACGCTCGGGATGGCGAAGTAGTCGGCGGCGCGCCTCGACGTCGCCCTCGCTCAGCGCCGTCGACCAGTCGTCGATGACCTGCGACGGCCTCGGGGTCGGCGCCGCCGGGGATCTCGGCTCGGCCTCGCCGCCGCCGTCGTCGGCGAGCCGCCGTCGCAGTCGCCGTCGGAGCCGCAGCGCCGCAGCGCCGATCGCGAGCGCCGCGGCAGCGGCGAGGATCGGACGCAGGGCGCGCATCCGCCGAGATGCTACGGGTCGAGCTCGACCAGCTCGAAGCGCGACCGCTCCGCCGCTCGAGACCTCGGCGATGCCCATCGTGTGGCCGGGCGCGCGGCGGCGCTCGGTCGGGCTGCCCGGGTTGAAGATCTGGAAGCCGCCGTCGCTCTCGTGCAGCGGCATGTGGGAGTGGCCGAAGACGACGGCGTCGGCCTCGGGGAAGCGCGCCCGCATCCGCTCGAGCCGCCCCTGGCGGGCCCGGCGTCGTGGACCACCGCGATCGTCGCGCCCTCGATGTCGACGCCGTGGACTCGGGCAGCTCGCGGCGCAGCTCGGCGCTGTCGACGTTGCCGTGGACGGCGACCACGCGGCCGAGCTCCTGAGATCTGCGCGAGCACCGCGGCCTCGCTGAAGTCGCCCGCGTGCAGGATCAGGTCGGCCTCCCGCATCAGCTCGACGCAGCGCTCGGGCAGCCGCCGCGCGCCCGCGCGGCATGTGGGTGTCGGCGAGGATCGCGATCCGCACGGCCGTCAGTGGGTCGTGCATCAGACGCGCGGCATCGCGTCGATGCGCGCGATCCAGGCCGCGAGGTCGGCGTGCTCGTCGGGGTCCAGCGGCTGGTGCACGTCGAGGATCCGGTGGAAGAGCTCCTCGTCCTCCTCGTCGCGGCTCCATCGCCGCGTACTTCAGGAACGGGAAGACGGCGAAGTCGGCGGCCGAGACCTGGTCGCCCACCAGGAAGTCGCGCCCGGCGAGCATCCGCGTCGAAGACGCCGAGGCCGGCCCGCATCCGCTGCGACCTCGCCTCGACGATCGTCCAGCCGGGGCTCCTCGCCGCTCTCTCCGAGCTCGAACTCGATCGCGTTCGGGGCTCGACTTCCAGACCTCGTTGAACCAGTCGATGAAGCTCCATCTCGGTCGCGGCGGGCCGGGTCGGCGGGGAAGATCGGGTTCTGCGGGTAGTGCTCCTCGAGGTACCCAGGATCCGGGTCGAGTCGGCGACGACCTCGCCCGTCGTCGTCGATCACCGGGACCAGGCCCTGGCCGCTGACCTCCTCGACCGGCGTGCGGTCCTCGTAGGAGATCACGATCGGACTCGATCTCGAGGCCCTTGTGGGCGAGGGCGAGGGCGACGCGCTCGACGTTGGTCGAGAACGGCGCGCGGTAGAGCTAGATCACGAGTCGCCCTTGTCGACCGGTGCTCGGCGTCCTCCGGACCTCGCGCTCGGAGCGCTCGCGCTCGGCGAGCTTGCGCGCCAGGTAGGCGGACTTGGCGGCGCGGCGGTCGTGCTGGTGGGCCTCGTCGGCGGTCGCGAGTCGCTCGATCGCCTCGTGCTCGCCGGTCGCCTTCTCCTGCTGGCCTGCTTCAGCTCGCGGGTCGTCGGGTCGGGTCCTTTCTTCGGCATGCCGGGAGGCTACCGGCCGCGAGTTCAGCTAGGGCACCAGGGACGCCTTCGAGCGGCCCTCGCGGCCCTTGGCCCCGCTCTTGCGGACGGCCTTGCGCGAGGACTCGAACGGGCTTCGAGGCGAGCTCGCCGGCCTTGCCGGGGAGCTTCGTCGGCGACGTTCTCGCCGACCTGCGAGCGGCTTGTCGCCGCGCCTTCTGGAAGTAGCTGCGAGAGGCGCGGCGCCAGGAAGGCCAGCACCAGCAGCACGACGCAGAAGGCGATGATCCCTGCGATCAGCATGGTGCTTGGACTACCCGGGCTGCCGAGCGCTAATCCGATCGAGGCGAACCTGGCCGAATTTATTTTCGGATTTCCTTGACTGATCGGCGGCTCTATACGAACATACGTTCGATGCCGGTCGCATGCGCCCTAGCCCCCCGATTCAGGCTCCTGTCGCACGGCGCTCGACGACGGCCGCGGCGAGATGATCCGCCGCCCCGCGGCGCTCGCCCCCGAGCCCGGAGCGGCGCAGCTGATCGGCGAGGTCTCGGGCCCGGCGGAGCGGCTCGGGGTCCGCGCCGGCATGCGGCTGGGCGAGGCGCTCTCGCGCTGTCCCGAGCTCGCCCTGATCCCGCCCGACCCCGAGCGCGCCGAGCGCGCCTGGGAGGGGACCCTGCGCCGCTTCGAGTCGGGATCGGCGCCGAGGTCGAGTCCGAGCGCCCCGGCGAGGCCTTCTTCGAGGCCGGCGGCCTGCGCCGCCTCTGGGGCGGGATCGACGGGCGTGCTCGACGCGCTCGCGCCGGCAGGCCGGCGTGCCGGTGCGGCTCGCCGCGGCGCCGGTGCGCTTCTGCTCCTACGCCGCCGCGCAGCGCGCGCGGCGCCGCCGCGAGCGGTCCCGCCGGTGGTCGTCCCGGCGCCGGCGCGCGCGGTTCCTCTCCCCCCTGCCGGTCTCGCTGCTGAGCGGGCGGCTGCGCTGCGGCGCCGAGGACGCTGTCGCGGACGATCTGCCCAACGAGCTCGAGCGGCTCGGCATCGAGACCCTCGGCCGGCTCGCCGTCGCTGCCGCGCGACGCCGTCGCCGACCGCTTCGGCGAGCTCGGGCTGCGCGCGCTGCAGCTGGCCCGCGGCGGCGACGACGCCGCTGCGGCCGCGCCGTCCCTTTCAGGAGCTGGCCGTCGAGCTGGAGCTGCCCGACGCCGTCCTCGGGCCAGCAGCTCGAGCGCGGCGATGGAGCTGCTGGTCGCGCGGCTGCTCGCCCACCCCGGCGCGGCGGGGCCGGACCTTCCGGGCGCTGCGGCTCTCGGCCCGGCTCGCGGCCGGCGGCGGCTGGCGGCGGCGGGTGCACGCTGCGCAGCGCCGGCTGCCGAGCGCGAGCGGCTGCGCGACGCTGCTCGTCCCCCTGCTCTCGCTGCTGCCCGGCCCCGCCGCGATCCTGCGGCTCGAGGCGGTCTGCGCTGGGCCCGGCCGCCGGCGAGCAGATGGCGCTGGCGGGCCCCGAGCGAGCAGCGCCGGCGCAAGATCGCCGAGGCGGTGCGCCAGGCCCGCGCCGCCGGCGGCTGCGAGGCGGTCCTGCGGGTGCTCGAGGTCGACCCGACCTCCCGCGTCCCCGAGCGGCGCGAGGTGCTGATGCCCTTCCCCGAGGAGGATGCGTGAGCGCCTCCGTAGCCGAGTGGACGTGATGCGCCCGGGCCGCGTCAACAAGCCCTGGCCGGTCCCGGTCGAGGCCGGCGCCGACGGGCGGCCGCGGCGCGGTCGGGCGGCTCGCGGTCGCGTCGATCCGCGAGGAGTGGCTGGTCGAGGACGGCTGGTGGACCGCGAAACCCCTGCGCAGGACGCTATTTCGAGCTGGTGCTCGAGGACGGCAGCGACGTGGTGGTCTTCTCGGAGCCCGGCGCCGAAGACGGGCGCAGCTGGTTCCGGCAGCGCGATTGATGGCCGCGACAGCCCCCTCCCTACGTCGAGCTCCACTGCCACTCGGCCTACTCGTTCCGCGACGGCGCGTCGGATCCCGCGGAGCTGGCGGGCGCCGCGGCCGAGCTGGGCTACGAGGCGCTGGCGCTGACCGACCACGACGGGGTCAGCGGCGCGATGGAGTTCGCCCACGCCTGCACGGGGGTCGGCGTGCGGCCGATCGTCGGCGCCGAGCTGACGCGTCGAGGGTCGGGCTCCCACGTCACGCTGCTGGTCGAGTCGGCGGCGGGCTGGCCAACCTCTGCCGGCTGATCACCATGGCCCACGCGGGACGCGCGGGGCGATGGGACCAGGGCGACGGACGGCGATGCGCGAGGCCTCCCCCCTTCGCTCCCGCTCGCCGAGCTCGAGGGCCACACCGACGGGCCTGGTCTGCCTCTCGGGCTGCGCGCGCGAGGGCGCCGTCGCCGGGCGCTGGGAGCGCGGCGACCCGACGCGGCGGGGCGGCGATGGCGCGGCTGCTGCTGTCGGCCTTCGGGCCGGACAGCTTCCGGGTCGAGCTGCAGCGCCCGCTGTGGCGCCACGACCGCGCGCGCAACCGCTGGCTCGCCTCGCTCGCCGAGCGCGCTCGGGGTGCCCGTGCGTCGCGACCGGCAACGTCCACGCCCACGAGCGCTCGCGGCTCGCCCTGCAGGACGCGCTGGTCGCGGTCCGGCTGGGCGCGACACTGGACGAGAGCGAAGGCGCAGCGCCGCGGCAACACCGCGGCGGCGCTGATCTCGCCGGCCCGGGCGGCGGCGCGCTTCCGCGACCACCCCGAGGCGGTCGCCGAGTCGGCGCGGCTGGCCGAGCGGCTGCGCTTCGACCTGACCAGCGACCTCGGCTACAGCTACCCCGGCGCCGAGGACCCGACCGCCGGCCGCGCGCCTGGCCGAGCTCTGCCGCTCGATGCTGGACGAGCGCTACGAGCGGCTCGCCCGACCGGGCCCGAGGCCGAGGCGCCGGCTGGAGGAGGAGCTCGGCCTGATCGGCGAGCCTGAAGCTGGCCGGCTTCTTCCTCCTCCACCACGAGATGCTCGAGCTGGCCCGCGAGGTCGCGCTGGAGGTGCGCGGGCCCGGAGTCCGCGCGCCGCCTGCTGCCGCCCGGGCGCGGCCGGGGCTCCAGCGTCAGCTCGATCGTCTGCTACCTGACCGGCCTCTCCCACATCGACCCGGTCGCAGAACGACCTCTTCCTCGGGCCGCTTCCTGAACGAGGAGCTCGACCGACGTGCCCGACATCGACCTCGACTTCCCCCGCGACATCCGCGAGAAGCTGATCCCGCTGGTCCACGAGCGCTACGGCGCCGAGCGCTCGGCGCTGGTCGCCGCGATCTCGACCTACCGCGCGCGCGGAGCGGTCCGCGACCTGGGCAAGGCGCTGGGGCTGCCGCCCGGCGAGGTCGAGCGCCTGGCGCGCTCGGTGGACGTCTACGAGGCGAGCGCCGACGCCCCGGCCCGGATGGAGGAGGCGCTCGGCAGGCTGCGGGCCGCGCTCGCCGCGCTGGCGCGCCCTGGCCGAGCTGCTGCCCGAGATCGCGGGCCTGCCCCGCCACATCTCCCAGCACCCCGGCGGGATGATCATCTCGACCAGGCCGCTGGTCGAGCTCTGCCCGGTGCAGCCCGCGGCGATGGAGGGCCGCCAGATCGTCCAGTGGGACAAGGACTCCTGCGCGGACGCCGGCTTCCTGAAGATCGACCTGCTGGGGCTGGGGATGCTGTCGGCGGTCGAGCGCTGCGTCGACGAGATCGCGCGGACGCGCGGCGAGCGGATCGACCTCTCGCGGGTCGCCGCTCGACGACGGCGAGGTCTGGGGCGCGATCCAGCGGGCCGAGACCACCGGCGTCTTCCAGATCGAGAGCCGCGCCCAGATGCAGATGCTGCCGCGGACCCTGCCCGCGGACCTCGACGACCTGACGGTGCAGGTGGCGCTGGTCCGCCCGGGCCCGATCCAGGGCGGCGCCGTCCACCCCTACATCGAGCGGCGCAAGGCGCTGCGCGCGGACCCCTCCTACGAGGTCCCCTACGAGCACCCCTCGCTGGAGCCGGTGCTGCAGCGACACGCTCGGCGCGATCGTCTTCCAGGACCAGGTGCTGGAGGTGGCGATCGCGCTGGCCGGGCTTCTCGGTCGGCGAGGCCGAGGGGCTGCGCCGGGCGATGAGCCGCCGGCGCTCCGAGGCGGCGATGCGCCGCTACCAGCAGCGCTTCATCGAGGGCGCCGTGGGCCGCGGCGTCGATCGAGGCGGTCGCCGAGCGGGTCTACGACCAGATCGACGGCTTCTCGGGCTTCGGCTTCCCCAAGTCCCACTCGGCGGCCTTCGGCCTGCTCGCCTACCAGTCGACCTGGCTGCGGGTCCACTACGGGCCCGAGTTCCTCTGCGCGCTGCTGAACGAGCAGCCGATGGGCTTCTACCCGCCCGACGCCCTCGTCCACGAGGCCCAGCGCCGCGGCCTCGAGGTGCTGCCCCCCGACGTCAACTCGAGCGAGCTCGACTGCCGCGTCGAGACGGTCGGCGCGGCGCCGGGGTCGGAGGGCCAGCCGCCGGTCCGGGTCGGGCTCGGCTACGTCAACGAGGTCGCGCGAGGCCGACGCCGAGGCCGTGGTCGCCGAGCGCTCGCGCGGCGGCCCCTACGCGGACGTCGCCGACCTGGCCGGCGCGCTCGGGCGCGTCGCGCGGCGCGCTGGTGCGGCTCGCGTGGGCCGGTGCGCTGGACCGGCATCGCGGGCGATCGACCGCCGACCTGCTGGAGGACGAGAGCGCTCTCACGCCTCTGGCCCGCCGACAAGCGGCGGCCGCACTCTGGCAGGCCGGCGGCGCCTGCGCGGGCGGCCCGGGCCGAGGAGGGCGACCAGCTCGCGCTGCCCCTCGACGGCGCCCCTGCGCCCGACCTGCCCGAGCTCGAGCCCGTGGGAGCGGATGGTCGCCGACTACCGCTCGACCGGGATCACGATCGGCGACCCACCCGATGGAGATGCTGCGAGCCGAGCTCGATCCCGCGGTGCTGACCAGCGCGGCGATCGGCCGCGACCCGCGACGGCGCGCCGGTCCGGGTCGCGGGGATGGTGGTCGCGCGCCAGCGGCCCGCGACCGCGAAGGGGATCGTCTTCATGCTGCTCGAGGACGAGCACGGCGTGATCAACCTGATCGTCCCCCCGCCGGTGGTCGAGCGCCACCGGCTCGCGGTGCAGGACCTCGGGCTTCGTCGTCGCGAGCGGCAAGCTGGAGCACCGCGAGGGCACGACCAACGTCCTGGTCGGCCGAGATCGAGCGGCTGGAGCGAACCGGGAGCGAGACGGCTGCAACCGCGGCTGCGGGCGGCGCTGGGGTACCCCGCGAGATCGAGCCACCGGTTGACCGCGAGACGGGCCGAGAGCCGGCTCCCCGTCCCGCCGGCGAGCAGGCTGTCTCGGAGCTGGCGGCGGCGCTGCCGGCGCCTCACAGCTTCGGGCGCCGCGGTCGCTAGGCACGGCGTCAGGCATGGAAGGCCTCATGCAAGATCCCCTGCAAACGAGCCCTTCCGTCCGAGGCCGAACGTAGGTTCCCCTCCATGAAGACAAAGATCACAGACATCCGCGAGCGGCTCTGCGACGGCGCCGACCTCGTCATCGACTTCGCCACGCTCGGCGAGTACGGCTACGAGCCGGTCGATGCCTCGCCGGAGTGCCGTCCCGAGCCCTGCGCGCCCGGCCACGCATCCCGGGCACGGCGACGACCGCGCTGCAGCGCCGCGCGGCGCGCCTCGAGCGCTTCGCGGCCTAGTCCCGGCCAGAGCCCGCCTACGCGTCGGCCTCGCCGCGGTCGACCGCGGCGGCGATTCCCCGCGCTGCACGCAGCGCCGGCTCGACCACGGCCGGGTCGAGGTTCTCCGGCGTGTCGCGTCGGCCAGTGGTAGTTGGGGATGACGCCGTCGCGCTCGGCGACGAGGGTGATCGCCCTGCCCGCCCCGGGCCATCGCCGCGGTGGCGTCGTAGGTGAGGCCGATCTGCCCGTCGGCGGCGCCGCAGCCCGATCGCGGGATCGGCGGCCGCGACCGGCTCCGCGATCGCCACCAGGCCGGGGTCCGCGTCCCACCTCTGGACGATCCCCTCGCGCGGCAGGTAGCGCAGGTTCCCGGGCCGCCGACGCTGTCCACGTTCAGGAAGAGCCAGCCGCGTCGTGTCGCGCGAGCGCAGGAACGCCTGGGCGCCGAGCAGCCCGGACCTCCTCGCAGCCGGCCATCAGCACGACCACGCGGGTCGACTCGAGCGGGCTCGGCGGCGAGCTCGCGGGCCAGCTCGGCCGACGACGGCCACGCCCGAGGCGTTGTCGTTCGCGCCGGGAGAGTCCACGCCCCGCAGCTCGCGCTCGGCGAGCACGCGGCCGCCGGCCGCCAGGACGCCCTGCAGCAGGCGGAGAGCAGCGCACCGCCCGAGCCGCGAACCTGCCCAGGACGAGCTCGCCGCCCTGGACCGTCGCCGGCGGCCGACTGGAGCGAGAGCCAGGCGTGAGGTGGGGGACGAACCGCGGGTGGAACATCAGCCCGCCGCGCGAGGTGTCGAGGTGGCAGACCAGGCAGAGGGTGCGCTCGCCTCTCCCCTCGGCTCGATCTCGGCAGACCAGGTTCTGGCTCGGCTTGCGGGCGAGCAGCGTCTGAGACCGGCGTCCGGACGAGGCCGCCCTCGAGAGCGAGCAGCCGCGGTCGCGGCGCCGGCGATCGCGGCGCGCAGGGCACGGAACCGGCGTGGCAGCAGCGCGGGCAGCGACGGCGAGCGCGGTGATGGCGCCGAGCGGCGCCCCGAAGGTCGAGAAGCCCGCGGAATGGCTCGAGCGCGGGCCTCGACGCCGCGCTCGGCGAGCCGCGATCGGCACCGCCTCGGCGCCGCGCGCGCTCTGCCGGTGTCGCCGGCCGCCGCGGGCCGACGTCGCTCGGCGAGCAGGCGGATCCACGCGAGCAGGCGCTCGCCCGGATCCGCGTTCTCAGGCTCCGTCAGTGCGCGGCCCTCAGCTGCCGGGTGAAGCGGTCGTAGGCGAAGAGCACGACCATCACGCCGATCACGGCGCCGGGCAGGCCGCCGAGGTCGAACGCCTTGCTGTCGCCGATGCCGAGGACCTCGGTGAAGAAGAAGAAGCCGAGCAGCGCTCCGAGCACGCCGAAGATGACGGTCTTGAAGAAGCCGATGTCCTGCTTGCCGGGCATGATGAGCCTGCCCAGGTATCCCGCGATGATGCCGATGATGATCGCCGCGATCATGCGATTCCCTTTCGTGGGTGACGGTTCATCCGGATCCTATTGCCAACGAAAAGAGCCGCCCCCGAGGGGGCGGCTCTTGGAAGAACTGGCGGCGACCTACTCTCCCAGGCGGTTGCCCACCAAGTACCATCGGCGCTGAGAGGCTTAACGGCTCTGTTCGGAATGGGAAGAGGTGTTTCCCTCTCGCTATCTCGCCACCAAAAAGGTCGGGACGCGGCCCCGGTGGAGCTTGAAAACCGCACTAGGCAAAGATAGCAGAAGGAGAAAAATATCCGTCAAGCCCTCGGCCCATTAGTACCGGTCTGCTGACCGCATTGCTGCGGTTGCACAGCCGGCCTATCAACCTGGTGGTCTACCAGGGGCCTTACTCCCTCAAGGGGATGGGAGAGCTCATCTCGAGGACGGCTTCCCGCTTAGATGCTTTCAGCGGTTATCCGTTCCGCGCGTAGCTAACCAGCGGTGCCCTTGGCAGGACAACTGGTACACCAGAGGCGCGTTCATCCCGGTCCTCTCGTACTAGGGACGACTCCCCTCAACTCTCCAACGCCCACAGAAGATAGGGACCGAACTGTCTCACGACGTTCTGAACCCAGCTCGCGTGCCGCTTTAATGGGCGAACAGCCCAACCCTTGGGACCTGCTCCAGCCCCAGGATGCGACGAGCCGACATCGAGGTGCCAAACCGCGCCGTCGATATGGACTCTTGGGCGCGATAAGCCTGTTATCCCCGGAGTACCTTTTATCCGTTGAGCGACGGCCCTTCCACTTGGAACCGCCGGATCACTAAGCCCAACTTTCGTTCCTGCTCGACCCGTCGGTCTCGCAGTCAAGCTCCCTTGTTGCCTTTACACTCTGCGCACGATTTCCAACCGTGCTGAGGGAACCTTTGGGCGCCTCCGTTACATTTTAGGAGGCGACCGCCCCAGTCAAACTGCCCACCTGGCACTGTCCAGGCCCCGGATAACGGAAGCCTGTTAGAAGCCCAAAACACCAAGGGTGGTATCTCAAGGTTGGCTCCCCCGCGGCCAAAGCCACGGGTTCAAAGCCTCCCACCTATCCTGAGCGAGATACTTCGAACTCCAATATCAGGTTGCAGTAAAGGTTCACGGGGTCTTTCCGTCTTTCTGCGGGTACTCGGTATCTTCACCGAGACTCTAATTTCACCGAGCCTATCGTTGAGACAGCGTCCAACTCGTTGCGCCATTCGTGCAGGTCGGAACTTACCCGACAAGGAATTTCGCTACCTTAGGACCGTTATAGTTACGGCCGCCGTTTACCGGGGCTTAGCTTTGCTGCTTCGCCCCCGAAGCGAGCTAACAACGCCGCGTAACCTTCCGGCACCGGGCAGGCGTCAGCCCCTATACGTCGTCTTGCGACTTAGCAGAGGCCTGTGTTTTTGGTAAACAGTCGGTTGGACCTTTTCACTGCGGCCCCCTCGGGCTCCACTCGTATGAGCTTCACCCTACCGGGGCGCCCCTTCTCGCGAACTTACGGGGCGAATTTGCCGAGTTCCTTAACGATAGTTAGCTCGCTCACCTCAGTATTCTCTACCTGTCCACCTGTGTCGGTTGTAGGTACGGGCACGCAGAAGCCTGCCTAGAGGTTTTTCTCGGAGGCATGGCTTCAGGGACTGGCCGGCGGTCAAGCCAGCTGGCATCGCACCTCGCGTAAACGCCGCGGCGGATTTGCCTACCGCGACTGGCTACGTGCTTGCCCCAGGACAACCATCGCCTGGGTTCCCTTAGCCTTCCCCGTCACCCCATCGGTCATAACGACCTTGCGTGGTACAGGAATATCAACCTGTTGGCCATCGACTAC